>NZ_BAAGYA010000008.1:0-733 GCF_054779555.1 Nocardioides dilutus | reverse complement strand
AGCAGGCTGACGGCTTGGCATGGTCGGACCTCTCGGAGGGAGCGTGAGCCGCCAGTGTGGGGTCTGACCAGGCCCCCCGTGAAGAGCCCGGGCTTCGCCCTACCGACCCGCGTCCCGCAGCACCCGCCGGGCGGCGAGCCGGCCGTGCCGGGTGACGCCATTCCTAGTCGAGGACCGCGGCCACGAGCCGGAGCTGACACTCCTTCGAGGCCCCCAGCGTCGCTCTCATGCCCAGGGTGATGCGGACCCATGGTCCAGCGGCTGACTTCACGTCCCCGGACAGCATCGTGAACGCGTTGGCCCCTGCCGCAGCGGGCGCGGTGATGGAGACGGACCCAACGCCACGGCCCACCACCGGCACCGCATCGGTGTCCGCGCCGACCTGCGTGATGAGACTGGCGTTGTACGTCATCTCGGGGAGGTTGTTGTCACTGCCGACTGCCACCTGCGCGGTCGCCGTCGTCGACGTGCCGGTGCAGGAAGGCGTGAACCTGATACCGGCGACGGTGACAGCGCTCATCGGGGCGCCGGGGGCGACCACGTGTTCGAACACCGTGGGCTCGGAGGACAGCACTCCGGGCGCGAGGTCAGCCAGGCCCACGGAGCCGTCCTTGATCTTGGCCGCGGTCACGGCGTTGTTCTTGATCTTCGCGGTCTTGACCGCGTTCTTCTTCAGCTGCTTGCTGCCGACGCTGTTGGCGGCCAGGCCGGCCGCGGCGGCCGTGCCCGTCAG
>NZ_BAAGYA010000007.1:0-982 GCF_054779555.1 Nocardioides dilutus | reverse complement strand
GCTGCACGACCTCGAGACCGGGACCGACGCGGTCACCGACCGCCGGCTCGTGCTCGGCAACAACGACGTCCGCATCGGCTACGTCGTCACCGGGACCGACCCCTCGCCCTACTACCGCAACGCGATCGGCGACGAGTGTGTCTACGTCGAGGCCGGCACCGGCACGGTCGAGACGGTCTTCGGCGTCGTGCCCTACCGGGCCGGCGACTACGTCGTCATCCCACGGGCCACCACCCACCGCTGGTTGCCGACCGAGCCGAGCCGGCTGTATGCGATCGAGGCCAACAGCCACGTCGCACCCCCGAAGCGCTACCTGTCCCGCTACGGGCAGCTGCTCGAGCACGCGCCCTACTGCGAGCGTGACCTGCACGGCCCGGACGCGCCACTGCTGGCCGAGGCCAGTGATGAGCAGAGTGATGTCGACGTGCTGGTCAAGCACCGCACCAGCGCCGGGGTGGTGGGCACCCGGATGACCTATGCAACCCACCCGTTCGACGTCGTCGGCTGGGACGGCTGCCTCTACCCCTACACCTTCAACATCGACGACTACATGCCGATCACCGGCAAGATCCACCAGCCGCCACCGGTCCACCAGGTCTTCGAGGGCCACAACTTCGTGGTCTGCAACTTCCTGCCGCGCAAGGTCGACTACCACGAGCTCGCCATCCCGGTGCCGTACTACCACTCCAACGTCGACAGCGACGAGGTCATGTTCTACGTCGGCGGTGACTACGAGGCCCGCAAGGGATCGGGGATCGGCATCGGCTCGATCTCGCTGCACCCCGGCGGCCACGCCCACGGCCCGCAGCCCTCGGCGATCGAGGCCTCCCTGGGGGTGGACTACTTCGAGGAGTCCGCGGTCATGGTCGACACCTTCGCGCCCCTCGACCTGGGCGAGGGCGGCCTGGCCGTCGAGGACCCGGCGTACGCGTGGTCGTGGGCTGGTCGGGGCCCCGAGGGCGGCGACAGCCCGGCGGTGTTC
>NZ_BAAGYA010000006.1:0-1200 GCF_054779555.1 Nocardioides dilutus | reverse complement strand
GCAACACCTCGGCTAGTGCTTGTGATGGTGTCTTGAAACCGAGGGTCTGTCGAGGACGGTCGTTGAGCTCGAGTGCGATGGCATCGAGGTCGTCTTGGGTCAGCGTCCGGAAGTCGAGCCGTCGTGGCATGTACTGACGCAGCAGCCCGTTGGTGTTCTCGTTGCTTCCGCGCTGCCACGGGGACTTCGGGTCACAGAAGTAGACCTGGATGCCGGTCTCATCGGTGAACCTGCGGTGCTCGGCCATCTCGTGGCCCTGGTCCCAGGTCAGTGACTTCGCCAGCTGCTCGGGCAGGTGTCGCACCGCGGCGGCCAGGGCGTCGGCGACGGCATCGGCCTTGTGGTTGCCGTCGGGCAGCCCGACGAGGAGCAGGTAGCGGGTGGATCGCTCGACCAGGGTCGCGACCGGGCTCATGCCTTTGCCGAAGACCAGGTCGCCTTCCCAGTGACCGGGCACGGCACGGTCCTCGGCCTCAGCGGGTCGCTCGCTGATGTTCACGATCCCGGGCCTGGCGCCACGGCCATCGGGCAACCGGACCCCGTGGACGCGTCGGATCACCCGGCCGGTGCGCAGGTAGGCGGTCAGCTCCCTGCGCAGCGCACCACGCGACTGCACGAACAGGGTGCGGTAGATGCTCTCGTGGGACACGTGCATCTCCGGGTCGTCGGGATAGGTCAGCTTGAGCCAGCCGGCGATCTGCTGCGGTGACCACCGGCGGGCAAGCTTCTCGGCCACGATGCCAGCCAGCGCCGGGTTGGTGGCCAGCTTGCACGCCTTGGGCCTGGTCGCCCGCGCCCACGCCTGCTGGTCCGCGGCCGCCGCGCGATACCGCCGCCGGCCGCCGTTGCCGGCGACCTCACGACTGACCGTCGACGTCGAGCGACCCAGCCCAGCCGCGATCGCCCGTAGCGACAGACCTGCGGCCAGGCCAGGGGAGATCTCCTCCCGCTCCTCAAAGCTCAGCCGGCCCGCCGCCCGATGTCGTGGGTCGGGTCTGATCCCGCCGCAACGCAGCAGATAGGTCCGCACCGTGCTCGTGGCCAGCCCCAGCGACCGCGCCGTCGGCTTGACCGCATGCCCAGCACGCATCCGCGACCAGATCTCATCGATGTCTGCTGGTGACAACCGCTGATAGCTCTGACGCGCCATCGCGACCTCCTTGAGTCAAGGAAGTGTTGCGACGACCCGTTGAGAGCACC
>NZ_BAAGYA010000005.1:0-2094 GCF_054779555.1 Nocardioides dilutus | reverse complement strand
GGCAAGATCGGACGTTTCAGCAGGCCGTCCGCTCGTACTCAGCCGCCAGGGCTCGTAGTTCACTCAACGCCTCGACGTGGTTGCCGTAGCCCGCCCAGGTCCTAGGAACCGTGTCCTCTTGAGTGAGCCACCCATCCACAACGTCCCGAAGAGCCGACGCGATGGCGCACGCCAGGTCCGGCGCTACTCGGGCAATGTCGCCGCCGAAGTGGAGCATCGCGTCATCGAAGAACTGCGCGGCCTCTGGACTGTCGTTCAGCCGAACCTGAACAGCGGCCCTAAGGGCTTCGAATGGCCCACTGTTGATGAGCATCGAACCCGTGTCACCGAAACCCAAGGCGATGCTCACCAGCGGAGCGTACGGCGATTGTTTGTCACTGCGCCGCAGATTCGGAACGCGCCAGATGCGGATGGCCGCTCCGCGGCAAAGTCGGGCGGTTCCACTGGCCCGGGATGCCAGTGCTCGGCATGATCTCTTCCGTGCGTCACCTGACCGAACAGCAGGCCGCGGCTGCGCTGCGCCGTGGCGGTTCGATCGAGCAGCTGCTCACCACGACGCTCGATGAAGGAACGGTCAGATGGCTGTCGATTGCGGCCGCTGACGGCGGCTTCGCCCTGCGACGCCATGCCGTGCTCAACGACGGCGATGACGACTTCCTCGACGTGTACGAGTTTCGCCCGGCGGACGAGGACGTCGACGTCGGAGACGGGATCATGATCGGTCGCTTCGCCGATGCACTTACCGCGTTCGAAGCGGCAAGCCAGAACGGTGCACGAATGAGCCGTTGGGTGAACGGCGGCGTGATCCAGGACGAGTACGCGGATCTTCGCTCAGCCGGATAGGGCGGGCGCGGACCGCGGCATGATCGGACGGCCCCTCCGCGGCTATGACCGGACGATCCGACTCCTACGCCTCCAGCGCATCGCGTAGGTCGAAGCGGATGAACATCGGCTTGAGGACGCCAGAGCGGTAAGCCGCCCGACGTGAGTCCACCGAGTCGTGAGCCATGACGAAGTCCACCAAGACTTGAGCGTATTCACGCACGACATCTCGACGTACGTCATCGCCCATGGCGGATTCCGCCGCCAGCGCAACCAAGAGAACGTGACCGTCAATCTCGGGGAGGAACTCTGCGAACACTCGTAACGGGTAATCGTCATCCACCGCGTCCCGCAGCTTTGCGTCAGCCGTCATGCTGATGCGTCCGAGCCAATCGCCTTCGTAAGCGACTAGCCACTCAAACTCGGAACCCACGTAGGTCCACCGCCTGCCACGGCCCGTCAGGCCCGCCGCTTTCCATGTGCTTGTCATGAGACGTCGGACCTCAGACTTCTCCAACATGGTGGCCCGCAGTCTTTCAGATGCACACGCGGGCTCAACGGCACGACCGCGCTGCTCGCGGCATGATCGGACGGCTGAGTTGAGTAGCCACGCTCGCCTATCCGCACCCGTGTTGGCCTACGGTCGGCGCGTTGCTTAGTTGAGGAGGTGAGCGGCTGTGCGTGACGACTCCGGTTCGCTCCATCTTGGGCTGTTCGCGCTCGGCTCTTCGATCGGCGCACTGATTGGCTTCATCTCGGCACTTCTCGGGCTTGGATTGGGTCCGCTCGGCTTGGTGATCCCCGCTGTTGCTCTTCTCGCTGCGGCTCTGAAAGCTCGATCGGGCTACTTCGGGTCCGGCCTCGGGTGCGGATTCATGGTCGCGGTGGTCGGCTTGCTGATCGTCGTGTCACGGATGGCCGAGTCCTTCAGCTGACGATCCGCGGCAGGAGCGGACGATTCGTTTGCGAGGATGCCGATGTGCACGTGTGTCCCGCCTGCGGCTTTGACCAGGACGAGCCGCCTTGGGTCGATGGTGTCGGGTCCCAGGAGATTTGCTCATGCTGCGGATTGCAGTTCGGGTATCAGGATGCGTGCGGCGGCCGCGAGGACCTCCGGGCGGGGTTCTACATGGGATGGCGGGTCCGCTGGATTTGGGAGGGTCATCCCTGGCACAGCACAGTCGTTCGGCAGCCGAGCAACTGGTCACCTCAGGAGCAGTTGTCGCGCCTCGGCTGGCCTCCAACCTCGTAGCGACACATTCCGCTCATCGG
>NZ_BAAGYA010000004.1:0-294381 GCF_054779555.1 Nocardioides dilutus | reverse complement strand
CGCGGTCATGGTCGACACCTTCGCGCCCCTCGACCTGGGCGAGGGCGGCCTGGCCGTCGAGGACCCGGCGTACGCGTGGTCGTGGGCTGGTCGGGGCCCCGAGGGCGGCGACAGCCCGGCGGTGTTCAGCAACAGCTGAGCAGGTTGAGTCGTCGAGGGGTCGGTCCGGGAAAGCGCCGCGTCCGTCTGACGAAAGACGGCCGATCCCACAGTGGTGTGCCCTCGTCCCATGGCTGATCGGCTGCGAGGGCGCGCCCTGCGCTGGCACGCCGCCGGCGATATCCGCCTCGATCCGCACGAGCCAAGGCAACCGGAAGCCGACGAAGTGTTGCTTGCGGTCGCCTGGTGTGGGATCTGCGGCAGCGACCTGCACGAGGTGGCCGACGGCCCGCACGCGATCCCTGTTGACCAGGCACACGGCCTGTCGCACGCACGAGCACCCATCACCCTGGGCCACGAGTTCTCGGGCGAGGTCCTGGCGGTGGGTTCCCGCGTTGCCCACGTGCGTCCCGGCGAACGCGTCGCCGTAGAGCCGAACTATCGCTGCGGCCAGTGCGTCTCGTGCGGCGAGGGGCGGTACGAGGTCTGCGACCATCTCGGGTTCGCCGGCCTCATGGGGGACGGCGGGATGGCCGACTATGCGGTGGTCCCCGCCTACATGGTCCACAGCCTGCCCCCGGACTTCGGTCTGGCGTCGGCGGCCGTCCTCGAGCCGGCAGCCGTCGCGCTCCACTCGGTGCGACAGTCCGGTTTCCGTCCGGGCCAGGTCGTGCTCGTGATCGGCCTGGGTCCGGTCGGCCTGCTGGTGGGTGGGCTCCTCAAGCTGCGCGGCGCTGGGGTGGTCCTCGGGGTGGACCCCATCCCCTCGCGACGCAGGAAGGCCGAAGACATGGGTATGGATCTCACCCTCGACCCGTCCGAAGATGTGCCCGCTGCCTGTCGAGAGGCGACGGGAGGAAATGGGGTGCACGTCGCCTTCGAGGTGGTCGGCAAGCAGGAGTCGCTCACGACGGGCCTGAGGTCGCTGCGCTCGGGCGGCGAGCTGATGCTCCTCGGGTTGATGCCGACCGCGGAGATCCCCGTATTCGAGATGGTGAACGCGGAGCTTCGCATCTCGACGAGCGTCGGCTACCGCGACTGTCACCGAGAGCTCATCGACCTCGTGTCGGCAGGCAGGCTCGACCTGGCGAGCCTCGTGACCCACCGGATCGAACTCGGTCAGGCGTCGGACACCTTGTCCAGCCTCGCGGTCCACGGGTCGGACGAGGTCAAGACGCTGGTCCACTGCCATCCGGACGTCTCTGCCTGAATGGGATGTCCGTCCCGGTCAACACCAGGTCCGGACGACGAAAGACCTCGGGGCGGCTTCCGGCTGTGCTGGGGCGAGCCGTCGGGGAGACGGGTGATCATCACGAGAGGACGGACCCATGTCTGAGGAACCGGGCCGCGAGTTCTGGCGAGACCTGAAGCCGATTGCGAACCCACTGAAGCCCGACGCCCAGCCGGAGGTCTTCCATCAGTTCGCACCGATCGACGACGAGCGCTACTACGCGCCGCTGAGCCCGACCGTCGGCTCGCGTCCGCTGTGGATCTCCCCGCGCGACAACCGATGGGCCGACGTCCTGTGGGCCAAGGAGGCGGGGTTGGTCAACCGGCACTACCACCCGCACGAGGTCTTCGCCTACACGATCAGCGGTAGGTGGGGCTACCTCGAGCAACCTTGGACTGCCACCGAGGGCTCGTTCGTCTACGAGACCCCAGGGGAGGGGCACACGCTGGTGGCCTATGAGTCCGAGGAGCCCATGCGGTGCTTCTTCGTGGTGAAGGGGCCGCTGATCTGGCTGGACGAGGACGGCAACAGCGACGGTCACTTCGACGTCCACGACTACTTGGCCCTCTGCCGCGAGCACTACGAGAACGTCGGCATCGGCGCGGCCTACCTCGACACCCTCATCCGCTGAGATCCCTGGAACAGGAAACCCATGACCTGGACACCTCATCTCTTCGACGGCAAGCAGGTGCTCGTCGCCGGAGGGACGTCGGGCATCGGCGCAGCCACTGCCTCCCGCTTCGCTGAGCTCGTCGCGGATGTCTTGGCGGTCGGCCTGCCTTCACGAGACTCGGCGGGCGGGCCGGTCGATCAGGTGCGGATCCGGGAGGCCGACCTCACTGATGCCGGCGTCGCGAGCTCCGTGATCGCTTCCCTTACGGCACTGGACGTGCTGATCGTGTGTGTCGGAATCAGCCGGGACCGCGAGGAGTACGAGCTCGACACCTTCGAGCGCGTGCTCGACGTGAACCTGGTCTCCGGCATGCGGTTGTGCGAGCTCGCTCGGTGTTCGGCGCGGCTGACCGACCGGCATACGGAGCCAGCAAGGGCGCCGTCAACCAGCTCACCAAGTCGCTCGCGGTCGAGTACGCGGCCGACGGCATCCGGGTCAGCGCTGTCGCCCCCGGGTGGATCGAGACGCCGCTCTCAGCAGGTCTCAGGGCCGATGAGGCGGCGAACGGGGCAGTCCTGGCGCGGATCCCGTTCGGTCGGTGGGGCGCGACCCCGGAGGTCGCCGACACGTTCGTCTTCTTGTCTTCGCCGGCGGCTTGCTACGTGACCGGAGCGGTGCTGCCGGTCGATGGCGGCTATCTCTGCACGTGACGTGCCAGCCCACCGACTGCCGCGCGGAGTACGCTCGACGCCTCGCCTTCCGATCGGCATGTCCCTTCCATGGTCCTAGCAGCGCGCAGGTCGTCCGTCTCCACCGCGAGCCTCCCCATCTCCGAGCGCCTGGCCTACTGGGAGCAGTACAACGCCGCCGCGCTCGTCGGTCTCACCTGCCAGACCTTCGAGGAGGAAGGGCTGCTTGCGCGTGAGATCAATCTCGACCTTGACCGTTACCGCGTAGCCGACATCGCTGGCAACGCACACGTGATCGAGCGGCCGCAACGGCTCGTCCGGTCCCACCCCAAGTCTTCGGCGTTCGTCTCACTCCTCACTCACGGCGAGGGCTACTTCCACCAGGGCCACCAGTGGTTGCAGATGGGACCGGGAGACGTGATCGTCTACGACACCGACCGGCCCTACCTGTTCGGTTTCGGTCCGGAGATGCGTCAGCTCCTGGTCGACGTACCCCTCGAAAGCCTCAAGGGTGAAGGTGATCTGGTGGACCTCACGACGCCCATCCTCGTGCGCGGCGACGGGATGGGTGCGCCGGCGGCCAGCGCTCGGCAACTGCGCCGAGCCTTGCGCGAGCTGGTCGACCCGTCAGGTTCCAGCGAGACTTCACAAGCGGCGGACGCGGTGCTCGAGGCGGTGAGCGGTCTCCTCGTCGGACGGGGCATGACTGGCCCATCGACGGTGGTCGCAGCGGCTAGGGCGTTCATCGAGGCCCACCTCGACGACTCGACCCTCGATGTGCAGGCGGTGGCTGCGTCGGTCGGAGTCTCGGCGCGCCACCTCAGCCGTCTGTTCGCCGTTCAGCAAGGATCGGTCGGCCGCTACATCCTGGAGCAGCGCTTGCGACGGGCTGGCCTGGACCTGCGCGACCGGAGCAAGGCGTCCTATCGCATCAGCGACATCTCCTACCGGTGGGGGTTTGCGTCCCAGGCGCACTTCGCGACCGCCTTCAAGAAGCGCTACGGATGTAGCCCCTCGGAGTTCAGGGCGGACGCCCTTCCCTCGGCCAACCGGGCATGACCCACCGGGCATCACCCACCGGAAGAGGTGGGTGATGCCCGACCTGGGCGACTACTTCGCCACGTCGGTGACCGGGTTGAAGAACTTCAGCACGTAGTCGTGGCGTCCACCGTCCTGAGCCGGGTCGGACCGGACCCGGAAGTTGCAGTCGTGGTTGCTGCCGAGCCGTTCGAGGGTTCCCGTGACGCCGAAGCGTTCGGATAGGAAGGTGGCCGCGCTTGCCTCCGCGATCGGGGACAGCGGCTCGACCTGCCAGTCGGACGAGAAGACACTCACTCGCTCTCCGTGCAAGCCTGAAGTGCGATGGCTCCGCACCGCCGAATGTGCTGGTCGATGGAGGCTCTGGTGACACAGTCCCAAGTCGCCCGGTTCAGACTATGCATGAGGGTTGCTCGGCGGCAACAGCATCGCTGAGGAGCGCGGTTGATCACCTCGGCCCGCTGGCAACCCGATCGGCCTCATGCGGCGCCTCCCAGCTGGTCGGCCTCGTGGGTGACCGAACCTCCCACGACGGTGAGCGTGATCGGCGCGTCGACGAGCTCGTCCGGAGAGGCCAGGAGGGGGTCCACGGCGAAGGCGGTCAGGTCTGCGCTCTTGCCGACCTCGATCGAGCCTGTCTCGGCCTCGTCGCCGACCGACCAGGCCGCGTGGGTCGTATAGCCCTCGAGTGCCATCCGCGCGGTGATCGCCTGGTCCGGCTGCAGCGGCTCGCGCTCGGGCGCACCGCCTCTGCGGCGCAGCTGGGCGGCGGCGAGGACGCCGCGCGGATCGAAGTCCGCGATCGGCCAGTCCGACCCGAGCGCGACGCGGACGCCGGCCTCGCGGAGGTCGCGGATCCGCCAGCCGCGTTCTGCCCTGAGCGGACCGAGCCGCGTCGACCAGTTGTCGCTGTGGTCGGGCGCGGTGTACTCGGTGCAGTGCGTGGGCTGCATGCTGGCGGTGACCGGCAGCGTGGCGAACGCATCGACCAGGTCGTCCGGGATCGTCTCGACGTGCTCGATCCGGTGCCGTGCGCGACCGCGTGTGGCTTCGATTGCCTGCAGCACGTACCGGACGCCCTGGTCGCCGATCGCGTGTGTGGTCGTCGGCACGTCGTGGGCGTCGAACCAGGCGATCGCGCGGGAGTACTCCGCCGGATCGGGCCAGTACGGCGACGTCGACTCGCCGACGGTGTCCGGCTCGGCGAGCCAGGCGGTGCCGTTGTCGACCGTGCCGTCGATGAACAGCTTCGCGCCTCGCACCTGCCAGCGCCGACCGCCGGTTCCCTGCAGCGCGGCCACCGCCGTCCAGTCGTCCTCGGTGGTGCCGGGTTGGACCCAGGGCGAGCAGCGCAGCCGCACGGGCAGCTCGCGGTCGGCCTCGATGAGGTCGTAGACCGCCGAGGCCTGCGGCGCGTGCTCGAGCGCGTGGGCCGCGGTGATCCCGAGCGCGGCCATCCGGTTCAGGGTCTCGTGGGTGCGTTCCGCGAGCTCCCCGACCGTGGGCGTGGGGACCGCGCTGTCCACGAGCGCGATCGCGGCCGACTCCAGCAGCAGCCCGGTCGGCCTGCCGTCGGACCCGCACACGACCTCCGACCGCTGGTCGAACGCTCTGGGAGCGTCGACGCCTGCGACCTCGAGCGCCCGGCTGGACGCGAGCGCCGAGTGGCCGTCGAAGAGCCGGATCAGAGCGGGCCGCCCACCGATGACGTCGTCGACGTCCGCCGCGGTGAGGGTCCGACCGTGCACCACGTTGGGGTTCAGGCCCCAGCCGAGCACCCAGGCGTCGGGCTCGACGGTGGCCGCGTGCACGGCCAGCGCCCGGCGTACGCCGTCGAGGTCGAGTCCGGAGAGCGCGACGCCTCGGGTCAGCTGGGCGCCCAGCACCGGATGGATGTGCGCGTCGATGAGACCCGGAGTAACCGTCGCGGCGCCGAGGTCGACGACCCGGGTCGCCGGTCCCCGCCAGAGCGAGATGTCTTCTCGGGTGCCCACGGCGGCGATCCGCCCGGCGCGGATCGCCACCGCGGTGGCAGCCTCATCGGCGTCCGCCAGGGTCCTGATCCGGTCGGCGGCGACGATGAGGTCCATCACTTGGGCAGCTCCACGGCGGCGTCGTCGTGGGCCAGCAGGGCGATGGTCTCGGGTCGTACGCTGCGCAGCACCAGACCGCCGATGACACCGAGCAGGAGCACCGCCGGGACCACCCCGACCAGCACGACGTTGGTTGCCTGCGGGGCCCCGGTGAGCACGTCGAGGTGCTTGACCACCTCATAGATGACCCAGGCCATCAGCCCGGCCGCGACCACCGAGGTCGAGATCAGGAACCCCCGTCGCGGCATGCCCCTTCGGCGGACGAAGAACGCCACCGCCGCGGCCGCGGCCAGCAGCTGCAGCACGATGATTCCGATGACGCCGGGCGTGTTCACCTTGATCAGCAGGTCCTGCAACGGGTCGAGTCCCAGTGCGGCGAAGGTGAGCACGACGGCCAGGGCGAGCAGGCTCTGCACCCCGCCCGCGACCGCCGGGCTCCCGGCGCGGTTGGTGCGGGCGAACACCCTCGGCAGCGTGCCGCTCTCCGCCATCCCGAAGACGTACCGGTTGATCGCGTTGTGGAAGGCCAGCTGCGAGGCGTAGACGCTGCTGACGATCAGGGCGTACATGGCGTGCACCGCCCACGCGCCGACGTACTGGTCCATGGTGGCGAAGAAGAGCCCCGGACCCAGCTCGCCGGCCGCGGCCTGGATATCGGCCTCGCCGAACGCCTGCACCACGGTCCAGCTGATGAAGCAGTAGAACACCGCCATGAACCCGACCGCGGCGTACGTCGCCCGCGGGATCGTTCGCGCGGGATCGCGCGCCTCAGCGCGGTACAACGCGGTGGACTCGAAGCCCATGAACGCCGCGAAGCAGATCCCGAGGACCGCCAGCACCCCGCTGTTGAAGATGTTGCCCGGTTCGAACGACGCGACGCCGAGCCCACCTGCACCACCCTGGGCGACGATGGCCACGCCCATGAGCGCCAGGATCGCCGACTCCAGGGTGATCAGCACGACGAGCACCTTCGCCCCGACGTCGATCCCGAGCGCGCCCAGGATGAACACCGCCACCACCGCGATCGCCGAGATCAGCCACCACGGAGCGGTCACGCCGAAGAGGTCGTCGAGCGCCGCCTGGGTCTGGATGCCGAAGAGACCGTAGACGCCGACCTGGAGCAGGTTGTACGACACGATCGCCAGCACGGCTGCCGCGAACCCCGCGGTGCCGCCGAACGCGTGCCCGATGTAGACGAAGAAGCCGCCGGTCCGCCTGATCTGCGCCGCCATCGCGGTGAAGCCGATGGCGAAGACACTCAGCACGACCCCGGCCAGCAGGTAGGCGCCCGGCACGCCTACACCGCCGATCATCAGCGCGATCGGTGCCACGCCGGCCATGACCGTCAGGGGCGCAGCCGCCGACACGACGGTGGCCGTCACGCCGACGGGCCCGATGGAGTCCGGACGGAGCGTCGTCGAGACCGACCTGGACGAGGATGGTTCCGAGACCGAGGAGGTGGGGCTGGCAGGCAATGCAGTCATGGCGACCTCGATGCGGTAAACGAATGATATTCGTTTTAGAATCGGTGCGGTACACATCACATGTCAAGGGATCCCGTCGAGGAACTTGTCGGACAGAGAGGAAGCCGTGGGTAGGCCTCATACGCCGTTGCTGTCCAGGGATGCCATCGCCATGGCTGCGCTCCGGCTGGTCGACCGCACGGGCGAGTTCACGATCGCCCAGGTCGCGGATGCCCTCGGAGTGCGGCCCTCGTCGCTCTACAACCACCTCTCCAGCAAGGGCGAGATCGTCGAGGCGATGCGTTCCTTGGTGTTCCGCGAGGGCGGTGTCGAGGCCCGCGACACAGGGCCCTGGGACCAGACCGTCCGTTCGCGGCTCCGTCGGTATCGCGCGTGCTTCGCCGCTCATCCGCGCCTGATCCCACTCGTGACCGCCTACACCGTGTCGTCTCCGGAGGTCATGGGCATGTACGACGAGCTCGCCGAGACCCTGAGGGCCGCTGGAGTGCGGGACGAGCAGCTCCTCGACGTGATCACGATGTGCGACAGCATCGTCCTCGGTGCCGCCCTCGACCTCGCGGCGCCCGACGAGGTGTGGGCGGTCGACCAAGCCCGCAGCCCCGCTCTGATCGCGGCGATCCAGCGGGCCGGCTCCGGTCGCCAACGGTCCGACCGGGCGTTCGAGCTCGCCCTGGACATCCTCATCGCGGGCATCGCGAACCACGCCGATCAGTACAGCTGACCCCCTGCGGGTCATGGCGGGTGCGAGCATCTCGGTCTAGCGTCCAGCAACCCGATGTCCGTCCGACCCGACCGCCACCGAGGAACCGCCATCAGCAGCCACGACTCAACCCCGTCGAGCAGCAGCCCGGTGACTGACTCGATCCCCCGCATCGTCGACGGAGACCACATCGGTCAGGTCGACAACACCCAGGTCCCGCGGTTCGCGGGTCCGCCCACCTTCGCGCAGCTGCCCCGGATCGACGAGGTCGGCTCTGCGGACATCGCGGTCGTCGGGATCCCCTTCGACGCCGGGGTGTCCTATCGGCCCGGGGCACGCTTCGGCCCGTCCCACATCCGCGCCTCGTCCAAGCTGCTGCGCCCCTACAACCCGGCGATGGAGCTGTCGCCGTTCGGCCTCCAACAGGTGGCCGACGCCGGAGACGTCGCAGTCAACCCGTTCTCCCTCGCCGAGGCGGTGGTCAGCATCGAACGAGCGGCCCGCGAGCTGCGCGAGCGCGCGGACCGGCTGTTGGTCCTCGGCGGCGACCACACCGTCGCCCTCCCGCTGCTGCGCGCGCTGGCCACGGACGAGCCGGTCGCCGTGGTGCACTTCGACGCGCACCTCGACACGTGGGACACCTACTTCGGCGCGGCCTACACCCACGGCACGCCGTTCCGGCGCGCGTCCGAAGAGGGTCTGCTGGACACCTCCGCGTGTGTTCACGTCGGTACCCGCGGTCCTCTCTACGGCGCCCGCGACCTCGTCGACGACCGCGAGCTCGGCTTCGCGACCGTCCCGTCCACGGAGATCGACGCCATCGGGGCGGGTGGTGTCGCCGAGCGGATCAGGGCTCGGGTGGGCGACCGACCGGTCTACGTCTCGATCGACATCGACGTGCTCGACCCGGCCTTCGCCCCCGGCACCGGTACGCCCGAAGCGGGCGGCATGACCAGCCGCGAGCTGCTGGCGGTGCTGCGTCAGTTGGCCGGTCTCAACATCGTCGGGGCGGACGTCGTCGAGGTCTCGCCGGCCTACGACCACGCCGAGATCACCGGCATCGCCGCCGCGCACACCGCCTACGAGCTGATCAGCGCGATGGCTCCGAGGGTCGCGCCATGACCTGCAGGCGTGGGCCAGGGTCCTGATCCGGTCGGTGGCGACGATGAGGTCCAGCACGGTGTGGCGCAGCGCCTCACCGGACCCGAACAGTGTCGGTGTCACGCGAGGGCAGCAGCGCGGCATCTCCCTCGAACTTGGCCAGCACGTCGTACCGCCCCCTGGCGAAGGCGACGAATCGGGCAGTCGCTCGCCCATCCGTCAGGGTGACCGTCTTCTTGCGCTTGTTGACCCGCACCAGGACGTCGCCAGTGGGCGTGGCAGCCAGGCCGACAGCAGCAACTTCAACAGAGATCAACGCCCGTCCCACTCGCCCGCGGGATCGAACGGTCGTGATCGAAGCAGCTCCCGTCAGCTCGCCGGCGGTCAGCTCCTCGGCGGTGGTCAGGTAGCCGGCGCGAGTGTAGGTGACCCGGACACTGAGCTGGGCCCCGACGTCGTCGGCAACCGGCGCATACGTCGACAGGGTGCCGCCAGGAATGGCGGCGCCGTTGCGCATCCAGGTGTAGCTCGCGACGGCATCGCTCGGCACGACCACGCCTGGTGCGACCGTCAAGGTGCGTCCGATGATCGGTCGACCCGTGAGGGTCGACGGGCTGGTGATCGTCATCGGCTGCTGTTGCGCCGCAGCGATGATGGAGGCCGCTCGGGACCGGATCGCGGGCAGCGCGGCGTACAGGTTCGAACCAGGACAGGCCGTGTCGTTGGTGTCGCGGTGCCCATCGATGACCGGCAGCGTCACCACCTTTCCCGGACGGAACTTGTCGCTGCCTTCTGACACCACGCTGGCCGTGCCATTGGCGTCCCGGCCGTAGCGCGACAGCTTCCAGGCGGCCACCTGCGCAATCGCCTCGAGGGTCTCCGCAGTCGGCGGCACCAGCTCGAAGTTGCCGATCGCCGAGATGCCGGTCGATGTGGCGTTGAAGCCGAGTGTGTGAGCGCCCCGCACCGGCCGGGCTGCCCCGCCGGCCCGGCCCACCCAGATGCGGCCGAACCGGTCGACCAGGAAGTTGTACCCCAGGTCGGACCAGCCCAGGTTCTGGGTGTGGTAGCGATACATGCCGCGGATCAAGGCGGGGACATCAGCCTTGCCGTAGTCGTTGCTGTTCACAGTGTGGTGGACGTGAACCTGCTCGATCGTCGCGTTGTAGCTCGGGCTGCCGTCTCGCAAGGCCTCATCGGCACCCCAGTCCACACGGCTCCTCATCACGGGCCTGGCCGCCGTCTGGGTCGTGCCACGAATAGCCGGGTCGACCGTCCGGGGCCGAGTGTCAGGACGCTCGTCATCACCAGCACGCCGCGCGGGATGCAGCAGCACCAGGGTCAGGTCCTCAGGCCGATTGCCACCGACGCGGACCTGGATCCCGTCTGCCGGGCCGATCCAGAGCACTTGCGTGCCCAATCGATCCGTCGCTTCAACGGTGTCCTCGTCCGGCAGGTCGTACAGCGGCGGCACGTGCTGCCACGGTCCCCAGTCACCACCCATGCGTGAGCTGATCTGGATCTGCGGCCCGACGACCCCGGCCTGCCAGGTGAAGCCCACCATCGAATGCGTGCTGGTGGGCAACGCTTTCGTGCGCCAGCGGCGCGGACCTACCGACGGCAGGTACTCGTCACCGAGCCGGAGATCGAGAGCGGCAATGTCCGAGCCGCCGTCCGAGGACAGCTGGAGACCTGGCCTGGCACCTGACAGCGCTTCCTCCTCACCGAGGAGACCAAGCCTGGATGCCCCCGCGAATGCCCCGACGACAGCACCGCCACCGATGGCCGCCTTCAGGAGCAGTCGTCGCTCGGGTCCGGAGTCGGCAGTCAAGCCGAACATCATGCGCCACTCTAGGTAACATTGGTAACAGACTTGCCGCCTCCGGGCACCGGTTCAGCCTGGCCCGAGCAACCTTCGCCGTTGGGTGGACCTGGCTCGGAGAGAGCCGGCCCGCGGGTTGCCACTGTGGTATCCCTGCCGACCGGTGGGTGATGCCCCGCCGTCCTGGCCGGCCGCCAGGCGCGGGCCCAGGATCGCGATCCGCGCCGTGGTCCTGCTGGCCCTGCCCCTGGTGCGGCTACGCGCCAGGACGCTCGCGATCACCGCGGCTGCCCTCGCACTCGTCACACCACAGCTGGCCTTCGCCCTGAACTCGCTGCTGACGTGGCCGATCCAGCAGAGCATCGACGCCTTCGACCTGCTCGACCGAGTCAGCGGCGTGGGACTGCTCGATCTGGCCGGCAGCCCGCGGATCAGCCGGCGATGGGCGTCTCGAGTGCGCGCGGAGCGACCTGGAGCAGCTGGTCGAGCAGTGTGCTGTCGCCCTCGACGCGCACGTCGTCGCTGCGGCGCTCGACGAACATCCAGTAGATGTCGTCGGGGTCGCCCTCGATGACCACGTCTGGATCATCGACCGGGCCGTCGTGAACCTCGCCGTCGACCAGCGAGGCGACTTCGCCGCCGACCCGGAACTCGAACCGGCCGGGCGGGGCGAGCGGTGCCATCGCGCAGCTCAGAGCGTTTCCCAGCCAGCCGTCGAACAGCGGCGGCCCGGCGCTGGGGGGCCCGAGGGAGCGAGCGCCCCACATGCCGAGCTCGTGCATGACCGGCTCCAGGTCGCGACCGTAGTCGGTGAGCTCGTAGACCTTCGAGGCTGCGGGCGGTGCCAGCGTCTGTCGCGAGAGGATGCCGTGCTTCTCGAGGTCGCGGAGCCGGGACGCCAGGACATTGGTGCCGATGCCCGGGAGCCCCGCTACGAGGTCGGTGTAGCGCTTCGGCCCGCGCATCAGCTCGCGGACGACCATCAGTGACCATCGGTCGCCGATCAGATCGAGCGAGTGCGCGATCGGGCAGTACTGGTCGTAGCGCTTGGTCATGAGGAGATCATACCGGCAACTGAGGAAAGTGCAGATACTGCTTGCAAATTAGAAGTATGCACTGTTACGGTCGAAGACATGACTATGGAATCGAAAGAAGTCGGCGTGGTGGACACGTCCCGCCGCCGCAAGTGGCTGGCCCTCGGCCTGCTGTGCGCCGTTCAGTTCATGGTCGTCCTCGACGTCGCGATCGTTAACGTGGCTCTTCCCTCGATCCAGCTGGATCTCGGGTTCTCGCAGGGCGATCTCCAGTGGGTCATCAGTGCCTACGCCCTCGTCTTCGGCGGCTTCTTGCTGCTGGGCGGTCGGGCCGCCGACATCGTCGGCCGCCGCCGGCTGTTCCTGGTGGGCGTCGTCGTCTTCACGGCCGCATCGCTGCTGGCCGGCCTCGCCTGGTCCGACACGTCGCTGATCGCTGCCCGTGTCCTCCAGGGCCTGGGCGCCGCGGTCATCACGCCCGCTGCCCTGTCGATCCTCTCGACCATGTTTCCTGAGGGCCGTGAGCGCAACATCGCGCTCGGCGCCTGGGGCGCGGTCGGCGGCTTCGGCGCCGTGGCCGGCGTGCTCCTTGGCGGGATCCTGACCGATGCGCTCAGCTGGGAGTGGATCTTCTTCGTCAACGTCCCGGTGGGCGTGGCGGCGTTCCTGATCGCACCTTTCCTCCTCGACGAGAGCCGCGACGCGGAGGTCACGAGCTTCGACCTGCCGGGCGCGGTGCTGGTGACCGGAGGCCTCTCGACGCTCGTTTACGCCGTCACGCAGGCCGGCCAGGAGGGCTGGCTGGCGGGGGAGACCCTCGTCTCGTTCGGGGTCGCCGCCGCGTTGCTGGCCGGTTTCGTCGGCTGGGAGGCGCGCCACCCCGACCCCCTGATGCGCTTCGGGATCCTGCGCATCAGCACCGTCAGTGGCGCCAACGTGGCCGGCTTCATCATGGGCACCGCGATGTTCTCCATGTTCTTGATGCTCACCCTCTACATGCAGCAGGTGCTCGGCTACTCGGCGATGCGCTCGGGTGTGGCATACCTGGCCGTCGCCGGCACGGCGATCGTCTGGTCGGCGGTGGCCGCCCAGCTGGTCACCAGGATCGGGGTGAAGCCGGTCTTGGTGGTCGGGATGACGACACTCACGGGGGGCCTCGTCTACTTCACCCAGGTGTCCGCCGGGGGCTCCTACGCGGCCGACCTGCTCCCGGGGTTCCTGCTCATCGGGGTCGGGATCGGGTTCTCCTTCGTGCCGATCTCGATCGCCGCGCTGGCCGGGGTCCAGCCGGCGGAGGCCGGACTCGCCTCGGGGCTGATCAACACCTCGCAGCAGATCGGCGGGGCCATCGGCATCGCCGCCCTGTCCACGATTGCGACCTCCCGCACCGAGGATGCGCTCGGCTCCGGGGTGGCGCTCTCCACGGCCCTCGTCGACGGCTTCTCCGGAGCGTTCCTCGTCGGTGCCGTCATCGCTGCGGTCGGCATCCTCTCCGCCCTGGTGCTCATCCGTCGTGACCAGCTCGTGGACGCAGACGTGTTCGCGCTGGAGGGCGAGCCCGCCTTCGAAGCGGCCTGACCCACCTAGGTCACCGTCGAAGACCAGCCCGCTCCGCGGCAGGCTGGTCTTCGACGTTCAGCCCTGGAACTGGGCGCCCGATGGGTCACAGGCGTCAGGGGCGCACCCCCGCCGCGGCTCGCGCTTCGGAGAACGCCTGGACGCACGTCGCGATGTCGTCCGCCGAGTGCCCCGCGGAGATCTGCACCCGGATGCGGGCCTTGCCCATGGGGACGACGGGGTAGGAGAACGCGATCACGTAGACGCCGCGCTCCAGGAGCGCGTCGGCGATCGCGACCGCGTCGTGCGCGTCGGGGAACATCACGGGGACGATGGCGTGCTCGCCCGGCAACAGGTCGAAGCCGGCGGCCTCCATCCGCTCGCGGAAGTCCCGGGAGTTGCGCCAGAGCGTGTCGCGCTGTTCCGCGCCGTCGACGACGAGGTCGAGGGCGACGAGCGATCCGGCCACGACGGCCGGCGCGACGGCGTTGGAGAACAGGTAGGGGCGCGCCCGCTGCCGCAGCAGCTCGACGATCTCCGAGTGGGCGCTGATGTAGCCGCCGGAGGCACCGCCCAGCGCCTTGCCGAGCGTGCCGGAGAGGATGTCGACGCGGTCGCGAACGCCGAAGAGGTCCGGCGTTCCCGCGCCGGAGGGGCCGACGAAGCCGACCGCGTGCGAGTCGTCGACCATCACCAGGGCGTCGTAGCGCTCGGCCAGGGTGCAGATCTCGTCGAGCGGTGCGTAGTAGCCGTCCATCGAGAAGACGCCGTCGGTGACGACCAGCCGGCGTCTGGCCCCGCTCGCGTCCCGCAGCTGCTGCTCGAGGTCGGCCATGTCCCGGTTGCGGTAGCGCAGACGTCGCGCCTTGCACAGCCGGATGCCGTCGATGATCGAGGCGTGGTTGAGCTCGTCGGAGATGACGGCGTCCTCCTCGCCGAGCAGCACCTCGAACACGCCGCCGTTGGCGTCGAAGCACGAGGGGAACAGGATCGTGGCCTCGGTCCCGAGGAACGCCGAGAGCCGGTCCTCCAGCTCGACATGCTGGGTCTGGGTGCCGCAGATGAACCGCACGCTGGCCATCCCGAAGCCCCAGGTGTCGAGGGCTGCTCCTGCCGCGGCGACGAGGCGGGGATCGTTGGCCAGCCCCAGGTAGTTGTTGGCGCAGAAGTTCAGGACGTCCTGGCCCCCCGAACGCACGTGGGCTCCCTGCGGCGAGGCCAGCCGGCGCTCGGACTTGTAGAGGCCGGCGGACCTGATCTCGGACAAGGTCGCCGCGAGCTCGCCGCGCACGTTGGTGTAGATGGTGGCTCCTCCTTCTGCGCTAGCTCCAGTCGATGATGACCTTGCCCCGGTCGCCGCTGCGCGCCGCCGCGAACGCGTCGGCCCACTGGGCGGCGGGGAAGCGGTCGGTGATGATCGGGGAGATGTCGAGGCCGGTGCTGACCATCGCGTTCATGGCATACCAGGTCTCGAACATC
Organism: Nocardioides dilutus; assembly: GCF_054779555.1. Taxonomy (NCBI): domain Bacteria; kingdom Bacillati; phylum Actinomycetota; class Actinomycetes; order Propionibacteriales; family Nocardioidaceae; genus Nocardioides; species Nocardioides dilutus. Next base: position 279,441 of record NZ_BAAGYA010000004.1, on the reverse strand, counting down.
TCGCGGCCGTAGATGCCCTTGATCGTGATCATGTGGGTCACGACCTTCACCCAGTCGACGACGATCGGCTGGGTGGGCAGGCCGAGCAACGCGACGCGCGCACCATGGGTGAGGTTGTCGAGCATCTCGGGCAGGGCGTCGGGCGCCCCGCTCATCTCGAGACCGATGTCGAAGCCCTCCTTCATGCCGAGGCGCTGCTGGGCGGAGGCGATGCGCTCGGTGGTGACGTTGATCGCGGCGTCGACCCCCAGCTTCCTGGCGAGCTCCAGGCGCGACTCGTCGACGTCGGTGACGACGACGTAGCGGGCGCCGACGTGCCTGGCGACCGCCGCCGCCATCAGGCCGATCGGCCCGGCGCCCGTGATCAGCACGTCCTCGCCGACCAGCGGGAACGAGAGAGCGGTGTGGACGGCGTTGCCCAGCGGGTCGAACACCGCGGCGAGGTCAGGGTCCATGCCGTCTGGGTGCACCCACACGTTGGTCTCGGGGATCACGACGTACTCCGCGAAGGCACCGTCCCGGTTGACCCCGACGCTCGAGGTGTGGATGCACAGGTGCCGTCGGCCGGCGCGGCAGTTGCGGCAGTGGCCGCAGACCACGTGCCCCTCGCCGGAGACCATCGCACCGACCGCGACCGTGCTCACGGCCGCGCCCACCTCGACGACGTGACCGGAGAACTCGTGTCCCGGCACCATCGGCGCCTGGATGGTGCTCGCCGCCCAGCTGTCCCACGACTCGATGTGCAGGTCGGTGCCGCAGATGCCGGTCCGGGCGACCCGGATCTTCACCTCGTCGGGCCCCGGTGCCGGCTCCGGACGCTCGGTCAGCGTGAGACCCGGCCCCGCTGTGCCTTTGTAGAGAGCTTTCACCGCCGTCTCCTCCTAGCGGAGTCTTGCACGGCCGCGGCGCGCCAGGCGGCCTGCCACGGCCGTGTCTCGGCTGTGGCCTATTCAACAGCAAGGACTGTTGAAAACAGCATATGCTGATGGATATGGTGTGAGCATGGCTCGTGAAACCCAGACTTCTCCCGCCGTGCGCGCGCGCGAGATCGCGCCGGTGCTCAAGGCCCTGTCCGACGAGAACCGGCTGACGATCCTGCTCGCGGTGGCCGACCGCGAGTCCTCCGTGACCGAGCTGGTGGCCACCACCGGTCTCGGGCAGACCCTGGTCAGCCATCACCTGAAGACGCTGCGCGACAACGGCCTCGTGGTGGCCACGCCGGTCGGGCGTTCCAACGTCTACTCGCTGTGCTGCGACGCCATCGCCGAGCCGATCGCCCTGCTGTCGGCGCTCGCAAGCGTCGACGCCTGCGCCACCCCGTGAGGAGAACACCATGACCACCCACGACGCCGCCCAGATCCGGACCGCCGTCCAGGAGCACTACGCACAGGCCGCCCGCGACGCGTCGTGCTGCGGGTCCTCGTGCGGCCCGACGCCGGTGCTGGAGATCGACCCGTTCGGGAGCTCGCAGTACGGCGACGCCGACCGGGCGGCACTGCCCGAGGAGGCGCTCGTCGCGTCGCTGGGGTGCGGCAACCCGACCATGCTGGCCGACTTGAGGCCCGGTGACGTGGTGCTGGACCTCGGCTCGGGCGGTGGCATCGACGTCCTGCTGTCGGCGCGCCGGGTGGCGCCGCACGGGAAGGCCTACGGGCTCGACATGACGCCGGAGATGCTCGACCTCGCCAATGCCAACAAGGCCAGGGCGGGTGTGGACAACGTGGAGTTCCTGCTCGGCAGCATCGAGGACATCCCGCTCCCGGACGACTCCGTCGACGTGATCATCTCCAACTGCGTCGTCAACCTGTCCGCCGACAAGGACCGGGTGTTCTCCGAGGCGCTGCGAGTCCTTCGCCCGGGCGGGCGTCTCGCCATCTCCGACATCGTCCTCGCCCGTCCCTTGGACGCGAACCTCACCGCGATCATGGCCCTGTGGACCGGCTGCATCGCCGGCGCGCTCACCCAGGACGACTGCGCGGACCGGATGCGGGCCGCGGGCTTCGAGGGCGTCGACATCGAGCCGACCAGCGTCTTCGAGCGGGGGGAGCTCGAGAACCTCGCCAGTGGCCTGGCCCCCGGCGACCTCCCGGCGGGCCTGGACCTCGCGGCCGCGATCGACGGTCTCGACGGCGTGATCCGCAGCGCGTTCATCCGGGCCGTCAAGCCGGGCGGCGGAGCCGCCTAGTCCCCACTGGTCCGGCCAGGACCAGGAGCAGCTCGAACCGGGCGGTGGGGTCGTCGAGGTCCGCTCCCAGCAGCTCACGCAGGCGTCTCATCCGGTAGCTCACGGTCTGCGGGTGGATGAACAGTTCGTCGGCGACCTCGGCGCGCGACCCCCAGTGGCGAAGCCAGCTGTGCAGCGTCGCGAGGAGCCGGTCGCGGACGCCGTCGCCCAGGCCCTCGAACGGCGCGAGCCGTCGCGCCGACAGGACCTCCAGGGCGCCGGCCTCGCCCTGCAGCGCGAGCTGCGCCAGGTGGTCGTCGGCGAAGACCGGCGCGCCCGCATGGCCTGGGTTCTCGCCCACGAGCTTGGCGGTGAGCTCGGCGAGCCGTACCCCCTCCGGAACGCGGCGCCAGTCCAACTGCGGACCCACGACCGCAGACCGGCCGTGCAATGCCTCGCTCAGCTGGGTGCGGCCGGACCGCCGGCCCTCCTGGACCAGGAGGACCGAGTCGCGCTCGCGGTCGACGACGATGCCGTCCCCGCCATACCTGAAGCGCGCGTCGCGTGCATGCTCCGAGGGCAGCAGCACCGGAACGACCGTCCCGAGCCGAGCCCAGCCGACGTCGGCGGCCGCGCCGGCCACGACCGCCTCGGCAGCGGTGCCCCGGAGCAGCAGCTCGCCGAGGACCCTCCGTCTCCGGTCGGTCTCGCCCGCCTGTTCGCGCAGCTGCAGGGCGTAGCCGTCGGTGCTCGCGGCCACGAGCTCGTCGACGTACGCCGTCACGGCGTCGGCCAGGTCGAGCAGCTCCTCCGGCCTGGGCGCCCGCACCCCGGTGAGCGCCAGGGAGGCGGCCCGCAGCAGGCCGCGGCTCGCGGTCCGCAGCGCCGCGAGCAGCACATCGGGCGCGCGGTCCTCGCGTGCCTCCGCCGCCCCCAGTGCCACGAAGGCCTCGCGGACCTTCGCTGGCAGCGCGGGCTGGTCGGTGCCGATCAGCTCGATGAAGCGTTCCACAGCCACCTGGACGGCGGCGTGCACGTCACGCTGGAACTTGGGGTCCTCGATGGCGGCGAAGGCAGGCACCGCCTCGCTGACGTTGCGGGCGACCGCGTCGACGGTCGGCCCCAGCCTGGCGCCCAGCGCGCCGACCAGGTCGGCGGGAAGGAGCTGCCAAGGTGTCGACAGCGCACCGGTCGCGGACACGGGTCCATCTTGTCACGCGGTGATAGTTCTGGGTCGGATTCCCCATGAGAAGGGGACGGAGACGCGCGCGCAGCGAGAGGGGACCATGGCTCAATGGAGCACCGCATCTCTCGCCAGCACGTTGTCGACATGTGTCGCACGATGCTCGAACGCGGCTATCTGAAGGCCACCGAGGGCAACGTGTCCGTGCGGATCCCCGGGCACCGCCTCTACGCCGTCACGCCGAGCAACTACGACTACGACCAGATGCGCGCCGAGGACATCTGCATCGTCGACTTCGACGGCAAGCACGTGCCCGACCCGGGTGGCTCCGGGCTGCCCCCGTCGATCGAGTGCGGGATGCACGCCAACGTCTACCGCGAGCGCCCCGACGTCAACGCCATCGTGCACACCCACCAGCCCTACGCCTCCGCGCTGGCCTACCTGCGCAAGGAGATCCCCGCGCTCACCGACGAGCAGGTGCGCTTCCTCGGCAAGCGGGTGGCGATCATCGACTACGCGCCGGCCGGCACCGGGTTCCTGGCCAAGAACGTGCAGAAGAAGGTGGCCGGCGGGGACAACGCCTTCATCATCGCCAACCACGGCGTCGTCGCACTGGGCACCGACCCCGACCGGGCGGTGTTCAACATGGCCCTGCTGGAGAAGGTGTCGATCGCCTACCTGCTGGCGCTCACCACCGAGACGGGCAAGGTCTACACGATCCCGGCCGCGATCAGGGAGATCGCCTTCACCAAGCTGCGCGCGGACGAGAAGCGGATCGCCGCCCAGATCACCGAGTCCGTCCCGCCCGTCCGGGTGGACGAGCACGAGGCGCTGCCCAGCGCGGACGCGAAGGCCGCCGAGCTCGCGGCGGCCGGTGCTCCGGAGCCGGTGACCCGGGTGGTGGAGACGCCGGGCAGCGAGTCCGCGGCGCTCGGCTACGCGATCAGCGAATACCCCGACGTGGAGGACACGATGCGCCGGCTCAAGGCGCTGGTCGCCCAGCCGGTGCGCGAGCTCCGCCACGAGGCACTGCTCCGGGTCCTGGACTACTTCGACACCAAGTGCGCGGCCAGCAAGGAGATCACCGACCGCGCCAAGACCCGCATCCCCGGCGGCGTCCAGCACAACCTCGCCTTCAACTACCCGTTCCCGCTGGCGATCGAGAAGGCCGAGGGTGCCCACCTCGTCGACCGGGACGGCAACTCCTACATCGACTTCCTGCAGGCCGGCGGGCCGACGATCCTCGGCAGCAACTACGCCCCGGTCAACGAGCGGGTCGCGGAGGTGGTCCGCGAGTCCGGTCCGGTGACCGGCCTGTTCCACGAGTACGAGCTGAAGCTCGCCGAGTCGATCAACCGCTACATGCCGCACATCGAGATGTACCGCGCGCTGGGCTCCGGCACCGAGGCCGTGATGGCCGCCGTGCGTGGAGCGCGCGCCTTCACCGGCAACAAGATGGTGGTCAAGCTGGGCGGCGCCTACCACGGCTGGTCCGACTCGCTCGTCTACGGCCTGCGCGTCCCCGGCACCTTCCGGATGAACGCCAAGGGGATCCCGTTCGGCGCCACCAGCCACACCCGCGAGTCGTTCCCGCACGACCTGGGGCAGCTCAGGCGCAAGCTGATCGAGAACAGGGCCCGTGGCGGCACCGCCGCCGTGCTCGTCGAGCCGCTGGGCCCGGAGTCCGGCACCCGCCCGGCCCCGCGGGACTTCAACGCGAAGGTCCGCGACCTCTGCGACGAGTTCGGCGCACTGCTGGTCTTTGACGAGGTGGTCACCGGCTTCCGCGTCGGCATGGGCGGTGCCGCAGGCTACTTCGGGGTCACCCCCGACCTGACCGTCCTGGGCAAGGCGGTCTCGGGCGGCTACCCGATGGCGGGTGGCGTCGGTGGCCGGGCTGACGTGATGGCCACGTTCGGCTCGGGGCTCGACGGCAAGTCCGGCGCGCACATCCAGGTCGGCGGGACGCTGTCGGCGAACCCGCTGTCCAGTGCGGCCGGCTACTTCGCGATCGAGGAGATGGCCCGCACCAACGCCCCGGTGATCGCCGGGCGCGCCGGGGACCGGCTGACCCGCGGCCTGCAGCGGCTCATCGACAAGTACGGCCTGCCCTACGTCGCCTACAACCAGGGCTCGATCGTGCACCTGGAGTGCAGCGGCGTGATGCTGCTCGACATGCACAACCCCCTCAAGCTGCTCAAGGAGAACAAGGCGCGCAAGACCCTGATGGAGCACATGGGCGCGGCGTACGCCGCCCACGGCGTGATCACGCTGGCCGGGTCGAGGATGTATACCTCCATGGCCGACACCGACGAGGTCATCGACGACGCGCTGGCCCGGTTCGACCAGGTCTTCGCCCAGGTCGAAGGGGTCTGACCCGTTGGCCGGTCGTAGCCGTTGGGTGGTCCTGGCGGCGTTCGCGTCGCTGGTGGCCTCCACCCAGGTCCTCTGGCTGTCGTTCGCGCCGGTGACCCCGCAGGCCAGCGATGCCCTCGGGGTGTCGGAGGGCGCGATCGGCACCCTCGCGGTCATCAACCCGTTGACGTACGTCCTGGTGGCGATCCCGGCCGGCCGGTGGATGGACCGGCGGTTCGGCTCGGCCCTGGCGGCCGGGGCACTGCTCACCGCCTCGGGAGCGCTGCTGCGCCTCGTCGACTCGTCGTCGTACGCCTGGCTGCTCGTCGGACAGGTGGTGCTGTCCATCGGTCAGCCGCTGGTCCTCAACGCCAGCACCAAGGTGGCGTCCCGCCACTTCCCGCCCGGGGAGCGCACCGCGGCCATCTCGGTGGCGAGCGTCGGCCAGTTCGTCGGCATCCTGGTGGCCGCGCTCAGCGGCGGCCTCCTGTTCGACGAGGGCGGTCTGCGCCTGGTGCTGGTCACCCACGCGGTCATCGCGGTGGCCGCCGCCACGGCCGTGCTGGTCGCTCTCCGCGTCCCCCCGGCGTACGCCGCCGACACAGCCCGGCTGGGCTCGCTGAGCTGGCTCAATCACGACCCGCTGCTCTGGCGCCTCGCGGCGCTGCTGTTCGTCGGGGTCGGCGTGTTCAACGCCGTGGCCACCTGGCTCGAGACCATCCTCGACGACCTCGACCACCCCGGGGTAGCCGGAGCACTGATCGCCGTCATGACGGTGTCCGGGATCGCCGGTGCCGCCGTGCTGCCCGGTTGGGCCGCCCGCCGCAACCGGCGCCGCGAGCTGTTGCTGGTCACCACCTCGACCACGGTGGCGGCGTTCGTCGCGATCGCCCTCGTGGACAGCGTGGTGCTCATCGGGGTCGTCCTGGCCATCGAGGGGTTCGTCCTGCTCGCCGGGCTGCCGATCGCGCTGGACTGGTCCGAGCTCGAGGCAGGACCCGAACGGGCCGCCACCTCGACCGCGTTCCTGCTCCTGGCCGGCAACCTCGGGGGAGTCGTGCTGGTGCTCGCCGTGCAGGGACTCATCGGCAACCCCTACCTTGCTCTCGTGGCGATGTCTGCTCTGGCGGTGCCGGGAGTGCTGGTGGCCGCCCGCCTGCCCACCGGGCCCGCCGTGCGGCCGCGCCAGGACCTCGACGCGCCGCGACCGGACGGCACCCGCGCGTGAGCCGACGCCCGCGGTGCGTGGTCGGCGTCGACCTCGGCACCGGCGGACCCAAGGTCGCGCTCGCGACGACCGACGGCGTGCTGCTCGGCCACGAGGCCGAGCACGTCGAGCTGATCCTGCTCCCGGGCGGGGGAGCGGAGCAGGACCCCGACGCGTGGTGGCACGCCATCGTCACCGCCACCCGAAGGCTCCTGGCGCGGGACCTGGCGCCGGTCGGAGACGTCGCCGCGATCTGCATGAGCACCCAGTGGGGCGGCACGGTGCCGGTCGACGAGCAGGGCCACCACCTGCACAACGCGTTGATCTGGATGGACGGTCGCGGCGCCGACTACGCCCGGGCGCTGACCTCGGGCGGCGTCACGGTGCCCGGTGCCGGCTACAACGCCCGAGGCCTGCGCGAGTGGCTCACCAAGACCGGCGGCGTCCCGTCGCGCAGCGGCAAGGACCCCGTCGGTCAGGCGCAGTGGCTGCGGCACGAGCGCCCCGACGTCTACGCAGCCGCGGCTCACCTGCTCGACGTCCCGGAATACCTCACGATGCGGCTCACGGGCCGCGCCGTCGCCGGGTTCGACACCGCGGCCCTGCGCTGGTGCAGCGACAACCGCGACCCGTCCGCCGTCCGGTGGGACCCGGACCTGGTCCGGCGCTGTGGCCTGGACGTGGCCAAGCTGCCCGAGCTGGTGCCCCCGGCCAGCGTGGTCGGCACCCTGCTCCCCGACGTCGCCGCCGAGCTCGGCCTTCCCACCGACGTGCGGGTGGTCACCGGCACCGGCGACACCACGGCCGCGGCGGTGGGCGCCGGGGCGGTCGAGGACTACGCCGGGCACCTCTACATCGGCACCTCCGCCTGGCTCAGCGCGCACGTGCCGTTCAAGCGCACCGACGTGCGACGCAACATCGCCTCGCTGCCCGCCGTGGTGCCCGACCGCTATTGGGTCGCCACCGTGCAGGACGTCGCCGGCAAGGCCATCGACTGGCTCATCAGCCAGGTCGTCTATCCCGACGACGGGATGCTCGAGGCCCGACCGGCCCCCGACGACGCCCTTGAAAGACTCAACGCGCTCGCGATGACGGCGCCGCCGGGGAGCAACGGCGTGGTCTTCACGCCGTGGCTCAACGGTGAGCGCACGCCGGTCGACGACCCGTTCGTCCGAGGTGGCTGGTTCAACGTCTCACTGGCCACCACGCGGGCCGACCTCGCCCGCAGCGTGTTCGAGGGGATCGCGCTCAACGCGCGCTGGATGAAGGAAGCGGTCGAGCGGTTCCTGCGCAAGGAGCGACCGGACGGCTTCCAGGAGCTCACGTTCATCGGAGGGGGCGCCCGGTCCGACCTGTGGTGCCAGACCCTCGCCGACGTGCTCGGCTGCACCATCCTCCAGGCCGAGGACCCCGTGCTCGCCAACGCCCGCGGTGCCGGGCTGATCGCCGCGGTCGGCATCGGCGAGCTGACCTGGGCCGACATCCCCAGCCGGACGCACATCGCGGCGTCCTACCGCCCCGACCCCGAGCGTTGCGCGATCTACGACCGGCAGTACCGCACCTTCACTGCGCTCTACCGGCGCAACAAGGGCATCTACGCCCGGCACAACCGGCCGCGCTGACCGCAGGTCCGCCGTCCGGTCCTGGGCGGGTCAGGCTTCCGGCGTCCCGGGAGCGGTGAGCGGTGGAAAGACGGACCTGGCGTGGGGCGGGAAACACACGCCAGGTCCGCCGGCTCTGGGGGTGAAGTGGGCAGGGAGGACGATCGCCGACGCGCCCTGGTCGTGCCTGGCGAGGATCAGCTGCTCGACGACGGTCAGGTGCCGCAGGTCAGGGATGACGAGCCCGAACGCGGCCTTGTCGCGGGTCAGCTCGGTCAACAGCGAGTGGAGCACTCCGGGCGGGTCGCCCTGCTCGACGTAGACCGTCCCGAGGCTGAGCTCCTCGCGCTCGACGAACGAGCGGAGCTCGGCCTCCGCCTGGGCGATGTCCGAGCCGTTCGTCAGCACGTCCGCACGGATGTAGCCGAGCAGCATCGGCCGGGGGAGCTCGGTCATCGGCCGACGCCGTTCCGCCACCACCCGGGGACGTCGCGCGACCGACCACAAGGGTGGGGGAACGCGATCGGTCTGGCGGACACTCGGGGAATCCTCGGGTGGTGGGGAACAGCGTGTGTGAACGCTCACACGCCGGCCCACCTCCGGACATCGGGACAGATACGGAGATGACTACGTAGATGTCTGCGTCTACGTGGCCGGCGCTGCGTTCAACGAGTCTTCTGGTCGGCGACCCAGGTGAATCGCCGCGCCAAGCCGGTCCACGTGCGTCACGACGGACCGTGCTGATCACGTCGAGGGCATCGTCCAGGTCACACAGATGCCGCCGGGCTGTGGCCGGCAGCTCGTGATGGTCCCGCCGCCTGTGCGGACCGTCTCCACGAGCCCCGCGAGATCCTCGGGGTCGACCACGAGGGTGTGCCACGTCATGTCGCCCTCCCGATCAGCTGCACCAGTCGTCCGTTGGCGAGCTTGCCGCTGAGGGGGTGGTCCTCCCGGCCCCGGGTCACGCTGAACCACCCGTCCCAGTACGCCGAGTCGGGGCCCCGCCGGGTGCCGAACTCGAGCCGGACGTAGCCGACCTCGTGGTCGGCGTCGAGGACGCACGAACCGTCGCGCAGCGGAGAGCCGAACATGTCGCGCAGGTACTTCTCGTTGAACGGATGGACCCGGTCCAAGGTCTGCGTCATCGGTCCGTCCTCCGCGGATCGCGGAACGGTGGAAAGGCGGACCTGGCGCGAGTGGGGGACCCCACGCCAGGCCCGCCGGCGCGGGGGGTGAGACTGGCCGCGAGGACGGCCATCGAGGCGCCCTCCTCGTGCCGGGAGAGGATCAGCTGCTCGACGACGGTCAGGTGCCGAAGGTCGGGAACGACGAGCCCGAAGGCGGTCTCGTCGCGGGTCACCTCGGCCAGCAAGGCGTCGAAGGCCCCAGGTGCGTCGCCCCGCTTGACGTAGACGGTCCCGAGGCTGAAGTCCTCGCGCTCGGCGAAGGCCTCGAGCTGGGCCTGGGCCTGGGGGACCCCGGTGCCGTTGCCCAGCACGTCCGCGCGGATGTAGCCGAGCAGCACGGGCCGGGCGTGGTTCATCGGCCGACCTCCAACAGGAACCACCCGGCGCTGTCCGGCGGCAGCTTCTCGCCTACCTCGGAGTCGCTGCCGAGCAGGAGCTGTGACCCGGGGGGTGCGCAGACCGGTCGAGGGGAGCAGTTGACGATGCAGGCGAAGCCGTCGCCGCGCGAGAAGGCGAGCACTTCGGGATCGGTCGGCAACCAGCGGAACTCGCCTCCGGACAGGGCCGGGACGCGGCGGCGAAGGGCGATCGCGTCGCGGTAGAGCTGGAGCATGGACTCGCCGGACTCGCGCTGCCGGTCGACGGCGTGGTGGCCGAACCACTCGGGTTGCGGCAGCCACGTCGGGGTGTGGCTGCCGGCGGGGGAGAAGCCGAAGGCGTCCGGGGCCGCCGCCCAGGGCAGCGGGACCCGGCAGCCGTCGCGGCCGCGCCGGGCGCCGCCGGTGCGGTGGAACATCGGGTCCGTGAGGACGTGCTCGGGCAGGTCGGTGACCTCGGGCAGCCCCAGCTCCTCGCCCTGGAAGACGTACACCGACCCCGGCAGCGCGAACATCAGCATCGCGGCCGCGCGCGCGCGGGTGAGACCGAGGTCGATGTCCCCGGTGGCGATGCCGGGGGCTCCTCCGCCGTAGCGGGTCACCGCGCGGGGCATGTCGTGGTTGTTCAGCACCCACGCCACGGGGGAGTCGAAGGCGGCGACCGTGTCGAGGCCGCGATCGATCACCTGGGAGAGCGAGTCGGCCTCCCAGGGTGCGCGCAGGAACTCGAAGAAGAAGCTCTGGTGCAGCTCGTCGGGGCGCTGGTAGGCGGCCAGCTCGCCCGCGTCGAGCACGCCGACCTCGCCGACCAGCACCCGCTCCTGCCCGGTCCGGCCGGTGTAGTCCTCGGCGATCGCGCGCCACCGTCGCCACACCTCGTGGACCTCAGGCTGGTTCCAGGCGTGCGGGTTGACCGGATCGCCGGTGAGCTCGTCCTCGATGGCGAGCTCGTGGTCCGGAAGCCCGTCCAGCTTGTGCAGGCCGTGTGCCACGTCGACGCGCAGGCCGTCCACGCCGCGGTCGAGCCAGAACCTGAGGACCTCGTCGAAGTGCTCGACCACGTCCGGGTGCCGCCAGTTGAAGTCGGCCTGCTCGGGGGCGAAGGTGTGGAGGTACCACTGCCCGGGCGTGCCGTCGGGCTCGCTGACCCGCTGCCAGGCCGGACCGCCGAAGACCGAGCGCCAGTTGTTCGGCGGCAGCTCGCCGTTCAGTCCGCGGCCGTCGGCGAAGTGGAAGCGCTGCCGCTGGGGACTGCCCGGGCCGGCGGCCACGGCGGCGATGAACCACGGGTGCTCGATCGAGCCGTGGTTGGGGACGACGTCGACCATGACCTTGAGGTCCAGCCGATGGGCATCCCTGACCAGCCGGTCGAAGGCGGCCAGGTCGCCGTATTCGTGGTGCACGTTCAGGTGGTCCGAGACGTCGTAGCCGTGGTCGTGCTGGGGGGAGGCGTAGAACGGGTTGAGCCAGATCCCGTCGACCCCGAGGCTGCGCAGGTAGGGCAGCCGGGCGCGGACGCCGCCGAGGTCGCCGATCCCGTCGCCGTCGGAGTCCTGGAAGCTGCGGACATAGACCTGGTAGATGACGCCGTTCCGCCACCACCCGAGCGAGTCGCGCGACCGCGTACGGGGCGGGGAGGCAGCGGCTTCGGCGGTCAAGGTGGACATCGGGGGCCTCGGGGTGGTGGAAGAACGGCGTGTGTGAACGCTCACACGCACGGTGGTCCCCGGGCATCGGGACAGTTACGGAGATGACTACGTAGATGTCCGCGCCTGTCTAGGACGGTGCTGAGCAATCCGTCCTGCTGCGCGCCGCGCTGGACGCACGCTGGCTGCGTTGTCGTCGCTCGACAGGCGTCCAGCCTGGCTTCGCTCCGACGCCTTGCCATCGCACGCCCATCGCGACGCTCGCGACGCTCGCATTGTTCAGCACCGTCCTAGGCGGCGCTGCGTTCAGCGAGGCTGCTGGTCGGCGACCCAGCCGGCGACCTGGGCGCGGGAGGTCATGCCGAGCTTGGCGAAGACGTGGTCGACGTGGGACTCGACGGTGCGCTGGGAGATGACGAGCCGCGCCGCGATCTCCTTGTTGGTCAACCCCTCGGCGAGGAGCCCCGCGATCTCCGACTCACGCGCGGTCAGCCCACCTGGCCTGGGCGCCGTTCCTCGCCGGGTCGACCTCGACGTGTCCACGCTGGGTCCCTCAGTCGCGGCGTCCTCGCCGAGGGCGAGGGACACCGCCTGCTCGAAGGAGTACTCCGCGCCCTCGGCGAACGCCGCGTCGTACGCCGCGGAGCCCAGCGCCGCGCGCACCTGGTCGGCCGACCGCTGGTCGAAGCCGCTGTAGGCGTTGGTCTCGTCGACCTTGGCCCCGCTCGTCCTCCACACCGCCTGCGCGGCGCCGAGGAGGCGGCCCGCCCGCTCGTCGGGAGCGGTGAAGGCGGCGCTCCAGGACAGCGCCTGGACGCCGAAGCTGATGCCGGTCAGGTCGTGCATCGACAGGAACAGCCGCACGCACTCCCTCAGGCTCCGCGTCGCCTCGGCGTGGGCACCGGCCCGCCACTGGGTGATGCCGACGCTCCACAGCCCGTAGGCCTTGGAAGACATGGCCTGGTGCCTCTCCGCGAGGGCCAGCGCCTGCCGGGCGAACTCGTCAGCACGGGGGTCGTCGAGGAAGAACGTGGCGGCGGTCAGCAGGATCAGCGTGTCGAACTCGCCGAGGGGGTCGCCAACGCGCTCGAACTCCTGGCGGGCCTCCTCCAGCAGCCCTATCGCGGCCGGCAGGTCTCCCTGGTAGAGCGCGGCGTGCCCACGACACTCCTTGATGCGCGCGTCCAGCCGGTCGTCGTCCAGCCCCGCGGCGATCTCGGAGCACTCCGCCAGCAACGCAGCGTTGCGGTCGAACTCCGTGGCGAACATCGCCAGGTAGCTGGCGGCCCACAACGCGTAGGCCCTGCTCCTGGTGGGCTCCGGCGCGAGGTCCAGCGCCTGCAGGAGGTAGCGGTAGCCCTCCCTCAGGAACCCCGCGAACCAGAAGTTCCAGATGGGCGCGGCGATGTCGAACGCCGCCGCCGCCTCCGACCGGTCGGCGAGGCAGAACTCCAGGGCGGCCCGCACGTTGCCCTGCTCCCGGCGGAGCCGGAGGAACCAGTCGGCCTGGTGGGGACCGAAGCTCTCGTCGTCGTACTGCCGCGCCAGGGACCGGTAGTGGTCCCGGTGGCGGACCCGCAGGTTCCTCAGCTCGTCCGCTTCGAGCCGGGCCGCGCCGTACTGCCGGACGGTCTCGAGCATGTGGTACCAGGCCGTCGTGTGTTCCGTGGCCTGGATGCGGACCACGATCGACTTGTTGACCAGGCTCGCCACCAGGTTGAGGACCTCGTCGGGCGGGATCTCGTCGTCGCTGCAGACGCTCTCCGCCGCCTCGAGGTCGAAGCCGCCGGCGAAGACCGAGAGCCGGGCCCACAGCACCTGCTCCGCGGGGGAGCAGAGCTCATAGCTCCAGCCGACGGTCGCGTCCAGGGCCTGTTGCCTGGCCGGCCCCGCGCGTCTCCCGGTCGTGAGCAGCCGGAAGCGGTCCTCGAGCCGGTCGAGGATCTGCACCGGTGAGAGCGTGCGCAGCCAGACCGCGGCGAGCTCGATCGCTAACGGGATCCCGTCCAGCCGCCGGCAGATCTCCACCACGGCGTCGCGGTTGCCGTCCGCGAGCTCGAAGTCGGGCGCCACCGCCGCGGCCCGGTCGAGGAACAGCGTCACCGACTCGTAGTGCGCGGCATCGCCGGCCCTGACCTCCGCGTCCGGCGTCGAGAGGGGTGGGACGACCAGGATCTGCTCACCCTCGACGCCGAGCACGTGGCGGCTGGTGGCCAGGATCCGCAGGCCGGGCGCCGCGGCGAGAAGCTTGCTGGCCAGCACGGCGCAGGCGTCGGTGAGGTGCTCGCAGTTGTCGAGGACCACCAGGAGCCTCTTGTGCTCGAGGTAGGCCGCGAGGTCGGCGGCCGGGTCCGTGGACGCCTGGCGCAGCTCGAGGGTGTTGGCCACCGTGTGGGGCAGCAGCTCGGGGTCGTGGAGGGCGGCGAGCTCGACGAACCAGACGCCGTGCGGGAAGGTACGCCGGACCTCGGTGGCCATGCGCAGCGCCAACCGGGTCTTGCCCACGCCGCCGACTCCGGTCAAGGTGAGCATCCGGCTGCCGGCCAGGAGTCGCCGGGTCTCGCTCAGCTCGCGGCGTCGTCCCACGAAGCTGGTCAGCTCGGCGGGCAGGCTGCCTCGAGCCGATCCCGCCGGTTTCGTGGCTGCCATCTCCCGCACCGCCCCTGCTGTCTTCCCCCGAACAGCCATCGGTCCGCTGGGCGCTCTCCGTCCGGACGTACCGACTCGCACCCCCTTGCGGGGCCCTCAGTGTACGTCCGTCGGGCAGAATCCACCCCATGGCAGGAGTCGGCGAGGCGATGCGCCGCCCGCCGACGATGGCCGACGTGGCACAGGTAGCCGGCGTCTCCCACCAGACCGTCTCCCGGGTCCTCAACGGCCTGCCCGGCGTGCGGCCGGCGACCGCGGAGCGCGTCCAGCAGGCCATCCGGGAGCTGGGCTACCGGCGCAACCTCTCCGCGCGGCTGCTCGCCTCCTCGAGGTCGAGGATGATCGGCGTCGTCACCTACGGCACCAACCAGTTCGGCCCCCAGAGCATCATGCTCGGCCTGGAGTCCGCGGCTCGGCTCACCGGCTACCGGCTGGCGTCGCAGACCGTTGAGGAGCTCTCGCGCGCCGGGGTGCGGGCAGCCGTCGAGTCCCTGATGGAGCTCAGCGTCGAGGCGATCGTGTTCGTCGTGCCCCAGGAGACCGTGGTGCGTGACGCCGTCGACGCCGAGCTGGGCGTGCCCGCAGTGGTGGTCGAGGGCGAGCTCACGCGGATGCCGCTGACGGCCGGCGTCGACAACGTGCGCGGCGCCCAGCTGGCCACCGGTCACCTGCTCGACCTCGGGCATCCCACCGTCGTCCACGTCGCCGGACCACAGGGATGGAACGAGGCCGTCGCGCGCATCGACGGCTGGCGCCGGGAGCTCATCGCTCGTCAACGGCCCGTGCCCCCACTCAGCTGGGTTGGTGACTGGAGCGCCCGCAGTGGGTTCGAGGCCGGGGTCTCACTGGCTCGGGACCCGGATGTGACCGCGGTCTTCGTGGCCAACGACCAGATGGCGCTGGGTCTCGTCGCCGCGCTCCGGGCCGGCGGCCGCCGAGTCCCCGGGGATGTCAGCGTCGTCGGTTTCGACGACCTGCCGGAGGCTGCCTACTTCGCTCCTCCGCTGACCACCGTCAGACAGGACTTCGCCGAGCTCGGCCGCCGGGCACTGGCCCTGGTCGAGCGTGTGCTCGACGGTGAGGAGGAGGCCGTCGCCGAGCTCGTGGCCCCGGAGCTGGTGGTCCGGGAGTCGACGGCCCCACCGCGCCGCGGGCAGTAGACCTGTGTCGCGAAGTTAACTCCCAGGAAATCGGGCGCGCCTCTTGACGGCACCCTGTGTTAGCGCTCACACTCCCGCATGTGAGCGTTAACATGCCTGTCGCCGGGGAACCCTGCGTGGTCGGGATCGACTTCGGGACCCTCTCCGGCCGGGCCGTCGTCGTGCGCGTCTCCGACGGTGAGGAGCTGGGCGCAGCGACCCACGACTACCCCCACGCGGTGCTCGACCAGGCACTGCCGAGCGGACGCCGGCTCGGGCCGGACTGGGCGCTCCAGGTCCCCGACGACTACCGGGACGTGCTTCGGCACGCGGTGCCGAAGGCTCTCGAGCTCTCCGGGGTCGATCCCGCCGACGTGGTGGGCATCGGCACCGATTTCACCGCCTGCACGATGGTGCCCACGCTGGCCGACGGGACGCCGCTGTCCGAGCTGCCGGAGTGGGCCGACGAGCCCCACGCCTACGTCAAGCTCTGGAAGCACCACGCCGCGCAACCGCAGGCCGACCGGATCACCGCGCTGGCCGGCAAGCGCGGGGAGGGTTGGCTGCCGCGCTACGGCGGACTCATCTCCTCGGAGTGGGAGTTCGCCAAAGGCCTCCAGGTCCTCGAGGAGGCGCCGGAGGTCTACGCCGCCATGGCCCGCTTCGTCGAGGCCGCGGACTGGATCGTCTGGCAGCTGTGCGGCCGCTACATCCGCAATGCGTGCTCGGCCGGCTACAAGGGGATTCTCCAGGACGGCGCCTACCCGACGCCGGGCTTCCTCGCCGAGCTCAACCCCGGCTTCGCGGGCTTCGTCAGTGACAAGCTCGCCCACCAGGTGGGTCAGCTCGGTGAGGTCGCCGGTGGGCTCACCGCACAGGCAGCCGCCTGGACCGGACTCCCCGAGGGCATCGCCGTGGCGGTGGGCAACGTCGACGCCCACGTGACGGCTCCCGCGGCGCAGGCGATCCGGCCCGGCCAGATGGTCGCGATCATGGGGACGTCGACGTGCCACATCATGAACGGCGAGTCGCTGCACGAGGTCCCCGGCATGTGCGGGGTCGTCGACGGCGGCATCACCCCCGGCTTGTGGGGCTACGAGGCCGGCCAGTCCGGTGTCGGCGACATCTTCAACTGGTTCGTGACGACCTCGGTCCCGGCGTCCTACGCCGAGGAGGCGGCCGAGCGCGGACTCGACCTCCACGGCCTCCTGACCGAGAAGGCACAGGCGCAGGCGGTGGGCCAGCACGGTCTGCTGGCCCTCGACTGGCACAGCGGCAACCGCTCGGTGCTCGTGGACCACGAGCTCAGCGGGCTCGTGCTCGGCCAGACCCTGGCCACCCGGCCCGAGGATGTCTACCGCGCCCTGCTCGAGGCGACGGCGTACGGCGCCCGGGTGATCGTCGAGGCGTTCAACGACGCCGGGGTGCCCGTGACCGAGTTCGTGGTGGCAGGGGGCCTGAAGAAGAACCCGCTGCTGATGCAGATCTACGCCGACGTGCTGGGCCTGCCGCTCTCGACGATCGTCTCCGACCAGGGTCCGGCCCTGGGCTCGGCCATCCATGCCGCGGTCGCGGCCGGTCTCTACCCCGACATCGGCACCGCCGCCGAGGCGATGGGGCGGTCCGAGCCCGCGGTGTTCACCCCGATCCCGGCCAACGTCGCGGCCTATGACGTCCTCTACGCGGAGTACAAGACCCTGCACGACCACTTCGGCCGGGGCGCCAACGACGTGATGAGGCGCCTGAGGCGGCTGCGGCGCGCCGCCTTCGAGCAGCAGGAGGACCGATGACGACGGTCGTGGACGAGCTGCGCCACGAGGTGGCCCGGCTGCACGGCGAGCTCACCCGCAACGGGCTGGTCGTGTGGACCGCCGGCAACGTGTCGGCCCGGGTCCCGGGCGAGGACCTCATGGTCATCAAGCCGAGCGGGGTGTCCTACGACGAGCTGTCGGCGTCGTCGATGGTCGTCTGCGACCTGGACGGCAACCTGGTCGAGGGCGACATGTCGCCCAGCTCGGACACCGCGGCCCACGCCTACGTCTACCGGCACCTGCCCGACGTCGGCGGCGTCGTGCACACCCACTCCACCTACGCCACCGCCTGGGCGGCGCGGGGCGAGGCCATCCCGTGCGTCCTGACGATGGTCGCGGACGAGTTCGGGGGTGAGGTGCCCGTCGGGCCCTTCGCGATCATCGGCGACGACTCGATCGGCCGAGGCATCGTCGACACGCTCCAGCACAGCAGGTCCTGCGCGGTGCTGATGCAGAACCACGGTCCGTTCACCATCGGACGCGACGCGCGCGCGGCGGTCAAAGCGGCCGTGCTCCTCGAGGACGTCGCCCGGACGGTGCACATCAGCCGGCAGCTCGGCGAGCCGCTGCCGATCGCCGACGAGCACGTCAGCGCCCTGTTCGACCGATACCAGAACGTCTACGGCCAGACCGAGGTCCGGCATCCCGGAGGGGGAGTATGAGCACCCAGGAGATTTGGTTCTTCACCGGCAGCCAGCACCTCTACGGCCCCGAGGTCCTCGACCAGGTCGCGGCGCACTCCTCGGTCATCGCGGACGCCCTGGACACCTCAACGGAGGTCCCGGTGCGCATCGTGCTCAAGTCCGTCCTGACCGACACCGACTCGATCCGGCGGGCGCTGCTCGACGCCAACGGCGACGACCGGTGCCTCGGCGTGATCGCCTGGATGCACACGTTCAGCCCCGCCAAGATGTGGATCACCGGGCTCGACCTGCTGCGCAAGCCACTGCTCCACCTGCACACCCAGGCGAACGAGGCCCTGCCGTGGGCCGAGATCGACATGGACTTCATGAACCTCAACCAGGCCGCCCACGGCGACCGCGAGTTCGCCTCGGTGCAGACCCGGATGGGCGTCAGCCGCAAGACCGTGGCCGGTCACGTGTCCGACCCCGAGGTGGCCCGGCGGGTCGGTGTGTGGGCCCGGGCGGCCCTCGGTCGTGCGGCGCTCGCAACCATGAAGGTCGCCCGGTTCGGGGACAACATGCGCAACGTCGCCGTCACCGACGGTGACAAGGTCGAGGCCGAACGCCGGTTCGGGGTCTCGGTCAACACCTGGGGCGTCAACGACCTGGTGGCCCGCGTCGACGCCGTCGAGGACTCGGTCGTCGACGCCCTGACCGAGGAGTACGCCGACCTCTACGACGTCCAGCCGGAGCTGCTGCCCCATGGCGACCGGCACGACTCGCTCCGCTACGGCGCCCGGATCGAGGCCGGCCTGCGTGGCTTCCTCGAGGACGGCGGCTTCTCGGCGTTCACCACGAACTTCGAGGATCTCGGCGGTCTGCGCCAGCTCCCCGGGCTCGCGGTGCAACGCCTGATGGCCGACGGTTACGGCTTCGGGGGAGAGGGCGACTGGAAGACCGCGGTCATGCTGCGCACCCTCAAGGTCGCCGCCGGCGGACTGGCCGGCGGCACCTCGTTCATGGAGGACTACACCTACCACCTGGTTCCGGGCGAGGAGAAGATCCTCGGCGCCCACATGCTCGAGGTCTGCCCGTCGATCGCGGCCGGCAAGCCCTCGCTGGAGATCCACCCGCTCGGCATCGGTGGTCGGCAGGACCCCGTGCGGCTCGTCTTCGACGCCGCCCCCGGACCGGCCGTCGTCCTCGGGCTGGCCGACCTCGGCGAGCGCTTCAGGTTCGTCGCGAACACGGTGACGGTCGTCCCCCCGGACGCGCCGTTGCCCAACCTTCCGGTCGCCCGCGCAGTCTGGCGGCCGGACCCAGACCTCCGGACGTCCACGGAAGCCTGGCTGATGGCCGGCGGACCGCACCACACGGTGCTGTCCTCCGCGCTCTCAGCCGAGCACCTCGACGATCTGGCGGAGATGACGAGCACCGAGCTGGTGCTCATCGACGCCGACACCACGACGCGGGCGCTGGCTCGCGAGCTGAAGTGGAACGCGGCGTACCACCGGTTGGCGCAGGGCTTCTGATGAGCACCGGCGACACCCGACCCGGGTGCGGGACCTACCCGACCCGGACTGCACACCAGAGGAGAAGGTCAGTGCGCAAGCTACTCACCACGATCGCGGCAGGCAGCCTTGCGCTGAGCTTGGCGGCCTGCGGAGGCGACGACGACAGCGCCGGAGGCGGCGGCGAGGACGGCAAGGGGACCATCGGGGTCGCGATGCCGACGAAGTCGTCCGAGCGCTGGATCGCGGACGGCAACAACATCAAGGACCAGCTCGAGGCCGAGGGCTACGAGGTCGACCTCCAGTATGCCGAGGACGACATCCCGACCCAGGTCTCGCAGGTCGAGAACATGGTGACCAAGGGCGTCGACATGCTCGTGATCGCTGCCATCGACGGCACCGCCCTCGGTGAGGTCCTGCAGACCGCGGAGGACTCCGGCGTCGAGATCATCGCCTACGACCGGCTGATCCGGGACTCGGACGCGGTCGACTACTACACGACCTTCGACAACTTCCAGGTCGGGGTCCAGCAGGCCGAGTCGCTCGTCAAGGGCCTCGGCGAGCGCGGCGAGGGCCCCTACAACGTCGAGCTGTTCGCGGGTTCGCCCGACGACAACAACGCGACGTTCTTCTGGGAGGGCGCCATGTCCGTCCTGCAGCCGATGATCGACTCCGGTGAGATGGTGATCCCCTCGGGCCAGACCGACTTCGACCAGGCCGCCATCCTGCGTTGGGACCCCGCTACGGCCCAGAAGCGGATGGAGGACATCCTGACCGGCACCTACGCCAGCGAGACGGTCGAGGGCGTGCTCTCGCCCTACGACGGCCTGTCGCTCGGCATCATCGCCGCACTCCAGGGCAACGGCTACGGCGGCGGCGGCAAGGAGCTGCCGGTCGTCACCGGACAGGACGCCGAGGTGCAGTCGGTGAAGTCGATCCTCGCCGGTGAGCAGTACTCGACCATCTTCAAGGACACCCGCGAGCTGGCCCGCGTCACGGTGGACATGATCAAGGCCGTCGCCGCCGGCGACGAGCCCGAGGTCAACGACACCGAGACCTACGACAACGGTGTCAAGGTCGTCCCGTCCTACCTGCTCGAGCCGGTCCCGGTCGAGGCGGCCGACGTCCAGAGTGTGCTCGTGGACTCCGGCTACTACACCGAGGACGACCTCAAGTAGGCCAGTCGGGCAGGCCCGGACTCCCCCCACCGGGCCTGCCCGATCTGGCACCAGAGAGGACAGTGCACAGATGTCGAAAGCAATCCTGGAGATGCGGGGCATCACCAAGGAGTTCCCGGGCGTGCGCGCGCTCTCCGACGTGACGCTCTCCGTAGAGCGAGGCGCGATCCACGCGATCTGCGGTGAGAACGGCGCGGGGAAGTCCACGCTCATGAAGGTCCTGAGCGGCGTCTACCCGCACGGCTCCTACGAGGGCGAGATCCTCTTCGAGAACCAGCCGGTGCAGTTCAAGGACATCCGCCACAGCGAGGCCGCCGGGATCGTCATCATCCACCAGGAGCTCGCGCTCATCCCCGAGCTCTCGATCGCCGAGAACATCTTCCTGGGCAACGAGACCGCCACCCGCGGGGTCATCGACTGGGACGCGGCCAACCACCAGGCGATCGACCTGATGGCGCGGGTGGGGCTGCGCGAGAACCCGTTGACCCCCGTCAAGCACCTCGGGATCGGGAAGCAGCAGCTCGTCGAGATCGCCAAGGCCCTGAGCAAGGAGGTCAAGCTGCTCATCCTCGACGAGCCGACCGCCTCGCTCAACGACGACGACTCGACCCACCTGCTCGACCTGCTCAAGGGACTCCAGGCGCGGGGCATCACCTCGATCATGATCAGCCACAAGCTCAACGAGATCGAGCGCGTGGCGGACGCCATCACCATCCTGCGCGACGGTCGCACGATCGAGACCCTCGACGTGCGGGCCGGGGACGTCGACGAGGACCGCATCATCCGGGGCATGGTCGGCCGCGACCTCGAGCACCGGTTCCCCGACCACACGCCCGAGATCGGCGGCGTGCTGTTCGAGCTGCGCCACTGGACGGTCATGCACCCCCAGGACCACCACCGGCAAGTCATCCGCGACGCCAACCTCACCGTGCGGCACGGCGAGATCGTCGGCATCGCCGGGTTGATGGGCGCCGGGCGCACCGAGCTCGCCCGGAGCATCTTCGGCCGGTCCTACGGCAGCCGCCACGAGGGACAGCTGCTCCTGGAGGGCAAGGAGGTCACCTTCCGAGGGGTCCAGTCCGCCATCCGGGCCGGCATCGCCTACGTGAGCGAGGACCGCAAGGGCCTGGGTCTCAACCTGCTGGACGACGTCAAGACCTCGGTGGTCTCCGCGGCGCTGCACAAGCTGAAGCGCGGTTGGACCGTCGACGAGCGCGCCGAGGTCGTCGTCGCCGAGAGCTACCGCAAGAACCTCAACATCAAGACCCCCACCGTCACCGCCGGGGTGGCCAAGCTGTCGGGCGGCAACCAGCAGAAGGTCGTCCTGAGCAAGTGGATGTACACCGACCCCAAGCTGCTCATCCTCGACGAGCCAACCCGGGGCATCGACGTGGGCGCCAAGTACGAGATCTACGGCATCATCCAGGCCCTCGCTCGGGAGGGGCGCGGCGTCCTCGTGATCTCCTCCGAGCTCCCCGAGCTGCTGGGGCTGTGCGACCGGATCTACACCCTTGCCGAGGGTGTGATCACCCACGAGTTCGTCGCGGACACCGCCGACCAGGAGTCCCTGATGCGCCACATGACTGCGGATGCGAGATAAGGCATGAACACCTTCACCAAGACCCTGACGAGCACGCTGCGCGGCAACGTCCGCCAGTACGGCATGATCATCGCCCTTGCCGCGATCGTGCTGCTGTTCCAGCTCACGACCGAGGGCGTGCTGCTCAAGCCGATCAACGTCTCCAACCTGGTCGTCCAGAACGCCCAGATCCTGATCCTGGCCATCGGCATGGTGATCGTGATCGTGGCGCGCCACATCGACCTCTCGGTCGGGTCGGTCGCCGCCTTCGTCGGCGCCGCGGGCGCGATCATGATGACGAAGTACGACGTGCCCTGGATGCTCGCGGTGCTCCTGTGCCTCGCGCTGGGTGCGCTCATCGGTGCCTGGCACGGGTTCTGGGTCGCCTACGTCGGCATCCCGGCGTTCATCGTGACGCTGGCCAGCATGCTGCTGTTCCGGGGCCTGACGCTGGTCATCCTGGAGGGCGCGACCGTGGGCGGACTGCCCGACGGCTTCAAGAAGATCGGCAACGGGTTCCTGCCCGAGGTCGGGCCCGACACCGACCTCCACAACCTGACCATGGTGCTGGCCGTGGTGGCGGTGCTGGTGCTCGTGGCGCTCGACTTCCGCAAGCGCGCCGCGTCCAAGCGCTACAACTTCGAGGTCCTGCCCTTTCCCATCTTCCTGGTCAAGCAGGCGGTGCTCGCGGCGGTCATCCTCCAGTTCTCCTACCTGCTGGCCGACGCGCGAGGGTTGCCCGTCGTCGGGCTCATCCTGTTCGCGCTCATCGCCTTCTACAGCTTCGTGATGAGCCGCACCGTGTTCGGACGACACGTCTACGCCATCGGCGGCAACGTGGACGCGGCGACCATGTCCGGGGTCAACACCAAGCGCGTCGACTTCTTGGTGATGACCAACATGGGCCTGCTCGCCGGCCTCGCCGGGCTGGTCACCACGGCCCGCCTCACGGCCGCCAACCCGAAGGCGGGTGTGAACTTCGAGCTGGACGCCATCGCCGCGTCGTTCATCGGTGGTGCCGCGGTGACGGGCGGTGTCGGCACCGTGGTCGGCGCGATCATCGGCGGTCTGGTCATGGGTGTCCTCAACAACGGCATGTCGCTGATGGGCGTCTCCATCGACTGGCAGCAGGCGATCAAGGGACTGGTCCTGCTGGGCGCGGTGGCCTTCGACGTGTGGAACAAGCGCCGGACCACCGGGACGGGGGGCGCCGGCGCGGAGGCCGAGACCGCCACGGCACCACCCCCGGACGAGCTCGTCGAGGAGATAGAGGCTCTCGACACCGCCGGGACCACCGCCCTGTCCGATGAGCCGGACGTGACTGCGGGCAAGACCTAGTGGGTGACCACTAGTGCAGACGTTCACCATCGGGTCGTCGGACCTCCAGGCCGCCGTCCTGACCCAAGGTGCGACGCTGCACCGGCTTCGGGTGTGCATAAACGGCAGGTCGTCCCGGGAGGTCGTGCTCAGTCTCCGCACGCCGGAGCTGCGCCACGAGTCGCGGGACTACATCGGCGTCAGCGTGGGGCGATACGCCAACCGCATCGCCCGGGGTTCGTTCCGGCTCGGGGACGTCGAGTACCAGCTCCCGGTCAACGACCGCGGCAACACGCTGCATGGGGGGCCGGCAGGCTTCGACCGCCAGCTGTGGGACGTCCTCGAGGTCGGATCCGACCACGTCGAGCTGGGCCTCACCAGCCCCGACGGCGACCAGGGCTTCCCGGGCACCCTCGTCGTGCGAGCGCGCTTCGAGGTCAGCGCCGGCGTGCTCAGGACCACCTACCGCGCGACCACCGACGCGCCG
Organism: Nocardioides dilutus; assembly: GCF_054779555.1. Taxonomy (NCBI): domain Bacteria; kingdom Bacillati; phylum Actinomycetota; class Actinomycetes; order Propionibacteriales; family Nocardioidaceae; genus Nocardioides; species Nocardioides dilutus. The sequence goes on along the minus strand of NZ_BAAGYA010000004.1, from coordinate 255,427 downwards.
ACGCCGGTCAACCTCACCAACCACGCCTACTACAACCTCGACGACCTCAAGTACGCCGGTTCGATGCACGGGCAGCACCTGCGCCTGCCGGCTGACGCCTACCTCCCCGTGGATGCGACCGGCCTGCCCACCGGCGAGGTGGTGGACGTGACGGGCACGCCCTACGACGCGAGGTCGCCACGGCGGCTGGGCGACCTGCCCCCGCTGGATCACACCTTCGTCGTAGCCGGACAGGGCATGCGGGAGATGGCGACGCTGGAGTCCACCAGCGGCGACCTCCGCATGGTGCTCGCCAGCAACCAGCCGGGTCTCCAGGTCTACACCGGCACGGGCATGGGTGCGGGCGGGTCCCCGCACCCTCGGGAGGGGAGTGGTGTGGCGCTCGAGCCCCAGCACTTCCCCGACTCCGTCAACCATCCGGAGTGGCCCTCGACCATCCTGCTTCCCGGCGAGGAGTACCTGTGGGAGTCCGAGGCCCGGTTCACGGTGCTCGACGCTCCGTAGGTGCACCGAGCTAGTCCTAGGCGCACAGCCCGTTCTCGGCCGCGCTCGCATCGGCGTTGCCGCCCGGTGTTCCGGCCGGCGTTCCGGACGGCGGGGAACCCGAGGGCGGAGGTGACTCGCCGCCCACCGGGTCGCTAGCGGTGACGATCTGCCCGCTGAGCGACTTGTCGAGAGGTCTGTCGGCGATCATCCGCTCCCACAGCTCTTCGGCCTCGGGCGCCCAGATCAGCCGGTTGGGGTCGGGTTCGTAGGAAGTGAAGGGCACGGTGATGAACTCGATGTCCTCGAGGCGGGTCTCGCGGAACTGCCGCGCCAGCTTCGCCAGCCTGTCGAGCGAGGCGAGCTCGGGGTCCGGCGTGATCGACGTCGTCGCGGCCTCGACGAAGTTGTAGACGCGGTAGGGCTTCGTGAGCGTGTTCGCCGAGATCACCTTGTTGATCATCGAGGCGATGAAGACCTGCTGCCGCTTCATCCGGCCGATGTCCGCGTTGGCGGAGAGCTTCGAGCGTTCGCGGACGTAGTTGAGCGCCTGCTGCCCGTGCAGGACCTGGGTGCCGGCCTCGAAGTAGATGTCGTGCTCGGGGTCGTCGACGGCCTCCGGGATGCAGACCGTGACACCGTCGACCGCGTCGACCATGTCCTTGAACCCGTTGAAGTCGAGGGAGATGTAGTGGTCGATGTAGATCCCGGTCAGCTCCTCGACCATGGCGACCGTGCAGACCTCTCCGCCCACGCTGAAGGCGCTGTTGAACATCTGCAGGTCGCCGCCCTCGACCATCTCGCCGTCCGGGCCCTCGCAGTCGGGACGGGTGACCAGGGCGTCGCGCGGCAGGCTCACGCCGTAGACCTCGCTGCGGTCGGCGGACACGTGCACGAGGATCGTGGTGTCCGAGCGACGCCCGATGTCGTTGCCGTCGCCCTCGCGGGCGTCCGAGCCCATCACGAGGATGTTGAGTGCGTCGCCGCCGACCGGTTTGACCCGGTGCTGGATGTCCTCGCCCTCGTTGATGCCGCGGTCGAGGGTCCGGTAGGCCACCATCACGGTCGCGGCCGTGATCAGCGCCAGCGCTACCAGGGTGATGACGATGACGCGCAACACCGTGCGGCGAGGGTCCGGCGCCGGCGCCGTCGCGGTCATGTGTGAAGAGTCGCAGACAGGGTGAAGCGCCTGCCCGTCCCCGTGTCCGATTTCCGCCAGGGTTTGTCGGTTGCGTAGGTCAGGATGGGTCTCGTGAACACCGATCCTGAGTCGTGCTACCGGGCCGTGAAGTCGCGCGACCGACGCTTCGACGGCGTCTTCTACGTCGCCGTCCGCACCACCGGGATCTACTGCCGACCCTCGTGCCCGGCGCGGACACCGGCATTCGCCAACGTGTCGTTCCACCCCAGTGCCGCGGCGGCCCAGGCCGCCGGCTACCGGGCCTGCAAGCGCTGCCTCCCCGACGCCACGCCAGGCAGCCCCGAGTGGGACGTCGCCGCGACGGCGGCCGGTCGCGCGATGCGGCTGATCGCCGACGGGGTCGTCGACCGCGAGGGCGTCGAGGGCCTCTCCCGCCGGGTCGGCTACACGCCGCGGCACCTGACCCGGTTGCTGACCGGAGAGCTGGGCGCGGGGCCGCTGGCGCTCGCCCGGGCCCGGCGCGCGCAGACCGCCCGGGTGCTCATCGAGACGACCGACCTCGGCTTCGCCGACGTCGCGTTCGCCGCGGGGTTCGCGAGCGTCCGCCAGTTCAACGACACCGTGCGCGAGGTCTACGCCGCCAGCCCGTCCGAGCTGCGCGGCCGCCGCGGCCGGACGACGAGCCCGGGTGGGGTGACGATGCGGCTCGCCGTCCGGACGCCCTTCGCGGGCACCCGCCTGCTCGACTTCCTCGCCCACCACCTCGTCCCGGGCGTGGAGGTGGCCGGACCCGGGTGGTACGCCCGGACGCTCGACCTGCCCCATGGTCCGGGCACGGTGCGCCTCGAGCTGTCCGATGCGCCCGTCCCGGGCGAGACGGCGTTCGTCTCCGCTCGCTTCGTGCTCACCGACCTGCGCGACACCACGGCGGCCGTCGAGCGCGCCCGCCGGCTGGTCGACGCCGACTGCGACCCGCTGGCCGTCGACGACCAGTTCGCGGGCGACCCGGTCATCGGCCCGCTCGTCCGGGCGACGCCCGGGCTGCGGGTGCCCGGGCAGGTCGACGGCGACGAGACCGCCGCGCTCACGGTCCTCGGGCAGCAGGTGAGCGTTGCCGGCGCCCGCACGGTCGCCGGCCGGATCGTCGCCGAGCACGGCCGCCGGGTCGAGACCGACATCCCGGGCCTCACCCACCTGTTCCCCGATGCCGCCACCCTCGCCGCCCTCGACCCGGCGGTGCTGCCGATGCCGAGGGCCCGAGGCCGGGCGCTGGTCGGCATGGCCTCGGCCCTCGCCGCGGGTGAGCTCGCCCTCGACCGCGGTCCGGATCGCGACGACGTGCGACGCGCCATGGTCGACCTGCCCGGCATCGGGCCGTGGACCGCCGACTACGTCGCCATGCGGGCCCTCGCCCACCCCGATGTCTTCCTGCCTACCGACGTCGGTGTGCGCAACGCGCTCGTCGGGCTGGGCTTCGATCCTGCCGCGACGATCGCCGACAGCGACCGGTGGCGGCCCTGGCGCTCCTACGCCCTGATGCACCTCTGGAACACCCTCATGCCTGCCGCCACACCGGCCGCAGCAAGCAAGGAGAACTGACATGTGGACCGTGATCGACTCACCGATCGGCGACCTTCGACTGGTGGAGCGCGACGGCGAGGTGACCCAGATCGAGTTCTCGCCGTTCCGCGACGGCGACGGCCGGCCGCGTGGCGAGCGCGACGACTCACATCCGGTGCTCGTCGAGGCCGCGCGCCAGCTGTCGGCCTACTTCGCCGGTGACCTGACCGACTTCGACCTGCCACTCGCGCCGGTCGGCAGCGACTTCCAGCAGCGGGTGTGGAAGGAGCTGCGGACCATCGGCTATGGCGAGACCGCGTCCTACGGTGAGATCGCGTTGCGGCTCGGCATGACCAACGCCGCCTCGCGCGCCGTCGGCCTGGCCAACGGCCGCAACCCGATCCCGATCGTGATCCCGTGCCACCGGGTGATCGGGGCCGACGGCACGCTCACCGGCTACGCCGGCGGCATCGAGCGGAAGCAGAAGCTGCTCGAGATCGAGCAGGATGCCTTGTTCTGAGCCAGGCTAAGCCGCTTCCAGGCCCCTGGTCCGATAGCTGATCAGCCAGGCGAAGCCGGCACTGACGTACGCCGGCCAGAGCACGAGCTGCGCGAAGAACAGGTCGACCCCGAGCTCGGCGTTCTCACGTGAGTCGTCGACGAGCCCGGCGGCGTACTCCCACCCGACGCCGACCCCGAGCGCGGTCACGGCCCACACGACCAGCCACACCAGGGGCTGGTTGCGCAGGCCGTCGACGAAGGCCCACACCAGGCTGACACCGACGACGAGCAGGAACGCGAGCAGGCCCTTGCCGATGTCCGCGTCGCCCGGTGTCGGCGTGATCACCTGGTCGTAGCCGCGGTCATAGGCGACGAGACCCAGCGCGAGGACGGCGGTGCGGAGGAGGACCTGGAGGGCGACGCGGACGACGTGCTGGAAGACGGGCATGGTCCGAGGGTCCTCCACCTCGACCCGGACCGCGTGAGGTCGGGTGCTCAGGTGCTCGGCTACTCCGCCGCGGCGCGGCGCAGCGACTCGGAGAGCCGCTCGGCGGCGGCGAGAACTGCGGGTGCGTGCATCCGGCCGGGCTGGCGCGACAGTCGCTCGAGGGGGCCGCTCACCGAGACGGCGGCGATGATCTTGCCCCCGGGGGAGCGGACAGGAGCGGACACCGAGGCGACGCCCTGCTCGCGCTCGCCGACGGACTGGGCCCAGCCCCGTCGCCGGATGCCGGAGAGGGCGGCGGCCGAGAACGCGGCGTTCTGCAGGCCGCGGTGCATCCGCTCCGGGTCCTCCCAGGCCAGCAGGACCTGGGCGGCGGAGCCGGCCCGCATGGTCAGCTGGGAGCCGACCGGGATGGTGTCGCGGAGGCCGGAGGGGCGCTCGGCGGCCGCGACACAGACGCGGTGGTCGCCCTGGCGGCGCCAGAGCTGGGCGGACTCGCCGGTGATGTCACGCAGCCGCGCCAGCACTGGGCCGGCGGCGGCCAGCAGCCGGTCCTCGCCGGCGGCTGCGGACAGCTCGGCGAGCCGGGGCCCGAGCACGAACCTGCCCTGCATGTCCCGGGCCACCAGGCGGTGGTGCTCCAGCGCGACCGCGAGACGGTGCGCCGTGGGCCGGGCGAGTCCGGTGCCCGCGACCAGACCGGCGAGGGTGGCCGGTCCGGACTCGAGCGCGGTGAGCACGAGGGCGGCCTTGTCGAGCACGCCCACTCCACTGGTGTCCATATGCTAATACTGCCGTCTCAGATCATGGGACGCAAGGTCTATGCTCTTACCCATGGGAAAGACGCTCGCGGAGAAGGTCTGGGACGCGCACGTCGTGCGCTCGGTGCCCGGAGAGCCCGACCTGCTCTACATCGACCTCCACCTCATCCACGAGGTGACCTCGCCGCAGGCCTTCGACGGCCTCCGCCTGGCCGGACGCACCGTCCGCAGACCCGACCTCACCCTGGCGACCGAGGACCATAACGTCCCGACGGTCGACCAGGACAAGCCGATCGCCGATCCGGTGTCGCGGACCCAGATCGAGACGATGCGCCGCAACGCCGAGGAGTTCGGCATCCGGCTGCACCCGCTCGGTGACATCGAGCAGGGCATCGTCCACGTCGTCGGCCCGCAGCTGGGCCTGACCCAGCCGGGCATGACCATCGTGTGCGGCGACAGCCACACCAGCACCCACGGCGCGTTCGGTGCCATCGCGTTCGGCATCGGCACCTCCGAGGTCGAGCACGTGCTCGCCACCCAGACGCTGATGCAGGCCAAGCCGAAGACGATGGCCGTGACCATCAACGGCAGCCTGCCGCCCGGCGTCACCGCCAAGGACCTCGTGCTGACCCTGATCACCCACACCGGCACCGGCGGCGGCCAGGGATACATCGTCGAATACCGCGGCCAGGCCATCGAGGAGCTCTCGATGGAGGGCCGGATGACGGTCTGCAACATGAGCATCGAGTGGGGCGCCAAGGCCGGCCTGATCGCCCCCGACCAGACGACCTTCGACTACATCGAGGGCCGGCCCGAGGCACCCAAGGGGGCCGAGTGGGACGCCGCGGTGGCCGAGTGGAAGTCGCTCGTCACCGACGACGATGCCGAGTACGACGCGGAGATCGTGCTCGACGCGGCTGAGATGACGCCGTTCGTCACCTGGGGCACCAACCCCGGCCAGGGCGTCCCGCTCGGTGGCGAGGTCCCCAGCCCGGAGGACTTCGAGGAGGCCATCGACCGGGTCGCCGCGGAGAAGGCCCTCGCCTACATGGGGCTTGAGGCCGGCACCCCCATGCGCGACATCAAGGTCGACACCGTCTTCGTCGGGTCGTGCACCAACGGCCGGATCGAGGACCTGCGGCTCGCGGCCTCGATCGTCGAGGGCCGCCGCGTCGACAAGGACACCCGGATGCTCGTCGTCCCCGGCTCGGTGCGGGTCCGCCTGCAGGCCGAGTCCGAGGGCCTCGACGTGATCTTCAAGGAGGCCGGCGCCGAGTGGCGCGGCGCGGGCTGCTCGATGTGCCTGGGCATGAACCCCGACACCCTCGAGCCCGGCGAGCGCAGCGCGTCGACGTCCAACCGCAACTTCGAGGGTCGCCAGGGCAAGGGCGGTCGCACCCATCTGGTCTCCGTGCCGGTCGCGGCTGCCACCGCCATCCGCGGCACGCTCTCGTCGCCCGCCGATCTGCAGGAGGTCTGAGCATGGACGCGTTCACCTCGCACACCGGCGTCGGTGTCCCGCTGCGCCGCAGCAACGTCGACACCGACCAGATCATCCCGGCGGAATACCTCAAGCGGGTCACCCGCAGCGGCTTCGAGGACGGCCTGTTCGCGGCCTGGCGCAACGACCCGGCGTTCGTGCTCAACCGCGCGGAGTACGCCGCGGGCTCGGTGCTCGTCGCCGGCATCGACTTCGGCACCGGCTCCTCACGCGAGCACGCCGTCTGGGCGCTGCAGAACTACGGGTTCCGGGTGGTCATCGCGCCGCGGTTCGGTGACATCTTCCGCGGCAACTCGGGCAAGGCGGGTCTGCTCGCGGCGCAGGTGGACGAGAAGGTCGTCCAGCGGCTCTGGGACCACCTCGAGTCCAACCCCGGGGCCACGGTGACCGTCGATCTCGAGTCGCGCACGGTCCGGGCGGGCGAGGGCCACGACGCGATCGAGGACTCCTTCGACATCGACGACTACACCCGCTGGCGGCTGCTCGAGGGCCTCGACGACGTGGGCATCACGCTCTCGCATGCCGACGACATCGCGGCCTACGAGGCGACCCGCCCGAGCTGGAAGCCGGTCACCCAGCGGGCTCGAGCCTGAGCGCCAGCTGGGTGGCGTAGGACTCGAACCCCAGCCGTGCCGCCAGGCGCAGCGACGGCTCGTTGCCGGTCTGGGCCGTCCAGCGCGCCCAGCCGTGCCAGGAGATCGCGTACGACGCCGCGGCCTGCCCCAGCCGGAGGCCGACACCGCGACCGCGCGCGTCCTGCGCGACCAGCAGGCCGATGTCCCGACGCGCGCCGGCGGTCTCGGTCAGCACCGCGCCTCCCAGCAGCGCAGGCACCCACGGCCGGTCGGTCTCACCGACGGTGCCCCAGACCGCCAGGGCCTCGCCGCCCTCGTCGAGTGCCTCCGGGATCCCGGACTCCTCCCACTCCGCTGGTGTCGTGCGGCCGCGGAGCAGAGCGAGCCGGACCGGGTCCACCTGCTCGACGTCCGACGGCACACCGGGGTCCTCGTCCAGGTAGTGATGGGTCGCCGGGCCGATGACTCGCAGCGACCGTCGGGCCGCGAACGCCTGCCAGAACGCCGGTTCCTGGAGCTCGGACGGGCTCGCTGACAGCAGCCCCGCGACGTCGTCCGGATCGGCCGAGGCCGGCGCGGACACGTGCACACCGGGCCCGCGCCATGCGACGTACCAGCCCTCGTAGTCACCGAGCCTCCCATGCGGATGACGCACCGAAACCTGGCGCCACAGCTGGTCTTCGGTGACGCCGAACAGGTCGCGCCAGAACGCCTCGACCTGGCGTCGCGTGTCCTCGCGCATGGCCCGCAGGCTACGGAATCGGGCAGAACCGCCAGAAATCAGGGGTTTCGGGCGAAATATCCGCAACACGGCGTGCCGAGGTCATTGTGACGACGGCCACGTGTACCTAGCGTGCTCCGCATGGGGCGGGCGTCGGCTCGCACTCATTCCTTTCGAAAGGCAATGACGTGAACAAGTCACAACTCGTCGACGCGCTGGCCGCGCGCTTCGACGGCAACCGCAAGGCGGCCCAGCATGCGCTGGAGTCCGTGCTCGACACGATCACCCGTGAGGTGGCGAAGGGCGAGAAGGTCGCCATCACCGGCTTCGGGTCCTTCGAGAAGCGGATCCGTGAGGCCCGTTGGGTCCGCAACCCGCAGACCGGTGCGCGCATGAAGGCCAAGAAGACCGCGGTGCCGAAGTTCAGCGCCGGCCAGGACCTCAAGAACATCGTGTCCGGCGCCAAGAAGCTGCCGAAGGTGGCTGCCGCGGCTGCCGCGCCGGCCGCCAAGAAGGCCACCGCGGCCGCCAAGAAGGCCACGCCGGCGAAGAAGGCCCCGGCCAAGAAGGCCGCGCCGGCGAAGAAGGCCCCGGCCAAGAAGGCCGCGCCGGCGAAGAAGGCGCCGGCCAAGAAGGCGCCCGCGAAGAAGGCGCCGGCCAAGAAGGCCCCGGCCAAGAAGGCGCCCGCGAAGAAGGCGCCGGCCAAGAAGGCCCCGGCCAAGAAGGCGCCCGCGAAGAAGGCGCCCGCGAAGAAGGCGCCGGCCAAGAAGGCCGCCAAGAAGTCCTGACGCCCTAGCTCACTCGGACGGACCGTCTCCCGCCAGGGAGGCGGTCCGTCGGTGCGTCCGGGGGCCGACGCCGAGCTCCCACGCCTCCCGCAGGTCCGCCAGGTCGTCGACATCGCGGCGGAGCCCGGGCAGGGCGCCCTCCACCTTCCGGGCCACCGCGTCGTGGGCCACCGCCGACCCGGGGCCGAAGCGCGGGGCGAACTGGTCGTAGGCCGCGGTGTAGAGCGTCGTGCCGGACCCGTCGGCATCCGCGACGTACGCCGGCGCGCCGGGCTCGATGCCGCCGAGCGCCTCGTCCAGCTCGGCCGGACGGAGCGCGGGCAGGTCACCCAGCAGCGCGACCGGCACCAGGTCCGGCCACCGGCGACGCGCCTCCGCAGCAGCCAGTCGCAGCGTGGTGTTGAGGTCGTTGCTCGTGCCGTCGGGGATCGTGTCGCAGCCGATGGCGGCCAGCTCTGCTGAGAACCCGGCGTCGTCGGTGACGGCGAGGACCTCGCTGACCAGCGTCGCGGCCCGGCACGCCTCGACCGTGTCGAGGGCGATCGCCGCCGCGAGCTCGCGGCGCTCGAGGTCGCGGAGGCCCAGGGAGCCGCCCAGCCGGGACTTGCCGAAGGCGGGCGGCTTCACGGGCACCAGGACGACGTACATCGCCGCTGATCCTGTCAGCCAGCGGTAACGTTCGCGCGTGGCTGTCCGGCGCGTGCGACGCAACCAGCAACCCCGGGGCTGGGCGTTCGGCCTCGGCGTCGCGATCGTCAGACCCGCGCTGCTCGCCACCACGAAGCCCAACTGGATCGACGGGCACAAGATCCCCGCGAGCGGTGGGTGCCTGCTCGTGCTCAACCACATCTCCCACGTCGACCCGCTGCTCTCGGCCCACCTCGTCTGGGACCACGGGCGGGTGCCTCGCTACCTCGCCAAGTCCACGCTCTTCAAGAACAAGGTGTCCGGCGCCTACTTCAGGTCCGCCGGCCAGATCCCCGTGGAGCGGATGAGCCGCAACGCCCTGGGCGCCTACGACGCCGCGGTGGCAGCGGTCCACGAGGGCGAGCTCGTCGTGGTCTACCCGGAGGGCACGATCACCCGCGACCCCGGGTCGTGGCCGATGACCGGCAAGTCCGGTGCCGCCCGGATCGCGCTCGCGACGGGGTGCCCGGTCATCCCGGTCGGGCAGTGGGGGGCCCAGGAGCTGTTGGCGCCCTACGCCAAGCGGCCCGACCTCTTCCCGCGCAAGAAGGTGACCATGAAGGTGGGCGATCCTGTCGACCTCAGCGACCTCACCGCGCAGGAGCACACGCCGGCGGTGGTGTCAGAAGCGACCGGCCGGATCATGGATGCGATCACCGCACTCGTCGCCGAGATCCGCGGCGAGCAGCCGCCGGCCGAGCGCTTCGACCCGCGCAAGGCCGGTGTCGCGCCGATCGGGAACCCGTACAAGAAGAAGAAACCGAAGCAGCAGAAGGAGTCCTCGTGAACGCGTCGTTGGGCAAGGTCGCCGTCTTCGGCGCTGGGTCGTGGGGCACCGCGTTCTCGATCGTGCTGGCCGACGGAGGGAACGACGTCACCATGTGGGCCCGGCGGGAGGAGGTGGCACAGACCATCAACAGCGCCCGCGAGAACACCGACTACTTGCCCGGCATCGAGCTGCCGCCGTCGGTGTCGGCGACCCACGACGTCGAGAAGGCAGCCCACGACGCCGACATCGTCATCCTCGCGACTCCGTCGCAGACGTTGCGCGGCAACCTCGAGGAGTGGGCCCCGTACATCCCGCCGCAGGCGGTCATGGTCTCGCTGATGAAGGGGGTCGAGCTCGGGACGCTCAAGCGGATGAGCGAGGTCATCGCGGAGATCACCGGCGCCGGGCCGGAGAGGATCGCCGTGATCAGCGGTCCCAACCTGGCCAAGGAGATCGCCCAGCGTGAGCCGGCCGCGTCGGTGGTGGCGTGTGCGGACGAGAGCGTGGCCAAGATGCTGCAGGACCGCTGCCACTCACCGGCGTTCCGGCCCTACACGAGCACCGATGTGCTCGGCTGCGAGCTGGGCGGCGCCTACAAGAACGTCGTCGGCCTCGCGGTGGGCATGGCGGTGGGGCTGGGCTTCGGTGACAACACGACCGCCTCGGTGATCACCCGCGGGCTGGCCGAGACGGCTCGGCTGGCGATGGCCCTCGGTGCCAACCCGCTCACGCTGATGGGGCTCGCCGGGCTCGGCGACCTGGTCGCCACCTGCTCCTCGCCCCTGTCGCGCAACCGCTCCTTCGGGGAGAAGCTCGGCCAGGGCATGACCACCGAGGAGATCTACGCCTCGACCCGGCAGGTCGCAGAGGGGGCCAAGTCCTGCTCGTCGCTGCGGGCCCTCGCCGAGCAGTCCGGAGTCGACGCTCCCGTGGCGCAGTACGTCGACGACGTCGTCGCTGGTCGGATGACCGCCGGCCAGATGATGGACGACATCCTGGCGAGGGAGACGAAGTCCGAGACCGAGTAGGAGGCTGCTAGTTCCCCAGGGCCTGGGCCAGGTCCGCCCACAGGTCCTCGACGTCCTCGATGCCGACCGACAGCCGCACGAGGTTGTCGGGCACGTCGCTCGGCTCGGACACCCAGCGCCGGCGTCGTTCGAGCGTCGACTCGACCCCACCCAGGGACGTCGTGTGGACCCACAGCCTTGTCGAGGCGGACACCAGGTCCGCGGCGTCCGGCCCGCCGTCGACCAGGATCGACACCATGGCGCCGAACCCGGGGTAGCGCACCTCGGCGACCGCTGGGTTGTCCGCCAGGCGCCGGGCGAGCTCGGCGGCGTTCGCCTGGGCCCGCTCGAGTCGCACGTGCAGGGTCCGCAGGCCACGCAGGGCCAGCCACGCCTCGAGGGTTCCCGGGATGGCACCCTGCAGGTCGCGCCGGCCCTTCAGCACGTCCCACAGCCCGCCGTCGCCCACCACGACGGCGCCCATCAGCACGTCGCTGTGGCCGCTGAGGTACTTCGTCGCCGAGTGCACCACGATGTCGGCGCCCAGGGTCAGGGGCTGCTGGAGCAGCGGAGTGGCGAACGTGTTGTCGACCACCACGGAGGCCCCGGCGCGGTGCGCGGCCGCCGCGATGGTGGGGATGTCGCTGAGCTCGAGCGACGGGTTCGTCGGGGACTCGAGCCAGACCAGCGCGACGTCCTCGTCCATCGCCTTGACGAAACCGTCGGTGTCCTCGGCGTCGATGAGCCTGGTCACGACCCGACCCCGGGACTCGAGGTCGGCCAGCTGCAGGAGCGTGCCGTTGTAGGCGACGCGCGGCGCCACCACCGTCGCGCCGTTGGCCACCAGGCCGAGCACCGTGGACACCGCGGCCAGGCCCGACGAGAACGCCAGTGCCCGGCCGCCCTCCAGGTCGCCGAGCGCCGCCTCGAAGGCCTGCCAGGTGGGGTTGCCGGTGCGGCCGTACTCGCGGTCGCCGCCGGCGACGTACGTCGAGGCCATGGTGATCGGGGTGCTCAGCGGCTGGTCGGGCTCGTGGGGCGGGCGGCCCGCGTGCACGGCACGGGTCGCGGGTCGCAGCGGATCGGCCATGCTCACCACCCTAGGGTGGCCGCGTGATCGCGCTGTCGCTCGAGGTCGTCGCCGGGCTCGTCGGTGGACGGGTCGAGGGCGACGCCGACGGGGTCGTGGTGACCGGACCGGTGGTCATCGACGGCCGCGAGGCGCGTCCCGGCAGCTTGTTCGTCGCGTTCGTCGGTGAGCACGCCGACGGCCACGACCACGCACCGCAGGCCGCGGCCAACGGTGCCGTCGCCGCCATCGGCACCCGGGCGACCGAGCTGCCGACCGTGGTGGTCGACGACCCGCAGCAGGCCCTCCAGCGGCTCGCCGCGCACGTCGTCAGCGAGGTCCGAGGCGGCGGCCGGCTCACGGTGCTTGCCGTGACCGGCTCGCAGGGCAAGACGTCGACCAAGGACTTGCTGGCCGCCGTGCTCGCTGACGCCGACAAGACCGTCGCCACCGCCGGCTCCTACAACAACGAGCTCGGCATGCCGCTCACGGCGCTACGCATCGAGCCGGACACGCGGTTCCTGGTGCTCGAGATGGGCGCCCGCGGACGCGGTCACCTCGCCGAGCTGACCGACCTCGTCGCACCCGACGTCTCGGTCGTGCTCAACGTCGGCACCGCCCACCTCGGCGAGTTCGGCTCCCGGGAGGCGATCGCCGAGGCCAAGGGCGAGCTGGTGAGCGCGCTGCGCACCGACGGCGTCGCCGTGCTCAACGCCGACGACCCGCGGGTCGCCGCGATGACCACCCTGACACCGGAGCGGGTGCTCACCTTCGGGACGACCGACGCGGACGTCCTGCTCGACGACGTGGTGCTGGACCGCCTGGGCCGCCCCACGTTCACCCTCGCCGCCGATGGGGCGAGCGCGCGGGTGGCGCTGCAGCTCGTCGGCGCGCACCAGGCGACGAACGCCGCCGCCGCGGCCGCGGCCGCCCTCGCCGTCGGCCTGTCCCTGGAGCAGGTGGCCGAGTCGCTCTCCCGCGTCGTCTCGCTCTCTAAGTGGCGCATGGAGCTCCACGAGCTCCCGGGCGGCGTACTCCTGATCGACGACTCCTACAACGCCAACCCGGAGTCCATGCGCGCCGCGATCGACGCGCTCGAGGCGATCGGCGCCGACGAGTCGGTCCGGCGCACCGTCGCCGTCCTCGGCGTCATGCGCGAGCTCGGCGACGACAGCGACGCCCGGCACCACGACCTGGGCGGCTACGCCGCAGCGCGTGTCGACCGGCTGCTCGTGATCGGGCCCGACGCGCGCGGCATCCACGACGGCGCCACCGCCGCCGGCGGCACGAGCGACTTCGTCGACGACAACGCCGCGGCGATTCGCTGGCTCCGCGACGAGCTGGGCGAGGGTGACGCAGTTCTCGTCAAGGCCTCCCGGGGTGCGCGCCTCGACGAGGTCGCCGCGGCGCTTCAGTAGCGTAGGAACACATGAGCGACGCCAAGGTCCGGGTGGCACTGCTGTTCGGTGGACGCTCCGGAGAGCACGCCATCTCCGCTGCCACCGCGGCCGGGGTGCTCAAGGCGATCGACCGCGACAAGTACGACGTGATCCCGGTCGGCATCACCCGGGGTGGCCAGTGGGTCGTGGCCTCCGACGACCCCGCCGTGTGGGAGCTGCGCTCGGGCCGGCTGCCGGAGGTGACCGCCGCCTCCGGCTCGGAGGTCGTGCTCTCCACCTCCTCCGACGGACCGCACCTGCAGGTGCTCGAGGCCGGCACCGTGCCGGAGGTTCTCAGCCAGGTCGACGTCGTCTTCCCGGTCCTGCACGGACCGTTCGGTGAGGACGGCACGGTGCAGGGTCTTCTCGAGCTCGCGGACGTCCGCTACGTCGGGTCCGGCGTGCTGGCCTCCGCGGTCGGCATGGACAAGCACTACATGAAGCTGGTCTTCGCCGCGCACGACCTGCCGGTGGGGCCCTACGTCGTCGTCACGCCACGCGACTGGGCGCAGCGTCGCGAGGACGTGCTGACCCGGGTCAAGGGCCTGCGGCTGCCGGTGTTCGTCAAGCCGGCCCGGGCCGGGTCGTCGCTCGGCGTCACCCGGGTCGACGACCTCGCCGACCTCGAGCGCGCTGTCGAGGACGCGCAGGCCCACGACCCCAAGGTGCTGGTCGAGGAGGGCGTCGACGGCCGCGAGATCGAGTGCGCGGTCCTGGGCGGGCGGGGCGAGAGGGCGCCACGGGCCTCCGTGGTCGGCGAGATCGTGGTGGGCGATTCCGGGCAGTTCTACGACTTCGAGGCCAAGTACATCGAGGACGACACCGCCCGGCTCGACATCCCCGCCGACGTACCCGAGGCGGTGAGCGAACGGGTGCGCGACCTCGCGGTCCGCGCCTTCGAGGCCATCGGCGCGGAGGGCATCGCCCGCGTGGACACGTTCGTGACCCCGGACGGTCAGGTGGTCCTCAACGAGATCAACACCATGCCCGGGTTCACGCCGATCTCGATGTACCCCAAGCTCTGGGAGGCCTCCGGGGTGCCCTACCCGGAGCTCATCGACGAGCTGATCCAGCTCGCACTGGAGCGGCCCACCGGGTTGAGGTGACGTCGCGACGTCGTTGCTAGCGTCGTCCCATGGACCGACCTCGAAGTCCCGGCCGTTCACCCTCGACGTCCCCCTCGGGTGAACGGATCTGATGGACAGCCAGACCCTCGTCAACGTCGGCCTGGTGCTCGCGTTCGTGCTGGTCGGCGGCGTTTTCGCCGGGACCGAGATCGCTCTGGTCTCGCTGCGGGAAAGCCAGTTGACGGCGCTCGAGAGGGGGAGTGCCCGGGGAGCCCACGTGGCGAGGGTGGCCCGCGATCCCAACCGCTTCCTCGCGGCCGTGCAGATCGGAGTCACGGTCGCAGGCTTCCTGTCGGCGGCGTACGGCGGTGCCACGCTGGCCGACGACGTGGCGCCGTACCTCGAGCGGCTGGGACTCGGGCAGGGCGCCGCCGAGGCCGTCGCGCTGGTCCTGCTGACCTTGATGATCGCCTATCTCTCGCTGGTCCTCGGCGAGCTCGTCCCCAAGCGGATGGCGCTGCAGCGGTCGACCACCGTCGCCCTGGCTGTCACCCCCGCGCTCGACCGGTTCGCGCTCGCGATGCGCCCCGTCATCTGGCTGCTGTCACTGTCGACCAACGCCCTGGTCCGGATCTTCGGCGGTGACCCGCACGCGACGAGCGAGGAGCTCTCGGAGGAGGAGCTACGACACCTCGTCTCCACCCACGAGGCGCTGGATGAGCAGGAGCGCCGGATCCTCGCCGCCGTCTTCGCGGCGACCGAGAGGACGCTCAAGGAGGTGATGAGGCCCCGAGGCGATGTCACGTTCATCCCGGGCGACCTCCTGGTGGAGGAGGCGGCCGGCCAGGTCCGCAACCTGCCCTACTCCCGCTACCCCGTCACCGGGACGGGCTTCGACGACGTGCTGGGCTTCCTCCACGTCCGCGACCTGCTCGGCGTCGAGGCCGACGACCGCCGTACCGTCGCGGACGTCGTCCGGCCGGTCCTGATGCTGCCCGGGACGCGCCGGGTGCTGCCCTCGGTGGCGACCATGAAGGAGGACGGTGTCCACCTCGCGATCGTGGTCGACGAGTACGGCGGCACCGACGGCATCGTCACTCTCGAGGACCTGGTGGAAGAGCTCATCGGGGAGATCCGTGACGAGTACGACGCGGCCGAGCCGGCGGACGGACCCGTCACCAATGACGTCGTGGCGGGTTCGATGAACCTCGCGGACTTCGACACCCAGACCGGCGTCGTGCTCCCCGACGGTGACTACGAGACGGTCGCCGGGTTCGTGATCGCCCAACTCGGCCGGATCCCGGAGGTGGGCGACACGGTCACGCTCGACGACGTCGCCCTCCGGGTCACCGAGATGGTGGGGCCACGCGTGACAGCACTTGCGCTGCTCCGCGATCCAGGGGACTGGTCGAACGACAGCGCCGGGGCCCTGGGACACCGAGCCCGGCGTCGCAACGTGCGCGCCCCGGACGGAGGGTCATGAGTGAGGTCCTGGCGGTACGCCCGCCGGTGCCCTCCGCGGTGCGGGCGGCCGACATCGGCGGCAAGGCCGGGCTGCTACTGCTTCTCCTCCTCGCGATCGTGCACCCCGAGTCGGGTCACCTGCAGGACAAGGCCGCGGGTCTGCGGGCGGTGGGCTACCCGCTGGCATCGCTCACTGTCCCGATCGTGTGGTGGGTGTTCTGGAAGGACCGGGTCGCCTTCCCGTGGCTCGCCGACCTGCTCGTGACGATCACCTGCTTCACCGATGTGCTCGGGAACCGCATGGACCTCTACGACTCGGTCGTCTGGTTCGACGACTGGATGCACTTCATGAACACCAGCCTGCTCGTGTCCGCGCTCCTGCTGCTGACGACGGAGCGCAGCGCGTCGCGTTTGCGGCTGCTGGAACGCGGGTTGGCCTTCGGTGCGACGGCCGCGATCGCCTGGGAGCTCGCCGAGTACGCCGCATTCATCAGCAGCTCCTCGGAGAAGCGTTTCGCCTACGAGGACACCCTGGGGGACCTCTTCCTCGGCACGCTCGGGGCAGTGGTGGCCGCGTTGGCCCTGCACGGCGCCCGGCGGCGCCCGGCCGAGGCACGCTGGTCCTAAGCGTGGATCCAGGCTGAGGAGCTGCTCCTAACCGGCGCGGACGGCACGCACCAGCAGGTCGCGGGCGACCTCGCCGAGCGTGGTGCCGCTGGCGGTGCAGGCGAACGGGAAGACCGAGGTCTCGGTGGTGCCCGGGGTGATCGCCGTCTCGAGCAGCACGAACGAACCGTCTCCGCCCACGATGAAGTCGGAGCGGGAGACGTCGCGCAGCCCCAGGACCCGGTGGGCGTCGCGGGCGACCTCTCCGAGCCGGTGGAGCTGGTCCTCGGGCAGGTCTGGCCTGGTCAGGCCCACGAACTCCGCGGTGTAACGGGCGCTGAAGTCGAACTCGTGCCCCTTCTCGTACTCGATGGCGACCGGCATCAGCGACCTCAGGCCCTCGTCGGACTCGAGCACCACGACGCTCACGTCGACACCGTCGTGGAAGCGCTCGATGAGCGCGTCCTCGCAGTAGGCGTAGGTCTCCACGAGCGCGGAGGGCAGGGCGGCCAGGCCGTCGACGCCAGAGATGCCGAGAGCGCTGCCACCGCGGGTCGGCTTGACGACCACGCGCTCCCCGAGCCGGTGCATGACGTGCTCCATCAGCGCGGAGGCGCCGATGTCGCGGAAGGTCTGGGCGGAGAGCCCCACGCTGTCGGGGACGGGGATGCCGGCCCGGCGGAGCAGCTCGCGCGCGGTGCCCTTGTCGTAGGCCACCCGGCAGGCGTGGCTGTGGGTGCCGACGTAGGGCAGGCCGATGAGCTCCAGCAGCGTCTGGATCTCGCCGTCCTCGCCGAGCTGTCCGTGGAGTGCGGGGAGGGCCGCCACGACCTTGTCCCGCTCGAGGGTGCTGAGCAGCTGGCGGTCGAAGTCGTAGGCGTGCGCCTCGACACCGACCGCGCGGAGCTCGCGGACCAGGTTGCGACCGCTGGCCAGCGACACGTCGCGCTCGTGGCTCAGGCCGCCCGCGATGACCGCGACCGGGCCCAGCAGCTCTCCCTGGGGGGACAGGGCGGCGTTCAGATGTGCACCACGGGGCAGGTGAGCGTACGGGTGATCCCGTCGAGCGTCTGGACCTTGGCGACGACCAGCTTGCCCAGCTCGTCGACGTTGCGGGCCTCGGCACGGACGATCACGTCGTAGGGGCCGGTGACGTCCTCGGCCATCGTCACGCCCTTGACCTGGGCGATCGCGGTAGCCACCTCGGCCGCCTTGCCGACGTCGGTCTGGATGAGGATGTAGGCCTGGACGACCATGGATCTCTCCCTAGCTGTTCGACAACTGGTGTGGCGACTCTGTCCGATCAACTGCCGTGCCGGGTCAACCTACCCTGACCGACACCGGCCTGCATCTGCTGGGATGGAGCTATGCCATCGAACCCCGACGCAACACTGGGTGACGCAGGGGAGTTCGGGCTGATCGGCGAGCTCGCGGCTCTCTTCCCGCAGGGTGAGCAGGTCCTCGTCGGCCCAGGGGACGACGCCGCGGTGCTCCGCGTGAGGTCCGGGCATGTCGTGGTGTCCACCGACCTGATGGTGGAGGGTCGGCACTTCCGCCGCGACTGGGCCTCCGCCGAGGACGTCGGCCACCGGGCCGCCGCGCAGAACCTCTCGGACCTCAACGCGATGGGCGGGCGCGCGCACTCGCTCACCGTCGGGCTCGCCGCCCCGGCCGACCTCCCGCTGCAGTGGGCGTTGGACTTCGCCGCGGGGTTCGCGGCCGAGTGCGAGCTCGTCGGGGCCTCCGTGGTGGGAGGTGACCTCGCCGCGGCGGACCAGGTGGTGGTCGCGGTGACCGTCATCGGGGCCTGCACCTCGCCGCCCGTGCTCCGGTCGGGTGCGTCCGCCGGGGACCGGCTGGCGCTGGCCGGTCGCCAGGGCTGGGCCGCTGGAGGGCTGGCCGTGCTCGGCCGAGGCTTCCGCTCGCCCCGGGTGCTGGTCGACGCCTATCGCCGCCCGATGCCGCCGTACGACGCCGGGCCCGCGGCGGCCGAGGCGGGGGCCACGGCGATGATCGACGTCTCCGACGGGCTGCTGGCCGACGCCGGTCACCTGGCCACGGCCTCCGGGGTGGCCATCGACGTGCACACCGCGTCCCTGGAGGTCGCCGAGCCGCTGCACGCCGTCGCCGCCGCGACCGGCGCCGACCCGGTGTCGTTCGTCCTCGGTGGCGGTGACGACCACGCGCTGCTGGCGACGTTCCCGGCCGGCGCGGCGCTGCCGGAGGGATGGTCGGTCATCGGGACGGTCTCATCCGGCGAGGGCGTCACGGTCGACGGGGCGGCCTACGAGGGCGAGACCGGGTGGCGGCACTTCTGACCTGCGCGTCGACCCGGGTGTGTCGACCGCGGGCGCACCAAAAAGGCCGCCACCCCCGTGGGGCGGCGGCCTTCGCGGCGGAGGTCAGGTCAGCGAGTGACCTTGCCGGCCTTGATGCAGCCGGTGCAGACGTTGAGGCGCTTGGGCGTGCCGTTGACCGTCGCGCGGACCCGCTGGATGTTGGGGTCGAAGCGACGCTTGGTGATCTTGCGCGACCACGGCCGGTTGTTGCCGAAGCCGGGCTTCTTGGCGCAGATGTCACAGACGGCGGCCACCGGGAGCTCCTGAAGATCGATGCGTACAGATGAGGGAGCCTGCAGAGCAGGCAACCGCACGAGGATATCGGACACCCACGGTTCCCCCGAAATCGAAAGCGAGCCCCTAACGTTGCCCGCTGTGGACCCCGACTCCGGCTACGGCATCCGGCTGGGCACCGTGCTGCGGTTCATCGACATCGCGGTGGACGCCCTGGCCGGGGCGCGGGAGGAGATCGACGCGCTCAACGTCTATCCGGTCCCGGACGGCGACACGGGCACCAACCTCTACCTGACGATGGCCGCGGCCCGCGATGCGGTGCGCGAGAAGACCGGGGGAGCCCATGACGCCGACCGGGCCACGACGCTGGAGGCCTTCACGCGCGGCGCGCTCCTCGGCGCGCGGGGCAACTCCGGGGTCATCCTCAGCGAGATGCTGCGGGCGATCATCCGCAGGATCGCCGCGGCGACGCCGCAGGAGCGCAACGGCGCCGTGATGGTCGACGCGCTGCGCAAGGCGACCGAGGCCAGCTACGCCGCGGTCGGCGCGCCGGTCGAGGGGACCATGCTCACGGTCTGCCGGGCCGCGGCCGAGGCGGCCGAGGAGCTCCTGCGGGGCGACCCGGAGGTGCGGTCCCGCGACGTGCTCGCCGTCTCGGCGGCCGCGGCCCGCGAGGCGCTCGCACGCACTCCCGAGCAGCTCCAGGTCCTGCGCGACGCAGGGGTGGTCGATGCGGGCGGCCGGGGTGTGGTGGTCATCCTCGACGCCGCTGAGACCGCGCTGACGGGCAGGATCCCGCCCAAGGTGGAGGGCCCGCACCGCATCCCCCAGCCCCTGCTCCGGCCCGGCGGGGACTTCGTCGAGGGCGGTCCGGCCTACGAGGTGATGTACCTGCTCGACGCCGAGCAGGACGTGATCGGCGAGCTGCGCTCCACGCTGGGTGGGCTCGGCGACTCGCTGGTCGTGGTGGGCGGTGAGGGGCTCTGGAACGTCCACGTCCACGTCGACGACGTCGGTGCCGCCATCGAGGCCGGGATCGCCGCTGGCCGCCCCTACCGGATCCGGGTCACCCACTTCGCCGACCAGGTGGCCGCCCACGACGCCGCGGTGCGGGCCGGGCGGGCCATCGTGGCGGTCGCCGCGGGGCCCGGCTTGGCGAAGCTCTTCGAGGAGGCCGGCGCTGTGGTGGTCCGTGGTGGACCCGGCCACCGGCCGTCCACCGGGATGATCCTGGACGCCATCGAGCACACCGGGGCGCATGAGGTCCTGGTGCTCCCCAACGACCCGGACTCGGTCCGGGTCGCCCAGATCGCGGCGAGCACCGCCGAGGCCGACCTCGAGATGAGGGTCGCGGTCATCCCGACGACCGCGCAGGTCGAGGGGCTTGCCGCACTGGCGGTCCACGAGCCCGGCCGCACTTTCGACCAGGACGTCCTCGAGATGACCGCGACCGCCCGCCACGCCCGGCAGGGAGCGGTCACGATCGCCGCCAAGCAGGCGATCACGATGGCCGGCCCCTGCGAGCCCGGTGACGTGCTGGGCGCGATCGGCGGTGACTTCGTGGTCGTCGGCGACGACCTCACCGAGGTGGCCCGCGAGGTCATCGACCGGCTGCTCGGCGGCGGTGGGGAGATGGTGACCCTCGTGTCCGGGGCCGGCGACGAGGGCGGCGCGCTGACCCAGGCCTGCAGCGACTGGCTGGAGGAGCAGCACCCCACTGTCGACGTCGTCGTGTACGACGGTGGCCAGGAGCGCTACCCGCTCCTCGTCGCCGTCGAGTAGCGCAAAGGGGGAGCCCTTGTGATCGACCTCGACTCGCCCGTCGAGTCGGTGCTCGGCGTCGCCAAGGGCGCGAAGGCGCAGCGACGCAACGTCGGCATCACCGAGCGCCTCGGTCTCAAGACCGTCGGCGACCTGCTGCACCACTTCCCGCGGCGCTACCTCGAGACGGGGTCGCTGTCGGCGTTGGAGGACCTCCGCGAGGGCCAGCTGCTCACCGTGGTGGGTGAGATCTCGAGCTCCCAGAGCAGGAAGTACAACGACCGCCGCACGGGCCGCCTGGCCTTCCGCCAGGAGGTCGTTCTCCGCACCGAGGGACCGTCGCTCCAGATGACGTTCTTCGCCCAGCAGTCACGGGTGGCGGCGTGGAACGAGCTGCGGTTCAAGCGCGGCCGCAGAGGCGTGTTCATGGGCAAGGTGGGCAAGTTCCGGGGCGACTGGCAGCTCACCAACCCCCAGATGGTGCTGTTCGGCGACGACGGCGACGCCGGCGAGGACCTGGCGGCGCTCTCCCTCGAGGCGATCGGCCCGCTCTACCCGATCTACCCGCTCACCAAGGACGTCGAGTCCTGGGACCTGCAGAAGGCCATCAGCTTCGCGCGGACGATGGTCGACGACGTGCCCGAGCTGCTGCCCGAGCGGGTCCGCGCCGAGTTCAAGGTGCTCGGAGCGCGCACGGCGATCGACCAGATCCACGCCCCGGAGAGCCGCCGCGAGATCTGGGAGGCCCAGCACCGGTTCCGGTTCGAGGAGGCCCTGGTCACCCAGCTGGTGCTGGGGCGGCGCCGGCGCGCCGTACGCCGGATGGGGGCCCGGCCGAGGGACGGCGGCGACGGTGCGCTGCTCGCCGCCTTCGACGCCCGGCTCCCGTTCGAGCTCACCGCGGGGCAGGCCGAGATCGGCGCGCAGATCGAGCACGACCTGGCCAACCCCTACCCGATGAACCGGCTGCTCCAGGGGGAGGTCGGCTCCGGCAAGACCCTGGTAGCCCTACGCGCGATGCTTCGCGTCGTCGACTCGGGCGGCCAGGCCGCCCTGCTCGCCCCCACCGAGGTGCTCGCCCAGCAGCACCACCGCTCCATCACCGAGCTGCTCGGCGACCTCGCCGGCGGGGGCATGCTCGGCGGCGCCGACGAGGCGACGTCGGTCGAGCTCCTCACCGGGTCGATGACCAAGGCCCAGCGGAGCGCGCCGCTGCTGCGGCTGGCGAGCGGGGAGGCCGGGATCGTCATCGGGACCCATGCCCTGCTCGAGGAACACGTCCAGTTCGCAGACCTCGGCCTGGTCGTGGTCGACGAGCAACACCGGTTCGGCGTCGAGCAGCGGGCCGCGCTGACCGACAAGTCCCGAGGCACTCCGCCGCACCTGCTGGTGATGACCGCGACCCCCATCCCACGGACCGTCGCCATGACGGTCTTCGGCGACCTCGAGGTGTCCACCCTCACCGAGCTGCCCGCCGGGCGGGCAGCGATCCAGACCAACGTGGTGCCGCTGGCCGAGCAGCCGACCTGGCTCGACCGGGTCTGGCAGCGGGTGCGCGAGGAGGTCGACAAGGGTCACCAGGCCTACGTCGTCTGCCCGCGGATCAGCGGCGACGAGCTCGAGCCCGGCCAGATCGACCCCGACTACGACGACGACCCGGAGGATGACGGGTTGCCCGCGACCCGCGCCACGGCGCCCGGACCGCCGCTGGCCTCGGTCGAGGCGACCCTGGCCGACCTGACGACCTACCACCTCACCGGGCTGCGGGTGGCGCCCCTCCACGGGCGGATGACACCCGACGACAAGGACCGCACCATGCGGGCCTTCGCCGCCGGCGAGATCGACGTCCTGGTCTCGACGACCGTCATCGAGGTGGGCGTCGACGTCGCCAACGCGACGACGATGGTGCTCCTCGACGCCGACCGGTTCGGCATCTCCCAGCTGCACCAGCTGCGCGGCCGGGTCGGGCGAGGTGGCCTGCCCGGTCTCTGCCTGCTGGTCTCGCACGCGGCGCCCGCCAGCGACGCTCGAGTGCGCCTCGACGCGGTGGCGGCCACCACCGACGGCTTCGAGCTCAGCCGCGTCGACCTGGAGCAGCGTCGCGAGGGTGACGTGCTCGGCCGGTCGCAGTCCGGCTTCCGCTCGAGCCTCCAGAATCTCAAGGTGCTGCGCGACGAGGACACCATCGTGGCCGCCCGCCAGGCGGCTGAGGGACTCCTCGACGACGACGAGGCTCTGGCGTCCCACCCGCTCCTGGCGGAGAGTGTCCTCGTAATGGAGGCGTCCCAGGAGAGCGGATTCATGGAGAAGTCCTGACCCGATGACTCGCATCATCGGGGGCAACGCGGGCGGCCGGCGGATCCACACACCGGCCGGCCACCACACGCGACCGACCACGGACCGGGTCCGCGAGGCGCTGTTCAGCGCGGTCGAGGCGTGGTGCGGCTCCCTGCAGGGCCTCCGTTTCCTCGATCTCTACGCCGGCTCCGGGGCGGTCGGTCTCGAGGCGTGGTCCCGTGGCGCCGGCGTCGTGAGCCTGGTCGAGTCCGACCGCCGCACCGCCCGGCTGATCTACGAGAACGCCAAGTTGCTGGGGTTCTCGCGGGTCCACGTCCTCACCAACTCGGTCACGACGGTCCTCGCCCGGCCGCCGTCGGCGCCCTACGACGTCGTCTTCATGGACCCGCCCTACCACTTCGACGACGCCGTCGTGAGCGAAGAGCTCGCGCTGCTGGCCGGCCAGGACTGGCTCGTGCCAGGAGCGCTGGTCGTCGTCGAGCGGTCGACGCGGAGCCCCGAGCCGGCCTGGCCGGCCGGCTTCACCCGGACCCGCGGACGCAAGTACGGCGAGACGACGCTTTGGTACGGTCACGCGGCCGGGGAGCGGCCCGGCGAGCTCAGCAGTGACACCAGCGACCAGGAGGCCTGATGCGCCGCGCTGTCTGTCCCGGGTCCTTCGACCCGGTCACGAGCGGTCACCTCGACATCGTCCGGCGCGCGGCCGCTCTGTTCGACGAGGTCGTGGTCGCGGTCGGGGTCAACCCGTCCAAGAACCGCCTGTTCGGTCCCGAGGAGCGGATCGCGATGCTCGAGCAGGGCGTGGCCGGCCTCGGTGACGAGGGGGCCAACGTCCGGGTCGCCGGGTTCACCGGCCTGATCACGGCCTACTGCCGTGAGGTCGGGGCCGAGGCGATCATCAAGGGGCTGCGCTCCGGCACCGACTTCGACTACGAGGTCCAGATGGCTCAGATGAACGCACACCTGACCGGGGTGGAGACGCTGTTCGTGACCGCGGACCCCGAGCTCGGGTTCGTCTCCTCCAGCTTGGTCAAGGAAGTGGCGGCGTTCGGGGGCGACGTGTCCGGTCTCGTGCCCGACTTCGTGCTGGGTCCGCTCACGACGCGATTGGCCCAGTCCAGCGACTGACAGTTACGATGATCGACGGATCTGACTGACCGGACCCGGAAGTGAACATCTCAAACTTGGACCCGAGAGCGCCGCTCGTGCTCGACACTCGCGAGCTCGGCCGCCGCCCGGGGTCCATGCGCGAGATGACACAGACGGTCCCGGCTCCGCCGGATCTGGGCATCGAAGTCCTCGGTGTCGCTGAGGGTGCGCCGGTCGAGCTCGACCTGCGTCTCGAGGCGGTCATGGAGGGCGTGCTGGTCACCGGGACGGCGCGCACCACGCTCACGGGCGAGTGCGCGAGGTGCCTGGAACCTCTCACCGAGGACACCGAGGTGAGTTTCCAGGAGCTGTTCGTCTACGAGGACCACGCACACCTTGGTGAAGACACCGGGGACGACGAGGTCAGCACGCTCGAGGGAGACCTGGTCCACCTCGAGCCCCTGCTGCGGGACGCGGTGGTGCTTGCACTGCCGTTCCAGCCGCTGTGCATGGACGACTGTCCCGGCCTGTGCCCCGAGTGTGGGGCGCGACTGGCCGACGACCCCGGCCACGCACACGAGGCGGCGGTAGACCCCCGATGGGCAGCGCTGACCGAGCTGCAGACCAACGACGACTGAGCAAGACCAACCCGTAGGAGAAGACAGTGGCAGTCCCGAAGCGGAAGATGTCGCGCAGCAACACGCGTCACCGTCGCTCGGCCTGGAAGGCCGTCGCCCCGACGCTGGTCACCTGTGCGAACCCCGCATGCGGAGCCAAGCACCTCCCGCACCGCGCGTGCGGTGCGTGTGGCCAGTACGGCGCTCGCGCCGACCGTCGTCAGGTTCTCTGAGCTCCCCGAGCCAGCCCTGACCAACTACGCCGAGCTGCGTACCGCGCTCGGGGATCCGGTTCTGGACCCCGGGCTCCTCGACCGCGCCCTGACGCACCGGTCGTTCGCCTACGAGAACGGCGGGTTGCCCACCAACGAGCGGCTCGAGTTCCTCGGTGACTCGGTCCTCGGTGTCGTCGTCACCGAGACGCTCTACGTCGAGCACCCCGACCTGTCGGAGGGGCGGCTGGCCAAGCTGCGCGCTGCCGTGGTCAACGCCCGGGCGCTGGCCGAGGTCGGACGTGGCATCGGGCTCGGCAAGCACATCAAGCTCGGCCGCGGCGAGGAGAGCACCGGCGGGCGAGACAAGGCCTCGATCCTGTCTGACACCGTCGAGGCGCTCATCGGCGCGGTGCACCTCTCCGGAGGCATCGAGATGTCCTCGGTGCTCGTCCACCGGCTCTTCGACCCGCTGATCGAGGCGGCGTCGGCGCTGGGTGCGGCACTCGACTGGAAGACCTCGCTGCAGGAGCTGGCCGCCGAGCACAGCCTCGGGGTGCCGGAGTACGTCATCGACGAGGAGGGCCCCGACCACGCCAAGACCTTCACCGCCCGGGTCCGGGTCGGCAACCAGGTCTACGGCAACGGCATCGGCCACTCCAAGAAGGAGGCCGAGCAGGCGGCCGCCGAGACGGCCTACGGCGAGATCGCGCTCTCGTTCGGGGACGACCCGGCCCAGGACGCCATCGTGGATGCGGCCGAGGGCGCGGCCCACGACTCGCTCGACACCCACTAGTGGTCACCAACGGAGGTTCGCCGTGTGTCACGCACTCCGGGCACGCACCTCGCGGCGTTGCCGTCGCTCGCTGGACGGCCAAGTACGGCTTCGCTCCGGCGCCTTGCGATGCACGCACCCGGAGCACGGGCCACCCCCGACGCACCTCCGTCGGCGACCACTAGGCCCGCCGTGCCCGAGCTTCCCGAGGTCGAGGTCGTCCGCGCCGGCCTCGAGCGGCATGTCATCGGCTCCACGATCACGGGCGTGGACGTCCTGCACCCCCGGCCGGTGCGCCGCGACCCGCGCGGTCCCGCCGGGTTCTCGGCCGCGCTCACCGGTCGCCGGATCGAGGCGGCACACCGGCGTGGCAAGTACCTCTGGCTGCCTCTGGACAGTGGCGACGCGCTGCTCGCTCACCTCGGCATGTCCGGTCAGATGCTGGTCCAGCCGCCCGACAGCCCGGACGAGAGGCACCTGAGGGTGCGGCTCGCCCTGTCCGGCGCCGCCGCGGGACGCGAGCTGCGGTTCGTGGACCAGCGGATGTTCGGCGGTCTGCTGGTCTCGGCCGGCGGGGCCGACCTGCCGCCCGAGATAGCCCACATCGCCCGTGACCCCCTCGACCCCCAGTTCGACGACGACGCCTTCGTGACGAAGGTGCGCCGTCGGGCCTCGGGCATCAAGCGGCAGCTGCTCGACCAGACCCTCGTCTCCGGTGTGGGCAACATCTATGCCGACGAGGCCCTGTGGCGGGCGCGCCTGCACGGCGAACGGCCCGGCGACCGGCTGACCCGAGCCCAGGTGACAGACCTGCTCGGACACGCGCGCGACGTCATGGTCGCGGCCCTGGGGGAGGGTGGCACCTCCTTCGACGCGCTCTACGTCAACGTCAACGGCGAGTCCGGCTACTTCGACCGGTCCCTGCACGCCTACGGCCGGGAGGGCGAGCCGTGCGACCGCTGTGGCACCCCGATGCGCCGGGTCGCGTTCATGAACCGCTCGTCGTACTTCTGCCCGGTGTGCCAGCGAGCACCGCGAGCGAAGCGAGCAGGTGCGACGGTGGTCGAGGAGGGCTTTCTGCGCCCGTCTCGAGACCTCCGCAGCTGAGGCACCCAGGGTGACCCGCTGTGGATCTGTTCCAGCAACGGCTTGCGTGGTTTCGAGACGGTCGCTGCGCGACCTCCTCAACCTCCGCCGGGGCCGTCGGCTCGCTGCGCTCGCCGTACGTCCCCTGGATTGACCCGAGCCCCCGCAAGTGGGACTCTTGAAGACGGCCCCTCCTCGTTCTGCAGAGGCCGGGCTGTCCCCGCGTTACATCCAGTGACATCGGAAGGTTCATCTATGGCCAAGGCGCTGATCGGCTACATGAACAGCGACCTGCGTGACCCTCGCCTGGCGGCCGAGAACTCTCGGCTGCGCGCGCGTGTGGGCGAGCTGGAGGAGCTGGTCCTCCGACTCAGCGAGGAGAACGACCGGCTCGTCGCCGCCCAGGCCGCCGAGCTGTTCTCCCGCGACAACGAGCTGCAGCCCGTCTGACCTAAATCGCTTCACCCGTCGTACGACGGGTGCGTAGCGTCCCCTCGTGACGTCGGTGCTGGAGAGGGTCGCCCCGGCGCGCCTCGGCACCGGTTTCCGCTGGCTGCTGGCCTCGGGCTGGATGAGCAACCTCGGCGACGGCATCGCGCTCGCCGCCGGCCCGCTGCTCGTGGCTTCCCAGACCCACCAGGAGTTCCTCGTCGCGCTGGCGGCACTGCTCTACTGGCTGCCGCCGTTCGCGTTCGGGCTGTTCGCCGGCGCGCTGGCCGACCGGGTCGACCGCAAGCTGATCGTCATCACCGTCGACGTGATCCGCTCGCTCGTGCTGACCCTGCTCGCCCTGAGCGTCCTGACCGACACCGTCTCGATCTGGCTGGTCCTGGCGGCGATGTTCGTGCTCGGCACCGCCGAGCTCTTCGCGGACAACACGATGAGCACGTTCCTGCCGATGCTGGTGCACCGTGACGACCTGGCGCTCGCCAACTCCCGCCTCCAGGTCGGGTTCATCACGATCAACCAGCTCGTCGGACCGCCGCTCGGGGCAGCGATGTTCGCGGCCGGCATGGCGTGGCCCTTCGCCGGCCAGGCGCTGATCCTGCTGCTGTCGGTGGCGCTGCTGACCCGGATCGTGCTGCCTCCGCACGGACGCGACGCCGAGGCGGCGCCGACCCGCATCCGACAGGACATCGTCGAGGGGATCCGGTGGGCGTGGCACCACGCCGCCGTTCGCACGCTGATCCTGACGATCCTGATGTTCAACGTGACCTTCGGCGCCGCCTGGTCGGTCCTGGTCCTCTACGCGACGCAGAGGCTCGGGCTCGGAGAGGTCGGGTTCGGGCTGGTCACCACGGTGAGCGCCGTCGGCGGGCTGCTCGGGACCCTGTCGTACGCCTGGATCACCCAGCACGTGAGCCTCGGTGACCTGATGCGGATCGGACTAGTCATCGAGACCCTCACCCACCTGGTGCTGGCCCTCACCACCAGTCCCTACGTCGCTATGCCGGTGTTCTTCGTCTTCGGTGCGCACGCCTTCATCTGGGGCACGACCGCGATCACCATCCGGCAGCGAGCCGTGCCGAACGAGCTCCAGGGCCGGGTCGGGAGCGTCAACCTGATCGGGATCTTCGGGGGGCTGGTCGTCGGCGCCGGGATCGGTGGTGCCTTGGCTCAGCGCTGGGGCGTGACCGCACCGTTCTGGTTCGCCTTCGTCGGCTCGGCGGTCTTCGTGTGCGTGATCTGGGGCCAACTCCGGCACGTGGCCCACGACCCAATACCCTCGTGAGTTTCGGCTGAATACCCCCGCGAGCTTCGGCCCGGACCCAAGACGGACGCTCGCTCCGCTTCGCGGGCTTCGCCGTCCGTCGTGGCCGCCGGGCCGATCGCGGGGCGCGCTCGCTCCGCTCGCAACGCTCGCCTCGCTTCGCTCGCTCGCACGCCTGTACTTGCTCGGCCCTGACACGCCCGTCCACAGACGCCCTGGATGCAGGGGATAGGGGGGTGCCCCGGATAGGGTTTGGTCTGCTGGCTTCCCCCGCCGCAGCGAAGTCTTCTTGCCGACCGTCCGAGGGAGCCCCGTTGTACCTGAAGAGCCTGACCCTCAAGGGGTTCAAGTCCTTCGCCTCCTCGACGACGCTGCAGCTCGAGCCGGGCATCACCTGCATCGTCGGGCCCAACGGCTCCGGCAAGTCCAACGTGGTCGACGCGCTGGCTTGGGTCATGGGCGAGCAGGGGGCGAAGTCGCTGCGCGGCGGCAAGATGGAGGACGTCATCTTCGCCGGGACCTCCGGGCGGCCCCCGCTCGGCCGCGCCGAGGTGATCCTGACGATCGACAACTCCGACGGCGCGCTGCCGATCGACTACGCCGAGGTCACGATCAGCCGGACCATGTTCCGCAGCGGCGGCTCGGAGTACGCCATCAACGGCACGACCTGCCGGCTTCTCGACGTCCAGGAGCTGCTGTCCGACTCGGGCATCGGCCGCGAGATGCATGTGATCGTCGGGCAGGGGCAGCTCGACTCGATCCTGCACGCGACTCCCGAGGACCGGCGGGGGTTCATCGAGGAGGCCGCCGGCGTCCTCAAGCACCGCAAGCGCAAGGAGAAGGCGCTCCGCAAGCTCGACGCCTGCGAGGGCAACCTGACCCGGCTCACCGACCTGCTGGGTGAGATCCGCCGCCAGCTCAAGCCGCTGGGGCGCCAGGCCGAGGTCGCCCGCCGAGCGGCCGGCGTCCAGGCCACCGTCCGCGACGCCCGCGCCCGGATCATCGCCGACGACCTGGTCACCGCCCGCGCCGCGCTCGACCAGGAGCTCGCCGACGAGACCCAGCTGCTGGCCCGCCAGCACGAGGTGGAGGCGCAGAGCGCCGCCGCCCGCGACGAGGAGGCCCGGCTCGAGGCGGCGCTGCGCGAGGACCTCCCGGCGCTCGCCAAGGCCCAGGAGACGTGGTTCGCGCTGGCCGGCCTCAAGGAGCGGGTGCGCGGCACCCAGTCGCTCGCCACCGAGCGGGTCCGCAACGCGCACGCGACCGTGGAGACGACGTCGTCTCCCGGGCGCGACCCAGAGCAGCTCGAGGTCGAGGCCGCCGACCTGCGCGAGCAGGAGGCGCGGATCGTCGACGAGGTCGGCGCC
Source organism: Nocardioides dilutus (assembly GCF_054779555.1). Taxonomy (NCBI): domain Bacteria; kingdom Bacillati; phylum Actinomycetota; class Actinomycetes; order Propionibacteriales; family Nocardioidaceae; genus Nocardioides; species Nocardioides dilutus. The sequence goes on along the minus strand of NZ_BAAGYA010000004.1, from coordinate 225,354 downwards.
CACCGAGCCGCGCTCGACGAGGCCATCGCGGCGCGCCACCAGGCCGAGAGCGCCGCCGCCGAGGAGGAACGCCGGGTCGCGGGCCTGGAGCGCGCCGCCGCCGACCGGCGCGAGGGCCTCGCTCGCCTGCACGGCCAGGTCAACGCCGCTCGCTCGCGGGCCGCCGCGGCCTCCGACGAGATCGGCCGGCTCGAGCAGGCCCGCGAGGAGGCGCTGGCCCGGGCCGCGCGCGCCCAGCACGACTTCACGTCGCTGGAGACCCGGGTCGCCGGCCTGGACGCCGGCGAGGAGGGGCTCGACGCCGAGCACGAGGCGGCCGCCGCGGTCCTCAGCGACCTCGAGGACCGGCTGGCGAAGGTCCGCGACGAGGCGTTGCGTGCCGACCGCGACCGGTCCACGCTCACCGCCCGCAAGGACGCCCTCGAGCTCGGCCTGGCCCGCAAGGACGGCGCCGGCGCGCTGCTCGCGGCGTCCGAGCAGGTGTCAGGTCTGCTGGGGTCCGTCGCCGCACTCCTCACGATCCGCGGAGGTTACGAGACCGCCGTCGCCAGCGCGCTCGGGGCCGCCGCGGACGCCGTCGTGGTCGACGGTGCCGCTGCCGCGGTCGACGCCATCGACCACCTCAAGGCCGGTGACCTGGGCCGCGCGGGCCTGGTCGTGGCCGGCGGATCCCGGTCCGCGACCGCACCCGCCACCTGGCCGACGCTGCCCGCCGAGGCGTCCTACGCCGTCGACGCCGTCGACTGTCCCGACGCGGTGCGCCCCGCGCTCGCCCATCTCCTCGAGCGCGTCGCCGTGGTCGGCGACCTCACCGCTGCCCGCCGGCTGGTCGCCCAGCATCCCGAGCTCACCGCCGTCACCCTGGACGGCGACGTGCTCGGCGCCCACCTGGCGGCCGGCGGCTCCGCGAGCCAGCCGAGCCTGCTGGAGATCCAGGCCGCGGTCGACGAGGCGGGCGCCCAGCTCGCTGAGGCCGTGGCCGCCTCCGAGCGGCTCGCCTTCGACATCTCGCGGCTCGAGAACGAGCGGCACGACGCCCAGCAGCGCGTCGACGTCGCCCTCGCCAAGCTGCACGAGTCCGACGCGACCCTGGCCGCCGTGGCCGAGGAGCTCGGCCAGTTCGGGTCCGTGGTGCGCAACGCACGAGCCGAGGCCGACCGGCTGACCCGGGCCATCGAGGAGGCCGAGGCGGCGCGCGAGCAGGACCAGGCCGGCCTCACCGAGCTCGAGGGACGCCTGGCCCGCGCCGAGGCGGACCCCGCCGCCGAGCCCGAGCTCGACGCCCGCGAGCAGCTGGTCGAGCTGGCCCGGCAGGCACGCGCCAACGAGACCGACGCGCGGCTCGCGCTGCGCACCTCCGAGGAGCGCGCTCGTGCGCTCCACGGCCGCGCCGACCAGCTGCTGCGCGCGGCCCAGGCCGAACGCGAGACCCGGGCCCGCGAGATCGAGCGCCGCGAGCGGGTCGCCCGCGAGGGCCGCGCGGCCGAGGCGGTCCTGGTCGGTGCCCGGGTCGTCCTGGCCCGTCTGGAGACCTCGCTGGAGCAGGCCGCGCAGGCGCGGGCCGCGGTCGAGCAGGCCCGGCAGGGACGCGAGCAGGAGCTGCTTGCCGTCCGCGCGACGCTGCGTGAGCTGACCCGCGAGCACGACGAGCTGGTCAGCTCGGTGCACCGTGACGAGATGGCGCGCACCCAGCAGAAGATGCGCATCGAGCAGCTCGAGGAGCGCGCGCTCGAGGAGCTCGGCCTCGACGCCGACGGCCTGGTGAGTGACTACGGCCCCGACCAGCTCATCCCCTTCACCGGTCACGTCGAGGAGGGCGAGGAGCTGCCCGAGCCGACGCCGTTCGTCCGCGAGGAGCAGGCCAAGCGGCTGCGCACCGCCGAGCGCGAGCTCGCCATGCTCGGCACGGTCAACCCCCTCGCACTCGAGGAGTTCTCGGCCCTGGAGGAGCGCCACCGCTTCCTCACCGAGCAGCTCGAGGACCTCAAGAAGACCCGCCACGACCTGCTCGACATCGTCCGCGAGGTCGACGCCCGCGTGCAGCAGGTCTTTGCCGAGGCCTACGCCGACGTGGAGACGGCGTTCGAGTCGACGTTCGCGCGACTCTTCCCCGGCGGCGAGGGCCGTCTCGTCCTCACCGACCCCGACGACATGCTCAACACCGGCATCGAGGTCGAGGCCCGCCCGCCCGGCAAGAAGGTCAAGCGGCTCTCGCTGCTCTCCGGTGGCGAGCGTTCGCTCGTGGCGGTGGCCTTCCTCGTCGCGCTGTTCAAGGCGCGGCCGTCGCCGTTCTACATCCTCGACGAGGTCGAGGCGGCGCTCGACGACACCAACCTGGGCCGGCTGCTCGAGATCTACGAGGAGCTGCGCGAGAACTCCCAGCTCCTGGTGATCACCCACCAGAAACGCACCATGGAGGTCGGCGACGCCCTCTACGGCGTCACCATGCGCGGCGACGGGGTCACCACCGTGATCAGCCAGCGGCTGCGCGAAGCCGCCTCCGCCTAGCCATGGCGGCGCAGCGACCAGCGCGCGACGAGTACGTCTACTGGGAGCAGCAGACGACCCGCTGGGCCGACATCGACGTCTACGGGCACATGAACAACGCCCGCTACTTCGAGATCATCGACACGGTCGTCAACAACCACCTCGTGCACGCGACCGGGGTCGACATCCGCGAGCTGCCCGCCATCGGCGTCGTGGCCGAGGTTGGCTGTCGCTACTTCGCGGAGGTCGGCTACCCGGCGCCGGTCGACGTCGGCGTGGTGGTCGAGCGGCTCGGGACCTCCTCGGTCGTCTACCGGGTTGGCCTGTTCCAAGGCGACGACCCCCTGGCCAAGGCCGAGGGGCGGTTCGTGCACGTCTACGTCGACAACACCGACCCGGCTCGCCCTGTCACTCCGGTCCCGGACGAGATCCGCGCGGTGATCAGCTCGCTGCTCGGACCTGCTACCGACCAGGACTGATCGCGGCACCGCTGCCCCGGAGCTCATCGGGGATGCGGAACACCCGGATTGTGGGTCCACCCAGGCCACCGCCGGTGTAGTGGCCGAGGCTCCGCACCTGGCGAACAGCACTGACCGGCTCCAGCCACGACATCTTCTGGGCGTGCCCGGTGAACGAGCCGATCTCCTCGAAGTTGTCGAAGATGTAGCGGTAGATCGCCTGCTCCTGCGCGTAGTCGGGGTCCTCGAGGACACGGCCGTACATCAGGTCGCTGAGCACCACGAACTCCGCGGCGTCACCGTCGCGGGTCATGAAGAGGAACCGGTCTCCCTCGGCCTCGACGTGGTCGGTCAAGAGGGCGTAGGAGCCAGGCAGGAAGGGGGTGTAGCCCTCGTACGTGGTCTCCTCTTCGCTGATGCCCTGCTCCAGCACCCACTCCCTCGACTCGAGTCTGGTGTCCCGGGCCAGCAGCCCGGCGAGCGAAGTCACGCTGACGAGGGTGAGCTGTGTGGTCACGACCACCAGGGCTACACCGAGTGTTGCCCGCGCTGCCAGACTCCCGGCCCGCTCGACCAGATAGTCGATGCCGACGGCGGCGAGCAGCAGAGGGGTGACCCACATCGGGAGGCCCCACCGTTCCCACGTCATGGGCAGCGTGCTCAAGGACACCCAGAAGAGCATGCCGACGAACCACGGCAGCGTCTGCAGTCGCCGGCGGGCCACCACCACGCACACGCCAACCAGGACAAGGGCGCCGAGCACGAGTCCGCCGGGTTCGAGGAACTCGGCCACGTAGAACCACATGTTGCCGCCCAGCCCGTGATCCGGGTGGCCGAGCCGGTCTCCGGTGGCCTGCCTCCGGATCTCGGCGCGGACCCCCGTGGCGTCGGTGAAGAGGGTGGGGGAGATGAGGAAGAGGAGACCCGCGGTCGCGGCGAGCGACGCGGCACCGTGACTCAGGAATCGCCGCCAGTCCCGGTCGCGAAGGGCAGCCGCAGCCACGACCGCCGCGAGCATCAGGGCCCCGACGGCTCCTGGGTACTTGGTGCCGATCGCCAGGGCGACTGCGAAGCTGGCCGCGAGAAGCGGTGCCCACGACGTGGTCTCCGTGTAGCGCACCAACGCATACACGAGCATCATCACCGCGAACGTCAGCGGCACGTCCGGGGTGGCGTAATGGGCGTGCAGAACGAAAGGGGGGAAGAGCGCGAACAGGGCGGCGGCGATCAGGCCCGTTCGAGGTGACCACCGTCTGCCCACCAGGTACGCCAGCACCACGGTCAAGATCCCGAACACCGCGGTCGTCAGCCTCGCGAGGTTGTAGAACGGAAGCTGGCTCTGGGCGAACGCTCGTTCGATCGACGTCCCAACGACCCCGTGTGCGTACAGTGCGAAGACGCCGTAGTTGACCTTCATCTCGACGTGGTCGGGGCGGTAACTCCAAGGCGGTTCGAACGAGTTGCGCTCAGCCATGTCGACGACCGCCGCGACGACGGCGAACTCGTCTGGGTGCAACAGCAGCGGGAACCCGAAGTTCGCTCCGACGACACGGACCGCGGCGGCGAGCAGGACGATGGAGACCCGGATCACGCCGTCGCGCACCTCTGGGCGCCGGTCGCTCCGGGTGGCAGTCTCCCCGGTCACCCGAGCAGGGTAGGACGCATCGCTCGGCGATCGTGCGCGCATGGCCGAAGCGGCTGGTCAGACCGAGTGCTTGCGCACCATGACCGCCCGCACCGCCTCCTCGTCGAACGGCTCGCCCAGCCAGTCGAACATCCCGCGCAGGACGGCCGGGTCGGCGACGTAGTCGTCGTAGTGCACCCGGTAGGCCGCCTCGCCGAGCGAGTCGGCCAACGCCAGGATCCCGGCCTCGGCGGCGGCCAGGCCCTCGGCGTGGTCGCCCTCGGCCCACCAGCCCGAGCGCAGGACGGCGGCGTGGTCGCGGGTGTTGACCAGGAACTTCGCGCCGGGGAAGACCTCACGCAGCCACGCGACGTAGTCCGGCAGGTCCGGGTGGTACCAGCGGATCTCCTTGAAGCCAGTGACACGGGTGTCCTTCTTGGGACGCAGGACGGTGTCGAGCACCAGTTCACGAATCCCGGCCAGTGACCTGTCCAACGGGACGTCGCCGATCCCGTAGAACGGGTGCGTCCGCTGCCGGCCGTGGTCCGGCCCGACCCGCTCACGCTCAGTCGCGAGGGTCTGGTGGAACAGGAACAGGTGGTGCAGGGCGTCGCGGTTCTCGCCCCGGATCAGGTAGCCGGGGATCGAGTTGAGGATCCCCGCCAGCAGGGTCGACCCGGAGCGGCCGTAGGTCACCACGAAGACGTAGGAGAGGTCGTGGCGGCGCTGCCGACCGCGCCGCTCGAACATGCGGCCACCCTACGACCCCTCACGGCCCCTAACTGCGCGGCCGCCAGGTCGTTGATACACCATGACGGCGGTCGTGCTGGTGATGGCGCTGAGCGTGCTGGTCGCGGTCGTGGTCCTCTCGGTGTTCTCCTCGCAGGAGAAGGACGACTGGACCGAGAACCGCCCGGGGCAGGCGCCGGAGCCCGGCGAGACCCGCCTGGGCGACCTCTTGGATCCCTGACCGGGAGCCCGCTTCTGTTTGGATGGGCGTCATGTCCCTGACCGTCCTGATCCTGGTCATCGCCGCGGTGGCGGTGGTCCTGGTCGCGACCGTGACCGGACTCGTCGTGTCCGGGCGACGGAAGCCCAAGCCCCTCCCGGACACCCACACCGACGTGCTCGTGGCACCGCCGGTCGAGGCGGGCGAGGACATGCCACCCGTCGAGCTCAGCAGCCCGCCGGCGACCATCGAGCGACCCGAGGCCACCGCGACCCGGCTGCAGCGGCTCCGCCAGCGTCTCGCCGGCTCCCAGGGGGCGCTGGGCCGCGGCCTGCTCGCGCTGCTCAGCCGGGACAAGCTGGACGAGGACACCTGGGAGTCGATCGAGGACGTCCTGCTCACCGCCGACGTCGGCGTCGGGCCGACGCATGAGCTGGTCGACCGGCTACGCACCCGGCTCCGGGTCGAGGGCGGCGAGGCCCCGGACGCCAAGAGCGTGCTCCGCGAGGAGCTCGTCACGCTGGTCGACCCGGCCATGGACCGCCGGCTGCACGTCACCGGCGCCGACGGCAACCCCGGCGTGGTGCTGGTAGTCGGCGTCAACGGATCCGGCAAGACCACCACCGTCGGCAAGATCGCCCGCATCCTGGTGGCCGAGGACCGCAAGGTCGTGCTGGGCGCTGCCGACACGTTCCGCGCCGCCGCCGTGGACCAGCTAGCCACTTGGGGCGAGCGGGTCGGTGTCGAGGTCGTGCGTGGCCCCGAGGGCACCGACCCGGCCAGCGTCGCCTTCGAGGCGGTCAGGCACGGTGTCGAGCACGGGGCCGACACGGTCGTGGTGGACACCGCCGGGCGGCTGCAGAACAAGGCCGGACTGATGGACGAGCTCGGCAAGGTCAAGCGCGTCATCGAGAAGCAGGCGCCGGTCACGGAGGTCCTGCTCGTGCTCGACGCGACGACCGGGCAGAACGGCCTGGTCCAGGCCCGGGTCTTCTCCGAGGTCGTCGACGTCACCGGCATCGTGCTCACCAAGCTCGACGGCTCGGCCAAGGGCGGCATCGTCGTCGCCGTCCAGCGCGAGCTCGGCGTCCCCGTCAAGCTGGTCGGCCTCGGCGAGGGCGCCGACGACCTGGCGCCGTTCGACCCGGCCGCGTTCGTCGACGCGATGCTGGGCTGAGGTCCGAGTTGGCCGTCCTCGTCTCGGTCGTCCTCGACGCCGGCCAGGACCCGGAGGTCCGCGCCCGGACGGTGGCGAGCCTCGAGGCGCAGACGCACCCCACCTGGGAGGCGGTCGGCGGTCTCGCCGAGGCGTCGGGGGAGTACGTCGCGTTCCTGGACGCGGGCGACACCTGGGTGCCTGATCGGCTGGCGCGCCTGGTCGCCGTCGGGGCGCCGGTCGTGGCGGACCGGATGGAGGGCGTCCGGGGCAACGGCGACACGGAGGTCTACGCCCAGCCCCGTCCGACCGAGGCGGCCCGTCTGCTGTTCCGCCGCGAGGTGCTCGTCGACGGGGGCGGCATCGACCCCGAGGCCGGACCGGCCTGGCCCCTTGACTTCTTCCTGCGCAACCAGGTCGCCGCCGTCGAGCAGGTCGGCCGGACCGGTGTGCGGCGGTCCTTCCCGGACCGACGCAGAGCCGGTCTGCAGCGACCGGGCAACTTCCGGCACGCCGTGCTCAACCGCCACCTGGTCGACTGGGTCGGACTCGGGGAGCAACCTCGCGTGCCCGGCCTGACCTCGGTGATCATCCCGACGTACGAGGATGCCGAGCTGACGACCACCTGCGTGCGGTCGCTGCTCGCCGCGGATGGTGAGATCGAGGTGCTGGTCCTCGACAACGGGTCCGCGCCCGGGATCGCCTCGGCGCTGGACCGGCTGCGCTCCGACCGGGTGCGCGTCGTGCACGCACCCGAGAACTACGGCTTCGCGCTGGGCAACAACCTCGCCTTCGCGGAGTGCACGGGGGACGTCGTGGTCTTCCTGAACAACGACACGACGGTCCCGCCGGGTTGGATCCCGCCACTGCGCGCCGCCCTCGAGGACCCGGAGGTCCTCGGTGCCCAGCCGTTGCTCGTCTACCCGACGGGCGAGATCCAGTCGGCGGGCGTCGCGTTCCCTTCGACGGGTGGGCTGCCGCACATGCTGCTGCAGGGGTTCCCCGTCGAGGACGCGGTCGGCCTCGACGACCAGCCCTTCCACGCGCTCACGGGAGCCGCCCTCGCGCTGCGCGCGGACGACGTCGTCGCACTCCGCGGCTTCGACCCGGTCTTCACCAACGGCATGGAGGACGTCGACCTGTGCCGGCGGCTCGAGGCGATGCGTCCCGGGCACTTCCGCGTCGTCACCGCAGCCCCGGTCGTGCACCACGAGTCACGCAGCCCCGGCCGCTACCTGAAGCACCTGGCCAACCGTGAGCTCTACCTCGCTCGCTGGTCCCGCGCCGTCGAGCCTCGTGACGACGCCGAGCTGTGGGGTGGGCGTGGTCTCACCGTCGTCGACCACCGCGTCGCCCCGCGCAAGAACCAGCCTCCGGAGCTCGCCGTTCCGCATCCGGTCCTGGTGCGCGAACAGCGGCTCTCCTTCGACGAGCGGCCCGGCCGCCTGCGCTGGGCGATCAAGAACCCGGCGCCCGCAGGTGAGGGTGGCGAGCGGTGGGGAGACACGCACTTCGCGTCGTCGCTCGCGGCCGCGCTGCGCGCCCAGGGCCAGGACGTCGTGGTGGACCGCCGCCCCGAGTGGGACCGCACCACCGGTGCCGACGACGACGTCGCCCTGGTGCTCCGTGGTCTGCACCGGCACCTGCCGCACCCCGCCCAGGTCACGCTGGCCTGGGTGCTGTCACATCCGGACGACGTGACGCCCGACGAGCTGCGCGGCTACGACCGGGTCGTGGCAGCGAGCATCTCCTGGGCGGACCGGGTGAGCCGGGAGTGGGGCGTCCCCGTGGAGCCGCTGCTCCAGGCCACCGACCCCGACCTCTTCCACCCGCACGACGGGATCGCGGACACCGGCCATGACGTCCTCTTCGTCGGCAACTCGCGCCGCGAGCTGCGCCCGGTGGTGCGCGACGCCCTCGCAGCCGGTCTGCCGGTGGCGGTCTACGGGGACCTGTGGGGTGGGCTCGTGCCCGACGGGGTCGTGGTGGCCCGGTCGATCCCCAACCGCGAGCTGTCGGCGGCGTACGCGGCAGCCGGGGTCGTGCTCAACGACCACTGGGACGACATGCGGGAGGAGGGATTCCTCTCCAACCGGCTGTTCGACGCGGTCGCCAGCGGAGCGCGGGTGGTCAGCGACGAGGTCGCGGGGACCGCCGACCTCTTCGGGGACGCGGTGCAGGTCTATCGCAACGTCGACGACCTCCGGCGGCTCGCCACCCTGGCCGACCCGGACGCGGTGTTCGGCGACAGCGAGGCCCGGCGGCGTACTGCGGATCGGGTGCGGCGCGAGCATTCCTTCGCAGCCCGCGCCGAGCGGCTGGTCGAGCTGGCCCACGAGGCGCGGCGCGACCGCGGTCTCCGCTAGGACGTGTCCCGGCCGGCCGCGAAGCTGCGGGCCAGCGCGTCGGGGTCGGCAACGCGGCGCAGGTTGCGCTCGAACATGTCGACGGGCGCGTCCGGCACAGCGGCCAGGATCCGCTCCCGCCAACGGGCGAGCTCCGGGGTGAAGTAGGGGTTGGCGACCAGGAACCGCCGCTTGAAGAGCGGGAACCCCTCGGCCAGCAGGTCGAAGGCGCCGGGTCCGTAGAGCGGGTGGTTGGGGCGCAGGTCGGGCAGCCACGTCGAGAAGTCGAAGCCCTGGCCCACCAGGTATCGGGTGGTGCCGTACTCGTACTTCTGCACGAGCAGGTCGTGGTCGAGCTGTGGGACCACTGAGTCGAGGCGGCGGCGGAACCCCGGGTCGTCGAGCACCGGCCGGCGCAGCGCGAGGAAGTAGGAGCCGAGATGGGCCGACTCGCGCGATCTGAACACCGCCCGTGGGATCCAGTCGCGCTTGACCTCCTCGAGCGGCAGCGACTGCGGCTCGTCGGACTCGGGCTCGAACAACCGCGCGGTCACCTGCAGCGCCCAGAAGTCGCAGGCCCGCTGGTCCATCCGGGCGAAGACGTCGTCGAGCGGCCGGAGCAGCCAGCAGCTGTCGTTGGCCAGCAGCACCTCGTCGTACCGGTCCAGGGCCGACCACCCCACGAGCTCGCGGGCGAGCAGACTCCACGACCCGAAGTCGTGCGCGCCGTGCCGCCGCGCCCACGCACCCTTAACGAGGCCGTCCAGGCGCTCGAGCTGTCCGGGCCGCATGTCGCAGTCCGCCAGCACGTAGACGTCGGCGAACCGGCTGAGCTCCCGCACGTAGTCGACGACGTAGTCGTCCACCAGCCCGTCGGGGTCGTAGGTTGCGAACAGGCACACGCGGCGCGGCGGGCCCGTCAGGGTGTGCTCCGGGCGGGGGCTCGGCTCGGGGAGGGGGAGGAGCCCCCGGAACCGGCCGTCCACCAGGTAGTGGACCAGCGGGTTGACCGCGGTCTCGGAGTCGTCGGCGGGGTCGAGGTACTCCGCGACGTACCACCACACGTCGAAGGCGAGCGAGGGGTTGCGCAGCCGGCGCCAGCCGCGCCGGCAGAAGTGGTCGACAGGTTCGGCGCCGCGCTCGGCCTGCGGCGGGTTGTGCTCGAGGTAGCCCGACTCGTCGACCGCCCCCGACAGCCGGACCAGGGCGACCTCGCAGCGGCGTCCCTGGCCCACAGCCACGTCCTGGGCCGGCGGCAGGGGGGCGGCCACCGCGTCCAGGCCTGCGTCGAGCGCGCGGCGGAGCAGCGCCTCCGCGTGCGGACCCTCGGCAGCGGACCATGCCGTGACCAGCTGGGCCCAGGCGGCCCGGTAGCGCTCGTCGGTCATGGCGGCATCATCGCCGACCCTCGGGGTCCGCCCTCACGGGGTCGAGCGGTGCGCCCGACGTAACACCGAAGTAACACGGAGGCGGATGTCGTTTCCTGTCCGCAACATCCGACCCGTTGGGGTGAAACGTGGCGCACCGAAGGTTCTCGGCAAGAGGAGGGGCGCGCGACAGCGGCGTCGCACCCGAGAGCCCCGTCCTGTTCCCGCATTCTCCATGGAGGTTCTGTGGACGGCTATTACGCCTTCATGCTCATCGCGACAGCGTTCGTGCTGATGATGACGGTTCCTGCGCTGGCGCTGTTCTACGGCGGCATGTCCCGCTCGAAGTCCGTGCTCAACATGATGATGATGAGCTACATCGCGGCCGCGATCGTCGGCATCCTCTACGTCGCGGTCGGCTGGTCGATGGGCTTCGGCGGCGAGGGCACGTTCTTCGCCGACCCGACCGAGCTGCTCTGGCTCGACGGTGTCACGACCGACAGCTACATCGGAGTGATGTTCCAGATGACCTTCGCGGTCATCACCGTCGCCCTGATCAGCGGCGCGGTCGCCGACCGGATGAAGTTCGCCGCCTGGGTGGTCTTCGTGCCCCTGTGGGCCCTGCTGGCCTACTTCCCGATGGCGCACATGGTGTTCAGCTGCACCGACGACTCGCTCATCTGCGGCCGGATCGGCGCCCAGGACTACGCCGGCGGCACCGCGGTGCACATCAACGCCGGTATGGCCGCCCTGGTCCTGGTCATCCTGCTCGGCAAGCGCGTCGGCTTCGGCAAGGAGGCCATCCGGCCGCACAACCTGACGCTGACCATGCTCGGCGCCGGTCTCCTGTGGATGGGCTGGTACGGCTTCAACGTCGGCTCGATCGTCTTCACCGGCGCCACCGAGGAGGACAACATCGCTCAGTTCTTCTCCGAGACCGGCCGCACCTTCGCCAACACCACGCTCGCCACGATGGCCGCCATCCTCGGCTGGCTGCTGATCGAGTACTTCATGCACAAGAAGGCCACCTCCCTGGGTGCCGCTTCCGGCATCGTCGCGGGCCTGGTCGCCATCACCCCCGCCGCCGGTGCGGTCGACATCGAGGGCGCGGTCGCGATCGGCGCCATCGCCGGCGCAGTCTGCGCCTGGGCGGTCGGCCTGAAGTTCAAGCTCGGCTACGACGACTCGCTCGACGTGGTTGGCGTCCACCTGGTCGGCGGCATCATCGGCACCGTCCTCATCGGGGTCTTCTCCACCTCGGAGGGTGCGGGCGCCATCGACGGCCTCTTCTACGGCGGTGGCTTCGGCTCCCTGGGTGACCAGGCGCTGGGTGCCCTCGTGGCGATCGCCTTCTCCGGCGTCATCACGCTGGTCATCGGTCTGGCGATCAAGTACACGATCGGTCTCCGCCTCGCGGAGGAGGACGAGGTCGAGGGCATCGACTTCGTTGCTCATGGCGAGTCGGCGTACGACATCCACACCAGCGGGGGCGGCTCGTCCAGCGTCCTGGCGACCAAGACCGCTCCGGTCACGGAAGGAGCCAACGCATGAAGCTCGTCACCGCGGTGATCAAGCCGCACAAGTGGGAGGACGTCCGCGAGGCCCTCGAGACCTTCGGCGTGACCGGCATGACGGTCAGCGAGGTCAGCGGCTACGGCCGCCAGAAGGGCCACACGGAGGTCTACCGCGGCGCGGAGTACGACATCGCGCTGGTGCCCAAGATCCGCATCGAGATCGTCGTCGACGACGGTGACACCGAGGACGTCGTCGGGATCATCGTCAAGACGGCGCAGACCGGCCGGATCGGCGACGGGAAGGTCTGGGTGAGCCCGGTCGACACCGTGGTCCGGGTCCGCACCGGCGACCGCGACGCGGCGGCCCTGTAGCCGGCCTCGTCGTCACCAACCGTGTCGACGCCCCGGCCGTCCCAGCAGTGACTGAGACGGCCGGGGCGTTAACACGCCCGAAACAATTGCTGGGTTGGCTGTGGCCCCGTGACTTCGCTCGCCATCGACCCTGCACTCGACTCAGGCAACACGGCCTGGCTGCTCGCGGCCTCAGCTCTCGTCCTGCTCATGGCCCCGGGCCTGGCGCTCTTCTACGGCGGCATGGTCCGCTCCAAGAGCGTCCTCAACATGATGATGATGACCTTCGGGTCACTCGCGGTCATCTCCATCCTGTGGGTCCTGGTCGGCTACTCGATCGCGTTCGGTGATGACGTGACCCTCGGCCTGTTCGGTGACCCCACCCAGTACGCCGGCCTGGGCCAGCTGATGAGCGAGGAGAGCAACGGAGACTCCGGGATCCCGCTCATCCTGTTCGCGGTCTTCCAGGGCCTGTTCTGCGTGATCACCGGCGCCCTGGTCTCCGGCGCGATCGCGGACCGGGCCCGGTTCGGCGCCTGGATGGTCTTCGTCGCGGTGTGGACCCTCCTGGTCTATGCGCCGGTCGCGCACTGGGTGTTCGACTTCTCCGCCGGCGACCACGTCGGCGGCTGGCTCGCCAACGAGGTCGGCACCATCGACTTCGCCGGCGGCATGGCGGTGGAGATCTGCTCGGGCGCCTCGGCGCTGGCGTTGGCGCTGGTGCTCGGCCCCCGGGTCGGGTTCGGCAACGAGCCCATGCGTCCGCACAACCTGACGCTGGTGATGCTCGGCGCGGGACTGCTGTGGTTCGGCTGGTTCGGCTTCAACGCCGGGTCCGCGCTGGGCGCCAACCAGGCCGCCGCGGTCGTCTTCACGACCACGCTGCTCGCCGGGGCGAGCGGCTCGCTGGGCTGGTTGCTCCTCGAGCGGATTCGCTACGGCCGCGGCACGTCCCTGGGCGCCGCCTCCGGCCTGGTGTCGGGTCTGGTCGCGATCACGCCGTCGTGCGGCTCGGTGTCGCCGATCGGTGCCATCGCCATGGGGCTCGTCGCCGGAGTCGTCTGCGCGCTGGCGGTCGGCCTCAAGTACCGCTTCCGCTACGACGACTCGCTCGACGTCGTGGGGGTCCACCTCGTCGGTGGGCTGGTCGGCACCTTCGGGATCGGGCTGATCGCCACGGCGGCCGCGCCCACCGGCGTCGACGGCCTGTTCTACGGCGGCGGGGCCGACCAGCTCGGGCGCCAGCTCCTCGGCGGCGGGGTGGTGCTCGTCTACGCCTTCGTGGTGTCGGGCATCATCGGCTTCGTCGTCCACAGGACGATGGGCTTCCGGATCGACGAGGAGCACGAGGTCAGCGGCATCGACCTCGTGGTGCACGCCGAGACGGCGTACGACCTGCATCCCACCAGCGGCACCACCAGCTCGGGTGGCCCGTTCACCCAAGGAGGACTCGGATCATGAAGCTCGTCACCGCGGTCGTGAAGCCGCACAAGTGGGAGGACGTCCGCGCGGCCCTCGAGGGGGTCGGCATCACGGGCATGACGGTCAGCGAGGTCAGCGGTTACGGCCGTCAGAAGGGGCACACCGAGGTCTACCGCGGTGCGGAGTACGACATCGCGCTGGTGCCCAAGGTCCGGATCGAGATCGTGGTGGCCGACGGCGACGTCGAGCCCGTGGTCGACGCGATCACCCGGAGCGCCCAGACCGGCCGGATCGGCGACGGCAAGGTATGGGTGCAGGCCGTCGAGTCGGTGGTCCGGGTCCGCACCGGCGACCGCGACGACGCGGCGTTGTAGTCGAGTTCCAGCGATTCCTGCGGTGGTTTCGAGACGGCTCGCGCAGTCACCTCGCAAGCTCGGTGCCTGCGCCGAGCCTCCTCAACCTCATCGCCTGTCGCTCAGCCCTAGCAGGCTCGGGCTGAGCGGCCGATGACCGCGGCCGAGCGCGCGGAGCGCACGGCCGCGGCCGATGCGCTGTGCGTCCGCGCCTGGGAGTCGGTCTCCGGGCCTGACGTCGGCGCCGCGCTGGTGGCGGTCGGGGGCTACGGCCGTAGCGAACTGGCGCCCCACTCCGACCTCGACGTGGTGCTGGTCCACGACGAGCAGCCTGCCTTCGACCTGGGCGAGGTGGCCGGCACCGTCTGGTACCCCCTGTGGGACTCGGGGGCCAACCTCGACCACTCGGTGCGCACCCTGTCGCAGATGGTCGAGACGGCGGGCACCGACCTCAAGGTCGCGCTCGGCCTGCTCGACGTCAGGCATGTCGCCGGCGACCCCAACCTCACCCTGCGGCTGCGGACCACCATGCTCACCGAGTGGCGGCGAGACGCCCGGCACCGGCTGCGCGCGCTGCGGGCGCTGGTCGACTCCCGGCACGAGCTGATGGGTGAGCTGGCGCACGCCTCCGTCCCGGACCTCAAGGAGACCGAGGGTGGGATCCGGGACGCGACGGTCCTGAAGGCCCTGGTGGCGACCTGGCTGGTCGACGTGCCGCACGTCGAGCTCGAGCGCAGCCGGCTGGCGATGCTCGACGTCCGTGACCAGGTCCACGCCATCGCCGGCCGGGCGACGGACCGGATCACGCCGGAGATGTGGAGCGACCTGGCGCCACTGCTGGAGGTGGAGGACGCCCGCGCCGCCCAGGTGGCCGTGCGGGAGCTGGGCCGGCGGATGGCACACCTCTCGCGACTGACCTGGCGCCGGGTGGACGACGCTCTCGACCGGGCGACCGCTGCGCGCCGGCCGTCGCTGACGCCTGTCGCCGACGGGGTGGCGCTGGCGGCCGGCGAGATCGTGCTGGACAAGCGGGCCCGGCCCGCCGAGGACCCGGCCCTGCTCCTGCGGGCCGCCGCGGCGGCCGCCGAGCGCGACGTCGTGCTCGCGCCGCCGACCGCGGCCCGGCTGGCCCGCGAATGTGCGCCCATGCCGACGCCCTGGCCGGCCGAGGCCCGCGACCTCCTGGTGCGCATGCTCGCCGCGGGCCGCGGGCTCCTCGGGACCTGGGAGACCCTCGAGGCGACGGGGGCGCTCACCGGCCTGTTGCCGGAGTGGGAGCGGATCCGGCTGCTGCCGCACTCCTCCGAGATCCATCGCTTCACCGTCGACCGGCACGTGGTCGAGACGTGCATCGAGGCGTCGTCGATGATCCGGCGGGTCGACCGGCCGGACGTGCTCATGGTCGCCGCCCTGCTGCACGACATCGGCAAGGGCAGCCTGACCGAGCACAGCGTCGCCGGCGAGCCGATCGCGCGCTCGATCGCGACCCGGATGGGCTTCGACGACAGCGGAGTGGAGCTGATCGCCCTGTTGGTCCGGTGGCACCTCCTGCTGGCCGAGACCGCGACCACCCGCGATCCCGACGACCCGGCTACCGTCGAGACGGTCGCCGATCGGGTCGGCACCCGCCAGGCTCTCGACCTGCTGACCGTGCTCACCGAGGCCGACGCGCGCGCCGCCTCGCCGAAGGCATGGTCGACCTGGAGGGCCGGGCTGATCCTCGACCTCTCGCGACGCACCGCCGCCGCACTGAGCAGCGGCCGGGCCCTGCCGGCGATCGGGTCCGAGGAGGTCGAGATCCCAGCGGCGGCCAAGCAGGGGGCAGCGGTGTTCTCCGTCGAGGATCTCGACGACGGCAGCCGGGTCACCGTCACCGCCCCGGACCGAGTGGGCCTGCTCGCCGACGTCACCGCTGTCTTCGCCCTGCAGCGGATCCGCGTTCGTGCGGCGCGCGCCTGGTATCAGGACGGGTTCGGCGTCTCGGTGTGGGAGGTGGTCGAGGAGCAGCTCCAGCCGGCGACCCTTCGCCAGACCTACGAGGGGGTGGCCGAGGGGCGGCTCGACCCGAGTTCGCGGCTGCAGGTGTCCTCTCCGTCCGCGCTGGCGCCCTCGGTCGACGTCCGCCCGGAGGCGTCGGCACACGCCACGGTCCTCGAAGTACGGACCACCGACCGTCCCGGTGTCGTGCACCTGGTCTGCGCCGCACTCGCGCAGCTGGACGTGACGGTGCGCTCGGCGCACGTCGACACTCTGGGGCCGCAGGCGGTCGACGTCTTCTACCTCCAGGAGGCCTCGGCCGGGGTGCTCAGCGACCAGCGGGCCGCGGCTGCCGCGCACGCGGTCCGTGAGGCGCTCTCCGTCGCTCGTTAGGCTGGAGCCTCCCCAACACCCGAGGATCCATCTGTGTTCGCCACTCTCTCCGACCGTCTCGCCGACACCTTCAAGAACCTCCGTGGCAAGGGCCGGCTCTCCGAGGCGGACATCGACGCCACCGCCCGCGAGATCCGGATCGCGCTGCTCGAGGCGGACGTCGCCCTGCCCGTGGTCAAGGAGTTCGTGGCCGCGGTCAAGGAGCGGGCCCGTGGCGAGGAGGTCAGCCAGGCCCTCAACCCGGCCCAGCAGATCGTCAAGATCGTCAACGAGGAGCTCGTCAACATCCTCGGCGGCGAGACGCGCCGGCTGCGCTACGCCAAGAGCGGCCCGACGGTCATCCTGCTGGCCGGCCTCCAGGGCGCCGGCAAGACCACGTTGGCCGCGAAGCTGGCGCTCTGGCTCAAGGAGCAGGGCAAGAGCCCGCTGCTGGTCGCCTGCGACCTGCAGCGCCCCAACGCGGTCACCCAGCTCCAGGTCAACGGCGAGCGCGTCGGCGTACCCGTCTTCGCACCAGAGCCCGGCAACGCCCAGGGAATCGAGCACGGTGGTGACCCGGTCGCGGTCGCCCGGGGCTCGATCGAGGAGGCCAAGCGGACCCTCCACGACGTCGTCATCGTCGACACCGCGGGCCGCCTCGGCGTCGACGCCGAGATGATGAAGCAGGCCGCAGACATCCGCGACGCCGTCCAGCCCGACGAGGTGCTGTTCGTGGTCGACGCGATGATCGGCCAGGACGCGGTGGCGACCGCTCAGGCGTTCCTCGAGGGCGTCGGCTTCGACGGTGTCGTCCTCACCAAGCTCGACGGCGACGCCCGTGGTGGCGCCGCGCTCTCGGTGGCCTCGGTCACCGGCCGCCCGGTCATGTTCGCCTCCGCCGGCGAGAAGATGACCGACTTCGACGTCTTCCACCCCGACCGGATGGCCTCGCGCATCCTCGACATGGGCGACGTCATGACGCTCATCGAGCAGGCCGAGAAGGCGTTCGACTCCGAGCAGGCCGCCAAGGCCGCTGCCAAGCTCACCGGCCAGGGCGGCGAGTTCACGCTCGACGACTTCCTCGAGCAGATGCAGCAGGTCCGCAAGCTCGGGTCGATGTCCAAGATCATGGGGATGCTGCCCGGGATGGGGCAGTTCCGCGACCAGCTCGACAACTTCGACGAGCGCGAGATCGACCGCATCCAGGCGATCATCCAGTCGATGACGCCGGCCGAGCGGGCCAACCCCAAGATGATCGACGGGTCCCGCCGGGCCCGGATCGCCAAGGGCTCGGGCCGTCAGGTCTCCGACGTCAACAACCTCGTCGACCGGTTCTTCGAGGCCCGCAAGATGATGATGTCCTTCGCCAAGGGCGGGATGCCGGGTCTGCCTGGGATGCCCGGCATGGCCGGCGGCGGCAAGCGCGGCCAGGCCAAGCAGAAGGCCGCCCAGAAGAAGGGCAAGGGCAGCCGCCGCTCCGGCAACCCGGCCAAGGCCGCCCAGGAGGCGGCCGCGGCCAAGGAGAAGGCCGCCGCCGCTCCGGCGAACCCGTTCGGCGTGCCGTCCGGGGACGCCGAGGAGGTCGACTACGAGAAGGCCGCCGCCGCCCTCAACCTGCCGAAGGACTTCTCGAAGTACCTCAAGTGAGAGTTCTCGTGGTCGACGGGGCCAACGTCGTCGGCAGCCGACCCGATGGCTGGTGGAAGGACCGTGCCGGCGCCGCGCGGCGTCTCCACGAGTCGCTTCTGGTCGCGGACACGTCGTACGACATCACGGTGCTGGTCCTCGAGGGCGCGGCCAAGGGCGGCGTCCCCGCCGGTCGGGACGGCCACTTGGTCACGGTCCACGCGCCGCGCGACGGCGACACCACGATCACAGCCGAGGCGCGGGCCGCGGTCGGGCGCGGCGACCAGGTCACCGTCATCACCGCCGACCGGCTCCTCGCCGCGGCCGTCAACGCCGTCGGGGCCGCGGCGATGAGTCCGTCCTGGCTCCTCGACCAGCTCTGAGGCACTGCTCGGCGAGGGGAAACCTCCCGCGGATGAGGCCGCTCCGACCCACAAGCCAGGCCCGGTAACGTCCGTCGGGTGCCAGCGCTGAAGATCTCGGGTCCGGTGCTCCCCGACGGCGAGGTCCGTGACCTCTACGTCGTGGACGGACGGATCACGCTGGAGAAGCAGGCGGGGGCGGAGACCGTCGCGAGCGGTTGGGTCGTGCCGGGCCTGGTCGACGCGCACTGCCACCTCGGGCTCAACGACGACGGTGGGACCAGCGTCGAGGAGACCGAGCAGCAGGCGATCGACGACCGCGACGCCGGCGCCCTGCTGATCAGGGACGCCGGGTCGGCGGCGGACACGGCGTGGATCCACGAGCGCGAGGACCTGCCCCGGCTGATCCGCGCCGGGCGGCACCTCGCCCGGACCAGGCGCTACATCCGCAACTACGCCCACGAGGTGGAGCCAGAGGAGCTCGCGGCGTACGTCGCCCAGGAGGCGCAGCGCGGCGACGGCTGGGTCAAGCTGGTCGGTGACTGGATCAGCCGGGAGACCGGCGACCTGGCCCCGTCGTTCCCACCCGAGGTCTTCGCGGAGGCGATCCGGGTCGCCCACGACCACGGCGCCAAGGTGACGGCGCACTGCTTCGGCACCGCGGTGCTGCCGGGCCTCATCGAAGCCGGGATCGACTGCATCGAGCACGGCACGGGCCTCACACCGGACCTCGTCGCGGCGATGGTCGAGCACGGCACTGCGCTGGTCCCGACCGTGATGCAGGTGGACAAGTTCCCGGAGTACGCCGAGGCGGGCGCCCAGAAGTTCCCGGACTACGCAGCGACGATGACCGACCTGTTCGCCCGGCGGCGCGAGACGATCATGAACGCCTACGAGGCGGGGGTGCCGCTCTACGCCGGCTCGGACGGCGGGGGAGTGCGCAAGCACGGCAACATCGCCGGGGAGGTCGTGGCGATGGCCGACCTGGGGATGTCCACCGCGGCGGCCCTGGGTGCGGCGTCCTGGCGGGCGCGTGAGTGGCTCGGCTGGAACCCCACGCTCGAGGAGGGGGCGCCGGCCGACCTCGTGGTCTACGACGCGGACCCGCTGGCCGATCTGTCGGTGCTGGCCAGGCCCGCCTGCGTGATGCTGCGCGGCCGGGTGGTCGTCGGCTGAGCCGTCGACCAGCCAGCCAGCCAGCCCGTCAGTCCGTCCGGGCCGGCCGGGTGAACCACAGGATCGTCGTGCCGATGAGCAGTGCCAGGCCGAGGCCGAAGAGGAGCAGCGGGACGACGACCGCCAGCACGATGCGGAGCACGAAGTCCCCGACGACCAGCGCCGGGCCGATCTGGGCGGGACCCTCGTCGGCCGAGCAGGTCACCGACAGGTGACCGGAGCCCGGGTCGAACGACGCGATGGCCTGCCAGGCGTCGCCGTTGACGCTGCGGGTGATCGTGCCGTTGACCGGGTCGAGCGAGATCGCTCCGCCGGTGTCGGCGTCGCGGACGACGCACTCGGCGGCGCCGTGCTCCTGTTCCCAGAGATATCGGTCGCCGTCGGTGGCGACCGTGACCGGGTGCGGCGCGCCGTCCGCGGGGATCGTCGCCTCGACGCTGAGGAACCCGCTGTCGAAGATCCGGACGAACAGCACGACCCCGGCAAGGATCCCGGCGACGACCAGCAGGGCGCCGACCACGAACCAGACCACTCTGGGTCTGGGCTTCGCGGGTCCGGCCGGCTCGGGCGTGGCGCTGATGTACTCCGTCATCGGACTGGAGTCTGCTCGGTTTCGTGACGCCGTGGCGAGTCCCTCACCACGTTCGGCCCTCGCCACGGCTCCTCAACCTCCTCGCTTCCCGCTGCCTCCCTCGCAAGCTCGGGAGCCAGCAGGCTCGGAGATTTCGGCGGTCCGGCGAGGTCTGGCAGACTTGCCCGCTGAGTCTCGCGACCGAACGGACCCTCTCACCCGGTCGGATGCGAGCCCCCGGAGCCCGGTCCGCACGCCCCACGCGCACGCCGTACCTCCACCACCTGAGCAACACAAGAACTCTGAGGAGACACCACAACCGTGGCCGTCAAGATCCGTCTGAAGCGCCTGGGCAAAGTCCGGGTGCCGCAATACCGCATCGTCGTCGTCGACTCCCGCAAGAAGCGCGACGGCAAGGTGATCGAGGAGATCGGCAAGTACCACCCGAAGGAGGACCCCTCCTACATCTCGGTGGTCTCCGACCGGGCCCAGTACTGGCTGGGCGTGGGTGCGCAGCCGTCGGACGCCGTCGCCAAGATCCTCAAGATCACCGGTGACTGGCAGACCTACAAGGGCCTCAAGGGCACCGAGGGCACGCTGAAGGTCGCCGAGCCCAAGCGCGACAAGCTCGAGATCTTCAACGAGGCGCTCAAGGACGCTCACGGCGACTCCTCCGGCGAGGCGGTCACCAAGAAGGCGGCCGCCAAGAAGCCTGCCAAGAAGGCCGCCGAGGAAGCACCGGCTGCGGAGGCCCCGGCTGCTGAGGCCCCGGCCGAGGAAGCACCGGCTGCTGAGGCTCCGGCTGCTGAGGCTCCGGCTGCGGAGACGCCCGAGACCGCGGCCGCTGAGGCCGAGACCAAGACCGAGCCCGAGGGCACCGACAGCTGATGCTGGCGGAAGCCCTCGAGCACCTCGTGCGCGGGATCGTCGACAACCCCGACGACGTCTCCGTGCGTGACAAGCAGCTGCGCCGCGGTTCGATCCTGGAGGTCCGGGTCCACCCCGACGACCTCGGCAAGGTGATCGGGCGGGGCGGCCGGACCGCCACGGCGTTCCGCACGGTCGTCTCGGCCCTCGCGGGCCGAGGCGGCGCGCGGATCGACTTCGTGGATGTCGACCGCCGACGCTGAATTGGGCGCTGAGTCAGGCACGATGCCCGACGACCACATCGAGGTCGTCGTCGGCCGCGTGGGCAAGCCCCACGGGCTGCGCGGCGAGGTGACCGTCGACGTGCGCACCGACGAGCCGGAGCAACGCTTCGCCGTCGGAGCCACGTTGCGCGCCGAGCCGCCGGCCGGTTCGGCGAGCCCGCTGCGCTCGCTCACGGTCGCGAGCACCCGCTGGCACCAGGGGGTGTTGCTGGCCGGGTTCGAGGAGCTGCCCGACCGCAATGCGGCCGAGTCCGTGCGCGGGACGGTGCTCCACGCCACCATCCCCGCGGACAGCACTCCGGACGACCCCGAGGAGTTCTACGCCCACCAGCTCGTCGGGCTGGCGGCGTACGACGTCGACGGCACCCACCTCGGCGAGGTCACGGCGCTCACGACGGGCGCACAGGACCTGCTCACCGTGCGCACCCTCGACGGCCGCGACGCGCTGGTGCCGTTCGTGGCCGCCCTCGTGCCGGAGGTCGACGTGCCGGGGGGTCGACTGGTGATCGCCGACCGGCCCGGGCTCGTCAGTCCCTTCGACGAGGACTGAGCCGAGGACCGACGTGCGCCTCGACTACCTCACGATCTTCCCCGACTACCTGGCCCCGCTCGGCCTCTCCCTCACCGGCAAGGCCATCGAGCAGGGCCTGGTCGAGGTGCACGTCCACGATCTCCGCACCTGGACCCACGACCGGCACCGGACCGTCGACGACACGCCGTACGGCGGGGGCGCCGGCATGGTCATGAAGCCCGAGCCCTGGGGCGAGGCGTTCGACGAGCTCGGCCTGGACGGCGCGACCCTGGTCGTCCCGACACCGGCCGGGCGCCCGTTCACCCAGGCGCTCGCCCGAGAGCTCGCCTCGCGGCCCCGGCTGGTCTTCGCCTGCGGCCGCTACGAGGGCATCGACCAGCGGGTGCTAGACCACGCGGCCACGCGCACCGAGGTGGTGGAGCTGTCGCTGGGCGACTACGTGCTCAACGGCGGCGAGGTGGCCGCGCTGGCGGTCTCCGAGGCCGTGGTCCGGCTGCTCCCTGGCTTCATGGGCAACCCCGAGTCGATCGTGCAGGAGTCCCACGAGGGAGGCCTGCTCGAGCACCCCGTCTACACCCGGCCCCCGTCCTGGCGGGGCCTGGACGTGCCCGAGGTCCTGCTCGGCGGTGACCATGCGGCGATCGCCGCGTGGCGGGCCGAGCAGGCCCTGCGCCGGACGGCTGAGCGCCGGCCCGACCTGGCGCATCCCAGCCGGGTGGGGGAGTGGGAGATCGTCCCTGCCGTCCGAGGTGACGCCGGCGAGATCCTCACCCTCCAGCGTGCGTGCTGGGTGCAGGAGGCCCTCGACAACGACATGCTGGACATCCCGGCGCTGCACGAGTCCCTGGAGGCCGTCGAGGCGTCGCTGGACGACTGGACCTACTTCGTCGTTCGGGTGGAGGGACGGCTGGTCGGCGCGGTGCGCGGCCGGCTCGCGGTGCACGGCGAGGCGACGGCGTGGGACATCGGCCGGGTCATGGTCGCCCCGGACCTCCAGGGACGTGGGCTCGGCCGGGCGCTGCTCGAGCACATCCAGGCGGTGGCGCCCAGCGAGGCGTCGTCGTACGTCCTGTTCACCGGCGTCCGCAGCGCCGCCAACCAGCGGATGTACAAGAAGGCCGGGTTCAGGCTGCGCAAGGACCTGCCGGCGCCACCGGGCGCGGTGATCCTGACCAAGCCACGCTGATCGCCGCTGATTGGCCGGGCCCACCGCGCCTGTGGCAGACTCGTCCCTCGGCCCAGTCGGCCGAAGGACCGCCCGGAGATCGCCAGTGCGACCAAGCCGGGGATCCGCGTCGGGCCTCCTGCCACAGGGGGAGCCCACGCCGCCGGCCACCACGTCTGAGCCCACACCTGAACACCGCACCACCATCCGATACCGCGGCTGACCTGTGGCACTCGCGAGGAGCACTCAGTCATGAGCAACCAGAGCAACGTGATCGCCGATCTCGGCAACGCCGTCAAGCGCGACGACGTCCCGGACTTCCGCGCCGGTGACACCATCAAGGTCCACGTCAAGGTCGTCGAGGGCAACCGCTCCCGCGTCCAGGTCTTCCAGGGTGTCGTGATCCGCATCCACGGCTCCGGTGTGGGTCGCACCTTCACCGTCCGGAAGGTCTCCTTCGGCGTCGGTGTCGAGCGGACCTTCCCCCTCAACAGCCCGATCTTCGAGAAGATCGAGATCGTCACCCGCGGTGACGTGCGCCGGGCCAAGCTCTACTACCTGCGCAACCTGCGCGGCAAGGCCGCCAAGATCAAGGAACGCCGCGAGGCCTGAGTCGCCCCTCCCTAGACTCAGCGCGTGACCCCCGACGAGCGCGACGCACCCGTCGCCGACGAGCCGTCCGTGCCCGCCGAGGCCACCCAGTCCGAGGCCACCCAGCCACCCGCTGCTCAGCCCGAGGCCGGAGCCGGGAAGCCGGCGAAGGCCGAGCGCTCGAGCCTGCCCATCTGGCAGGAGACGCTGCTGCTGCTTGGTGTCGCCGTCGTGCTGGCGGTCGTCATCAAGGCGCTCCTGGTCCAGGCGTTCTACATCCCGTCGGAGTCGATGGAGCCGGGGCTGGTCGAGAACGACCGGATCCTGGTCCAGAAGTGGTCCTACTGGACCGGCGCGCCGAAGCGGGGCGATCTCGTGGTCTTCGAGGACCCGGGTGGCTGGCTCGGCCCCGACGAGTCGACGGGACCCTCCAACGGGTTCACCGAGGCGCTGGCGAAGCTCGGCCTGTTCCCCTCCGGAGGACACCTGGTCAAGCGGGTGATCGGGGTCGAGGGCGACACGGTCACCTGCTGCGACAGTGACGGGCGGATCGCAGTCAACGGGAAGGCCCTCGACGAGTCCGACTACGTCAAGGACGAGGCGGGTGTGGACTGCGCCGGACCGATGACGGGCAACTGCAACTGGTCCGCCGGCCCGGTGCCCGAGGGGCACGTCTTCGTGATGGGCGACAACCGGGCCCACTCCGCCGACTCCACTGTGCACATGTGCACCGAGGGTGAGACCGACTGCGTGCCCGGCCGTGAGTTCGTCGACAACGACCTGATCGTGGGCAAGGTGTTCGTACTCCTGTGGCCGTTCGACCGGTTCGGCACCCTCAACGGGGCCGACGTCCTTGCCGACGTGCCGGATCCCGAGTAGCCATACCGACATGAGCACACTGCCTCGGGGTGCCACGGTCCGTCGCGACGCGGGCCTCTACGGCTACGAGCGTGCTCTGCGCCGGCACGGTGTCGAGGTGATCGCCGGCGTCGACGAGGCCGGGCGCGGGGCATGCGCCGGCCCGTTGGTTGCCGGCGCGGCCATCCTGCCGCCGGGCAAGGCCGGCATCGTCCCCGGTCTGGCCGACTCGAAGCTGCTGACCGAGAAGGCACGTGAGCGGGCCTACGCCCAGATCGTCAGGCGTGCCGTCTCCTGGTCGGTGGTCGTGATCTCCCACGACGACTGCGACCGCCTCGGGATGCACGTCGCCAACGTGGAGGCGCTGCGGCGGGCGGTGGCGAAGCTCACCGTTCCCCCGGACTACGTCCTGACCGACGGCTTCCCCGTCGACGGCCTCGGCGTGCCCGGCCTTGCGGTGTGGAAGGGCGACCGGGTCGCCGCCTGCATCGCCGCGGCCTCGGTGCTGGCCAAGGTCACCCGCGACCGGATCATGACCGAGCTCGACGCCGACTACCCGGCTTACGACTTCAAGACCCACAAGGGCTACATCACCGACGTCCACAGCGCCGCGCTCGAGGAGCACGGGCCGTGTCCGGTGCACCGGCGGCGGTTCGTCAACGTGCGACGCGCGGCGGGCCTCGAGCCGATGCTTGGCACGGAGATGGAGGATGGCCCCGTGAGGATGCTGCGGTGAGTGCGGAAGATCTCGAGAAGTACGAGACCGAGATGGAGCTCACGCTCTACCGCGAGTACCGCGACGTCGTGGGGATCTTCAAGTACGTCGTGGAGACCGACCGCCGCTTCTACCTGTGCAACCAGGTGGACGTGAAGGCCCGCAGCGAGGCGGGCGAGGTGTTCTTCGAGGTCTCGATCTCCGACGCCTGGGTGTGGGACATGTACCGGCCGGCCCGGTTCGCCAAGAGCGTCAAGGTGCTGACGTTCAAGGACGTCAACGTCGAGGAGCTCAACCAGGCGGACATCGACCTGCCCAAGCCCTCCTGACCGTCTCCGGGCCAGGGAGGTCTAGTCCGGCCACCGCCTGGACAAGCCGTCCCACATAGCCCTTTCGGACTATTCCACCCCTGGAATGACCAATAGTCTGTAACTGCGCCGTTACCGTTCTGTGCAGCGGTTGAGGGGCCGCTGTTGGTCTTTGGGGGAGCGAGGAAGTGCTCGTGGTGACGTGCGCACGGATTTCTCGGAGTACTCGGAACAAGAACGAGCGGGGGGCTGCCGCGGTCGAGTTCGCACTCGTCGCGCCCCTGCTCATCCTGCTGGTGATGGGCATCATCAGCTACGGCTACATGCTGAGCTTCCGCCAGGCGCTGAGCCAGGGCGCCGCCGAGGGCGCCCGCGCGGCCGCCGTGTCGCCGTTCCCCACCGCCGCCGACCGCCAGCAGGAGGGTCTCCACGCGCTCAACGAGGCGCTGGGCTCCTACGGCGTCAGCTGTGACGGCTACGCCGCCGGGTCGCATCTGCGCAAGGACGGCGCCGACGTCGGCACCTGCTCGGTGACGATCGGCTCCTGCACCAACGAGCCGACGAAGGACTGCGTCACCACCTCGCTCAACTACCGATACGAGGACAACCCGCTGACGCCGAGCTTCCCCGGAGTCGGCCTCGTGCTGCCCCAGGACCTCCGCTACGACGCCGTCGCGAGGACCAGCTGATGCGCCGGTCCAGAACGCGCGAGCGGCTGCGCTCCTCGTCGCGTGACGAACGGGGCGCCATCATCCCGATGATGGCGATGCTCCTGGTCGTCCTCATTCCCTCGACCGCGATCGCCGTCGACCTGGGGATGCAGCGCGTCGTACGCCGCGACCTCCAGGCCCTGGCCGACGTGGTGGCGCTCGACCTGGTGCGGCTGGTCGACGGCCGCACCGCCGCACAGATCCACAGCGGCTACAACGGCCACCCGACCCTGGCCGCCGCACAGGCCAAGAGTGTGGACCGCAACGCAGACGTGCTGGGCGACCTGCCGACCGTCACGGTGACGCTCGCCTTCATGGACCCCACCACCCATCGGCTCGAGACGGTGGTCGACCCCAATGGGCAGGCGCAGACCAGGGAGGCGACGGGGTCCGAGGTCCCCACCGCGCTGGAGGTGCGGGCGGAGGGTGGCATCGAGTTCGCCTTCGCGCCCGGGCGCGGGAGCGCGGCGCGGGTCGCCGTCGCGGTCCCGTCGCCGTCGACCTGCTTCCGGCTCGGCTCCTACGCCGTGGGCGTGGACCTGGACGACAGCAACCTGCTCAACGCGCTGATGCCCGAGCTGATCAACAACAGCACGTTCTCGAGCACCCTCGTGGGCTACCAGGGCCTCGCGGCCGCGGACATCGACCTGCTCGACCTGGTCGGTGTGAGCAGCCTCGGCGTCGCCTCCCCGGACGAGCTGCTGGAGCTTGGCGGGCTCACGCTCGGCCAGTTCTACGCGGCGATGGCGAGCGCGCTGCAGGCCAACGGTGGAGACACGGCGTCGGTCGCCCTGCTGCAGACGCTGAGCACCAAGGCGAACCTGACCAGCCACGTAGCCGTCAGGGACATGCTTGACATCGAGTCCGGCAACACCGCTGCGCTGGCGGCGTCGTTCAACGTCCTCGACCTCGTCGTCGGCGCGGCGTACGCCGCCAACGGGACCAACTCGCTGTCCGTGCCCGGCCTCGCCACCCAGGTGCCCGGGCTGACCGGCATGACCGCGTCGCTGCTCGTCGGCGACAAGCCCAAGCTGGCATGCGGCGGCGTCGGCGCCAGGGCCAGGACCGGGCAGGCCGACCTCACGCTGTCGGGCAACCTCGCCGATGTCTCGAGCAGCCTGACCGGGCCGAGCAGCCTGACCGCCAACCTCGGCCCGCTCGGCGGCGTCGTGGGTGGCCTGCTCACGGGCATCACGAGCGGCGTCGTCACCGGCGGGCCGATCACCGCGACGACGTACGTCGAGTCGGAGGTCCACCTCGCCCAGGCCGAGGGACTGCTCACCAGGATCGTGTGCGGCGACGCGACCTCGGCCGCCAACGCCGAGGGCATCGACGTCGCGGTGTCGGCTTCGGTGATGTCGTCGATGAGCACCCAGCAGACGGTGGCCATCAACGGCACGCTCAACCTGCGGATCACCACGCTGCTGGGCCTCGAGGTCAACATCGCGACGATCACCATCGACCTGTCCTCGATCCAGACGTCGTCCACCACGCAGGGAACTGCCACGAGCACCGTGTCGTTCCGTCACCCCGACGACGACTACGGCACCCCGAAGTCGATGGGCTCCGGCATCGTGCTCAACAACCTGGCTGCCCCGACCGTGAGCAGCAGCGCGCAGGTCCACGTCGACTTCAACCCCGGCTACGGCGTGGACGGTGACGTCGACGTCTCCGCCATCTCTGGACTGAACGGCGTGCTCAACGCGCTGCTGGCGACGGCGACCGGCAACGTCAACGCGATGGTCGTCAGCCCGCTCAACACACTGGTGACCCCGCAGCTCCAGCGCCAGGTGGGGGTCAGGGTGGGGGGCGCGGACCTGTTCGCCCTCCCGCGGCCCAGCTGCAACGACCCGGCGCTGGCTGGTTGATCTGGCTGGTTGATGCGGATCAGCCTGGAACGTGTGGGACTAGTCCTTTTGGTCAGTTCTCCGTAGTCCTACCCCAGTTACCAGCCGGTTCCGCCGATGCCGGACTCGCCGGCGTGCCAGCCTGAGAACCACATCTCGTGGGGCAGAAGGTCAGGAGGGCGACGGTGTTCGGGTCGACGTTCGTCGCACGCCGGCGCCTGCGCCTGCGCCGGCAGGAACGGGGTGCCGTGGCGCTCGAGGCAGCACTGGTCACCCCGATCCTGCTGCTGGTCGTTCTGGGGATCATCGAGCTCGGGTTCCTGATGCGCGACCACAACGTCGTCGTCTCCAACACCCGGGTCGGGGCCCGTATCGCCTCGACCGGCGCCGGAGCCGGACCGGGAACGTGCGTCTCCGGCCCCGAGGAGCCACCCTGCACGCCGCAGAGTGCGCCCGCTCTGGCCCAGATGGCCGCAGACGCGATCCAGCGCAGCGGCTCGGCGATGCCGGTCGACCAGATCCAGTACATCCTCGTCTACAAGGCCAACGACGAGGGATACCCCGGCTCCAACGGCAACACGACGATGCCGACCACCTGCTCGGGCTACACCAACTGCGTGCGGTTCGTGTGGCGGGACTCGGCCAACAAGTTCCGCTACGCCGGAGGGACGTGGGACAGCCGGACCATCAGTGCGTGCTTCCCCGGCACCGCGGCCAACCCCCTCGACCGGGTCGGCATCCAGCTGGTCGCCGAGCACAAGACGTTCACCGGCATGTTCGGTGACTCCCTGACTCTCGAGGACCACGCGGTCATGAACTTCGAGCCGCTGGCCACCCAGAGCTGCGCGAGCGGCGACCACTCATGAGGTGGATGCGGCCATGAGGTGGGTGCGGCGCAGGATCGCAGCCCTGGCCGACGCCCGGACGAAGGAGGGCGGCTACGCCGCCGTGTTCGTGGCCATCGTCGTGGCCAGCGGGTTCCTGTTCGCGATGGCGGCGGTCAGCGTCGACACCTCGCGGTGGTACGACGAGCGGGCGCGCGTCCAGAAGGCGGCCGACGCGGCCGCGCTGGCCGGGGTCCCCTACCTGCCCTACGACATGACAAACGCGACCGCCCGAGCCAAGGAGGTCGCCAAGCGCAACGGTTACGACGACGCGTCTCCGAACGTGGTCGTCCTGGTCGAGGTCGGTGAGCTCGCCAGCCAGCTGAAGGTCACGATCACCTCGCGCATCGACAACGAGTTCGGCCGGCTGATCGGCGTCGACGCCATCGACATCGCCATGACCGCCACCGCGGACTACAAAGGCCCCGCCCCGATGGGCAGCCCGTGCAACACCTTCGGCAACGAGCCCGACCCGGGGACCAACACGGGGTCGCCGAGCCCACAGGGAACCGCCCAGGGGGCGAGCCCCTTCCCGAACTGCTCGCGGACGCCCCAGTTCTGGGCCACCGTCGAGGGCCCCGAGACCGGCAAGCTGCAGGGTGACCGCTACCAGACGCGCGGCTGTGAGGCCAACGGAGCCGGGGTGCCGTCCGGCGGCGTGGACGGGTGCAGCGGAGGCGGCTGGGGCAACAACGACGAGTACGACCCGTTCGGCTACGTCTTCGTGGTGAAGGTCCAACCCGCCGCCGTCAACCAGACGATCAACCTTCAGCTCTACGACCCGATGTTCGTGACGGTGGGGCAGCGCTGTGAGCAGCTGCCGGATTCCTGGAACTTCGGCTGGGACACCAATCCCACCAACCCCTACACCCGCAACATCGACGCGCGCAGCCGCTACACCGACGACGGTCCGGGCTTCCAGTCCTACTGTCCCGGCGACTCCAACGCCGGAGCCGGCTCGGGAGCCAGCCCGAGGCACCCGCTGATCACGAGCTTCGTGCTGCGCCAGCAGGTGGACTCGCTGGACCCCAAGCTCGCTCCCGTGCAGAACGACACCGGCGGCTCGCCCTGCATCAAGCAGTACCAGGGCCTGCACCTCAGCGGCGAGATCTCGGCGAACAAGTTCAAGCAGGGCGCCAGCGGCTACGACGCCGACCTCGTGAAGTACTTCCACAACTGGGTGACGATGTGCTCGTTCACCCCCACCCGGGCCGGTGACTACTACCTGCAGGTCCGGACCAACGTCTCGCTCGGCTCGGGGTCGGGATACGAGCGGTCGGGCAGCAGTACCGCCGCCGCGCAGACCGGCAACACCACCTCGGGAGAGGGGTCCAACGGGTTCGCGATGCGCGCGGTCACGCCGGCAGGGCTGGAGAAGGAGGTCGCCGTCGCCGGCTACAACCACATGCCCATCTTCGTCAACGCCAACACCGCATCGCCGGTCTTCAACCTGATCCGGGTCCTCCCCGGCGCGGCCGGTCAGTCGATCTCCTTCAGCTACTTCGACGCCGGTGACGCCGCAGGGACCGGCTCGGTGCGGGTGCTGCCTCCCACGGACGCGACCGGCAGCATCACCACCAACCCGTTCCCCGGCGGCTGCACCGCCGCGGGTGGGTCGGCGGGCAGCGGCCAGACGCTGAGCAACTGCACCGCCCCGTTCGACAAGCAGCCCAACGGCTACTCGAAGAACAACGGCAAGACCGAGACGATCGTCATCCCGATCCCCACCGACTACTCGTGCAACTACAACACGTTCGGTGGCTGCTGGTACCGGGTCCAGATCGGCTTCGGCACCGGCACGGTCAACGACGTCACCACCTGGGACGCCACGATCATCGGAGACCCGGTCCGCCTCGTCAAGTGAGCAGCGGCTGACCCATCCACGGCCCCAACCGGCCACCTGCCGTCCACATCCCTGAGGTCCCGACGCCTGTCCACAGGGCCTTCGTACGGCCGGGGCTGAGGTCGCCGGCTCCCTCGATTCTCCTTCCCAGGAGGTCGGACATGACGACGGCGGCACAACGAGCGGCCCTGGGGGCCTACGGCGAACGGGTGGCAGCGACCCATCTGGTCGCGCAGGGCATGGTCGTTCTCGACCGCAACTGGCGGTGCGACCGCGGGGAGCTCGACCTGGTCCTGCGTGACGGGGACGTCCTCGTCGCCTGCGAGGTCAAGAGCAGGTCCTCGGCCGTGGCCGGCTCACCCCACGAGGCCGTGGACTCGCGCAAGCTGCAGCGGCTGCACGACCTGCTGTGGCTCTGGTGCGAGGCACACGGCCTCCGGCCGTGGGAGACGCGCGTCGACCTGGTCGCCGTTATGCGCGGGCCGCGGGGGCGCGCCCGCGTCGACCACGTGCGGGGGTTGTCCTGATGCCGTTCGCCACCACTCACTGCGTGTCCCTCGACGGCGCGACGGGTCACCTGATCGACGTCCAGGCAGACGTGTCGGCCGGCCAGGTCGCCACCGTGCTCGTCGGCCGGCCGGACGCCGCGCTCAACGAGTCGCGCGACCGGTGCCGGATGGCCATCATCAACAGCGGCTACGACTGGCCCAACACCCGGCGGACCACGATCCTGCTGTCACCGGCCGACCTGCCCAAGCGGGGCACCCACTTCGACCTGGCCATCGCTGTTGCGGTGCTCGGCGCGCTCGACGTCGTGCCGCACGAGTCGCTCGAGGACACGGCGTTCGTCGGTGAGCTGACCCTGGCCGGCGGACTGCGCTCGGTGCGTGGCGTCCTGCCGATGGTGCTCGCTGCGCGCGAACGGGGCGTGGTCAGGGTCTTCGTCCCTGAGCCACAGGTCAGCGAGGCCGTCCTGGCGGGCGGGGTCGAGGTCGTCGGGATGCGGTCCCTGCGCCAGGTCGTGGCCGAGCTGTGCGGTGATGAGGTGCCCGAGGCGCCGCCGGTGGCGGCGATGTCGGGCAGCCGGCTGCTGGCCTGGCGTGGTCGGGACCGCCTCGACGGCGTCGACATGGCCGACGTCCGCGGGATGGCCGACGCGCGGTTCGCGGCGGAGGTGGCGGCGGCCGGCGGCCACCACCTGCTGCTGTCAGGCCCCAAGGGGTCGGGCAAGACAACGCTGGCCGAGCGCATCCCAGGCCTCCTGCCTGACCTGACCCGCGAGGAGGCGGTCGAGCTCACCGCGTTGCACTCCCTCGCCGGGGCGCTGGAGCCCGGTGACGAGCTGATCACCCGTCCGCCCTACGCCGCGCCGCACCACGACGCCAGCAAAGCGGCCCTCGTGGGCGGCGGGAGCGGTCAAGTCAGGCCGGGCGAGATCAGCCGCGCCCACTGCGGAGTGCTCTTCATGGACGAGTTCCCGTTGTTCCGGACCGACGTCATCGACGCCCTGCGCGAGCCGCTGGAGAGCGGTGACATCACCATCGCCCGGGCCGAGGAGTCCGTGACCCTGCCGGCGCGCAGCCTGGTGGTGCTCGCGGCCAACCCCTGCCCCTGCGGCAACTTCGTGGTGTCCGCCGCGAAGTCCCGGTGCACCTGCGCAGAGACCCAGCGCCGCAACTACCAGTCACGGGTCCGCGGACCGATCACCGACCGGATCGACATCACGCGACACCTCACCCCGTTGACCCCGGCGCACACCGACGGGCTCTCCCGCCCCGAGTCCACGGCCGCGGTCCGCGCTCGGGTCCAGGCCGCGCGGCTGCGGCAGGAGGACCGCTACTCGGGGGAGGGCTGGCGCCTCAACGGCCAAGCGCCAGGACCGGCGCTCCGCGACCGCTGGCCGCTGGCGAGGCCCGCGCAGACACTGCTCGATCAGCAGATGTTCGGTGGTCGGCTGACCCAACGCGGCGCCGTCCGGGTCCACCGGATCGCCTGGACCCTCGCCGACCTCGCCGGGTTGGACCGGCCGGGGCTCGCGGAGGTCGACGTCGCCATCCGGCTCCGCGCGGGTGATCCGCTGATGGCCGCGACGGTCGCGAGGCAGGCCGGATGACCGGGGACCTCGAGCAGGAGCGTCTCGCCCGGCTGGCTCTGGCCCGCACCCGCGAGCCCGGCGACCTCTGGCTCGCGCACTCGGTGGAGAAGGTCGGTGCGATCGACCTCTACGAGCACCTGCGCTCCGGCCGGGGTCGGTCGGAGACGGCCACCGAGGTGGCGGGGCGCCTCGCCGACGTCGAGCCCGCGCGCGACCTCGACCGCGCCCGGCGCCTGGGCCTGCGGTTCGTGGTGCCCGGTGACGACGAGTGGCCCACGCAGGTGGACGACCTCGCGTTCGCCGAGCCCGGCAGCGAGGGCGGCGGGCCGCCGCTCGGCCTGTGGGCCCGCGGTCCCGTGCGGCTGGACGACCTCGGCCGGTCGGTGGCGCTCGTGGGGTCACGGTCGGCCACCACCTACGGGTCCGACGTGGCAGCCGAGATGGCCGCAGGGTGCGCAATCGAAGGATGGACGGTCGTCTCCGGTGCCGCAGTCGGGATCGACGTCGCGGCCCACCGCGGTGCGCTCGCCGCCGGTGGCCGCACGGTGGCCGTCCTCGCCTGTGGTGCCGACAAGGCATATCCCCAGGGCCACCAGCAGCTGCTCGACCACCTCGCCGCCGAGCACCTGGTCGTCTCAGAGACCGTCCCGGGCGGCGCGCCCCTCAAGCACCGGTTCCTGACTCGCAACCGCATCATCGTGGCCCTCGCGCGGGGTGTCGTCGTCGTAGAGGCGGCTGCCCGCAGCGGGGCCCTCAACAGCGCCGGCTGGGCCACCCGGCTCAACCGTCCGCTGATGGGCCTGCCGGGCCCGGTCACCAGCGCGGCCTCCGAGGGGGTCCACACGCTGCTGCGCAGCGGCCGGGCCACGGTGGCCACGTCCGCGGAGCACGTGCTCGAGGCGGTCGCCGAGATCGGCCAGCACGACGCCGCGGACCCGAGAGGGCCCGAACGCGCCGCCGACCGGCTCAGCCCGCGCCGGCGCCAGGTTCTCGAGGCCGTCCCGGCCGTGCGCGCCGCGGGTCTCGACTCGATAGCCCGTGTCGCCGGGCTGGGCACGAGTGAGGTGTCGGCGGCGCTGCACGAGCTGGCGGCGGGGGACCTGGTGGAGGCGGACGGCCGTGGATGGCGGCTGGCGCGGCGGCCGGGGCAGGAGGTCCCGCGTCACTAGCCTGGTCAGGTGACGACCGACGCCGCGGACGAGGCCGCGCTGCCCGAGGCAATGACGCGGGTGCTGGCCGACTACGAGCGTCACCTGGCCTCCGAGCGGGACCTGACTCCCCATACCGTCCGCGCGTACGTCGGAGACATCGCCGGCCTGCTGGACCACGCCGGCCGGCTCGGCCTGAGCGACGTGGCCGAACTCGACCTGCGCTCGCTTCGCAGCTGGCTGGCCCGCCAGCAGACCAGCGGGCTGTCCCGAACCACCCTGGCTCGGCGGGCCACCGCGGCTCGGGTCTTCACCGCGTGGCTGGCCCGCACCGGCCGCATCCGCTCCGACGTCGGAGCCAGTCTCGGGTCGCCGCGCTCGCGACGAACGCTGCCGTCCGTGCTGCGCGCCGACGAGGCCGCCGAGCTCGTGCGCGCCGCCGCGGAGCGGGCCGACGACGGGAGCCCCGCCGGTCTGCGTGACGTGGCCATGCTCGAGCTGCTCTACGCCACCGGCATCCGGGTCGGTGAGCTGGTGGGCCTCGACCTCGACGACCTGGACCGGGAACGCGACCTGGTCAGGGTGCTCGGCAAGGGCCGCAAGGAGCGCTCGGTGCCCTACGGCAGGCCCGCGCGGCGTGCCCTGGACGCGTGGCTGGCCACGGGTCGTCCGGCCCTGCGGACCGCCGGGTCCGGCCCGGCGCTCTTCCTGGGGGCCCGCGGCGGCCGGATCGACCAGCGCGCTGTTCGGACCATTGTCCATCGGCGGGTGGCCGACGTGCCGGGGGCTCCGGACATCGGCCCGCACGGGCTGCGGCACACCGCGGCCACCCACCTGCTGGAGGGTGGAGCAGACCTGAGGTCGGTGCAGGAGCTGCTGGGACACGCCTCCCTGGCGACCACCCAGCTCTACACCCACGTCACCACAGACCGCCTGCGAACCGCATACCGACAGGCGCACCCCCGAGCCTGAGACCGTTGACCGGCTCGTCCCGCCACAGCGGGAGCAGGCGCACCGGACCGAGGCCCACCAGCCGGAGCGGGTCGAGGTAGGTCTGGCCGGCGACCCAACCCCAGTGCAGACAGGCACGTGGGAAGCAGTGGGAGCCGCTGAGCTCCAAGGAACCCAGCATCGTCCCCGCCCCGACCTGCTGCCCCACGGTCACCGCGGCAGTCACCGGCTCGTAGGTGGTGCGGGTGGCCCCGTGGGCCACGACGACGACCCCTCGGCCCGCGACCAGCCCGGCGTAGGTGACCATGCCGGCCAGGGCGGAGTGCACCGGCTGGCCGGGTGCCCCGAGCAGGTCGACCCCTCGGTGCCCTGCCCCGTAGGGGAGCACGGGTGGGTCGAAGCCGCGCACGACCTCGGGCTCGGGTCGCAGCGGCCAGACCCCGACCGGGTCGGCATCGGCTGCGTCCGCGACCGGCGCGAACGGCCCGAGAAGGGAGAGCAAGGCGAGGGCGACCACGACGATGACGGCACGAGCCCGAGAGGTCATGGCCTGAGCATCGCCCTGGTCGGCGACCGTGGCCGGTGACCGCGGCGGCTACCTGGGGAGAACCACCGGCCGCAGGCGGCTGGGGAGAGGTGCTGGCGGATTCGCCTGGTGTGTCAGGGGTCGACTAGTCTGGAGGGCGCAGTGCGGAGGTTTCGCACTGACTTCGCACGCAGGCAGACCACGACGGTTCCGCACTCTGACGAAAGAGCGGGGACCGGCCACCCGTGGGCGTCGGCCTTCAGTCCCGGCCCAGGCACGATTTTGGGCCAGGGTCAGGCCGCGCGCAGGCGTCAGGGCGACCGGCACCCGCCGGCCGCAGGAACTGAACAACGACCGGGCTCCGACACCGGTGCGTCCTGCCAGCAAGACAAGGACGCGCAGACGGGGTCGTGCCCACACAGGAGAAGAACCACATGGCAGTCGTCACCATGCGCCAGCTGCTCGAGAGCGGCGTGCACTTCGGACACCAGACCCGTCGGTGGAACCCGAAGATGAAGCGCTTCATCATGACCGAGCGCAACGGCATCTACATCATCGACCTGCAGCAGTCGCTGGCCTACATCGACCGCTCCTACGCCTTCATCAAGGAGACCGTCGCCAAGGGCGGCACCGTGATGTTCGTCGGCACGAAGAAGCAGGCCCAGGAAGCCATCGCCGAGCAGGCGACCCGGGTCGGGATGCCCTACGTCAACCAGCGCTGGCTCGGTGGCATGCTCACCAACTTCCAGACGGTGCACCAGCGGATCAACCGCCTCAAGGAGCTCGACGAGATCGACTTCGACAACGTCGCCGGCTCCGGTCGCACCAAGAAGGAGCTCCTGCAGATGAAGCGGGAGCGCGACAAGCTCGACAAGACCCTCGGCGGCATCCGCGAGATGAGCCGTACGCCCGCCGCGGTGTGGGTCGTCGACACCAAGAAGGAGCACCTGGCGGTCGAGGAGGCCCGCAAGCTGCGGATCCCGATCATCGGCATCCTCGACACCAACTGCGACCCCGACGAGGTCGACTTCCCGATCCCGGGCAACGACGACGCCATCCGCGCCGTCGGCCTGCTGACCCGCGTGGTCGCCGACGCCGTCGCCGAGGGCCTGATCGCCCGGTCCGGCGCCGGCAGCACGACCGGTGACGTGGCGGCCGAGGAGCCCCTGGCCGAGTGGGAGCGCGAGCTCCTGGGTGGCGACGCCGAGGCCGCGGCCGAGGCTGCCACCTCCGCCGACGCGACAGCCGAGGTCGCGGCTTCCGAGGCCACCGGTGCCGCTGCGGAGGCCGAGCCGGCCGCCGAGGCCGCCGTGGCTGCGACCGAGCCGGCCGCTGAGGCTGCCCCCGAGGTTGCCCCCGAGGTTGCCACCGAGGAGCCGGTCGCTGAGGCTGCGCCCGAGGTTGCCACCGAGGAGCCGGCTGTCGAGGAGCCCGCTGCCGAGGCCGCACCCGAGGCCGCACCCGAGGCGGCACCTGAGGCGGCATCTGAGGCGGGGGCCACCGAGCCCGCCGCCGACGAGACCGCCTCCTGACGGCTCACCCCGAACCACGAACCAGAGAAGAGGGACTGGCCCCACATGGCTGACTTCACCGCTGCCGACGTCAAGAAGCTCCGGGAGCTGACCGGCGCCGGGATGATGGACTGCAAGAAGGCGCTCGACGAGACCGAGGGCGACTTCGACAAGGCTGTCGAGCTGCTCCGCATCAAGGGCGAAGCCAAGGCCGCCAAGCGCGGCGCCGAGCGCGAGGCGTCGGCCGGCCTGGTCGCGCACGCCCCCGGGGTGCTCGTCGAGCTCAAGAGTGAGACCGACTTCGTCGCCAAGAACGCCGAGTTCGTCGAGGCGGCCCAGAAGATCGCCGACGCCGCGGCCGCGGCCAAGCCTGGCGACGTCGAGGCCCTCAAGGCCCTCGAGGTCGACGGGTCGACGGTCGGTGAGATCGTCGACGGGCTGGCCGTGAGCATCGGCGAGAAGATCGAGCTCGGCCAGTACGTCGCCTTCGACGGCGACGTCGTCGCCTACATGCACAAGCGCGCGGCCGACCTGCCGCCCGCCGTGGGCGTGCTGGTCCAGTACGAGGGTGACGCCAGTGCCGCGCGTGGCGCGGCCATGCAGATCGCCGCGATGCGCCCGCAGTACCTCACCCGCGACGAGGTCCCCGCGGAGATCGTCGAGAAGGAGCGCGCGATCGCCGAAGCGACCTCGCGCGAGGAGGGCAAGCCGGAGCAGGCGATCGCCAAGATCACCGAGGGTCGGCTCAACGGCTTCTTCAAGGACGTCGTCCTGCTGGAGCAGTCGTCGGTGACCGAGAGCAAGAAGACCGTCAAGGCGGTGCTGGACGAGGCCGGGACGACCCTGGTCCGGTTCGCACGCTTCGAGGTCGGCGCCTGACAGACTCCGCCCAGGAGACCGCCGGACGACTCGACGTAGAGGGGAGCACGAGCAGATGACCCACGAGGGCAGCTACAAACGGGTCCTGCTGAAGCTCTCCGGTGAGGTGTTCGGCGGCGGCGAGGTCGGGGTCGACCCCGACGTGGTCGCCACGATCGCCCGCGAGATCGCCTCGGTGCAGCGCGCCGGGATCCAGATCGCCGTCGTGACCGGCGGGGGCAACTTCTTCCGCGGCGCCGAGCTCCAGCAGCGGGGCATGGACCGGGTGCGCGCCGACTACATGGGCATGCTCGGCATCGTCATGAACTGCCTGGCCCTGCAGGACTTCCTGGAGAAGCTCGGCATCGAGACCCGGGTGCAGACGGCCATCACCATGGGCCAGGTCGCCGAGCCCTACGTGCCGCGCCGCGCCATCCGGCACATGGAGAAGGGCCGGGTCGTGATCTTCGGCGCCGGCATGGGCATGCCGTTCTTCTCCACCGACACCGTCGCCGTCCAGCGTGCGCTGGAGAGCAAGTGCGAGGTCGTCCTCTACGACAAGTCCGGTGTGGACGGCATGTACACCGCCGACCCCAAGATCGACCCGACGGCCACCAAGATCGACGAGATCACCTACGACGAGGCGATCGCCCGCGGCCTCCAGGTCATGGACCAGACCGCGTTCACGCTCGCCAGCGAGAACAAGCTGCCGATGATCGTCTTCGGGATGGCCGACGAGGGCAGCATCCTGCGCGCCGTCCAGGGTGAGAGGATTGGCACCCTCGTCAGCCCCGGCTGAGCAGGGACCGACACAGCTGCACCTTCGACGAAGCAGGAGCCAGGCGTGATCAACGACATCCTCAACGAGGCCGACGGCAAGATGGACAAGTCGGTCGAAGCCACCCGCGAGGAGTTCGCCACGATCCGGGCCGGCCGCGCCACTCCGGCGATGTTCAGCAAGATCCTCGTCGACTACTACGGCACCCCGACGCCGCTGCAGCAGCTGGCGTCCTTCACCGCCCCCGAGGCGCGGATCATCATGGTGCAGCCCTACGACATGGGCGCGATGGCCAACGTCGAGAAGGCGATCCGCGACTCCGACCTGGGCGTCAACCCGGCCAACGACGGCAAGGTGCTGCGCTGCGTGTTCCCCGAGCTCACCGAGGACCGGCGCAAGGAATACATCAAGCTCGCGCGCCACAAGGCAGAGGACGGCCGGGTCGCCGTCCGCAACCTGCGCCGGACCGCCAAGCAGCACCTCGAGAAGCTCGAGAAGGACGGCGAGGTCGGCAAGGACGACGTCACCGGCGCGGAGAAGCGGCTCGACTCGATCACCAAGAAGCACACCGACGAGATCGACGACATGCTCAAGAACAAGGAAGCCGAGCTCCTCGAAGTATGACGACCGTTCCGCCGGCACCGGCCAGGGACCACGGCCGGGCCGGTCGGGACCTTCCCGCGGCCATCGGGTCCGCGGTCGTGCTCCTGGGTGCGATCGCGCTGTCCCTGTTCTTCTGGAAGACGGCGTTCATCGCGATCGTCGTCGTCGCGATCGTGGTGGCGATCTGGGAGCTGGGCAGGGGACTTCGGGCCCAGGGCATCGACCTCCCCGAGCAGCCGCTCATGGTCGGCGCGGTGGTCATGCTCGTCGTCGCCTACGTCTCCGGAGCTCCGGCCCTGGTCACCGCGACCGCCGTGACGGCGCTGGGCACGATGCTCTGGCTCCTGCGGCGGGGCATCGACGGCTACGTCAAGAACGCCACCGCTTCCGTCTTCACCGTCGTCTACCTTCCGTTCCTCGCCTCGTTCGTGGCCCTGCTGCTCGCCGAGGGCGGGCGGTCGGGTGCGGGCCTGGACGACAGGGGGGTCGCCGGCGTCATCACGTTCATCCTGGTGACCATCGCTTCGGACACCGGCGGCTACGTCGCGGGGGTGCTCTTCGGCAGGCACCCGATGGCTCCGGTGATCTCGCCCAAGAAGTCCTGGGAGGGCTTCGTGGGCTCGGTGGCGGCCACCATCGGTGCCGGGATCGTCCTCGTGGTCTACCTGCTCGAGGGCGACTGGTGGGTGGGTGTGGCCCTCGGTCTCATCGCGGCCGTGATGGCCACCCTCGGAGACCTGTGTGAGTCGGTCATGAAGCGCGACCTCGGGATCAAGGACATGAGCCAGGTCATCCCCGGTCACGGCGGCCTGATGGACCGGCTCGACTCCCTGCTCGCCACGGTCGCCCCGATCTGGCTGCTGCTCCATTACGCGGTCTTCTGATGGTCGCCGTCCGAGGCACGAGGACGGGACCATCGATGGTGGTCGAGCAGGCCGCGCGACCGAGGGACGAGGTCGCGACCGGCCGTGTCGAGACCTACCGCAGGATTCGCGCCTGACGTAGGTGCAAGCCCTACTCTTGGACACGATGAGCAGCGACGAGACCGAGGTCCGGGACCCGGTCGAGGAACAGTCCGGCGGCGACGGGCCGGACTGGTGGCATCGGGACCACCCGACCTTCTCGGCGCTGTCCGGCTTCTTCACCGGCCTGCTCTTCGTGCTCCTGGTGCCGGCGGTGTTCGTCGGCGTGCTCAGCCTGCTGGTCGACTACGACCGGGTGGAGGAGCTGTTCCCGCTCGTCCTGGTCACGCTGATCGTGCCGCTGGGGCTCGTCCTGACGCCCAGGTCCAGGCGGTTCGGCACCTACATGTGGGTCGGCATCGTCACCACGGCGATCGTGGTGGTGGGGGTAGGCGCCCTGGTGCTCTACGTGCTGGTCAATGGCGAGTCCTAGCCCCGGCAACGACGCCGGCGATGGTGTGCGGACCCTGCCACTGGTCTTCGACGAGCCTCGTGGGCGCGCCAAGCCCCCTCGCCACCTCGCCGACCTCGCCCCGGACGAGCGTGCTGCGCTCGCGGCCGAGCACGGGCTGCCGGCCTACCGGGCCAAGCAGCTCGCGACGCACTACTTCTCCCGGCTGGTCGACGACCCGGCCCAGATGACCGACCTGCCCGCGGCCACGCGCGACCAGCTGGTCGCGGCGTTCCTGCCGCCGCTGATGACACCGCTGCGGACCCTCGAGGCCGACCGCGGCACCACCCGCAAGACCCTCTGGAAGCTCTTCGACGGCGCTCTCGTCGAGTCCGTGCTGATGCGCTACCCCGACCGCGCTACGGTCTGCGTCTCCAGCCAAGCGGGCTGCGGCATGGCCTGCCCGTTCTGCGCCACCGGACAGGGTGGGCTGCAGCGCAACATGTCGACGGCCGAGATCGTGGAGCAGGTCGTCGCGGGCGCGCGGTCGATGTCCCGCGGCGAGGTGCCGGGCGGCCCGGGGCGGGTGTCCAACGTGGTGTTCATGGGCATGGGGGAGCCGCTGGCCAACTACAAGGCCGTGATCGGCGCCGTACGCCGCCTCGTCGACCCGGCGCCCGACGGGCTCGGCATGTCCGCACGCGGCATCACCGTCTCGACGGTCGGTCTGGTGCCACGGATCCGCCAGCTCACCGACGAGGGCATCCCGGTGACTCTCGCGCTGAGCCTGCACGCCCCCGACGACGAGCTGCGCAACGAGCTGGTCCCGATCAACACCAGGTTCTCGGTCGCGGAGACGGTCGAGGCGGCCTGGGACTACGCGCGGGTGACCAGGCGCCGCGTGTCGATCGAGTACGCCATGATGCGCGGCATCAACGACCAGGGGTGGCGGGCCGACCTGTTGGCCGACGTCCTCCGGTCCTACGGGGACTGGGGGTGGGTGCACGTCAACCTGATCCCGCTCAACCCGACGCCGGGCTCCAAGTGGACGGCGTCCGACCCCGCAGACGAGCGCGAGTTCGTGCGCCGGCTCGAGGCCAAGGGCATCCCGACGACGGTGCGCGACACCCGCGGCCGGGAGATCGATGGTGCCTGCGGCCAGCTGGCCGCGACCGAGGTCTGACGCAAGTCACTGCCTTCGCTGCGGAGGTCTCGACACGCTCCGTCGCGGCTTCGTTCCTCAGCCGCGGTCGCTGCTCGACCACCATTGCTGAGCTGCCCTCGTTCCTCGGTCAGCTCAGCGGGTTGCGGACCACCAGCTCGACGTTGCGGTCCTCGCGTTCACCGCGCGGGCCGTCGCCCGGGTGGTGCCAGTCGTTGGCCGCCAGCTCGCGGGCCAATGAGGCCAGCTGCCGGCTGGTGTCCAGCCGGCCACTCCACCGGCGGGTGCCGGCGTGGTCGACGACCGTGCTGAAGAGTGACAGCGTCCCGTCCCGGTTGTCGGCGACCTCGATGATCCGCGACTGCAGCGGCCAGTCGATGTGTGCCGCGGTGTTGATCTCCCAGAGGCCACCCCCACCGGGGCGCGGCCTCGGCCAGACCCGGTTCTGGTGGCTGTGGCCGTTGACCCAGGCGACGACGCACCGGTGCTCGAGCAGCAGGGTCAGCACCTCGTCGCCCAGGACTCGGCTCTCGGGGTCCTGGCCGGTGCCGACGAGAGGGTTGTCCATCGTCTGGGACGTGTGGTGGCTGAAGACGATGACGATCCGGTCGGCCGAGCGTTCCAGCTGGTCACCGAGCCAGGCGAACTGTGTGGAGTCGAGCGACCCGTTGGCGTAGCCGTTGGGGTTGACCGTGTCGAGCGCGACGAAGCGGA
Source organism: Nocardioides dilutus (assembly GCF_054779555.1). Taxonomy (NCBI): domain Bacteria; kingdom Bacillati; phylum Actinomycetota; class Actinomycetes; order Propionibacteriales; family Nocardioidaceae; genus Nocardioides; species Nocardioides dilutus. The sequence continues at coordinate 182,941 of NZ_BAAGYA010000004.1, read as the reverse complement.
CCCGGCCCTTGTCGAAGGAGTAGTAGGCCGTGCCGTCCGTGCGGTTGCGGGCGGTGAACCCGTGCCCGCGCGGCGCCCCGGTGGTCGTGAAGTGCTCGGCGACCAGCTGAGCCCGGTCCAGCAGCCGCCGCTGCGGGTCCGCCGTGACCCGGCGCACCGACGGGGTGCCGTCCAGCGCCTGAAGGAGAGCCGGCAGGTTGCCGGTGCTCATCGCGGCGATCAGGTCGGCGGTGCTCATCCCGGCGGGTGGCGAGATCATCTTCAGCTCGCCCACGGCGACCGCGTTGAGCTGGAGGGTCCTGATCGGGAAGTTGCCCTGCACCAGGCCGTCATGGTTGCCGAGCGCCGTGTACCACGGCATCGCCAGCCCGGCGGCCCGGAAGGGACGCCGGGCGGCGTCGAGCAACCCGGGGACCGTGGGGAACCCGCGCACCCGGCGCGGGATGTCGTCGGTCTTGCCCGGGGGCGTGCCGTGCGGGTGCCAGTAATGGGTGTCGTAGTAGGTCGGGTCCCCGTCGGCGACGCCCTCGTAGGTCGTGAGGTCGCCCGAGTCCGGGCGCACCGGCCCGCCGTCGAGGACGTCGATGTTCCAGCGGGTCTCGTTGAGCTGGCTGTTGTCGGAGTTGTCGCCGGTCTGGATCGCCAGCGCCAGCCGCTTGCCGGTGACCGGGCCGCGCCGGATCCGGTTGATCCTGCGGACCATCGCGTCGGCGATCTGGGCGGTGAGCATCTCGTGCGGGCGGTAGGCGGAGGTGAAGATGCCCGAGCTCGCCTCGGGCTCGTCGTCCTGGCGGTCGGTGAACTCGACGCGGAGCGGTGACTGGGCGTCGAGGACGTGCACGTCGGAGAGCTGGACGAAGGCCAGGAGCCCGCGGCGCCGCCGCCGGCGGCCAGGGCGGGGCCGGGCGCCGAGGTCGAGTCGGAGGACGTGCCGCTCGCCGGGCCCCCGGAGCAGTCGCTGGTAGCCACCGCCCGAGCCCTTGAGCAACGTGCGCTTCATCGTCGTACGCCGGGCGGCCGGCGTCAGCGCGTCCGCGGCCGGCACCGCCGAGCCGGCTACGCCCGCCCCGACCCCTGCGACCGCTCCGGTCCGCAGCAGGCCGCGCCTGGTGATCCTCATGCCCCGTGGTCCCTCGTCCTCAGCAGTTCATCTGCTCGTCATCAGCGCCGTGGCCTCCTCGACGGAGTCCACGAGGTGCACATGATCCTCCATGGCCTGGCCCCGGGCCAGGGCCTGGAGCAGCGGCCACGCGGGCAGCGTCTCGGTCCAGTAGCGGCGACCGACGAGCACCATCGAGGCCAGCGACGTCTCGTCGGCGTAGTAGTTCTCGCAGGCGTCCTGGAAGACCTCCTGCACCGTGCCGGCGGCACCCGGCAGGAAGACGATCCCCGCGTCGCACACCTCGAGCAGGATCGCCTCTCGGGTCGGGTTGCGCACGTACTTCGCGATCGCAGTGGCGAAGATGTTGCTGGGCTCGTGGCCGTAGTGCCAGGTCGGGATACCGAGCGTGTCCCGCGGCTTCCCGAGGTTGCCGTCGACGACCTCTCGTGCCGGAGCCAGCCAGGCGTCGACGGATGGGCGGAACGCGGGCGTCCTCGTCAGCCGCTCCACCGCATCCGCGAGTGCCTCTGGTGGGTTGCCGGCGAGCCGGGCGCCGAGGTTGGCGGCCTCCATCGCACCGGGGCCGCCGCCGGTCGCCACGGTCAGGGAGGCGCCGAGACCGTGGCCGAGCCGGGTCGCGTCGCGGTAGCTCGGGGCGTCTCGCTGCGCCGCGTGCCCACCCATCACCCCGACCAGGCGGCGTTCCGAGACCCAGGCCGCGAGGGCGTCGTCGATCGCGTGGTCGTGGAGGGTGCGCGCGAGCATGTCCTCCTGGCCCGCGCCATTCTGGGACCAGGAGAACGCGCTGGCGTCGTAGGAGTCCGTGTAGGACGCCGTGCCGTAGAGCTCCTCGGCGGTGTAGAGCCGCGAGCGGTACGGGTCGACCGGAACCCCGGTCAGTGCCGGGAGCACCAGTCCGCCGGCCGCCTCGAACCGCTCGGCGTCACCGTTGGCGAAGCGGCACCCCAGGAACGTCGCTCCCGCGACCCGGCGCTCCAGCAGCGCGTCGCCACGCTCGGTGAGGTCGACCCCGTGCAGCCGCCAGCCGTTGAGGGTGGTGGCGCCGTCGCCGAGGCGGTCGTCGAGGTCGTCAAGCGACTCGATGTGGACGATGCGGCCGCGGGTCCTCCTCATTCAGAAAGCATGAGCCATGAGCTCGCCGAACAGGTCATGCTCGTCGACGTCGAGGCCGCGCGAACGGAACCACGAACACACGTTGGCGCAGTCACGGAGCAGGTAGTCCATGCCGTTGACGTTGCCGACCAGGTCGACGACCTGGGGCATGTCGATCACCACGAGCCGCTGGCCGGCGGCGAGGATGTTGTAGGCCGAGAGGTCGCCGTGCACCATCCCCGCCTGGACGGTGGTGGCCAGGACGTCGCGCACCTGGTCGAAGTAGGACTCCAGGAGCGGTCGGTCCGGCCTGACCTGCGCCAACCGCGGCGCGGTGTCGAGGACCCCGTCGTCGTCCTCGACGGTGATCCACTCCATGAGGATCTCCTGCCCGTCGATCTGGACGGGGTAGGGGACCGGCAGGCCGAGCCCGTGCCAGCGCTTGAGCGCCTCCCACTCCGAGACCGCCCACTCACCGGCGGCGACCAGCTTGCCGAACGTGCTCTTGCGCTTGAGCGCGCGCTGGTCGCGCGACCGCTTCATGCTGCGGCCCTCGGTGTAGGCGGCCGAGCGGTGGAACGTGCGGTGCTCGGTGCTGCGATAGCGCTTGGCCGCCATCACCACACCGCGCTCGGGCTCCAGCGGGTCCGCACGCTCCACCAGGAAGACGTCGGCCTCCTTGCCGGTCTTGAGGATGCCGAGCTCGGTGTCGATCGCCCCGCGCGAGGTCACGACCCAGTCGGGGCGCGGCTCGGGGCCGCGGCACAGCGGCTCCACGTCGTACCAGGTGGTCCAGCGCTGGTTCTCGTCGTCGGGGTCGTCGTACTGCTCGAAGTCGATGCGGAACGACTCGTCGATGCCCTCGAGGGGATCCTCGATCGGGGACTCCGGCTCCGGGAGCCGGATCAGGTTGTCAGGGACGTACTCCCAGTCGGGGTCGTCCGAGGCGAAGCGTCGGGTCATGAGAAGTGGTGCTCCGTGAGGTGAGAGGGGTTCGGTCTGCGGGCAGGCCGAGGACAGTGATCGGCATGTCACGACTCCTCTCGGTCACGGGCACGAAGGCCCTGCGTGGCTTCATGGTCGTGGCAGGGCGGCGGGGTCCGCAACACGTTTACCCGTCGGATAGCGTCACGGAGTGCGTCGGATCGTGTCGGCCCTGGCCGTCGTCCTGGTTGTCGGCCTGGTCGTCGGCGTCGGCCCTGCCCAGGCGCGGGAGGCCGAGGCACCCACCTCTGGGTCGGCGGGTATCGGCGACCCCTACTTCCCCCTCGACGGCAACGGCGGCATCGACGTCCTGCACTACGACGTGCGCGACCGCTACGACTTCGGGTCGGGGCGGCTCCAGGGCCGCACCACGCTCACGCTGTTGGCCACGCAGGACCTGTCCCGCTTCAACCTCGACTTCCTGCTCAGGGTGACCCGGGTCCGGGTCGACGGCGTCGCGGCGTCGTTCGGCCGGGGCAACCGGCACGAGCTGAGGATCACCCTGCCCACACCGGTCACCGCCGGCCGGCGGCTCAGCGTGGAGGTGCGCTACACCGGCCGGCCCGCCGACGCGACCTACCTCGGTCAGCGCAACTGGCTCGCCGACGCCGGCGAGGTGGTCACCGTCAACGAGCCGCACATGGCTCCGTGGTGGTTCCCCGCCAACGACCACCCGCGGGACAAGGCGACCATGGATGTGCGCATCACCGTGCCGAGACAGCGCAAGGTGATCTCCAACGGCTCGCGGGTCGACCGGGTCGTGAAGGGCGCGCTGGCCACGACCCACTGGCGGTCGAGCGAGCCGATGGTGCCCTACCTGGCGTTCTTCGCCGCCGGCGACTTCGAGGTGCGCAAGGGCTCGCTGGACGGCCGCCCGTACGTCGTCGCGGTGTCCAAGGCTCTGCCGCTTCCAGGGCGCCGGGCGGCGATGAAGATGATGCTGGAGAGCGCATCGCTGACGGCCTGGCTGGAGACCCAGCTGGGTCCTTACCCGTTCTCGAGCACCGGGGGAGTGGTCACGAGCCTCGCCCCAGGGTTTGCCCTCGAGACGCAGACCCGGCCGGTCTACCCGGCCGTGGGCCCGGCGTCGCGGCGCCTGCTGGTGCACGAGCTGGCCCACCAGTGGTTCGGCGACTCGGTGTCTGTCGACCGATGGCGCGACATCTGGCTCAACGAGGGCTTCGCGTCGTTCATGGAGGCGCGCTGGGCGGAGGCGACCGGCGGCCCCAGCGCCGGCCAGTGGCTCTCGAACACCTACGACGCCCTCAAGGACGACCCGGTGTTCTGGCAGCTGCAGATCGGCGACCCGGGCGCGGACCGGGTCTTCGACCTCGCCGTCTACATCAGGGGTGCCATGACCCTGCAGGCCCTGCGCAACCGGATCGGCGAGGACGCCTTCTGGACCGTGCTCCGCACCTGGCTCTCGTCCCGGAGCGGCGGCAACGGGCGCGTCGAGGACTTCCGGGCGCTGGCGGCCTCGGTCAGCGGCCAGGACCTCGGCGAGTTCTTCGACACCTGGCTGCTCAGCTCGTCCCGGCCTGCGAAGACGGCCGCGAACGGGTTCTGACTAACCCCTCAGCCGCACCGACAGGCAGGTCACGCAGCCCTCGAGCTTCTCGAACTCGCTCATGTCCACGGCCACCACCCGCAGGCCGCGGTTCTCGAACATGGCCCTGGTGGCCGGCGCGCTGGTCGACATCAGCACCGTCTTGCCGTCGAGCAGGACGACGTGGGACCCCGGCTCCTCGGGAACGGGCAGGAACGACGGGAAGACCGACGTGTCGTCGACGAGCGGCGGGTAGCCGACCACCGTCCCGTCCGGGAGAGCGGTGACCGCGGACTTCAGGTGCAGGACCTTGGTGACCGGGACGGCGACGACGGTCGCGCCGAGTGGGGCGAGGTGCGCGGCCAGCTGGTCGACGCCCGCCTGGTTGGTTCGGCCACCCAGCCCGACCCAGACCGTCCCGGCGTGCTTGAGCACGTCGCCGCCGTCGAGGGTGCCCGGCGTCTCGATGTGCACGATGCGTCGTGGTCCGACCACGGGGGCGAGCTCACGCAAGGCGCGCTCCGTGCCCTCGGTCTCGGGCTTCCGCTCGTCGGCGCCGGGGCGCGTGATCACGGCGAGGTCGCCGTAGGCCACGACCGTGTCCTCGACGAAGACCGCGTCCGGGCAGTCGTCCGCGGGCTCGACCTCGTGGCACTCCCAGCCCTCGGCGTGCAGGGCGGCGACGTAGCCCTCCCACTGACGACGCGCGAGCTCGCCGTCGACCGCGACGCGCTCGAGGTGGGTGAGCAGGCCGTCGGCCAGCCGCGGCCCAGGACGGCGCACCAGCGCCTGCTTCCTCACCGCGACAACCTCACGAGACCAACGGTCCCACGGCCCGCGCGAGCAGGCTGGGCCGCCCGGTCACCGCCTCCTCGCGGTCGGCTGCGGTGAAGGCGAGCCGGGCAGCGTTGACCCCGATCCAGCGCAGCGGCTCGGGCTCCCAGCTCGGCGAGTGGTGGTTGACCCAAGGGAGGTGGACCAGCTCGGTGTCCCGGCCGAGGACCAGGTCCCGCAGCGTGCGGCCGGCGAGGTTGGTGGTGGCCACGCCGTCGCCCACGTAGCCCCCGGCCCAGGCGAGGCCGGTGGCCGCGTCGAGGCCGACAGAGGCGCACCAGTCGCGGGGGACTCCGAGCGGACCGCCCCAGGAGTGGGTCACCCGGACCCCGCGCAGGACGGGGAACAGGTCGACCAGGCCGGCCAGGATCCGGGCGAACACGGAGTCGTCGCGGTCGAACGCGGGGTCCACCCGGGAGCCGGCGTGGTAGGGCGCGCCGCGGCCGCCGAAGACGATCCGGTCGTCGGCCGTGCGCTGGCCGTAGACGATGAGGTGCCGGAAGTCCGAGAAGGTCTCACGCCGGGCCAGGCCGATCTCGCTCCACGTCGCGGGCGGGAGCGGCTCGGTGGCGATCGCCAGGGAGTAGACCGGGATGCTCGTCCGCCGGTGTCCGGGGAGCTGGGACGTGAAGCCCTCGGTCGCGCGCACCACCGTCGCGGCCCGGACGCTCCCGCGGTCGGTGCGCACCTCGCGCGGGGCGATGCCTGTGACCCTGGTCCTCTCGTGGATCGTCACCCCCCGGCGTTCGGCGGCCCGGGCCAGCCCGCGCACCAGCCGGGCGGGGTGGATGGCCGCGCAGTCCGGGGTGTAGGTCGCCCCCGTCACACCGTCGGCCCGCACCAGCTCGCCGGCCTGCGCCGCATCGAGGAGTCGCAGGTCCTCGGTGTCACGGCCCCAGTGCCGTGCCTCCTCGACCTCGGCCCGGGCGCGCGCCAGCTGGGCCGGTCCGCGGGCCAGCCGGATCGTGCCGCCCTTCGCGAGGTGGGCGTCGATGCCCTCGGCCGTGGCGACCCGGGCGACCTCGTCGACGGTGGCCCGCATGGCTGCGTGCTGGGCCAGCGCGGCCTGGCGCCCGGCGATCGCCGACAGCGCGGGAAGCTCGGCGGGGAAGAGCGCCGAGCACCACCCGCCGTTGCGGCCTGAGGCGCCGAACCCGGCCACCTCGGACTCGAGCACCGCGACGGACAGCGAGGGGTCCGCCTCGGCGAGGTAGTACGCCGTCCAGAGTCCCGTGTAGCCGGCGCCGACGATCGCGACGTCGACGTCGAGGTCGCCCGGCAGGGCCGGCCGCGGCGTCCAGTCCTCCTCGGCGCTCTCGTGCCAGAAGGAGAGCCGGCCGTAGGACGGATGCCGGCTCAGCGCACTCCCCACGAGTAGGTCTGCTTGCGCAGCTTGAGATAGACGAGGGTCTCGGTGCCGGCCACTCCGGGGATGCCGCGGATCCCGTTGGAGATGATGTCGAGCAGGTGCTCGTCGCTCTCGCAGACCACCTCGGCGAGCAGGTCGTAGCTGCCCGCGGTCAGCACCACATAGGAGACCTCACCGATGGCCGAGAGGGCGTCCGCCACCGGCTCGAGGGGGCCGGTGACCCGGATGCCGACCATCGCCTGGCGGGCGAAGCCCAGCTGCAGCGGGTCGGTCACCGCGACGATCTGCATCACGCCGCTCTCGGTGAGCCGCTGCACGCGCTGCCGGACGGCTGCCTCCGATAGGCCCACCGCCTTGCCGATGGCGGCATAGGAGCGGCGGCCGTCCTGCTGGAGCTGGGCGATGATCGCCTTGGAGATGTCGTCGAGGTCGTGCCGTTTGCCGTTCATCGGGCACATCCTGTCCTGGGGTTCGGCGCTAGGGAACCACGAAGGAATTCGTTGCTCGCAGGTTACAGGACCGCGGTATCCCTTGTAGCCGGTCCGCCGTCATGCCAGGATCCGCATGATGAGTGGGGAGCGCGACACGATGCGACCGGTGCCACCGCCCCGGGGGACGACCCGGCGCGGCCTGCTGGCCGGCGGGGGCGCCGTGGCCTTCGTCGGCCTCAGCGCGGCGGCCCTCAAGCTTCCCTTCTTCGGGGTCGAGGGGGCCCAGGTCGAGGCGGCCTCCTGCATCGGCACCGACATCTCCGAGACCGACAAGCGGCTGATCATCTCCAACTGGCCGGCCTACATCGACCCGCGCCGCAAGAAGACCTCCACGCAGTCGATCTTCACCGACACCTACGGCATCGAGGTCGACTACACCGACGACATCAACGACAACTCGGAGTTCTACGCCAAGGTCAAGAACCAGCTCGGCTCCTGCGAGACCATCCAGCGGGACATGATGATGCTGACCGACTGGATGGCGGCCCGGATGATCGACCTGGGCTGGATCCAGAAGCTGGACACCTCGAAGATCCCCAACGTCATCGACAACGTCATCGACCCGCTGCGTGGCCTGGCCTGGGACCCGGACTTCGAGTACCACGCGCCGTGGCAGAGCGGCCTTACGGGCATCGCCTACAACGCCGACGCGGTCGACGAGGTCCGCACGTTCGAGGAGCTGCTCACCCGCAGCGACCTCAAGGGCCGCATCTCGCTGCTCACCGAGATGCGCGACACGATGGGCTTCCTGATCAAGGTCACCGGCGGTGAGCCCAGCGACTTCGACGAGGACGACTGGGGCAACGGCATCGACCTGCTGCGCCAGGTCGTGGCGGACGGCCAGGTCCGCGCGTTCACCGGCAACGAGTACATCCAGGACCTGGCGGCCGGCAACATCGTGGCTTGCGAGGCGTGGTCCGGCGACGTCATCCAGGCGCAGTACGACAACCCGGCCATCAAGTTCGTCGCTCCTGAGGAGGGCCTGATGCTCTGGAGCGACAACATGCTCGTGCCCAACCTGGCCGAGCACCAGGCCAACGCCCAGACCTGGATGAACTACTACTACCAGCCGGATGTCGCGGCCAAGCTCGCTGCCTGGGTCAACTACATCTGCCCGGTCAAGGGCGCCCAGGAGGAGATGGAGAAGCTCGACCCGAGCCTGGTCGACAACCCGCTGATCTTCCCCGACGACGAGATGCTCGCCCAGACCATGTCCTTCATGGCGCTCGACGAAGCCCAGATCACCAAGTACGAAGGAGATTTCGCCGATGTCACAGGTGGTTGAGGCCCCCGGCGGAGGAGCGGACGAGCTCGCCGACCCGTCGTCGTACGACGGGCTCGCGCTGCGCGCGCTGACCAAGCACTTCGGCTCGTTCTACGCGGTCCGCGAGCTCGACCTCGACGTCCCGCGCGGCTCGTTCTTCGCCCTGCTGGGCCCCTCGGGGTGCGGCAAGACCACGACGCTGCGGATGGTGGCCGGCCTGGAGACGCCGAGCTCGGGCTCCATCACACTGGCCGGCAAGGACATCACCTACGCCAAGCCCTACCAGCGCCCGGTCAACACCGTGTTCCAGAACTACGCGCTGTTCCCGCACCTGGACATCTTCGAGAACATCGCCTTCGGCCTGCGCCGCCGCAAGGCACCCGACGTCGACAAGACGGTCCGCGAGATGCTCGAGCTCGTCGAGCTCGACTCCCAGGCGCGGAAGAAGCCGGCTCAGCTCTCGGGCGGTCAACAGCAGCGGGTGGCGTTGGGCCGGGCGCTCATCAACAACCCCGAGGTCCTGCTTCTCGACGAGCCGCTCGGTGCGCTGGACCTCAAGCTGCGCCGGTCGATGCAGATCGAGATCAAGCGCATCCAGACCGAGGTGGGGCGGACCTTCATCCACGTCACCCACGACCAGGAGGAGGCCATGACGATGGCCGACACGGTCGCGGTGATGAACCACGGCGTGATCGAGCAGATGGGCGCCCCCGCCGAGCTCTACGAGAACCCGCGGTCGACCTTCGTCGCCAACTTCCTGGGTCAGTCCAACCTGATAGAGGGCAACGTCAAGAACCGGGCCGCCGACATCGTCACCGTCGACATGCACGGCATCGACGTGTCCATCCCGGTCCCGCGGGCGCACGCGCCGGGCGACCGAGGCTGGGTCGGCATCCGGCCCGAGAAGGTGCTCATCGGCGAGGTCGGCGAGGAGCTCGACGCGCCCGGCAACACGATCCCCGGTGGCGTGATCAGCGACGTGAGCTTCGTGGGCGTCAGCACGCAGTACCTTGTCCGGATGCCATGGGGCCAGGAGCTCCAGGTGTTCTCCCAGAACACCGGGCGCCACCGGCTCTTCGCGGTCGGTGACAAGGTCGAGCTCTCGTGGCGGCCGGAGTACGCCTTCCTCCTCGACGCCGCCCAGGACGCGTTCGCGGGCGCCCAGCGGGTGGACGACGATGGCTAGCGCCGCAGGCGCGGCGCCGCTGGCCGTCGCCGAGCCCGACCACGGCCGCAAGCGCGGCCGCGTGGGCTACCTGCTGCTCGCTCCCGCGGCCATCTGGCTGGGGCTCTTCTTCGTGGTCCCGTTCTACTCGCTGGTCGCGACCAGCCTGTTCGACCCGAGCGGCTCGGACTCACGCGGCTACGAGATGACCTACCACGTCGCCAACTACTGGAACGCCTTCCAGGACTACAAGGGCCCGCTCCTCCGCTCGCTGCTCTACGCCGGCATCGCCACCGCCATCTGCCTGGTCATCGGCTACGTGCTCGCCTACGCGATCGCCTTCAAGGCCGGGCGCTGGAAGAACCTGATGCTGGTGCTGGTCATCGCGCCGTTCTTCACCAGCTTCCTGGTCCGCACCCTGTCCTGGAAGCTGATCCTGGCCGACGACGGCTTCGTCGTCGACGCCCTGCAAACCGTGCACCTGCTCGGTGACGACGGCCGGCTCCTGGCCACGCCGGTCGCCGTGGTCGCCGGCCTGACCTACAACTTCCTGCCATTCATGGTGCTGCCGCTGTTCGCCAGCATCGACAAGATCGACCACCGGCTCATCGAGGCATCGGGAGACCTCTACGCCAACCCGATCGTCGGCTTCTTCCGGGTGACCTGGCCGCTCTCCCTCCCCGGCGTCGTCTCGGGCACGCTGCTGACCTTCATCCCGGCCGCAGGCGACTACATCAACGCCCAGCTCCTGGGCAGCCCCAACCAGCGCATGGTCGGCAGCGTCATCCAGAGCCTGTTCACCGACGCCAACAACTACCCGGCGGCCGGAGCGCTCTCGATGATCCTGATGCTGCTGATCCTGGTGATGGTGCTCGTCTACGTCCGCCGGGCGGGCACCGAGGAGCTCCTATGAATACACCCCACGAAAGCGCACGAAGGGGCGCTCCGCGCGGAGGCGGCACGCTTCCGCGGGGACCCCGAAAATGAACTGGATACGCAAGCACCTGGTCCTGATCCTCGGGCTGCTGGTGCTCGTCTACACCTTCATCCCGATCTTCGTGGTCGTGCTGATGAGCTTCAACGACCCGGCCAGCCGGCTGATCTACCGCTTCGACGGGTTCACGCTGCACAACTGGACCAACCCGTGTGAGGACCCCTCGATGTGCGAGGCCCTCTCGCGCAGCATCCAGATCGGCCTGCTGTCGACGGTCGCCGCCACCATCCTCGGCACGCTGGCCGCGTTCGCGCTGGTGCGGCACTCGTTCCGCGGCAGGTCGGTCGCCAACCTGGTCATCTTCCTGCCCATGGCCGCGCCCGAGATCGTGCTCGGCTCGTCCCTGCTCGCGCTGTTCGTCGGCGCCGGGTTCGCCGGTCAGCTCGGGTTCTGGACGATCCTGATCGCGCACATCATGTTCTGCCTGTCGTTCGTCGTCGTCACCGTGAGATCCCGGCTGGCGGGGATGAGCGACACCCTCGAGCAGGCGGCGGCCGACCTCTATGCGACGCCGTCGCAGACGTTCTGGCGGGTCACCTTCCCGCTGGTCTTCCCCGGCATCCTGGGTGCGGCGCTGCTGAGCTTCTCGCTGTCCTTCGACGACTTCATCATCACCAACCTCAACGCCGGCAACACCACGACGTTCCCGATGTATGTCTGGGGCGTCGCCCAGCGCGGCGTACCGATGCAGGTCAACGTGGTCGGCACCGTCATGTTCGTGATCTCGGTGATCATCGTCGTCGGTGGGGAGCTCAACTCCAGGCGCCGTGCCAAGGCGCTGGTCTGACCTGCGCCCCTCGACGTCAGCCCATCAGTAGTGTCTGCGAGCGTGCCCGGGCTGACGTACGCCGTCGTCGGTGCCGGCCCCTCCGGGCTGGCCGCCGCGCGCAACCTGCAGCGGTGCGGCCTCCCGTGGTCGGGCTACGAGCTCGGGGACGACGTCGGCGGGCTGTGGGACATCGATGGGCCACGGAGCACCGTCTACGAGTCCGCGCACCTGATCTCCTCGAAGCGGACCACGGAGTTCGCGGAGTTCCCGATGGCGGAGTCGGTCGCGGACTACCCGAGCCACCGCGAGCTGCTGGCGTACTTCCGCGGTTTCGCCGACCACTTCGGCCTGCGTGACGGCTTCGAGTTCGGTGCCGAGGTCGTCAGGGCCGAGCCGAGTGAACAGCCGTCCGACGGCAGCTGGGTGGTCACCGTCCGGACGACCGCGGGGGAGAGGGCGACCCGGCACGCCGGCGTGGTGGTGGCCAACGGCACCCTGAGCGAGCCCTCCGTGCCGGCGTTCGCCGGGAGCTTCGACGGCGAGGTGCTGCACACCAGCCGCTACAAGCGCGCGTCCGCGTTCGCGGGCAAACGGGTCCTGATCATCGGTGCCGGCAACTCCGGCTGTGACATCGCCGTCGACGCCGTGCACCATGCGTCGTCGGTCGACATCTCGGTGCGCAGGGGCTACTACTTCGTCCCGAAGTACCTGTTCGGCAAGCCGGCCGACACCCTCAACCAGGGACGCCCGCTGCCCCCGCGGCTCAAGCAGGCGATCGACAGCCGGCTGCTCAAGCTGTTCACCGGCGACCCCGTGAAGTTCGGGTTCCCCGCGCCGGACTACAAGATCTACGAGTCCCACCCGATCGTGAACACGCTCGTCCTGCACCACCTCGGACACGGCGACATCCGGGTCCGTCGCGACGTCGAGCGCTTCGACGGTGACGGTGTGGTCTTCACCGACGGCGAGCGGGGGGAGTACGACGTGGTCGTGCTGGCCACCGGCTACCGGCTGCACTACCCGTTCCTGGACCCCGCTCTGCTCGGCTGGACCGGCGACGGCAGACAGGGCGCTCCGGACCTCTATCTCAACGTGTTCAGCAAGGCCGACCGCAACCTGTTCGTGGTCGGCATGATCGAGGCGACCGGCATCGGCTGGCAGGGTCGCTACGAACAGGCCGAGCTGGTGGCCGCGTACCTGCGGGCTCGCGAGGCGCTGCCGGAACGTGCGGCCGAGCTCGAGAAGCGCGTGCACGGTCCGCGCCCCGACCTGTCCGGCGGCTACCACTACCTGGCGCTGGAGCGGATGAGCTACTACGTCAACAAGGACGCCTACCGCGCCGCCGTGCGCGCCGAGATCGAGCAGCTGGGGGTGACGTCGTGACCCCTCTGCTGACAGCGCTGGCGGGCGACGTGGACAACATCAGGATCGCGTTCGAGGAGGGGTCGCTCACCACGCTGAAGATCGTCATCGGCGCGATCCTCTTCGGGATCGCTCTGGACACCTCGCTCGACGACTTCCGGCGCGCTGCGCGGCGTCCGGGGGTCATCGCGATCGGGGTTGTGGCGCAGTTCGTGCTGCTGCCGGCGATCACGTTCCTGCTCACGCTGGTCCTCGACGTCCGCGGCTCGGTGGCGCTCGGCATGATCCTGGTCGCCTGCTGCCCGCCCGGCAACGTCTCCAACATCCTCACCCACCGGGCGAAGGGCGACGTCGCGCTGTCGGTGTCGATGACCGCGGTGAGCAACGTCCTGGCGATCTTCCTGATGCCGCTCAACGTGGCCTTCTGGGGGTCGATCCACCCGACCGGCAAGAAGCTGCTCGAGGACATCGACCTCGACGCGGTCGACATGCTGCTGGAGATCGGGCTCGTGATCGGGGTGCCGTTCGCGGCGGGGATCACGATCGCGCGGCTGTGGCCGCGGGTCGCCTCCCGCGCCGGGAAGATCATCGGCCCGGTCGCGTTCCTGGCCCTCGGTGCGGTGATCGTCATCGGCGTCACCAACAACTGGGACATCTTCGTCGACTTCATCGGCGTCGTGCTGCTGGCGGTGTTCCTTCACGACGCCCTGGCGCTGCTGCTCGGATACACGATCGCCCGGGTCACCAGGCTGCCCGAGCGGAGCACGCGAGCGATGACCTTCGAGGTCGGCATCCGCAACGCCGGGCTCGGCCTGCTTCTGGTCTTCACCTACTTCGACGGGCTCGGCGGCATGGCACTGGTCGCGGCCTGGTGGGGGATCTGGGACATCATCGCCGGGCTCGCGGTCGCCCAGTGGTGGGGCTCGCGCTCCTCGCGACCCTCACCCGTCGCGGAGCCCGCCGCGTGACGGCCGTCCTGGTCACAGGCGGCAACGGGTTCCTCGGCTCCTCGGTCGTCCGCGGGCTGGCGGACGCCGGGCTGTCGGTGGTCAGCGCCGACCTCGCGGTCCCCGCGACGCCGGTGCCTGGGGTGGAGCACGTCGTCATGGACGTCACCTCGGCCGCGGCCGTGGAGACGGTCTTCGCCGACCGCGAGGTCGAGGTCGTCGTCCACCTCGCCTCGATCGTCACACCGGGCCGCGACTCGACGCGGGAGCACGAGTACGCCGTCGACGTCACCGGCACGCGGCACGTGCTCGACGCCTGCCTGGCCCACGGGGTCCGCAGGATCGTCGTGTCGTCCAGCGGCGCGGCCTACGGCTACCACCCCGACAACCCCGCGTGGCTCACCGAGGACGACCCGGTCCGCGGCAACGAGGTGTTCGCCTACAGCCACCACAAACGGCTGGTCGAGGAGATGCTCGCCTCGCTGCGCGTCTCGGACTCGCAGCTCGAGCAGGTCGTGCTCCGGATCGGGACCATCCTGGGGGAGCGGGTCGACAACCAGATCACGGCGCTCTTCGAGCGGCCGCGGCTGCTCAAGATCCGCGGCTCCGACTCGCCGTTCGTGTTCATCTGGGACACCGACGTCGTCGCGATCATCATTCGCTCGGTCACGTCCCCGGTCACCGGGATCTTCAACGTCGCCGGCGACGGCACGCTGACCGTCGACGAGATCGCCTCGCGGTTGGGGAAACCGGTGCTGGCACTGCCCGAGCCTCTGCTCCGGTGGGCGCTCCGGGTCGGCCGGCGGCTCGGCCTGACGGCGTACGGCCCCGACCAGACGATCTTCCTCAAGCATCGCCCGGTCCTCGCCAACGACCGGCTCAAGACGGTCTTCGGCCACCCGCCGTCCAAGACCTCGGCCGAGGCGTTCGAGGCGTGGCGGACACGCCGGCTCGGGTAGGCACCCTGTGAGCGTGCGGATCGTCTTCGAGACCCACCAGACGTCCGAGGACAACGAGGCCGGCATCGCGACCGGTTGGCTGCCCGGTCGGCTCTCGGCGCTCGGGCGGCGGCAGGCGCGTGAGCTGGGTGAGCGTCGTCGCCACGACGACCTCGCGGCCGTGTTCAGCTCCGACCTGCACCGCGCCGTCGAGACGGTCGAGCTCGCCTTCCCCGGCTCCGGTCGGCCACCGACGCTGCTCGACTGGAGGCTGCGTGAGTGCGACTACGGCGAGCTCAACGGCGCCCTGCGCGACCGGGTCCGCGGAGCTCGGCTGGCACACCTCACCACGCCCTACCCCGGCGGTGAGAGCTGGCAGAAGGCCGTCGACCGCGTCGGTCGCTTCCTCGACGACCTGCTCCCGCGCTGGGACGGCGCGCGGGTGCTCGTCGTCGGCCACGTCGCGACCCGGCTGGGGCTCGACCACCACCTGCTCGGTGTCCCGCTGGCCGACGCGGTCGCGAGTGAGTTCGACTGGCAGCCGGGCTGGGAGTACGTGCTCGAGGCGCCCGGGTCGTAGTGGCCGTCGCTTCGTGCTCGACCAGGTCAGGGCGGCGCTCGCTGGTCTCGCCCCGGTCGGACCCGCGCGGCGCTGATCGCGGAGGACCCGGGACTACCCCAGGCCGGCCCCGCCCGACTCCTGGTCGTTCGCACCTGGCTCGGTGTAGACGGTGTTGTCGTCGTCGAGGTCGGGGGAGGTCGGGAACCCCGCGTCGTCGGGGTCGACGGCCGGGTCCTCAGGCTCTTCGTCGCCGGCAGGTGGTGGTGTGGTCGTGGTCATGGGACGCCGGTACCCGAACTGGCGCCGGTTGGTGGCCAGTTCCAGCCCCGGCTTGGCGCGGTCTCGAGACGCTCGCTAGCGCGAGTTCCTCGACCACCGGGGGCAATAGATCAATCAGGCATCGTGCGCCGGTCGCCGACCGGGTGCACCGCTTGCGGGAAGGCGAGCGTGTCTGCGGCGACCCACCACTCCATGACGTCGTAGGCGAGCCGACCGGCGACCACCGACGGGTCGGCGTCGGAGAGCCGGGCGGCCTCCTCGGCGGAGCAGGCGAAGACGGACATGCCGCGGTAGGACTCGTCGCTCTGCTCGTCGAAGGGGCCGTTCGCGACGGTCAGACCCTGCTGTCGCAGCTCGGCCCGGTAGGCGAGGTGACGCGACTGGAGGTCGTCGAGCTCTTCGTCGCTGAGGTCGGGGGCATCGGGCGGGCGGCGCAGGACGACGACCGTGTAGACGTCGAAGGCGTCGGGGACGTGGGGGTCAGCTGGCACCAGTCCATCCTCATGGATGGTCGGGCATGTTCGTCCAGCCCTTGCCGTCCTCGCGGGCGTACCAGCCCGACGCGGCCAGGGTGCCGCCGTCGACCGGCAGCGTCTGGCCGGTGACGAAGCGGGCCGCATCACTGGCCAGGAACGCGACCACCTCGGCGTAGTCGTCGGGGTGCCCGAACCGCCCGAGGGGAACCCACGTCCCGACGAGCGCCGGGTCGCGCCCGCGGAGCATGGCCGCCGCCGGGGTCTGCTCGGTGTCGGCGAGGTCAGGAGCGATCGCGTTGACCCGGACGCCGTGCCGGCCGACCTCGACCGCGAGGCTCTTGGTGAACGCCGAGACCGCGGCGTTGAAGCCGGAGTAGACGGCGTGGCCGGGGATGCCGCGGAACGCCTCGACGGTGGAGTTGTTGACGATCGCGCCGTGGCCCTGCTCGACCATCCGGGGGAGCAGGGCGTGGGTCACGGACAGCACGTGACGCAGGTTGAGCTCGTAGAGCCGCTGCCACTGCTCGGGGGTGCTGTCGAGGAACGTCTTGGACGCCGGCCTGAAGTCCCCGACGTTGTTGACCAGCACGTCGAGGCGGCCGAGGCCGTCGACGACCTCCACCAGCCGGTCCACGGTGGACGACTCGGTGACGTCACCGACCACGTCGGCCGACGGGTCGACGTCGACCACCACGACGTGGTCGCCGTCCGCGGCGAGCCGGCGGCTCACCGCGCCGCCGATGCCCCGGGAGCCGCCGGTCACCACGCTCACCCGTCGGCCGCTCACGGTCTGTTCCTCCACGCCAGGCCCAGCCGATCGGCGCAGGCGGAGAGCTCGTCCTTGGCCTGCTCCAGGTCGGCGGCCGGGGACGCCGCCAGCACCACTCGCGAGGCACCCTGCTCGGCCAGCCGTTCGGCGCGCGACGTGTCGATGCGGGCCACCAGGTGGCCCAGTGACAGCTCGAGCGCGGCGGCGTCGCGCCCGGCGGCCGAGGCCTCGTCGCGCATCACGCCCACCAGTCGGGCCAGGTCTTCACTCGCGACCCCGAGCGGCTGCAGGCCGTCACCCAGCCGGCCGGCCCGCCGGGCCGCGGCGACCGAGTGACCGCCCACGTGGATGGGTACGCCGCCGGGCTGCGCGGGCCGCGGCCGGCAGACCGCCCGGTCGAAGGAGAAGAACTCGCCGTGGTGGTCGACGCCCTCGTCGCCCCCGGCCCACAGCGCGCGCAGCACCGCGATCTGCTCGTCGGCGCGCCGGCCCCGGGACTCGAACTCGACGCCGCAGGCCTCGATCTCCTCGCGCATCCAGCCCATCCCGACACACAGCCGGACCCGCCCGCCCGAGAGCGCGTCGAGGGTGGCGACCCGCTTGGCCAGCACCACCGGGTGGTGGTTGGGCAGCACCAGGACGCCGGTGGCCAGCCCGAGGGTCGAGGTCTGCCCGGCCAGGAACGCGAGCAGGTCGAGGGGGTCCGGCACGTCGACGCCGTCGGGGAGATCCATCCGGCCGGACTGGTCGTAGGGGTAGGTGCTCTCGTAGCCCCGCACCACCACCGCGTGCTCGACCACCACGACCGATTCGAACCCGCAGGCCTCGACGTGCTGCACCCACGCGGACATCCACGCCGGGTCCGCGGTCGTACCGGCAGCGGTCGGCGCGATGACGGCGTACTTCACGCCGCGAGGCTAGTGGCTGGACGAGCCGCAGGAGTCAGATGAGCGTGCCGGCC
Source organism: Nocardioides dilutus (assembly GCF_054779555.1). Lineage (NCBI taxonomy): Bacteria > Bacillati > Actinomycetota > Actinomycetes > Propionibacteriales > Nocardioidaceae > Nocardioides > Nocardioides dilutus. The sequence continues at coordinate 165,016 of NZ_BAAGYA010000004.1, read as the reverse complement.
TTGTCGAGGACGACCCGCAGGATCTGCTCCATCTCGTCGAAGTGCTCCTGGGTGCAGATCAGCGGCGGCGAGAGCTGCACGACCGGGTCACCGCGGTCGTCGGCGCGGCAGTAGAGCCCCTCGGCGAAGAGCTGCTTGGACACGAAGCCGTAGAGCAGCCGCTCGCACTCCTCGTGGGTGAAGGTCTCCCTGGTCCCCTTGTCCTTGACCAGCTCGATCCCGTAGAAGTAGCCGTCCCCGCGGACGTCGCCGACGATCGGCAGGTCGAGCAGCCGCTCCAGGGTCGCCCGGAACGCGTCCTTGTTGGCCTGCACGTTGTCGAGAACCTTCTCGTTCTCGAACGCGTCGAGGTTGGCCAGCGCGACCGCGGTGGAGACGGGGTGGCCACCGAAGGTGTAGCCGTGCATGAACGCGTTGCCGTCGCGGAGGAACGGCTCCATCAGCCGGTCGGTCGCGATCATCGCGCCGAGCGGTGCATAGCCCGAGGTCAGGCCCTTGGCGCAGGTGATCATGTCGGGGAGGTAGTCGAAGCGCTCCGCGCCGAACATGTGGCCGAGCCGCCCGAAGGCGCAGATGACCTCGTCGGAGACCAGCAGGACGTCGTACTCGTCGCAGATCTCGCGCACCCGCTGGAAGTAGCCGGGCGGCGGCGGGAAGCAGCCCCCGGAGTTCTGGACCGGCTCGAGGAAGACCGCGGCGACTGTGTCGGGACCCTCGTGCTCGATGGCGATCGCGATCTGATCGGCCGCCCACCGGCCGAACTGCTCGAGGCTCAGCCCTTCGGGCGCGCCGTGATCGGTCGCGCGGTAGAAGTTGGTGTTGGGCACCCGGAACGTCGAGGGCACCAATGGCTCGAACTGCTGCTTGAGCCCCGGCAGCCCGGTGATCGAGAGCGCGCCCTGGGTGGTGCCGTGGTAGGCGATCGCCCGACTGATGACCTTGTGCTTCATCGGCTTGCCGACCAGCTTGAAGTAGTTCTTGGCCAGCTTCCACGCGGTCTCGACCGCCTCCCCGCCGCCGCTGGTGAAGAACACCCGGTTGAGGTCGCCGGGCGCGTAGCCGGCGACCCGCTCGGCCAGCTCGATGGCCGGCGGGTGGGCGTAGGACCACAGCGGCATGAACGCCAGCTCCTTGGCCTGCCTGGCCGCCGCGTCGGCGAGGTCGGTGCGGCCGTGGCCGAGCTGGCTCACGAACAGGCCGGCCAGGGCGTCGAGGTAGCGCTTGCCCTGGTCGTCGTAGATGTAGACACCCTCGCCGCGAACGATGACGGGGATGTCAGCGTCGGTGTGCCGGGTGAAGTGCATCCACAGGTGGTCGTGGGCGGACCTCTGCAGCTGGTCGTGGTCGTAGGCCATGTCGCTCATCGTCCGCCTGTTGCTCCGCAGAGGCAAGTCCATACGAGTGGATCCGTGGGATCGTCACCGGATGGTTGCGAAATCCGTAGGCGATGAAGGAGCGGGCTGGTAGGAATTGCGGGTGCTGTTTCGCGGCGGGACCGTCTTCGACGGACACCGCTATCTGGGTCGCGCGGACGTGCTGGTCGAGGGTGGTCGGGTCGTCGAGGTGGGGCCCAGTGGTTTCGAGGCTCGCTTCGTTCGCACCTCAACCACCGAGGTGGTCGAGCTGGCCGGCGGCTTGCTGGCGCCCGGCTTCACCGACGCCCACGTGCACCCGATCCAAGGCGGCCTGGAGAGGCTGCGGTGCGACCTCTCGGGCTTGAGCACCCGGGAGGAGTACGTCGTCGCGGTCCGTGCGTACGCAGACGCGCACCCGGACCGCGAATGGGTCCTCGGCGGCGGTTGGGCGATGCCCGCGTTCCCCGGAGGCACGCCCCTGGCTGCCGACCTGGACACCGTGGTGCCGGACCGACCGGTGTTCCTGCCCAACCGCGACCACCACGGCGCCTGGGTCAACACCCGCGCACTCGAGGTCGCGGGCATCACCCGGCAGACCCCGGACCCGCCGGACGGACGGATCGAGCGGGACCCCGACGGCCACCCGACCGGCACCCTGCACGAGGGCGCCACCTCCCTGATCTCCCGGCACCTGCCGCGCACCACGGGTGCCGACTACCGCGCCGCGCTGCTCACCGGGCAGGCCTACCTGCACTCGCTCGGCGTCACGAGCTGGCAGGACGCCATCGTCGGGTCCTACTCCGGCATGGACGACCCGGCGTCGACCTACCTCGACGCCGTCGGCAGCGGCGAGCTCAGGTCGCACGTGGTCGGCGCGCTGTGGTGGGACCGGCGCCGGGGTGTCGAGCAGGTCGAGGACCTGGTCGGGCGTCGCGAGGCCCTCACCGGCGGCCGGTTCCGGGCCACGACGGTCAAGATCATGCAGGACGGTGTTGCCGAGAACGGGACCGCCGCGATGCTCGAGCCCTACCTCGACCGGTGCGGACATGCGACCGGCAACCTCGGCCACTCGTTCGTGGATGCGGCCGCCCTCCGAGAAGCGGTGCCGGCACTCGACGCGGCCGGGTTCCAGGTGCACGTCCACGCGATCGGCGACCGCGGCGTGCGGGAGACGCTCGACGCGATGACCGGCACCGACCCGGCGCGCCGCCACCACATCGCGCACCTGCAGCTCGTCCACCCCGACGACGTACCGCGGTTCGCCGCCCTCGGTGTCGCGGCCAACATCCAGGCGCTGTGGGCCGTCTACGACGAGCAGATGACGGAGCTGACCATCCCGTTCCTGGGAGTGGAGCGGTCCCGCTGGCAGTACCCCTTCGGCGCACTGCACCGGGCCGGGGCCCGGCTCGTCGCGGGCAGCGACTGGCCGGTTTCGACCCCCGACCCGCTGGCGGCGATCCACACGGCTGTGACCCGGACGGCGTACGGCGGGACGGGCCGCGCCGGCACGGAGCCGTTCCTGCCCGAACAGGCGCTGGACCTCGCCACCGCGTTCGCGACGTACACCTCGGGTAGCGCCTGGGCCAACCACCGCGACGACGCGGGAGTGGTCGCGCCGGGGTCGGTCGCCGACCTCGTCGTGCTCGACCGGGACCCGTTCGCGGGGCCTCCGGAGGAGATCGGCGCGGCTCGGGTGACCTCCACCTGGGTCGACGGAGACGCTGTATTCAGCAGTTGAGCCGGGAATCCACGCGGAATCCGCACCATAGTCGGTCCCACCCCTACCGATTCCGTCGCAGGTTCCCTACGCTTCCGCCATGGCCGACCAGTCCTTCAAGAACGTCGTCAACGGCGAGCTCGTGGACGCCGCCTCCGGGGAGACCTACGACGTCATCGACCCCACCACGGGTGAGGTCTACGCCCAGGCGCCCATGTCCGGCGCCGAGGACGTCGACCGGGCCTACGCGGCCGCCGCTACCGCTTTCGAGTCCTGGGTCGACTCGACGCCGCAGGACCGCGCCGCCGCGCTGCTCAAGATCGCCGACGCGATCGAGTTGCGCCAGGACGAGCTGAAGGAGGTCGAGTGCCGCGACACCGGCAAGCCACTGCACCTGACCCTGTCGGAGGAGATGCCCTACGCCGCCGACCACTTCCGCTTCTTCGCCGGTGCCGCGCGGGTGCTGCACGGCAGCTCGGCCGGCGAATACATGGCCGACCACACCTCGTGGATCCGCCGCGAGCCGATCGGCGTGGTCGGGCAGGTCACGCCGTGGAACTACCCGCTGCTGATGATGATCTGGAAGATCGCCCCGGCGCTGGCCGGCGGCAACACGATCGTCCTCAAGCCCAGCGACACCACGCCGGCGAGCTCGACCCTGCTCGCCGAGCTCTGCCAGGAGTTCCTCCCACCCGGCGTGCTCAACGTCATCTGCGGCGACCGCGACACCGGCCGCGCCCTGGTCGCGCACAAGACCCCGCAGATGGTCGCGATCACCGGCTCGGTGCGGGCGGGTATGGAGGTCGCCGAGGCGGCGTCCTCCGACCTCAAGCGGGTCCACCTCGAGCTCGGCGGCAAGGCGCCCGTCATCGTGTTCGACGACGCCGACATCGAGAAGGCCGCCGAGGGCATCGCCGGTGCCGGCCTGTTCAACGCCGGCCAGGACTGCACGGCCGCCACCCGGGTGCTCGCCGGGCCCGGGATCCACGACGAGTTCGTCGCGGCGCTGACCGAGGCCGCGAAGGGCATGCCGACGGGTGCGCCCGACAGCGAGGACACCTACTACGGGCCGCTCAACAACCAGGTCCAGCTCGACCGGGTCTCCGGGATGGTGGACCGGCTGCCCGACCACGCCAACCTCGAGACCGGCGGCGTCCGCCAGGGTGACCGGGGCTACTTCTACGAGCCGACGGTCGTGTCCGGTCTCCAGCAGGACGACGAGCAGATCCAGACCGAGATCTTCGGGCCGGTGATGACCGTCCAGAAGTTCAGCGACGAGGCCGAGGCGCTGCGCTGGGCCAACGGCGTCGAGTACGGCCTCTCCTCGAGCGTCTGGACCAAGGACCACGCCCGGGCGCTGCGGATGTCGCGCAAGCTCGACTTCGGCGTGGTCTGGATCAACACCCACATCCCGTTCGTCTCGGAAATGCCGCACGGCGGCTTCAAGCACTCGGGTTACGGCAAGGACCTGTCCATGTACGGCCTGGAGGACTACACGCGGATCAAGCACGTCATGTCCTACATCGGCGACTGAGCAGCGGACCGTGAGGAACGAACGGGCCGCGTCGCGAAGGAGGGTCGAGCAAGCGCCACGACCGAGGAACGAGGTCGTGACGCGCGGGTCGAGACCGCGTAAGGAGAGGCTGGAACTGAAGTGAGGATCCTGCTGGTCGGCGCCGGCGGAGTGGGCGGCGCGTTCACGGCCATCGCGGCCCGGCGCGACTTCTTCGAGACCATCGTGGTCGCCGACTACGACCCGGCGCGGGCCGAGAGGGCGGCGGCCACCGACGCCCGGTTCGTCGCCGCGCAGGTCGACGCCTCGTCGGCGGAGTCGGTCACGGCGCTGTGCCGCGAGCACGGCATCACGCACGTGATGAACGCCGTCGACCCGGTCTTCAACATGCCGATCTTCGAGGGCGCGTTCGCGGCCGGGGCCGACTACCTCGACATGGCGATGTCGCTGTCAAAGCCGCACCCCGAGGCGCCGTACGAGAAGACCGGCGTCAAGCTGGGCGACGAGCAGTTCGCCGCCGCCGAGCAGTGGGAGAGCGCCGGCCGGCTCGCGCTGGTCGGGATCGGTGTCGAGCCCGGGCTGTCCGACGTCTTCGCCCGCTACGCCGCCGACCACCTGTTCTCCGAGATCGACGAGCTCGGCACCCGCGACGGCGCCAACCTGGTCGTCACCGACGACGACGGCAACGAGATCTTCGCGCCGTCGTTCTCGATGTGGACCACGATCGAGGAGTGCCTCAACCCGCCGGTGATCTGGCAGGACGGTGAGTGGTTCACCACCTCGCCGTTCAGCGAGCCGGAGGTCTTCGACTTCCCCGAGGGGATCGGGCCGGTCGAGTGCGTCAACGTCGAGCACGAGGAGGTCCTCCTCATGCCGCGTTGGATCGAGTGCCGGCGCGCGACGTTCAAGTACGGGCTCGGCGACGAGTTCATCAACATCCTCAAGGTCCTCCACACCCTGGGCCTCGACCGCACCGAGAAGGTGCGCGTCAAGGGCGTCGATGTGAGTCCGCGCGACGTCGTGGCCGCCGTGCTGCCGGACCCGGCCACCGTCGGCCCGCGGATGACGGGCAAGACGTGCGCCGGGCTCTGGGTGACGGGCAGGGGCAAGGACGGCGAGCCGAGGTCGACCTACCTCTACCACGTCGTCGACAACGAGTGGGCGATGAGCGAGTACGGCCACCAGTGCGTCGTCTGGCAGACCGCCGTCAACCCTGTCGTGGCGCTCGAGCTGCTGGCCACCGGAACCTGGAAGGGGGCGGGCGTCCTCGGACCCGAGGCCTTTGACGCCGTCCCCTTCCTCGACCTCTTGACCGCCTACGGCAGTCCGTGGGGGATCAAGGAAGTCTCGGGATAGCCGGCCGGTGCGTCTGCGCCCGTGGGGGGTGCGCAGGCGCGCCGGCCCGGCGCCCGAATTTGGATCCCGGTCAGACGAGGCCGGTCGCGTCGAACAGCCAGGACGTGTCAGCGGTGAGCAGGCCGTCCTGCCACTCCTGCGGCGCGGCGCTGGTCAGTGCGTTGTAGTCCCAGTAGTCGCGCCACAGGCTCACCCGGCCGTCGCGCACCTTGTGCACGGTCGCGAACGGCAGGTGCAGCACCTCGCCGGTCTTGAAGGTCCACGTCTCGGAGTGCTCGTAGATCACGTCGTCGCCGTCGGCGACCAGCGTGCCGTCGTGGTTCTCGTAGGCCGCGAGCTCGCCCCACCCGACCCGGAGCCGCTTGGCGATGTCGACCGGACCTCGGGCGGAGAACGCCGGGCCCAATGGGACGTCGTAGTAGACGCAGTCGTCGGTGACCCACTCGGCGATCGCGTTGTAGTCACGATCGTTGAGGACGGCCCACAGGCCGCGGACGGCGTCCTCGGGGGACCGCGTGGCCGCGTCGCTCATGCGGTCGCCGCGAATCCGTCGGCGACGACGCCGAACGCCTCGTCGAGCAGGTCGTCGGAGATCGACAGGGGCGGGAGGAAGCGGAAGACGTTGCCCCAGGTGCCGCAGGTGAGGGTGACGACGCCCTGGGAGTGACAGTAGGCCGAGACGGCGGCGGCCCTTGCGGCCTCCGGCGTGGTGGAGCCGGGTGTGCACAGCTCGATGGCCATCATCGCGCCGCGGCCGCGGATCTCTGCGACGACGGGGTGGTCGGCCGAGATGTTCTGCAGGTGGGCGTCCATCCGGGCGCCCAACTCGCGGGCGCGTCCGGCCAGGTCGTGCGTGCGCATCTCCTCGATGGCGCCGAGCGCGGCGGCGCAGGCGACCGGGTTGCCGCCGTAAGTGCCGCCGAGGCCGCCCACGTGCACAGCGTCCATCACCTCGGCGCGGCCGGTGACCGCGGCCAGCGGCAGGCCGCCGGCGATGCCCTTGGCGGTCGTGACGAGGTCGGGCACGACGCCCTCGTGGTCGCAGGCGAACCAGTCGCCGGTGCGGCAGAAACCGGTCTGGATCTCGTCGGCGAGCAACAGCACGCCGTTGGCCGTGCACCACTGGGCGATCGCCGCCAGGAAGCCGGGCGCCGGCACCACGAAGCCACCCTCGCCCTGGATCGGCTCGATCGCGACACAGGCGAGGTTGCCCGCGCCGACCTGCTTGTCGAGCACGTCGATCGCGCGGGCCGCGGCCTGCTCCCCGGTCAGCCCGTCGCGCAGCGGGTAGGACATGGGGGCGCGGTAGACCTCGCCCGCAAACGGCCCGAACCCCTGCTTGTAGGGCATGTTCTTGGCCGTCATCGCCATCGTCAGGTTGGTGCGGCCGTGGTAGGCGTGGTCGAACACCGCCACCGCATCCCGGCCGGTCGCGACCCGGGCGATCTTGACGGCGTTCTCGACGGCCTCCGCGCCGGAGTTGAACAGCGCTGACTTCTTCGCATGGTCGCCCGGCGTGACCTCGGCCAGCGCCGCGCAGACGTCGACGTAACCGTCGTAGGGCGTGATCATGAAGCAGGTGTGCGTGAACGCCTCGGCCTGGGCGGCCAGCCGCCCGACCACCGAGGGCGCGGCGTTGCCCACGCTGGTCACCGCGATGCCGGAGCCGAGGTCGATGAGGCTGTTGCCGTCGACGTCGACGATCACGCCGCCCCCGGCCGCGGTCACGAAGACGGGGAGCATCGTGCCCACGCCGTCGGCGACGTGCGCCTTCTTGCGCCCCAGCTTCTCCATCGACAGCGGGCCGGGGATCTCGGTGACCAGGCGGCGTTCCTGGGGGAGACCTGGTCCGCCCGCGGTCGTCGGCGCCGGTGCTGTTGGGGTGGCGGTCATGGGCTCACATTAGGGGTGCCGAGGTCGGGTGCGGGAGGCCCGCCCGGCCGCCCCGTTGGGCGGTGAGCCAGGCATGGTTTGGGTGGACGGCAGTGAGCCTGGCTCACCGCCCACTCGACGTCGCCCGGGTGGGCGGTGAGCCAGGCATCGTTCGAGCGGTCGGGAGTGTGTCTGACTCACCGTCGTCGCCGAGGCGACAGTCCGCCCGATGCTCACAGGAGAGCGGCGTCGGCGAGCATCCACAGTGCGGCCGTCGTCCCGCACGCGAGCGGGTCCGGATGACCTCGACTACTCAGATGAACGAGATTCCTCCTGAGCTCCTCGCCGGACCGTTCACCCGGGCGCGGGCGCTGGAGCTCGGCGTCACGCGGACGATGCTGGTCGGGAGGAGGTTCGAGCGGATCCATCACTGCGTCTACCGCATCGCCGGGGCACCGATCAGCTACGAGGAACGAGTGGCCGCCGCACGTCTCGCCCTGCCGCCGGATGCCCGGCTGACGGGCATCAGTCGGATCCGGGAGCTCGGGCTCGAGTATGGCCCCCAGGTGCCGATCCACTTCGTCGTGGAAGGGGACCACCACCTCGATCTCGACGGCGTCTTCCTGCACCGGACCAAGGCGCTCGCGCCGTTGGCCGACGGGCAGATGAGCGCCGAGGGGGCGTTCATCTCCTACTGCTCGCTCACGAGGGTCATCGCTGCGATCAAGGTGGGGGACTGGCTGCTCCACAACCGGCACATGGCTCTGACCAGACTCATCGAGGTCGCGGGCGCGCACACGTGGCGAGCCGGTGCCCACGAGGCGCTCTTCATCGCCAACTTCCTGACCGACAAGTCGCGCTCGCTCAAGGAGTCCGAGACCGCAGCCTGCCTGGTCTTTGCCGGATTGCCGAAGCCCGAGTTCAACCTCGCGCTCGACATACCCGGCCGCGAGATCATCGGCGACCTCGTCTACCGCCTCTTCAAGGTCGTGGTCGAGTACGAGGGAACCCATCACCAGGAGGAGCGAGGCCAGTACATCTCCGACATCGACCGCTACAAAGCGATGCGCGATCACGACCACCGTTACGTCCAGATCACCAAGGAGCGGCTGGCGAGGCCTCGGCAGATGGTCGAGGTCGTCGACGAGGAGCTTCGCACGGCGGGCTACGACGGCCCCGCGCCGGTCTTCGGTGAGCAGTGGCGTGTGCTCTTCGCGCGCGTGCACCGGATCATCGGCGCCCGCCACCCTCGTCAGGTCGGCGCCTGACCTGGCCGCCTCTCGGGCGGTGGCTGAGGCAGGGTACGGCCGGCAGGAACTGTGTCTGGCTCACCGCCCGCCGGGTGTGCCCCGGCCGGCGGTGGCTGAGGCAGGGTTGGCCCGGCCAGAAGCGTGTCTAGCTCACCGCTCGCGCGGTCTGCTCGGCGGCAGCCGCGGGCCGGTACGCCGGGGCAGGCCGGCCGGCCCGCAGAAAGACACCGGTCCGTTCCGCGCCGAGGACCGGCGTCGCAGCGCCGTCGCGCCAGACCGTCCGGCCGCCGACCATCACCATCGGCACGGTCGCGTCGTTGCGGTTGACCATCCGGGAGAGGCCGTCGTACTGCTCGACCGGGGCCTCGGCGTAGTCCTCCAAGGACGAGTCGAGCCGGGCCGGGTCGAGCAGGAAGAGGTCCGCCCGGTCACCGACCCGCAGATGGCCGGCGTCCAGGGAGTACCAGTCCGCGAGCTCGCCGGTGAGCCGGTGCACGGCCTGCTCGACAGAAAGAAACGTACGTCCGCTTCTTTCCGAATCGACCACGTGCTTGAGCAGCCGCAGACCGAAGTTGTAGAACGCCATGTTGCGCAGGTGGGCGCCGGCGTCGGAGAAGCCCATCTGGATGCCCGGGTTCTGGGCCATCTTCCGGAGCACCTTGGGCCGGTGGTTGGAGATCGTGGTCCGCCAGCGCAGCGCGGTGCCGTGCTCGAGCACCAGGTCGAGGAACGCGTCGACCGGATGCACCGGCGAGCCCGGGGCGCCGCGCTCGACCCCGACGGCGCCGAACGACTTGCCGACCACCGAGGGGTCCGGGCAGGCGACGATCTCGGCGTCGAAGAAGTCCCGGTGCCAGACCCGCGGCCCGTACTTCGACTCGTAGTCCTTGCGGAAGCGGGCCCGGTAGGCGGGGTCGCGGAGCAGGTCGTCGCGGGCGATCTTCTCCTGCAGGTGCAGGGCGGCCGCTCCCGCGCCGAACTCCTCGAAGATCACCAGGTCGATGCCGTCGGCGTAGACCTCGAACGGCACCGGCAGATGCTGGAAGCGGAAGTCGCCGCCGAGCCGGTTGACGACCTTGGCCATGCCGCCCATGAGGTGGATGACGAACGGGATCGCCTTGATGTCGGCCGCTGACAGCAACGACGTCTTCAGGGGCGGACGCCGCCGGCCGATCGAGCCGAACGCCTGGGTGACCAGCGACTGCGGCCGCTTCACGTCGGGCCCCGCCTGGAGGGCGCGGCCGCGGGCCCGGAGCAGGTCGCGCAGCGGCTTGAGCTCGCGCCGCCTGGCGTACGTCGACGGCAGCGTCCTCGAGCGGCAGACGTCACCGTCGAGCTTGTCGAAGAGCAGCTGCTGGGCCGACATTCCGACGAAGCCGGCATCGAGGGCCTCGCGCAGCATCTCCTCCATCCGGGCCTGTTCCGCCCGGGTGGGGGTGACCTCCTTGCGGGTCGCCCGGTCCAGCCCCATGGTCGCGGTGCGCATGTCGGAGTGGCCGATGAACGCCGCCAGGTTGGGCCCGAGCGGCAGCGACTCCAGCGCGGCGACGTACTCCTCGGCCGTGGTCCACGTCTGGTGCTTGTCGACGGCGTTGATCACGTGCTGCCGCGGGATCGCCTCGACCCGGCCGAACAGGTCACCGGCGTCGACTCCGCCGACGTGGACGGTCGAGAGCGAGCAGGAGCCGAGGAAGGTGGTGGTGACGCCGTGGCGCACCGACTCCTCGAGCGCCGGGCCCTCCAGAACCTCGACGTCGTAGTGGGTGTGGATGTCGACCATGCCGGGGAGGACCCACAGCCCCGCGGCGTCCACCACCTGAGCGCAGCCGGTCGTGTCGAGCGGGTCGGGAGAGACCGCCACGACCCGGCCGTCCCGGATCCCGAGGTGACGTAGGGCAGACGGCGCCCCGGTGCCGTCGAACCAGCGGCCGCCGGAGATGACGGTGTCGTAGGGACGGTCGGGTGCGGCGTCAGGCATGCCTGGCATCGAACCGGACCAGTTGACACGCGTCAAGAACTACGGAGGGCTGATGGTCACCAGGGCGTCCCGGACGGCGACCCGGGCATGCTCGGCCGCGTCGAGGCGCACGACGAAGGTCTCCGCACCCTCCACGACGAGGTCGGCCAGCACGGACACCGTGATCACGGCCGTGAGCCCACCGGCCGGGACGGTCACGGTGCCCGACGTCGAGATGTAGTCGGACTCGTCGGCGGTGCCGGGCACGGTCCGGTAGGCCAACCGCACGTCCCGGCCGCTCTGCCGGTCCAGCCGGAAGACGACCGGCACCTGGACGGTGCCCGCGGGCGGCTCCGTGGTCGACGCCGGTTCGCCCGACACCCGCGGTGGCCGGTCCCGGTCCCGGATCACCGCGGTGACCGGCTCCGCGTCGAGGTCGACGCCCTGCCCGCTCGCCAGGCTCACGTCGAACCGCTCGGTGGCCTCGTCGAGGCCGTCGCGGACGACCGGGATCCGCACCTCCTTGCTCAGGGTGCCGGCCGGCAGACGCACCGTGCGGGTCCTGATCGCGAGGTCGTCGGACGGGCTGGCCGTGCCGCCGCTCACCGCGAGCCTGACCGAGGTTTCCCGCCCGGCCGGGGCCGACAACGTCACGGTGGCCCGCACGGTGCCGCCCTCGCGCACCCGCCGGTGGTCCGGGTCCAGGGTGATCCGCGCGGTGGGCGTGGGGTAGCCGGGCTGGCCGCGCTCGTCCAGGGCGACGAAGCAGTAGCCGCGCTGGCGTGCGGCCCTGACGATCCGGGGCACGGCGTCGACCGACCGGGGCGAGTTCGTGACGCCGTCGTGCATGAGCACGATGTTGCGTCCGTTGCGGCGCAGCTGGCCAAGGACGCTGGCAGCGATCTCGTCGGCGGACCGGTTGTCCCAGTCGTAGGGGTCGACGTCCCAGAGCACCACCGTGTGGTGGGTGCGCCGAGCCGCGGCGTAGACGTCACCGTCCACCGCGCCGTACGGCGGCCGCACCAGGCTCATCGGATGCACACCGGCTCGGCGCAGCTGCCCGTCGGTCCGCCTGATCGTGGAGACGATCTCTGCCTGGGTCAGCCCGGTCATGTCCGCGTGGTCGTAGCCGTGGTTGGCGATGAGGAAGCCGCCGCGCTCGACGAGGCGAGCGACGGCCGGGGCCGCAGCCACCCGGGAGCCCACCATGAAGAAGGTCGCGGGCACGTGACGGACGCGCAGGATCCGCACCAAGCGCCGGGTCACGCCGCTCGCGGGGCCGTCGTCGAAGGTCAACGCCACCAGGCCGGCGCGGCAGGGCGGCCGGGATGCCCCGGCCGGCGGAGACGAGTGAGCGGGGACCGCGACGACGGCGACCACGCAGGCGGCGGCCGCCAGGGCTGCGCCACGCGACGTGCGGACCACCACCCCAGGGTGCGTCACGAGGGCTGTGGTCTCGTCCCAACGCGCCGTCGGCCTGCGAGGATGCACCAGTGAGGCGCGACGTGGTCATCCTCGGCTCGACCGGCTCGATCGGCACCCAGGCACTCGAGCTGGTGCGCCGCAACCCCGACCGGTTCCGGGTCGTGGGGCTGAGCGCCGGCGGCAGCAACCCGGACCTCTTCGCCGAGCAGGTCGAGGAGTTCGCCCCGGCCTTCTCCGGGCTGGGGGAGGAGGCCTCGACCGAGGCCGCCGCACAGCCCTGCGACGTCGTCCTCAACGGCATCACCGGAGCCGTCGGGCTGCGACCCACGCTCGCGGCGCTCGAGGCCGGGACGACGCTCGCGCTCGCCAACAAGGAGTCCCTCATCATGGGCGGCCCGCTCGTGCTGGACCGCGCGAAGCCCGGCCAGATCGTGCCCGTCGACTCCGAGCACAGCGCGCTCGCCCAGTGCCTGCGGTCGGGCACCGCCGAGGAGGTACGACGCCTCGTGCTCACCGCGAGCGGTGGACCGTTCCGCGGCCGCAGCCGCGCCGAGCTGGCCGCGGTGACCCCGGACGAGGCGCTCGCGCATCCCACCTGGGACATGGGGCCGGTCATCACCATCAACTCCGCGACGTTGGTCAACAAGGGCCTGGAGGTGATCGAGGCGCATCTGCTCTTCGGCATCCCCTTCGACCGGATCGAGGTGGTCGTGCACCCGACGAGCGTCGTGCACTCGATGGTCGAGTTCGTCGACGGCTCGACCATCGTGCAGGCCAGCCCGCCCACCATGCTGATCCCCATCGCCCTCGGCCTCACCTGGCCCGAGCGGGTCGCCGACACCGCGCCCGCCGTCGACTGGACCAGACCGCAGACCTGGGAGTTCTTCCCCCTCGACGAGGAGGCGTTCCCGGCCGTGTCGCTGGCCGCCGAGGCCGGTCGCCGGGGCGGCACGGCGCCCGCGGTCTACAACGCCGCGAACGAGGTGGGGGTGGACGCCTTCCGGAGGGGCAGGCTCGGTTTCGACCGGATCGTCCCGACGATCGAGACCGTCCTCACCGATCACGACGTACCCTCGACCTCACCGCTGACCGTCGACGACGTCCTGGCCGCAGACGACTGGGCCCGACGCCGAGCGGGCGAGCTGGTCGTGGAGCAGTCCTAGGAGGGCGGGGCAGTGGAGTCGTTGCTGTGGAGCGTGGGCGCGCTCCTCTTCGTGCTCGCCATCCTCGTCTCCATCGGGCTCCACGAGCTGGGCCACATGATCCCGGCGAAGGCCTTCGGCGGGAAGGTCACCCAGTACTTCATCGGCTTCGGCCCCACGGTGTGGAGCTGGCGTCGCGGCGAGACCGAGTACGGCATCAAGGCGATCCCGCTGGGCGGCTACGTCAAGATCGTCGGGATGCTGCCGCCGGGGGCGGCCGACGCCCTGGCCGACGCCGGCGACGAGGTCACGGTCGACGCGGCCGGCGACACCGTGACCAAGGTGCGCAAGTCCAACACCGGCCTGTTCACCCAGCTGATCTCCGACGCGCGGGCCGCGGAGTGGGAGCTGGTCGGGCCCGAGGACGCCGACCGGCTCTTCTACAAGATGCCGTGGTGGAAGAAGGTCGTGGTGATGTCCGGCGGGCCGTCGGTCAACATTCTCATCGCGTTCTTCGTGTTCTGGGCGATCTTCGCGACCTACGGCAACGCCGGGCAGCCCGAGGTCGACGCCGGCCGGCCGGTCCTCGCCCAGGTGTCCGACTGCGTCATCCCTTACGAGGAGCAGCGGTTCGAGTGCAACGACACCGACCCCGTGAGCCCGGCCGTCGAGGCGGGGCTGAAGCCGGGCGACGTCATCACCAGCTTCAACGGCACGTCCGTGACCGACTGGGACCAGCTCCGCGAGCTGATCCGGGGCAACGCCGACGGCACCGCGGTCATCGGCTACGAGCGCGACGGTCAGCAGCTGACCGGCACGACCAACACGACCGTCGAGCTGCGCCCCAACAGCGAGGACGACGAGACCCTGACCGCTGTCGGGTTCCTCGGTGTGACGCCCACGACCCACCTGGCCACCGGCGGACCGATCTACACGCTGCAGCAGATGGACGGGATGGCGGTCGACACCGTCAAGGCGATGGCCGACCTGCCCGGCAAGGTGTGGGGTGTCGCCAAGGCGATCGTCGGCATTCAGGAGCGCGACCAGGACAGCCCGGTCAGCATCGTGGGCGGCAGCCGGTTCTCCGGCGAGATCGTCTCCAGCGACCGACTCGAGGTCACCGAGAAGGTCGTCTTCTTCGGCTCCCTGGTCGCCGGCTTCAACTTCTTCATCGGGATGTTCAACTTCGTCCCGCTGCTCCCCCTGGACGGCGGCCACATCGCCAGTGCGCTGTGGGAGGCGGTCCGCCGCGGGTTCGCCCGGCTGCGCGGTCGTCCGGACCCCGGCTACGTCGACGCCGCCAAGCTGCTCCCGGTGGCCTACGTCGTCGCGTCCTGCCTGCTGGTGCTCAGCCTGGTGCTGATCGTCGGCGACATCGTGGTGCCCGTCAGCATTACTTAGCGCCGGGCCGCCCGCCGTACGCTGAAGGGCGTGACTGAGATCAGCCTGGGCATGCCGACGGCGCCCCCACCGGTGCTCGCCCCCCGCCGCAAGACCCGTCAGATCAAGGTCGGCAAGGTGGGCGTCGGCAGCGACTCACCGATCTCGGTCCAGTCCATGACCACGACGCTCACCGCGGACGTCAACGCCACCCTCCAGCAGATCGCCGAGCTCACCGCCACCGGGTGCGACATCGTCCGGGTGGCCTGCCCGAGCCAGGACGACGCGGAGGCACTCCCCGAGATCGCCGCGCACTCCCAGATCCCCGTCATCGCCGACATCCACTTCCAGCCGAAGTACGTCTTCGCCGCGATCGACGCCGGCTGCGCCGCCGTCCGGGTCAACCCGGGCAACATCCGCAAGTTCGACGACCAGATCAAGGAGATCGCGGCCGCCGCCAAGGACCGCGGCACCTCGATCCGGATCGGTGTCAACGCCGGCTCGCTCGACCCGCGGCTGCTGGAGAAGCACGGCAAGGCCACCCCCGAGGCGCTGGTCGAGTCAGCGGTGTGGGAGGCGAGCCTCTTCGAGGAGCACGACTTCCACGACTTCAAGATCTCGGTCAAGCACAACGACCCGGTCGTCATGGTGCGGGCCTACGAGCTCCTGGCGCAGGCGGGGGACTGGCCGCTGCACCTCGGGGTCACGGAGGCCGGTCCGGCGTTCCAGGGCACGATCAAGTCGGCCACCGCCTTCGGTGCGCTGCTCTCCCAGGGGATCGGCGACACCATCCGGGTCTCCCTCTCGGCGCCTCCGGTCGAGGAGGTCAAGGTCGGCCTGCAGATCCTCGAGTCGCTCAACCTCAAGCCCCGCCGGCTCGAGATCGTGTCCTGCCCGTCCTGCGGCCGGGCCCAGGTCGACGTCTACAAGCTCGCCGAGGAGGTGACCGCGGGCCTCGACGGGCTCGAGGTCCCGCTCCGGGTCGCCGTCATGGGCTGCGTCGTCAACGGTCCCGGCGAGGCCCGCGAGGCCGACCTCGGCGTCGCCTCGGGCAACGGCAAGGGCCAGATCTTCGTCAAGGGCGAGGTCATCAAGACCGTCCCCGAGTCACAGATCGTGGAGACGCTCATCGAGGAGGCCATGCGCATCGCCGAGGGCATGGAGGCCGTCGACGGCGCCGCGGCGACGGTCACTGTCCGCTAACCCTCGTGAGCTTCGCACGCGTGGCAGCTGACGGTCCCCGGCCGCTGCACGGTTGAGCACTAGCCTGACCGCATGCTGACGACGCGGCAGGGGGTGCGGGTGCTGGAGAGCACCGACCTCGACGCGTTCCTGGCGCTGACCGCCCAGGACCCGGTCGTCAACGTGTTCGCCGAGCACCGCGCCCGCACGACCAACCTCGAGCCCCGCTGGCTCGGCGGCGAGGTGTGGGGGCGGTTCGCCGGGGGTGAGCTGGTCGCGGCCTGCCACGTCGGCGCCAACCTGGTGCCCGTGCAGTGCACCCCGGACGACGCCCGGGCCTTCGCCGAGCGAGCGCTGACCCGGACCCGCTCGGTCTCCACCGTGGTCGGCCCGCACGAGGCGGTCGAGACCTTCTGGCATTCCGTCTCCGCGTCCTGGGGACGCCCGCGCGAGCTGCGGTGGCGACAACCCCACCTCGAGATCGGCGGCCCTCCGCTGGTGGCGCCGGACCCCGGCGTACGCCGCACCACCCGGGCCGACCTGGACGAGCTCTACCCGGCCTGCGTGGCGATGTACACCGAGGAGGTGGGCGTCTCGCCCGAGGAGGGCGGTGGGGCGGAGCTCTACCGCGCCCGGGTCAGCCAGCTGATCTCCCGGGGCTGGTCCTTCGCCCGCTTCGACCGGGGACGCCTGGTCTTCAAGGCCGAGGTCGCGTGCGCGTCGCCCCACGCCGCTCAGGTCCAGGGCGTCTACGTCGCGCCCGACCGGCGGGGCCAGGGCCTGGCGGTCGCGGGCATGGCCGCCGTCGTCGACCTGGTGCAGCGGCACGTCGCCCCCGTGGTGTCGCTCTACGTCAACGACTGGAACGTGCCCGCCCGACGCGCCTACGAGCGGGTCGGGTTCACCCAGACGGCGACGTTCTCCACGGTCATGTTCTGACGGCCTTCAATCCGCGTCGCGGCCCACCCGGCGGCACCCGTACCCTCTCCGCATGATCTCCCGGATGTCGTCCCTGTTCGTGCGCACCCTGCGCGACGACCCGGCGGACGCGGAGGTCCCGAGCCACCGGCTCCTGGTGCGCGCCGGCTACATCCGCCGCGCCGCCCCGGGCATCTACACCTGGCTCCCGCTGGGACTGAGGGTGCTGCGCCGGATCGAGGCGATCATCCGCGAGGAGATGGACGCCATCGGAGCACAGGAGCTGAGCTTCCCCGCACTGCTGCCCCGCGAGCCCTACGAGGCGACCGGCCGCTGGACCGACTACGGCGACGGCATCTTCCGGCTCAAGGACCGCAAGGACGCCGACTACCTGCTGGGGCCGACCCACGAGGAGATGTTCACCCTCGTCGTCAAGGACCTCTACTCGTCCTACAAGGACCTGCCGCTGTCGATCTACCAGATCCAGACGAAGTACCGCGACGAGGCTCGGCCCCGGGCCGGCCTGCTGCGCGGACGCGAGTTCGTGATGAAGGACTCCTACTCCTTCGACATCGACGACACCGGCCTCGAGGCGAGCTACCAGGCCCACCGGGACGCCTACATCCGGATCTTCGACCGGCTCGGCTTCTCCTACGTGATCGTCAAGGCGACGTCGGGAGCGATGGGCGGCTCGCGGTCGGAGGAGTTCCTCGCCAGTGCCGCGGTGGGTGAGGACACCTACGTCCGCTGCACCAACTGCGACTACGCCGCCAACGTCGAGGCCGTGCAGGTGCGGCCGCCCAGCCCGGTGGCCTACGACGACGCACCGGCGGCGCACGCCGAGGACACTCCGGACACCCCGACCATCGACACGCTCGTCGCTCATCTCAACGCGGCGTTCCCGCGCGACGACCGCCCGTGGGAGGCCGGCGACACCCTCAAGAACGTCCTGGTCGTCCTCAAGCACCCGGACGGCACCCGCGAGCCGCTGGCCATCGGCCTGCCGGGTGACCGGGACGTCGACCAGAAGCGGCTCGAGGGGCAGCTCGAGCCGATCGAGGTCGAGCCGATGGACGAGGCCGAGATGGCCAAGTACCCCGCGCTGGTCAAGGGCTACATCGGCCCGGCCGTCCTCGGGGAGAAGGCCGAGTCCGGCATCCGCTTCCTCGTCGACCCCCGGGTCGTCGAGGGAACCCGCTGGGTGACCGGCGCCAACACCCCTGGCAGCCACGTGCTCGACCTGGTCGCCGGACGCGACTTCACGCCCGACGGCACGATCGAGGCGGCGGACGTCCGCGACGGCGACGCCTGCCCGAGCTGCGACACCGGCACGCTCGAGTCCGCGCGCGGCATCGAGATGGGCCACATCTTCCAGCTCGGGCGCAAGTACGCCGACGCGCTCGACCTCCAGGTGCTGGACGAGAACGGCAAGCTGGTCACGGTGACCATGGGCTCATACGGCATCGGCCCGTCCCGGGCGGTCGCGGCCATCGCCGAAGGCACCCTCGACGAGCTCGGGCTGTGCTGGCCGCGCAACGTCGCGCCCTACGACGTCCACCTGGTGGCGACCGGCAAGGACGAGGAGGTGTTCGCCGCCGCCGAGCGGGTCGCGCACGAGCTGTCGGCGGCGGGCATCGCCGTGCTCTACGACGACCGGCCCGGCCGGGTCAGCCCCGGCGTGAAGTTCAAGGACGCAGAGCTCATCGGCGTCCCGACCATCGTGGTGGTCGGCAAGGGCCTGGCCGACGGCACGATCGAGGTCAAGGACCGCGCGACCGGCGAGCGGCAGCAGGTCCCCGCCGACCACGTCGTCGACCACCTGGTGCGGCTCGTCCGGTCCTGAGCCCTGACTGACATGGAGCGCATCGACCTGCCGGCCGGGACCGTCCACTACCGCTCCTACGGACCGGCCGACGGGCGCCCGGTGGTGTTCGTGCACGGGTTCCTCGTCGACACCGACCTGTGGTCCGACGTGCCGCAGCGGCTCGCTGGCGCCGGCTACCGGACCTTCGCCCCGACCTGGCCCCTCGGTGCGCACACCACGGCGATGGCTGACGGCGTCGACCTGTCGCCGCGCGGGGTCGCCCGGGTGGTGCTGTCGTTCCTCGAGGCGCTCGACCTCACCGACGTGGTGCTGGTCGGCAGCGACACCGGGGGAGCGGTCAGCCAGCTCCTCCTCGACGAGGATCCGTCGCGGATCGGCCGGCTGGTGCTGACCAACTGCGACGCCTTCGACACGTTCCCGCCGTTCCCCTTCGACCGGTTGTTCCAGCTGGCCCGCCACCCACGACCCGCGCTGCTGGTCCTGCAGTCGATGCGGTCGGCGTTCCTGCGCAACAGCAAGCTGGGCTTCGGCTGGCTGGTCCGCCGCGACCTCGCCGCGGCCGAGAGCCGGGCCTGGATCACGCCCTATCTCACCGACCCCGGCGTACGCCGCGACGTCACGGCGTTCGCCCGGGGCTGGACGGGCGAGGAGCTGACGGACTCCGCCCGCTGGCTCGAGCGGTTCGACAGACCGGTCCTGCTCTGCTGGGCTCCCGGCGACCCGTTCTTCAAGATGCGGCTGGCCCGCCAGCTGCTGGACACGTTCCCGGACGCGACCCTGGTCGAGTTCGCGGGCGCCCGCACCTTCGTCTCGCTCGACCAGCCCGAGCGCCTGAGCGACGAGATCCTGCGTTGGCTGGGGGGCGGCCCGGCCTAGGGTCTGCGTCGTGTCCACCAACCCGGCTCCCGTCGACGCCGTGATCTTCGACTGGGGCGGCACCCTGACCGCCTGGCACGACATCGACTTCCACGCCGAGTCCCTCGCGCTCGCCCAGGCGGTGGTCAACGTCGACCACGACGTGGAGGTCAGCCGGCAACGGCTGCACGAGGCGGGCAACACCATCTGGGGCCGGTCCCGTGACCACCAGCAGAGCTCGACCGTCGCCGACCTGTTCGCCGTGGCGGGGCTCGACCACGACCCGGACCTGCTGTCCGCCTACTACGACTTCTGGGAGCCCCACACCTACACCGACCCCGAGGTGCGGCCGACCTGGGAGGCGCTGCGGGCCGCCGGGATCAAGGTGGGCGTGCTGTCCAACACGATCTGGCCGCGGGCGTTCCACGAGGGGATCTTCGAGCGCGACGGTGTCCTCGACCTGATCGACGGCGATGTCTACACCAGCGAGATCCCGTGGACGAAGCCGTCGCACCATGCGTTCGAGGCGGCGATGCAGCCGGTCGGTGCGAGTGACCCGGCCAGGTGCGTCTACGTCGGCGACCGGCTCTTCGACGACATCTGGGGCGCCCACAACGCAGGCATGCGGGCGATCCACGTCCCGCACAGCGAGATCCCGCGGGAGCAGGTGGGGCACAGCGAGGGAACGCCCGACGCCGTCGTCCATCGGCTCAGCGAGATCCCCGGCCTGGTCCGTGGCTGGGTCCGCGGCCGGCGCTGACCCGCCGCGACAGCGGTTCTGCAAGATCGTGCATTGCACGAAATAGGCCCCCGCACCCCTCGCCCGCGGGCCCGCCCAGGGGGCAGGCTGCGGCCCAGCCGTCATGGTGACGGCCGCTTCCCAAAGGAAGGACCTCCCTGCATGCGCATCAGAACCTCGAGGGTTCCGCTGGTCATCGCCGGCACCGCTCTCATCTCCACCACCATGACCCTGGTCGGACTGGCGTCACCCGCCCAGGCCCGCCCCACGGTCGACCGGCAGTGCGTGACCGCCGACGCCCACGCGAGCGATTCCGCACGCGGCGGCTTCGGTGAACGCGACCACCGGGCGATCTCCGCCAAGGAGCAGCGCTCCATCCAGCGTCAGACCAGCCGGGTGCTGCGCCTCAAGGGCATCAGCCCCAAGAAGGCGGCCGGGGCCACCGCGACCGTGCCGGTCTATGTGCACGTGATGCGCGACGCCAACGGCGCCGGCGACGTCACCGACCAGCAGATCGCCCAGCAGATCGCGGTCCTCAACAAGACGTTCGGGGGCCAGGAGTCAGGGACCGCAGCCGACACCGGCTTCTCGTTCTCGCTCGCCGGCACGTTCCGCTACAACAACAACCAGTGGCACAAGGACAAGTCGAGCACGACCTACCGCAAGGCGACCCGCAAGGGCGGGGCCGACGCGCTGAACATGTGGCTCGTCGACTTCAAGTACCTCGGCATCGCCACCTTCCCCTGGGACTACAGCAAGAACCCCGGCATCGACGGGATCCGGGTCCACTACGCCTCGTTGCCCGGTGGCTCGATCGCCAACTACAACCTCGGTGAGACGGCCACTCACGAGGCTGGGCACTGGTTCGGGCTCTACCACACGTTCCAGGGCGGCTGCACCGCGACGAACGACGAGGTCGCGGACACCCCGGCCCAGTCCGGCCCGACCTCGGGCTGCCCGGAGGGCCAGGACACCTGCCCCGCTCCAGGGCTGGATCCCATCCACAACTACATGGACTACAGCTACGACAGCTGCTACACCGAGTTCTCGCCGGGCCAGAGCGCCCGGGCGGGTCAGATGTGGACGGCCTACCGGGGCTGAGACTAGGCGCGGTCCGGGGTGCCGCCCGGACCGCGCGCTCGGCACTTTTGCAAGAACCTGCAATGCAGGATTGTGCGGCGCGGCTTCCCTCGCCATCACGGTGCCGGGTGGGGGAGAGTGGTTCTCGGAACGACAGGTGAAGGGCAGGACGCCAGACCGGCCCTTCGTTCAGCGGTCCGCGTACTCGCCGGCTCCGGGGAACATCTCGGGAGTGCCCCGAAGCCCGAGCTCGCGGGCCGCTGCGTCGTTCAGCGCCCCGATCATGACGGATCGGTTGTCGGCGGTCGTGCCGGCGACCGCCGTTGCGTAGGCGTCCGCGCAGGCGCGCTCGAGCTCGAGCCCGGCCAGCAGCACGCCGTCGGTCGTGTCGAGACCGGTCGGCACCTCGTAGGCCGTCGCGCCGGCGACCGGCTCCGCGCCGGCGGCGGCGACGAGCCCGGTGAGCTGGTCGCGCCGGCCGCGGTGGGCGTCGTACGCCGCCCGGATCGCCAGGTAGACCTGAGGGGCGGCCGACTCGGAGGTGCGAGCGCCCAGGACGGCGTAGACGTAGACGGCGGCGTGCTCGCCGGCGAGCACGTCCTGGAGCACGTCGATCTCGGTCATCCGCGCCCTGCCGGCAGGTGTTGGGCCACGTGTTGGGTCACCGACGCCGACATCGATGCCAGCAGCCGCGCGAGAGCGCCGCTCTGTGCCTCGGCGGCCGCCGCGACGAGGGTGCGCTGCAGCGCCTCCTCGGCGGCCCGAACCCGGCGCAGCGCTTCCCCCCGGGTGCCGGAAGGGGCCGGGACGGGGATGCTCCGGTCGCCCGGCACCGGCAGGACCTCGCCGTGGGCGCGGTGCATGCGGACGAGCGGTTGCAGCGGGCGCCGCAGTCGCGGGAACTCCCGCTGCACCCGGTCGACGGCGACGGCCGCCACCGCGATCGCGTAGGCGGTGTCGTCGGCCAGCCGGGTGTCCGCGTCCGGCTCGACGGTCGCCGAGCCGCTGGGTGAGGGCGTCGGCCGGGCCTCGTCCTCGGGCGGCCGCAGGTCGTCGACGTCGCAGGCCGACAGCGCGGCGAGCCCGAGGGCGCCGGCCAGCACTCCGCGTCGCCCCAGCACGGCCACAACCTATCCAGTGAGGTGGAGCCGCTATCGTGACGAGAGCACACACAACCGCATAGGAGGTCCGCCCGATGGCCAGCAAACCAGACGCCGTCCGGGAGCAGATCGAGCAAGAGCTCGCGGATCCCCTTCGTGCCCTGGACCTCGACGTCGAAGCCGTCGAGCTCACCCCTGCCGGCAAGCGCCGCATCCTGCGGATCGCGGTGGACGGCGACCACGGCGTCACGCTCGACGACGTCGCCGAGGCGACCAAGCGGGTCTCCGAGGTGCTCGACGCCAGCGACACCATCCAGGCGGCGATGGGCGAGATGCCCTACACGCTCGAGGTGACCTCGCGCGGCGTCGACCGGCCGCTGACCCTGCCGCGGCACTGGCGCCGCAACGCCGACCGGCTGGTCAAGGTCTCACTGACCGACGGCGAGAGCCTGACCGGCCGGATCGGCGCCTCGACCGACCGCGCGGTCACCCTGGACGTCGACGGCGCCACCCGTGAGGTCGCCTACGACGAGATCGCCAAGGCGCTGGTGCAGATCGAGTTCAACCGCAAGGGCACGGACAAGAAAGCCGAGGAGTCCTGATGGACATCGACCTGAGCATCCTGCGCAGCCTGGAGCGGGAGAAGGAGATCAGCTTCGACGTGCTGGTCGAGGCGATCGAGCAGGCGCTGTTGACGGCCTACCACAAGACACCCGGGGCCCAGGAGCACGCGCGCGTCGAGCTGGACCGCAAGACCGGGCACGTCACGGTCATGGCCCAGGAGGTCGACGAGGAGGGCAACCCGCTCCGCGAGTTCGAGGACACGCCCGAGGGCTTCGGCCGGATCGCGGCGACCACGGCGAAGCAGATCATGCTGCAGCGGCTGCGGGACGCCGAGGACGACATCCGCTACGGCGAGTTCTCCGGCAAGGAGGGCGACATCATCTCGGGCGTCATCCAGCAGGGCCGCAACCCCGACGACGTGATGGTCGACCTCGGCAAGCTCGAGGCGCTGCTGCCGGTGGCCGAGCGGGTGCCCGGGGAGAAGTATGAGCACGGCACCCGGATCAAGTGCCTGGTCTTCTCGGTGCGCAAGGGCATGCGCGGCCCGCAGATCACGCTGTCGCGCTCGCACCCCAACCTGGTCAAGAAGCTGTTCGCGCTCGAGGTGCCCGAGATCGCCGACGGGACCGTCGAGATCGCCGCGATCGCCCGCGAGGCCGGCCACCGCACCAAGATCGCGGTCAAGTCCAACACCCCCGGCGTCAACGCCAAGGGCGCCTGCATCGGCCCGATGGGCCAGCGGGTGCGCAACGTCATGTCCGAACTGCACGGCGAGAAGATCGACATCGTCGACTGGTCCGACGACCCGGCCGAGCTGGTCGCGCACGCGCTGTCGCCCGCCCGGGTCACCTCGGTCGAGGTCGTCGACGCCGACGCCCGGTCGGCACGGGTGGTGGTGCCGGACTTCCAGCTCTCGCTGGCGATCGGCAAGGAGGGCCAGAACGCGCGGCTCGCGGCCCGGCTCACCGGCTGGCGGATCGACATCCGGTCCGACGAGGAGAAGCCGGCACAGTCCGAGTAGGCGGCCGGGCTCAGCCCCAGCGGGTGCAGACCCAGCCGTCCGCGTCGGCGGCGATCTCGACTGTCCCGCAGTTGTCCAGCCGGGCCTGCTCGACGTCCATCCGGCACAGGTTCGGCACGCCGACGCCGATCGCGCCGCCGTGGGAGACGACGAGCACGGTCTCGCCGGGGTGCAGGTCCGCGATCTCGCGGAGCACGCTCCCGACCCGGTCGGCGATCTCCCGGCCGGTCTCGCTGCCCGGAATCCGTACGTCGAGATCTCCGGCCAGCCACCGCAGGTAGGTGTCCTCGAACGGGTCGAGGTGCTTGGGAACCCCCGCGTGCTCGCCCACGCCGAACTCGCGCAGACCGCTGCGCGTGGTGACGCCGACCCCGAGCCGCGCGGCGGTGATCTCGGCGGTCTGCACCGCGCGGGCCATCGTGCTGGTCCACACGTGCGCCACCCGGCGGCCGGCAAGCGTCTCACCCAGAGCGGCGGCCTGCTTGCGGCCCAGCGCGGTGAGCGAGCCTCCCTCGTCGGCCCACTCGTTCGTCTCGTACTCCGTCTCGGCGTGCCGCGCGACGACCAGGGTCGCGGCGCACTGGAGGCTGGTCATGACGGGCTGGTCATGACGGGCTGGTCCAGACCGTCTCGGGCCGGTCTCCGGCCACCCGGTCGACCACCAGCCGCGGGACCAGCTGGTCGTCGGCGCCGGCGGACCAGTCCGGGAAGTCGAAGACGGCGATCATCAGCTGCACCGGGTAGGTCGGCGGGCGCGGGCAGCGGCGCAGGACCGTCCCGTCGACGGTGAAGACGGCCTCGTCGGCGTCCCACTCGACGGCGTACAGGTGTGGCTCCAGGACGTCGATCGGCAGCCGTGGCGCCGTGAAGTCGTGGGTGAGCACGGGGTCGCGGAACGCCTTGATGCCCACCCCGACCTCGGCCGAGGGGTCCCCTGGTGGACCCAGGGCGTTGCCGAAAACCTCGAACACGCACAGCTCGCCGCACCGGAGCTGCTCGTCGTCGTCCTCGAAGCCGGCCAGCCACAGTGCGGCCATCGAGCGCCCCGAGAGCTCCATCCGGGCCGAGATCTCCACCCGCCCTCCGGAGGGCAGCCAGCCCTCGAAGCGCTCCTGCTCCTCCCGGACGACGAGTCCTTCGGCGAAGCGTTGCTGCCCCCGGGTGCTGCCGAGCGGACCTGACCAGTTGCCCGACTGGATGCCGGAGACCCGCAGCGGAGTGGGGTGTGTGTCGGGGCACCAGCGGGGATGCCCCGGTGGGATCTCCAGGACCAAGCCCTCCGCGCCTACCCGGTAGGACGCAGCCGTGTCCGCGCGCGAGGACCACCCGGGCAGGTAGGCGGGGAACCAGACCTCGGGATCGAGGTCCGGACCGGTGAACCGGTCCTCGAACCACATGCGCTCCACCGTAGGACATCGCGCCGACCGGGCGCCCGGTTCGGGCTCAGGGCCCGTTCCGGGTAGTGTTGACCCTTGGTGGCGAGGAACCGTACGTCTTCTGCGCGCTCGGACAGCATCCCGGTGACGGGGCCGGTCCGGACCTGCATCGGATGCCGGGAGCGAGCCGCCAAGCACGAGTTGTTGCGGGTGACCGCTGGCTCGGACTCTGACGGCCACCCGGCCGTGGTGCCCGATCCGACGGCCACCGCACCCGGACGAGGGGCGCACCTGCACCCCACGACCGAGTGTTACGAACTCGCGGTGCGGAGGAGAGCCTTCACCCGGGCCCTGCGACATGCAGGACCGAGCGGGCTGTCCCCGGCACCGGTGGGGGACTACCTCGCCTCGCGCGGCAGCAGCTGACAGATCGACCGACCAAGGAACTGGAGCAGCAGCTCATGAGCACTCGATGAGTACTTCCCGATGAGTTTGCACCACCACTAAGCGGTCTCAGAACGTCCCCGACCCGGGTCTGAGGCCAGAAGGAGAAACGTGGCCAAGACCCGAGTTCACGAACTCGCCAAGACCTACGGCATCGAGAGCAAGGAAGTTCTCGAGAAGCTGAAGGAGATGGGCGAGTTCGTCAAGTCCCCTTCCTCGACCATCGAGCTCCCGGTCGAGATGAAGTTCAAGAAGCAGTACGGCGAGGCGCTGCTCGCCGCGAAGGCATCCGCGCCCGCGGCCGAGGCACCTGCCGAGGCATCCGCGCCGAAGCCCGGGCCGAAGAAGCCGGCGGCCAAGAAGGCCGCTGCCCCTGTCGAGCCGGCCGAGCCCGCCGAGCCCGAGGTCCTCGAGACCCCGGCCGTGGTCGAAGCCCCCGTCGAGGCGTCGCCCGCCCCCGAGGCTCCTGCGGCCGACGACGGCGGCGCCAAGGCTCCTGCGCCCACGCCGGCACCGCGCCCGAGCCGTCCCGGTGGTGCTCCGCGTCCGGGCAACAACCCGTTCGCGCCCAGCCAGGGCATGGGCTCGCGTCCCGTGCCCCCGCCGCGCACCGAGGAGGTCGACGGCGAGCGTCCGCCGCGCCCGCCCGCCGGCCGTCCTGGCATGCCGCGCCCCAACCCGGCGATGATGCCGAAGTCTCCTGCCGCGTTCGGTGGCGGACCCGGCGGTCGTGGCCCGGGTGGGCCCGGTCGCCCGGGTGCTCCCGGTCGCGGTGGTCCCGGTGGGGCTCCCGGCCGCGCAGGTGCGCCCGGCCGCGGCGGCCCGGGTGCCGGTGCCGGTGCACCCGGTCGCGGTCCCGGTGGCTTCGGCCCCGGTGGCGGTGGCCGTCCCGGTGGTGGCCGTCCCGGTCAGCGTGGGCAGACCCAGGGTGCCTTCGGGCGCCCGGGCGGACCTTCGCGCCGCGGCCGCAAGTCCAAGCGGGCCCGTCGCCAGGAGTTCGAGGCCATGGAGGCCCCGACGATCGGCGGCGTGCGCGTCCGCAAGGGCGACGGCGAGACCGTCCGCCTGCCGCGTGGCGCCTCGCTGACCGACTTCGCCGACCGGATCGGCGTCGACGCGGCCCAGCTCGTCCAGATGCTCTTCAGCCTCGGCGAGATGGTCACCGCGACCGAGTCGGTCAACGACGCGACGCTCGAGCTGCTCGGCGAGGAGCTCAACTACGTCGTCGAGGTCGTCTCGCCCGAGGACGAGGACCGCGAGCTGCTCGAGTCCTTCGACCTCGAGTTCGGCGAGGACGAGGGCGACGAGTCCGATCTGGTCATCCGTCCGCCGGTCGTGACCGTCATGGGTCACGTCGACCACGGAAAGACCAAGCTCCTCGACGCGCTGCGCAACGCCAACCAGGTCGACAAGGAGGCCGGTGGCATCACCCAGCACATCGGTGCCTACCAGGTGGCCGCCGAGGTCGACGGCAACGAGCGCCGGATCACCTTCATCGACACCCCGGGCCACGAGGCGTTCACCGCCATGCGTGCCCGTGGTGCGCAGGCGACCGACATCGCCATCCTGGTGGTCGCCGCCGACGACGGCGTGATGCCGCAGACGGTGGAGGCGCTCAACCACGCCAACGCCGCCGGCGTACCCGTCGTCGTGGCGGTCAACAAGATCGACAAGCCGGACGCCGACCCGACCAAGGTCCGTGGCCAGCTCGCCGAATACGGCCTGGTGCCCGAGGAGTACGGCGGTGAGGCGATGTTCGTCGACGTCTCGGCCAAGTCCGAGCTCAACCTCGACAAGCTGCTCGAGGCCGTCGTCCTGACCGCGGACGCGTCCCTGGACCTGCGGGCCAACCCCAACCAGGACGCCCAGGGTCTGGTCGTCGAGGCACACCTGGACCGCGGCCGCGGCCCGGTCGCCACGGTGCTCGTCCAGCGCGGCACGCTGCGCGTGGGCGACTCCATCGTCGCCGGCGCGGGCTACGGCCGGGTGCGGGCGATGCTCGACGAGCACGGTGACAACATCGAGGAGGCCGACCCGTCGCGCCCCGCGATGGTGCTCGGTCTGACCGCTGTCCCCGGCGCCGGCCAGACCTTCATCGTCGTCGAGGACGACCGGATGGCGCGTCAGATCGCCGAGAAGCGCGAGTCGCGCGAGCGGGCGGCCATGCAGGCCAAGCGCCGCGTGCGCCGCACCCTCGAGGACTTCATGGCCTCCATGGAGAAGGGCGCGAGCCAGGAGCTCAACCTCATCCTCAAGGGCGACGTGTCCGGTTCGGTCGAGGCGCTCGAGGACGCCCTGTCGCAGATCGACGTCGGCGACGAGGTCACCCTGCGGGTCATCGACCGCGGTGTCGGTGCGATCACCGAGACCAACGTCGACCTGGCTGCCGCCTCCGACGCCATCATCATCGGGTTCAACGTCCGGCCCCAGGGCAAGGCGACCGAGATGGCGGACAAGGAAGGCGTCGAGATCCGCTACTACTCGGTCATCTACCAGGCGATCGACGAGATCGAGGCGGCGCTCAAGGGC
The DNA here is from genome assembly GCF_054779555.1 of Nocardioides dilutus. Classification (NCBI taxonomy): domain Bacteria; kingdom Bacillati; phylum Actinomycetota; class Actinomycetes; order Propionibacteriales; family Nocardioidaceae; genus Nocardioides; species Nocardioides dilutus. The sequence continues at coordinate 136,416 of NZ_BAAGYA010000004.1, read as the reverse complement.
CTGCTCAAGCCGGTCTTCCAGGAGTCGACCTTGGGCCAGGCGGAGATCCGGGCGATCTTCCGCTCGTCCAAGACCGGCAACATCGCGGGCTGCATGGTCACCAGCGGCGTCATCCGGCGCAACGCGAAGGTGCGGGTCATCCGGGACGGGGCGGTCGTCGCCGACAACCTCGACCTGGCCTCCCTGCGCCGCGAGAAGGACGACGCGTCCGAGGTCCGTGAGGGCTTCGAGTGCGGTCTGGTGCTGCGCAACTTCCAGGACATCAAGGAAGGCGACATCGTCGAGTCCTTCGAGATGAAGGAGATCCCCCGCGACTGAACGCGTGGTCCGGCGGGAGTTTCATCGGCCGGCCGATGAAACTCCCGCGTGGACGACGAAGGTTCATCGTTCAGGCGTGAGATCCGTCGGCCGGCCGATGAAACTCGCCCAGCCGGCCGAGGAGGAACACATGGCAAACCCCCGGGTCCGCAGGATCGCGGACCGCATCCAGGTGATCGTGGCCGAGATGCTCGAGCGGCGGATCAAGGACCCGCGGATCGGGTTCGTGACCGTGACCGACGTCCGGGTCACCGGCGACAGCCAGCAGGCGACGGTTTTCTACACCGTGCTCGCCGGCCGTTCGAGTGATGATGCGGGTGAGCAGAGCGACGAGGCCGCCCTGGCGGCGACCGCGGCGGCACTGGAGTCGGCCAAGGGGCTGATCCGCTCCGAGGTGGCCAAGCAGCTCGGGATGCGGATCACGCCGACGCTGACCTTCGTGGCCGACGCGCTGCCGGAGTCGGCACGCCACCTCGACGAGGTCCTCCAGCGGGCCCGCAAGCTCGACGAGGAGGTGGCGGCGCGCCGGGTGGAGGCCTACGCCGGCGAGGCCGACCCCTACAAGAAGCCACGCGAGACCGGGCTGGTCGATGATTCCGGCGTCGACGAGGACCGTGACGAGGACACCGACGAGCGTGAGTGAGTCGGGGCTCGTCGTCGTCGACAAGCCCGCCGGGATCACCTCGCACGACGTGGTGGCCCGGGTCCGCCGGCTCGCCGGCACCCGCAAGGTCGGCCACGCCGGCACCCTCGATCCGATGGCGACCGGCGTGCTGGTCGTCGGCGTCGAGCGGGCCACCAGGCTGCTCGGACACCTGGCGCTGACCGCGAAGTCCTACGACGCCACGGCGCGCCTGGGCGTCACCACGGTCACCGACGACGCCGAGGGCGAGGTCATCGCGACTGCCTCCGCCGCCCACCTCGACGAGGCGGCGGTGCGAGCGGCGTTCGCCGAGCAGGTGGGCGAGCTCTCCCAGGTGCCGACCGCGATCTCCGCGGTCAAGGTCGACGGCGTCCGCGCCTACCAGCGCGTCCGCGCGGGGGAGGACGTAGAGCTCGAGCCACGGCAGGTCACCGTCCACGAGCTGACCGTGACCGACGTACGACGGGTCGGTGACCACGTCGACGTTGACCTGTCCCTGTTGTGCTCCAGCGGCACCTACGTGCGGGCCGTCGCCCGTGACGTGGGGGCCGCGCTCGGCGTGGGCGGCCATCTCACCGCGCTGCGGCGCACGGCGGTCGGACCCTACGGCCTGGACGTCGCGCACACCCTGGACGAGCTCGCCGACTCGTTCGCAGTCCTGCCCATCGCGGACGCCGCCAGGGCCGCGTTCCCGGCGCGGGACCTGGATGACCGGACCGCGGCGGCGGTGCGGGTCGGGCGAGCGCTCGACGTCCACCTCGACGGGGTGACCGCCCTGTTCGCGCCCGACGGCGAGTTCCTGGCCCTCTACGAGCCCCGCGAGGGCGTTGCCCGTGCCGTCGCGGTCTTCGTCTGAGCCGCGCCAGTAGTCTCACGCCCGTGCAGATCTGGCGCTCCCTCGACGAGATCCCGGCCGACCTGGGCCGCACCGTCGTGGTCGTGGGCAACTTCGACGGCGTGCATCTCGGCCATCAGCACGTCCTGGCCCGGGCCAGCGAGCTCGCCCGGCAGGACGGTCTCAGGGTGGTCGCCGTGACCTTCGACCCGCACCCGATGGCGGTGCTCCGCCCCGAGCACGCGCCCGTGCAACTGACCACCATCGAGGTGCGCGCCGAGCTGCTGGCGGCCGCCGGCGCCGACCACGTGCTGGCGGTGCCGTTCGACCGCGACATGGCGGGCTGGACCCCCGAGGAGTTCGCCCTGCGGGTGCTCGTCGACAGCCTGCACGCCGCGACCGTCGTGGTGGGGGCCAACTTCCGTTTCGGCAGCCGCGCAGCCGGCGACGTCGCGACGCTGCGTGAGATCGGCGCGGCTTCCGGGTTCGAGGTCGACGGCCTGCCGCTCGACGCCGGCCCGATGGTGTGGTCCTCGACCTACGTCCGCCAGTGCCTGGCCGCTGGAGACGTCGCGGGTGCCGCCGAGGCGCTAGGCCGCCCCTACGCCGTCCGCGGGACCGTGGTCCGGGGCGACCAGCGTGGCCGCGAGCTGGGCTTCCCGACCGCCAACGTCCCCACCGACGGCCTGACCGCGGCCCCCGCTGACGGTGTCTACGCCGGCCGGCTGCGTCGGCTCGACACCGGCGAGGTCTACCCGGCCGCCATCAGCGTTGGCACCAACCCGACCTTCGACGGCGTCCGGGACCGCCGGGTCGAGAGCTATGTCCTCGACCGCGACGACCTGGAGCTCTACGGCGTCGAGGTGGAGGTCTCCTTCGTCGAGCGGCTGCGCGGCATGGTCGCGTTCGAGTCGGTCGAGAAGCTCGTGGCCCAGATGGACGATGACGTACGCCGGGCGCGCGAGATCCTGGCGGCCTGAGGTGCCGCAGCGGGACGTCGCGGAGCGGGCCGCGGAGGCCTGGTTCCACGAGCACGGCCTGCCCTACTTCGTCGACGACGTCCGCACCGAGGTACTCCGGCGACTGCACCGGTCCCGCCTCGCACTGGTGCTGCTGGTGAGCCTGGCCCTCGGCACCGCGGTCGGGGTGGTCACCGGGATGCTCGCCCCCGATGACGGCGGCTCGGCCGGGTTCACGACCGGCCTCACCGTCGCCCTGGTCATCGTCTCGCTCTATGCGCTCCGGGCCCTGCAGACCGCGACCATCACGCGCTGGGCGGCCGGGCGGGCGTTCGCCAGCCTCGGGCTGCTGGTGCCGCTGGTGACCAGGGCACTGCCGATGCTGCTGCTCTTCGTCACCTTCTTCTTCATCAACACCGAGGTCTGGCAGGTCGCCGACGCCCTGAGCCCGGGTGTCCTGGGCGGGACGGTGCTGTTCTTCGGCCTCGCGGCGGTCTTCTTCCTGGTGGCTCGGCTGGGGGAGGAGCTCGACCAGGTCGACGACATCGTGGACGCCGAGGAGGTCGCCACTGGCTGCGTCGGGACGCCGCTCGAGGGACCGGCCCGCGAGCTCGCGGACGAGGGCTCCGACCTGGCGATCGACACCGACGTCGTGGGGCTGGAGAAGGCCAACTTGGTGCTCGCGCTGGTGATCGCCCAGGCGGTGCAGGTCCTGCTGCTCTCGGTGGCCGTCTCGGTGTTCTTCGTCGTGTTCGGGACGGTGGCCATCCACGAGGACGTGATCGCGAGCTGGATCGACCCGCACACCCCGGACTGGGTGCTCGTCGAAGGCCTGGTGAGCGTCCAGCTCGTGAAGGTCTCGATCTTCCTCGGCTCGTTCAGCGGCCTCTACTTCACCGTCTACGCGGTCACCGACTCGACGTACCGCCAGCAGTTCTTCACCGAGATCCTGCGCGAGCTCGAGCGGGCCGTCGGCGTCCGCGCGGTCTACCGGTTTGTGCGCAACCTGCCGACCGAGGCGTAGGGCAACCCGGGCTCAGTCGGCGTCGAGGTCCTGCGCGACGAGTGCGGAGATGTGGTCGACGGCGGCCTGGTCGTCGCCGGCGACCTCGACAGTGTCCCCGCACTTCGCGCCCAGCGTCATGATCATCAGCGAGGAGCTCGCGTCCACGCCGTTGATCGTGACCGAGCTCCCGAGCCCGTCGGCGGCCTCGGCGATGATCGCAGCGGGCCGGGCGTGCAGGCCGACGGACGAGCCGACGACGACGGACGTGCTGGGCATGGGGTGCTCCTCTGGTCAGGACGGGTCGAGCTGGTGCACCTGCACGCGTTCGGGGTGCAGGTCGTCGGGGCGGGGGATCGTGGTGCCCGGCAGGCCGGCGGCGGCTGAGCCGTAGGCGACCGCGAGCGCGAGGCGGTCGGGCGGGTCGAGCTGGCGCAGCTCGGCCAGCAGGTAGCCGAACAACGTCGAGTCGCCTGCTCCGACCGTGCTGACGACGGTGGTGGGGGGCGGGGGCGCGAACCACGCCCCGTCGGGGCCGACGAGGACGGCGCCACGCCCGCCGAGCGTGGCCAGGACCATGCCCACGCCGCGCTCGACCAGGACCCGGGCCGCCTTGGCGGCCGCCTCGGGGTCGGCCTCGAGCGCCGTGGCATCGGTGCCCGTGACGGACGCGAGCTCCTCGGCGTTGGGCTTGAGCAGGTCGGGCGCCGCGCCCGGGAGCCGGTCGACCAGCGCGGCGAGCGGCTCGTCACTGGTGTCGAGGGCGACCCGGGTGACGTCGTGGAGCCGCGGGACCAGGGCGGCGTAGAAGTCTGCCGGGGCGCCGGGCGGCAGCGAGCCCGCCAGCACCGCCCAGGCGCTGCCGTGTGCGTGGCGCACCAGGGTGGCCGCCAGGTCGTCGAGCTGCTCGGCGCCCACGGCGGCGCCGGGGCTGTTGAGCTTGGTGGTGGTGCCGTCCGGCTCGGTGAGGGTCAGGTTGACGCGGATCGCGCCGGCGGGTCGCGACGGGCGGCACTCGATGCCGGCGAGCTCGAGCTCGCGCACGAACGGGTCGTCGGGCAGTGCGGGGAGCACGGCGATCGTCGCCAGCCCGGCCGCGACGGCGGCCCGGGAGATGTTGACGCCTTTGCCGCCCGCCTGTGAGGTCATCGCGTCGACCCGGTGCACCGCGCCGCGCTCGAGCGGGACGGGCAGCGCGACCGTGCGGTCGAAGCTCGGGTTGGCGGTGAGCGTCAGGATCAGCCCCGTGGGTCCGGTCACGCGCGGACCACGTCCAGGCCGGCGGCCTCGAAGGCCGCGACGTCGGCGGCGTCGATGCCGTCGTCGGTCACGAGGACGTCGATGTCGTCGAGCGCGGCGAAGCGGACCGTGCGCTCCTGGCCGACCTTGCTGGCGTCGGCCAGTGCGACCACCCGCTGGGCGCTCTCCACGAGCGCCCGCTTGGTGGCCGCCTCCTCGGGATCGGGGGTGGAGAGACCGTGCCGCACCGAGATGCCGTTGGTACCGACGAACGCCAGGTCGGCGCGGAGCTCGTGGACCGCGGCCACCGTGGAGTGCCCGACCGCGGCCTGGGTGGCGGTGCGGACCCGCCCGGGCAGCAGCTGCAGCTCGATGTGCGCCAGGGGGGCGAGCAGGGCGGCGATCGGGACCGCGTGCGTGATCACGGTCCACCGCTCGGTCCTGGGCAGCAGGGCGGCGAGCCGGGCCGTGGTGCTGCCGGCGTCCAGCAGCAGGGTGCAGCCGCCCTCGGGCAACAGCGCCACCGCGGCCCGGGCGATCCGCTCCTTCTGGTCGGCGTTCTCGTTGTCGCGGTCCTCGAGCTGCGGCTCGAGCATGGTGAGGGAGCGCATCGACACCGCGCCGCCGTGGACCCGCCGGAGCAGCCGCAGCCGCTCGAGCTGGGACAGGTCGCGGCGCACCGTCTCGGTCGTCACGTCGAAGTGGGTCGCCAGCTCGGTCACCGCCACCCGGCCGCGGCTCGCGACCAGCTCGGCGATCGCCTGGTGACGCTCTTCGGCGTACATTGCCTCACTCCGTTCTGTGAATATGTTGTTTTAGACCCGAATCTGTTGACTGTCAAGGTACACCTGGCCTTGAATGTGGTCATGGTCACCTCTCAGGCCCCCGTTGTGGGGGAGGCCCGCGCGTCCAGCCTGCTGCGTGGCACCCCCGTCGTGCCAGGACTCGCCTACGGGCCGGTCGTGCTGGTCGCCCAGGAGGTGTCCGCGGCGGCCCTGGCGGCCTTCGGCGACGGCGGCTTCGCCGACCCGGACGCCGCACTGGCGGCCTTCGACCGCGCGGCGGGAGAGGTGGCCGACGGCTTCGCGGACAAGGCCTCGCGGGCCAGCGGCGCGGCGACGGAGGTGCTGACCGCCAGTGCCGGGCTGACCCGCGACAAGGGCCTGCGGCAGGGGGTGGCCACCCGGATCTCGGGCGGCGAGGACCTGCTGTCCGCGGTGCACGGCGCGGTCGCCCACTTCGTCGACCTGTTCACCGCGATGGGCGGGCTCATGGCCGAGCGGGCCACCGACCTGGTGGACATCGAGCGCCGCGTCGTCGCCCGGCTGGTGGGGGAGCCGGAGCCGGGCGTGGCACGGCCCGACGCTCCTTCCGTCCTCGTGGCGGGCGACCTGGCCCCTGCCGACACGGCGGGCCTGGACCCGCAGGTGGTGCTCGCGCTGGTCACCGAGAAGGGCGGCGCCACCAGCCACACCGCGATCATCGCGCGCCAGCTCGGGATTCCTTGTGTGGTCGGCGTAGCCGGTGCCCTCGGGCTCCCGTCCGGCGGCCAGGTCCTCGTCGACGGCTCGGCAGGCACGGTCGACCCGACCGTCGCCGAGGCCGATGCGGTCCCCCTGGTCGACGCCGACCGCGCCGCCCGGGCACAGGCCGACGCGTGGACTGGGCCCGCGGAGACGACCGATGGCGTGCGGGTCAGGCTGCTGGCCAACGTCGCCGACGGGGCGTCGGCGCGCACCGCGGCCTCGTCGCCGGTCGAGGGCGTGGGCCTGTTCCGCACCGAGCTGTGCTTCCTCGACCGGCGGGAGGAGCCGACCGTCGACGAGCAGGCCGCGATCTACGCCGAGGTGCTCGACGCCTTCGCCGGCGACGGTGGCTACGTCGTCGTCCGGACGCTGGACGCCGGGTCGGACAAGCCGATCGCGTTCGCGACGCTGGAGGACGAGGACAACCCGGCTCTCGGCGTCCGCGGTCTCCGGCTGGCCATGGACAACCCCGGGCTCCTGGAGCGCCAGCTCGACGGCATCGCCGCGGCGGCGCTCACCACCGGGACCGAGACCTGGGTGATGGCGCCGATGGTGGCGACCGTCACGGAGGCCCGGGCCTTCGCCGAGCAGGTGCGGGACCGCGGGCTCAAGGCGGGGGTCATGGTCGAGATCCCCAGTGCTGCGGTGCACGCCGACCGGTTGCTCGACGTCGTGGACTTCCTGTCGATCGGGACCAACGACCTCACGCAGTACACGATGGCGGCGGACCGGCTCGCCTCCGACCTGGCTCACCTGACCGACCCCTGGCAGCCTGCGGTCCTCCAGCTCGTCGCGACCACCGCGGCGGCGGGCAAGCGCGCCGGCAAGTCCGTCGGCGTGTGCGGCGAGGCGGCCGCCGACCCGCTGCTGGCGGTCGCCCTGGTCGGCATGGGGATCACCTCGTTGTCCATGGCGGCCGCCGCGGTCCGCCCGGTCGGCGCCCAGCTGTCCGCGGTGAGCCTGGCGACCTGCGAGGCGGCCGCGGAGGCCGCCCTCGGCGCGACCGACCCGATGGCCGGGCGGGATGCGGTGCGGGCGCTGCTCTGATACCCCCGCGAGCTTCGACCCTCGCGGGCACGGGGCCGATCGCGGGGCGCGCGCCCTCCGGGCGCCATCGCTCGCCTCGGTCGCTTCGCTCCCTCGCTCGCCCTCGGCTTACGGCTCCACCGTCACCTTGATGGCTTCACCGTTCCTGACGATGTCGAACGCGGAGAGGACGTCGGCCAGGGGTACGTGCCGGGTGATGAGGTCCTTGACCGGGACCTGACCGGTGGAGATGTACTCCAGGGCACGCTTGTTGTGCTCCGGCGCGGAGCCGTTGGCGCCGTGGATGTGCAGCTGTCGGTAGTGCACGACGTTGGAGTCGCAGGTGATCGTCGGGTCGGTCTTGGGCAGCCCGCCGAAGAAGGAGATCCGGCCGTTGCGCGCGGCCATCGCGATGGCCTGCTCCTGGGTGACGTTGGCGGCGGTGGCGGTGATGACCACGTCGGCCCCACGGCCGCCGGTGAGCTCCATGACCCGGGCGACGACGTCGACCTCGGCGGCGTTGATCGTCTCGTCCGGCTGCACGGCGTCGGCGGACATCTCGAGGCGCTCGGCGTTGACGTCGACCAGGTAGACGGGGCCGACCTTGTGCACGCCCCGGGCGATCCGGATGTGCATGCAGCCGATCGGGCCGGCGCCGAAGACGACGACGGTGTCGCCCTCCTCGATGCCGAGGAGTTCCTGGGCGTTGATCGCGCACGCGAACGGCTCGGCGGCGCTGGCCTCGTCGTAGCCCACGTTGTCGGGGATCCGGTTGAGGCCGTCGACCTTGAGCACCTGGCTGGGCACGATCATGTACTCGGCGAAGCCGCCGTCGTACTGGTAGCCGACCGAGGTCTGGTTCTGGCACACGGCCATCCAGCCCTTGCGGCACTCGTGGCAGTCGCCGCAAGGGACCGCGGCGATCACCTGGGCACGGTCGCCGACCTGCCACTTCGAGCCGTAGCGGGCGTTGACGTCGGCGCCGACCTCGACGACCTCGCCGGCGACCTCGTGCCCGATGGTCCGCGGTGGGGTGAGGTTCTGGTGGCCGTTGTGGAAGATCTTGACGTCGGTGCCGCAGGTCGAGCAGTTGCGCACCCGGAGCTTGACCTCGTCCGGCCCGCAGACCGGTTCCTCGACCTCCTCGAGGCGGACGTCCTCAGGGGCGTAGAAGCGCAGTGCCAACATGTCGCGGTCGGTCCTCTCGGGGTCCGGAGCAGGGGAATGTGGGTGACGCTAGCCCTCATTCGCAGGAAAAACCACATTGACGGACAGAAAGTCATGCCCGAATGCTTGGCAATCGGCCCGATTGTGTGCAGACTGGGGAACATCGGAGGTGACGGGGGTCACGTCCTGCAACCCGAGAGGAACCCAAGATGGCCTCGACAGCCACCGCGACGTCCGGAGGGACGCGAGTCCAGGTGCAGAAGTTCGGCACCTTCTTGTCCAACATGGTCATGCCCAACATCGGCGCCTTCATCGCCTGGGGCCTGATCACCGCGATGTTCATCGAGGTGGGCTGGCTCAACCTCGGTGGCGGTGAGCGGGCCTGGCTGAGCCCGGGCAGCTGGGTCGCCGAGATCGGCGGCTGGGGCGACTACGCCGGCGCCGGCATCGTCGGGCCGATGATCACCTACCTGCTGCCGCTGCTGATCGGCTACACGGGCGGCAAGATGCTCTACGACACCCGCGGCGGTGTCGTGGGTGCCGTCGCGACGTTCGGCGTCATCGCCGGCACCGACGTCCCGATGTTCATGGGCGCGATGATCATGGGGCCGCTCGGCGGCTGGAGCATGAAGAAGATCGACGCCATCTGGGACGGCAAGATCAAGCCCGGCTTCGAGATGCTGGTCAACAACTTCGCCGCCGGCATCTGGGGCGGCATCCTGGCCACAGCTTCGTTCTTTGCGCTGAGCCCCGTGCTCACCTGGATCGCCGACCGCGCCGGCGACGGCGTCGAGTGGATGGTGGACAACAATGTCCTGCCCCTCACCTCGATCCTGATCGAGCCGGCGAAGGTCCTCTTCCTCAACAACGCCCTCAATCACGGGGTGCTCACCCCGCTGGGGCTCCAGGAGTCCGCGGAGAACGGCAAGTCCGTCCTGTTCCTCCTCGAGGCCAACCCCGCAGCCGGCCTCGGGTTGCTGCTGGCCTACACCTTCTTCGGCAAGGGGCTGGCCAAGGCGTCGGCGCCGGGTGCCGCGATCATCCACTTCTTCGGCGGGATCCACGAGGTCTACTTCCCGTTCGTGCTGATGAAGCCCAAGCTCATCGTCGCGATGATGGCGGGCGGCATGACGCAGATCCTGATCAACGTGATCTTCGACAGCGGACTGCGCTCACCCGCGGCCCCGGGCTCGGTGTTCGCCGTCTACCTGGCCGCTCCCACGGGTGTCGCCAACCTCGTGGGCATCACCTTGTCGATCGTCGGAGGCGCCGCCGCGACCTTCGTGGTCGCCGCCTTCATCCTCAAGATGGACAAGACCGAGGAGGCCGAGGACCAGCTGGTGGGGGCGACCCACCAGATGGAGGCGCTCAAGGGCAAGAGCTCGTCCGTTGCCTCGGCGCTCACCGGAGGCGCCACGGCTCTGGCGACCCGCCCCATCCGCCAGATCGTCTTTGCGTGTGACGCCGGGATGGGCTCCTCGGCCATGGGTGCGTCCGTGCTCCGCAAGAAGATCGAGAGTGCGGGGCACGCCGATGTCACGGTGGTCAACAAGGCGATCTCCAACCTGACCGACGACTACGACGTCGTCATCTCGCACCAGGACCTCATCGACCGCGCCAGGCAGGCGACACCCTCGGCGGTCCACGTGTCGGTCGACAACTTCATGGGCAGTCCGCGGTATGACGAGATCGTGGAGATGATCGAGCGGTCGCGTGGCTGAGATCCTCGGCCCGGACGCCGTCGTCCTGCAGGGGTCGGCCCGCTCCCGGGACGACGCCATCGACGAGGCCGGCCGGCTGCTGGTCGCGGTCGGCGCCGTCGAGGCGTCCTACCTGCCGGCCATGCACGAACGGGAGGCGTCGGTCTCCACCTTCATGGGCAACGGCCTGGCCATCCCGCACGGGACCAACGAGGCGAAGCCCGCGATCCGGCGCACGGCGATCAGCTTCGTGCGCTACGCCGAGCCGATCGACTGGAACGGCAAGCCCGCGGAGTTCGTCGTCGGGATCGCCGGGGCCGGCGACGACCACCTGACGGTGCTCCAACGGCTCGCCGAGGTCTTCATGGACGAGAGCGAGATCGCGCGCCTGCGCGCAGCCGCCAGTGCCGATGAGGTGCTCGCCGTCCTGGGAGGTGTCCAGGTCTGAACCGGGGGGTCAGACCGGTTGGACCGTCACGGGAACGCCGTTGAGTGCGGCGTTCCCGCTGACGTCCAGCCGGTCGGGATCGGTCAGGTCGTTGATGGAGACCCCGACGACGGTCGACGCGTTCGAGAGCCGGGTGCCCTCGACCTGGTGACCGTAACCATGGGGCAGCGACACGACTCCCGGCATCATGTCGTCGGCGCCGCTGACCTCGACCTCGACCGCGCCGACGCGTGAGACGACGCGGACAACGGCCCCGGACTCCAGGCCACGGGCGGCCAGGTCGTCGGGGTGCATGAGGAGCTGGTGGCGCGGGCGGCCGCGGGTCAGGCGCGTGGTGTTGTGCAGCCAGGAGTTGCAGTCCTGCTTGTGCCGGCGTCCGATGAGCAGCAGCTCGCCGTCCTGCGGCATCGCGCCGGCCAGGGCGGCCTCGCGGACCCGCTCCAGGTCGGCGACCACCAGCGCGGGGGCCAGGTCGATCCGCTTGTCCGGGGTCTGCAGCCGCTCGGGCATCGTCGGGCGCAGCGGGCCGAGGTCGACGCCCTCAGGGTGCTTGCGCAGCGCCTTCATCGTCGTGCGCCCGCCGGTCTTGAGCAGGCCCGCGATGACGGTTGCGGGGCTTGCTGCGAGCCGCGCCTTGGTCGCCAGCCGGTCCTTGAGGCCGACACCGGCCCGGGACTGCAGGCGCTCGGTGAGGTCGCGGAAGATCTCCCAGTCGTGGCGGGCGTCGTCGGGCTTGGCGAACACCGCCGGGGTGAACCGGGCGGTGTTGCGGACCGCAAAACCGTGGAACACCAGGTCGTACTGGTCGCGCTCGAGTGCGGAGGTGGGCGGCAGGATCACTTCGGCGTGCCGGGTCGTCTCGTTGAGGTAGATGTCGACGGCCACCATGAAGTCGAGCCCGTCGAGCGCACGGGCCAGGCTCGCACCGTCAGGAGTGGACAGGACCGGGTTGCCGGCGATGGTCACCATCGCCCGGATCCGGCCGTCGCCGGGTGTCTCGATCTCCTCGCGCATCACCGCGGCGGGCAGCTCGCCGGCGAACTCCGGGATGTCGCGGACCCGGCTGCGCCAGACGTCGTGGTGACCCGGCCCGACGATCCGGCGGCCGACAGTGTCGACGGCCGGCTCCGGGAACAGCACGCCGCCCTCCCGGTCGAAGTTGCCGGTGAGCAGGTTGAGCAGCTGGATGGCCCACTGGCACACCGAGCCGAACCCGTGGGTCGAGACCCCCATTCGGCCGTAGACCGCGGCCGAGTCGGCGGCCGCCAGCTCGCGCACCAAGGTCCTGATGGTGTCGGCGGGGACCCCGCTGGCACCGGCCGCCAGCTCGGGCGTGAATCCCGCGACCAGCTCGCCGACCCGGTCCAGGTTGTCGGCGTACGCCGGGGGAGTGGCCAGCCCCTCGTCGAGGAGCACGTGCAGCATCGCCAGCAGCACAGCGGCGTCCGACCCCGGCCGCACGAAGTGGTGCTCGGTCGCGGCCTTGGCCGTCTCGGTGCGGCGCGGGTCCAGCACGACCATCCGGCCGCCGCGGGCCTTGAGGTCGCGCAGGCGCTGGGGGAAGTCGGGGGCGGTCATCAGGGAGCCGTTGGACGCCATCGGGTTGGCGCCGAGCACCAGGAAGTAGGACGTCCGGTCCAGGTCGGGCACTGGCAGCAGCAGCTGGTGGCCGTACATCTGCCAGGCGACGAACTGGTGCGGGATCTGGTCCACCGTGGACGCGCTGAACCGGTTGCGGGTCCGCAGGCTCTTCACGAACGGCACGCCGTGGGTCGCGAAGCCGACCGAGTGCACGTTGGGGTTGCCGAGGTAGACGCCGATCGCGTCCGGGCCGTGCTCCCGCGCCGTCGCGGCGAGCCGGTCGGCGACCAGGTCGAGCGCCTCGTCCCAGCCGATCTCCTCCCAGGTCGCGTCGGGTCCGTCGCCCACCCGGCGGATCGGCCGGCGGAGCCGGTCCGGGTCGTCGTGGACGTCCGCCATCGACACGCCCTTGGGGCAGATGTAGCCGCGGGAGAGCGGGTCGGCCTCGTTGCCCCGGATCCCGGTCACCCGGCCGTCCTGGATGGTCAGCTCGATCCCGCAGATCGCCTCGCAGAGGTTGCACACCCCGATCCGGGTGCCGGTGTAGTCCGACGGGACGGGATCCTCGGTCAGCAGGCCCATGTCGGCATCGTCGCATGGGTCCTGCTCGGTATGCCTGGGTCCTCGGCCGCCACCCCAGCCCCAGGGCGCATGACGATTCGGGGAGGCCGAGCCTCCGCTGCTAGTCTTGCCCGGTTGCCCATCAGGGGCGACCACCGCACCAGAACCGCCGTGCAATCGGCCGCGGATCCAGAGTGCCCGGGTGAACAGGCCCCGGCGCGCCGCGCAACGAGAGAACCAGAGGAGCCCCGCCATGGCAGTCGGAACCGACGCCGCGACGAAGCAGAAGATCATCGCCGAGTACGCCACGTCCGAGGGCGACACCGGCTCTCCCGAGGTGCAGATCGCGCTGCTCAGCCACCGCATCTCCCACCTCACCGAGCACCTCAAGACCCACAAGCACGACCACCACAGCCGTCGTGGCCTGCTGCTGCTCGTGGGCCAGCGCCGTCGTCTTCTCAACTACCTGCAGAAGACCGAGATCGAGCGCTACCGCTCGATCGTCGAGCGTCTCGGCCTGCGCCGCTGACTCCGAAGGACCCGCTCCGGCGGGTCCTTCGCTACATTTCACGACGTACAACTCAACAACCAGCAACCAACAGATAGAGGCGATCCGCCGCCCCGGCCGATCCTCGGTAGTGACCTTCAGGGCCCCCAATGGGACCGTCCTGCGGGTCTCGATCGAAGACCGGCCCCCGCCCCACAGCTCATGTGCTCAGCGGGGCCTGACGCGGGTCAGCGGTTCGCTTCGCGAACGCAGTAAGGACTTCATCTCTTCATGTCCCAAGACACTCACGAGCCCGTGATCTCCGCCGTCGAGACGACTCTCGACAACGGCAAGTTCGGGCAGCGCACCATCAAGTTCGAGACCGGTCTCCTGGCCCGCCAGGCCGCCGGCGCCGTCACCGCCTACATCGACGACGACACCATGCTGCTCTCGGCCACCACGGCCGGCAAGCACCCCAAGGACCACTTCGACTTCTTCCCCCTCACGATCGACGTCGAGGAGCGGATGTACGCCGCGGGCCAGATCCCGGGCTCCTTCTTCCGCTCCGAGGGTCGTCCCGGCGAGGACGCGATCCTCACCTGCCGCCTCATCGACCGCCCGCTGCGCCCGACCTTCAAGAAGGGCCTGCGCAACGAGGTCCAGGTCGTCATCACGGTGATGGCGCTCAACCCGGACCACCCCTACGACGTGCTGGCGATCAACGCCGCGTCGCTGTCCACCCAGCTCTCCGGCCTGCCGTTCTCCGGCCCGGTCGGCGGCGTCCGCGTGGCGCTGATCGAGGGCCAGTGGGTGGCCTTCCCCAACCACAGCCAGCTCGAGAACGCCGTCTTCGACATGGTCGTTGCGGGCCGGGTCACCGAGACCGGTGACGTCGCCATCATGATGGTCGAGGCAGAGGCCACCGAGGAGACCTGGCACCTCGTGCAGTCGGGCGTCCAGGCGCCGACCGAGGAGGTCGTCGCCGGCGGTCTCGATGCGGCCAAGCCGTTCATCAAGCAGCTGTGCGAGGCGCAGGCCGAGCTCGCCAAGGAGGCCGCCAAGCCGGTCGCCGACTTCCCGGTCTTCCTCGACTACGAGGACGACGTCTACGCCGCGGTCGAGGCCGCTGCCAAGGACGACCTCGCGGCCGCGATGACGATCGGCGACAAGCAGGAGCGCGAAGCCCGCACCGACGAGCTCAAGGCGACGGTCCTCGAGAAGCTCGCCGACCAGTTCGAAGGTCGCGAGAAGGAGGTCGGCGCGGCGTTCCGCTCGGTCAACAAGCAGGTCGTGCGCGAGCGCGTGCTGCGCGACAAGGTCCGCATCGACGGCCGCGGCCTGGCCGACATCCGGCCGCTGCACGCCGAGGTCGGCGTGATCCCGCGGGTGCACGGCTCGGCGCTGTTCGAGCGCGGTGAGACCCAGATCCTGGGCGTCACCACCCTCGACATGCTCAAGATGGAGCAGCAGCTCGACACGCTCTCTCCGGAGAAGCACCGCCGCTACATGCACAAGTACGTCTTCCCGCCGTTCTCCACCGGCGAGACCGGCCGCGTGGGCTCGCCCAAGCGCCGCGAGGTCGGCCACGGCGCGCTGGCCCGCCGGGCCCTCCTGCCGGTGCTGCCGTCGCGTGAGGAGTTCCCCTACGCGATCCGCCAGCTCTCCGAGGCGATGGGCTCCAACGGCTCGACGTCGATGGGCTCGGTTTGCGCGTCGTCCCTGTCGCTCATGCAGGCCGGCGTCCCGCTCCGCGCGCCCGTCGCGGGCATCGCGATGGGCCTCATCTCCGGTGAGGTCGACGGCGAGACGCAGTACGTCGCGCTGACCGACATCCTCGGCGCCGAGGACGCCTTCGGCGACATGGACTTCAAGGTCGCCGGCACCCGTGACTTCGTCACCGCCCTCCAGCTCGACACCAAGCTCGACGGCATCCCCGCCGAGGTGCTCGCCTCGGCGCTCACCCAGGCCCGCGAGGCCCGCCACACCATCCTCGACGTGATGAACGAGGAGATCGCCGGTCCCGACGAGATGTCGTCGCTGGCGCCGCGGATCATCACCATCAAGGTGCCCGTGGACAAGATCGGCGAGGTGATCGGTCCCAAGGGCAAGATCATCAACCAGATCCAGGACGACACGGGCGCGACGCTTTCCATCGAGGACGACGGCACGGTCTACATCGGCGCGACCAACGGCGAGGCTGCCGAGGCCGCGAAGAACGCCGTCAACGCCATCGCCAACCCGACGATGCCCGAGGTCGGCGAGCGCTACCTCGGCACCGTCGTCAAGACGACCAACTTCGGCGCGTTCGTCTCGCTGATGCCCGGCAAGGACGGCCTGCTGCACATCAGCAAGCTCCGCCCGCTCGCCGGCGGCAAGCGCGTCGAGGCCGTCGAGGACGTCGTCTCGGTGGGCCAGAAGATCCAGGTCGAGATCGGCGAGGTCGACGACCGCGGCAAGTTGTCGCTGATCCCGGTGGTCGAGGACGCCGAGGCGCCCGCCGAGGCGGCCGAGGCGCAGCCGGTCGAGGCCTGACCCTGAGGCGAGCCTCCACCCGCACCCTGCAGTCGGTTCGGGACGGCGGCGGGCGAGTCACCTCGCTCGTCCGCCGTTCCGTCCTGCCCAGCGGGATGCGGGTGGTCACCGAGCAGCTGGCGGGCGTCCGCTCGGCCAGCTTCGGCGTGTGGGTCGGCGTCGGCTCACGCGACGAGACGGCGACCCAGCACGGCTGCTCGCACTTCCTCGAGCACTTGTTGTTCAAGGGCACTGCCGAGCGGTCCGCGCTGGACATCTCGATCGCGCTGGACGCGGTCGGCGGCGAGTTCAACGCCTTCACCGCCAAGGAATACACCTGCTTCCACGCGCGGGTGCTCGACAGCGACCTGCCGCTGGCCATCGACGTGCTCGGCGACATGATCACGAGCTCGTTGCTGTCCGCCGAGGACGTCGAGGCCGAGCGCGACGTCATCCTCGACGAGATCGCCATGCACGACGACGACCCGGACGACGTCGCCCACAACCTCTTCGCCGAGCAGGCGTGGGGAAGCGGGACGCCGCTGGGCCGGTCCATCGCCGGCACTGTCGGATCCATCGAGGCGCTCAGCCGGGCCCAGGTGCACCGCTTCTACAAGCGTCACTACCGGCCCGAGAACATCGTCATCGCCGCGGCCGGCAACCTCGACCACGCCGACGTCGTACGCCGGGTTAAGAAGGCGTTCGGACGCGCCGGCTTCCTGTCCGGCGAGGCCGACCCGCTGCCCGCCCGGCACGCCACCGGACGCAAGCCCCCGGTCCACGGCGGGCTCGTGGAGGCCGTCCGTCCGTTCGAGCAGGTCAACCTGGTGCTCGGCATGGAGGGAGTGGACCGCAACGACGAGCGCCGGTTCGCCCTGGGCGTGCTCAACACCGCGCTGGGTGGCGGCACCTCGAGCCGGCTCTTCCAGGAGGTCCGGGAACGCCGCGGCCTGGCCTACTCGGTCTTCTCCTTCGCCAGCCACCACGCCGACTCCGGCGTCGTCGGCGTCTCGGTCGGCTGCCTGCCCAACAAGCTCGACGAGGTGCTGACCGTGGTGCGCACCGAGCTGTCCAGGGTGGCCGCGCACGGCATCACGCCCGACGAGCTGGCCCGCGGGAAGGGCCAGCTGCGTGGGGGGCTGGTGCTCGGCCTGGAGGACTCGGGCTCGCGGATGTCGCGCCTCGGCAAGGCCGAGCTGGTCCACGACGAGCTGCTCAGCATCGACGACGTGATGGCCCGCATCGACGGGGTCACCCTTGACGAGGTGCGCGACATCGCCGCCCACGTCTTCGGAGGTCCGGAGATCCTCGCGGTGGTCGGACCTTCCTAGCGCAGGGTTAGCGCTAGCACGCCGGCGCACGCGGCTGCCCAGAGCACGCTGGTGAAGGTGCCGATGATGAACCGCTCGGCGGCGCCCGGGGAGTCGGCGGGGTTGCGGAGCTCCGGGTAGCGGCCCAGGCCCTTGAGGGCCAGCACGACGGCGACCCCCTCGGGCATCCCCACTGCCAGGCTCGCGAACACCGCGCCGCGTTCGAGCGCCCCGATCCAGGTGCCACCGCGCAGCACGGCGCCGGCGGACTCGATCGGATGCGGGTCCATGCCCGCGGGCTGGTCCGCCGCGTCCACCGCGGCGAAGACCCTGACCGTGAGTGGGCCACCGCCCAGCACCGCGGTGGCGCCGGCCAGCACCACGGCCAGTGTGGCCACCCCACGGTCGCTCGTGTCGAGCTCGTCGGAAACCGCGGCGACGAGGCCCGTCGCGGCGAGCAGGACGACGGCGATCGGCGGCCAGACGGTGCGGCCGAAGCGGGCCCACCCGCCGAGGGACGCGACGACGCAGGCGGACAGCAGCACGACGACGAGCTGGGTGGCGGACTCGGCGTTCATCGGGCGGCCACCCCGCCGGCGAGCAGGGGAGCGGTGAGCTCGGCGACCAGCTCCCGGGCCCGGCGTCCCTCCACGATCGCGGCCGCCTGGGCGCGTTGGCTCACGGCGGACTGGCTGATGTCGAGGCGACCGGCGATCTCGTCGTACCTGAGACCGGCGTCGACCAGGTCGGACACCTCCCAGCCGCGCGAGGTGCGCCGGGCGAGCACCGCCGCCCAGAGCCACAGCGCGGTCTCGAGCCCGCGGACCCCCGCGCCGTCGCCCTCGACCCGGAGATGCCACGGGCTGGACTTGGCGGCGTTCACGGCGTCCCGGGCGTGCACGTAGGCGGCGCCGCGACCGGCCCGGGTGCTCTCGGGCAGCGGCTCGTCGACAGCCCCGATCCCGACGCCGATGTTCCAGGCGTCCTCACGAAGGAGCCGCTCCACGATCGGGGCCAGGGCCTCCGGGTCGTCGAGCACTCCCTGGAACTCGTCGCCGGCGGTCCGCTCGAACGGGCGGAGCAGGGCGAGGTCGCCCAGGTCGGCGAGCCCGGACAGCGCCTGGGGCACCCGGTCAGGTGCGGCCTGTCGGGTGGAGCCACGCTGGTCCACGGTGAGCACGAGCACTCGCATCCGCGTCTCCTCCCGCCGCCGAATTCAGGCTCTGGCCTGGATCGAGCATACATTAGAAAATAATCTAATGCGTGAGCGATTCAGGGAATAGACTTCATCGACGGCCGATGATCGCCACCACGGCCGGGGCCTCGTTCTCGGCGACCGAGACCCGGAAGCCGCCGCCGGCCAGGGCGGCGGAGGCCTTCTCCTTGATCTCCGGGACCTGCTCGGGGCGGCTCGCGTCGTAGAAGAGGTGCACCACGCCGCCCGGCAGCACCCGCTCGTGCAGCAAGGCGACCTCGTCGCGGCACTCCCGCACCCAGAACAGGTTGACGTTGAACGCGAAGACCTTGTGCAACCGCTTGACGGGCACCCGCAGGGTCGCCAGGTCGATCTGGCGCACCGTTAGCCGGCCGGCGTCGACGTAGCGCTTGCAGCGCCGCCGGGTGCGGTCGACACCCGACTCGGAACGGTCGATGGCGAACAGCTTGCCGGTCTCGAGCCGCTGGCATATCAGCTCGGCCGCGGCGCCAGGTCCGCAGCCGATCTCGAGGACGTGGTCGCCGGGCTGGACGTCCATGAAGTCCACCGCCCACCGGATCCGGGCCGGGATCGCCTGCACCGCCATGGGACAAACCTAGCGAGAACGCGCCGCCGGTACTGCCGCCGGTAGGTTGTGGGCCGTGTCAATGGTGCGACGAGTCGGTGTGCTGGGTGCTCGCGGCAAGGTCGGCAGGGAAGTCTGCCGGGCCGTCGAGCGCTCGACCGACCTCGAGCTGGTGGCGTCCAACGACCTCGGCGACCCGCTCGACGACCTCGTCACCACCGGTGTCGAGGCCGTCGTCGACTTCACCCACCCCGACGTGGTCATGGACAACCTGCGCTTCTGCGTCGAACACGGCATCCACGCGGTCGTGGGCACCACCGGGTTCGACCAGGGACGCCTGGACACGTTGACCGGATGGCTGGCAGACGCCCCGGGCGTGGGCGTGCTGGTCGCGCCCAACTTCTCGATCGGAGCGGTCCTGATGATGCGCTTCGCGGCCGCCGCGGCGCCGTTCTACGAATCGGTCGAGGTCGTCGAGCTGCACCACCCCGACAAGGCCGACGCACCGTCCGGCACCGCGCGGCGTACGGCGGAGCTGATCGCGGCCGCGCGTCGGGCGGCGGACAGCCCGCCCATGCCCGACGCCACCAGCACCGGTCTCGAGGGTGCCCGCGGCGCCGAGGTCGACGGCGTCCGGGTGCACGCCGTGCGGGCGCGCGGCCTGGTGGCGCACCAGGAGGTCATCCTCGGTGGGCCGGGGGAGACCCTGACCATCCGCCACGACTCGTTCGACCGGGCGTCCTTCACCCCCGGCGTGCTCACCGGCCTGCGCGCCATCGGCGACCGCCCCGGCTTGACCGTCGGCCTGGAGCACCTGCTCGACCTCGACTGAGGGCCGGCCCGACAGCTCGGTCACGAGCCGGGACGACTTCTGCAGGTTCCTGCAATACAAGAACCTGCGAACGCTCGTTGCTACCGCGGGGTAGCCGGGTCTTGCGAAGGTCGCCGGACGGATCGCCCGACTCGGGGCGTGCGAACTGAAGAGGTATGACGACATGCGAAGGACCATCACCCGGTCGCTGGGGCTCGGCACCGCCGCGCTGCTGGCGGCCACCGCACTGGGTACACAGCCCGGCAGCGCGACCACAGGCAGCGGGGCGGCCACCTCGGCCACCTCGGCCACGTCGACCACATCGAGCAACCGCGCCATCGACGGCACCGACCGGGCCGCCCGCGCGGCGATCAGCGGGCTCGCAGCCCACCCGCGGGCGGCGTTGCACACCGCCGGGCAGCGGTTCGCGGCGCGGGACGCGGTGGTGGACCGCAGCGGCGCCACCCACGTGCGCCTGGACCGGACCTACCGCGGCCTGCCCGTCCTGGGCGGCGATCTGGTCGTCCACCAGGGGCCGGGCGCCAGCTGGCAGGGCGTCAGCCAGACGCTGACCAAGCCGATCAGGCTCTCCACCACGCCGCGGCTCACGGCCGCGAAGGCCACCAGCAAGGCCCTCGCGAGGTCCACGGCCACCCGTTCGATCGCCAAGCTCCGGGCGGCGGGCACCCCGCGCCTGGTCGTCGAGACCCTCTCCGGCAAGCCTCGCCTCGCCTGGGAGGTCACGACCCTCGGCAAGCGCGCCGACCAGACGCCGAGCCGGCTCTCCACGATCGTCGACGCCCGCTCGGGCAAGGTCCTGCGCCGCGAAGAGCACGTCGTCAACGTCGACGGGACCGGCAACACGCTCTACAGCGGCACGGTCCCGCTGCAGGTGACGCAGTCCGGGTCGACCTACCAGCTCAAGGACGGCACCCGCGGCAACACCTACACGACCGACATGAACAACGCGACCGACTCGATCTGGTGCCAGATCTTCGGGTTCGGTTGCTCGGCGGGCACCCAGATCACCAGCACGACCACGACGTTCGGCAACGGCAGCAACAGCAACCGGGCGACCGCGGGCGCCGACGCGCAGTACGGCACCAACGTGACCTGGGACTACTTCCAACTCGTCCACGGCCGCAACGGGATCTTCGGCACCGGCGCGGGCTCCTTCAACCGGGTCCACTACGGCTCCAACTACGTCAACGCGTTCTGGGACGGCACCAAGATGACCTACGGCGACGGCGACGGGTCGAGCTTCGGACCGCTCGTCAGCCTGGACGTCGCCGGGCACGAGATGTCGCACGGCGTCACGGAGAACACCGCCGGCCTGACCTACTCGGGCGAGTCCGGCGGCCTCAACGAGGCCACCTCGGACATCTTCGGCACGATGGTGGAGTTCTACGCCGCCAACGCCGACGACCCGGGCGACTACCGGATCGGTGAGGAGTTCGACCTCGCGGACGGCTCGGGCTTCCGCCGGATGGACAACCCGATCGCCGACGGCAGCTCGCCCAACTGCTGGAGCAGCAACACCAAGAACCTCGACGTGCACTACTCCTCGGGGGTCGGCAACCACTTCTTCTACCTGCTGGCCGAGGGGTCGGGCGCCAGGACCATCAACGGGATCGCGCACAACTCGCCGACTTGCAACGGGTCGACGGTGACCGGCATCGGTCGCGACGCGGCTCAGCGGATCTGGTTCCGGGCACTGACCGTCTACATGACCTCGGGCACGACCTACGCCCAGGCCCGGACGGCCACGCTCAACGCGGCCACCGACCTGTTCGGGGCGGGGTCGACGCAGCGCGCCACGGTTGCGGCCGCTTGGAGCGCCGTCAGCGTCAACTGACCTGGCCCGGCGATTCGGCTGCGGACCGGCGGGGCTTCCCCGCCCGCGTCCGCAGCCGAATCGCCGGGGTCATGCCAGCGCGGTGTGCAGCCTGACCTGCTTGACGAGCGTCGAGCCGGTGCCGTCGAGGTCGAGCTCGCGGTGGGCGGAGTCCGGCGCCCAGCCGGCCTCGGTGAGGAACGCCCGCAGCGCGTCGTCGGTGGCCAGCACCCAGGTCACCGCGCGGGTGAACCGGTCGGCCACCATCGTGTCGGCCGCCGCCTGGAGCAGCCGGGACGCGTGCCCCTGGCCCCGGTCGGCCGGATCGACGGTCAGCTCCTGGAGCTCGCCGTCGGAGATCGGGTCGCAGTCCGGGTCGCTCGCCGGTCCGGTGATCGCGAAGCCGGTGACCCGGTTGCGCTCCAGGGCCACCAGCACCCGGTTGCGCGCGTCGCCGGGCTTCGTCATGGAGTCACGCCACGCAGCGGCCGCAGCCTCGACCGCTTCCGGTCCGCTCGGCATCGCCTCGGGCGGCAGCACGGCGCCGTACAGCTCGGGCCAGGCGCGCAGCTGCACCTCGGCGATGGCGGGGGCGTCGTCGGCCCAGGCCACCCGGACGGAGACGTCGGCTGAGGGCGTGGGCACGGAGCAATCCTCTCAGCAAGGTCCCCGGGGCCTCGGGTCCGGTCTTCACCTCAGCGCCTAGGGTCGGTGTCATGCAATTTCGCAATCTGGGTGGCATGAAGATCTCGGCGATCGCCTACGGCAACTGGCTGACCCACGGGTCGCAGGTCGAGGAGGACGCAGCGGTGGCCTGCGTGCACCGCGCGCTCGACGAAGGCATCACGACGTTCGACACCGCTGACGTCTACGCGAACACCAAGGCCGAGAGCGTGCTGGGCAAGGCGCTGGCCGGGCAGCGCCGCGAAGGGCTCGAGATCTTCACCAAGGTCTACTGGCCCACCGGCCCGGGGGAGCACAACGACCACGGCCTGTCGCGCAAGCACATCATGGAGTCCATCGACGGCTCGCTGCGTCGGCTCGGCACCGACTATGTCGACCTCTACCAGGCGCACCGCTACGACCACGAGACCCCGCTCGAGGAGACGATGGAGGCGTTCGCCGACGTCGTCCGCGCCGGCAAGGCGCACTACATCGGGGTCTCGGAGTGGCGCGCCGACGAGATCCGGGCCGGTCACGCGCTTGCCCGGGAGCTGCGCGTCCCGTTCGTCTCCAACCAGCCGCAGTACAACATGCTCTGGCGGGTCATCGAGGAGGAGGTCGTCCCGGCCAGCCAGGAGCTCGGCGTCCAGCAGATCGTCTGGTCGCCGATCGCCCAGGGGGCGCTCACGGGCAAGTACAAGCCGGGGGAGCAGCCGCCTCCGGGCTCGCGGGCCACCGACGACAAGGGCGGCTCGGACATGATCGAGCGCTGGATGAGGGACGATGTGCTCGAGAGGGTCCAGCGACTGCGGCCGATCGCCGACGAGGCCGGCCTCAGCCTGGCTCAGCTCGCCGTCGCGTGGGTGCTCCAGAACCCGAACGTCTCGGCTGCGATCATCGGCGCCAGCCGCCCCGAGCAGGTGTCCGAGAACGTGAAGGCCGCCGGTGTCACCCTCGAGGGTCCCCTCATGGACCGGATCGACGAGGTGGTCGGCGACATCGCCTTCCGGGACGCCTCGTTCAACGCCTCGCCGAAGAAGCGGGACTTCTGACGTCAGGGGCGTGCCGGAGCGCCAGCAGGACCGCCCCCACCGTCGCGAGGGCCAGCCCGAGTGACACGGCCGGCCACCAGCCCTCGCGGACGCCGTCCCCCAGGAAGGCGACGCCGACGGCGGCCGGGACGAAGGTCTGGGCCACGATGAGCGACGCGGTGGTCGACGGCACGGCCGCGCCGTGCATGCCGAGCGAGTAGAGCCAGAACGCCACCAGGCTGAACGACGGGACAGCGAGCGCGGCGGCGACGACGGCCGTCTCCACCGGGGTGCCCACGCCGCGCACCGCGATCGCCGAGCCGGCGTAGCCCAGCCCGGCCAGCAGGCCAACAAGCGGGCCGGCCAGGTGGCGCCCCGCCAGCGAGGCGAGAGCCAGCGCCGCCACACCGAGCCACAGGAGCACGGCGAAGGTGGATGTGGTGACCACTGCCCCCGGGTCCCCCGCACCGAACGAGAGCAGCACCAGCCCGGTGGTCACCAGGCCGACGGCGAGCCAGCCGGTGCGGCGGAGGGCGTCCTCCACCCGGTGTGAGACGAGCGCCGCCACCGGCAGCGACATCGCGACCAGGGCCTGGGCGAGGTAGAGCGGGAGATACCAGATGGCGACGGCGTGCAGCAGGAAACCGAGGAGGTAGGCCGCGACGACGAGCATCATCCGGACGTCGCGCAGCGAGCGGACCACGAAACCGGCCAGCCGGTCGGGGGTCTCGGGATGGCGGCGTACGGCCTGCGCCTGGACGACCGCCGCGACGCCGAACACCGCCGCGGACAGCAGGCCGGCGGCGAGGCCAAGGAGCGGCAAGGTAGTCGGCTAGCGGCGGTAGTCGTCGGGGAGCGGCTGGCCCAGCTTGACCCGGGCCTTGGGCAGCCGCATGAACTTCATCTGCAGGGCCCGCGTGATCGCGTAGTAGGTGAGGCCCTTCGTCGGCTCGTCGGGGAAGCGTTGGGCGAGCTGGCGGCGCAGTCGCATCCGGAGCGCGAACATGTCCATGATCACCAGCAGAACCGTGCCGAGCAGGATGGTGTTGCCGATCGAGCGCAGCGTCGCGTTGCCGGAGTAGCCGAGCACCATGGTCACGATGAGCAGCGGGATGAGCAGCTCGACGAAGGAGAGTCGGGAGTCGACGAAGTCGCGGACGAACCGGCGCACCGGACCCTTGTCCCGTGGGAGCAGGTAGCGCTCCTCGCCCGACTTCATCCCGGCGCGCACCTTGGCGCTGGACTCGCTCTTGGCGAGCCGCTGGGCGGCCATCATCTCCTTGCGCGTGCGCGGCACCTTGGCGCGTGCCTTGGCGGCCGCCTCCGCCTCCTTGCGGGTCGGTGTGGGGCGACCCTTGCCATCGACCCGGCCAGCGCTCTGGGCGGTCTCGGCGGCGGTCTCGCTGTCGGACTTGCTACGACGGAACAACGGAGCCTTCTTCGGTGGGATCTTCGGTGCGCACGGTGTTGAACGGCCGGATCAGCCGCGCCGAGTCTACGTCCCTCGCGCGCGCTTGCCGCTCGGCCGTAGGGTGACCCGCATGAGCCTGTGGCAGCGCTTCCTCAACATCTTCCGATCCAAGGCCAACAAGGTCCTCGACAGGGCCGAGGACCCGCGCGAGATGTTGGACTACAGCTATCAGCGCCAGCTCGAGCTGTTGACCAAGGTGCGGCGCGGCGTCGCCGACGTGGCCACCAGCCGCAAGCGCATGGAGATGCAGGTCGCCCAGCTCGAGACGCAGTCCGCCAAGCTCCAGGGGCAGGCCGAGAAGTCGCTGGAGATGGGTCGCGAGGACCTCGCCCGTGAGGCCCTCACCCGCAAGTCCGGTCTCAACGCCCAGATCGACTCGGTCCGCGCCCAGGTCGCACAGCTCCAGGGCGAGGAGGAGAAGCTGACGATGGCCCAGTCGCGGCTCCAGGCGCAGGTCGAGGCGCTGCGAACCCGCAAGGAGACCATCAAGGCGACCTACACCGCCGCCGAGGCCCAGACCCGCATCAACGAGGCGGTCTCCGGGCTCGGCGACGAGATGGGCGACGTCGGTGCGGCCATCCAGCGCGCCGAGGACAAGACGGCGCAGATGCAGGCCCGGGCCAGCGCGATCGACGAGCTGATCGCCTCCGGTGCCCTCGACGACGCGTCCGCGCTCAACCGCGGCGACGACATCACCCGCGAGCTCGAGGCGATGAGCTCGCAGGCCGAGGTGGAGGCTGAGCTCGCGCGGCTCAAGGGCTCCACCAGCGAGCTGCCGGCCGCCGAGGCCCCGGAGGCCATCGAGGCCGCCCCGACGCCCGGCGAGATCCTCGCCGAGGAGCCGGTGGCCGAGGCCGTCACCGAAGGTGCGACCGAGACCGCCCCCGAGACTGCCGCTGAGGGCCAGGCCGACAAGGCCTAGACACCTCCGAGCGGCTCGTCGGGTTCGGCCACGGGAGCCGACCGGCGTTCCTATGCTGGGCCGGTGACCGACCCCGACCCCGAAGCCGAGCTGCGTGCGCGGCTCGCGCGCAGTGATGAGCGGCTGGCGTCGTTCGCCGGGCAGGTCACCCACGACCTCAAGACGCCCCTCACGACGATGTCCCTGTCGCTGGAGCTGATCCGCGACGAGCTCGAGGACGGCGCCAGCGCTGAGGACCTCGTGCCGCTGATCACCCGGGCCCTCGGAGCCTCGGCGCGGATGACGCGGATGATCGAGGACGTGCTCGCCTACGCGCGGCTCGACACCTCGATCGAACGCGTGCCGGTCGACCTTGCGCAGGTCGTCGCGGAGGTCGTCACGGATCTCGACGGCCGCCTCGACGACGTCGACCTCCAGATCGGCGAGCTGCCGGTCATCGCGGGTGACGAGGCCCTGCTGCGCAGCCTGCTCCAGCACCTGCTGAGCAACGCGGCCAAGTTCCGGTCCCCGGACCGCCCGCCGGCGATCGCGGTCAGCGCGTCACGCGTGGGGCCGCGCTGGCGGATCGCGGTCGTCGACAACGGGATCGGGATCCCGGAGGACCGGCGCGAGGAGGTCTTCGAGCCGATGGTCCGCCTCGACAAGCGGATCGAAGGCGTCGGCATCGGCCTGGCGACCTGTCACCGGGTGGTGGACGCACACGGCGGAACGATCGGGGCGACTGACGGGCGGGACGGCATCGGGGCGACGTTCTGGGTCGAGCTTCCTGCTTGAGTCCCAGCACCGGCTCACCAGGTCTCGTGACGGTCGCTGCGCGACCTCCTCGACCACCGCCGCCCTCGCGCGTCGCGCTCGCTCGCTGCGCTCGCTGCACGCGCCACGCGTGGGCTAGTCCCTGTGCGTCTTGCCCGGCAGGGCGAGCATCCGGTCCAGGGCCACCTTGGCCCACCGCTCGGTCTCCGGGTCGACCTCGATCTGGTTGACGACCTTGCCGCTGACGAGTGATTCCATCGCCCACACGAAGTGCGGCAGGTCGATCCGGTTCATCGTCGAGCAGTAGCAGACGGTCTTGTCCAGGAAGACCACTCGCTTGTCCGGGTGGTCGGCCGCCAACCGCTTGACCAGGTTGAGCTCGGTGCCGACCGCCCAGGCGGTGCCGGGCGCCGCGGCCTCGATGGTGTTGATGATGAACTCCGTCGAGCCGACCAGGTCGGCCTTGAGGACCACCTCGTGGGTGCACTCGGGGTGCACCAGGATCTGGATGTCCGGGATGGTGGCGCGCAGGTCGTCGATCGTGTCCGGGGAGAAGCGACCGTGCACGGAGCAGTGGCCCTTCCAGAGGATCATCCGGGCGTCGCGGAGCTGCTCGACGGTGAGCCCGCCATGGGGGCGGTGCGGGTCCCAGACCACGCAGTCGTCCAGGGACATCCCCATCTTGAGCACCGCGGTGTTGCGGCCGAGGTGCTGGTCGGGGAAGAACAGGACCTTGGAACCCCCAGCGTCCGACTTCTGGGAGAACGCCCACTCGAGCGCGGTCTCCGCGTTGGACGAGGTGCAGACGGCACCGCCGTTGCGGCCGCAGAACGCCTTGATGTCGGCGCTGGAGTTCATGTAGGTCACAGGCACGACCGTGTCGGCGATGCCGGCCTCCACGAGTGCGTCCCACGCGTCCTCGACCTGGGTGAGCCGGGCCATGTCGGCCATCGAGCAGCCGGCGGCCAGGTCGGGGAGGATCACCTTCTGGTCGGGCGAGGTGAGGATGTCGGCCGACTCGGCCATGAAGTGGACACCGCAGAAGACGATGAACTCGGCCTCGGGGCGCGCGGCCGCCTCGCGCGCGAGCTTGAACGAGTCGCCGGTGACGTCGGCGAACGCGATGACCTCGTCGCGCTGGTAGTGGTGCCCGAGCACGAACACCCGGTCACCCAGTGCCTCCTTGGCCGCGTGGGCACGGGCGACCAGATCAGGGTCGGAGGGCGAGGGGAGGTCCCCGGGGCATTCCACGCCGCGCTCGGAGCCCAGGTCCACCCCGCGGCCGAGTGGCAGGAGCGGCAGGTCGACGGTCGTCATGCGGCCATCCTAGGTTTCGGTGCTCCGTGGGGTGTCAGAGCAGGGCACCGTGATGAACGTACGGCGCGGGCGGTTTCATCCCGCGCAGCGCGAGATAGCCCTCCTGGTGCAGGTCCAGCCGGGCCGTCAGCCCGACGTCGATGGCCCACTGGTTGGCCGCGGTGACGTGCGGGACGAGCGCACGTCCTTGGATGTCGGCGAGGACGGCCCAGAGCAGCCGTTGCGCGGTCCGCCGGTTGCTGGCCGCGAGCAGCTGCAGCCGCCCCGGGCCGGCGTAGGCGTATCCCGAGCCGGTGCTCGTGTCGGTGACCAGCAGCCGGAAGGACGACAGCAGCTGGTGGTGGTCCGGGCCGTGGGCCGCCCCTCGAGTACGCCGATCGAGGGAGTCCATGAGCTCGAGGTCGCCCGCCGCGCCCTCACGGACCTTGTCGATGCCGGGGTCGACGGGGATGGCTGACCTGTCGACCTCGCCCATGAGGAACATCTGGGGGTGCAGGTCGAAGCCCGCGGCCCGGTAGCGCCGCACGGCCCTGGGGTCGGACGAGGCCGACAGCATCCCGCGCAGGCAGCCACGCCCGTGGTGCAGAGCCGCCTCGAGCAGAGGCCGGCCGATCCCCTGGCCCTGGAGGCCGGGCCGTACGACATAGGTGGCGAGACACCACATGAGCTCACGGCGCAAGGAGGTGGCGAAGCCGAGCATGCCGGTGTCGTCCTCGGCGACCCAGCAGCCGCCGGGATCGGTGTCCAGGAGATGGTGGGTGCGGCGTTCCCACCCGGCGCTGTGCTCGGCGGTCCGCCGCTCCGGCGCCGGACGGTCCGCCCGCTGCGCGCCGAGGTCGAGCTGGTAGAAGCCCTCGTCGCTGAGCCGCTCGGCCTGCGGCACGTCCTCGGGCCGCATCGGCCGGATCGTCCAGTCGCCCACGGCTGCACCGTACGAGGCGGGCAGGATGTGCCGCATGCGGGTTCTCGTGGCGCCGGACAAGTTCGCCGGCACGCTGACCGCGGTCGAGGCGGCCCGGGCGATCGCCACGGGCTGGGCGCGGCAGGCGCCGGGCGACGAGCTCGACCTCGCACCCATGTCGGACGGTGGTCCGGGCTTCGTCGACGTCCTGCATGCCGCGCTCGGCGGCGAGCTCCTGGCCCAGACGGTCCGCGGCCCGCTCGGCGAGCCGGTCCCGGCAACGGTGCTGCTGGTCGGTGACACGGCGTACGTCGAGAGCGCCCAGGCGTGCGGCCTGCACCTGACCGGCGGCGAGGGTGCCGAGAGCGCGACGACGTACGGCGTGGGCGAGCTGCTGAGCGCAGCCATGGTGACCGGCGCCACGACGGTCGTGGTCGGCCTCGGCGGCAGCGGCACCAACGACGGGGGAGCGGGCCTGCTGGCTGCGCTCGGCGCTACGTCGCCGATTGCCCTGGACGCGGGCGCGGCCGGGCTGCAGGGGGTCACCGAGGTGGATCTCGCGGCCGCCCGCGAGGCGGTCGGTCAGGTTCGCCTGGTCGCCGCCAGCGACGTCGAGAGCCCGCTGACGGGGCTGTTCGGCGCCACCAAGACGTTCGGGCCCCAGAAGGGCATCCCCGAGGAGCGGCTCCCGGTCGTCGACGGCTGGCTGGAGCAGTGGGCCGGGGCGGTGGACCGGCGCCTCGCCCTGGAGAAAGGTGCCGGCGCCGCCGGCGGGCTCGGCTTCGCGCTCCTGGCGCTGGGCGCGACCCGGGAGCCCGGGATCGACCTGGTGGTGGACGCGGTCGGCCTGCGGGAGCGGGCGCGGGCCGCCGACCTGGTGGTCACCGGCGAGGGAGCCTTCGACTTCTCCAGCCGCTCCGGCAAGGTCCCCTACGGCGTCGCAGCGGTCGCCGAGGCGGCCCTGCGGCCCTGCGTGGCGCTGGCCGGCCAGGTGCTGGTCGGCTCGCGGGAGATGCGGGCGCTGGGCGTGGAGTCGGCGTACGCGCTGGTCGACCTGGTGGGCAGGGAGCGGGCCTTCGCTGATCCGGCCGGCGCGCTGGCCGACGTGGCGGAACGGGTCGCGCGGACCTGGTCACGTTGACTCTGGGAATAACCCCCGGTGTGCGACCATTGAGGCAGGCAGAGCACCGCCACGCCCCGAGACTTTGGGAGTCCCACAGTGACCGAGCAGGTCGAGACCGAGCGACGCACCGACAGCATCAACCTCAGCGACGTCGCCGCAGGCAAGGTGAAGAGCCTCCTCGAGCAGGAGGGTCGTGACGACCTCGCCCTCCGCATCTCCGTGCAGCCCGGTGGCTGCTCGGGCCTGCGCTACCAGCTGTTCTTCGATGAGCGCACCCTCGACGGCGACGTCGTCACCGACTTCGACGGCGTGTCCGTGGTGGTGGACCGGATGAGCGTCCCCTACCTCAACGGCGCGATGATCGACTTCGTCGACTCCATCGAGAAGCAGGGCTTCACCATCGACAACCCCAACGCCACCGGCTCCTGCGCCTGCGGCGACAGCTTCCACTGATCTGAGCCGTCCGAGGGACGAGGGCGGGTCAGATCGATGGTGGTCGAGCAGCCGCGTGTCGAGACCTCCGCAGCGAAGGCTCCCAACTCAATCCAGGTGTAGTTCGAGCGCGTTCGCGATCCGCTGGGCGGCCTCGGAGATCGTGATCTCGCGCTTGGGCACCTCTCGCGGGAAGTCCTCGAAGAGGATGCTCGGCGCGGGCTGGGAGACCTTCTCGGCGGCGCGCTCCAGGCGGAGGTGACGGCCCGCGGCACGGCAGTCCGCCTGCATCTGAGCGGGGGTGGCCAGATCGTCGTACGCCGTCATGTCTTCGACGCTAGTCACTACTGACGGGTACGCCGAGTCGTACCGATCGGTAGTGTTCCCCTATCGTCTGCGTACGTGCCTGACACCTCTGCGAGCCCGCGTGGGTCCCTGCTGATCGCGGGCTCCATCGCCACCGACCACCTGATGACTTTCGGCGGCAAGTTCGCCGACTCGCTGGTGGTCGAACAGCTCGACAAGCTGTCGGTGTCGTTCCTCGTCAACGACCTGGAGATCCGCCGCGGCGGCGTCGCCGCCAACATGTGCTTCGGCCTCGGCCGGCTGGGCCTGGAGCCTGTGCTGGTGGGCGCTGCCGGCGAGGACTTCGCCGACTACCGCTCGTGGCTGGAGCGGCATGGGGTCGACTGCGGGCACGTCCGGATCTCCGAGACCCAGCACACCGCCAGGTTCATCTGCACGACCGACAACACCGGCGCCCAGTTCGCCTCGTTCTACCCCGGCGCGATGAGCGAGGCCCGGCTGGTCGAGCTCGCCCCGATCGTGGCGGACGTCGGGGCGCCGTCCTACGTCCTCATCGGCGCCGACGACCCCGACGGGATGCTGCGCCACACCGACGAGTGCCGCACGCGCGGCTATCCCTTCATCGCCGACCCGAGCCAACAGCTCGCGTTCAGCGAGGGAGAGCTGATCCGCAACCTCATCGACGGCGCGGCCTACCTGTTCTCCAACGAGTACGAGTCGCACCTCATCGAGCAGAAGACCGGGTGGTCGGCCGCTGACCTGCTCGAGCGGGTCGGCACACAGGTGACGACGCTCGGCGCGGCCGGGGCGCGGATCACCCGCAGGGACGGGACCGCGATCGAGGTGTCGGCGGCCAAGGACGTTGCCGCGATCGAGCCCACGGGCGTCGGCGACGCCTTCCGCGCCGGCTTCCTGGCCGCGCTCGCGTGGGGGCTCAGCGAGGACCACGCCGCCCAGGTGGGCTGCGTGCTCGCGGCCTACGTCGTGGAGACGGTCGGTCCCCAGGACTACACGTTCACCGCCGACCAGTTCCTCGACCGCCTGGACCACTCCTACGGAGGGGAAGCGGCCGCCGCCGTGCGCCCCCACCTGGTCCGAGCCGTCAGCTGAGCCGCCGCACCAGGTAGCGCGGCACCCCGTCCTCGGCGAGGTCCGCCCCGACGTACTCCTGCTCGCGCATCCGGCACCAGGCCGGAACGTCGTAGGCCGCGGCTGCGTCGGTCGAGACGACCGCGACGACGCCACCGACCTCGACCTCGCCGATCCGCCGGCCGAGCTCGATGACCGGCTGTGGACAGACCAACCCGCGACAGTCGAGCTCGAGGTCCGCGGTGGTCACAGGCCGGCCTCCGGCCGGGCCTCGGCCACGACCTCCGGCAGGACCGCCAGGAACGCGTCGACGTCGGTCTCGGTGGTGTCGCGGGCCAGCGACACCCGGACGTTGCCGTGCGTGAGTGCGCCCATGGCCGCCAGGACGTGGCTGGGCTCGAGCGAGGAGGCGGTGCACGCGGACCCGCTCGCGACCCCGAAGCCACGGCGGTTCAGCGCGTCGACCAGCACCTCGCCGTCGACGTAGAGGAAGGAGAACGTGACCAGGTGGGGGAGCCGATCCACAGGATCGCCGACCACCTCGGTGTCGGGGATCCGGGCGACCGCGTCGCGGATCCGGGCCACCAGGGCATGCTGACGAGTGTTTACCTCGGCATGCTCGGCCACCACGGCCTGGAGGGCCGCGGCGGCGCCCAGCGCGGCCGGGACGTTCTCGAACCCGCTCACCCGCTCGTCGATCCGGTCGTCGGCGGGGAACGGGTTGCGCCAGGCCGTGCCCTTGCGGACCAGCAGGACGCCGACCCCGGCTGGGCCGCCCCATTTGTGCGCCGAACCGGCCACCACCGCCCAGCCGTCGCGAAGCGGCACCCGACCCATCGAGGCGCAGGCGTCGCGGAAGACCACGCCCTCACCCACGGCGGGCTGGATCGTCCCCACCTCGTGGTTGGCCTCCTGGAGCGCGAGGACGTCGTAGTCACCCAGTCGCTCGGGATCGATGCGCCCGGTCGCGTCCACCGGGAGCGACCGGACCTGCAGGTCCGGTCGCCAGGCCAGGGCGTGCAGGACCGCGGAGTGCTCGACCGCCGAGTGCGCGACCGTCGCACCCGGGCGCAGCAGCCCCAGCAGGCCACGGTGGACCGCATCGGTGCCCGAGGACGTGAACGTGACCTCGTCGCGGCGGACGCCGAGCGCCTCGGCCACCGCCTCGCGTGCGTTGTCGAGGATCAGCCGGGCGTGGCGGGCCGGTGTGTGCAGCCGGCGCGGGTCGGCGTACCCCTGGTCGAGCGCGGCGAGCATCGCCTCGCGGGCCGCCGGGTGCAGCGGCTCGGAGGAGGCAGTGTCCAGGTAGCCCCTGGAGTATCCGCCGTCGCCCACGTGTGAAAACTACCCGTCGGGGGGACCCACCCGGAGCCCGGCGGGCGGCAGCGTTGGGCTAGGGTCAGCACTTGCCAGATCAGTGATGTTCGCAGTGAGTCGAGAGGGGCTCTTGTGGGTCTTCAGCGCCTTGGGCGATGGGGCATTCCACTCGTCGGTGCCGCGCTGTTGTTGAGCGGTTGTTCCGACGACACCGAGGCCGGTCGGCTCGCCATGCCCGACCCCGCGTCGGTGCAGGGGGAGGAGATCCTCGACCTGTGGCAGGGGGCCTGGATCGCGGCACTGATCACCGGCGTGGTCGTCTGGGGCCTGATCTTCTTCGCCGTGGTGAAGTTCCGCCGCCGCAGCGACGACGAGATCCCGATCCAGACGCGCTACAACCTGCCGCTGGAGATCTTCTACACGCTCGCACCCGTCGTCATGGTCATCGTGTTCTTCAACCACACGGTGAAGGTGCAGAACGACGTGCTGCGCGACGAGGCCGTGCCCGACAACATCGTCGAGGTCACCGGCCAGCAGTGGTCGTGGACGTTCAACTACGGTCTCGGCGAGCTCGACCCGAGTGCCGACGACGACCGCACGGACGACCGATACTCCTACGAGGAGTACGCCTACGAGGCCGGCACCGGCTCGCGCATCCCGGAGCTGTGGCTGCCGGTCGACGAGACGACCCGCTTCAACCTCTACAGCCCCGACGTGATCCACAACTTCGGTGTCCCCAGCTTCCTGATGCGCATGGACGTCATCCCCGGCCGGGTCAACCACTACGTCATCACCCCGACCCGCGAGGGTGTCTACCGCGGGGCCTGCTACGAGCTGTGCGGGGTCTACCACTCGCGGATGCTCTTCGAGGTGCACGTCGTGAGCCGCGAGGCCTACGACGCCCACGTCGCGGAGCTCGAGGAGGCCGGCCAGACTGCCGACGAGCCCGTGCGCGGCGGCCAGGACGCCTACACCCAGCAAGGCCTCGACGGCGCTGAAGGCACTGCAGAGGAAGAGGACTCCGAGTGACCGCCACTGCGTCCCACCCCACCGCCGCGACCCCCGCGCGCAGGCCGCTCGGCCAGCAGCTCGCGCGGATCCTCACCACGACCGACCACAAGCTGATCGGCAAGCTCTACCTCGTCACCTCCTTCGCCTGGTTCATGGTCGGCGGCCTGTTGGCGATGCTGATCCGCTCCGAGCTCGCCTACCCGGGCCAGCAGGTCGTCAACGAGCAGCTCTACAACCAGCTCTTCACGATGCACGGGCTGATCATGCTGCTGCTGTTCGCGACGCCGCTCTTCTTCGGGTTCGGCAACGTGATCATGCCGCTGCAGATCGGCTCGCCGGACGTCGCGTTCCCGCGGCTCAACATGTTCAGCTACTGGCTCTTCCTCTTCGGTGGCCTGATCGCGGCCTCCGGCTTCCTGACCCCGGCAGGTGCGGCCGACTTCGGCTGGTTCATGTATGTGCCCCTGTCCGACGCCGTGCGCTCGCCCGGCGTCGGCGGCGACCTCGGCATCATGGGGCTCTGGATGGCCGGTCTGGGCACCATCCTGGGTGCGGTCAACTTCATCACCACGATCATCTGCATGCGTGCCCCCGGCATGACCATGTTCCGGATGCCGATCTTCGTCTGGAACACCCTGGTCACCAGCCTGCTGGTGCTCATCGCGTTCCCGGTGCTGGCCGGCGCACTGCTGATGCTGGAGGCCGACCGCCAGCTGGGCGCCAACGTGTTCGACTCCGCCCACGGCGGCGCGGTCCTGTGGCAGCACCTGTTCTGGTTCTTCGGGCACCCCGAGGTCTACATCATCGCGCTGCCGTTCTTCGGCATCGTGACCGAGATCCTGCCGGTGTTCAGCCGCAAGCCGATCTTCGGCTACATCGGCCTGGTGGGCGCGACGCTCGGCATCGCGATCCTCTCGGTGGCGGTCTGGGCGCACCACATGTTCGTCACCGGGGCGGTCGACCTGCCGTTCTTCAGCGGCATGACGTTCCTGATCGCCGTTCCTACAGGGGTCAAGTTCTTCAACTGGATCGGCACGATGTGGGGGGGAAGTCTGTCCTTCGACACCCCCATGCTGTGGACGATCGGCTTCCTCACGACCTTCCTGTTCGGTGGCCTCACCGGCATCATCCTGGCCAGCCCACCCCTGGACTTCCACGTCTCCGACTCCTACTTCGTGGTCGCGCACTTCCACTACGTGGTGTTCGGGACGGTCGTCTTCGCGATGTTCGCGGGCTTCTACTTCTGGTGGCCGAAGATGACCGGCCGGATGCTCGACGAGCGGCTGGGCAAGGTGCACTTCTGGATGGTGTTCGTCGGCTTCCACACGACGTTCCTGGTGCAGCACTGGCTGGGTGTGGAGGGGATGCAGCGCCGGATCGCGGACTACCTGCCCGAGGACGGCTTCACTGCGCTCAACCAGGTCTCGACGGTCGGTGCGTTCCTGCTGGGTGCCTCGACGCTCCCGTTCTTCTACAACGTCTACATCTCCCGCAAGGCGCCGCTGGTCGAGGTCGACGACCCCTGGGGCTGGGGCCGCTCGCTCGAGTGGGCCACGAGCTGCCCGCCGCCGCGGCACAACTTCGTCACCATCCCGCGGATCCGCTCCGAGTCGCCCGCGTTCGACCTGCACCACCCCGAGGTCGCCGCGATCGAGCTCGACCAGAACGAGGCGGCCGCCGAGGGTCGGCTGGCGGACGCGCCGGACATGGAGGGGCGTGAGGAGCTGGTCGAGGACCGGCTCGACGACGAGAAGGGTGAGAGCCGGTGAAGGCGGAGGCGTGGATCTTCGGGGCGTGCGCGATCTTCTTCCTCCTGGTCACCCCGGCCTACTGGCTCGTGACCGACGCCAGCTCCCACACAGGTGGCGGTGACTGGACCGGCACCTCGGCGCTGGCCATGACCTTCCTGCTGGTGCTGATGGTGACCATCTTCCTCGGCTTCCACGCCAACAAGATGGACCCGCGTCCGGAGGACCGGAAGGACGCCGAGATCGCCGACGGCGCCGGTGAGCTGGGGTTCTTCCCGCCCTACTCGTGGTGGCCGCTGTGGTGTGCCCTGGCGTTGGGCACCGTGACCTACGGCGTGGCGATGCTCGCCTGGTGGCTGGTGATCATCGGGGGCGCTTTCGGCGCGATCGCGCTGTCGGGATGGATCTTCGAGTACTACCGGGGTGAGCACGCTCACTAGACGCAACCTTCTGCGTCGCCGTTTCGTCTCCTGTAGGACGCCTTGGTTAGCCTTTCAAAGGCTGATCGACCTACCCCTCTGGAGCCCCTGATGACCTCCCTGGCCGTCCGTTCGACGACCGGCGCCGTCGCGCTCGTCCTGGCCGCGACGCTGCTCAGCGCCTGCGAGGCAGGATCGGCCGGCCCGGACGCGGGTCCGGGGGCTGAGGACAGCAGTCCCTCCGCGTCGGCGACCGAGGACTCCGAGGCGCCGGCCGCCTCCATCAGGAGCAACGTCAAGAGGGGCGCCCGCGACGTCCCGGTGGACACGCTGTTGCGGATCGCGGCGACCCACGGCCGGCTGAGCACGGTCACGGTGACCGGCTCTGGCGAGGTCGGTGCCCTGGAAGGGACGATCTCGGGCGACGGCGGCATGTGGAAGACCGAGGACCGCCTCGAGCCCGCCACGACGTACGCCGTGGAGGCGACCGTCCGGGGCGCGGACGGCGACGTCGTCACCCGGCGGTCGCGCTTCAGCACCCAGGACCTCTCACTGGACCAGCAGACCTACCCCTCGGTGGCGCCCCTCGCCGGTGAGACCGTGGGCGTGGGGATGCCGATCATCGTCAACTTCGACGTCCCCGTGACCGACCGCGCCTCCTTCGAGCGCCACATGAAGGTCACGTCCACGCCAGAACAGGCCGGTGGGTGGTACTGGCTGAGTGACCAGACGGTTCACTACCGGACCAAGAAATACTGGAAGGCCGGGACCACGGTCAGCGTCGACGTCGATGTCAACAGCGTCCCTGCCGGCAACGGCATCTACGGCCAGGAGAGCCGGCACGTCGACTTCCAGGTCGGTGACGCCCACGTCTACAAGGTGAACATGGACACCTACCAGATGCGGGTGCTGTCCAACGGCAAGCTGCTGCGCACCCTGCCGGTGACGACCGGTGAGGAGCCGAAGTTCACCACCCGGTCAGGCATCAAGGTCATCATGGAGAAGTTCGACGCCAAGCGGATGAACTCCGAAACGGTCGGCATCCCCGCCGACAGCGCCGACGGCTACGACATCGACAACGTCCAGTGGGCGATGCGGGTGACCTCCTCCGGCGAGTTCATCCACGCCGCACCCTGGTCGGTCGGCTCACAGGGCTCGGCCAACGTCTCCCACGGGTGCACCGGCTTGAGCACCGCCGACGCCGACTGGCTCTACCACATGAGCGTGCGCGGAGACGTGGTCGAGTATGTCGGCACCGACCGCACCATCGAGCCCGGCAACGGCTGGTCCGACTGGAACCTCACCTGGGCCGAGTACCAACAAGGATCAGCGCTGTCCTGATACCCCCGCGAGCTTCGGCCCCGGCCCACGACGGACGCTCCGCTCCGCTCCGCGGAGCTCCGCCGTCCATCGTGCGCGCGGGACCGATCGCGGGGCGCGCTCGCTTCGCTCGCAGATTCAAGCGCCCGTGGCCTCGGGCCGTCGTTCTGATGCGCTGAGGCGCCCGGACCTCGTGCGGGTATTCAGCTCAGCAGGTCCTTGACGCGGGGGACGACCTGGGTGCCGTATAGCTCGATGGCGGTCATCAGGTGTTCGTGCGGCATCGTGCCGTTGCTGTACTTGAGGTCGAACCGGGACAGGCCGAGGACCTCGATGGTGCGGGCGATCCGCTGCGCAACGCTCTCCGGCGAGCCGACCATGAGCGCACCGTGTGTCGCCTCGGCGTCGTACTGCTCGCGGGTGGCGGGCGGCCAGCCTCGGTCCCGGCCGATCCGGTCCCTCATCGCCCGGTAGTGCGGCCACAGCAGCTCGCGCGCGTGGTCGTCGGACGCCGCGACGAAGCCGGGGGAGTGGACGCCGACCGGCAGCGTCGGCTGGTCCAGCTCCTGCAGAGCCCGGTGGTAGAGCTCGACGTATGGCGCGAAACGAGCGGGGTCGCCGCCGATGATCGCCAGCATGAGCGGCAGGCCGTACCTCGCGGCGCGGACGACCGACTCGGGAGAGCCGCCGACGCCGATCCAGGTGGGGATCATGCCGCGCTCGGTCTTGGGGTGGACGTCGGCATCGACCAGCGGCCGTCGGGTGCGGCCCTCCCACGAGACCGGCTGCTCGCTGCGCAACCGGGCGAACAGGTCGAGCTTCTCCGCGAACAGGATCTCGTAGTCGGCGAGGTCGTAGCCGAACAGCGGGAACGACTCGGTGAACGAGCCACGCCCGAGGGTGACCTCGGCGCGGCCGTGGGAGACGGCGTCCAGGGTGGCGAACCGCTCGTAGACGCGCACGGGGTCGTCGGAGCTCAGCACCGTGACCGCCGTGCCCAGGGTGACGCGTTCGGTGCGCGAGGCGATCGCGGCCAGCACCATGTCGGGCGAGGAGACCGCGAAGTCGTCTCGGTGGTGCTCGCCGATGCTCACGTGGTCCAGGCCGACCTGTTCGGCCAGCACGGCCTCCTCGACGACGTTGCGGAGCACCTCGGCGTCACTCAGGCGTCGTCCGTCCCCGTCGACGGTCACGTCGCCGAACGTGTCGATCCCGAACGTGACTGTCACGTGGTCGGCCATGTGGTCGCCTTCCAGCCTCGTGTCACCTGGTCTCGTGACGGTCGCTGCGCGACCTCCTCGACCACCGCCGCCCTCGCGTGTCTCGCTCGCTTCGCTCGCTCGACACGCGTGGGGCTAGTGATCGCCGCGGAGCGCCTCGTCCTCGACGAGGTGGTGACCGTCGAACTGGTGACCGTCGGCCGACACGCCTTCCAGCGGCGCCTGGAGCTCGTGCTCGTGCTCGGCGTGGTGGTGGCCCGCCTCGAGCTCCTCGACCGTCGGCTTCTGCACGTTGTCGGCGTACATCGTGGTCTGCAGACGGCGACGGATGCCGGCGAGCGGGCTGCGCTTGGGCTCGAGCCCGTTGGCGTCGGTGCCGTCCGAGCCGGCCTGCAGCTCG
The DNA here is from genome assembly GCF_054779555.1 of Nocardioides dilutus. NCBI lineage: Bacteria > Bacillati > Actinomycetota > Actinomycetes > Propionibacteriales > Nocardioidaceae > Nocardioides > Nocardioides dilutus. The sequence goes on along the minus strand of NZ_BAAGYA010000004.1, from coordinate 97,233 downwards.
GCGAGGTCCGGGTCGCGGTCGCGGGCGGTCATCGTGAAGGCCCGGGCCTCGCTGATCGGCAGGTGCCGCTCGGAGTAGCCGCCCTCCGGAGACCGCATGATGATGCCGGTCTCGTAGCCGTGGAGCAGGAGCTCCTCGTCCTTGCGCTGCAGAGAGATGCACCAGCGCTTGGTGATGATGAACGCGATGACCGGGCCGAGGAACACCGCCGCCCGCATGAAGTAGGTGATCTGGTTGATCGACAGGTCGAACGTGATCGCGATCAGGTCGTTGCCGCCGGCTGCCCAGGACAGGCCGTAGAACGTCATCAGCGCGACCATCACCGCGGTGCGGGTCGGGGCGTTGCGCGGTCGCTGGAGAAGGTGGTGGTCCCGCTTGTCGCCCGTGATCCACTGCTCGAGGAACGGCAGGAGGATCAGGATCGTCAGCATCAGCGGCGGGACGAGCAGGATCGGGACCATCACGTTCCACGAGATCGTGTGACCGAAGATGTGGCTCTCGATGCCCGGCATGATGCGCAGCAAGCCGTCCGGCCAGCCCATGTACCAGTCGGGCTGGGAACCGGCCGTGACCTTGGACGGGTCGTAGGGGCCGAACAGCCACACCGGGTTGATGGACATCAGCCCGCCCATCAGCGCCGTGACGCCGAAGACGATGAAGAAGAACCCGCCGGCCTTGGCGGCGTAGACCGGCAGCATCGGGTAGCCGACCACGTTGTGCTCGGTGCGGCCGGGGCCGGGCCACTGCGTGTGCTTGTGGTAGACGAGGAGCAGCATGTGCGCGGTGATCAGGGCGAGCAGCAGCCCCGGGATCAGGAGCACGTGGATCGTGTAGAACCGCGGGATGATCGAGGCACCCGGGAACTCACCGCCGAAGAGGAAGAACGACATGTAGGTCCCGACGACCGGGCTCGCCTTCAGGAACCCGTCGGCCGCCCTGATGCCGGTGCCGGAGAGCAGGTCGTCGGGCAGGGAGTAGCCCGTGAAGCCCTCGAGGGTGCCGAGGAACAGCAGCAGGCAGCCGATCACCCAGTTGAGCTCGCGGGGCTTGCGGTGGGCGCCGGTGAAGAACACGCGCAGCAGGTGGATCATCATCGCCGCGATGAAGAGCATCGCCGACCAGTGGTGCATCTGGCGCATGAGCAGGCCGCCACGCACGTCGAAGGACAGCTTCAGGCTCGAGGCGTAGGCCTCCGACATCTCCACGCCCCGCAGCGGGTCGTAGGAGCCGCCGTAGTGGACCTCGCCCATGCTCGGGACGTACCAGAAGGTCAGGAAGACGCCCGTCAGCAGCAGGACCACGAAGCTCCAGAGGGCGACCTCGCCCAGCATGAAGGACCAGTGGTCGGGGAAGACCTTGCGCAGGTTCTTCTTCATCACCGTCGCCAGGCCGAGCCGGTCGTCGGCCCAGGTGGCGACGGCGCCTGCGCGGTTGGGCTTCTTCGCGGTCGCCGCGGAGGTGTTGCTGTCTGCGACCTTGCTGGTGTCGATGCTCATCTCAGTCCCCGCTCACTCACTCGGTCGTGCTCGCCTGGGAGTCGCGCTCCCAGTAGCTGGGGCCAACGGGTTCGCGGAAGTCGCTCTGGGCCACGAGGTAACCCTCCTCGTCGACCATCAGCGGCAGCTGCGGCAGGGCTCGGGCCGCGGGGCCGAAGATCACCTTCGCGGAGTCCGCGAGGTCGAAGGTCGACTGGTGGCAGGGACAGAGGAGGTGCTGGGTCTTGCGCTCGTTGAGCGAGATCGGGCAGCCGACGTGGGTGCAGATCTTGGAGTAGCAGAGGATTCCGTCGACGTCCCAGTCCTCCCGGCCCTTGCCGGGGATGTTGTCGGCGGGATCCATCCGAGTGAGGATCACCGCGCCCTTCGACTTCGCGACCTGCAGCGGCACCCCCTCGAGGAGCGGCTCGCCGTTCTCGTCGACCGCGAACACCGTCTCCGGCTCGGCGTTGACGAGGTCGCCGATCACTAGGTCGGAGGGACGGATCGGGGTGCCGACCACGTCGCGGACGACGCGGGTGCCCCGCTGCCAGACGGTGTGCTCGAGGCCGGCACCGGGGTAGTCCCCGTCCTCGGTGACCTGCGCGTTGGTCGGGCCCAGGTCGCGGAAGAGCACCACCGCCGGTGCCAGGAGCACGGTCACCGCGCCGAGCAATGAGTTGCGGACCAGCGGACGGCGGGCGATGCCGGACTCCTCGACTCCCTGGGTCAGCGCGCCCACGGTGGCCTCGCGGTCCTCGTCGGAGGAGCGGGCGGGGTGACGCATCTCCACGATCTCGTGGTCGGCCATCAGCTTGCGGGCCCACTGGATCATCCCGATCCCGATGAGCAGCAGTGCGCCGCCGAGGGCCGACCCCAGCGCGACTGTCGACGCCCCGAGCCCGAGGACGGTGTCGTGGTTGTCGCCGGTGTCGAGCGTGAAGTAGGCGACCACGAAGAGCACGGCGCAGACCGTGGAGAGACCGAAGAGACCGGCGATCTGGCGTTCCGCGCGCTTCTCCTGCTCCGGGTCGACGTCAGTGGGCCGCCAGGTGTGGGCGGGCAGACCGGGGTTTGCGATCGGCTCGTCCGGCGGGAGCGCCGGGAGGCCGTGGTCCTCGCCGTGGCCGTTCTGCTCGGGGTGGCCGTTGCCTTCGGCGCTCATGCCGCGTGACCGTCCTTCTGCTTCGTCGAGCGGGTGGTGTGGGCGGCGATCCAGACGGCGAACCCCACCATCGCGCCGATCCCGACCACCCAGGCGAACAGCCCTTCGCTCACCGGGCCGAGGCCGCCCAGGGTGAAACCTCCGTAGGCGGGCTGCTCGCGCAGCGAGTAGAGGTAGGCGATCACGTCCCGCTTCTCCTCGGGCGACAGGTTGCCGTCGGAGAAGTTGTCCATGTTGCCCGGGCCGGTGATCATCGCCTCGTAGATGTACTTGGCCTCGGTGTTGCTGAGGTTGGGGGCGTAGCCGCCGCGCGGCATCGCGCCGCCCTTGCCGGAGAAGGCATGGCATGCCGTGCAGTTGGTCCGGAAGATCAGGCCGCCGCGGGCGATCGCCTCGACCCTCTCCTCCTCGCTGAGGTCGGCGGTCGAGTAGTCCGCCTCGTCCGGCACCGAGGGGCCCGGGGCCAGGCTCGCGACGTAGGCCGCGAGGGCGTCGATCTCGTCCTGGCTGTAGGTCGTGGGCTTTGCCGGGTTCTGCTGGCCCGGCTGGGCCATCGGCATCCGGCCCGTGCCGACCTGGAAGTCGACCGCCGCAGCGCCGACCCCGGCCAGCGACGGGCCGAAGTGGTTGCCCTTGACGGTGTCGATCCCCTCGCCGTTCTGCCCGTGGCAGGTGGCGCAGCCGACCAGGAAGAGCTCACGTCCCTCGCGGACGAGCTCGTCGTTGCTGTCGGTCGTGCCCGCCTGCGCGGGCGCGAACGCGGCGTAGAGGCTGCCGGTCAGCACCAGGCCGAGCAGGAGCAGGACGGCGCCCGCGATCGGGCGGCGGCGGTGTCGCGAAAGACGGCCGGCCCAGCGGTTGGTCCAGCCGTTGACGTGCCTCATGCCGGAGATCCGCTCCCTCACTTGATCAGGTAGATCGTGGCGAACAGCCCGATCCACACGACGTCGACGAAGTGCCAGTAGTAAGACACCACGATGGCGCTGACCGCCTGCTCGTGGGTGAAGCGCCGGGCGATGTAGGTGCGGCCCAGGACGAACAGGAAGGCGATCAGACCACCGGTCACGTGGATCCCGTGGAAGCCCGTGGTCAGGTAGAACATCGAGCCGTAGGCCGAGCTGGAGATCGTCACGTCCTCCTGCACGAGCGAGGCGTACTCGGTCACCTGCCCGGCGATGAACACCGCGCCCATGAAGTAGGTCAGGATGAACCACTCGCGCAGGCCCCACCCACGCACGTCAAACAGCGGGCCGCGCCGGCCGACCTGACCGCGCTCGGCGGCGAAGACGCCGAGCTGGCAGGTGAGCGACGACAGCACCAGGACCGTGGTGTTGACCGACGCGAACGGGATGTTGAGCAGGGCGGTGTTCTGGTCCCAGAGCTCGGGGCTGACCGAGCGGATCGTGAAGTAGGCCGCGAACAGCGCCGCGAAGAACATCAGCTCGCTGGAGAGCCAGATGATCGTGCCGACGCTGACCATGCTCGGCCGGTCGTGGTGCCCGTGCAGACGGGAGGCCGGAATGGTCGTCGCTGCTGTCGCCACGCGGTCATTATGTCGTGACCGGCTCCGGGGGTCAGACCCGGGGCGGGCGTGTTCGGCGGCGGTGCGTCCGACCTAGTCTGAGAAGGTGCCGCCGTTCGACCCGGGCAGGGTCATCACCGAGTGGGGACTGGCCCCGGTGCCCCTGGTCGTCACCGTCTGGGCAGCCGGTCTCTACCTGGTCGGCGTGCGGGCTCTGAGGCGCCGCGGGGACGCCTGGCCGGCAGGCCGCACCGTGATGTTCGTGGGGGTCGGGATGGGGCTGTTCTACGTCGCCACGTCCTCGGGACTGGCGGCCTACGACACCACCCTGCTGAGCGTGCACATGGTCCAGCACATGGTGCTGTCCATGCTGGTGCCGCTCGCGCTGGCGCTCGGCGCCCCGGTGACTCTGGCCCTGCGCACGCTCCCGCCGGCCCCCAGGCGGTGGCTGCTCACGGTCCTTCACTCGCGGGTCGCCAAGGTGCTGTCCTTCCCACCCTTGACCCTGCTCGTCTACGTGGTCTCGCCATGGGCCCTCTACTTCACCGACTGGTACGCCGCGTCGCTGGAGTCGGCCTACGTGCACGAGATGATGCATCTGCACCTGGTGCTGGTCGGCGCCCTGTTCTTCTGGCCGCTGGCCGGGGTCGACCCGGTCCCGGGGCGGGTCGGCTACCCGTTCCGGATGATGCTGGCGGTGCTCACCCTCCCGTTCCACGCCTTCCTCGGGGTCACGATCATGGGCCAGGAGACTTTGCTGGCCGGCGACCACTACACCCGGCTGCATGAGCAGGCTGGCTACTCGTGGCTGCCCGACGCCATGGACGACCAGCACCTCGCCGGCGGCATCCTGTGGGCCAGCGGCGACCTGATCGGTCTGGTGCTCTTCGGGGTCCTGTTCGTCCAGTGGGTGCGCTCCTCCATGAAGGAGGCCGAACGCGAGGACCGGCGCCTCGATCTGCTCGAGGCACGCGAGCAGCGATAACATCGCGCCGTGGCCGACCAGAAGAACCTCCGCGTCCTCGTCTACAGCGACGACGTGAACACCCGCCAGCAGGTCATCCTCGCCCTGGGCCGCCGGCCGCTCCCGGACCTGCCCGAGGTGACCTACGTCGAGGTGGCGACCGAGCCGGTCGTCATCCAGAACATGGACGCCGGTGGGATCGACCTGGCCATCCTGGACGGCGAGGCAGTCCCGGCCGGGGGCATGGGCATCGCCAAGCAGCTCAAGGACGAGATCTACCAGTGCCCGCCGCTGCTGGTGCTGACCGGTCGCCCACAGGACGCCTGGCTGGCCACCTGGTCGCGCGCCGACGGCGCCGTCCCGCACCCGATCGACCCGATCCAGCTCGCCGAGACCGCGGTCGCGCTGCTGCGCGCGCGGACCCCGGCGACCGCCTGAGCGCTCCGTTGTCCACCTGGCCCGAGGTCCTGGGCGCGCTCGTCACGCGGACCGACCTGACGAGCGACCAGACCGCGTGGGCGATGGGCGAGATCCTCGCCGGTGAGGCGACGCCGGCCCAGATCGCCGGCTTCGCGGTCTCGCTGCGCGCCAAGGGCGAGACCGTCGAAGAGGTCGAGGGACTCGTCGAGGCGATGGCCGAGCACGCGACGCCGATCTCGGTGGAGGGCCGGCTCCTCGACGTCGTCGGCACCGGCGCGGACCGCTCGATGTCGGTCAACATCTCGACGATGGCGGCCATCGTGGCGGCCGGCGCGGGGGCACGGGTCGTCAAGCACGGCAACCGGTCGGCGTCCTCCCAGTCCGGGTCGGCGGACGTCCTCGAGGCGCTCGGGGTGCGGCTCGACCTGTCGCCCGCGCGGGTCGCCGCCCTGGCGACCGAGGTGGGCATCACCTTCTTGTTCGCGGCGGCCTTCAACCCGGCGATGCGCCACACCGCGGTGCCCCGGCGCGAGCTCGGCATCGGCACCACGTTCAACTTCCTGGGCCCGCTCGCCAACCCGGCCAGACCCCAGGCCAACGCCATCGGCTGCGCCGACGCGCGGATGGCGCCGGTCATGGCGGGGGTGTTCGCCCGGCGCGGCGTGGACGCCTGGGTCTTCCGGGGCGACGACGGGCTCGACGAGCTCACCACGACGACGACGTCGTCGGTGTGGGTGGTCAAGGACGGCGAGGTCACGACCGCGAGCGTCGACCCGCTGGCGCACGGCCTGGCACCGGCCACGGTGGCGGACCTACGCGGCGGCGACGCGGCTCACAACGCCGAGGTCGTACGCCGGCTGCTGGCCGGTGAGGCCGGGCCGGTGCGTGACGCGGTGCTGCTCAACGCGGGTGCCGCCCTGGCCGTCGAGCAGGCGGCGTACGACGTGGGGCAGGCGTCCCTCGACGAGAGCCTCGCCGCCGGGATCGCCCGGGCGGCGCAGGCCGTGGACAGCGGTGCCGCTCTGGAGACCCTCGACCGGTGGGTCGAGGCCTCGGCTAGCTGAGGCGGCGCTCCGTGACGGCGGGCTGGTGCGCGTCGGCGTTCGCCTCGTGCAGCGCGAGCCGGCGGGCGAGCTCGACGTAGCGGTCGTGCATCTCGGTGAGCCGCATGTAGAGCCCGATGCTCACGAACAGGAACGTGATGCACAGGAGGTAGAGCAGGAGGTCCGCGCCACGACCCACGCCGACGGCCTGGGCGACCTCGGTCAGTGCGTCGGGGACGAGCACGGCGACGATGCCTACCACGATCGCCGACAGCGCCAGCCCGCGGCGAACCAGCATGCTCAGGGCCGTGCGGCGACCGCGCATCAGCACGAAGGCCGCCGCGGCCAGCGCCGCGATGAGGACGACCTTGATGATCACGCCGTCGCCCGCATCCGGTCGACCATGAGCTCGAACACGATGTTGAGCGCGTTGTAGCCGCGCTGGCCCTTGGCGCGCGAGTAGTCGGTGTAGCTGATGGTCACCGGGTGCTCGGCGTACGTGAAGCCATGGCGCCTGATGAGCGCGAGGATCTCGCTGGCGTGCGACATGCCGTGCAGGCGCAGCCGCACCCGCTCGGCGGCGTCCCGGCGCAGGACCCGCAGGCCGTTGTGGGTGTCGGTGACGCGCAGACCCGTGGTCGAGCGGGTGAACCGCACCGCGGCCTGGACAACCAGACGGCGCGAGCCGGTCATTCCGTGGGCGGCGCCCAGGAACCGGGAGCCGAGGACGACCTGGACGTCGTCGCGGCGCGCGAGGTCCACCATGGCCACTGCGTCGTCCACGTCGTGCTGTCCGTCTGCGTCGAACGTCACGAGGTAGGAGACGTCGAGCCGGTCGAGGGCGTGCCGGATGCCGGTCTCGATGGCGGCGCCCTGGCCCAGGTTGCCCGGGTGGCGCACGACTACAGCGCCGGCCGCCAGGGCCAGCTCGGCGGAGCCGTCGTGGCTGCCGTCGTCCACGCACACCACGTGGGCGAACCGGCGCCGAACACCCTCGACCACCGAGCCGATCATCGCGGCCTCGTTGTGCATCGGGATGACCACGGCGGTGTCGGTCACGCGGCGGTCGCTCACCTTGCCAGCGTAGGAACGGTGGCGTCCGGCGGCGGGGGACTCCGGCAGGTCCGACCGAACGGTTGGGCGGAGTAGCCCGTTCGGGCCAGGGGGTGGTTCCGAACGGGTGGGTGCGGCCCGTCGTCAGGCCCTGGCCCCAGGTGCGCCGTTACCGTCTTCGCGTGAGAGTTGGGGCGCGTGCCGTCGCGTTGATGCTGCTCGGTGTTCTGCTCGCGCAGGCCGCCTGGGTGCTCGCCGTCCCGCCGTTCCGGGGGATGGACGAGATCGACCACGCGTTCCGCGCCGCCGGTGTCGCGAGTGGCCAGTGGCGGCTGACGGAGCCGGCCGAGGGCGGCCGAGGGCTGCTCGTCGAGGTGCCGGCCGAACTGGTCGCTGCCTCGCAGGGCCAGTGCGAGTCCCTGCCCTACATCGAGAGCAACACCTGCGACGGCGACGGGCCCGGCTCGGACGGCACCGTGCTGGCGACCACGTCGGCCGCCGGCTATGTGCCGGTCTACTACTGGATCGTCGGAACAGCGGGGGAGTCGTTCGACGGTGCGCGTTCCCTGTACGCCATGCGCGCGGCGTCGGCCCTGCTGTGCGCCATGGTGCTCGCGATCGGGGTCCTGTGCATGACCACGTGGGTGCGCGGGCCGTGGGCGTTGGTGGGTCTGCTGGTCGGGCTCAGCCCGACCCTCGTCTACACGACTACGGTGGTCGCGCCCAACGGACTGGAGATGGCGGCCGGTCTGTGTCTCTGGGGGGCGTTGCTGGGCCTCGGGACCGGGGTCGTCGATGTCCGGCGGGAACGGAGACTGCTGACCGCCGCAGCGCTGGGCGTGGTGCTGCTGGCCGGTCTCCGGGGGCTGGGTCCCCTCCTCGTCCTGTTGATCCTCTTGAGCGTGGTCGCGCTGCGCGGCGTCAGGCCCCTCCTCGCGGTCGCCGGCCGGCACCCGCTGGTGGTCGGTCTGACTGTCGCCCTCGCCGTGGCCACCAGAGTGGCGGTCTTCGCCTGGAACCGCGGCAACGTCGTGATCCCTCCGGGCGCCCTCAACCGCGAGATCGACCCGAGCTGGGGCCAGGCCCTCCGCTGGCCGAACTGGATCCTCGGCAGCATCGGCGCCTTCCCCTACCGGGACCAGCCCGCCCCCCTGGTGGTCCATGTGCTCGTACTCCTGGTCCTGGTCACGTTGCTCGTCGCGGCCGTGCGGCACGGTGACTCGTCGGCACGTCGGGCGGTGGTGCTCTCCGCCCTGTTGTGCCTCGCAGTTCCCTCGGTCCTGGTGGCGTTGACGCTGGAGAGTCGCGGTGGCATCTGGCAGGGGCGCTACCTGCTGCCGTTCATGGCCGGCGTGATGGTGCTGGCCGGGCTTGCCCTGGACCACGCGCGGTGGCGGATCGGGCGTCGCGACCGCGGCCTGCATCTGCTGGCAGTCGCGATGCTGGCGGTGGCGCACGTCGTCTCGGTGGTCCACGTCCAGCTGGCCGAGCTCGACCGGGACGTGTCGGCGCAGGACCCCGGCTGGGCACACCCCCCCATCGCCGTCACCGCGGCGCTGGCGCTGGCCGGGTGGTCGGTCCTCGGCGCCGTGGCCCTCAGGTTCCGCGCCGGTCGGGCGGCGGAACCGGCAGAACCCGCAGCGACAGCCCAGTCGAACGCGACATGACCGACGACCACACGGACCTCTCGGTCGTGCTGCCGGTCTATGCCGGCGTCGATCCCGAGCACCTCGCCGCTGCCCTCGACAGCATCTATGAGCAGACCCTCCCGGCGCGCGAGGTGGTGGTGGTCGAGGACGGCCCGCTGACGCCGGAGCAGCACCGCGTGCTGGCCGCTTTCGCGGCGCGGCACCCGGGCGTCGTCCGGGTTCCGCTGAGCGTCAACCAGGGCGCGGGAGTGGCCAACCAGGCCGGGCTCCAGGCCGCGACCGGCGCCTGGATCGCCAAGGCCGACGCCGACGACCTGCTGGTCCCGCACCGCTTCGAGCGTCAGGTCGCGGCCCTGCGCGAGTCCGGGGCGGATCTCTGCGGCTCGGCCATGTGGGAGTTCGACGAGGATCCGGACCGTCCTCTCCGACTGCGGTCCAACCCGCTCGATCACGAGGCGATCGCCCGGCGGATGCGCTTCAACAACCCGATCAACCACCCGACGGTCGTCTACCGGCGGAGTCTGGCCCTGGAGGTCGGCGGCTACCCGACGATGCGGTACATGCAGGACTACGACCTGTTCGCGCGGCTCCTGGCCGGGGGAGCGCGGCTCACGAACCTGGACGAGCCGCTGGTGCTGTTCCGTGCCGGCGACTCGATGCGCAAGCGCCGGTCCGCGCGCGGCTACCTCGCGCTCGAGCTCGAGCTGCAGCGGCGACTCCGCTCCTACGGGGTCATCGGCCCGGGGACCATGGCGCGGAACCTTGCGGTCCGCTGGGCGTTCCGGCTGCTGCCGCAGCGGCTCGTCCGAACGACGTACGCCCGTCTGCTCTCGACGCCGGTCGCACGATGAGCGGCGCGTCCTACGAAGTGCTCGTCGTGACGACGTGGTTCCCCGACGCCACGGCCGCCAGCCGCACGCCGTTCATCGTCGAGCACGTCCGCGCGGCTGTGGAGCAGGGCCATCGGGTCCGGGTGCTTCACGTCCTGCTGGGCGGCCGGGATGCTGGGAGTTCGACCGCAACTCTCGACCTCGCGGTGAGCCGTGTGGTCCTCAACCCCAGGAGACCCTGGACCGTTCTGCGCGCGTGGCGACACGTCCGGGAGGCTCTTCGCGACACAGACGTCCTCCACACGATGGCGTTCTCGTCAGCGCTCGTGTGTGCGCTCCCTTGGCTGAGCCGTCGGCGCCCATGGGTCCACACCGAGCACTGGAACGGTGTGTCGGAGCCCGGGAGCGTCGGCACCTGGTGGATGAGACTGCGTTGGACGCGTCACGTCCTCCGGCTGCCTCATCTCGTCACCGGCGTGACACCTGCGTTGGCCGACCGGATGAGTGACTTCACGCGGCGGGACGCAACGAGGGTGGTGCCGTGCGTGGTGGAACCGCCCGGTGCCCCTGCGCCCTGGCCGGGCCAGCCACCGCTGCGCCTCGTCGGCGTTGGGCTCCTCAATGATCGCAAGGACCCGCTCCTCGCGGTCGAGACGATCCACCGGCTGCGAAAGTCCGGCATGGACGTGCACTACACGTGGGTGGGCGACGGGCCGCTCCGCGCGGCCGTCGAGGCGCGAGTGATCCAGCTGGGACTGAGCGGACACGTGTCGCTGGTCGGTGCCGTCGACCCCAGCGAGGTCTGGCGTCATCTGTCCGCCGCGCACCTCTTCTTCCTGCCCAGCCACCAGGAGAACTTCTTCACGGCCGTGGCGGAGGCCATTGCCGTGGGAAGACCGGCGGTCGTCCCGGCCAGCGGCGGGTTCGTCGCGTACTGCACCCCGGACAACTCCGTGCTGGTCGACTCGTGGGACGTGCCCGCGCTGGCCGCGGCCATAAGTCGCGGCGCGGCACTCCTCGACCGCACCTCGGCCCTGGAGGTCGCCGCCACGCTCGGCCGCAGCTTTGACCGGAGCGAGGTGGGAAGGACGTTCTCCACCCTCTACGACGAGGTCGTCGCGCGGTGACGAGTTCCCCTCGCAGGCAGCTCGGCCGGCTGCACGGGCGCAGTATGTCCGCATCGATGACGTGGTCGGTGGCCGGCACAGTCGCGCAGGGCCTCACCAGACTGGGTTTCAGCGTCCTCGTGGGACGGGTCGCGGGTCCGCACACCCTGGGTGACGTCGGGCTGTTGGTGTCCCTCGCCACCTTTCTGGCGCTGTGCGGTCCGCAGGCGATCGCGTCGACCGCCGCACGGCTGGTGGCGGCGACGAGAGGGGTGGACGACGACGTCGTCGCTCACCTGGCGGTGCGGGTGGCACTCACCACCGCTGTCGTCCTGGGCCTGCTGGCAGCGGGAGTGTCACTCCTCCTGGGGAACGGCCGTCTGCTCAGCCTCGAGTGCGGCGGACTGGTGGTCGCGTACTCGAGCTATCTCGTGGTCCGAGGCATCCGCATCGGCCGCGGCCAGTTCGCGACGGCCGCGCTGTGGGACGCCCTCGGATCCACCGTGGCCCTGTCGCTGGTGATGCTCGCGCTACTGACCGAACGCAGTGAGCTGCTGCTGGTGCCGTTGATCGTGGGATACCTGGTCGCCGGTTTGCGGGGCTGGCCGCACCCCGGCGACACCGCCTCGGCAGAGGTCCGCAGGAGTCTGGTCCGTCACGCCGCCTGGGGCACTGTCTTCGTGCTGTCGTGGGCCGGGCTGCTTCAGCTCACCATGGTCATCGCCGGAAGCCGTGCCGAGGCGGCGGAGGTCGGCCTCTACACGGCTGCCCTGGCGCTGGCCACTCCGGGCGCCTTGCTGGCCGTGGCCGTCCGTACGGCCTTCGTGCCGGAGCTGGCCGAGCTCCACGCCGCGGGACACGAGCGGCAGCTGTCCAAGCGCGTGGATCGGCTGATGCGTGGGACGGTGCTCATCGCTCTGCCTCCCTTCGCTGTGGCGGGTCTCCTCGCGAGTCCCCTGCTGAGACTGGTGTTCGGCGCGGACTTCCAGAGCGCGGACAGGTACTTGGTTCCGCTCCTGTTCGGGACCGCGCTCAGTGCGGTGACGGCCCACCAGGCGTGGCTGCTGAACGGACCGGCGTGGGGTGTCCGGGTCCTGGCCGTATCGGCGTTGGCCGCCTTGTGCCTCGGGGTTGTCATCACGGTTGCCGGTGCGGAGTCATACGGGATGGCGGCGGCATCGACCGGCTTCCTCGCGGGGTCAGTGCTGTTCACGCTGGTTCCGTACGTCGTCGTGTGGGTGCGGTCGGGCCAACGGTGGGGCTGGCTCACCGTGCGTGCGGCTGCGGGCTACACGGCTTGGCTTGCCATGATCCAGGTCGCTGATGGTGACCCGGCGCGGGTCGTCGCTTCGGCGTCCTTCGTCCTTGGCTGGCTCGTGCTGAACCTCGGAGACCTCAGGATGCTGCGGCAGAGCTCCGCTCGTCCACGAGCTCGCGGAGCACGGCCGCCGGCCGCTGGGCACGCGCCCTGAGCTCCTGGAGGGTGTCCTCGCTGACGATCGCGTCCCGGCCGTGCCAGCACTGCTGAACCTTCGCTCGCATCCACGCGACGTCCGAGTCCTCGATCGAGATGACGAAGTCCGCCAGGCCCAGGGACGAGAAGAGCTCGATTGTCTTGAACTCGTAGGCCACCGCGATGACCGGCACCCGCGCCAGGAGCGCCATGATCGCCAGGTGCATCCGGGTGCTGACCACGACTCGTGCCCCGGCCACCACTGCCATCAGCTCGTCAGGACGGTGGAACTCTCGGTCGATCATCACCGGGAGGTCGCCGAGGAGGAGGTCGGCGTGCGCCGCGTCGTCGTAGGCGTAGCTCGGGACGCCCTGGCAGGTTGACGAGGCCTGCACCGAAGCGCCGGATGCGGCGAGCTCCTGGACGGCGGCTCGCATCATGTCGCGATAGCCGCCGACGTCGAGGGCACTGGTGTCGACGCCCCGTGACCATTCGCGCACGCTGACGATGGCCACGTCCGACGGGCTCACCTGATCGTGGGGCGCCGGCTCGAGAGCGAAGACGGCGTCCGGCGCGAGCTCGAGACGTGCTGGGCTCGCGGTGGCCCGGGTCCAGGCCTCCATGGACCGTCGATCGCGGCAGAACACCGCGTCGACGTTCCTCCCGATCCGGCGGGCCAGGAACCGCGCCTGGCGAGTCTCGAACGGCCCCATGCTCTGGGTCCAGAGCAGCACCGGCTTGCCGAGCGCCCGGGCGACACGGATCTCGGCGTAGCGGTGGAGGAAGCTGTAGTGGTCGACGAGGTAGGTGCCGCCGGAGCTGACGACCGCGCTGCACGTGCGCAGCTCGCGCAGCGCGGTGCCGATCCACGAACGACGAGCGCCAGGCGCGTGCGCGAGGAGGTGGAGCGACCAGGGCACGAGGCTGCAGGCGATGAGCAACCCACACAGACCGACCTGCCACACGATCCAGACGGCTCGGGGTCCCCGTCGAGGCACCAGTGCGACCTGTTGCCGAACCGACCACTCCGGGTAATGAGCGGCCGTCTCGGCGGCGGCTGCGTCGAAGACGACCACCTCGACCGGTGTGGGCGACCACTGACGCTCGAGCGACTGCCTGATCGCCTGGAGGATCGCGGCGTCCCCCGTGTTGGACAGCACCGCATTGGTCACCGCAATCCGCACTGAATTGCTCACAGGGGATGCTACCGACCGGGGCTGCTACCGACCGAGCACGACCAACGTGAGTCTCTTCGACTTGGAGGCGGCCGTGGCGGTGCTGCCGAGGTAGAACACCTTCAGCTTGTGCTTCCCTGGCGGCAGCTTCTTGAGCCGGATGGTGAGGTCGCCGTCCGAGTCGTTCTTCAGCTGAACAGTGGCGAGCACCTTGGTGCCCTTCTTGACCTGGACCTTGCCCAGGGGCACGCCAAGGTCGAGCACGTCGACGTGGATCAGCAGCACCCCGCGAGCCCGCTTGGGGATCTTCTTGGCCTTCAAGGACGCGGTCGTCGTGGTGGCGAGCTTGGCGACGGGGAGCTCGTTGCTGTACGCCTCACCCGGCACGAAGCCCGTCTTGCTCGCCGTGACCCGCACCTTGACCGGCAGTCCCGCGTCGCGGGTGCGCACGATGTAGGTGCTCTTGGTCTCCTTGGCGACGGCGAGCCCGTCGACGAACCACTGGTAGGTGAACGTCGCCCCACTGCCCCAGCTGCCTGGGTCGGCCGTCAGAGTCTCGCGCGCGGCCGCGACGCCGGTGATGGACGGTGGGACGCTCGGCGTGATGGTGTCGCCCAGCGCGCCCATGATGGTGTTGCTCGTCGAGGTGCCGGTCTTGTAGCCCGGCCGGGTCCCGGTCGCCTTGACGGTGATCGCCTTGTCGACGTCGGCCGAGACCACGTCGTAGGTCAGGCCAGTCTGCCCGGAGATGGGCGAGGTGCCCCGGTACCACTGGTAGGTGGTCGTCACGGTGGCCGGCGGCATGTTCCATGTCGGCGGGTTGAGCGTGAGGGGCGTCCCGACCTTGCCGGTGCCGCTGATGCTGACCGGCGTGGTCGCGCTCGGGGTGTCGATCACCGTGAACGGCCGCCACTCGGAGGGCGCGAGCAGGTGGCCGGCGCTGTCGAGGCCGGTGACCCGCCACTCCCAGCTGCCGCCGGCGATCGCCGCCGTGGGCGCCCAGGACAGGGCCGGCGTCGTCACCGCCTCGGCGACGACCGAGCCACCGGCCAAGCGGCGCTCGAACTTGTACTTGGTCGCCTCCGCGAGCGCCTCCCAGGTGAAGAGCCCGTCGGACGGCTCGACCTGGGCGGAGGGCGCAGGGGAGGCCAGCGACACCGCGGGCGCGGTCACGGAGAAGACGCGCAGGGCGCTCCAGCCGCCGGGGCGGTTCTTGGCGTCGTTGCGGCGGACCCGCCAGGTGTAGGGGCCGAGCGTCGGGTCGAGGTTGTTGAGCACGTGGGCGACCCGGCTGGTCGTGGCGTTGACGACACGGTTGGCCACGTTGGGCACCATGTCCGGTGAGCCGCCGCTGGCTTTGTAGACCTCCACGACGTAGGTAGCCGCGAAGTTCAAGGGCTGCCAGGACAGGGCCGAGTTGCCCGGGACGGTGGCGTCGGCGAGCGGCAGGGCCAGGGCAGGGGTCGGTGACTGCTTCACGAAGGAGCGGATCTCGCTCCAGGCCAGCAGGTTGTTCGACCCGTCGACCGCCTGGACCCGCCAGTAGTTCGTGCCCTCGGGATAGGTGTCGGCGAAGGAGGTGAACGTGCGTTGGTCCACCGTGCTGGTCGTCACGCCGGTGGTGAAGTTCGGGTCGGTGGAGGTCTGGATCCGGTAGTGGCGCGCCTCGGTGGTGGCCGGGGTGTCCAAGGGGGTGCCGGTGTCGGGGTCGAGGGAGCCGTCGACGACGGACTGGCTCGCCAGGTAGTCGTCCCACGCGAAGGTGACGTCGTTGGCCACCTGGGCGCCATCGGCCGGCGAGACCAGGGTCAGCGGGCGGCTCTGCTTGTTGAACGCGTGCTGGGCGTGGGCCGGGGCCCGGCAGAAGCCTGCCGTGGTGCAGGGCACGACCTCCCAGAAGTACGCGGAACCCGCCTGGCTGTCGGCGAGCGCGGCCACGTCGACGTACGCCGTCGAGGTCACCGGGATCGGGGGCTCGACCAGGTTGGTGAGCTCCTTGTCGCGGGCGATGTAGAGCAGGTAGTAGCCGACGTTGGGCTCGGGCGATGCCCAGCCCATCACCGGTGTCTGCCGGAGGTTCTGGCAGGTGGCGGGCAACGTCGCGTCGCACGTGTCGAGGGTGGTCCCGACGTTCCCGGTCAGGCTGTTGCCACTGAGAGCAGCCCGGTAGCTGCCGGGGTCGACGGCGGGCAGCTCGCTGATCGTGAAGGTGCCGATACCGCCGGCCACGGGGCTGCCCACCGGGGGGTAGGCCTCGACGTACCACTCGTAGCTACCGGGCGAGAGGTGGGTGGTGCTGATGTCCTCCCCCGCGGGGAAGAGGAACTCGGCGTTCACCGTGGACCAACCGGAGGATGTTCCCGCGCGGCGCAAGTACAGCTTGTAGAAGTCCGCGTCCGTGACCGGCAGCCACTTGAGGGTCGGGAACCGGTAGCCGGCACCCACCGCCACGGGGTCCGGGTTGGGCGCGGCGTACGTCGGGCCGGTGTACGCCTCCAACGTGAAGGACGGCTGGCTGGAGAGCACCCGCCCCGCCCCGAGACGCCCCTTCTCGTCGATTGTGCGCACATCCCATTGGTAGGCGGCCGCGGGGAGATCGCGCGGGGTGAACGACGTGGACGGTGTCGTGTAGTTGAGGACGTCGCCGTTGCCGGTGATCGTGACCCGGTACTTCGAGGCGCCGGCGACGGGGTCCCAGTGCAGGGTCGGGACGGTGACCGTGGCGCCGTCCGCGGGGGCCGTGGTGTCCACCAGGCCCGGGTGGTAGGTGAACCAGCGGACCTGGGCCGAGATCACGTCGGTGATCGGCTTGGCCGCCGAGAGCTCGTCGATCGCCTTGACCCGCCAGTAGTAGGTGCCGAGAGCGGCGGGGAAGCACTCGTCCTCCGCGGTCTCGTCGCCCTTCGCCAAGGTCGTGTGCACCGTGGTGCAGGTGGTGACCAGGTTGGCCGGGGTGAACGACGGGTTCGTGCTGACCTCGACGGTGTACTTGCTGGCGAGCTCGACCGGGGTCCACTGGAAGTAGAACGGGTCGCCGACCGTCGCCTCGTGGGCCGGGTACTGCAGGGACGGCTGGTTGGGCCAGCTGCGCCGGAACTGCCAGATCGGGACCTGCGACCAGTCCAGCTTGTTGCCGGCCGCGTCGGCCGGGCGGACCCTCCAGTAGTACTGGTCGTTGCCGAGCGTCCCCACTGGCGAGTAGCGGGTGCCGTGGATGTTGACTTGCTCGGTGTAGGTCAGGAAGTTCGAGTCGGTGCTGATCTGCAGGTCGTAGAGCTTGGCCCCGGGGATCGGGTCCCAGTCGAGGACGACGTCCTGGATGTCCTGGTTGATGTCGTCGTTGGGGTACTGCGGCTCGCCGGCCGGAGGGGAGAGCCCGAGGACCTCGTAGGTGAGACCCGCGGACCAGGCCGTCGTGATCCCCGCAGCCAGCACCGCGCGGACCCGCCAGTTGTAGACGCCGGGGGCCTGGAGACCGACGACGTAGGACGTGCTCTCGGTCGACTGGGTGGTCGTCTGGTCGACGAAGTTCGGGTCGGTGCCGTACTGCACCTCGTAGCTGTCGGCGCCGGCGACCGGCTCCCAGGTGAGGACCGGCGGAGACTGGGGCTGCGGCAGTTGGACGCCGTCGGCCGGGCCGGTGACGGTCGGTGCGGCGCTCACGTCGACGGTGAACGTCTCGGTGGCCCACGCGTCCCCCGCGCCGTTCACGCGGACCCGCCAGTGGAGGAGGCCGGCGGGCAGCTGCTTGGTCGGGACGTACTGGCGGTTGACGGTGGCCGTCTGGTTGACCAGCAGGGTGGTGAACGTGTCGGTAGCCGCGACCTGGAGATCGTAGGAGGTCGCCCCGGCGACCCGGTCCCAGGCGAGCACCGGGATGCCCACGACGGACTCGCCGCCCGAAGGGGACAAGTTGGTCGGAGGTGCGGCCGAGGCGGGGGTGGCGGGAAGCAGCGACAAGGCCGTCGTCATCACGAGGCAGGCGACAGCACCGCCGAGCGCGCGGAGGCGCAGGCGTGTGGTGGACACGTGGATTCCTCCCGAAAGGTGACCGGACTTGGCCCGTCCGTCGAGGCTAGGCGGGCTGGGAGCCGTGCGTGGTCAAACGCGGACCCCGTGGCCCGATCGGGCCATGTGTGCCGGCCGATGGGGGGAGGCTTCCCTGGCCGCCGGGCGGGAGAGGACGGCTCACTCGAGGCCGAGGGAGAACGCGGCCTCGAGGTCGTGACGGGAGTAGGTGCGGAAGGCGATGTGCGTCTCGGTCGAGGTGACCCCCGGAACCTTGTTGAGCCGGTCGGCGACCGTGGTGGCGACTGCGTCGTGGTCGCGCACGCGCACCAGCGCGATCAGGTCGATCTGGCCGGTGACGGAGTAGACCTCGCTGACGCCGTCGAGGGCGGCGATGGCCTCACCGACCTCGGGGATCCGGGCGACGTCGGCCTTCACGAACACGATGGCGGTGATCACGGGGCCACGCTACCGAGCCGGCCGGGCGACCGGCATGAGGTCACGGCGTTCCGCGAAGGGGATCAGCGCGCGACGTGACTGCTCGACCGCGTCGTGCACCGCGAGTCGCCCGCCCGCGCCGAAGACCGGGCAGCTCCACTCGCCCTCGATGTCAACGAGCCGCACGCCGGGGGTCTCGAGCCAACGCAGGACCTTCTCGGACTCCTCCGCCGTCGCCGCCCCCACCGGGCCGAGGCCGGGGAGCACGGTCTCCGCCGAGTCGCCGAGCTCCTCGACGTACTGCCTGGCGTCGGCTCCCGAGGGAATCACCCCCGCCGCGGCGAGTCGGCCGTAGCGCACGACGTGGACGGCCCAGCGGCCGTCGTCCTCGCGGCGTACGGCGACCAGCTGGGGGCAGCGGGTGAGGGAGGAGAGCCGCTGGGTGCGGGAGCTGGCGCGGACGAAGGCCGCGAGGCGGTCGCGATGGACCCCGGCCTCCTCGAACCGTTGGTCCTCGGCGAGGCCGGCCATCCGGCTGTTGATCGCCTCGACCACCTCGTCGGGACGCTGCAGCAGCGTGTCGCGCAGCGTCCGCACTACAGAGGCGTAGGTCGCCTCGTCGACGCTGCCGTCGCAGGGCGCCAGGCAGCGGCCCATCTCGGCGAGCACGCAGGCGCTGCGGGAAGGATGTCGGGCGAGCCGGTCGGTGCACTGCCGGACCGGAAAGGTCTCGTGCAGGGCCGCGAGACACTTCTCGGCGACCTGGCGCGAGCCGAACGGGCCGAGGTAGTCGGCGTCGTCGTCGAGGACCTTCTTGACCAGTGAGAGGCGCGGCCACGTCTCCCGGGTGAGCTTGACGAAATGGGCCTTCTCCGGAAACCGCGAACGGCGGTTGTAGCGCGGCTTGTGCTGCGCGATGAGCCGCAGCTCGCGGACCTCGGCCTCCAGGGCGGTGCTGCACGTGATGCCTTGGACGCTCTGGGCGAGGCCGACCATCTCGCCCATCCGGGACCGGGTCTCGGAGGCGGTGAAGTAGCTGCGCACCCGGGTGCGCAGGTCGCGCGACGTGCCGACGTAGAGGACCTGGCCGCGGTCGTCGCGGAACAGGTAGACCCCGGGCTCGTGCGGCAGCCCCTCGGCGAGATGGCGTTTCTTGCGTTGGGCCGTGGAGACGCGGGACGAGAAGGTCTGCAGCTCCTCCAGTGTGTGCACCCCGAGACCGCCCAGCCTCTCCATCAGCCCGTGGAGGACGTCGACCGTGGCCTTGGCGTCGGAGAGCGCGCGGTGGTTGGGGGTGGTCGTGGACCGGAACGCCCGCGCCAGCGACGACAGCTTGCAGTTGGGCGCGTCGTCGCGGGTGATCACCCGCCGGGCCAGCTTGGCGGTGTCGACGACCTCGAATCCCGGCCAGGCCCGGCCCTGCTGTTGGGCGAAGTGGCGGAGGAAACCCACGTCGAACGGCGCGTTGTGGGCGACCAGGACGGTGCCGGCCGCGAACTCCAGGAAGGCCGGCAGCGCCGAGTCGATGGTCGGTGCGTCGCTGACCATCGAGTTGCTGATGCCGGTCAGCACGGCGATGAAGGGCGGGATCTCGGTGTGCGGGTTGACCAGGGTCTGGAACTCGCCGAGCACCTCGCCGCCGCGCACCTTGACGGCGCCGATCTCGGTGATCATCGAGCCGGCCTCGGCCGAGCCGCCGGTGGTCTCGAGGTCGACGACGGTGAAGGTGACCTCGCGCAGCGGGCGGCCGAGCTCGTCGAAGGTGCGCTGACACTCCCAACGCGCACTGTCGGCGGTCGCCGACGTCCCGGTAGCCATGTGGCGACGGTAGGTCCGGTCGCCGACATCGTCGGGCAGGCCACGCCGAGCCTCCTAGGGTGTGGGGCGTGAACGCCACCTCACCGGGCCCGCCGGACCCAGCCGGCCGGTGGCGCTGCGGCGGCTGCGGCAACCTGACCCGGTTCGATGTGCGGCGCACGCGGCGGACCGCGGAGTTCTGGCACTTCGACCTCGCCGGTGAGCACGAGGTCGAGGAGACCGAGGTCCTCGAGGACACCCTCGAGTCGGTCACCTGCCGGTGGTGCGGGCGGTCGGACGCCATCGAGGCCGTGGCGCGTGGTGAGTGGGACCAGCCGACCACCTGACTCAGCACTGTCGGTGGGCACTGTCGGTGGGCTCTGTCACTGTCTCGGACATGACGACACGCATCGACTGCGACACCTGCGTGGTGCGGGGGTTGGCCTGCCACGACTGTGTGGTGACGGTGCTCCTCGGCCCGCCGCCCGAGCTCACCTTCGACGACGACGAGCAGCGGGCGCTGGAAGTCCTGGCCCGCGGTGGCCTGGTGCCGCCCCTGCGGCTGGTGCAGCCGGTGTCCGGTCCCGAGGTGGAGTCGGCCTGAGTCTGCGGTGACTTGTGTGACTTGTGTGACTGGTGTGACTGGTGTGACAGAGTTCTCCCGAGATCGGGCGCGGCACGGCGGTTGAGGTTTGGACGACCGGAGTCAGGACCGTTAGCGTGCTCCCTCAGGTGCCCGTGGAAGTGGACCGGCCGGTCCGCGCGGGTGCCGCGCTGAGTTCCGCCCCACTCGGGTGGCGCGGAAGCCGGGGAACCACCGCTCGAAGCTTGAGCACCTGGGGTGAATCCGCCGCAAGGCGTGGTCGTACGTCGGCCGCGAGGAGCGGCGGTAGGGCAAGTCGTGCCCGAACCCGTCAGCTCACCCGGTAGGCGTACGACGCCAAGGAGACACCCCCGCTCGTGCACCAGACCGTGCACCACCCCCGGTGGCGAATCGTCACCGCCCTCTCGGGCATCGCGCTCTTCGCCACCCTTGGCCTCGGCGCCTCCGCGCCCGCTCAGGCCGAGCCGGACATCGACGCCGTGCAGGCACGCGTCGACCGGCTCTACCACGAGGCGGAGCAGGCCTCCGAGCGTCTCAACGACGCCAAGCTCGAGCTGGCCGAGCTCAATCGCGACCTGGCCTCCTTGACCGCTGACCAGGACCGCCAGGACGCCGAGCTCGACGCCGCGCGCGACGAGCTGCAGGACTCCATCGTCAGCCAGTACCAGGGTCAGAGTCTGGCCGCCGTCGGCCAGGTCATCGTCTCCGACGACCCCAGTGGCTTCCTGTCGGGGCTGTCCACCATGTCGGCCTTCCAGGGCGTCCAGGCCCAGTTGTTCGACGCCTACGCCACCGAGGCCAAGGCCCTCGACATCCGCGCCGACGCCACCGCCGACCGGCTCGCCGAGATCAAGCGCACCGAGGCCGTCCTGGCCAAGGAGAAGGCCGAGATCGAGGAGAAGCACGGCGAGGCCGAGGCTCTGCTCGAGCAGCTCAAGGAGGAGGAGCGGGCCGAGATGCTCTCCCGGGGCTCGATCCGGCTTCCTTCCGGTATCGAGACCTCCGGTCGGGCCGCCGCGGCGCTCGAGTACGCGATGGCCCAGGTCGGTGACTCCTACGTCTACGGCGCGGCAGGCCCCAGCGCGTTCGACTGCTCGGGCCTCACCATGATGGCCTGGGCCCAGGCGGGCGTCGGGCTGCCGCACTCCTCGAGCGCCCAGTACAGCTCCGGGCCGCGCATCCCCGCCAGCGAGCTCCGTCCGGGCGACCTGGTCTTCTACTACTCGCCCATCAGCCATGTCGCCATCTACATCGGCAACGGCCTCATCGTCCACGCCGCCAACCCGGGGGCGGGTGTCCGGGTCTCCGAGCTCTACTCGATGCCCTACGTCGGCGCCGTCCGACCCGGCTGACCCGCCACCCCGCGGCGCGGCCATCGGCCCTCCGTCACCACGCGATCGCGATGATGGAGCGGTGACCTCGCCCGCCCGACGCACCTGGGCCGTCCTGGCGTCGGCTCTGCTGCTGGTCGTGGTCGCGACCGCGACATTCCTGGTCACCCGCGGGGACGACTACCTGGCCTCGCCGGACGGCCTCGTCCGACCCGAGGCGGAGCCGGCCGAGGCAGCCCGGACGCTGGGAGCGCTGCAGGACGCCGTCACGGCCCGCGACGCCGACTCCGCGGCGGCGCTGGCGGGAGACTCGTCGGCCGGTGCCGACCTCCTCCGAGCGGTCGTCGCCAACGCCGAGTCGCTCGACGTCGCCGACTTCACCGTCCGCTACGTCGACGAGACCAGCAGCACGTCGGCCGACGGGGCCTGGACCGCAGCGGTGGACATGACGTGGCGCTTCGCGGGCTTCGACCGGAAACCGGCCCACGCCGAGGTCCTCGTCAGGTTCGACGCCACCGGTCCTGGGGCCACGGTCACCGGCATCGGCGGAGGTGACCGGCGCACCCCCCTGTGGATGACGGCACCTCTCGAGGTCAGGCGCGACGACCAGTCCCTGGTGCTGGTCGCTGGTAGCGCCGCTGATGCCGACCGATACGCCGGCCAGGTGGCTGCCGCGGTCCCCGCCGTGCGCGCCGTCCTGCCGTCGTGGCCAGGGGGCCTGGTCGTGGAGGTACCGGACAGCGCGGCCGCGCTCGATGCGATGCTGGCCGCCGATCCGGGCACCTACGCCGGCATCGCCGCCGTCTCGGCCACCGTCGACGGCACCCTCACCCCGGCGTCACCTACCCACGTGTTCGTGAACCCCGATCTGTACGGCGACCTCGGGCCCGTGGGCGAGCAGGTCGTGATGACCCACGAGGCGACGCACATCGCGACCGAGGCACCGATCACGAGTGGCATGCCGTTGTGGCTGCTCGAGGGGTTCGCCGACTACGTGGCTCTGCGCGACACGGACCTGCCGATGTCGAAGGCCGCCGGGCAGATCATCGCCCAGGTCGGCCAGGAGGGGGTGCCCGAGGCGCTGCCCGGTCCGGCCGAGTTCGACGCCACGGCCACACACCTGGGAGCGGCGTACGAGGCGGCCTGGCTGGCCTGCCTGGTCGTCGTGGACCTCGCCGGGGAGGAGGCTCTCGTGCGGGTCTACGACGACGTGCGCAGCGGCATGGGCATCGGGTCAGCCCTGCGGTCGAGCGTGGGCATCGACGAGGCCGAGCTGACCGAGCAGTGGCAAGCCCGGCTCGAGACGCTCGCGGCGACGGTGGTCGCCGGATGACGATTCGCCTGAGCGAGCGGCGTACGGCGGTCGTGGTGGCGCTCGTCGCGGCGACGGTCTTCGTCGTCCTTGCCGCGCTGCGGGTCCCGTGGGACCCGGTCTCGGGCGATGGGCTCCGGGCGCCGGACCCCTCCCGATACTTCACCACGGCGGAGATCGCGCGCGGGGAGGACTTCGCGCGGTGGGCTCGGGTCTGGAGCTGGTCGTCCGTGGTGGTCTCCCTGCTCGCGCTCGCGGCGCTCGGTTTCACCCGGGCCGGTCGCGCGCTGGTCGGGCGGCTGCCCGGGCGGTGGTGGGTGCAGGTCCCCCTCGCCGTGGCCACGGTCGAGGTCGTCGTGCGGCTGCTGACCCTGCCATTCGCGATCGCACTGCGCCGGCACGTGCTCGACTACGGCCTCTCGAACCAGGCG
This sequence comes from Nocardioides dilutus, assembly GCF_054779555.1. Classification (NCBI taxonomy): domain Bacteria; kingdom Bacillati; phylum Actinomycetota; class Actinomycetes; order Propionibacteriales; family Nocardioidaceae; genus Nocardioides; species Nocardioides dilutus. The sequence continues at coordinate 73,457 of NZ_BAAGYA010000004.1, read as the reverse complement.
TGGGGCGCCTATGCGGCCGACCTGGCCAAGTCGGAGGCCGTGGACATCGTCATCACCTCGTTGGCGGTCTGCGTGGTCGTGGTGTCCGCACGCCGGTGGCCCCGCACCTGGCCGGCTGTGGCGGGGGCCGGTCTGGGGGTGCTGGTCCTGCTCGGCTCGCTGGTCTATCCGCTGGTCGTCGAACCTCTGTTCAACTCGTTCACCCCGCTCCCGGAGGGACCGCTGCGCGCCAGGATCCTCGATCTGGCCGAGCGCAAGGGCGTGAACGTCGACGACGTCCTGGTCGCCGACGCGTCGCGCCGCACGACCACCCTCAACGCCTACGTCTCGGGCTTCGGCAGCACCCGGCGCATCGTCGTCTACGACACGTTGGTCGCGGATCTCGGTGAGGACGAGACCGCGTCCGTCGTCGCCCACGAGCTCGCACACGCCAAGCACCAGGACGTGCTCGTCGGGACCAGCCTGGGGGCCGCCGGAGCGGCGTTCGGCGTCGGGTTGCTCGCCTTGTTCGTGCCGCGCCGCCCGGAGGACGCCGAGGAGGAAGCCACCGGAGTCGCTGACCCGCGGAGCGTGCCGAAGGTCCTGGCGCTGGTGGCGGTGGCCGGGCTGTTGGTGAGCCCTGTCCAGAACGGCATCAGCCGGCAGGTGGAGACGCGGGCCGATGTGGAGGCGTTGCGGGTGACCGGCGACCCGGCGGCGTTCATCGCGCTGCAGCAGGCGCTCGCTCGGCGGTCGGCCGCAGACCTCACACCGCCGGCGTGGTCACAGGCCTGGTTCGGGTCACATCCGACCACGATGGCGCGGATTGCGCTGGCCGAGCGGTATGCCGAGTGAACGGAGTTTGCCAGGGCCAGTGTCAGGGGCGGGTCAGGGACAGACCGCGGTCCCCGTGTCCTCGAAGATGTCCTCGCAGCTGCCGTGGAAGAGACCATTGGCGCCGCCACCGAAGGTGAAGACGATGAGGACGATCATGGCGGCGATGCCGGCGATCAGCAGCCCGTACTCGACCGCCGACGCACCGCGCTCGTCGCGGTGCCTGGCGAGTGACTCCTGCTGCATGACGCTTCACCTACCGAGAGTCGTGGTTCAGGTTGTGGTAGTCGGATTGTGAGACGGGGCGCCGTGGCAGAAAGCCACGACGCCCCGTTCACTCGAAGAAGCTGATCAGCAGTTCGCGGCGCCGGCGACGCTGTCGCAGGTGTCCTGGAAAACGCCCTGCAGGGCGTCACCGAAGGCGAAGACGACGACGACGATCAGCGCGGCGATGCCGGCGATCAGGAGGCCGTACTCAACGGCCGAGGCGCCGCGCTCGGAGTCCGTGCGAGCCGCCAGCATGATGCGGAGGTAGTCAAGCATTGCGATTCTCCTTGAAAGATTCCCACGAGTTGAGGCGGGCGCCTCATGGAGTCAATACTGCTGAGTCCGTTACCGATTTGTGGGGGAATCCGGAGAGTCCATCCGACAGGGGGTGGGCATAGTCCGAACGGGCTATGCCCCTCGCCCCTCAGAGCCCGATTCGCACCACCCTGTGGATGTGGGAATGCGCCCGGAAAGACGGGCGCTCGACCGCGCGCGGGGGCCCGAAGGGGCTAGGTGAACCGGTCTGGACGGGTCAGGCCGTGCGGCGCACAAAGGGCCGGGAGCCGGGTGCTAGGAGTCGACGGGCCGAACGCTGGAGAGGAGGCCGATCCGCATCGCGGTGACCAGGGCCTGGGCGCGGTTGGTGGCGCCGAGCTTCTGGTAGATGCGCGCGATGTGGGACTTGGCGGTCGACTCGCTGAGGTAGAGCTTGTCACCGATCGCCGCGGCACCCAGGCCGTCGGCCAGGAGCAGCAGGACCTCGTGCTCGCGGTCGGAGAGGCGGGTCGACTCGGCGGTGCCTCGGCGCATCATCGCGCCGACCAGACCGGTGCAGACGAACGAGCGTGGCGAGACCGCGGCGTGCCGGGCCGCGCGGACGACCTCGGAGGAGGGTGCGTCCTTGCCGACGAAGCCCGAGGCGCCGGCCTGCATGGCCGCGAAGATCTGGTCGTCGCCCGAGTGCATGGTGAGGACGACGAGACCGGTCGTGTTGCTGACCTTGCGGATGGACCGGACGATGTCCAGTCCGGTGCCGTCCTGCAGCTGGAGGTCCGCCACGACGACGTCGGGCTGCAGCTCGTCGAACTTGCGCAGCGCCTCGACCACCGAGCCGGCCGTGGCGATGATCGTCATGTCGTCCTCCAGCTCGAAGACACCGGCCAGACCGCTGCGGATCAGCTCGTGGTCGTCGACGAGGAGGACGGTGATTGGTGCGCTCATGTCAGTTGTCTCCGACTGGGGGTCATCTGGGGGCTATGCCCCGATCTTGGCATGCACGGGGTCCGGATCGGTGGCTTCCGAGCCGCGGTTGGCGGGGACCCGGACCGATACCGAGAGGCCGCCGGCCGGTGTTTCACCGATCTCAAGCGAGGCGTTGATGAGCCGGGCCCGCTCCTGCATGATGTGCAGCCCGTGCGAGGTCGGCCGGGCCGCCTGAAGTCCACGCCCGTTGTCGGTGACGGTGATGAGGGCCTCGGGGGCGTGCACCTGGCAGTGCACCTCGATGGCCGAGGCCTGCGCGTGCCGGACGGCGTTGTTCATCGCCTCCTGCGCGATCCGGAACAGCTCGCCCTCGACCTCGGGGCGCAGTCGCTGGGTGTGCTCGTTGAGGGTGACGTGGATCGGAACCCCCGAGACCTCGGAGAGGTTGCGGGCGATCGAGCCGATCGCGGTCCCGAGGCTCTCGTTGGCGCCGATGCTCGTGCGTAGGTTGACGACCGAACGCCGGATCTCGGCGACGATCGCGGAGATCCGCTCGCGCAGCATCTCCAGGCGCTCCGTCTGCTCCGGGGTGGTGACACCAGCGCCCAGGGCGTCGACGAGGTAGCCGAGCGACGCGATGTCCTGGGCCACGCCGTCGTGCATCTCCCGGGCGAGGCGACGGCGTTCCTCGGCCGTGGCCGCCGCCCGGAACGCCGAGAAGAGCAGCGCCGTGTCGAGGTGCACCGCACTGGGGGCCAGACGACGCATCAGCTTGCGGATCCGGTCCTCGACGCCGAGACGGGCGGCGTCGACCCGGTCGGACAGGATGCCCGCCACGATCGCGACGGTGCCGGCATCGGTGTTGAGCGGGAAGGCGAAGACCCGGTCGTGCAGCACCGGCAGGCCAACGGCCCACGCCTCGACGGCGATGTCCTCGCACTCCCCGAGGTCGTCGGTGCTGCCGAGTGACTTGTTGACCAGGGGAGTGAGCGTGTCTCCGCGCGGCACGCTCACGACCACCGCCGAGGTCGGCAGGTCGTCGCGCACGGCGCTGAGGATCGACCCTCCGAGGGCCACCGGGTCGAGTCCGCTGTCGAGCCCGCCCGAGAGGTCGATCAGCTGGCGGATCAGCCCCTGCGCATAGTGGTAGGGCGCCAAGGGGTCGGACCGCTCGTTGAGCGCGGAGTGCAGGAACACGCCGACCAGGCCGAGCCCGAGCCCGGTCATGTTCCAGCTGAACGCGCCGAAGCCCTCGTTGGCGTCCAGTCCCTCGAAGGCGATGAACGAGATGAGGACCAACGTGGTCATCTGGGCGGACAGCGCGAGAGCGACGCCTTGGATGCCCCGGTAGAGACCGGCGGTGAAGGGAGGGACTGCGAGCGCCCCGAGCACGCCGAGGGTCTCGTTGATCGTGAACCCGCAGACGGCGCCCACCAGGGCGGCGTCCACCGTCGTGACCACGAGGACCGGCAGGCGCTGGCGCCAGTCCGCGAGCGTGGAGAGCATCCACACCGAGCCGATCGTGGCCAGCGCGATGATGCCCGCCTTGTCCTGGTTCCACAGGGCGGGGCCGAAGAGAGCGACCAGCACGAAGGCACGCGCGACGGCGCTGACCTTGACGTGGTGCCGTTCGCGGATCCTCACCTGGCGCTGTTCCTCACTTGCTGAAGCTGTCCATGATGCTCAGGACCGCCGGTCCCATGACCGCGATGAACAGGGTCGGCAGGATGCAGAAGATCAGCGGGATGGTGATCTTGACGGGCACCTGCTGGGCCTTCTCCTCAGCCCGCTGACGTCGCTTGACGCGCATCTCCGACGACTGGACCCGCAGGACCTGGGCGATGGGGATGCCGAAGGAGTCGGCCTGGACCATCGCACCCACGAAGCTGCGGACATCGGCGACGTTGGTGCGCTCGCCGAGAGCGCGCAGCGCTTCCGCCCGGCCCTGGCCGATCTGCATCTCCCGGAGCACCCGGGAGAACTCCTCGGCCAGCGGTCCCTCGGTGTTGCGGGCCACCTGCTGGACGGCCGCGTCGAAACCCAGGCCTGACTCGACGCTGATGGTCAGCAGGTCGATGGCGTCCGGGAGCCCGCGAAGGAGCTGCTCGGAGCGGTCGTGGATCTTCTGGTAGAGGTAGAGGTTGGGGCCGAAGAAGCCGACGACCAGCCCACCGACGGCCAGGATGACCCGCATCCCGGTGCCGTCGAACATCAGGCCGAACACCACGCCTGCGACCAGGCCGACCACCGCCCCGATGACCTTGCCGGAGACGACCCGGTCGACGGTCCACCCGTGCGGGTTGCCGGCCAGGTCGAGCTTGCGCCTGATGCGGTCGGGGGTGTCCGCTCCGGAGAGCCTGCGGCCGAGGCGCAGGGCGCGCTGCTGCAGGGGCTGGAGGATCCGGTCCGCGAAGGAGCGGTCGAGGTCCTTGGTCAGCTCCTTGGGCGCGTTGGTCATCGCCTCGAGGACGGCCAGGGAGCGAGTGACACCTGTCTCGGTCGTGGAGCTCAGCGCGGATCCGACCAGCAGGATGGCCAGGAGGACCATCGAGATGCCGAGGATGAAGAGCAGGGTCATGTCACACCTCCACCTTGACCAGTCGGCTCATCCAGAAAACCCCGATCGTCAGGATCGTCGCCGCACCTGCCAGCATGGCCCAGCCGAGGGGCTCTTGGAACATCACGATGACGTAGTCACGGTTCGTGAGCAAAAGGTAGAGCATGAAAAGGGGGGGTAGGCCACCCAACACCCACGCCGAGAGCTTTCCTTCCGCCGCCAGCGCCGCGACCTGGCGGCGCACGTACTCGCGCTCACGCATCGTGGCGGCCACCGTGTCGAGCAGCTCGGCGAGGTTGCCGCCGACCTGACGCTGGATCTTGATCGCCATGACGACCCACTCGAAGTCCTTGCTGTCGAAACGCTCACCGACACCCTCGAGCGCGTCCTCGAGGGACACGCCCAGCCGGGTCTCGATCAGCACCCGCCGGAACTCGCCGGCGATGGGCTCCGATCCCTCACGGACGATCGTGTCCACCGACTGGGCGAGGGACAGGCCCGCGGCCAGCGACCCCGACATCAGCTGGAGTGTGTCCGGCAGGCCCTGGTTGAACGCCTTGCGCCGACGCGAGCGCCGGAAGCCGAGGTAGATCCACGGCACGAAGAGCCCGGCCGCCAGGAACAGCAGCCCGATGACCGGGTTGCCACCGCCGAGTCCGATCCCAACCAAGCCGCTGATGAAGAAGATGGCCCCGTGGATCAGCAGCCACTCCGAGGACTTGAGCTCGCTGCCCGCGGCCTCGAGGCGGTGGCTGATCCGCGCGTCGAGGTCCTTGTTGCGTCGCAGCACGTTCGCCGCGGTCTCCTTCGCGGAGGCGAAGGCGACATCGGTGTCCAGGAGTGGGCCCCCGGGATCGGCGGACTTGCTCTGGGAGGCGGTGTACTCGCTCACGCGGTCCGCGGCCGTGACCGTCTTGGACCTGGGGACGAGCAGGGCGACGGCCAGGATCAGTCCCAGGCCGATCGCGCCGGGGCCGGCGTACTTCGCCCAGGACGGCAGGTTCCAGGGCGTGTCCTGAGTGATCGTCGGCGAGATGGGGGCGGAACGGACGGTGGTGAACGCCTCGGCGGTGACCGCGCCGTCCGCGGTGGGCAGTGAGACCTTGACGGTGGCCTCGGTGCGTTCGACCGCGCGCGGGACCTGCACGGTGACGAGCACCTGCCTGGCCAGTGCGGCGGCCTGTTCGGCGAACGCCGCGGCGAGGGCCTCCGGATCGGACGGGATGACCTCCCCACCGCCGGCCGTGGCCAGTGACTGCAGGGCCTGCAGCGCCTCGCCATCCTGCTCGAGGGCGACCACGTCGACGCGGACCTCGGCCTCCTTGATGGCCGCCGTCACCGTGTCGAGCGGGGTGTCGGTGGTGTCCGCGCCGTCGGAGAGCACCAGCACGTTGCGCTGTCCTTCGGTGCCGACCTCCTGAACCGCTGACAGGATCCCGGCGTAGAGCAGGGTCTTCTTGCTGAGCTGGAGCCCGTCGACGACGGCGAGCGCCGCCGCGCGGTCCTGGGTGGGGGGCAGGGCCGTCTCGACGTCGGAGTCGAAGGTGACGATGCCGAGCATCACGTCGGCGGGTGCGGCGTTGATGAACTCGCGGGCGGCAGCCTGGGCAGCCGCGAAGCGGTCGCCCTTCATCGAGTTGCTGGTGTCGATCGCCATGACCGTGGTGCGCAGCACCGCGTCGTCGGTGGCCGCGGGCACCGCGGTCGCCTCGGCCGCGTGGTCGTCGACGGTGACCTCGACACCCTCGAGGTCGACCTCGGCCTCGGCCGGCACCGACATCAGGATCTGCAGGCCGTCGGCGGTCGGCTCGGAGTAGGTGATCGAGCCGGGGGAGTCGGCCGCCGTGGCGGTCTGGGCCGGCCCGAGCACGAGCCCGAGCACGACGAGCAGGACGAGCCCGAGGCCCGGCAGTGTTGTCAGGAGCGCCGTGAGGCGCCCTCGACGGGAGCGGTGTGACATCTCAACCCCGATCCACGGCGAACAGCATCGGGTCCACGGTCACGTTGGCGTAGGCCATCTTCTCCAGGAACTTGGGGCGCAGACCGGTCGAGACGAGGCGGCCGAGCACCCGGCCCTCCGAGTCGTAGCCGCGGCTGTTGTCCCAGACGAAGATGTCCTGCAGGGTGATCACGTCACCCTCCATCCGCTCCACCTCGGTGATGTGGGTGATCCGGCGGGAACCGTCCTTGAACCGGCTCTGGTGCACGATCAGGTCGACCGCGGAGGCGACCTGCTCGCGGATGGCGCGCATGGGGAGGTCCATGCCGGCCATCAGGACCATGGTCTCCATGCGGGCGAGCGTGTCCCGAGGCCCGTTGGAGTGGAGCGTACAGATCGAGCCATCGTGACCGGTGTTCATCGCCTGGAGCATGTCCAGTGCCGAGGCGTCGCGGACCTCGCCGACGACGATGCGGTCGGGCCGCATGCGCAGGCTGTTCTTGACCAGGTCGCGGATGGTGACCATGCCCTTGCCCTCGATGTTGGCGGGGCGGGACTCCAGGCGCACGACGTGGTCCTGCTTGAGCTGGAGCTCGGCGGCGTCCTCGATGGTCACGATGCGCTCGTCGTGGGGGATGAACGACGACAGCACGTTGAGGGTGGTCGTCTTCCCGGCACCGGTGCCGCCCGACACGATGATGTTGAGCCGACCCCGCACGCAGGCGTCGAGGAAGTCCGCGGTGACGTTGCTCAGCGACCCGAAGTTGATGAGGTCCTGGACGGTCAGTGGGTCAGTGGCGAACTTGCGGATCGTCAGTGACGAGCCGTCCACGGCCAGCGGCGGGACGATCGCGTTGACACGGCTGCCGTCGGGCAGGCGGGCGTCGACCATCGGGCTGGACTCGTCGATGCGTCGGCCGATCCGGCTGACGATCTTGTCGATCGTCCGGCGCAGGTGCGCCTCGTCGGTGAAGTGGGCGTCGGCCGGCATCAGCCGACCGCTCTTCTCGACGTAGACCTGGTTGGGGCCGTTGACCATGACCTCGGAGACCTCAGGATCGCGGAGGAACGGCTCGATCGGCCCGTAGCCGAGGATGTCGTCGCTGATCTCCTGGGTGACCCGGGCTCGGTCGCTGCTGCTCAGTGGTCGGTCCTGGGACCCGAGGACGTCGACCAGGACCTTGCGGACCTCGGAGTCGAGCTCGTTCTGGTCCATGTCCGAGTCGTACAGGCGCGGACCCATCTGCTGCAGCAGCTGGATGTGGACGCTGCTCTTGAGCTCCTCGATCCGGTCGTTCTGCACGTTCCCCCCGCGCCGGGCGGAGGTGTCCAGGTTGACCGTCGGAGCATTCGTCGTGGCTGAGCTGCGCGCCTCGGACGCCGAGACGGCACCGGCGGTGGCCGCCGCCGCCGCTGACATCGGAGCGTTGGAGGTCCAGGGGGCAGGTGCGCTGGGGGTGCTGTTCGAGGTGCCGTCCGTCGGGCCGGTGGCGCGACGCTTTCCACCACCGCCCGGCGCGGACTCCACGGGGGAGGCAGACGCGGGGTCGTGGTGAGCCGCTCCCGCGGGTCGGCCGTCGGTCAGCGCGGCCTCTAGCTCTGCCTCGAGCTCGGGCTCGTCGTGCGTGATACCTGCCGCCCGGGCGGCGGCGAGTCGGTCGGCGAGATTCATGACCTGCTTCGTCTCCTGAGTAGGCCCCGAGCCTCGGCCTCGGCCTTCGCCGGGGGTGCTGATCCGGCCGCGTCGCGCTCGGAGCTGGGGGGTCCGACCATCTGGCCGGCCAGCCGGGTCGCCAGCTCGCACACGGCGACGCTGAGCTGGTGCTCGGGGTCGCTGACCACGATGGGGCTGCCAGCGTTGGTCGCTGCGGCGATGTCCACGGAGCTCAGGAGCTGCGTGGTCACGCTCATGCCCAGGATCCCCTCGACCTTGTCTGCGGTGATGCCGACCTCGTCGTCGGCTCTGTTGAGGACCAGGTGCCGGTTGTCCTTGGCGATGTGCAGGGCGTCGAAGGTCTCGACCGCCACCTTGACGTTCTTGAGCGTCGGCACGTCGAGGGTGGCGACCAGGACGACCTCGTCGGTCTCGTCGAGCGCAGTGAGTACCTGCTCGTCGAAGGACGGCGCCATGTCGATCACGACGTAGTCGAAGGTCTCGCGGAGGGTGCGGACGATCCGGGACACCAACCGGGGGGAGACCCGCTCGCGGGTGTCGGGGTGGGGAGGCGCCGCGAGGACCATCAGCGAGTCCTGGTGGCGGGTCAGCAGACCGTCGAGCATCTCGACGTCCATCGAGTCCTCGGACCCGATGGCCTGCTCGATCGAGTGAGTCGGGAAGAGCTGCATGGTGATCGCGACGTCACCGAACGCGAGGTCGAGGTCGACCAGGCAGACCCGGCGGGCGCCCTTCTCCGTGAGCGCCAGCGCCAGGTTGACCGACAGCGTCGTCTTGCCGACGCCACCCTTGGGCGAGAACACCGAGATGACCTTGCTCATGTGCATGGCGCCGGCCGGACCGCGCAACGCCACGAAGAGCTGGTAGGCACGGCCGATCGCGGCAGTGATCGCTGTCGAGTCTGTGTAGTGGGCCACGTCCCGGGCGCCGGCCTTCATGGCGTGGGTCAGCAGGTCGGCGTCCATCGACTCCCGCGCGAGGATGGTGCTGATCGTGGGCGCTGCTGTGCGCAGCGCCTCGCAGGTCGTCACGGACTCCTCGTCGGTGAGGGTCGGCCCGAGGACGACGACGTACTCGTCGGAATGGGAGGCGAGCCAGGCCTTGAGCCTGTCGACGGACTCGACGCCGTGCGAGCCGGCCGGCATGGCTGCCAGCAGCGACTCGACGATCATCGGGTCGGGGTCTACGACGACTGGCATCGCACGCTACTTCCAGAGCTCTTCGAACGTCATCGGCGGGCCGGGTGCGACCACGCTGTTCTCGGTGAGGAGGCCGAAGGCGAGCTCGCCGTTGGACTGGGCGTAGAGGACCTTCTCCATCTGCCGCTGCTCCACCGAGATGGTCAGCAGCGTCCGAGGGAGCTGCTCGGTCGTCGAGTTGCCGGTCTCGTCGGTCGTGGTCGTCGACACCGGCGTGGTGTTGCCGACGGCGAGCACCGTGACCCGGTCCAGCAGCAGGCGGCTGTAGCCCTTGCCGTCGACCTCGTCGGTGCCGGTCAGGAAGATCGCCACCTCCGAGCCGGGGTTGACGAAGCCGGCGACACGGGCGGGGTCGGTCAGGTTGACCGACATCGCGATCTTGCCCTCGTCGGTGAAGGGCAACGACGAGGCTGCCGCGACGTTGGTGCCGAACTTGTCAGAGACGATCTGCTCGCCCGGGAAGATGGTCTGCATCGCCTTGGTGCCGGCGATGCCGTCGGTGTTGGTCTGGTAGCCGTTGAGGAGCTGGTCCTGGGTGACCTCCGCCAGGGTGAGCTTGCCGGCGGCCTGGGCGTCCTCGATCGTCTCTCCGGCCTCGATGATCGCAGTCGCCTTCAGCACCGAGACGGTGTCGAAGCGCTCCTCGGCACGCGAGTCGGCGCCCTGGACGTAGAGGAAGACCAGTACGGCTCCCAGCGCCGCAACCAGCACGGCGGCGACCAAGAGAATCCTGCGACGGTCCATCAGACCAAGACCTTTCATTACCCCAGGGGTCGGTGACTGGGGTTGTCACCGGATGCCCCTGGTCCACGAGCAGATGCGGAGGTTTCTTCCCTTGAAACGGTAGGGGCGGGGGTGGGGTCTAGTCCGGGGAATCCAATAACTCGTGGGACTTGGGCGGTGGAAGAAGGGAGAGGCGAGGGCAGGTCGGGTCAGGGCAGGTAGAGCGCGGCCATCTCGTCGCGCACCTCGCGCATGACCACGTTGCGCTTGAGCTTGAGGCTCGGGGTGAGCTGCCCACCCTCCTCGGTCCACTCCTCCGCGAGAACCCGGAACTTGCGGATCGACTCGGCTCTGGACACCGACTTGTTGGCCTCGTCCACCGCCTGCCCGATCTCGGCAAGGAGGTCCGGGTCGTCGACGAGGTGCCGGACGTCGGGCTTCTTGCCGTGCCGCTCGGCCCACGTCGGCAACGCGTCGCGGTCCAGGGTGACCAGCGCAGCGATGAAGGGCCGGCCGTCGCCGACGACCAGGCACTGGTCGACCAGGGGGTGCGCGCGGATGCGGTCCTCGAGAGCCGCCGGGGCGACGTTCTTGCCGCCGGCTGTCACGAGGATCTCCTTCTTGCGGCCCGTGATCCGGACGAAGCCCTCGTCGTCGATCTCCCCGACGTCACCGGTGTGGAACCAGCCGCTCTCCTCGAGCACCTCGGCGGTCGCCTCGTCGTTGTGCCAGTAGCCCGTGAAGACCTGTCCGCCCAGGAAGAGCAGCTCGCCGTCCTCGGCGACCCGCACCGTGTTGCCCGGCAGGGGACGCCCTACCGTGCCGATCTTGAGCGCGTCGGGGAGGTTGACGGTCAGAGCTCCGGTGGTCTCGGTCAGTCCGTACCCCTCGAGCACCGTCAGGCCGATGCCCCGGTAGAAGTGGCCGAGTCGCTCGCCGAGCGGGGCGCCCCCGGAGACGGCGAACTCGCAGCGTCCACCCAGCGCCTCGCGGAGCCGGCCGTAGACCAGGCGGGAGAACACCGAGTGCTGGGCACGGACCGCCAATGACGGCTTGCCCTTGTCGAGACCGCGGGAGTAGGCGATGGCGGTCTCGGCGGCCCGGTCGAACACGGCTCCCCGGCCGTCAGCCGCAGCGCGTTGCGAGGCGGTGTTGAACACCTTCTCGAAGACCCGGGGAACGGCGAGGACGAACGTCGGGCGTACCCCCTGCAGATCCTCGAGCAGTCGGGAGGCATCGCCGCTGTGCGCCATCCGGGTGCGGGACTTCACGCAGCCGACCTGGATGATCCGGGCGAAGACGTGGGCCAGGGGCAGGAAGAGCAGCGTCGAGGCGTCGTCGGTCTCGAACAGCGCCTCCAGCTCGGGCACCGCGACGCCGAGCTCGACCATGAAGTTGCCGTGCGTGAGCATGCAGCCCTTGGGGCGGCCGGTCGTGCCCGAGGTGTAGATCAGGGTCGCGAGGTCGTTCGGTCCTGCGGTCGTGCGGCGTCGTTCGAGTTCCTCGTCGGACACGTCGCCACCCAGCCGGCCCAGGATCTCCACGGCGTTGTCGGCGAAGGACCAGACGTGGTTGAGCTGGGTGAGCCCGGGGCGCACCTCGTTGACGCGGGCCACGTGTCCCGGCCCCTCAGCGACGACTGCCCGGGCCCCGGAGTCCTCGAGGATCCAGCGGATCTGCTCGGCGGACGACGTCTCGTAGACCGGCACGGTGACCGCGCCGGCGAACCAGGTCGCGTAGTCGAGCAGGGTCCACTCGTAGCGGGTGCGGGAGATGAGGGCGACCCGGTCGCCCGGCTCGATGCCGGCGGCGATGAGCCCCTTCGCGACCGCGCGGACGTCGTCGAGGAACTGTTGGGCGGTGACACCGTGCCACTCGCCGGACCCGATCGCCGGACGCACGGAGAAGACAACCTGGTCGGGCGCCTCCGCCGCGTTGGTCACGACGTCGTCGGTCAGGTTGCCGGTGGTGGGCCGCTCGATCGACGGGGGTGTGGAGTACTCCCGCACACTGCCCTCCTCGAGCGGTCCGGCCTACTGGTGTGGCGCACGTTACCGCCGCCGGAACCCGCCGCACGATCCGGTAGGGTCGTCAGCCGGAAGAGACCACCTCACCGTCTGCAGCACCGTCTCCAGCACCGACTCCAGCACTGTCCTAGCAAGGGGCCCGACATGGCCGAGCAGACCACGTCGTCGATCGTCATCGACGCGGCTCCGGATGCGATCATGAATGTGATCGCCGACTTCGACGCCTACCCCCAATGGGCCAAGGGTGTGACGACGGCCGAGGTCGTGGCCGAAGGTGGCGGAGATCGCGCCGAACAGGTGTTCTTCGCCCTCGACGTGTCGCCGATCAAGGACGAATACACGCTGTCCTACGACTGGGACGGCGACCGTCAGGTCACCTGGACCCTGGTCGAGGGCAAGATGCTGCGCGCTCTCGACGGGGCCTATGAGCTTCGCGACCGCGGCGACGGGTCGACCGAGGTGACCTACCGGCTGGCCCTCGACGTCTCCATCCCGCTCATCGGCATGCTCAAGCGCAAGGGCGAGAAGATCCTCATCGACACGGCGCTCAAGGGGCTGAAGAAGCGCGTCGAGTCGCTGGGCTGACGCCCAGGCCACCCGTGCGAATCATCCTGTTCACCGGCAAGGGCGGTGTCGGCAAGTCGACCGTGGCTTCCGGCACTGCGGCCCTGGCGGCCAGCCGGGGTCTCCGCACCCTGGTGCTGTCCACCGACGGTGCCCACTCGCTCGCCGAGACCTTCGGGTCGACCGTAGGCCCAGAACCCAGCCAGGTGGCCGACAACCTGTTCGTCCAGCAGGTCGATGCCCAGCTGCGGTTCGAGCAGTCGTGGGCGGAGATCCAGGGATACCTGCTGTCGGTTCTCGACGTGGCTGGGGTCGACTCGCTCGCCGCGGAGGAGCTGACCGTCATCCCGGGCGCCGAGGAGGTGCTGGCCCTCCTCGAGCTCCGGCTGCACGCGCTCAGCGACGACTGGGATCTCGTGGTGGTCGACTGTGCCCCGACGGCCGAGACGCTCCGGCTGCTGGCGCTGCCCGAGGCCCTCGGCTGGTACATGCAGCGGGTCTTCCCGGTGCAGCAGCGGGTGGTCAAGGCGCTCCGGCCCGTGCTCACCAAGGCCGCCGGCGTCCCGATGCCCGGAGGCAGCGTGTTCGGCGCGATCGAGCGACTTCACGCCGAGCTCGACGAGGTCCGGGCCCTCCTGTCCGGCCCGGATGCGAGCGTGCGGATCGTCCTGACGCCCGAGTCCGTCGTGCTCGCGGAGGCGCGCCGCTCCTACACGACCCTGTCGCTCTACGGCTACCGGGTCGACGGTGTGGTCGCCAACCGGGTCTTCCCCGCTCGCGACGCCGACGACTGGCGGGCCGGCTGGGTCCTGGCCCAGGACGACGTGCTCCAGCAGGTGGAGCAGTCGTTCGCGGGCCTGCCGCTGTGGCGCTCGGAGTACGGCGCCCGCGAACCGGTCGGGGTCGAGGCGCTCATCAGCCTGGCGCAGGCGCTGTACGGCGACGACGACCCCGCGGCTACACCGCGCGTGAAGAGCCCGTTCGAGGTCGTGACGGTCAGCGGCGGCGTACAGATGCGCCTCCGGCTGCCGTTCGTCAGCCGGGACCAGGTCGACCTGGCCCGCAGTGGCGATGAGCTGGTCGTGACCGTGGGCCAGTACCGTCGCCTCCTCACCCTGCCCGCCGCTCTGGCCAAGCTCCGGGTCGTCGGCGCCAGGGTGGACGACGACGGCGTGCTCCGGGTCCGGTTCGAGGACCCGGCGCCCAGGGCGAAGGCGCGGGAGAAGGTGACGTGAGCGAGCAGGGTTCCGGGACCGACGGTCCCCACGAGGTGGGCAGCGTGGCCGAGGAGGCGACCAAGCTCCTTGGAGCGGTCGCCGACTGGGCTCGCGACCACGGGTCCGACCTCGGTGCCGGGGTGGCCGCGCTCGCCGACCAGGCCGCCGCCTCGGCCCACGAGATCAACGCCCACATCGCCACCGACGACCCCGAGTGCCGCTACTGCCCGATCTGCCGCACCGTGCACGCCGTGCGGTCGGCGAGCCCCGAGGTGCGTGCCCAGCTGACGACCGCCGCCTCGTCCTTCCTGCAGGCCGCCGCCGGCATGCTGAGCGCCGGGCAGGGCAGCGGTGCGGGGCGGCCGGTCGAGCGCATCGACCTGGACGACGACCTGGACGACGACCTGGACGACGACCTGGACGACCAGCCACCTCCGGATGAGGACCCTGCATGACTCTCGCGTGTGGCATCGACGTGGGCGGGACCAAGATCTCCGGCGGCGTGGTCGACGAGAACGGGGCGGTGCTCGAGGAGCTGCGCGTCGTCTCTCCCGCGACCGACGTCGAGGCGATCGAGGACGCCATCACCTCGCTGGTCACCGAGCTGCGCTCGCGTCACGAGATCGGAGCGGTCGGCGTGGGCGCTGCCGGCTACGTCGACAAGGCTCGCGCGGTGGTGATGTTCGCCCCCAACATCGCCTGGCGCGACGTCAACCTGAAGGCTGAGCTGGAGGACCGGATCCATCTGCCGGTGGTCGTCGAGAACGACGCCAACGCCGCCGCGTGGGGCGAGTTCACCTACGGCGCCGGGCACGACGTCGACGACCTCCTCCTGGTCACGGTGGGCACCGGCGTCGGAGGCGGCGTCGTCCTGGACGGTGAGCTCTACCGTGGCGCCTTCGGAGTCGGCGCGGAGATCGGTCACATGCGGGTGGTGCCCGACGGGATCCTGTGCGGCTGCGGCAACCGGGGCTGTCTGGAGCAGTACGGCAGCGGCAGCGCGCTGGTCCGCGAGGCGCGCGCGGCGGCGCGCGGCGGGTCGCTGCTCGCCGCGGACCTGCTGGCGAGGGCCGGCGGCGACCCGGATCGGATCACCGGGCCGTTGGTGACCGAGGCTGCGCGCGCCGGTGACCCGTTCGCGGTCGAGCAGCTGTCGGTCCTCGGACGCTGGCTCGGCGAGGGCATCGCCTCCCTCACCGCCGTGCTCGACCCGGCCGTGGTGGTGATCGGCGGCGGGGTGAGCGAGGCCGACGAGCTGCTGCTCGACCCGATCAGAGCGGCGTTCGCCTCGCAGCTGACGGGGCGCGGGCACCGACCGGTGCTGGACATCCGCCGTGCTCGGCTGGGCAACCGGGCCGGGCTGATCGGCGCGGCCGACCTGGCTCGTCGATGACGCAGGCGCCTCCCGGACAAGCGCCCCTGGTCGTCGGGATCGACGTCGGTGGGACGAAGGTGCTGGCGGTCGAGGTGGACGACGCTGGGCACGTCGTCCGGTCCGCGCGCCGCGAGACACCTGGGCGGCTGGTCGACACGACGCTCGTCGAGGACGCGCTCACCGAGGCACTCGAGGACGTGGCGGGTGGACGGACGGTCGCTGCGGTGGGTCTGGCCGCGGCCGGGTTCGTGGACCGGGCTGGTGAGCGGGTGCGCTTCGCGCCGCATCTGCCTTGGCGCGACGAGGCGGTCCGCGACCGGTTGGCCTCGCGGTGGGGGACGCCCGTCGCCATGGACAACGACGCCAACTGTGTCGCCCGCGCGGAGACGGCGTACGGCGCGGCGCGGGGTTGCGCCTCCGCGGTGGTGATCACGCTCGGCACCGGCATCGGGGGCGCGGTCGTCCTCGACGGCGTGGTGCTGCGCGGCTACAACGGCATGGCCGGCGAGTTCGGGCACATGCAGGTGGTGCCGGGCGGTCACGCGTGCGAGTGCGGCGGCCGTGGCTGCTGGGAGCAGTACTCCAGTGGCAACGCGCTGGTCCGACTGGCTCGGGACGAGATCGGTCGCACCCCGACGCTGCTCGACGAGCTCTGCGGCGGGGACCCGAAGCGGCTGACGGGGCTGATGGTCTCGCGGGCTGCGGAGGACGGCGACCTGCTGGCCCGTCAGGCGTTCGCCTCGGTCGGCGACTGGCTCGGCGTCGGTGCGGCCAACCTGGTCGCCGCCCTGGACCCGGAGGTCGTGGTCGTCGGTGGCGGCGTGTCGGCGGCCGGCGACCGGCTGCTGGAGCCGGCCCGGGCCGCCTTGTCCCGATCGCTCGTCGGCGCCGGGCATCGCGTCGTGCCAGAGCTGGTCCCGGCCAGGTTCGGACCCGAGGCCGGCGCCATCGGTGCGACCCACCTAGCGCGTCATCTACCCTCGTGAGCTTCGGCCCGGCACCCACGACGGACGCTCGCTCCGCTGCGCGGGCTTCGCGGTCCATCGTGGTCGCCGAGCCGATCACGAGGCGCGCTCGCTCCGCTCGCATCGCTCGCTCCGCTCGCAGCGGCGCGATCGTTCAGAGTCTCGCGCCGTCGTCGTAGGGGTCGTGTGGCCCTCGCGGCATCTGCAGGACCAGGTAGACGAAGCCGCCGATGAAGGACGCGACGAGCAGGTAGCCGACCAGCGACGGCAGCCCGATGCCCAGCACCAGGGCAGTGAGCAGCACGCTCGGCGCGCCGAACAGGCCCGTCCACGCCAGCAGTCGGTCGGGCGGGACGTGCGGCAGCGGTGGCGGCGGGGGCGGGACGAACCGCTCCTCGCCGTGGGCCGAGGAGAGCTCGGCCGGCTCGGCTGACGCATCGGCTTGCGGGTGGGACGCCGGCTCGGCGACTACGGCTTCGCCGGGGTCGAGCTCGGCGCGCTCGCCGTAGTTCTCGACGATCGCGCGCCAGGCCTCGTCCTCGTTGCTGCGCGGCACACAACGAGTGTAGAAGCCGCGCCGCAGACCCGGTCTGGTGCCGACGTCGAATGCGACTAGGCTCCACCCACGGTGGCCCGACCGGGTGGGTCTCGCGGGTGGAGAGAGGTGCACGGGTGTTCTACTGGTTCCTCAAGTGGATCGCGCTCGGCCCGGTGCTCAAGCTCGTGTTCCGCCCGCAGGTCAGTGGCGCCGAGAACGTCCCCGCGACCGGCCCGGCGATCCTCGCCAGCAACCACCTGTCCTACGCCGACTGGCTGTTCATGCCGCTCACGCTGTCGCGGCGGGTCACGTTCGTGGCCAAGGCCGAATACTTCAACACCCCCGGCATCAAGGGCTGGTTCCAGAAGAAGTTCTTCTCCGGCGCCGGCCAGGTCCCGATCGACCGCTCCGGTGCCTCCGCGGCCGAGGGTGCGCTCAGCAGCGCCCGCAAGATCCTCACCGCGGGCGAGCTGTTCGGTATCTACCCCGAGGGCACCCGCTCCCACGACGGCAAGCTCTACCGGGGCAAGACCGGCGTCGCCCGGCTCGCGCTCGAGTGCAAGGTCCCGGTGATCCCGACCGCCGTGGTCGGCACCGACGTCGTCGCGCCGCCCGGCCAGACCTTCGGCAAGTTCACCCGCCCGATCGTGCGCTTCGGCAAGCCCCTGGACTTCTCCCGCTATGAGGGCATGGAGAACGACCGCTACATCCTGCGCTCGATCACCGACGAGATCATGTACGAGATCATGCGCCTCTCCGGCCAGGAGTACGTCGACCAGTACGCCACCAAGGCCAAGGAGGAGGGCAAGCGCCTCGAGCGCGAGGAGAAGGCGGCCGCCGAGGCCCGCGAGATCGAGGCCGAGCTCCGAGGGCAGGCGAAGGCGTCCTGACCGACGCGCCCTCGTCTTCGGTGAGGCCCTCGCCGGGCCGCAGGCTGGTACCCGCGGGCGTCCGCCGGATGCTCACCGCCTGGTTCGCTCCGGCGATGACGGTCGAGGACCGGATGTTCCGCTGGTTGGCGGTGGTGCGGGTGATCGTGCTCGTCAACGCGGTCGTGCTCGTCGTTTACCGATTCGACAACGTCCAACGACCGGTCCTGGCGGCGGTCTGTGCGGGGGTGATGATCGCGTGGACGGGCCTCGCGATCTGGGCATACCTCGAGCCGTCGCGGCGTCGGCCACCGCTCCTGGTCGCCGACCTCGCCGTGGCCGTGGCGCTGGTCGCGATGTCGCCGGTGGTCAAGGGCGCGGGCTTCAGTGCGACGATCCCCGGCTTCTGGGTGATGGGCGCACTGCTGGCCTGGGCCGTCCATTGGCGCTGGGTCGGTGGTCTGGTCGCCGGCCTCGTGCTGAGCGTCGTCGACCTGTCGGTGCGCCAGGACATCGCCCAGGTCAACTACGCCAACGCCTTCCTCCTGGTTCTCGGCGGCACGATCATCGGCTTCCTGGTCGAGTCGCTCCAGCTGATGGCTGCCGAGCGCGACCGGGCCCAGCGCTCGGCCGCCGCGGCGGCCGAGCGGGCCCGGCTGGCGCGGGCCGTGCACGACGGGGTGCTCCAGGTCCTCGCGCTGGTGCAGCGTCGGGGCGCTGAGCTCGGTGGGGAGGCCGCAGAGCTCGGACGGCTGGCCGGAGTGCAGGAGGTCGCGCTGCGCACGCTGATCCGCGCCCAGGACGCGGTCGTGTCCACCCCCAACGAGGCGATGGTCGACCTGACCGCCGCCCTCTCCGCGCTGGGCACCCGGCCCGGGGTCCACGTGGCGACACCGGGGTCGGCGGTCGAGGTGCCTCGGGCGACTGCGCAGGAGCTGGTGGGTGCCGTCGGCGCCTGCCTGGACAACGTGGCTCGCCACGTCGGCGCCGGCGCCCCGAGCTGGGTCCTGCTGGAGGCATGGCCGGACCGGGTCGAGGTTTCGGTGCGCGACGAGGGCCCCGGCATCCTGCCCGGGCGGCTGCGGGAGGCCGAGGTCGAGGGTCGGTTGGGGGTGGCGGAGTCGATCCAGGGCCGGCTGCGCGAGCTGGGCGGGACCGCCACTGTGCACACCGGGCCGGACGGCACCGAGTGGGAGCTGGTCGCCCCGCTGGAACCCACGAGGCCGCCGCCGCGATGACCATCCACACCACGCACCCCTTCGCCGACCCCGAGCCCGACGGCGTACGGCGGTTCCGCGGGCGGCTCGGTGGGGCGGTGACCCTGTGGACGGCCGACTCGGGCGGCGGGCGGTCCGGCCTCACCGTCACCTCGCTCATGGTCGCGCTGGGGGAGAACGCCCGGGTCCTCGCGCTGCTCGACCCCGACTCCGACCTGGCGGAGGGGCTGGAGGAGTCAGGTGCGGCGGTCGTCCAGCTGCTGTCGTGGGGGGACAGAGGGCTGGCCGAGGCATTTGCGGGGACGGCGCCGGCACCGGGCGGGCTGTTCCGGCAGTCCGAGTTCGTCGACACCGCCTGGGGACCGCGGCTGGCCGCTGCGTCCACGTGGGCCGGCCTGCGCCTGGAGACGAGCGCCGAGGTCGGGTGGTCGCGGCTGGTCACCTGCCTGGTCGAGCACGTCGAGGTCGGCGAGGACTCAGACCCGCTGGGGCACCGCCGGGGCCGGTTCACCCGGCTCCGGCCGCCCGAGGCCGGTTAGCCGGCGGCCTCGGTCGCCTCGTCCCGCCCGGCCACGCAGAACTCGTTGCCGGCGGGGTCGGTGAGCGTCACCCACCGGAAGGATTCGTCCCCGCGTCGCTCCACCAGCCCGGCGCCGGCGGCCAGGAGCCGGTCGACCTCGGCGTCGAGGTCCTCGGCGGTGAGGTCGAGGTGGAGCCTGTTCTTGCCGGGCGTGGGGTCGTCGACCTTCTGGAACGCCAAGGTGACGGGGCCGCCCGTGACGAGCAGGTAGGCGCCGTCGTAGGGGTCGGCGACAGTGCCGCCGACCTGCTCGGCCCACCAGGCCGCCAGCGGGGCCGGGTCGGTCGAGTCGCAGGTGATCATGCCGATGGTGAGTGTCATGCGCGTCACCGTAGGACGACCCACCGACAGCCTCGCCGCGTTATGTTCTGCGGCGTGACCGAAGCCAGCGGGGCCCCCGCCGTCCGGGTGATGGTCGTCGACGACCATCCGATGTGGCGGGACGCGGTCGAGCGCGACCTCCGGGCGGCCGGCTTCGACGTCGTCGGGGTCGCCGCCAACGGCACCGAGGCACTGGCCCGGTTCCCCGCATGCCGGCCCCAGGTCGTCGTCCTGGACCTCCAGATCCCGGAGCCCAACGGCGTCGAGGTCACCGCCCAGGTCCTCCAGCACGACCCGAGCGCCCGGGTGCTGATCCTGTCCGCCTCGGGTGAGCAGTCCGACGTCCTCGACGCGGTGAAGGCGGGTGCCACCGGCTACCTGGTGAAGTCGGCTTCCCGCTCCGAGCTGCTCGACGCCGTACGCCGGGTCGCCGCCGGCGACACGGTGTTCACACCGGGCCTGGCCGGCCTGGTGCTCGGCGAGTTCCGCCGTCTCAACGAGGGCAAGCCGGAGACCGACCAGTCGCAGCCGGCGCTCACCGAGCGCGAGACGGAGGTGCTGCGGATGGTCGCGAAGGGCATGTCCTACAAGCAGATCGCCGAGCGGCTTGTGCTCTCGCACCGGACCGTGCAGAACCATGTGCAGAACACGCTGCGCAAGCTCCAGATGCACAACCGGGTCGAGCTCACCCGCTACGTCATCGAGCACGGGCTCGACGAGCCCGATGAGTGACCTGCTGAGCATCGCCGACGAGCTCTACGCGCTCGGCCTCGGTGACTTCACCCCGGCCCGGGACGCCAAGGCCAAGGAGCTCAAGGGCACCGAGCTGGCTCCGCGGGTCAAGGCGCTCAAGAAGCCGTCGCTGGCCGCGTGGGTGGTCAACCTGCTCGTCCGGCACGAGACCGAGCAGGTGGAGCAGGTCCTGACCGTCGGCGCGGCCCTCCGAGAGGCGCAGGCCGCCATGTCGGGCGACGAGCTGAGAGCCCTGACCAGGCAGCGGCGACAGCTGACCGCCGCGGTCACGACCCGGGCCCGGGCGCTGGCGCGCGAGCACGGCCAGAAGGTGACCGATGCGGTCGCGGAGCAGGTCGAGGCCACGCTGACCGCGTCGATGGTGGACGAGGGCTGCGCCACCGCGGTCCGCAGCGGTCTGCTCGTCACCGCACTGTCCGCCACCGGCGTGGACGCAGTGGAGATGGACAAGGCGGTCGCACTTCCGGAGGCGCTCGGGTTCAGCGCCCCGGCCCGCGAGTCCGTCGTGCCGGAGAAGCCGGATCTCCACGTCGTGCCCGACCCCGACCGGGACGAGAAGGCAAAGCGGGCCGCCCAGGAAGCGTTCGACGCCGCGGAGGATGCCCTCGCCGAGGCCACCGAGTCATTCGAGACCGCAGCCGCCGAGCTGTCCGAGCTGGAAGCCCGGTCGATGCAGGTCCAGGCCGAGATCGACGAGCTCAAGCGCGAGATCGCCGAGCTCGAGGAGACCGCCGACGAGGTCGACGAGGCCATCGGCGAGGCCGAGGACGCCCGCGACGAGGCCCAGGAGGCGGTCGCCGAGGCCATCCGCGAGCGGGACGCCGCCGCGGCGAAGCTGGCCCGGCTCCAGCGTTAGCGTGCCCAGCCTTTCGAACGCTCGACGGCGTCCATCCAGCGGGCGTGCGCGGCGTCGGCGGGGGCACGGTCGGCCGAGGGAGTGAACGACGTGTCCAGCTGCCAGGTCTCGCGCAGGTCGTCGGTGGACGACCAGACGCCTGTGCCGAGCCCGGCCAGGAACGCGGCACCCAGAGCAGTGGTCTCGACGAGCTTCGGCCGCTCGACCGGCACGCCCACCTGATCGGCCTGCAGCTGGCAGAGCAGGTCGTTGGCCGAGGCCCCGCCGTCGACCCGCAGGGTCGACAGCTCCGGCATCGTCTCGAGCACGTCGCGGACCTCGAAGGCGATCGCCTCGAGCGTGGCCCGGACCAGGTGGGCACGGGTGGTGCCGCGGGTGATCCCGATGATGAGCCCGCGGGCGTGCGGGTCCCAGTGCGGCGCACCCAGGCCGGTGAGTGCCGGGACGAACACCACGCCGTCGGTGGAGTCGACGGTGGAGGCGATCGCCGCGGTCTCGGCGGCCGACCCGACGATCTGCAGGCCGTCGCGTAGCCACTGGACGGCGGCCCCGGTCACGAAGATCGCGCCCTCCAGGGCATAGGTCAGCTCGCCGTCGGGGGAGCGCCAGGCCGCCGTCGACAGCAGGCCGGCGTCCGAGCGCTGCAGCGTCGTCCCGGTGTTGGTCAGGATGAAGGAGCCGGTGCCGTAGGTGCACTTCGAGTCGCCCTCGTCGAAGCACGTCTGACCGAAGAGCGCCGACTGCTGGTCGCCGGCGACGCCCGCGATCGGCAGGTCGAGGCCGAGGAACGACGCGGGGTCGGTGCGGGCGATCTCGCCCCAGTTGGGGACCAGCTCCGGCAGCGCGTCGCGGGGTACGCCGAACAGCGAGCACAGCTCCTCGGACCAGTCGCCGGCGGCGAGGTCGAACAGCAGGGTGCGTGAGGCGTTGGAGACGTCCGTGACGTGCCAGGTGCCGCGGGTCATCCGGGCGATGAGGTAGGAGTCGACGGTGCCGACGGCGTAGCGGCCGGACTCGACGAGGGCCCAGGTGTTCGGCTCGTTCTCGGCCAGCCAGACGAGCTTGGTGCCGGAGAAGTAGGGGTCCAACCGCAGGCCGGTCAGCTCGGCGACCCGGTCCTCGTGGCCCTCGTCGCGCAGCCGGCCGCAGATGTCCGCCGTACGCCGGTCCTGCCAGACGATCGCGCGACGGGGTGAGCCGAGCGTCTCGCGGTCCCAGAGCACCACCGTCTCGCGCTGGTTGGTGATGCCGATACCGCGCAGCTGCGAGGGGTCGACCTGGGCGAGCGCGGCCCGGGTGGCCTCGAGGGTGGACTGCCAGATCTCCTCGGGGGCGTGCTCGACCCAGCCGGGCTGGGGGAAGTGCTGCGGGAACTCCTCGTAGCCCTTGGCCGCGATCCGTCCGTCCGAGGTGACCACGACGGCGGTGACGCCGGTCGTGCCGGCGTCGATCGCCAGGATGCTCACGCGCGGCCGTCCTCGGTGGCCCGGACGATGTCGAGCACCTGCTGGTCGATCCAGGCGAGCTCGGGGTCGACGCGCATCTCGTAGTTCTCGGTGCCGACCCACTCCTGGAAGTCGGCGTGGCCCTGCGCTCGGGCGAACGCCTGGAGCTCCTCGCCGAGCGCCGCGGTCACCGGCACCTTCTCCTCCTCGGTGGAGGCGGTGAGGTAGAGGTCGTTGAGGTCGAGCAGCCGCGCCAGCTCGGGGATGGGGGCGGCGTGGTCGTCGACGCGCAGGTCGACCGCGATGTCGTCGTTGCCGCCGTAGCCGGCCCCCTCCCGCACGACCAGGAGCGCCGCGGACTGCCGCCCGCGCTTGTCGCCCCCGGCCTCGTCGCCCGCGGTGAGCGCGGCCAGCAGGCGGTGCGCCAGCGGGAGGTCGGGGGAGGAGGCCTCCCAGGCGGCGACCATCGCGAGCACCACGTCCTCGCCGGCGAGGCAGTTGCCCTGGACCGCGAAGCCGTCACCGGTCTCGCCCCCGGCCCACTCGATGCACGCATGTCCGGTGTGGGTGGCCGCGCCGCCCTCCACGTCGACGATGCCGACCTGCCGGTGGTCGCGGCCCTCGTCCTCCTCGAGCAGCCGCAGGAGCGCGACCGAGGCGGTGGCCCCGGCGTCGAGGTGGGCCAGGGCGAGGCCCTTGTAGGCGACGTTGGCGTCGGCCTGGGTGGCGATGGCGCCCACCCCGGCCACCGCGGCGGGGACGGCGGCGCCGACGGCGAGGAACTTCGAGGCGACGGCGACCCCCCAGGACTCCCCGTCGGCGGATCTGGCCACGATCGAGAACGTCATGTGCAGGGACCATAGTGCCCGTGCTCAGTCCCTGGACGCGGCCTCGCGTTGCGCTAGGGTCGGCGTCGACTTGAACGATCCAATTTTCTCAGGAGCAAGCATGCGCGTCGGCGTACTCACAGGAGGCGGGGACTGCCCCGGCCTCAACGCGGTCATCCGGGCGGTCGTCCGTCAGGGGGTCAAGACCCACGGGTTCGAGTTCGTCGGCTTCCGCGATGGGTGGAAGGGCCCGCTCGAGGGCCTGACCATGGAGCTCGGCATCAAGGAGTGCCGCGGGATCCTGCCCCGCGGCGGCACCATCCTCGGCTCCTCGCGCACCAACCCGTTCAAGATCGAAGACGGGGTCGAGCGGATCAAGGACAACCTCGCGGCGGCCGGGGTCGACGCCCTCGTCGCGATCGGTGGCGAGGACACGCTCGGCGTCGCCACCAAGCTGTTCGACCTCGGGGTCAACGTGGTCGGCGTTCCCAAGACCATCGACAACGACCTGTCCGGCACCGACTTCACCTTCGGCTTCGACACCGCGGTCAACGTGGCGACCGAGGCGATCGACCGGCTGCACACCACCGCGGAGTCACACCACCGGGTGCTCGTCGTCGAGGTGATGGGCCGCCACGCGGGCTGGATCGCGCTGCACGCCGGCATCGCGGGCGGCGCCAGCGCGGTGCTGATCCCCGAGCAGCCGTTCGACATCGAGGCCGTCTGCGCCCACGTCGAGACCCGCTTCCAGACCCAGTACGCCCCGATCATCGTCGTCTCCGAGGGCGCCGTGCCGGCCGAGGGTGGGGACATGACCTTGGTGTCCGGCGAGCTCGACGCGTTCGGCCACGTGCGGCTCGGCGGCATCGGTGACCGGCTGGCCAACGAGATCGAGCAGCGCACCGGCAAGGAGGCCCGCGCGGTGGTGCTCGGCCACATCCAGCGCGGCGGCACACCGTCGGCCTTCGACAGGTGGCTGGCCACCCGGTTCGGGCTCAACGCCATCGACGCGGTCGCGGACGGCGACTTCGGCAAGATGGTCGCCCTGCGGGGCACCAACATCATCCGAGTGCCGCTCAGCGAGGGCACCGCCGAGCTCAAGCTGGTCAGCCCCGAGGAGTACGCCGAGGCCTCGGTCTTCTTCGGCTAGCAGCCGCCCGGACGGGCACCGCCGCGGCGCCGGGGTGTGGTCGACAGGGCCGCCGGTTCGGTGTCTGATGGGGCCAAGCCACTCGCAACTCGGAGCAGGAGGCTCGCATGGCCACGCAGACCGCAGAGCGGGACGTCAACGGTCCTGAGCCCGACCTCAAGCGGGTGATGGGGCCCAAGCTCCTCCTCCTCTTCATCGTCGGCGACATCCTCGGCGCCGGGGTCTACGCGGTCACCGGCCAGATGGCCGGTGTGGTCGGGGGGATCGTGTGGCTGCCGTTCCTGGTCGCCTTCATCGTGGCCACACTCACGGCGCTGTCCTACCTCGAGCTCGTGACCAAGTACCCCCAGGCCGCGGGCGCCGCGCTCTACACCCACAAGGCCTTCGGCCTGCACTTCGTGACGTTCCTGGTCGCGTTCGCGGTGATCTGTTCCGGCATCACCAGCGCCTCGACGTCCTCCAACGTGCTGGCCCAGAACCTCACGGGCGGTCTCGAGGCGAACGGCTGGATCGACGAGCTCCCCGGCAAGGGCACGATCACGCTCATCGCGCTGGGATTCATGGTCCTCCTGGCCCTGATCAACCTGCGCGGTGTGGGCGAGTCGGTGAAGTTCAACGTGCTCCTCACGCTCGTCGAGGTGACGGCGCTGACCATCGTGATCGGCGTGGGGTTCTACGTCATCGCCCAGGGCGACGGCAGCTTCGACCGGGTCACGACGTTCGAGAACCCCGACGACAAGGGGATCTTCCTGGCGGTGACGGCCGCCACGTCGATCGCGTTCTTCGCGATGGTGGGCTTCGAGGACTCCGTCAACATGGTCGAGGAGACCCAGGAGCCGGAGCGGATCTTCCCGCGCACGCTGCTGACCGGTCTCGGCATCGCGGTCATCATCTACATGCTGGTGGCGATCTCGGTCGTCACGGTCCTGAGCTCGGACCAGCTCGCCGAGATCAACGAGGCCGAGGGCCGGGCGCTCCTCGAGGTCGTCAAGGTGGGGTCACCGGACTTCCCGATCGACAAGTTGTTCCCGTTCCTGGCCGTCTTCGCGGTGGCCAACACAGCCCTGATCAACATGCTGATGGCCAGTCGGCTGCTCTACGGACTGGCCCACCAGGACGTGCTCCCACGCACCCTGGGCAAGGTGGCGCCCAACACCCGGGCGCCCTACGCCGGGATCATCTTCTCGACCCTGCTCGCGCTGGGCCTGATCGTCTACGTCGCCAACCGCGAGGACAACGTCGTCGCCAACCTGGCCAACGTCACCGCGCTGCTGCTCCTGGGCGTCTTCACGGTCGTCAACGTCGCCTGCCTGGTCCTGCGCGGCGACGGCCGTCCGTCGCTGTTCCGGTCGCCGGGCCCCACCCCGGTGCTCGGGGCGGCCGCCTGTCTCTTCCTGATCGGGCCGTGGGTGGATCGCGAGACCATCGTCTACCAGATCGCCGGGGTGCTGCTGCTGATCGGTGCGGTGCTGTGGGCGATCACCTGGGCCACCAACCGCGGTGTCCGGGCGCAGCGCACCGGCTTCCGCAACATCGACCACATGGACGAGGACCCGCCACTGCGCTAGCCAGGCGCCGTCCAGGATCTCGCGCGGAGTCGGGGCCGCGGGGCGGTCCGCCGTACGCTTGACCGGTGACGATCCCCGACCTCGAGACGCTGCGCGCGCTCGGCCCGGCGCAGCAGCCGGCCTACGACGACGCCGCGGCCGTCGAGCGAGCTGTTGCCCGCCTGCGCACCATGCCGCCGCTGGTGTTCGCCGGTGAGTGCGACGACCTCAAGGACAAGATCGCCGCGGTCGCCCGTGGTGAGGCCTTCCTGCTCCAGGGCGGCGACTGCGCCGAGACCTTCGACGGCGTCACCGCCGACAACGTCCGCAACAAGCTGCGGGTGCTGCTGCAGATGGCCGTCGTCCTGACCTACGCGGCCTCCGTGCCCGTGGTCAAGGTCGGCCGGATCGCCGGGCAGTACGCCAAGCCGCGGTCCTCGGACCTCGAGACGCGCAACGGGGTCACCCTCCCGGCCTACCGCGGCGACGCCGTCAACGGCTTCGAGTTCACCGCCGAGTCCCGCGTGCCCGACCCGCAGCGACTCGTCGACGTCTACCACTCGTCGGCGGCGACCCTCAACCTCGTCCGGGCGTTCGTGACCGGCGGCTACGCCGACCTGCGCCAGGTGCACACCTGGAACACCGACTTCGTCCGTGAGTCCTCGGTCGGCCAGCGCTACGAGCTGGTCGCCGCCGAGATCGAGCGCGCGCTGACGTTCATGAAGGCGATCGGCGCCGACCCCGACGAGTTCCACCGGGTCGACTTCCACTCCAGCCACGAGGCGCTGCTGCTGGAGTACGAGCACGCGATGACCCGCATCGACTCGCGCACCCAGACGCCCTACGACGTCTCGGGCCACTTCGTCTGGATCGGCGAACGCACCCGTCAGCTGGACGGGGCGCACGTCGAGCTGCTGCGCCACATCCGCAACCCGATCGGCGTCAAGCTCGGGCCGTCGACCTCGCCGGACGACGCGATCGCCCTGGCCGAACGGCTCAACCCCGACAACGAGCCGGGCCGGCTGACCTTCATCACCCGGTTCGGTGCGGGCAAGATCCGCGACGGGCTCCCGGTCGTGGTCGAGAAGGTCACTGCGTCAGGAGTCGAGGTCGCCTGGGTGTGCGACCCGATGCACGGCAACACCTTCGAGGCGTCGTCCGGCTACAAGACCCGGCGGTTCGACGACGTGATCGACGAGGTCCAGGGCTTCTTCGACGTGCACCGCGCGCTGGGCACGTGGCCCGGCGGTCTCCACGTCGAGCTCACCGGCGACGACGTCACCGAGTGTGTCGGCGGCGGCGAGGACCTGCTGGAGATGGACCTCGGCAACCGCTACGAGTCGGTGTGCGACCCGCGGCTCAACCGGGTGCAGTCCCTCGAGCTCGCGTTCCTGGTGGCCGAGATGTTGCGCAAGGCGTCCTGACCCCACGCACCTCTCACGAAACGGGTCTAGCGTCCGTGCATGCGAACCCGTCTGCTCGCGGCCGCGGTGCTCGCGGCCGTCGCCCTGCCACAGCCTGCCTCCGCGGCCGACGCCGACGTCACCGTCGAGCACCTGACGTACCTGCCCGGCAAGGTCAGAGTCGGGCTCGGTGAGACCGTGACCTGGACCTTCCCCGAGGTCACCCAGCACACCACCACCTCCGACCAGGGCTTCTGGGACAGCGGTGCGAGGTCGGGTGGCGCGACGTACGTGCGCACCTTCACCTCGGCGGGGCGGTTCGCCTACCACTGCACGTTCCACCCGAGCATGCACGGCTCGGTGGCGGTCGGGCTGCGGGTCGTCGCGCCGAGCGTGAGCGTGCGCGCGGTCAGGTGGTCGACGGTCAAGGGGGCGGGCGGCACGACGTTCGACGTGCAGGTCAAGGTCGGCTCCGGGCCGTGGAGGGCCTTGCTGACCGACACCAAGAAGCCGAGGGCCAAGATCGCGGTGGGCTCGGACCCCGTCAAGGTCCGCGCCCGGACGTCGAAGGGCGGCGAGGACTCCGGGTGGTCGAGGGCGGTGCGCCTCACGTAGGTCCGTAGGTTGTGAGGGTGATCGATCTCCGCTCGGACACCCTCACCAAGCCCACCGAGGCAATGCGGGCCGCGATGGCACGTGCCGAGGTCGGGGACGACGTCTACGGCGAGGATCCCACGGTCCGCGCGCTGGAGGAGCGGGTCGCGGGGCTGCTGGGCCACGAGGCCGCCCTGTTCACGCCGACCGGGTCGATGGCCAACGTCCTGGCGGTCGGGTCGCTCGTCGCGCCCGGCCAGGAGGTGCTCTGCGAGTCCTCCGCGCACATCGCCCGGGCCGAGCTCGGCGCCCACGCCGCGATCGGCGGGCTCACGATGCGCACCTGGACGCATCCGCGCGGCCAGGTCGACCTGGCCGCCGTCGCCGCGATGTTCGCGCCGGACATGGGTCCGTTCTTCGTGCCCACCGCGGCGGTGTCCGTCGAGAACACCCACAACTTCGCCGGGGGAGCGGTGCTGCCTCTGCAAGACCTCCGCGACCTGCGCGAGTTCGCCCTCGGTGCCGGGGCCCGCATCCACCTCGACGGTGCCCGGCTCTGGAACGCACACGTCGCCACCGGAACGCCCCTCGCGGACTATGGCGCCGTCGCCGACGTCGTCTGCGTGTGCCTGTCCAAGGGCCTCGGCGCACCCGTCGGATCACTGCTCGTCGGCTCGGCGGACGCGGTCGCGCAGGCCCGGGTGCGACGCAAGCGGCTCGGCGGCGGCATGCGCCAGGTGGGCATCCTGGCGGCGGCCGGCCTGCACGCCCTCGACCCGGCTCACGGGCACGTGGAGCGGCTCGCCGACGACCACGCGCACGCCCGGCTGCTCGCCGAGGCGTGCGGGGTCGACCCCGCCTCGGTCGACACCAACATCGTGGTGGTGCACCGTGCGGACGCCGCGGCGTACGTCGCCGCCGCAGAGGCGGCCGGTGTGCGGATCGCCACCGTCGGGCCGGCCACGGTCCGCCTGGTCACCCATCTCGACGTGAGCCGCGCCGACGCCGAGCGCGCCGCCGCGGTGCTGGCCGGGCTCTGACCGGTCGGTCAGCCGGCCAGGAAGACGTCGCTGATCGCGGTGAAGTCGCGGCGCGCCGGTCCGTCTCCCGGAGCGGTGGTCGCGACGATCTTGAGCACGACCTTGCGCACCTCGACCGGCCCGACCTCGACCGTCTGCAGCGTCCGGCTGTCCTCGAGGTCCTGCCGGACGAGGTCACCGGCGCCGAAGTTCCAGGTCACCTGGGTGATCCGGCGGTGTCCGGCGTACCAGTCGAACGTCGCACCGGCGTCGTCGGTCGCGGTCTTCGCGTAGCCGTTGACCAGCCCGACCTCGGAGATCCTGGTCTTCTCGGGGAAGGTGAAGACCAGCTTGAACCCCGAACCGTCGCCGGCCGCCCGCCACGCGGTCTCCGGGACGCCGTCGAGCATGTTGCTGGCGTCGTAGGAGGTGGGGTTGCCGTCGACGTCCTGCGTCGACGGCGCCGTCCTCGGAGCCTCGGCGCTGGCCTCCGCGGTGTGGTCGACGGGATCCTGGCCGGCCTCGGCCGAGCCGCTGGGCGACGGGTCCCCCGCGGGCTCGTCGTCATCGCCGAGGGCCTGACCGAGGAACCAGGCGCCGACGACGAGCGCCGCGAGCAGCAGCACCGCGCCCGCGACCCAGAGCGCGCGCGGTCGTCGGCGGTCCTCCCAGTCCTCGTCCCACTCGTCCCAGTCCTCGTGGTCGTGCTCGTCGTCGACCTCCGCCTCCTCCCACGCCCCCGCGGGGACCGGGTCGGGGACGTCTGGAGACGAGTACGACGCCGGTGTCTCCGCCGCGGTCTCGGCAGGAACCACCTCGTCCGCGAAGAGGGGGAAGCGGGGCGGAGGCGGTGCCTCGAGCACGGCTGGTGGTAGCCGTGGCAGGGCCGGGGGAGCAGCGACCCGGACGTCGTCCGGCCCCGCCGGACGCGGGCCCCGCTCCGCGGTGTCGGTGCGCCAGTCGTGGTCGTCGTCGTCGGGTCCGGCGGCTTCCACCGGCGACGACAGCGGTGGTCCGTCTCCGAGGTCGATCGGGTCCGACAGCGGGTCGGCGTGGCGGGACGCGACCGGGTGGCCGCAGTTGGTGCAGAACCTGCCGAGCCCCAGGACGTGACCACATTGCGTGCAGTGCTTCACGGTGTCATGCCTTCCCGCGCCGGCCCGCCCGATTCGTGGCTGATGGTCCAGGTGGATGTTCGGCGGTCAGCCTATGCGGATGTGCGACGCCGCGTCCGCACGGCCCACCGCTCGGGGCAGCCGCCGCACCACCTGGGCGAGCTCGCGCAGGTCCGACCCGGCGAGCGCCTGGGGCCCGTCGCACAGAGCGGTCTCCGGCTGCGGGTGCACGTCGACGATCACCCCGTCGGCGCCGACGGCGATGGCGGCGCGGGTGAGGGGCACGACGAGGTCCTTGCGCCCGGCCGCGTGCGACGGGTCGACGATCACCGGGAGGTGGCTGGTGGACTGGACGACCGGGATCGCGGAGATGTCGAGGGTGTTGCGAGTGGCGGGCTCGAACGTGCGGATGCCGCGCTCGCACAGGACCACGTCGAGGTTGCCGCGCTGGGCGATGTATTCCGCGGCCATCAGCCACTCCTCGACGGTGGCGGTCATGCCCCGCTTGAGCAGCACCGGCTTGCCGGCCTCGCCGACCGCCTGCAGCAGCCCGAAGTTGGCCATGTTGCGGGTACCGACCTGAAGCATGTCGGCGTGCTCGGCCACGACCGGCACATCGCGGGCGTCGACTACCTCGGTCACGACCGGGAGGCCGGTCGCGGCGCGGACGTCGGCCAGGATCTCCAGCCCGGCGAGGCCCAGGCCCTGGAAGGCGTACGGCGAGGTGCGCGGCTTGAAGGCGCCGCCGCGCAGCAGGGTCGCGCCGGCGGTGCGCGCCATCACCGCGGCCTCGTAGGTCTGCTCGTGGCTCTCGACGGCGCAGGGACCCGCGATGAGCGTGAAGGTGTCCGGCCCGATCGGGACCTGGTGGGCCGGCGGGCCGACCCAGACCGTGGACCGCTCGGGATGGTGCTGGCGGCTCACCAGCTTGTAGGGGTCGGAGATCCGGTGGACGTCGGCGACGCCTGCCAGGGTGCGCAGGTTGAGGTGGTGGAACGAGTCGATGTCACCGACCAGGCCGATGATCGTGCGCACCAGCCCGCGGGAGACGAACGCCTCACCGCCGACCTCCTCGACCCTCGCGACCACCGCGGCGATCTCGTCGTCGGTGGCGCCGGGTGCCATCACCACGACCACCGCGTGAACCTAGCCCCGGGGCCGGGGTCCGCACGGTCCGGAATCCGGAGTGCGGACAGGTGTGACGCAATCGTGACGTCGGGCGGTCACCTGGCGGCTCAGACGGTGAGGTGCTGGACCTCGCCCTCGACCCGGCGCCGGGGCGCGAGCTCGACGGTCAGCATCGCGGCCAGGACCATCAGGCCTCCGAGGACCATCCGGCCCGTGAGTCCCTCGCCCCCGAGGAGGACGGCGAAGAACGCGGCGAACACCGGCTCGGTGCTCATGATGATCGCGGTGCGGGTCGGCGCGAGGTGCGCCTGCGCCCAGGTCTGGGCAAGCAGGGCGAGCGCGCCGGCCACGAGGGCCATGTAGACCACCGACAGCCAGTCCCGGCCGGTCGCGGGCAGGACCACCCCGTCGGGCGCGGTGGCCAGCAGGCAGACCGCCGCGATGACGAGCAGCTGGACCACCGACATCCCCAGCGCCTCGCTGGGCGTGGACCACGCGCCGAGGCCGACGATGTGCAGCGCGTAGATGAGGGACGCCACCAACGTGATCGCCTCGCCGTACCCGACCGAGAACCCGTCCAGGGTGAGCACACCGAGCCCGGCGGTTGCCAGGACGACCGCCGCCCAGGTGACCGACGTGACCCGGGTGCGCAGGATCAGCGCGGCGAACAGGGGTGTCGCCACGACGTACATGCCGGTGATGAAGCCGGAGACACTGGCGGCCGTGTGCGCGAGCCCGGCGGTCTGGAGGATCTGCGCGACGCCGTAGAGCAGCCCGAGGACGAGCGCGTGGCGACGTGACTCGCCGGAGAGCCGGCGCAGCGCCCCGGGCGCGACCGCGGCCATCACCACGCCCGCGATCAGGAACCGCACCGCCAGGAAGTCCAGCGTCGGCACCCGGTCGAGCAGGTCCTTGATCAGGAAGAACGTGCTGCCCCATGCCGCGGTGGTCGCCAGCAGTGCCGCGGTGGCGAGCAGGGACGTACGACGCGAGGCCACGCTGCCAGTCTCGCGGGTCGCTCTACTGAGTCAGATCAGGTAGAGCGTGACCGTGGAGCCCTTCGGGATCTCCGAGCCCGCGTCGGGGTCCATGGAGAACACGAAGCCGAGGCCCAGGTAGCCGGGCGCCTCCGTCACCACGACCTCGAACCCGAGGCCCTGGAGGGTCGCGGTGGCCGACTCCACGCCCGACGCCACCACGTTGGGCACCTCGACGAGCTCGGGACCCAGGGAGACACGGAGTGCGACGGTGTCGTTCTTGAACAGCGTCCCACCGGGCGGGTCCTGCGCGATCACGAGCCCGGACGCGACGTCGTCGTTGTATTCCGCCGTGCGCTCGACTCTGAGGCCACGCCGCTCCAGCACCCGCTGCGCCCGGTCGGCGTCCTTGCCGACCCAGTCGCCAACAGGGATCGGCCGGGGGCCTTTCGAGACGATCAGGTCGACGATCGCGCCGGGCCGCAGCGTGGTCCCGGCCTTGGGGTCGGAGTTGATGACGATGCCCGGTGGCACGGTCTCGGAGAACTCCTCGATGGTCTTGCCGTAGGCCATCTGGGTGTCGAGGATCTTGTCCTGGGCCTGGTCGACCGTGAGTCCCTTGAGCTTGGGCAGCTCGTAGGTCTCCTTGCCCAGCGACACGACGATCGCGACCTTCTCGCCGTCGAGCACCCGGTCGCCGGCGCCCGGGTCGGAGCTGATGACCCGGCCGCGCTTGACCGTCGAGGAGTAGGCCGGCTCGCTGACCACGACCTCGAGACCGGCGCTCTCCAGACGCTCGGTGGCCTCCGCCTGGGTCAGCCCGATCACCCCAGGGGTGGTCGTGTAGCGCGCGAAACCGAACCACCAGGCGCTGACGCCGATGGCGCTGGCCAGCAGCACCGCGATCACCAGCAGGACCGGGCCGCGCCGGGACCGGCGTGGGCGCTCGGGCCGGTCCCGCGGCGGGCGGGTCGTCCGGGCCGGGGGCGGCGTCGGGGCGAGCCGGACCGGTGTGTCCTCAGCTCGGGCCTCCTCCCGGTGCAGGGTCGCGGTCGGCTCGCGGCGCGGCCGGCGGAGCACCTCGGCGGTGTCGTGCGGGTCGGTCGGGACCTTGGCCAGCTCGGCGTCGGCGTAGGTGCTCGCGGGCACCCTGGGCTGCAGGTCGGCGACGAGGTCGGCGTCGTCGCTCACCCCGGCGTTGAGCGCCTGGGTGACCCGGCGGACGTGCTGGAGAAGGACGCCGGCGTCGGCCGGACGCTGCTCCCGGTCCCGAGAGGTGGCACGGGCGACCAGCGCATCGACGTACGCCGGGATGCCGGGCACGGCGGCCGAGGGGGCCGGGACGTCCTCGTGCACGTGCTTGTAGGCGACCTGGATCGGCGTCTCGCCCTGGTGTGGCTTGGACCCGGTGAGCAGCTCGTAGAGGATCACGCCGACGGCGTAGACGTCGGCCCGCGCGTCCGAGCGGCCCTCGACGACCAGCTCGGGAGCGATGTAGGAGACGGTGCCGATGAGCACGCCGGTCGCGGTGTGCTTGGTGTTGGCGCTGACCGCCTTGGCCAGCCCGAAGTCGGCGACCTTGACCCGCCCGTCGTCGGCGATCAGCACGTTCTCGGGCTTGACGTCGCGATGGACGAACCCGGCCCGGTGTGCGGCCGCGAGCGCGGAGACGACCGGCTCGAGCAGCGCCAGCGCCCGCGAGGCCGACATCGGCGCCTCCTTGCCGATGGTGTCCCGCAGTGTGTGGCCGGGGACCATCTCCATGGCGAGGAAGACGGTGCCGTCGTCGTTGCCCTGGTCGTAGACCGCCACGACGTTGGGGTGGGAGAGCCGGGCCGCGCTGCGCGCCTCGCTCACGAACCGGCCGGCGAACTCGTCGTCGTCGCCCAGACCGGGGTGCATGACCTTGACCGCGACGGTGCGGTCGAGCCGCAGGTCCATGGCCTCGTAGACGGTGGCCATGCCGCCGCGGGCGATCCGGCCGCTGATCCGGTAGCGGCCGTCCAGGAGCCGGCCGACCATGGGGTCGCTGAGGCCCGCGGGCTCGCCGCGTGGGGGGTCCGGGGCGTCACGCCGGTCGGACACGTCGACCTCCTGCGTCCGGACGGGGAAGGTCTCCGGACTGCCCCATCGTACGGATCCGGCGGGTCACGCCCGTTTCGACGCTCCGTGGCGCGGCGTGGCTCCCCCGGGCAGCGGCACGGGCCCTGGGGTGCGACGATTCCCCCATGACAGACCTTCCGCTGGCTGAGCACGACCTGGGCGCCCTGGTCGAGGAGTGGCTGGACTGGTCGGAGGCCGGACGCCTGCTCGGGGTCACCGAGGCCAAGGTGCGCACCATGATCCGCGACCACCAGCTGGCCGCCGCGGTGCCGCGCCCGGGCACCGGGCCGCAGGTGCCGGCGGGGTTCATCCAGGACGGGCTGCCCGTCAAGGGACTACCGGGCCTGCTCACGGTGCTGCACGACGGTGGCTACGACGACCGCGAGATCATCGCCTGGCTGCACCTCGACCTGGACCTGCCGGGCCGCCCGATCGACGCGCTGCGGGAGAACCGCGGCGCGGAGGTCAAGCGCCGGGCCCAGGCGATGGCCCTCTAGAGCGGGTAGGACGGGCAGGGCGGGCGCCGTGAAGTGGGACAGGCAGACGGTCAAGATGGTCGTGATCGTCTTCGTGACGGTCGCGTTCACCTCCTGGGTCATCAAGTTCGCCGTCGACCACGACGGCGAGACGATCACGATCGGTGGCCCGGACCCGTCGTCGCAGGTCGCCGCAGACCCCGGGTCGGGGCCCGACCCCGCCTCGGCCGACGTCGAGACCGGGGACACCGACCCCGAGAGCGGCCTGCCCTGGGTGATCGAGGACGACCTCCCCGTGTTCGCGCAAGGCACCTTGGCGCTCATCGACCAGGGTGGCCCGTTCCCGTGCGGCAAGGACGGGGCGACCTTCCACAACCGGGAGGGGATCCTCCCCGACCACGACGTCGGCTACTACGCGGAGTACACCGTGCTCAGCGCCACCTCCTGCGAGGGCCCGCGCGGCGAGCTGAGGATCGTGACCGGCGAGGGTGGCGAGTTCTACTGGACCGAGGACCACTACGAGTCGTTCCAGCGCATCGCGCGGAGGGCGGGATGAGCGGCCTCGCGGCTGTCCTGGCCGGGCGCCGCACCTCCGGCGTCTACCTGTGGCACGCGGCGTTCGAGGTGGCCGAGGTGCGGCACGCCGTCGAGCACGTCGGCTGGCAGTTCGGCCACGTCGACGGCTGGCGGCGGTCCGACAAGGTCGGTGTCCTGACCGCCGTCGGCGAGGCGCTCGGCTTTCCCGACTACTACCGCGGGCGCAGCCTCGACGCGCTGTGGGACTGCCTGACCGACGTCGCGGAGCCCACGGTGCTGTTGTGGGACGGCTGGGGGACGCTCGCCCGGGAGGACGAGGTGACCTTCGCCAAGGTGCGCGGGATCCTCGAGGAACGCGCGGCCCTCGCGCCGCCGTTCACGACGCTGCTTCGCGGTGAGGGCCCGGAGATCGACGTCCCGTCCCTCGACTGAGACTCCGGTCAGTCGGCGGTGGGCGTCGAGCCGCCGGCCACCTCGTAGCTCCACACCTCGCTGTGCGTCGAGACCGGCTTGGGCGCCTCGCCGCCGGCACGCTCGACTGCGGACCGGTGCCCCTCGGCGAAGCCGGGCGAGCTCACCCACGCCTGGAACGCCTCCTCGTCGCGCCAGCGCGTGACGACGAGCCACTGCTCGCGGTCGTCGGTCGGGCGGAGCAGCTCGAAGCCCTCGAAGCCGTCGGCGCCGTCCACGGCACCCGCCCGCGCGGCGAACCGGTGCGCCAGCTCGTCGCCCGACCCGGCGGGCACGGTGATGGCGTTGATCTTGATGGTGGTCACTCGCTCAGCCTGCCAGGGCGGTCAGACGACGCGTTGGGTCACGGCGGTCGCCAGCCCGCGTAGCACCTCGCGCGCGCTGTCGTCGATGTCGGCGCGGTCGAGCGCCGACAGGGCGTGCTGACCGAGCTGCTCGATGACGCCCTCGACCTGAGCGTGGGCGCCGGCGTCGTCGATGATCGTGCGCAGCCGCTCGACGTCCTCCACCGACAGCGGGGTGCCGAGCGCCGCGTCCAGCTCCGCCGCGGCGGCCGGGGGAGCGGCGTCCAGCGCGAGCGCGATCAGGACCGTGCGCTTGCCCTCCACCAGGTCGTCGCCGGCCGGCTTCCCGGTGACCTGGGGGTCGCCGAAGACGCCCAGCAGGTCGTCGCGGAGCTGGAATGCCTCGCCCAGCGGCAGTCCGAAGGCGCTGAGGTCCGCCAGCGTGGCCGTCGAGCCGCCGGCCAATGCCGCGCCGATCTGGAGAGGCCGCTCGATGCTGTACTTCGCGGACTTGTAGCGCAGCACCGTCATGGCGGTGTCGACGTCCGCGGTGCCGCGGGCCTGCGCCGAGACGTCGAGGAACTGGCCGGCGATGACCTCGGACCGGCACAGGTCGAAGACCTCGAGCGCCGGCGCAACCGCGCTGAAGGGCAGGCCGCAGCGGCGCAGCAGCTCCTCGGACCACGACAGGAGCAGGTCGCCGAGCAGGATCGCCCCGGCGGCGCCGTACTGACCCGGATCGCCGCGCCAGCCTGTCGAGCGGTGCTCGGCCTCGAAGGCGCGGTGGGTGGCGGGGTTGCCGCGGCGGGTGTCGGAGGCATCCATCAGGTCGTCGTGCACGAGGGCGCTGGCGTGCAGCAGCTCGAGGGCGGCGCAGGCTCTCGTCACCGCGCGCTCGTCTGCGGGGGCCGCCACAGCGTGGTGCCCCCACCAGCAGAACGACGCGCGGAACATCTTGCCGCCGGCGACCGACGTACGGGCGGCCGCGACCAGCCGCTGCGCATCCCCACCGAGCGGGGCGAGCCGCTCGGCCTGGGCGTCCAACGCCTCCGTCAGCGCGTCCTGGACCCGGGCCCGGAAGCCTTCGACGTCCCAGGTCGCGCTCACGTCCTCGACCCTAGGGGTCGGTCGCCCGGCGATCGCACAGTGGTCAGGATTGGGTGGCGCACTCGCCGTCGCGGAGAATCGGGCCCATGATCACGGGACGCGGGCGCAGCATCAAGGAGCTGCTCGAGCAGGGAGAGCACTCCTACTCCTTCGAGTTCTTCCCGCCCAAGGACGAGGCCGGCGAGGCCCAGCTCTGGGACGCGATCAGCGCGCTCGAGCCCTACC
The DNA here is from genome assembly GCF_054779555.1 of Nocardioides dilutus. Lineage (NCBI taxonomy): Bacteria > Bacillati > Actinomycetota > Actinomycetes > Propionibacteriales > Nocardioidaceae > Nocardioides > Nocardioides dilutus. The sequence goes on along the minus strand of NZ_BAAGYA010000004.1, from coordinate 35,391 downwards.
GCCCGACGTTCGTCTCCGTGACCTACGGCGCCGGCGGCACGACCCGGGACACCACCGTGCGGGTGACGGGCCGGATCGCCCAGGAGACGTCGCTCACCCCGGTCGCCCACCTCACCTGCGTCGGGCACACGCGGGCGGAGCTGGAGCACATCCTCGACTCCTACGAGGAGGTCGGGGTCCAGCACCTGATGGCCCTGCGGGGCGACCCGAGCGAGGGGCCGCGAGCGGAGTGGCAGCCGACCCCCGGCGGCTTCAACTACGCCACCGAGCTGGTCGAGCTGGCCCACGCCCACGGAGGCTTCCGGATCGGTGTCGCGGCGTTCCCGGAGCTGCACCCGTCGTCCCCGTCGCTGGACCACGACGCCGACGTGCTGGTCGCCAAGGCTCGCGCGGGAGCCGAGTTCGCGGTCACCCAGATGTTCTTCCGCGCCGAGGACTACTTCGCGCTGGTCGACCGGGTGCGCGCCCGCGGGGTGGACATCCCGATCCTGCCGGGCATCATGCCGATCCTGAACCTGGCCAACATCCGCCGGCAGGGGGAGCTGATCGGCACCGCCGTTCCCGACAGCGTGGTCCAACGGATCACCGCCCACGAGGGCGACCCCGTAGCCATGCGGTCGGCGGGGATCGCCCTGGCCGCGGAGCTGTGCGAGGAGCTGCTCGCAGGCGGGGCTCCCGGCCTGCACTTCTTCACGCTCAACCGGTCGAAGGCGACCCTGGAGATCTTCTCGGCGCTGAACGTCCGGGTCTGAGCGCTACTGTCGCGGCCATGTCGCGCACCGTCACCGTGACCGGCCACGGGTCGGCCACGGCCGTCCCCGACACCGCCGTCGTCAGGGTCGCCGCCCTCCACCGGGCGGCCGGGATGGCCGAGGCGCTGTCCGGGGCCGAGTCGGCGCGGTCGGCCGTCGTCGCGGCCGCCGGTGAGGCTGCCGGCGACCTGGTCGTCTCGTCGACGGACCTCAGCGTCTGGCCGGCCCACGACAACGAGGGACGCCGCGCCGGGTTCGAGGCGCGGCACGCCCTGACCATCACCGGAGGCGACCTGGACACGGCCGGGGCCCTCGTCGGGCGGCTGGCCGAGGAGGTCGGCGACCGGCTCCAGGTCGAGAGCGTGTCACTGTCGGTCGGGGACCCGTCGGCCGCCGTCGGTGAAGCGCGCGAGGCGGCGTTCGCCGATGCCCGCGCCCGGGCGGAGCACCTGGCGGGGCTCGCGGGCGCCTCCCTCGGCGAGGTGCAGGAGATCGCCGAGGGTGCCGGCGCCCCGGTGCCGCGCGGTGGCGTCGAGGCGTTCGCGGTCAAGGCCGATGTGGGATTCGCCCCGGGTCAGACGGTGCTCACCTCGACCGTGACGGTGACCTGGGCGCTGGTCTGACGGGCGGCGAGTTGCACCGGACTAGCCGGTGAAACTCACGCCGGGCCGACGGCCTGCGCCACAAGCGCGGCGGAAAGGCCGACGAACGGCAGGCCACCCCCGGGGGTGGCGTGCGCACCGGCGGCGTAGACCCCGGCGACCGGTGTGGACGGACCGAGGCGGCGGCGGATCGTGGCGCGGCCCTGCCAGAGCACGCCGAGCGGTGAGCTGCCCCAGTGCTCGACCATCTCGCGCGGCGAGCGGTCGACCCGCTCGACGACGTGCTCGCGCAGGTCGATCCCGTGCCGGGCGAGCGCGTGCAGGATGTCCTCGGCGAGCCGGCCGCGCCCGAGCACCGTCCAGGCCGCCCCCCCGGACCGGGCCCGGCCACCGGTGCGCACGACAAGCATCGGGTCGCCGTGCAGCACGGTCTCGTGCGGCATCGACGCGAGGTGGTCGGCCAGCTCGCCCTCCAGGCCCACGTGGCAGACGACCGGAGGCATCGCGGGCATCGTGCGCTCGACGTACGCCGCGAGGCTGGGCAGCGTGCGCGGGTCGACGGCTACGACGACCACGTCCGCGTCCACGTCGCCGCCCGAGGTGCGCAGGCCGACCGCCCGGCCGTCGCGGACCACGACGTCCTGGACGGCCACCCCCGTCTCGACGGCCACCCGGCGGGTGGCCAGTCGCGCCGTCAGTGCGGTCGCGAGCACGCCCATGCCGCCCTCGACGGTCCACGCGCCGAAGCGTTGCTCCAGGTAGGCCACCAGCCCGGCCCAGGCTGGCACGTTGCGCGGGTCGTGTCCGTCGACGACGAAGGGGTGGGCCGCGACCTGGCGCAGCCGCTCGTCTCGGAACCGCTTCTTGAGCCGGCGGTGCAGGACCTCGCGCGAGTCCAGCCGGGCCGAGACCTCCTTGGGCAGCGCCTCGGGGGTCCAGGGCACCTCCAGGTAGGCGCGCCGGAGGACCTCCCAGTCGTCGGCGTACGACGCCACGTGGTCCACCCACTGCTGCCCCAGGCCGTGGCCGAGCCCGTCGAACGCGGCGATCTGCGCCGCCCGGGAGCCCCCGGGCAGCCGGACGACCGAGGCGTCCTCGAAGACGTGCTCGCGGACGATCTCCAAGGGCACCAGGTCGAGCTCGCGCTCCGCCGGGCGCCCCGACTTGCGGAACAGGTCGCGGATCACGGCGGGCAGCAGGGTCGAGGCCGTGGTGTCCCAGGACCAGTCGCCGGCCGTCACCGGCACCAGGGCGCCGCCGAGGTCGGGGAGGCGCTCGATCAGGGTCACGTCGTGCCCGAGCTTGGCGAGCCGGGCCGCGGAGGCCAGACCGCCGAACCCGCCTCCGACGACGGCGACCCTCACGGGGCGGCCGGCTGCGGGTCGCCGCGGCCCTTCCACCGTCGCCAGCCGCGCCTGACCAGCTTGGCGACGAAGTAGAGGACCACCAGGCCCGTCGCCAGCAGCACGCCCGCGATCGCCGCGGCCGCGCGCGGGTGCTCGATCGCGAACCACACCACGGCCAGGACGGCGAAGTCCTCGCCGAGACTGGCGAGGACGTTGGTCACCGGCTCGGGGGAGGCGTTGATGGCGAGCCGGCTGCCGGCCTTGACCAGGTGCGAGGCCAGCGCCGTGCCGCCGCCGACGGTGCCACTGACCGCCTGGTCGAGGGTGTCCGCCTCGCCGGCGAGCAGCACTCCGATGACCGCGCCGACCGTGGGCCGGATGGCGGTGGAGATCACGTCCCAGGTGGAGTCGACGTAGGGGATCTTGTCTGCGACGAACTCCATCGCGTACATGAACGCCGCCGCCCCCAGGACCTCCCACCGGCCGAGCGCGTCGGGGACCTGCTCGAGGTCGCCGACCCGGTCGGCGATCCCCAGGACCAGGACGACGAGGTAGGCGTTGATGCCGCTCGCCCACCCGCTCGAGAACGCCAGGGACAGGGAATCCACGTCGTGATCCTAGGGAGACGGCGCTGCTCGACAGCGCTCGACGGGGCTACTCGACCTCGATCGTGGGCGCGCCGGTCATCGCGGCGAGCTCGGCGTACGTCGTGCTGAAGACGGCGGCCGGGTGGCCGGCGGCGGCCCACACGACGTCGTAGCGCTCCAACCACGAGTCCAGCCAGGTCGGGACCGGCCGGTGGTGGCCGATGGGGGAGACGCCGCCGATGACCTGGCCGGTGTGCTCGCGGACGAACTCGGGCTTGGCCCGGCGGAGTGCACCGACCCCGATGGTCGCCGCGGCCTTGTCGGTGTCGACCCGATGGGCGCCGGAGGTGAGGATCAGTACGGGCGCGCCGTCGGCGTCGAAGAGCAGGCTGTTGGCGATCGCGCCGACCTCGCAGCCCAGCGCTTCGGCGGCCAGCGCTGCGGTGTGGACCGAGTCGGGCAGAATGACGACCTCACCGGTGCCGCCGAGGCGTGCGTGCTCGTCGCGGAACCTGGTGATCGAGGGGTGCTCGGCCGTCATGGGGCGAGCCTAGGAGCATGGCCCGAGACGTCGAGGAGGGGGCAGCGAGTGGCGGAGGACGTTGCCGATGACAGGGCCGATGACAGGGCCGATGACAGGGCCGATGTTCCGGGTCGGCCGAGCTCGGTCACCCGGGCGATCCGGATGCACTGGCTGCTCGTGCTGCTGGGGCTGGTCGTCGTGGTGCTCACCGTCGTCCTCAACGACGAGCTGATCCGGACCTGGGCCGAGGGGCGCCCCGACCTGCGCCGGGTGCTGGAGACCCAGGGCCTGCAGGCGATCAAGGACGGCGAGGTGCGTCCGCCGGCCTTCGTCGCGCCGGCGATCACGCTGTTCGTGGTCGTGGGTCTGCTGATGTGGATGCTGCTTGTCTTCTTCGCCAACGGGAACAACTGGGCGCGTCTGTGCCTGACCGCGTTGCTCTTCTTCGCCGCGGTCACCACGGTCGCCGGGATCCGCACCCACCCGCCCGGGGTGTTCGTGGTGCTGTCGGTGGCCTCGATGGTGCTGGAGGTGGTCGCGGTGGCCTATCTCTGGCACCCCGACACCAACAGGTTCCTGCGGAGCACGCCCGACCCCTGAGGTCTTGTCTGGCTCTTGACGCGCTGTCCTCGCCCGGAGGTATGATTCGAACAGATGTTCGAACAACCTGAGGGGGAGCGATGCGGCGTTACGACGACCCGGTCGAGGTGCGGCGGGGCCCGGTCGGCGGTGTGCTCGCGACGCTAGCCCCTGGCGCCGACACCACCGATGGCTCCACCGAGGGCTACCTCGACGACAGGGCGCCTGCGCAGTTCCTCTGGCGCGGGCGGCTCTGGAAGGTTCGGGCGGTGCTCGCCCACTGGGTCGAGACCGGTCCCTGGTGGAGCTCCCCGGGGGTGCGGGCGGTGATCGGCTCGCACGACGAGCAGCATGACGAGCAGCACGACGAGCAGCACGACGAGCAGGGGGAGCACGAGCCGGCGTTGCCGCGGCCGCTGGGTGACCTGATCACCGAGCGGGAGCTGTGGCGGGTCGAGGCTGCCCGCGGCCGGGACATCGAGGACACCGGTGGGGTCTTCGACCTCGCCTTCGACTGGGCAGACGGCCGCTGGCAGCTCGTCGGCTGCGTGGACTGAGAGGACTGAAGAGAGAGCCATGACCGCCACCACCACGACCGTGACCACCAACCCGTTCGGCCTGCCGGCCACCACCCACTCCTACCTCGCCCGGGCCGCGGAGTCGCTCAGCGAGGCGATGGCCGACACCGAGGTCTCGGCCCGCTACGCGCACGCCCACGTAGCGGCACTGCGGGCCGCGGCCGCGCTGCTCGCCGCCCGGGCCAGGCCCGCCTCCGGGCGCCGGCGTCCGCAGAAGAACGCCTGGGTGCTGCTGGCCGAGGTGGCCCCCGAGCTGGCGGAGTGGGCGAGCTTCTTCGCCGCTGGTGCGCCCAAGCGCGCTGCCGCTGAGGCCGGCTCCACCCGGGCGGTCACCGAGCGCGAGGCCGACGACCTGGTCCGCGACGCCGACCGGTTCCTCGCGGTCGTGGAGCAGTCGCTCGGGCTGGCGCCGCACGTCCCGCAGCTCCCGCTCGCCCGCCGGGTGGGATAGACCGAGCAGTGGGGCACTGATGCCCGACCCCTTCGTCCACCTCCACGTCGCCTCCGGCTACTCCCTGCGCTACGGCGCCTCGCACCCGCAAGCCCTGGTCGCCCGAGCCGCCGAGCAGGAGATGGACACCCTGGCGCTCACCGACCGGGACGGCGCCTACGGGGCGGTGAAGTTCGCCCGCGCCTGCTACGCCGCGGGGGTTCGCCCGGTGCTCGGGGTCGAGCTCGCCCACCGGCCGGCGCTGGCACCGGCGGTTCCGGACGACGGCCCACGGCGACGTACGCCGGTGCGCGGCGGCGCCTTCCGCGAGCCGGTCGGCGGTGGTCTCCCGCGGGTCACGTTCCTGGCCACGGCCGACAGCGCTGGGGGAGGCCGGTCCGGCTGGGCGGCGCTGTGCCGGCTGGTCTCGGCGACCCACCTGTCCGGCGAGCGGGGCGTCCCGGTCCTCGACCTCGAGACGCTGCCCGACGACGTACGCACGGGTCTGGCGGCCGGCCACCTGATGGTGCTGCTCGGCCCGGCCTCCGAGCTGGCCCGGGCCGCGCTCTGTCCGTCCGAGGGCCGCCGCGACGCCCTCGGCCTGGCCGCGCTCGCGCCCTGGCGAGACCTGGTGCCGCGCACCCACCTGCAGGTCGAGCTCGTCTCCCACCGGCTCCCCGGCGGCGGAGCGGACCGCGGCGCCTGGGGGCCGGGCACCTCCGCGCACGCCGCCCGGATGGCCGGCCTGGCCCGGCGGGCCGGGCTCGGCGCGGTGCTGACCAACGCGGTGCGCTACGCCGACCGCGGCGACGCCACCACCGTCGACGTCCTCGACGCGGCCCGCCGGCTGGTGGCGCTCGACCGGCGGCACGTCGACCGGGGCAACGCCGAGGGCTACCTCAAGTCCGGCAAGGAGATGGCCGAGATCGCCGAGGAGGTCGTCCGGCTCTATGCGGGATCCGGGGGAGGGCTGGGCGAGACGATGCGAGAGGCCCAGCAGCTGCTCGCCCACACCCGCGCGGTCGCCGACCGGTGCGCCCTCGACCCGCGCCGCGACCTGGGCCTGGGGGAGGTGCACTTCCCGGAGTTCGAGCTGTCCACCGACCACACCGATGCCGACGTCGCGCTGCGCGCTCGGTGCGAGGGTGCGATCGGTGACCGCTACGGCTCGGGGCCCAAGGCGGTCGTCTGGAAGCGCCTCGACGACGAGCTCGAGCTGATCCGCGGCCTGGGCTACGCCTCCTACTTCCTCACCGTCGGCGACGTCACCGACCTGATCCGCGAGATGGGGGTGCGCTGTGCGGCGCGCGGGTCGGGCGCGGGCAGCATCGTCAACTACCTGCTCGGTGTCTCCGGGGTCGACCCGGTGCGCCACCGGCTGCTCATGGAGCGGTTCCTCTCGCCGCTGCGCGAGGCGCTGCCCGACATCGACGTCGATGTCGAGTCCGCGCGCCGGCTCGAGGTCTACGAGCGGATCCTCGACAGATACGGCGGCGAGCGCTGCGTGACCGTCTCGATGATGGACACCTACCGGGTCCGGCACGCCGTCCGTGACGTCGGCGCCGCGCTCGGCATGCCGCCCAGCGAGACCGACGCGATCGCCAAGGCGTTCCCGCACATCCGGGCCCGGGACGCCCGGGCCGCGCTCCGCGAGCTGCCCGAGCTGCGGGCCAGCGGGCTCACCGACACCCGGCTCGACGTCATGTTCCAGCTGGTCGAGCGGCTCGACGGGCTGCCCCGGCACGTCGCCATGCACCCGTGCGGGGTGCTGCTCTCCGATGCCACCCTGCTCGACCGGACCCCGGTCGAGGCGAGCTTCGCCGGCTTCCCGATGAGCCAGTTCGACAAGGACGACGTCGAGGACCTCGGCCTGCTCAAGCTCGACGTCCTGGGCATCCGGATGCAGTCCTCGATGGCGCACGCGGTCGCCGAGATCAAGCGAACCGACGGGATCGAGATCGACCTCGACGACGAGACCCAGGTGCCGCTGGACGACCCGGAGACCTACGCCGTCATCTCCTCGGCCAAGACCCTCGGCATGTTCCAGATCGAGTCGCCGGGCCAGCGCGAGCTGGTCGGCAAGTCCGGCATCGGCTCCTTCGAGGACATCATCACCGACATCTCGCTGTTCCGGCCCGGCCCGGTCAAGAGCGACATGATCACGCCCTACTTGGAGGGCAAGCAGGGCTGGAAGACGCCGACCTACCTCCACGACGACCTGCGGCCGATCCTCGGCGACACCCAGGGCGTGGTGGTCTTCCACGAGCAGGTCATCGAGATCATCGCCCAGTTCGCCGGCATCTCCTTCGCGGAGGCCGATGAGAAGCGCCGCGCCCTCGGCGACGTCGAGGGGATGGCCGAGACCAAGCTCTGGTTCTTCCCGCGCGCCCTCGGCCGGGGCTACCCGCTGCCGGTGGTCGAGAGGATCTGGGAGGTGCTCAAGGCGTTCGCGTCGTTCGGGTTCTGCAAGGCCCATGCCGCGGCGTTCGCACTGCCGACGTTCCAGTCGGCCTGGCTCAAGACGCACTGGCCGGCGCACTTCCTGGCCGGCGTGCTCACCCACGACCCGGGGATGTACCCCAAGCGACTGATCCTCGACGACGCCCGCCAGCTCGGCCTGGCGGTGCTCGGGCTCGACGTCAACGCCAGCGAGAAGGCCTACGTCGTGGAGCGGATCGAGGGCCCCGACGGGCGACCGCGCGATGGCATCCGGCTGGCGTTGGCCGAGGTCAAGGGCATCAACGAGGCCGAGGTGGAGCGCATCGTCGCGGGCCGGCCGTTCCACTCGCTCACCGACTTCTGGCACCGCGCCCGGGTGTCCCGGCCGATCGTCGAGCGGCTGGTGCTGGCCGGTGGGTTCGACGGGGTCTATGCCATCGCCGGGGCCATCGGCGCGGAGACGGGGCGGCGTGGCCGGGTCACCCGTCGCGACCTGCTGCTCCAGGTGGCCGAGCTCGACCGGCACGCCCGCGCGGTCGACAAGGGGAGCCGGGGCCGCGGGGGCCGGGCGCTCCGGTCCGGCAGCCGGGCCGGCTCGGTCGCCCGGGCCAAGGCCGACGACGCGGCCGCCCGCAACAGCTCCGACCCCCGGGTCCGCGACACGGTCGCAGACCTCGAGCGCCACCCCCTCGGGAACGCCGGGGTCTGGGCCAAGGCGGCCGCCCAGTCCAAGGCCACCCCGGCTCCGCCTCCCGTCGACTCGGTGCAGCTGACCCTCGCCCTCGGCGACGAGCCCGCCGAGGGCGAGGTGTCCGGGCTGCCGGAGATGACCGCCGAGGAGCGGATGCGCGCCGAGCTGGAGATCCTCGGCCTCGACGTCAGTCGGCACGTCGTCGACTCCTACGCGCCGTTCCTCGACGCGCTCGGCGTGGTCCGCAGCCGCGACCTGCTCACCCGTCGGAGCAGGTCCGAGCTGCTGGTGGCCGGGGTCAAGGTCGCCACCCAGACCCCGCCGGTCCGCTCCGGGCGCCGGGTCATCTTCCTGACCCTCGATGACGCGACCGGCCCGGTCGATGCGACATTCTTCGAGGACGCCCAGGGTCCCTACGCCGCCACGCTGTTCCACTCCTGGCTGCTGGTCGTGCGCGGTGAGCTGCGCAAGACCGGCTACCGCGGGGTCTCCCTGCGGGCCACCGGCTGTTGGGAGCTGCCGGTGCTGGCTTCGCTGTGGCAGCGCGAGGGGCTCGAGGCGGTGCGCGAGCAGATGGCGGTGGTCCCGGAGGGCTTCGCCGGCGTCGGGACCATCGAGGCGGTCACGGGTGCCGCGGAGAGTCGGTCCAGCCGTCCGGTGATGGCGTCTCCCCAGGCCTTCGGGCAGGAGACCGAGGCCGAGACGGGCCACGCTCCCTTGGATGCGCCGCTTCGCGGCGTAGCCGGCGGCATGGGGCGGCGCCGGGTGCTGGTGCACTCCAGCGGCTTCCAGGTCTCGCCCTACGCCGACATCAAGCCGGCCGGTGAGGACACCAAAGAGGTGGCCCGCAAGCTGTGGCACCGCAGCCCGGGGAGCCCGGGATGAGACCCCTAGGGTGGTGCCCATGTCGAGCGAGCGTCCCAGCGAGCGACGGGCGAGCGCCCGCACCGCGGTGGTGTGGGAGGCACTGGAGAGCGCGCTCGACCAGCCCGGCGCCTCCTACGAGCAGGGGGCCCGCATCGTCGACGTCGGCGGCGGCACCGGCGGGTTCGCCGTCCGGCTCGCCGAGCTCGGCCACCAGGTCACCGTGGTCGACCCCAGCCCCGACGCCCTGGCTGCCCTCGGCCGCCGGGCCCGTGAGGTGGGCGTGGAGGTCACCGGACTCCAGGGCGACCTGTCCGACCTGGCTTCGCTTGTCGACGGCCAGGTCGACGGGGTTGTCGACGTGGTGCTCTGCCACGGAGTGCTCGAGGTGGTCCACGACCCCGCCGCCGCGCTGGCCACGATCCGCGAAGTGCTGCGTCCCGGCGGCACCCTCTCGCTCCTGGTCGCCCAGCGGCACGCTGCCGTCATCGCCCGCGCGATGGCCGGCCACTTCCCGCAGGCGCTCGCGATCCTGGCCGACGCACCCGACACATCCACCAGCAAGACGGGACACCGGTTCACCGCGGACGAGGCCACCGCGCTCCTCGAGCAGGCCGGCTTCGAGGTCGTCTCGACCCACGGCGTCCGGGTCTTCGCCGATCTGGTCCCCGGCTCGCTGCTCGACCTCGAGCCCGGAGCGACGGCTTCGCTGGTCGAGCTGGAGAGGGCCGTCTCGGAGCGTCCCGAGTACCTCCCGCTGGCTACCCAGCTGCACCTGTTGGCTCGCTGACCGCCGCCGCAGGTCCCTTGATGAACCGACCACCGTGGCTTCCGAGCGGCGGTGACATGACGACCACCCCGATCCTCCACGTCGACATGGACGCTTTTTACGCCTCGGTGGCCACGAGGGACCGCCCCGACCTCCACGACGTGCCGGTCATCGTCGGCGGTGGCTACCGCGGGGTGATCCTCGCTGCCAACTACCACGCCCGCGCCTACGGGGTCCGCTCCGGCATGCCCTCCACCCGGGCCCGGCGGCTGTGCCCGCACGCGGTGTCGGTGTCGGCCGACCATGACACGTTCTCGACGGTGTCCGCGGCGGTGGTGGAGACCTTCCGCCGGGTCACCCCGCAGGTCGAGGTGGTCTCCCTGGACGAGGCTTTCCTCGACGTCCGCGGGTCGACCCGGCGCCTGGGTGACCCGCCCGGGATCGCCGAGTGGCTGCGCGCGACCATCCACGACGAGCAGGGCATCACCTGCTCGGTCGGGGTGGCGGCCTCGGTCTCGGTGGCCAAGCTGGCGAGCCGCCGGGCCAAGCCCGACGGTGTGGTCGTCGTACCCCCCGAGGCGATCACCTCGTTCCTGCATCCCCTCGACGTCGGCGAGCTCTACGGGGTGGGGGAGAAGACCCAGGCGATGCTGCACCGGCTCGGCCTGGTCACCGTCGGCGACGTCGCGCACACGCCGCTGCGCACCCTGCAACGCGCGGTTGGGGAGGGGCTGGGCGGCCAGCTCCATGACCTGGCCTGGGGCACCGACCGGCGCGAGATCACCCCGGGCCGGGTGTCAGTGTTCGGCATGGGCGGCGACCCGGACAAGTCGATGGGCGCGCAGGAGACCTTCGGTCGCGACATCGACGACCGTGACGTGGTGCTGCGCGAGGTGCTCAAGCTGACCGCCAAGGTCGCCTCCCGGATGCGCGTCGCCGGGGTGGCCGGCCGCACCGTCTCGCTGACAGTCCGGTTCGCCGACTTCACCACCATCACCCGGGCCCGGACGATGCGCGAGTCCACCGACGTGACCCAGGAGATCTACCGCACGGCGGTCGCGCTCTACGACGGGCTGGGCCTGCAGCGGGCCCGGCTGCGGCTGGTCGGAGTCCGGGTCGAGGGCCTGGTGCCGCGCACCTCGGTCCACCGTCAGCTCGTCCTCGGCGAACGCGAGCACGGCTGGTCCGACGCGGACCGGGCCGTGGACCGAGCGACCCGGCGTTTCGGGGGCGCTGCGGTGCAGCCGGCGAGCCTGCTCGCGCGCTGACCAGGGATCCACCCGACGCGCGGCTCAGGCCTTTGGTCACAATTCTGCCGAGACGCCTAGTCTCGCCACCGGCGCCTGCCTACACTTGGCGTGTCGACGGTCGCTCAGACCCGCCGCGTGGGGACCTGACGGGAGGAACCGGTGCCACTCTCCGAAGAGGAGCTTCGCCTGCTCGAGCAGATGGAGCGCGCCCTCGTCGAGGAGGACCCGAAGTTCGCCTCCACTCTGCGCGGCACCTCGCTGCGCCGCTCGGCCCGCCGCCGCGCGATCCTCGCCGGCGCGGTCTTCCTGGCCGGCGTCACGATCCTGATGACCGGGGCCATCACCCAGATGCCGTTCATCGGCATCGCCGGGTTCGTGGTCATGCTCGGCTCCGCCACCGTCGCGCTCACCGCGATCCGCGGCCAGCAGGCGGCCTCGGCCCCCGCCGACCCCCGCACCGCGATGCACCCGTCGCGCGGTTTCGCCGTCATCGACGGCGGCCGCACCAGCCGACCGCGTCGCCAGCGCCGTACGTCGGCTGGGCACGGCTCCTTCATGGAGCGCATGGAAGAGCGCTGGCGCCGGCGCCGGGAGTCCGGAGGTTTCTGATCGCTACGTCCCGAGGAACGAGGGACGAAGCGATCGATGGTGGTTGAGCAGCGACCGCGGCTGAGGAACGAAGCCGCGACGGAGCGTGTCGAAACCTCGTGAGCCGGGGCTGGAACTCACCCCACGTGGTCGACCACACCCGCATAAGCAGGCCGCTGTGAGTCCTCGTCGTCGCTCGGCGGGCGGCTGACCACCCGCTCCCGCGCGAACAGCGACCGCGGCCACCACTCGGCCCGGCGACGTGTTCGGAGGGTCGCGCCGCCGGTCAGTGCCACGACACACGTCTCGGCGTCCGCGCGCCACGCCCCGTCGGCGCCTGGGTCCCGCTCGGCGTAGCGGGACAGCTCCAGGGCGAGCACGATCCGGTCGAGAGCGACGACGGCGTCCGAGTTGACCTCGGGTCCTCGGCGGGGCCGCTCGGGCGTGAACTCGTCGGGCGGTGCGCCGAACCAGCGCACCAGTGTGTCCGCGGTCTGCCGGGGGGAGCGATCGCGCGGCCAGGTCAGCCCGAGATCGCGCGCGGTGTCGCGGAGCTCGAGCCAGGCGTCCTCGGGGCCGCCGCGGAGTCGTGTGGCGCGACGTCGACGTCGCATCGCGCGAGGGGCCAGTGCCAGCGCCAGGAGCAGCGTGACCACGAGGAGGATCAGCAACACCAGCAGCCAGGGGATGTCGGAGCCGGAGCCCGCTCCCGCGGTCTCGTCGTCGCCCGCCGCGGACGGGGACGCCGAGTCGCGCACTGGTGGGTTCGCGATGTCCTCCTCGCTGGGGTTGGTGGTCGGCTCGTCGCTGGGGATGATGACCGGCTGCGTCGTGTAGTCCGGCACGGACTCGGCCCGGCCGCCGGGGGTGGGCTCGAACCGCACCCACCCGGCGCCGGCGATGTAGAGCTCGGGCCAGGCGTGCAGGTCGTGGGCGCTGTAGACATAGGTGCCGGTCCCGACCTGCTGGGGCCGCAGGAAACCGACGGCGACCCGGGCGGGGATGCCGAGGATGCGTGCCATCACGGCCATCGAAGCGGCGAACTGCTCGCAGTAGCCGGTGCGTCCGCCGGGGCCTTCGCTGAGGAATGCCAACAGGTCGTCGGCCCCGTTGGCGAGCACCGCGGAGTCGTCGTAGGTGAAGCCGCCGCCCCGGCGGAACCAGTTCTGCAGGGCCACGGCCTTCTCGAACCGGGACGGAGCCTTCTCGGTCACGTCGAGGGTCAGTTGCCGGATCTCCTCGGCGAGTCCAGACGGCAGGTCGGTGAACTCGTCGCTGACCTGCCCAGCGGCGGTCGGCGCGACCGCGAGATCGGCGGCGTCGAGGTTGAGCTCGATCGACGAGAACTCCCACTCCAGGCCGGCCGTGTCGAGGCCGTCGTCGCTGGCGAGGAAGTCACGGGTGTCCTCGTCGTAGCGCCAGTCGCCGGGTGCCTCGATGCGGCTGATCAAGCTCTGCGTCGGGAGCCATGTCGAGGAGAAGTCGTCGGTGGCGCTGATCGCGTAGTCGAACTCCTGCCGGGTGACCGACGGGTCCACGCCCTCGAGCGAGGGCATCTGTCCGCTGGCCTGGTTGCTGCTCGGCACGTCCCGGTCGCCGGAGCTCCATGCTTCGGAGGAGAACCTGTTGAGCACGGCGATCCGGAGGTAGGACGGGTCTGGATCGTCGGTGACGACTCGCAGGAGGTCCTTGTCGGCTCCCCTGATCAGGTCGCGACGCAGGTCGACCATGGGGTTGTTGATGTCGATGTCCCCGCTGCCGCCCGACCCGGGTCCGAAGTCGAAGACCTGGAGCTGCAGAGTTGGGATGGCCGCCGGGACCACGATGGCGAGCGTCGTGACGACACCACCGATCACACCGGCGGTTCTCCGCACCGAGCCCGTGCGCACCCCGAACGCATCCGCGTCGACACCGCCCTGGTCACGGAGGAGCGACCGGCCCCACCGGGAGACCTGCTCGTCCTCGTGCACGAACAGCATCGCGATGAAGCCGGCCGCGGTGGGGGCGAAGACGTACCAGGACGGGCCTGACCCGAGCATGCTCAGCGGCACGCTGAAGATGGTGAGCAGTGGCACCCCGGCGAGCGGGACCCGGCGCAGCGTGCACGCGAGGAAGTCCACCAGCAGCATGCAGCCCAGCCCGCCCACGACGAGGATCGGGTCGACGGGCGGGACGTCGGCGGGCACGGGGGAGGCGAACTGGTTGGCGCTGTCGACGGCCGCCTCGAACTTGTCGGTCAACCGCGTCCACGCCGCGCCCACTGGCAGCGGTGACCCGGTGAGCATCAGCGAGGCCGCCACCGCCGTGGCCAGTGTCTGCGCCAGCACGACGACTGCGGCGGGTGAGCGCCACCAACGGGCCAGGGTGCCGGAGGCGACCAGGACGGCCCCGAGCAGGAGCAACGGGCCGAGGAACCGGCTCGAGTGCTCCACGAATCCGCGCCAGGAGAGCATGGCGACCCACGTGGTGGCCACGCTGAGGGTCGAGAGCGTGGCAAGGGAGACCAGGCTCGCGCGCGATCGGGGCATCACCATGTGGTCACCTGACCCACCCCGGTTCCCACCGGGGCCGCGCCGGCGCGCGAGCGGGCGCTCTGCGTCGACCCGCGGCCCAGCTCGTCCCACGCGCTCTCCAGGCGGTCGCGCGGACCGAGCGGGACCGCGCGCCACCCCTGCTGGGTCAGCAGTCCCGCTGCTCCGCCGGTACCGCCCCCCGAGACCCACGCGTCCACGTCGAGGGCGACCGCCAGGGCCGAGCCGGCGTGTGCGTGCATCCGGCGCAGGACCGGCGTGTCGGTGGGCTCCATGCCACCGACAACGGCGACGACCAGTCCGCCGCCTCCGTGCTCGGTGAGCCACCCGGTCTCGAGCTTGGGAGCCTGGGTGGGTGCCAGCACGGCCAGCGCCTCGAGGAGGGGAGCGGTGTTGAGGTCGGACTCGCGCAGGTGCCAGGCGCTCGAGGGGTCCTCGCCGGACGCGGTCACCAACCGGACGGCGAAGCCACGGTGGGTCAGGTGCACGGCGATGGACGCGGCGACGGACACGGCGGCCTCGAGCGAGGAGGCGATGCCCTGCCCGCGGTGCGATCGCATCCGGTTGTCCAGGAACAGCGTGGCCCGCGACTGCCAGGGCTGCTCCTCCCGGCGCACCATCAGCTCACCCATCCGGGCCGAGCTGCGCCAGTGCACCCGGCGGAGGTCGTCGCCCTGGCGGTACTCCCGGACCGTGACGTCCTCGGCGCTTCCGGTCGCGAAGGCGCGGGGCCGGTTGTCGCCCGACCCGGTCCAGGCACCGCCGAGCGGGATGGAGGACAGCGGCACGGTGCGCGGCGTCACCGTCAGCGGCACCGTGGTCTGGAAGGCCCGGGCCAGCTCGATCAGGCCGAACGGGTCGACCACGCGCACCGTCATCGGGCCGATGTCGAACTTGCCCCGGACGTCCGAGCGCACCTGGTAGGACACGTGCCTGCGCCAACCGTGACCTATCCCCTCGAGCACGAAGCGCGGACGGGTCCCGAGGACGTAGGGCAGGTGGTCCTCGAGCAAAAGGACGCCGCTCGGGGTGCGGCCCTCGTTGGTGAGCGAGAGCTGCACTCGGGCCGGCTGGCCCGCCGAGACCAGCTGCGGTGTGACCGTGCGGACCAGGGCGAGGCGGTAGCGACTGCGGCCGATGAAGAGGGCGTTGACCAGCGGCAGGGCGAGGACGAGGACGCCGACCCGGCCCAGCGAGGTCTCGCCCATCAGCACCCCGCACACGATGGCGGTGGCGCCTGCGGCCACGAACGACCGACCCCGGAGGGTCAGGCCACGCAACGCCTCGCGCATGGCTGCCAGTCTCAGGTGGCGGTCGGGACCGGCACGGAGGCGACGATCCCCTCCAGCACCGCTGACGTGGAGCGTCCGCTCATCGAGGCCTCGACGCTGGGCAAGAGGCGGTGGGCGAGCACCGTCTGCGCGAGCTCGTGGACGTCGTCGGGCAGAACGTAGTCGCGGCCCTTGATGGCCGCCATCGCCTTGGCCGCGCGGACGAGGTGGAGAGTGGCGCGGGGCGAGGCGCCCAGCGTGAGGTCCTCGGTGCGCCGGGTCGCCGACGTCAGCGCGACGGCGTAGCGCTGCACGGCGTCGGCCACGTGCACCTGCCGGACGATGCCGATCAGCTTGGCGATCTCGGCGGCGTCGGTGACCGGTTCGAGGTCGTCGAGCGGGTTGCTGTGGGTGTGCGAGCCGAGCATCGCGATCTCGGCCGCCTCCACGGGGTAGCCGACCGACACCCGCGCCATGAAGCGGTCGCGCTGCGCCTCCGGGAGGGCGTAGGTGCCTTCCATCTCGATCGGGTTCTGGGTCGCGATCACCATGAACGGCAGGTCGAGCTCGTAGGTCGTGTTGTCCACGGTGACCTGGCGCTCCTCCATGCACTCCAGCAGCGCCGACTGCGTCTTGGGCGAGGCACGGTTGATCTCGTCACCCACGACGATGTTGGCGAACACGCCGCCCGGTCGGAACTCGAACTCCCGGGTGTTCTGGTTGAAGATCGAGACGCCGGTGACGTCGGACGGCAGCAGGTCCGGCGTGAACTGGATGCGTCGCACCGAGCAGTCGATGCTTCGGGCCAGCGACTTGCTGAGCATCGTCTTGCCGACGCCGGGAACGTCCTCGATCAGCAGGTGACCCTCGGCGAGCAGGACGGCCAGGGTCGACTGGACGACGTCGGCCTTGCCCTCGATGACCTTCTCGATGTTGGCACGCACGCGCCCGACCACGCGGGCGAGCGTCTCCAGGTCGGCGCCACCTCGGTGTGCGCCACCCGCTGGTGGGCCCTCCGTCGACTCGACAGCCGGCTCAGCCACTCGCGTACCCCTCTCGCCGCGGCGACGCCTGTGCGTCCCGTCACCCTTCGCCGAACCCTTCGCTGAACACCGTAGGCGTTGACCTCAACCGCGGCACCCCGGCGGCGCAGATCGTGACCGCTGCGCAACCCGGCCCAGAGGTTGGGAAGCGCGAGGCGATCGGGGAGCGACTCGCAGTTGCGAATGGGTGAATGTGGTTGACGGGGGAGGGAAGTGGAGTAATGTGGAGGAAAGTGGAGGGGCCGAGCGGCAACGAAACGGCACAGCGAGTGGAGGCGCCCGATGTTCTTCATGGGCACCTACACGCCGAAGCTCGACGACAAGGGGCGGCTGATCCTTCCGGCGAAGTTCAGGGAACAGCTGGCGGAGGGGCTCGTGGTGACGCAGGGACAGGAGAAGTGCCTGGACGTGTGGCCCGAGTCCGACTTCATGGCCGAGGCCCAGCGCGCGAAGTCCCGGGGCATGACCTCGAAGACCGGCCGCGACTACGCCCGCATGCTGTTCGCCAGCGCCGAGCAGGGTGTCCCCGACAAGCAGGGCCGGATCTCACTGACGCCCTCGCTGCGCGAGTACGCCGCCCTCACCCGCGACGTCGTGGTGATCGGCGCGATGGACCGCGTGGAGATCTGGGAGCCGACCCGCTGGCGCGAGTACTCCGCCTCCGCCCAGGAGAAGTTCGCCGAGCTCGACGAGGAACGCGTCACCGACTGACCCGACCCCCAGCACAAGCCGCAGCACCGACCACAACTGCATAGGGGCTCGTAGGACGAGGTCTCGGCCCGCTCCCCACTCCCACTGCGGGGGCGGCCGCGTCATCTGGGGCAACTTCCCCGGTTCCAGAGGACACGGCCAGGCGGAGCGGCCTGAGACCTGGCCCTACGAGCCCCACCCTCTTCCCCACACCGCTCATCCGAAGGGTCGAAACCATGAGCACCATCCATCCCGCGCCGCGCCGGGTGCGGCACCAGGCCCGAGAGGCGGTGGCCGTGATGGCCTTCTCGGCCGTCACCTCGGTCTGTCTGGCCGCGGCCCTGCTGGTCCTGACCCACCTCCCACTGGGCTGACCGTGGACAACCCCCGCCACGTCCCGGTCCTGCTCGACCGGGTCGTCGCGCTGTTGTCCCCGTGCCTGCAGCAGCCCGGATCGGTGCTGGTCGACGCCACGCTGGGCCTCGGCGGACACACCGAGGCGGTCCTCACGCGCTGCGGGCTGGCCAGGGTCGTCGGCATCGACCGTGACCCCGCCGCCCTCGAGCTGGCCCGCACCCGGCTGGAGCCCTTCGGCGAGCGCTTCACCGGCGTGCACGCCGTGTACGACGAACTGCCGGACGTGCTCGGCGACCTCGGCCTCGCGGCGGTCGACGCCGTGTTCTTCGACCTCGGGGTCTCCTCGATGCAGCTCGACGTCCGCGAGCGTGGGTTCGCCTACGCGGAGGACGCCCCGCTGGACATGCGGATGGACGGGACGACCGGGCCCACCGCGGCCGACGTTCTCAACACCTACTCGGTCGCCGAACTGACCCGAGTCCTGCGGGACTACGGGGAGGAGCGGTTCGCGCGCAAGATCGCCGCCGCCGTCGTGCGCCAGCGGGAGCAGGCGCCGTTCACGACCTCGGCCCGGCTCGTCGAGCTGCTCTACGCCGAGATCCCTGCACCGGCCCGCCGCACCGGGGGCCACCCTGCCAAGCGCACGTTCCAGGCACTCCGGATGGAGGTCAACGACGAGCTCGCGGTGCTGCGCCGGGCGATCCCCGCGGCCATCGACGCGATCGCGGTCGGGGGCCGGGTGGTCGTCGAGTCCTACCACTCGCTCGAGGACCGCCTGGTCAAACGGGCCTTCGCCGAGGCCACCCGCTCGACCGTCCCGGTGGATCTGCCGTTCGTGCCCGAGGGCAGTGCCCCCGCGCTGCGCCTGGTGACCCGCGGAGCCGAGCGGGCCGACGAGACGGAGATCCAGCAGAACCCACGGGCCGCCTCCGTGCGGCTCCGCGCCGTCGAACGCATCGGCCCTTCTTCCCCGGGAGCAGCTGCATGAACACCACCGCCGCCGCCGTGTCGGCCGTCAGCCGGGCCAGAGCCCCCTTCGAGGCCGCCGTCGAGCGCGCCCGCCTCACCGTCGTGCCGCACCGCCGGGTGCGGGCGCCGCGCATGCCGTTCGTGACCCTGGTCAGCGTGGTGCTGCTCGGTGGCATCGTCGGGCTGCTGTGCTTCAACACCCAGATGCAGCAGGCCTCCTTCGCGGCGACCACGCTCGAGGAGCGGGCCGCCAATCTCAGCGCCCGGGAACAGACCCTGCAGAGCGAGCTCCAGGCGCTGCGCGACCCGCAACATGTCGCGCTCCTCGCCGCCCAGGCCGGCATGGTCGCGCCCCTGGACGCGTGCACCCTCAGGCTCGGCGGCCAGGCGCAGGAGGGCAGCACCTGTACGCCGGCCGCCAGAGGCAACACCCCGAACCCGCTGTCTCCTGCGCCCCCCAAGCCCGCCGTCATCGACCCGCCGCCCCAGATCGTGACGGTCCCGGCCGCTGCCGACTCCAGGCCGGCGCGTGACAAGAACCCGAACCACGGCCAGAACCAGAACCAGAACCTGAACGACAACCACCAGGCTCGCGACACGGGCCGAGGCTGACCTCGATCGGCGCCGACGACGGCGACGATGACAGTCCCATCCACCTACGACGCACCCGAGACGAGGAACGACAGTGCCGCGACGCCGGAGCACCCGGGGGGTCCCGCAGTCGCGCCTGCGGGTCGGGTTCGTCCTGATCGCCATGGTGCTGTCGGTGTTCGGGGCTCGGCTGGTGCAGCTCCAGGGGGTCGACCCCGGCTCCTACGCCGCGATGGCGGCCGCCGAGGGCACTCAGGAGGTCGTGCTGCCCGCCGAGCGCGGGGACATCCTGGACCGCAACGGTGAGCCGCTCGCAGACTCCGTCGACGGGCTGATGGTCGTCGCCGACCCCGCCCAGACCGCCGAGGACGCCCCTGCGATCGCCAGGTTCCTCGCCGAGCGGCTCTCCGTCGACTACATCGACACCCTGGCCCGGCTGCGTGACCGCGGCAGCCGCTTCGAATACATCGCTCGCCGCGTGCCGTCGACACTGGCCGACGATGTGCTCACCGAGGCCGACGCCCGGGGCATCGAGGGTCTGTGGACCGAACGGGACCCGGTGCGCACCTACCCGGCGCACGACGTGGCGGCCAACCTCATCGGCTTCATGGGCACCGACGAGGCGTTCGGCGGCCTGGAGCAGGTCTTCGACAAGCACCTGTCGGGCAAGGACGGGTCGGCGCGCTACGAGGTCGGGGCCGGCAACCGCATCCCGCTCGGCACCAACGAGGTCGAGGAGGCCGTCGACGGGGCCGACCTCACCACGACGATCGACCGGGACCTGCAGTGGTTCGCCCAGCGCGTGCTCCGGGACGCGGTGCGCAAGGCCCGCGGCGACACGGGGGTCGCGGTGATCCTGGACTCGCGCACCGGCGAGGTGCTGGCCGATGCCGACTACCCGACGTTCGACGCGGCCTCCCCGGCCGACTACCCGACCGATGATCGCGGCGCCCGGTCGATCAACCTGGCCTACGAACCCGGCTCGGTCGAGAAGGTGCTCACCCTCTCCTCACTCATCGACGCGGGTCGGATGACGGCACGCACGAAGTTCACCGTGCCGGGCACTCTGGCCCGCCAGGACCGGGTCATCCACGACTACTTCGAGCACGGCAAGATCCGGCTCACGCTCGCCGGCATCCTGGCCAAGTCGTCCAACGTCGGCACCGTGCTGGCCGCCGACAGGTTCAAGCCCGGCGAGCTGCGCGCCTACCTCGAGGCCTTCGGGCTCGGCCAGCGCACCGGAGTCGGTCTCGAGGCCGAGTCGCCAGGCATCCTGCCCGACCCGTCGCTGTGGACCGAGCAGGCCGAGGACCGGATCGCCTTCGGCCAGTCCCTGGCCGTGACGCCCATCCAGATGGCCGCCGCGGTCAACACCATCGCCAACGACGGGGTGCGGGTCTCGCCCAGCCTGATCAAGGGCACGGCGGTGCGCGACGACGGTGTGGAGGTGGGCACCGACGTGGCCACCACCCGACGGGTGGTCAGCTCGCATGCCGCCCGACAGACCACGCTGATGATGGAGCGGGTCGTCGACCCCGAGGACGGCGTCGCCCCGCGGGCCCAGGTGCCCGGCTACCGGGTCGCCGGCAAGACCGGCACCGCCCAGCGAGTGGGGCCCGAGTGCGGCTGCTACGACGGCACCTTCACCGTCTCCTTCGGGGGTTTCGCTCCCGCGGACGACCCGCGCTTCACGATCTACGTCGCCATCCACAACCCGCGCAACGGCGGCGGTGGCGGCTCGGTCGCGGGACCGGTCTTCTCCCAGCTGATGGGGTTCACGCTCCACAGGTACGGCGTGGCCTCGTCGGGCCGCAAAGGCACTGTCCTGCCGGTCACCTGGTGACTGCCGGAACGGCCGGCGGCGGCGGCCCCCACGAGCCCAGATAGCCTGCTCCGGTGAGGGGCGAGGGGCATGACGACGAGCTGTCGGTGCGCCCGAAACGTCCGCCGCTCACCCCGCTGAGCCGCATCGTGGCCTGGTTGGCGGCGCACGACGCCACGACTCGCGGGGACGGCGATCCCACCATCCTCGTCACCGGCCTGACGCTGAGCTCCAAGCGCGTGTGGCCCGGCGACCTGTACGCCGCGCTGCCGGGTGCCTTCACCCATGGTGTCGAGTTCGCCAGGGACGCGCTGGCCGCCGGGGCCGTCGCGGTGCTGACCGACCCGGTCGGTGCCGCCCAGCTGCCGGCCGGGGTGCCGGTCGTCGTGGTGGAGCAGCCGCGCCGTCTCCTCGGCGGGCTCGCCGCGTGGATCTACGGTGAGCCGGCCCAGGAGATGCGGATGATCGGCGTCACCGGGACGCAGGGCAAGACCACCACGACCCGGCTGGCCGAGAGCGGCATGCAGAAGGCGGGAATCACCGCCGCCGCGGTCGGCACGGTGGGCACGAGGATCGCCGGACACGACGTCGCCACCTCGCTCACCACGCCTGAGGCGCCGGACCTGCACGGCTTGTTCGCGGTGATGCGCGAGCAGCGGGTCGTCGCCTGCGCCATGGAGGTGTCCAGCCAAGGGCTGATGCTCGGTCGGGTCGACGGGATCGTGTTCGACGTCGCGGTGTTCCTCAACCTGGGACGGGACCACCTCGACTTCCACGAGACGCTCGAGGACTACTACCTCGCCAAGGCCTCGCTGTTCACCCCCGCCCGGGCGCGGCGGGCGCTGATCAACATCGACGACGCCCACGGGCGCCGGCTGGCCCAGGAGACCGAGCTCCCTGTCGAGACGTTCTCGACCCAAGGCGGCGCCGCGGACTGGACCGTGTCCGATCTACGGCTCGGACCCTCACGCTCGGAGTTCGTGGTGCACGGCCCGCTCGGCGGGGCCCTGGTGCCAGCCGCGAGCCCCCTGCCCGGCCAGGTCAACGTCGCCAACACGTTGGCCGCGCTGGCCGCCTGCGCCGACGCCGGGCTCGACCTCGAGGCCGTGGCGGCCGGCATCGCCGCCTCGGACGGGGTGGCGGGCCGGTTCGAGCGGATCGAGGAGGGCCAGGACTTCACCGTGATCGTCGACTACGCCCACAAGCCGGACGCCGTCGAGGCAGTCCTGCGCACGCTGCGTCCGCTGACCGAGGGCGAGCTGATCGTGGTGATCGGCGCCGGGGGCGACCGCGACCCGGGCAAGCGCCAGATCATGGGCCGGATCGCGGCCGGGCTCGCGGACGTGCTGATCGTGACCGACGACAATCCGCGCAGCGAGGACCCGGCCCGGATCCGCCACGCCGTGCTGCTCGGCGCCAAGGCGGTGCGCGGCAGGCGGGTCATGGAGGTCGGCGACCGCGGCGAGGCGATCGGCATGGCCGTCCGGCTCGCGAAGCGAGGCGACATCGTGGTGATCGCCGGCAAGGGACACGAGGCCGGCCAGGAGGTGCAAGGCACCGTCCATCCGTTCGACGACCGCGATGTGGCCCGGGCCGCACTCAGGGCCCTGCCCGGCATGGCGTGAACGACCGCCCGACGACGTACGCGATCATGACCGCATGAGGGCAGTGCTGCTGGGCGGAGGCATCGCGCTGCTCATCTCCCTCCTCGGCACCCGGTTCGCGATCCGGCAGTTCACCCGTCTCGGCTACGGCCAGGAGATCCGCGACGACGGCCCGATGACCCACCACACCAAGCGGGGAACGCCCACCATGGGCGGACTCGTCATCATCCTGGCCGCGCTTATCGGGTACGTGGCCGCGAAGGCGATCACCTGGAACGCACCTTCGGCCTCGGTGCTGTTGCTGCTCTTCCTCTTCGTCGGGCTGGGCGCCGTGGGCTTCCTCGACGACTTCATCAAGGTGGCCAAGCGGCGCAGCCTCGGTCTGCGCAGCAAGGCCAAGCTCATCGGCCAGGGCGTGGTGGCGCTGACCTTCGGCGCGCTGGCGCTCTCACCTTGGCTGGAGGACGACCGGGGGCGGACCCCGGCCTCGACGAAGGTCTCGTTCCTCCGCGAGATCGAGTGGCTCAGCCTCCCGATGGTCCTGGCGATCGTGCTGATCCTGGTCATCGTGACCGGGACGAGCAACGCGGTGAACCTCGCCGACGGTCTCGACGGTCTCGCCACCGGCGCGTGCGTGATGGTCTTCGGCGCCTACACGTTGGTGAACATCTGGCAGAACAACCAGTTCTGCCAGGAGCACCCCGGCCCGCTCTGCTACAACGTCCGCGACCCGCTCGACCTGGCGGTGATCGCGGCCGCCATCACCGGCGCCTGCTTCGGCTTCCTGTGGTGGAACGCCTCGCCGGCCGCCATCTTCATGGGGGACACGGGGTCGCTCGCGCTCGGTGGCGCCATGGCCGGGTTCGCGATCCTCACGCGCACCGAGCTCCTGCTGCTCGTGCTGGGCGGCCTCTTCGTCCTCATCACGATGTCGGTCATCGTGCAGGTGGGGGTCTTCAAGGCGAGCCGGGCCAGTGGCCTCTTCCGGACCGTGTTCCGGGTCCAGGCCGGCCATCGGGTCTTCCGGATCGCGCCCCTGCAGCACCACTTCGAGAACCTCGGCTGGGCCGAGGTCACCGTCGTGATCCGCTTCTGGATCATCACCGGCCTCTTCGTCGCCACCGGTCTCGGTGTCTTCTACGCCGAGTGGGTCGCCAGGCTGTGATTTCCCCACAAAAGCGCGCGAAGGAGCGCTACGCGCGGAGTGCAAGTCTCCGCGGGGACCCCATCAGGCGGTGAGTCCGGACCACCTCGGCCGTCACGACTCCTGGGACGGCGTCCGCGCGGTCGTCGCCGGGTTCGGCGTCTCCGGCTTCGCGGCCGCCGACAACCTCACCCATCTGGGGGCGGCCGTCACCGCCCTCGACGAGTCCGCGGAGGGACACCAGAAGGTTGAGAAGGCCGAGCTGCTCGAGGTGCTCGGCGCGACCGTGCGCCTTGAGCCCGGCGCCACCGCCACGCTCCCCGACGACGTCGACCTGGTCGTCACCTCCCCGGGCTGGAGGCCGAGCGCGCCGCTGCTCGCCCAGGCCCGGGCGCGTGGCGTCCCGGTGTGGGGCGAGGTCGAGCTCGCCTGGCGGCTGCGCGACCCGAACCACGAGACCCCCTGGCTGGTCGTGACCGGCACCAACGGCAAGACCACCACCACGCAGATGCTCGACGCGATCCTGCGCGCCGACGGCCTGCGCAGCCAGGCGGTGGGCAACGTGGGGCTGCCGATCGTCGAGGCGGTGATGGACCCGCTGCCCTACGACGTCCTCGCCGTCGAGCTCTCGTCGTTCCAGCTGCACTACACCGACTCCATGAGCGCCGAGGCGGCGGCGGTCCTCAACGTGGCCGAGGACCACCTGGACTGGTACTCCTCCATGGAGGACTACGCCGAGGACAAGGGCCGCGCCTACGAGCGCGTGCAGCGAGCGTGCGTCTACAACGTCGAGGACCCCCTCACCGAGCAGCTGGTCCGGGAGGCCGACGTCGTCGAGGGCGCCCGGGCCATCGGCTTCACCCTGGGACTCCCGAGCATCGGCATGCTGGGCGTGGTCGAGGACATCCTGGCCGACCGCGCCTTCGTGGAGCAGCGAGCCTCCAGTGCCGCAGAGCTGTGCAACCTCGCCGACCTCGCGGATGTCGACGGTCGGCCGCCGGCACCCCACACCGTCCAGAACGCGCTGGCCGCAGCCGCACTGGCGCGGGCGCACGGCGTCAGCCAGGCCGCGGTGCGTGACGGTCTTCGCGCGTTCCGCCCGGACGGACACCGGATCGCGGTGGTCGCCGAGCGCGACGGCGTCACCTGGGTCGACGACTCCAAGGCCACCAACCCGCACGCCGCCAGGTCCTCGCTGCTGGCCTACGACCCGGTCGTCTGGGTGGCCGGTGGGCTGGCGAAGGGGGCGAGCTTCGATGACCTGGTCCGTGCGGTGCGGAGTCGCCTGCACGGCGTCGTCCTGCTCGGCCGCGACCGCGACGTCATCGCGGAGGCGCTCGCGCGACACGCGCCGGATGTCCGTGTCATCGACGTGGGGGACGGCGAGACTGCTGTGACTGTTGGTGAAGTTGACCATCAGGGTGACGGACGGGATCGAGGGCTCAGCGCCATGCGGCGCGTCGTGCGAGCCGCGGCCGAGCTGGCTCGGCCCGGGGACACGGTGCTCCTGGCTCCCGGATGCGCCTCGATGGACATGTTCACCGACTACGCCGCCCGCGGTGACGCGTTCGCCGCGGCGGTGCAGGAGCAGACCGGGACGGGGTAGCGGAAGGAGCGGCGATGACGCTGGTCGCACCCCCGCCGGTCGACACCGCTTCACCACCCCTTCGCAGGCCCCGGGGTTGGCTTGGCCGCCGGCTGGGTCATCGGCTGGGTCATCGGCTGGGTCATCGGCTGGGTCATCGGCTGGGTCATCGGCTGGGTCGCGGGTGGTTCGCCGCGCTGCGCGAGGCACTCGACCGGCCGCTCACGGCCTACTACCTGCTGCTGGCCGCCTCCGCCCTGCTGCTGACCATCGGCCTGATCATGGTGCTGAGCGCCTCGAGCGTCTACTCCTACCGGGTCCACGACGGCGACAGCTACGCGGTCGTACGCCGGCAGCTGGTCTGGGTGCTGATCGGGCTTCCCTGCGCCTACGCCGCCAGCCGGATGTCGATGGCCTGGATCCGGCGGCTGGCCTACCCCGCCTACCTCGTCTCGCTCGCGCTGCTCGTGCTGACGGCGTTCATCGGCGTGACCGTCAACGGCAACCAGAACTGGCTCGCGATCGGGCCGGCGCAGATCCAGCCCTCAGAGCTGGCCAAGCTAGGACTTGTCGTCTGGGCGGCGCACGTCTATGCCAACAAGGACCGGCGCCTCGACAGCCTGCACGCGGTGATGGTGCCGGTCGTGCCGGGACTGCTCATCGCGATCGGTCTCGTGGTGGTCGGCGAGGACCTCGGCACCGCCCTGGTGCTCGTGGCCATCCTGCTCGGCATGCTCTGGGTCGTCGGCGCCCCGATGCGGCTGTTCGTCCTCTGCTTCTCGATCCTCGGGGTCGGGGCGCTGGCGATGGCGAGCATCAGCCCCGAGCGGCTCACCCGCATCACGACGTTCGTGGATCCGTTCAAGGACTACCACGGGGCCGGCTGGCAGCCCGTGCACGGTCTCTATGCGATGTCCTCGGGGGGGCTGCTCGGCGAGGGCATCGGCGCGAGCCAGCAGAAGTGGGGAGACCTGCCCGAGGCGCACACCGACTTCATCTTCGCGGTGCTCGGGGAGGAGCTCGGCCTGGCCGGCACCCTGCTCATGATCAGCCTGTTCCTGACCATCGCCTACGCCGCGGTCCGGGTCGCCCGGCGTACCCCTGACCCGTTCGTGCGCTACGCGACCTTCGGGGTGGTCGTGTGGCTGCTCGGGCAGATGATCATCAACGTCGGCATGGTTCTGGCCCTGCTCCCGGTCATCGGCATCCCGCTGCCCCTGGTGTCCTACGGCGGCTCGGCGCTGCTCCCGTCACTGGTCGCGCTCGGCCTGCTGGTGGGGTTCGCACGCCGTGACCCGGAGGCGGCGCGCGCGCTGGCGCAGCGCAAGCAGCAGAGGTCGGCGGGTCTGTCCGCGGGCCGGTTCCCGAGTCGCGGAGCCTGACCGCGTGCTCCCTCTCTAGGCTCTGGAGCACTGTGCGCATCCTCCTCGCCGGCGGCGGCACCGCCGGCCACACCTCGCCGCTGCTCGCGACCGCCGACGCGCTGCGCCGGCTCGAGCCGGCGTGCGAGATCACCTGCCTCGGCACTCCGAAGGGACTCGAGAACCGGGTCGTCCCGGAGGCCGGCTACCCACTCGAGCTGGTGCCGCCGGTGCCGCTGCCGCGCAGGGTGGGCGGCGACCTCGTCAAGGTGCCCGCCCGACTGCGACATGCGGTGCGAGAGACCCGGGCCGTTCTCGACCGGGTGCGCCCGGACGTGGTCGTCGGCTACGGCGGCTACGTGTCCGTGCCCGCCTACCTCGCGGCCCGGAGGGCGCGCCTGCCGATCGTCGTCCACGAGCAGAACGCGCTGCCCGGACTCGGCAACAGGCTCGGCGCCCGGTTCGCCCGCCGGGTCGCGGTGAGCTTCCCCGCCACCAGGCTGCCGAGGGCGGAGTACGTCGGCCTGCCGATCCGCCGGATGATCTCTCTGCTGGACCGCGAGGCGACGCGCGCCGAGGCGCGGGAGTTCTTCGGCCTCGAGCCCGACCGGCCGACACTGGTCGTCACCGGCGGGTCCCAGGGCGCGCGCCGTCTCAACGAGTCCGTGGCCGCCGCCGCCGAGTCGCTCGCCGCCGCCGGCGTCCAGGTCCTGCACGTGGTGGGCCCCCAAGGCACCGCCACTCCGTTGCCGACGTCGGTGCCCTACGTCGTCGAGCCCTACGTCGACCGGATGGACTATGCGCTCGCGGCGGCCGACCTGATGATCTGCCGGGCGGGCGCCAGCAGCGTCACCGAGGCCGCCGCGGTCGGCGTGCCCGCCGTCTTCGTGCCGCTCCCGATCGGCAACGGGGAGCAGGAGCTCAACGCCCGGCCGGTCGTCGAGGCCGGGGGAGCGGTGCTGGTCTCCGACGAGGCGTTCACCCCTCAGTGGGTCATCGACAACGTGCCGGCACTCGCCACCGACCGGGCCCGGCTCGCCACGATGGGCGCAGCCGCCTCGGGGCTGATCCCGCGCGACGCGGACGACAAGCTGGCGCGGATGATCCTCGAGGCCGGCGCATGAAGCTCGAGGTGCCCGCCGAGATCCCGCTCTCGGACCACCTCGGGCGCGTCCACCTCGTCGGCATCGGCGGTGCCGGTCTCTCCGGCATCGCTCGGCTGCTGCTCGCACGCGGGGTGCCGGTGAGTGGCAGCGACGGTCACGACTCACCGACCCTGGACGCCCTGCGCGAGGCCGGGGCCGTCGTCCACGTCGGTCACGACGCCGGCCACCTCGGCGACCTCGGACCCGGGGACACCTTGGTCGTGTCGACGGCGATCCCCGCTGACAACCCCGAGTTCGTCGAGGCCGGTCTCCGGTCCCTGCGCATCCTGCCGCGCTCGGCCGCGCTCGCCTCGCTGATGGTCGGCCACCGCGCCGTGGCTGTGGCAGGCACGCACGGCAAGACCACGACCACCTCTCTGCTCACCGTCGCCCTGCAGGCGGCCGGCGCCGACCCGACCTATGCGATCGGTGGCGACCTCGCCGCCACCGGGGTCAACGCGGCCCAGGGGAGTGGGGACCTGTTCGTCGTCGAGGCCGACGAGAGCGATGGCGCCTTCCTCGTCTACAGCCCCTTCGCCGCCATCGTGACCAACATCGAGGCCGACCACCTCGACCACTGGCAGGACGAGTCCGCCTACGCGCGGGCGTTCGACGACTTCGCCGCTCATGTCGACCCGGCCGGCTTTCTGGTCTGCTGTGTCGACGACCCGGGGGCCGCGGCGCTGGCCGAGCGGGGCTCGCGCTGGGGCCTCAAGGTGATCACCGTGTCGACCCGCGAGGGCGTCGCCGACGTCGGCCCCGGCGCCTTGTCCGGCGTGGCGCTCTGGTCGCCGGGTGACCACTACCTGGCCGACGCCCTGGCGGCGTACGCCGCGGGGGCGGCGCTCGGCTTCGACCCGGGCGCCCTGCGGACTGGCATCGCGTCCTACACCGGCACCCGTCGCCGGATGGAGCTCAAGGGAGAGGCGGCGGGCGTCCGGGTCTACGACAGCTATGCGCACCACCCGACGGAGATCGCCGGAGACCTCCAGTCGGCGCGCGCGCTGGCCGGCGCGGGGCGTCTGGTGGTCGCCTTCCAGCCACACCTGCCCTCTCGGACCCGGATCCTCGGACCGGAGATGGGCGCGGCCCTGGGTGCGGCCGACGAGGTCGTCGTGTGCGACGTCTACCTGGCCCGTGAGAACGCCGACCCGGAGGTCACCGGGGCCCTGGTGGCCGACGCGGTCGCCCTGCCGACCGACCGCGTCACCTACGTCCCGGCTCTCGCCGACGTCGCCGCAGCGCTGGCCGCCCGGGCCGAGCCCGGCGACCTGGTCCTCACCCTCGGAGCCGGTGACATCACCCAGGTCGGCCCGCGGGTTCTCGCGCTCCTGGCGGGGCACGACGATGCCTGAGACGCTCGACCCGGTGACCGCCCGGAGCCGGCGCCGGTTCGCGCGCCGGCAGTGGCGGCGCCGCTGGCTGGCCTGGCGCTACGTCGTGGTGCTGGTCCTCCTGCTGGCCCTGGTCGGCACCGGGGGCTACGCGGTCTGGTTCTCCTCCTGGCTGGACGTCGAGCGCGTCGACGTCAGCGGCGCCCAGACCGACTCGACGTCCGACGACGTCCGGGCCCGTGCGCTCATCGAGGACGGCACGCCGCTCGCCCGAGTCGACCTCGACGGCGCCGAGACCCGGGTGCGGTCTCTGGCGATCGTCAAGGAGGTCGACGTCAGTCGGCAGTGGCCGGACACGGTGCTGATCGAGATCGTGGAACGGGTCGCGATCGCGGTGGTGGAGATCGGCGGGCGGCTGCGCGGGATGGACGCCGACGGCGTGGTGTTCCGCGACTACAACCGAGCGCCATCGGGGCTGCCGCGGGTGCAGACCGATATCGGCACCTCGGCCGAGGCACTGCGCGAGGCGGCGCTGGTCATCTCGGCGCTGCCCGAGTCGCTGACCCTGATCGTGGACTACGTCCTGGTGGCGACCGTCGACGAGATCTCCCTGTTCCTCAAGGACGGCCGCCAGGTCGTGTGGGGGAGCGCGGACGACTCCGAGACCAAGGCTCGGGTCGCGATCGACCTGCTGCAGAAGGTCGACGCCCAGGTCTACGACGTCAGCGTGCCCACCCAGCCGACGACCAGCTGAGCCGGAGCGCGATCGCCGCGCGGCGGCGTGTCGCCGCGATCCGGGCGGCCGGCGTACCTACTGTCATGGGCATCGGCAGGTTGACATAACTATAACCCTCAGCCTGAGGGTCACAGTTCGCCGATCAGGACGTCAACTCAGGACGTCGACTCAGGGGAAACATCGAGCAGGGAGAGGACCAGGGCCGTGGGAGCAGCGCAGAACTACCTCGCGATCATCAAGGTCGTCGGCATCGGCGGCGGCGGTGTCAACGCGGTCAACAGGATGATCGAGGTCGGCCTCCGGGGCGTCGAGTTCATCGCGATCAACACCGACGCGCAGGCGCTGCTGATGAGCGACGCCGACGTCAAGCTCGACATCGGCCGGGAGCTCACCCGAGGTCTCGGTGCCGGCGCCAACCCGGAGGTTGGCTCCCGGGCCGCCGAGGACCACGCCGACGAGATCGAAGAGGTCATCAAGGGCGCCGACATGGTGTTCGTGACCGCCGGTGAGGGCGGCGGCACCGGCACCGGCGGTGCGCCCGTCGTGGCCCGGATCGCTCGGTCGCTCGGGGCGCTGACCATCGGTGTTGTGACCCGCCCCTTCGCGTTCGAGGGCCGCCGCCGTGCCAACTCCGCGGAGGAGGGCATCGCCCAGCTCCGGGAGGAGGTCGACACCCTGATCGTGATCCCCAACGACCGGCTGCTGTCGATCAGCGACCGCAACGTCTCGGTGCTCGACGCGTTCAAGCAGGCCGACCAGGTTCTGCTGCAAGGTGTCTCGGGCATCACCGACCTGATCACCACCCCGGGCCTGATCAACCTCGACTTCGCCGACGTCAAGTCGGTGATGGCCGACGCCGGCTCGGCGCTGATGGGCATCGGCTCGGCGCGAGGTGAGGACCGTTCGGTCGCCGCGGCGGAGATGGCGGTCTCGAGCCCGCTCCTCGAGGCCAGCATCGACGGTGCCCACGGCGTCCTGCTCTCCATCGCCGGTGGGTCGGACCTCGGTCTGTTCGAGATCAACGAGGCCGCCGCCCTGGTGGCCGAGGCGGTCCATCCCGAGGCCAACATCATCTTCGGTGCCACCATCGACGACGCGCTGGGCGACGAGGTCCGGGTCACGGTGATCGCGGCCGGCTTCGACGGCGGCATGCCCAAGCGGGCCAAGGAGGGCGCGGGACTGCGGCGCAACCAGCCGGCCCAGTCCCAGCCAGCACAGTCCCAGCAGGAGACGCTCAACGCGGCCCGGGCGCTCGGCGAGGCGAAGCGGACCGAGGGCGCCAAGGAGCCGGTCGCCGCCGGGGCGACCACGACTCCGACACCTCGGCCCAGCGCCACGCCGGACAGCGCCACGGCGCCGCGGCCCTACGCCTTCGACGACGACGACCTGGACATCCCGGACTTCCTGAAGTAGCCCGCTGGTCTGCCCGGCAGGATGGGGGGCGATGTATGCCTTCCGGACCAGCCACGGCCCGGCCGACCTGTGCTTCACCGACAGGTTCGGCGGGGTCAGTGCGTCTCCCTACGACGAGCTCAACCTGGCGCTCGAGAGCGGCGACGCGCAGACCGCGGTGCGACGCAACCTGCACCTGCTGCTGGACGACTTCGCGCCGGCCGCCGAGCTGTGCGACCTGGTGCAGGTCCACGGCGCCGACGTCACCGTGGTCGACCCGCAGTCACCCGTTGCTCGGCCGCAGGGGGACGCGCTGGTCACCCGTGAGCCCGACGTCGTGCTGATGGTGCGCGTCGCCGACTGCGTCCCGCTGCTGCTCCACGCCGTGGACATCGGCGCGGTGGCGGCGGTGCACTGCGGTCGCCCGGGGCTGCTCGCGGGAGTCGTGCCGCGGACCCTGGAGCGGCTGCATGCCTGGGGTGGCTCGGACATCACCGCGTGGATCGGGCCGCACGTGTGTGGCGCCTGCTACGAGGTGCCCGCTGCCATGCAGGACGAGGTCGCCGACGCCGTACCCGCCGCCCGGGCCACGACGTCGTGGGGGACGCCGTCGCTCGACCTCGGCGCCGGCGTGCGTGCCCAGCTCGAGGCCGGAGGAGTCTCCGTCGAGGATGTCTCCCGCTGCACCCGAGAGTCGGCCGACCTCTACTCCTACCGCCGCGACGGGGTCGACGCGGGTCGGCAGGCAGGGCTGATACGGCTGCGGAGGCCGGCGTGAGCGCCCGGCTGGAGCAGCTCCGCGCCGGTCTCGCCGGGGTCGAGCAGCGGATCGCCGCGGCGTGCGCCGACGCGGGGCGCGACCCCGCCGAGGTCCGTCTCGTGGTGGTGACCAAGACGTTCCCGGCCTCGGACGTGCGGCTGCTGGCCGAGCTCGGGGTCACCGACATCGGCGAGAACAAGCAGCAGGAGCTGGCGGCCAAGCACGCTGAGCTCGCCTCGGAGATCGCGGTCCGCTGGCACTTCATCGGGCACCTGCAGAGCAACAAGGCCGGCCCGGTTGCCGAGGTCGCGGACGTGGTCCACTCCGTCGACCGGGCCAAGCTGCTCGCCCCGATGGCGCGGCGGGCCGAGCAGCGTGGCCGCGACCTGGAGGTGCTGCTCCAGGTCGGTCTCGACCCGGCAGGGAGCGACCAGCGCTCGGGCGCGAGGCCCCAGGATCTCCCGGCCCTGGCGGACCTGGTGGCCGCGTCGGACCACTTGGTCCTGCGTGGCCTGATGGCGGTCGCTCCGCTGGGTGAGGAGCCTGCGCGTGCCTTCGCCCGGCTCGCGGAGATCCGGGCCGCGTTCCTGACGGCACACCCCTCGGCGACGTGGCTCTCCGCGGGCATGAGCGGTGACCTCGAGGACGCGGTCCGGGCCGGTGCGACACACGTGCGTGTCGGCTCCGCGGTCCTCGGATCGAGGCCTTCGGTCCAGTAGCGTGCAAAACCAGGAGCTCCATCACGCCCGGAAGGCAGGCAGTCATGAGCGCGATGCGCAAGATCGGTGAATACCTCGGCCTGCTCGAGGACACCGGGCGCTACGACGAGGACTACGACGAGCGCTACGACGACGGCTATGGGGCCGGCTACGCGTCCGGGCACCGGTCTGGTGACGAGCGCACCGAGGAGCACGCTGTTGCCGTTCCGGCCGGTCGCTCGCGGCTGCGCGAGGCCCGCGGGACGGTCTCCGACCTCAGCGAGCGGCGCCGCCCTGCGGTGTCCAGCATCGAGCTGTCCCGGATCACCACGCTGCACCCCCGCACCTACAACGAGGCGCGCACCGTGGGCGAGAACTTCCGCGAGGGCACCCCCGTGATCATGAACCTCTCCGAGATGGACGACGCCGACGCCAAGCGCCTCGTCGACTTCGCTGCCGGCCTGGTGTTCGCCACCCGGGGCACGATCGAGCGGATCACCAGCAAGGTCTTCCTGCTGTCGCCGCCCAACGTCACTGTCGCGGCCGAGGACAAGGCCCGGCTGGTCGAGACCGGTGGGTTCTTCAACCAGAGCTGACCACCCACCCCAGGACCCGCTGACGTCGCCTTGCCCGGCCGGGGGATGATCTCCTCGTGAACACCGTCTGGGTCGTGCTCTACGCGGTCGTCTGGGTGTTCTTCGGCTTCCTCTGGGTGCGCTTCGTGGTCGACTGGGTGCAGGTCTTCGCGCGCTCCTGGGTGCCCACAGGTCCGCTGCTGGTCGGGCTGGAGGCCGTCTACTCGACGACCGACCCCCCGATCAAGGCGCTGCGCCGGGTGATCCCGCCCCTGCGCATCGGACAGATCGCCCTCGATCTCTCGTTCATCATCGTGATGATCGTGACCTGGATCCTGCTCCAGTTCCTCGCCGGCTTGGCCCGCTGAGCCGCTCGGCCCCCTTGTCGGCCCACGTCATCTGCTCGGCCTTCTTGGTCAGCCCTGTCACACCAGCCCCACCAAGGCGCTACAGTTCGACGGACCGTTGCCGTCGTCCGATGACGCTCGGCGCGATGCAAGGATGTTGTCCCGTGTGCACACAACGATGGGTGGAACGACCATGCCGCTGACGCCTGAGGACGTGAGTAACAAGCGCTTCACGCCAGTACGGCTCCGCGAGGGCTACGACATGGGTGAGGTCGACCAGTTCCTCGACGAGGTCGAGGCCGAGCTCGCCCGGCTGACCAAGGAGAACGACGACCTCCGCGCCAAGTTGTCAGCCGCACAGACCGCCGGCGGCGCCTCGAGCTTCGAGCCCGCGGCCACGCAGCAGACGCCTGCGGTCAAGGAGCCCGAGCCCGAGCCCCAGCCGGAGCCCGTCGTGGCCGCGGCGGCCGCGCCGGAGACACTGCGCGTCGAGACCGTCCCCGAGGCGTCCAACGCCGCCGCGCGGCTGCTCGAGATCGCGACCCGCAACGCCGACGAGCTCGTCGACCAGGCCAAGGACGAGGCAGACAAGATCATCGGCGAGGCCCGCACCAAGGCCGAGCGGCTCGACTCGGAGTCCAAGGTCAAGGCGGACCGCCTGGAGTCCGACGCCCGCACCCGCGCCCAGATGCTCGACTCCGAGACCGCCGAGCGCCGCCAGCAGATGTTCGGCGAGCTCGAGCGCGAGCGCGACAAGCTCAACGCCGAGGTCGAGAACCTGCGGGCCTTCGAGCGGGAGTACCGCTCGCGCCTGAAGAGCTACTTCACCCAGCAGCTCGAGGCCCTCTCCGGCCCGGGCGAGTCGCCGGTCATCGGCGACGACCAGCCGGCTCCCAAGCGCCTGCGCTCCATCCTCGGCGACGAAGAGGGCTGAGCCCCTGCGGCGTGGCCCGAGTGCCCGCCGCGTCGTCGAGACACACCGAATGGCTGTCCCTCCGTCCGGAGGGCAGCCATTTCGTGCGTGTCGACGTGCGTGTCGACGTTCTGGGGGGCATTCGCGGTGAGCCTGTTTGAGCCGGTCCAGTCCAGCGGCTACGGTTCCGCCAGCACCGCGGCCATCCGTCGTGGTCGACCGGCCAGAGGAAAGGCCGTGCCATGGCACGCAGCACCACCAAGTCCGTCGCCGGGAAGGCGGCCTCCGCCGCGCGCAAGGTGATGGGACGCCGATCCGCCAAGCCCGCCGCCGCGGCGCCCGCGAAGAAGGCGGCGCCCGCGAAGAAGGCGGCGCCGGCCAAGAAGGCGGCGCCCGCGAAGAAGGCGGCGCCCGCGAAGAAGGCGGCGCCCGCGAAGAAGGCGGCGCCCGCGAAGAAGGCGGCGCCCGCGAAGAAGGCGGCGCCCGCGAAGAAGGCGGCGCCCGCGAAGAAGGCGGCGCCCGCGA
>NZ_BAAGYA010000003.1:0-1162539 GCF_054779555.1 Nocardioides dilutus | reverse complement strand
AAGGCGGCGCCCGCGAAGAAGGCGGCGCCCGCGAAGAAGGCGGCGCCCGCGAAGAAGGCGGCGCCCGCGAAGAAGGCGGCGCCCGCGAAGAAGGCGGCGCCCGCGAAGAAGGCCGCGCCCGCGAAGAAGGCCGCGCCCGCGAAGAAGGCCGCGCCCGCGAAGAAGGCCGCGCCCGCGAAGAAGGCCGCGCCCGCCAAGAAGGCCGCGCCCGCCAAGAAGGCCGCGCCCGCCAAGAAGGCCGCGCCCGCCAAGAAGGCCGCGCCCGCCAAGAAAGCCGCGCCGCTGGCGAAGGCGCCGACCGGCCGCAAGGCATCGGTCAGCAAGCTCGTGGTCAAGGAGGGGGAGGGTGCCTGGACCAAGGCCGAGCTCAAGGAGGTGCTGGCCGACCTGAAGGCGCAGCGCGCCCACAGCGTCGCGGTCCTCGACGCCCAGGAGGCCGAGCTCAGCGGGCTGATGCGCGACTCCGGCGACGGTGCGGGCCAGGACCAGGCCGACATGGGGGCGACCAGCTTCGAGCGCGACCACGAGCTCACGGTGCTCAACAGCGAGCGCGACAAGCTGGCCCAGATCGAACGGGCCCTCCAGCGCATCGACGACGGTACCTACGGCGTGTGCGAGTCGTGCGGCAACCCGATCGGCAAGCTTCGGCTGATGGCCTTCCCCCGTGCGACACTCTGTATGACATGCAAGCAGCGCGAGGAACGTCGCTGAGCCCTGACTCAGCCGAGGCTCCCTCCGTCCTGGCTCGTCGGCCCCACGTCACGCTGTTCGCGCTCGTCGCGGCGCTCCTCTACGCCGTCGACCAGGTCACCAAGCGCCTCGCGGTCGAGCACCTGACCGGTCAACCGGACAAGCCGCTCGTGGGCGACCTGCTGCAGCTGCATCTCACCCGCAACCCCGGTGCAGCGTTCAGCACCGGCACGGCGTTCACCGAGGTCCTCACCGTCGTCGCCATCGTCGCCGTCGGCGTGGTGCTCTGGCTCAGCCGCCGGCTGGGCAGCCGGGCGTGGGCGGTGGCGATGGGGCTGCTGCTGGCCGGCGTGGGCGGCAACCTGACCGACCGGATGCTCCGCGAGCCCGGGCCGTTCCGCGGCCACGTCATCGACTTCCTGATGCTGCCCAACTGGCCGATCTTCAACGTCGCCGACATGTGCATCAACGTGGCCGCCGGGCTCGTCCTGGTCCAGGCCTTCCGCGGCGTGCGGCTCGACGGGTCGCGGGTCAAGGCCGGGGGGACCGGCGATGACTGACCACGTCTCCGACGAGGCGCCCGCGGCCTTGTCGGGCAGCGACCACCGAAGCCTCCCGGTGCCCGAGTCGCTGGCCGGCGAACGGGTCGACGCCGTGATCGCCCAGCTCTTCGGCCTGTCCCGCACCAAGGCGGCCGACCTGATCGCCCGCGGTCTCGTCGAGGTCGACGGAGCCGCCGCCAGCAAGAGCGACCGGGTGTTCCCGGGCTCCGCTCTCGACGTCACGATCCCCGCCGTGGCGAACCCGCTCGAGGTCAAGCCGGAGGTCGTCGAGGGGATCCGCATCATCCACGACGACCCCGCGATCGTCGTCCTGGACAAGCCGGTCGGCGTGGCCGTGCACCCCTCGCCCGGCTGGACCGGGCCGACAGTCGTCGGCCACCTCGCGGCCGCCGGCTTCCGGATCGCCACCAGCGGCGCCTCGGAGCGGCAGGGCATCGTGCAGCGGCTGGACGTCGGCACGTCCGGGGTGATGGTGATCTGCAAGTCCGAGCACGCCTACTCCGTGCTCAAGCAGGCCTTCCGCGACCGCACCGTCGACAAGACCTACCACGCGCTCGTCCAAGGCCACCCGGACCCGCTCGAGGGCACGGTTGACGCCCCGATCGGCCGTCACCCGAGGTCCGACTGGAAGTTCGCGATCATGGCCGACGGCCGACCGAGCGTCACGCACTACTCGACGCTGGAGGCCCACCGGTTCGCCTCGCTCCTGGAGGTCCACCTCGAGACCGGCCGCACCCACCAGATCCGGGTGCACATGGCCGCGATCAAGCATCCCTGCGTCGGCGACCACCTCTACGGCGCCGACCCGACCCTCGCCGCCCGGGTCGGCCTGGACCGGCAGTGGCTCCACGCGGTCAAGCTCGGCTTCGAACACCCCGAGTCGGGGGACTACGTCGAATACGCGTCGACCTACCCCGACGACCTGGCCCGCGCGCTCGAGGTCGTCCGCGGTGCCGCCTGAGCTGACGCTCCGCCCGGCGGTGCCCCAGGACGTCGGGGCGATCGTCGCGGTCCACCTGTCGTCCCGGGGCGCGGCTGCCATGCCGCCAGGGGTCCACCCCGACCACGAGGTGCGCGCCTGGCTCACCGAGCGCCTGGACCTGGACGAGCTCTGGGTCGCCGAGGTCGCCGGCGAGGTGGCGGCGTACACACGCTTCACGCGCACCTGGCTCGACGACCTCTACGTCGCGCCCGGCCACGCCGGCCAGGGTCTCGGCAGCGCGCTCCTCGACCTGGTCAAGGCTCGGCGCCCCGACGGCTTCTGCCTGTGGGTGTTCGAGATGAACGTCCCGGCCCGCGGCTTCTACGCCCACCACGGCCTTGTCGAGCTCGAGCGCACCGACGGCTCCGGCAACGAGGAGAAGCAGCCCGACATCAAGATGGCCTGGCCGGGCACCGACCCGCTCGCGTTCTACCGCGGCCTGATCGACGAGGTGGACGCCGACCTGGGCGACGTGCTGGCCCGTCGGGCGGCCCTCACCCACGCCGTGCAGCCGCACAAGCCCGCCGCCGGCCGAGACCCGGACCGTGAGCGCGCGATCGCCGAGGCCATGGCGGTCCGCGCCCCGACGCTCGGTGCCGACCGGCTGCACCGGATCGTGCACGCCATCATCACTGAGAGCCTCGACGCGGCCGACGACTGAGCACGTGGCTTCCCGGCGCGACCGAGGGCGGCCACGACTACAGGTGTCCATTTACCCGCGCGATGAGGGCTTGTCGCCCTAGGCAGGACGTGCGGACGCTCCGAGGATGGAAGGAGACCCACCCAGGAGGGAGGCATCGCCATGGATTGGGACCTGGGACCTCAAGGGCTGGCTCTGCTCGGCGCCATGTCGCTCGGGTTCGGCACGTTCGTCGGGTTGGTCACGGGCAAGGGAGTCGCACGGCGGTTGGTGGCGGGCGCGATCACGGCCGTCTCGTGCTTCGGCGTCGGTGTGGTCGTCAGCGAGGTGATGTTCGGATGGGCCACCGAGGAGGACCTGCAGCCGAACGTCGACGGCTTGTCACGCGACGAGGTGCTCCTGTCCAGCGTGCTGACCACCGTCGTGATCATGTTGGTGCTTCGGTACCTCGAGCGCCGGGCGGCCGGTCCGAAGACGCGTTCCGGTCGGCACTCGATCGGTCCACGTCACGGCCTGCACCGTCACGCATGAGGAGCGTGGCTCCTGCCGGGAGATCCGTCACCCGACCCGCGGGATGTCGGCGGTGCCTGCCACGATCGGCCTCGGCGCCGTCGTAGGCTGAGGGTCCTTCCCCAAGGACCACCGGCGTTGAGCGACACAGACGGCGCCGTCCCATTGGCATACCCGCCGGCGACCCTGAGGAGCGACTCGAACGTGTCCCACGGCAAGGACTCCTTCGTCCACCTGCACGTGCACACCGAGTACTCCATGCTCGACGGCGCCGCGCGCCTCACCCAGCTGACCGAGCGGGCCGCCGAGCTGGGGCAGCCGGCGGTCGCGATGACCGACCACGGCAACGTCTTCGGGGCCTACGAGTTCTACAAGAAGGCGAAGGCGGCCGGGGTCAAACCGGTGATCGGCATCGAGGCCTACTTCGCGCCCAACATCAGCCGGTTCGAGCGCAAGGGCGTCAACTTCTACGGCGGCGGTCCCGACGACGTCAGCGCGCGCGGTGCCTACACGCACATGACGCTGCTCAGCGAGTCGACCGAGGGGATGCACAACCTCTTCCGGCTGAGCACCGGAGCCTGGCGCGACGGGTTCTTCAAGCAGCCGCGGATGGACCGTGAGCTGCTCTCCCAGCACGCAAAGGGGATCATCGGCACCACCGGCTGCCCCTCGGGCGAGGTCCAGGTCCACCTGCGCCACGGCAACTACGACGCGGCGCGCAAGGCGGCCGCGGACTTCCAGGACATCCTCGGCAGGGACAACTACTTCCTCGAGCTGATGGACCACGGACTCGAGCTCGAGACGCGGGTCCGCGACGGCCTGATCCGGCTGGCCAAGGACCTGCAGATCCCGATGCTGGCCACCAACGACTCCCACTACGTCATGCGGGAGGACGCGCCGAGCCAGGAGCACCTGCTCTGCATCAACTCCGGCTCCACCATGGACATCCCCGCCGGTGACGGGCCGGGGCAACGGTTCGCGTTCTCCGGCGACGGCTACTACCTCAAGTCATCCGCGGAGATGCGCGAGATCTGGCGGGAGCTGCCGGAGGCCTGCGACAACACGTTGCTGGTGGCCGAGCGCTGCGACGTGAGCTTCACCGAGTCGGCCGGCCAGTTCATGCCGCGGTTCCCCTGCCCCGAGGGCGAGAGCGAGGACTCCTGGCTGGTCAAGGAGGTCGAGACCGGACTCCGCGCCCGCTACCCCCACGGCATCTCCGACGAGGCACGCAAGCGCGCCGACTTCGAGGTCGGCGTCATCACCAGCATGGGCTTCTCCGGCTATTTCCTGGTGGTCGCCGACTTCATCAACTGGGCCAAGGACCACGGCATCCGGGTCGGGCCGGGCCGCGGCTCGGGTGCGGGCTCGATCGTCGCCTACGCCATGCGGATCACCGACCTCGACCCGCTTGTCCACGGACTGCTCTTCGAGCGGTTCCTCAACCCCGACCGCGTCTCGATGCCCGACTTCGACATCGACTTCGACGAGCGCCGACGTGGCGAGGTCATCCGCTACGTCAGCGACCGCTACGGCGACGACCGGGTCGCGATGATCGTCACCTACGGCACCATCAAGGCCAAGCAGGCGGTCAAGGACTCCAGCCGGATCCTCGGCTACCCCTTCGCGATGGGCGACCGGATCACCAAGGCGATGCCGGCCGCGGTCATGGGCAAGGACGTGCCGCTCCAGGAGGTCTTCAACCCCGAGCACGGCAGATACGGCGAGGGCGGCGAGTTCCGGTCGCTCTACGACAACGACGCCGACGTCAAGCGGGTCGTCGACACCGCCATGGGCATCGAGGGCCTCAAGCGTCAGTGGGGCGTGCACGCGGCCGGGGTGATCATGTCCAGCGAGCCCCTGGTCGACATCATCCCGCTGCTCAAGCGCCCCGCCGACGGCGCGATGATCACCCAGTTCGACTACCCGACCTGCGAAAACCTCGGCCTCATCAAGATGGACTTCCTGGGGCTGCGCAACCTCACCGTCCTCGACGACGCGCTGAAGAACATCGAGGCCAACCGGGGCGAGACGGTGGTCCTCGAGGATCTCGAGCTCACCGACGAGGCGACCTACGCACTGCTCCAGCGTGGCGACACCCTTGGGGTCTTCCAGCTCGACGGCGGACCGATGCGGGCCCTGCTCCGCTCGATGCGGCCCGACACCTTCGCCGACATCTCCGCGGTCGGGGCGCTCTACCGCCCCGGCCCGATGGGGATGGACTCGCACAACAAGTACGCCCGCCGCAAGACCGGCCGCGAACCGGTCGACGCGATCCACCCCGAGCTGGCCGAGCCGCTCGCGGAGATCCTGGACGAGACCTACGGCCTGCTGGTCTACCAGGAGCAGGTGATGGCCATCGTGCGCAAGGTCGCCGGCTACACGCTCGGCCAGGCCGACCTGCTGCGCAAGGCGATGGGCAAGAAGAAGAAGGAGATCCTCGACGCGGAGTTCATCCCCTACTCGGAGGGGATGCGGGCCAACGGGTTCTCCGACGACGCGATCGACACGCTCTGGAAGACGCTGCTGCCGTTCGCCGACTACGCCTTCAACAAGGCCCACTCGGCGTCCTACGGCCTGGTCTCCTACTGGACCGCCTACCTCAAGGCCAACTACCCGGCCGAATACATGGCCGCGCTGCTCACCTCGGTGCGCGACGACAAGGACAAGTCGGCGATCTACCTCAACGAGTGCCGCCGGATGAAGATCCAGGTGCTGGCACCCGACGTCAACGAGTCGGCCGCCGACTTCACCCCGGTCGGCAACGACATCCGCTTCGGGCTCACCGCGATCCGCAACGTCGGGCACAACGTCGTCGATGGCATCGTGGCGGCCCGGGAGGAGAAGGGCCGCTACGTCGACTTCACCGACTTCCTCGACAAGGTGCCGGCCCTGGTCTGCAACAAGCGGGTCATCGAGTCCCTGGTCAAGGCCGGTGCCTTCGACGACATGAAGCACAAGCGCCGGGCGCTGGTGACCATCCACGAGTCCGCCGTCGACCAGTACGTCGACATCAAGCGCAACGAGGCGATCGGTCAGGACTCGCTCTTCGGCGGCCTCGACGACGAGATGGGCGGGTTCGGGGTCACCGTGACCATCCCCGAGATCGACGAGTGGGACAAGACCACTCTGCTGAGCCATGAGCGGGACATGCTCGGGCTCTACGTCTCCGACCACCCACTGCTCGGCCTCGAGCACGTGCTGAGCGCCAACACCGACTGCACCATCGGCCAGCTGATGCTCGACGAGGAGCGGCCGGACGGCTCGTCGGTGACCATCTGTGGGCTGGTCACCGGCGTACAGCGCAAGATCACCAAGCGCGGCGACGCCTGGGCCATGGTCACGCTCGAGGACCTCGACGGCGCGATCGACGTCCTGCTGTTCCCGAGCTCCTACCAGCTCGCCAGCACCCTCCTGGTCGAGGACGCGATCCTCACCGTCAAGGGCCGGCTCAGCCGCGACAAGGACCAGCCCGAGATCCACGGTCAGGAGGTCAGTGCCCCCGACCTGGCCGACGCTGCGTCGGGCCCCGTGACCATCAGCCTGCCGGCGACCCGGTGCACCGGGCCCGTCGTCGAGCAGCTCAAGGACGTCCTCGGCACCCACCCGGGGATGACCGAGGTCCGGCTGCGACTCTTGACGCGTGAGGCGACCAAGGTCATGCGGCTCGACGACCGGCTGCGGGTCACCCCCAGCCCAGCGCTGTTCGCCGATCTCAAGCAGCTGCTGGGCCCCGGATGCCTGACCGGGTGACCCCAAGTGGCCACCACCGGAAGTACGCCGTGTGTCCCGCACCCCGGGCACGCACCTCGCGGCGTTGCCGTCGCTCGCTGGACGGCCAGGTACGGCTTCGCTCCGGCGCCTTGCGATGCACGCACCCGGAGCACGGGCCACCCCCGACGGACTTCCGGTGGTGACCACTAGGCCCCTCTCCTGGCTGACTCGCCCGCTCGTGCTCCTCGCGCTCTACGGCGCGGGCGGCGTCGGCGGGGGCTATGCCTGGCGCTACCTCTGGACGCCCCCCGAGGGCGTGGCCCGCGGCGGCAGATGGGTGCCGACCCCGGTCGAGGAGGGGCTCCAGAACGACTTCGCGGGCGTCGGGTGGTACGTCGTCGTCGCGCTCGTCCTTGGCCTGGCACTCGGCGCGCTCACCGCGTTCGCGCTCGACCGTGCCGAGCTCATCGGCGTGCTCGTGGCCGTGCTCGGCTCGGTCCTGGCCGCCTACCTCGTGCTCGCCGTGGGGGAGCGGCTCAGCCCACCCGACCCCGACAAGGTCGCCGCCGAGTCCGCCGACGAGACCGAGATCCCCGGGGACCTGGAGTTCGACGGCTGGACCCCGCTGCTCAGCGCCCCGGTCGGCGCGCTGACGGCGCTCAGCACCGTCTACCTGCTGACCACCAGAAGGCGCGTGGCCGAGGGAACCCGCCGATAGGCTCCCGCCGTCACAGCTGCGACAAGACGCCAACGACACTCGGATCGGAGCACCCACCGTGTCCAACCTCCCGCCCTCGGGTCCGCCCGGACCCCCGCCGCCACCCCCCGGCTCGACTCCCCAGGGATCGGCGGAATACCTCGACAGCGGCGGCGGCCGCCCCGTAGAGACGTCGGCAGCCCGCGGGGGAGGTGGGCTCCGCAAGGGTCTGCTGGTCGCCGGCGGAGTCGTCGGGCTTGCCGCGATCGGGGTGGGCGCCTGGGCGGCGGTGTCGTTCATCACCACCGGCCCCCAGCCGGCCGAGGCGCTGCCGGACAGCACGCTCGCCTACCTGTCGATCGACCTCGACCCCAGCGGCGGCCAGAAGATCGAGGCGTTGCGGACCCTCAACAAGTTCCCGGCCTTCGAGGACGAGGTCGGCATCGACGCCGACGACGACATCCGCAAGGCGATCTTCGACGAGATCCAGGGCGAGCTCGACTGCGACGGGCTCGACTACGAGGACGACGTCGAGCCGTGGCTGGGTGACCGCGCCGCCGTCGCCGCCGTGGACTCCGGGGGCGACACCCCCGACCCCGTCTTCGTGCTCCAGGTCAAGGACAAGGACGCGGCCGACAAGGGCATGAAGGCGATCCAGGACTGCGCCACGGCAGAGGGCGGTGACGCCGAGGGTGGCTGGTCGATCGAGGGCGACTGGGCGGTGATCGCCGAGACGGACAAGATCGCCGAGTCCGTCACCGAGGACGCCGCCAAGGGGTCCCTGGCCGACGACGAGGACTTCCAGAAGTGGGTCGGCGAGGCCGGTGACTCGGGAATCCTCACCATGTACGCCGGCCCGGCGCTCGGCGACTACCTCGCCGACAACGCCGAGAACCTGTTCGGGTTCCCTTTCGGCGCCAGCCTCGAGTGCATCGCGTCGCCCGACGGCGTCTCGGGATCACCTGACGATGACTGCTACGAGGGTGACAGCGGACCCACCCAGTCCCCGATCAGCGACGAGCTCGAGCAGAAGATGAAGGACTTCAAGGGCATGGCCGGCGTGCTCCGCTTCGACGACGGGTCGGTCGAGCTCGAGTTCGCCGGCGACGGCGAGGTGGCCGGGAGCAGCCTGCTGGCCAGCGACGCCGGCGGCGACACCATCTCGAGCCTGCCCGAGGACACCGCAGCCGCGATCGGCGTCGGCTTCAGCCAGGGC
The DNA here is from genome assembly GCF_054779555.1 of Nocardioides dilutus. Classification (NCBI taxonomy): domain Bacteria; kingdom Bacillati; phylum Actinomycetota; class Actinomycetes; order Propionibacteriales; family Nocardioidaceae; genus Nocardioides; species Nocardioides dilutus. The sequence goes on along the minus strand of NZ_BAAGYA010000003.1, from coordinate 1,153,530 downwards.
TGGTTCGGCGACCTGCTGGAGATGTATGCGCCCTACCTCGGTGGCGGCGAGGACCTCGACAGCCTGCTCGACGACCTCGAGACCGAGACCGGTCTCGTGCTCCCCGACGACATCGAGACGCTGTTCGGTGACTCGGCCGCCCTGGCTCTCGGCTCCGACTTCGACCCGGAGGCCGTTTTCGAGTCCTCCGACGGTGCCGACGTCCCGGTCGCGCTGAAGGTCGACGGCGACCCCGAGGAGATCGAGGCCGTGCTGGACAAGCTCCGCGACCAGCTCCCGCCCGACGAGACGCTGGTCCTTGACACCGACTCCGAGGGCGACACCGTGGTGATCGGTCCCAACGAGGACTTCCGCAAGGAGGTGCTCGACAACGGCGGGCTCGGTGACAACGAGGTCTTCAAGGACGTCGTGCGTGAGGTCGACGACGCGTCGGTGGTGCTCTTCGTCAACATCAACGAGCTCGAGGACCTGATCGAGGAGAGCATGGGCGAGTTCGACCAGGACTTCGTCGACAACGTCAAGCCGGTCTCCGGGTTCGGGGTCTCCGGCTACGTCGACGACGGAGTCGCGCACTCAGTGATGAGGCTCACCACCGACTGATGTCGCTGACGATCGCCCCGGTCACCTCCACGAGGTCGTCCGGGGCGATCTCCACGTCCAGGCCACGTCTGCCACCGGAGACGTAGACCGTTTCCCACAGGTGCACCGTTTCGTCGACCACGGTGGGGTGCGCCCGCTTCTGGCCGAACGGGGAGATGCCGCCGGCGACGTACCCGGTCGCCCGCTCGGCAGCCTTCACCTCGGCCATCTCGGCCCTGCTGCCCCCGAAGGCGCGGGCCAGAGCCTTCAGGTCCAGCAGGGCGGTGACCGGGACGATGCCGACCACCAGTCTGCCGTCCAGGCTCGCCAGCAGGGTCTTGAACACCCGGTCGGCCTCGACGCCCAACTTCTCCGCGGCCTCGTGACCGTAGGACTCGGCGGTCCGGTCGTGCCCGTACTCGTGCAGTGTGAAGGTGACGTTCGCCGTCGTGAGCGCGTTGACCGCTGGTGTCATCGTGTGGCGGGGTGGCTCAGTTGGGGCTCCACCGCGTCCGCGCCACCTCGGTGGCCGGGAGGGACGGGATGACGTTCATCGCCCGGAGCTCGGCGCGCAGCAGGTCGGTCACCATCTGCAGCCGTTCGCCGGCGTCCTCGGCCTCGAGGAGGCCCTGGCGCTCGTGCAGGGGCAGGGGCGCGCAGGCCGCGAGCGTCCAGGAGAGGTAGGACGGATCCTGGGGCAGGTCTCCCTCGTAGGGGTCGACCCGGATCTCGGCCAGGGCGGCGCGGTAGGCGGTGAACGTCGACCGGGCTCGTTCCAGCAGGTCCTCGGAGACCGGGGCCTCCGGCTCGGGCCGGTCGACCACGTGACCGACCGGGAACGTGCCTGTCGTGTCGAGCCGCTCGAGCAGGATGCGGTCGAGACCGACCGCCTCGATCGAGAAGGTGCCGTCCGGGTGCGACTCGACCTCGGTGAGCTGGACCCGGCAGCCGACCCGGAAGAGCGACTGGGCGCCGTGCTCGCCGACCTCGTAGCCCTCCCGGATCCCGACCGAGCCGAAGACCCGCCGGGTCGGGTCCTCGACCCGCAACAGGTGGTGGACCAGGGCCCGGTAGCGGTCCTCGAAGACGTTGAGCGGCACCCGGACTCCCGGGAAGATCACCGCGTTGAGCGGGAACATCGGGAGCGAGGTGCTCATCCGGGGTCCCCGCGGAAACGTGCCTTCGCGCGCAGCGCCCCCCGCACGTTTTCGTGGGGTGGGTTCATAGATGCCAACGTACTCCGCAGTCCACGGGACGTCGGGGATGCGGGGCGGGTCACCGGACCTTCCTAGAATCGCTCATATGATCCGCCGCATCGACCTGCGTGGCTCGCAGGGCGTCGACTACCGCGACGCCGTGCCTCGCGCCGACTTCGACGTCGAGGCGGCCATCCCTGCGGTCCACGCCATCTGCGAGGCCGTCCGGCTCCGCGGCCTCGAGGCGATCTACGAGCTGTCGGCGGAGCACGACGGCGTCCAGCAGACCGACATCCGCGTCCCGCGTGAGGCGCTCACCGACGCGCTGGCCGCGCTCGACCCGGCCGTCCGGGCGGGTCTCGAGGAGTCGGTCCGGCGGCTCCGGGCGACCTGCGAAGCCGAGCTGGAGCGTGACGTCGCGACCGAGCTCGCTCCCGGTGCCACCGTGACCCACCGCAAGGTGCCGGTCGGCCGCGTGGGTCTCTACGTCCCCGGCGGTCTCGCCCCGCTGGTCTCCAGCGTGCTGATGAACGTGGTCCCGGCCCAGGTCGCCGGCGTGCGCTCGATAGCGCTGTCCTCGACGCCCCAGAAGGACCACGCGGGGTTGCCGCACCCGACGATCCTCGCGGCCTGCGAGCTCCTCGGCGTGCACGAGGTCTACGCCGTCGGTGGCGCCCAGGCGATCGCCATGTTCGCCTACGGCGTCGGCCCGTGCGAGCGCGTCGACCTGGTGACCGGTCCGGGCAGCATCTGGGTGGTCACGGCCAAGCGGCTGCTGAAGGGCCGTGTCGGTATCGACTCCGAGGCCGGGCCCACCGAGATCGCCATCCTGGCCGACGAGACCGCCGACCCGGCGTACGTCGCCGCCGACCTGCTCAGCCAGGCCGAGCACGACCCGCTGGCCGCCGCCGTCCTGGTCACGACGTCCGAGACGCTCGCGGACGAGGTGGAGGCCGAGCTCGACAAGCAGGTGTCCGCCACCCGGCACGTCGAGCGGATCCGCACCGCGCTGGGCGGCCACCAGTCCGGCATCGTGCTCGTCGACGACGTCGACCAGGGGGTGGCCGTGGTCGACGCCTACGCCGCCGAGCACCTCGAGATCCACACCGCGGACGCGGCGGCGGTCGCGGCCCGGGTGCGCAACGCCGGCGCGATCTTCGTGGGCCCACACGCGCCCGTGTCACTGGGGGACTACTGCGCCGGCAGCAACCACGTCCTGCCCACCGGTGGGTGTGCCTGCCACTCGTCGGGCCTGTCGGTGCGTGCGTTCACCAAGTCGGTGCACGTCGTCGACTACTCCCGCGAGGCACTGCTCGAGGTCGCCGACCACGTGGTCACGCTGGCCGAGGCAGAGAACCTGCCCGGCCACGGCGCCGCGGTCCGCGTGCGGCTCGAGTCCCCCTGATGAGTGACCTTGATGATTGACAGAGCCTGGCCGCCGCTCCGCGACGAGCTGGCGGGACTCGAGCCCTACGGAGCACCGCAGCTCGACGTGCCCGTGCAGCTCAACGTCAACGAGAACCCCTACGGGCCGTCGCCTTACGTCGTGGCCGACATCGCGGCCGCGGTGGCCGGCGTGGCGTCGACCCTGAACCGCTACCCCGACCGTGAGTTCGTCGAGCTCCGCACCGCCCTCGCCGGCTACCTCGGCCACGGTGTGTCACCGCAGCAGGTCTGGGCCGCCAACGGCTCCAACGAGGTCATGCTCCAATTGCTCCAGGCCTTCGGCGGGCCGGGGCGCACGGCGCTGAGCTTCGCGCCGACGTACTCGATGTATCCGGAGTACGCCCGCGACACCAGCACGACGTGGGTCGAGGGTCGCCGTGAGGACGACTTCACGCTCGACCTCGACCGGGCCCGCGGCCTGGTCGAGGAGCTGAGGCCGACCGTGGTGCTGCTGCCCTCGCCCAACAACCCGACGGGCACCGCACTACCGCCCGAAGCGGTGGGGGCGCTCTGCGAGGCCGCCGGTGACGGCTGCATCGTCGTGGTCGACGAGGCCTACGGCGAGTTCCGGCGCGCGGGGACCCCCAGTGCTCTCGAGCAGCTGCCGACCTACCGCAACCTGGTCGTCACCCGGACGATGAGCAAGGCGTTCGCGCTGGCGGGCGCGCGGCTGGGCTACCTGGCGGCCGACCCGGCCATCTGCGACGCGATCCGGGTGGTGCGGCTGCCCTACCACTTGTCCGCGGTGACCCAGGCGGTCGCGCTGGCCGCGCTGCGGCACGCGCCCGAGCTGCTGGCGAGGGTCGACGAGCTCCGCGTCGAGCGGGACGCCACGGTCTCCTGGCTGCGCGAGCAGGGCCTGCAGGTGGCCGACAGCGATGCCAACTTCGCGTTGTTCGGCCGGTTCCGGGATCGTCATGCCGTCTGGCAGGGGCTGCTCGACCGGGGCGTGCTCATCCGCGAGGTGGGCCCCGACGGGTGGCTGCGGGTCTCGATCGGCACCGGCGCCGAGATGACGATCTTCAGACGGGCCCTGACAGAGGTGCTCGAAACAGGAGACACTGTTGTGACAGCAGAGACGGAAGTGAGCAGGACATGAGCGCACGCACCGCACGCAGTGCTCGGGTTGAACGCGAGACGAGCGAGTCCAAGGTCCTCGTCGAGGTCAACCTCGACGGCACCGGGCGCCACGACGTCTCGACCGGGGTCGGCTTCTACGACCACATGCTCATTTCCTTCGCCCGGCACTCGTTGGTGGACCTGACCGTCCAGACCGCCGGCGACGTGCACATCGACGCCCACCACACCGTCGAGGACACGGCGATCGTGCTCGGCCAGGCGCTGCGCGAGGCGCTGGGTGACAAGCAGGGCATCCGCCGGTTCGGCGACGCCACGGTGCCGCTCGACGAGGCGCTCGTCCAGGCCGTCGTCGACGTGTCCGGCCGCCCCTACTGCGTGCACACCGGCGAGCCGGAAGGACAGCAGTACGTCGCGCTGGGCGGCGGAGCGGGCCACGGCCCGGCCTACCTCGGCTCGCTGACCCGCCACGTCTTCGAGACGGTCGCGTTCCACGCCCACATCGCCCTGCACGTGCGCGTGCTGGCGGGCCGCGAGCCGCACCACATCGTGGAGACGCAGTTCAAGGCGTTCGCCCGGGCGTTCCGCGACGCGGTCGCGATCGACCTGCGCGAGACCGGCGTCCCGTCCACGAAGGGCGCGCTCTGAACAAGAGCGTCGTCGTCCTCGACTACGGGTCGGGGAACCTGCGCTCCGCCGTTCGCGCCGTCGAACGGGCCGGGGCGTCGGTCACCCTGACAGGGGACTTCGACACTGCTCTGAACGCGGACGGACTGCTGGTGCCAGGCGTTGGCGCCTATGCCGCCTGCATGCGCGGGCTCCGCGCGATCAAGGGCGAGCGGATCATCGGGCGTCGCCTGGCCGGTGGGCGGCCCGTGCTGGGCATCTGTGTCGGCATGCAGGTGCTGTTCGAGCGCGGGGTCGAGCACGGCGTGGAGACCGAGGGCTGCGACGAGTGGCCCGGGGTCGTCGAGCGCCTGCAGGCCCCGATCGTCCCGCACATGGGCTGGAACACCGTCGCGGCGCCGGAGGGCAGCCGGCTGTTCGCCGGCGTCGAGGACGAGCGGTTCTACTTCGTGCACTCCTACGGCGTCCGCGAGTGGGTCCTCGAGACCGGCGCCCGGACCCGGGCGCCGCTCGTCACGTGGTCCGAGCACGGCGGTGACCGGTTCGTGGCGGCCGTGGAGAACGGTCCCCTCTGGGCGACGCAGTTCCACCCCGAGAAGTCGGGGGACGCCGGGGCCCGCTTGCTGCGCAACTGGGTGGAGACGTTGTGAGCCTGCCCAGGGAGACGGCGCAGTGAGCAAGGAGCGGGCCCGGCGCCGCGAGGAGCGGGAGCGACTCGCCGCCGTCGCTGCGGCGCAGCGGCAGGCGGCCGCGGAGAAGCAGGCTCGTCGCGACCAGCGCCGCCAGGCGGTCACCCGGCTCCTGCCGGCCACCCACTCCCGGCAGACCGGCGTCCTCGCGGACAAGCGGCGTCGCGAGGTGCTGGCCACGGGCGTCGTCTTGGTGGTGCTCAACCTCCTCGTCTTCGCGGTGGCCCGCGACTGGGCGCTCACCGCGCTGCTCCTCGTCGCCAGCATCCTGGGCGCGCCGATCCTCTACCTGATGATGTTCCGAAGGAGCTAGTCCCAGATGAGCACCTACCTCGAGCTGCTGCCCGCCGTCGACATCGCCGACGGGCAGGCGGTCCAGCTCGTCCAGGGCGTGGCCGGCTCCGAGAAGCGCTTCGGCGACCCGGTCGAGGCCGCGCTGCGCTGGCAGCAGGCCGGCGCCGAGTGGATCCACCTCGTCGACCTCGACGCGGCCTTCGGCCGCGGTCACAACCGCGAGCTCCAGGCCCGGATCGTCGGCGAGCTCGACATCCAGGTGGAGATGAGCGGTGGCATCCGGGACGACGAGTCGCTGCAGGCCGCGATGGCGACCGGCTGCCGACGGGTCAACATCGGCACCGCCGCGCTCGAGCAGCCCGAGTGGTGCGCGCGGGCCATCGCGACGTACGGCGACCGGGTGGCCGTGGGCCTCGACGTCCGGGGTCGCACCCTGGCGGCCCGCGGCTGGACCCGCGAGGGTGGCGACCTCTACGAGGTGCTCGCCCGCCTCGACGCCGAGGGCTGCGCTCGTTACGTCGTCACCGACGTCAACAAGGACGGCATGCTCCAGGGCCCCAACCTGGAGCTGCTCGGCGACGTCTGCGCCGCCACGGACCGGCCGGTCGTGGCGTCCGGGGGAGTGACCACGCTCGACGACATCCGCGCGCTGATGGAGCTGGTGCCGGTGGGCGTCGAGGGCGCGATCGCGGGGACGGCGCTCTACGAGGGCCGGTTCACCCTCGAGGACGCGCTGGCTCTCACGAAGGGGGCAGCGACGTGACGCTCGCCGTCCGGGTGATCCCGTGCCTCGACGTCGACGGCGGCCGGGTGGTCAAGGGCATCAACTTCAAGGAGCTCCGCGACGCCGGCGACCCCGTCGAGCTCGCGCGCACCTACGACGCCGAGGGCGCCGACGAGCTGACCTTCCTCGACATCTCCGCCTCCCACGAGGGTCGGGCCACGACGATGGAGGTCGTCTCCAGGTGTGCCGAGGAGGTCTTCATCCCGCTGACAGTGGGCGGGGGAGTGTCCTCGGTCGACGACGTCGACAGGCTGCTGCGGGCCGGCGCGGACAAGGTCGCGGTCAACACCGCCGCGATCCACCGGCCCGAGCTGGTGGCGGAGATCGCGGACCGGTTCGGCAGCCAGGTGCTGGTGCTGTCGGTCGACGCCCGCCGGGCCTCCGGGACCGACTCGGGGTTCGAGGTCACCACCCACGGCGGCCGGAAGTCCGCAGGGCTCGACGCCATCGCATGGGCGGCCCGCGCGGCCGAGTTGGGGGCGGGAGAGATCCTGCTCAACGCGATGGATGCCGACGGCACCCAGGACGGCTTCGACCTCGCCTTGATCGCCGCCGTACGCCGTGAGGTGACCATCCCGGTCATCGCCTCGGGCGGGGCGGGGCGGGTCGAGCACTTCGCGCCGGCGGTCGAGGCCGGTGCCGACGCAGTCCTGGCGGCCACGGTCTTCCACTTCGGCACCCTGCGCATCGCAGACGTCAAGCAGGCCCTCGCCGCCGCCGGCCACCCCGTGCGCTGACCGCCGCCGACTCGGCGCTACTGAACGTCAGTAGGGCCGACTCGTCGTGAGGCCGGTCGTTGACGGTCGCCGAGTCGTCGCTACTGAGCGTCAGTAGCGCCGACTGGGCTAGAGCAACAGGATCCGGCGGCGTTCCCGCTCGATCCGCGCCAGCTTCGATCCACGAACGAGCAGGCTCTCGAGGTTGCGGTGCTGGCCGAACACCTCCTCCTTGGTGAACTCGTCGACGACGTTCCCTCGTCCTTCGACGTACTCCCGGCGCGAGGCGTCATGGCCGACCTGGACGTCGGACGAGTGCCACTCGAAGCCGAGGTACTCGGTCATGTAGCCGAGTTCCTCGTTGCCTACGTCACACCGCGCGATGAGCCGGCCGGCCTCCCAGAACTCGACCTGAGGCGTCGGCTCCGGAAGACCTGCGTCGTGCCAACCGAGGAGCAGGGCTGACTCGCCCGGGGACTCGGCCTTGCCTGTCGCCAGCGGACCCAGGGTCCGCAGGTTCCTCACCCAGCGCTGGCCGCGAAACCTCTCGATGCCCGCGAGGAACTCCCCTCTGGGGAACCCGTCCAGGCGCATCATCTGGTCGATCCCGGCGATGCTCCGCTGCCGAGACGGGACTCGTCCCAGGTCCCATGCCGTCCGCAGGATCGTGGACACGGGAAGTCCCTGCACCTCGGTGATGTCTGTGGGGATCAGGTTGCGCTCTCCGCTGACGGTCAAGCCGTTCCGAAGGCGTCCACGACCCGAGGGTCTGAAGAGCTGTAGTGGTAGGACGTTGAGGTGCTCGCCTGGAGCCAAGGTCATCTCGGCCCCGTGCAGCCACCCGGCATGACGATCGACGATGACGCAGTCGTCCGGCATGACCAGGGTCAGGCACTGAGCCCTCACGAGGATCGAGTCGGGAACCTGTGTCGCCAGGTAGACGCGGCGGATCGGCTGACGCAGTTGACCGATCTGGCAGAGCCTCGTGAGCTGGGCCCGCGACACTCCCTCTCGCCGCGCCACCGCGGCAGTGAACGGGACATCCAGGGGAAGGTTGCTCGACTCGTCCAGCCTCGGACAAGATTCGGGGTGGTGTGTACTCATGGCGCCATTTCCGCCTGCGCCGCGGCTGCACACACGTGCCGCCGTGGCCACCTGTGGACGATCGACCAGCATCAGGGTCTGTGGATCCGGAACGGTCACCGAGTCGTCGTTACTGATCAGCAGTAGCGCCGACTCGCGGGCTCGTCACGCCCGGGACGGTCGCCGAGTCGTCGCTACTGATGAGCAGTAGCGCCGACTCGCGGTCAGGCAGGCCGGGTCAGCGCTCGCCGGCCGCGAACCGCTCGAACAGCACCTCGGGCTGGGTGGCGAACTGCTCCAGGTGGCCGCAGGAGCGGCAGACCCACACCCCGATCGGAACTGTCGTCGGCTGGCGGATCATGCCCGTCTGGGCCACGGTCGCGACGTAGACGTCGCCCGTGGCTGATCCGGTCGAGATCGTGTAGAGGTGGATGGGCCCGAAGAGCGTCCCCTGGTTGCACCACCGGCAGGTGGAGTCCTCAGCCATGGGCAGACGGTAGCGATCAGACCCGGCGGTCGGAAGCCTCCAGCTGGGCCACCCCCTCGGGTGGCCCGTCGAAGGTGACGTCCCGGACCGCCGTGCGCCCGAAGGCCCACAGCACCAACTCGCCCACCGGGCCGCTCACCACGACCGGGTCGGCGCCCTTGCTGAACGCCGCGCTGGTGCCGGGCCGGTCTGCACGTGAGAGCCGGACTGGGACCTCTAGGCCGCGCCCGAGGTAGGCGCCGGAGCGGCTGACCAGCGTCCACAGCTCCTCGACGTCCTCAGCTGGCAGCGCGCGCGGCTCCCAAGTGGGCTGGGCGCGCCGGATGTCCTCGTGGTGGACGAAGTACTCCAGGGTCTGGGTGAACCGCTCGACGACTGGCAGCGAGTACGGCGTCAGGGGAGGCTTGCGCAGCGTGCTGACCATCGCCGGGACGCCCCTGGCGGCCTCCTTCGCCATCGCCCGCTCGGTGAGCCGGGCCAGCTGCGGGACCATGATCCCGCCCGCCGACAGCAGCCGGCGCTCGCGGACGATCAGGTGGGCCAGGAGCATCGAGAGGTCCCACTCGCCGCAGAGGGTCGGGGCCTCGGCGTCGAGGGTCAGCGCGAGGTCGCAGAGCGCCTGGCGCTCCCGGCGGGCGAGCGAGGCCGAAGATGGGGCGGTCACGGGTCGACGCTAGTGGTGCTCCGCAAACGACTCGCCGGTGGTCGGCGGGCAGGAATAGCCTGCCGGGGCGACGGGGTTGGGCGAGGGACGTGTGCGACGGGAGCGAGGTCGGGTGAGCCAGGCGGAAGCGGTACAGACCGCCACCGAGCCGACGACCGACCCCTCTGGGCCCACCGGGCCCACGACGCGGGCGGCGACCACCCGCGACGGCTTCGCGGTCATCTGGGTCGCGATCAAGCGCGAACCCTGGATCTTCGCGGTCTCGACCGTGGGCAGCCTGCTGTTCGGCGCCCTGACCGTCGCCGATGCCTGGGTGCTGGGGTGGTCGACCGACCACGTCGTGCTGCCCGCCTTCGAGACCGGCGAGGTCGACGCCGCCATGCTCTGGGCGATCCTCGCCCTGTTCGTCGGCGTCGCGATCCTGCGTGCGGTCGGCATCGTCGCCCGACGGCTCGGGGCCGGGATCATGCAATACCGCATGCAGGCCCACAGCCGCCGGGCCGTCACCCGTCAATACCTCTCCCTGCCGATGGAGTGGCACCAGCGGCACCCGACCGGCGAGCTGCTGTCCAACGCCAACTCCGACGTCGAGGCCGCCTGGGGCCCGATCGCGCCGCTGCCGATGGCGGTCGGCACCGTCGCGATGATGGTGATCGCGATCGTGCAGATGTTCCTGGCCGACACCGTCCTGGCGCTGGTGGGTCTGCTGGTCTTCCCGGCCGTCGTGCTCGCCAACCTCGCCTACCAGCGGCTCGCGTCGCCGCTCATGACCAAGGCGCAGGAGCTCCGCGCCGAGGTCAGCGAGATCGCCCACGAGTCGTTCGACGGCGCGATGGTCGTCAAGACCCTCGGCCGCGAGGGCGAGGAGACCGAGCGCTTCGCGGCGAAGTCTCGTGAGCTGCGCGACGTCAACATCCGGGCGGGGGCCATCCGGGCGGCCTTCGACCCGACGCTCGCCGCGCTGCCCAACCTCGGCGTGCTCGTCGTGCTCGCAGTCGGCGTCAGCAGGGTCATGGACGGCAACACCGACCCCGGTGACGTCGTGACGGTCGCCTACCTGTTGACCATCGTGTCCTTCCCGATCCGCTCGATCGGCTGGCTGCTCGGGGAGTTCCCGCGCAGCGTCGTCGGCTACCAGCGCATCTCGCGGGTGCTCGCGGCCACCGGGCAGATGCCCTACGGCGAGCGCGGCGTCCCCCACGGCCCGCAGGGCGCCCGACTCGAGGTCCAGCACCTCGGCTACGCCTACGACGACGGCCAGCCGCTCCTCGACGACGTCTCCTTCGACGTCGCCCCCGGACGGTCACTCGCCGTGGTGGGCGCCACGGCGTCCGGCAAGAGCACCCTCACCGCGCTGCTGGCCCGGCTCGTGGATCCCGACCGGGGCCGGATCCTGGTCGACGGCGTCGACCTGCGCGACCTCGCCCCAGGGGAGCTGCCGGCGGCCGCCGCGCTGGTGCCGCAGACCGCCTTCCTCTTCGACGACGACGTCCGGGGCAACGTCACCCTGGGGGCCGACGTCTCCGACGAGGAGGTCTGGGCCGCGCTGCGGGCTGCCCAGGCCGACGGTTTCGTGGCCGCTCTCCCGCGCGGGCTGGACACCAAGCTCGGTGAGCGGGGCACCTCCCTCTCCGGTGGCCAGCGCCAGCGGATCTCGCTCGCCCGCGCCCTGGTCCGCAAGCCCCGGCTGCTGGTCCTCGACGACGCCACGTCGGCCGTGGACCCCGAGGTCGAGCAGCGGATCCTCGCGGCGCTGCGGGACGCCGACCCCAACTCAGGCACCGACTCGACGCTGGTGGTCATCGCCTACCGCAAGGCCACGATCGCGCTCGCCGACGAGGTCGTGCACCTCGAGGACGGCCGGATCGCGGCCCGCGGCACCCACGAGGAGCTGCTCGCGCGCAGCCCGTCCTACGCCCGCCTGGTCAACGCCTACGAGCACCTCGAGCCGGCGGAGGACCACGGATGAGCGCCCGCACCGTCGAGGAGGTCGAGGCCGAGGACGAGCAGCTCGGTCACGGCACGGCCATGGACAGCGGCGACGACATCGCCGCCATGGAGACGATCCGCCGTGGCATCGAGGTCAGCCCGGAGCTCAAGGAGGGGCTGAGGGGCACCCTGCTGCTGGCGCTGCTCGCCTCCGTCGGGCAGGTCGTCGTCCCGATCGTGGTCCAGCAGACCCTCGACCGCGGGCTCAACGGGCCCGATGGGCCCGATGTCGCCTTCACGACGTTGATGGGCATGGTCGCGGCGGCGGCGATCCTCGTCACGAGCGGTGCGGCCTACCTCATGACCAAGAGGTTGTTCACGACCTCCGAGCGGGGCCTGGCCACGCTGCGGATCAAGGCCTTCCGGCACGTCCACGACCTGCCCCTGCTGACCCAGAACACCGAACGCCGCGGCGTGCTGGTGTCCCGCGTGACCAGCGACGTCGACCAGGTGAGCCAGTTCCTGGTCTTCGGGGGCCTGTTCTTCATCATCAGCGTGGGCCAGGTGCTGATCGCGACCGTGGTGATGCTGATCTACAGCTGGCAGCTGGCCCTGGTCGTGTGGGTCTGCTTCGCACCCCTCTTCCTCTCGCTGCGCTACTTCCAGCGCAAGCTGTCCCACGCCTACGGCGTGGTCCGACGCCAGGTCGGCGTGATGCTGGCCGCCATCTCCGAGCCGGTCGTGGGCGCGGCCGTGGTCCGCTCCTACGCCGTCGAGAAGCGGACGCAGGACCGGATCGACGAGGCGATCGACGAATACAAGGCCGCGAGCACCCGGGCCCAGGGCTTCACGGTCATGTCCTTCTCGCTGGGCGGCATCTCCGCCGGCCTGGCCAACGCCGGCGTCCTCATCGTCGGCATCTGGCTGGGTCCCGCGTTCGGTCTCTGGGGCGGGGAGATGACGGCCGGCGAGGTGCTGGCGTTCGCGTTCCTGGTCACCCTGTTCGTGGGGCCCGTGCAGATGGGCACCCAGATCCTGACCGACGCCCAGAACGCGATCGCGGGCTGGCGCCGGGTGATCGGCATCCTGGACACCCCGGCCGACCTGGTCGACCCGGGTCCGGACGGCCAGGTCCTCCCGCGCGGACCGATCGACGTCCGCATCGAGGGCGTGTCGTTCGCCTACCCGGGCGGGCCCTTGGTGCTGCGCGACGTCGACCTCGACATCGACGCCGGCCGGCGGGTCGCGGTGGTCGGCGAGACCGGCTCGGGCAAGTCGACGGTCGCCAAGCTGCTGACCCGCCTGATGGACCCGCTCGAAGGTGTCGTGCTCCTCGACGGCGTCGACGTGCGCACCATCCGGCCGGACTCGCTGCGGCGCAGCGTGGTCCTGGTGCCGCAGGAGGGCTTCCTCTTCGACGACACCCTGACCGCCAACGTGCGCTACGGCAGGCTCGACGCCAGCGAGGCCGACATCCGCGCCAGTGCGGAGCAGCTTGGCCTGGGCGACTGGCTGGCCGGCCTGCCGCGCGGCTTGGACACCCCGGTGGGCCAGCGCGGCGAGTCGCTGTCGACGGGGGAGCGACAGCTCGTGGCGCTGTTGCGCGCCCATCTCGCCGACCCCGACCTGCTCGTGCTCGACGAGGCCACCAGCGCCGTCGACCCCGCGCTCGAGATGCGGATCGGCCGCGCCCTGGAGCGCCTGATGAGCGGCCGGACCTCGGTGACCATCGCCCACCGAATGTCCACCGCCGAGTCGGCCGACGAGGTGGTCGTGGTCGACCGCGGCCGGGTCGTCCAGCGCGGCCCGCACGCCGAGCTGGTGCGCGAGGAGGGCTCGGTCTACGCCGGGCTGCACGCGTCGTGGGTAGCCCAGCAGAGCTCGCCTCGTCCACCGGTGACAATGGACGGGTGACTGCCCTCGACCCGGCCATCGCCGCCCGCCTCAAGCGATCGGCCGACGGACTGCTGCCCGCCGTCGTGCAACAGCACGACACCGGTGAGGTGCTGATGCTGGGCTGGATGGACGACGAGGCCCTGGCCCGCACCCTCACCAGCGGCCGGGCGACCTACTGGAGCCGCTCCCGCCAGGCCTACTGGCTCAAGGGGGAGACCTCCGGCCACGTCCAGTGGGTCCAGGAGGTCCGCCTCGACTGCGACGGCGACACCCTGCTCGTCAAGGTCGACCAGGAGGGCGCGGCGTGCCACACCGGAGACCGCACCTGCTTCGACGCGGACGTCCTGCTCGAGAGCTCGCGTGACTGACAGCCCGAGCCCGCGCCGCCGGACGTTCGGCCCCGTCGTCGGGATAGGGGTCATTTCGGGCGTGGCAGCTGCCATGGCAGGCGCTGAACCCTGGTTCGTCCCAACGGGCAGCGTGGATGCGCCGGACGGTGTCGTGGTCGGCGCCACCTACACCTATGACGTCGGTGTGGTGACCTCGGCGAACGCCTTGGCGTTGGCCGGCCTGGCGTGCTGGGGCGTCGTCCTTGTGTCGCGAGGGCGCTTCCGCCAGCTGGTGGCCGTGATCGGGCTGCTGACGGCACTCGGGGTGGCCGCCACGGTCGTCGGGGCCTTCCTGACAACGCCGGACGACGTGCGACAGCAGTTCGAGGATCTGGCGGTTCCGGCCCCGGAGATCCAGAGCACCGGCTGGTTCTGGGTCGGTGCGGTGGTGGCAGTGCTGTGCCTCATGGCGTGGGTGGCCGCGGTCCGCTTCGTCCGGCACTGGCCGGAGATGGGGCGGCGCTATGACACGCCGGCCGACAGTCCGCCCGAGGATCTCTGGAAGGCCATCGACGCCGGGCACGACCCGACGTCCTAGACTCGGTCCCGACCGCCCGACGAACCACGGAGGAGCTCCGAATGTCTGCGAACCACGGCAACACCCCGGCTGCGTGGACGGCCGTCGTCGTGGGCATGCTCGGGTTCATCGTGGGCGGCGTCGGCCTGATGCTCGACCCGGTCAACATGACGGTCTTCTGGGTGGGCGTCGGCCTCACCGTGGCCGCCGGCGTGGTGTTCCTCGTCATGGACAGGCTGGGCCTGCATGGCCCTCTCACGGACTGACCCCACCGCGGCCGCGACGGCGAGCCGCTGGGAACGGGTGGCGGCGCCGGCGCTCACGATCGGCGGCCTGGCCGCGGCCACCCTGGCCCTGCACGTGCGCGATCCGCACGAGCAATACAGCTGGGGCCTGTGTCCCAGCGCCGCGCTCGGGTTCTGGTGCCCGGGGTGCGGCGGGCTCAGGGCGGTCAACGACCTCACCCACGGCGACGTCGGCGCCGCGCTCTCCAGCAACCTGCTGCTCGTCGTGGCGATGCCGTTCGCGGTCGTCGCGCTCGGCCTCTGGGCGGCCGACCGGTGGCGCGGGGTCCCCTCGACCGTCCCGTGGCGGCGGCTCAAGCCGTTGGTGCCGGCGCTGCTGGTCGTGGTGGTCGCGTTCGCGGTCGCGCGCAACCTCGCGTTCGGGTCCTGGCTCGCGCCCTGACCCGGCCCCCAACCAGGTGGGGTCAGTCCGGTGGGTCAGCTCGTGCTGAAGCTGTAGTCGAAGCCGTTGCCAGTGGCGATCAGGATGAGCTGGAGGGCGCCGAGCACGAGCCCGAGGATGCCGAGCACGAAGCCCGCTGTGGCCAGCCCGTCGCCGCCCTCGCCACGGCTGGCGATCTCCGACTTGGCCGATCGGCTCAGGATGATCGCCGCGACCGCCAGGATGATCGGGCAGCAGAACAACCCCAGGATGCCGGTGACCAGTGACCAGATCGCCTTCGTGTTCGTCTTCTGCGGCGCGCCGTACCCGGGCGGCTGCGCGCCGTACCCGGGCGGCGGGGGCGGCGGGGGCGCGTTGTCGTAGCTCATGGCTGGGACACTAACCACTCCGCCCGGATGACACACTTGGCCACGCAGACCCATTCCCCACGAGGTCCCCGAGAGGTTCCCCGAACATGTCCGTGCTCGACGAGATCGTGGCCGGCGTGCGCCAGGACCTCGACCGGCGGCAGTCGGAGACCTCGGAGGCCGACCTGCGGGCCGCGCTCGCCGACGTCGACTCACCGCGCGACCCGATGTCGCACCTGCAGGCGCCCGGCTCCAGCGTGATCGCCGAGGTCAAGCGGCGCAGCCCGAGCAAGGGCGACCTCGCCGCGATCCCCGATCCGGCCGCGCTGGCACGGCAGTACGCCGCCGGCGGAGCTGCCGCGATCAGCGTGCTCACCGAGGAGCGACGTTTCGGTGGCAGCCTGGACGACCTCCGGGCGGTGCGTGCCGCCGTCGAGGTGCCCCTGCTGCGCAAGGACTTCATCGTCGAGCCCTACCAGGTGCTGGAGGCCCGCGTCGCCGGGGCCGACCTGGTGCTCCTGATCGTCGCCGCACTCGACGACGAAACGCTGCGCCGGCTCCACGACCAGGTCCTCGAGCTCGGGATGACGGCACTGGTCGAGGTGCACGACGAGGCCGAGACCGAGCGCGCGGTCGCCCTCGGCGCCGAGCTCGTCGGCGTCAACGCCCGCAACCTGCGGACCCTCGAGATCGACCAGGACGTCTTCGGCCGCCTCGCCCCGCTGCTCCCGGACGATCGGGTCAAGGTCGCCGAGTCCGGCATCTTCGGCCCGGTCGACGTCAAGCGCCACGTCGCCGAGGGCGCCCGGGCGGTGCTGGTGGGCGAGGCGCTGGTCAAGGACGGCGACCCCGAGGGCGCGGTCCGGGCGATGACCGGGATCACCGCATGACCGCCGACGGCAACGACGGGATCGCGCAGTTCGAGGCCGACGACCAGGGCTGGTTCGGCGACTTCGGCGGGCGTTTCATGCCCGAGGCCCTGGTCGCCGCGCTGGACGAGCTGACCGCGGCCTGGCAGGACGCGATGGCCGACCCCACGTTCCTCGCCGACTTCGACGCGATCCTGCGGACCTACGCCGCCGTCCCGTCGATGCTCTACGACGCCACCCGGCTGACCGACCACCTCGGCGGCGCCCGGATCCTGCTCAAGCGCGAGGACCTCAACCACACCGGCGCCCACAAGATCCGCAACGTGCTCGGCCAGGCCCTGCTCACCAAGCGGATGGGCAAGCAGCGGGTCATCGCCGAGACCGGGGCCGGCCAGCACGGCGTCGCGAGCGCCACGGCGGCGGCGTACTTCGGGCTGGACTGCACCGTCTACATGGGCTCGGTGGACACCAAGCGGCAGGCCCTCAACGTGGCCCGGATGGAGCTGCTCGGCGCCAAGGTCGTGCCGGTCGACGCCGGGAGCGCCACCCTCAAGGACGCCATCAACGAGGCGCTGCGCGACTGGGTGAGCACCGTCGACCACACGGCCTACCTCTTCGGCACCGCGGCCGGGCCGCACCCGTTCCCCAGCATGGTCCGCGACTTCACCCGCGGGATCGGCGACGAGGCGCGCGCGCAGTGCCTGGAGCTCACCGGCCGGCTGCCCGACGCGATCGCGGCCTGCGTGGGCGGCGGCTCCAACGCGATCGGGCTCTTCACCGCGTTCCTCGGCGACCGCGACGTGCGGATCTACGGGTTCGAGCCGGGCGGCGACGGCGTCGAGACCGGCCGGCACGCCGCGACCATCCACGCGGGCGAGTCGGGGGTGCTCCACGGCGCCCGCACGTTCGTGCTGCAGGACGAGGACGGCCAGACCATCGAGTCCCACTCGATCTCGGCCGGGCTCGACTACCCGGGCGTCGGCCCGCAGCACGCCCACCTCGCCAAGAGCGGCCGCGCCGACTACCTCCCCGTCACGGACGCCCAGGCCATGGACGCGCTGGCGCTGCTGGCCCGCACCGAGGGCATCATCTGCGCGATCGAGTCCGCACACGCGCTGGCCGGTGCCTTCGACGTGGCCCGCGAGCTGGGCCCCCAGGGCCTGGTGCTGGTCAACCTCTCCGGCCGCGGTGACAAGGACATGGAGACGGCCCGCGAGTGGTTCCAGCTGGGGACGGACGCGTGAGCGTCTCCGAGGCCTTCGACAAGGCCCGCGCCGACGGCCGGGCCGCGCTGGTCGGCTACCTGCCGGCCGGCTTCCCCGACGTCCAGGGCGGCATCGACGCCATCCTCGCGATGGTCGACGCGGGCTGCGACGTGATCGAGGTCGGGCTGCCCTACAGCGACCCGGTGATGGACGGCCCGACGATCCAGGCGGCCGCCCAGCAGGCGCTGGACCGCGGGGTGCGCACCGCCGACGTGCTGCGCACCGTCGAGGCGGTCGCGGCCACCGGCACCCCGACGGTCGTGATGACCTACTGGAACCCGGTCGAGCGCTACGGCGTCGAGCGGTTCGCCCGCGACCTCGCCGCGGCCGGGGGAGCGGGTCTGATCACTCCCGACCTCACGCCGGACGCGGACCCGCACTGGCCGGCGGCGGCGGACGCGCACGGTCTCGACAAGGTCTACCTCGTCGCGCCCTCCTCCACCGACGCGCGCATCGCCATGACCGTCGCCGCCTGCCGCGGCTTCGTCTACGCGACCGCGGTCATGGGCGTCACCGGCGCCCGGGCCACGACCAGCGACCTCGCCGGCCCGCTCGTCGCCCGCACCAAGGCAGCGGTGTCGGAGCTCGGCCTGGACCTGCCGGTGGGCGTCGGCCTCGGCGTCAGCAACGGCGACCAGGCGGCCGAGGTGGCGGCGTACGCCGATGGCGTGATCGTCGGCTCCGCGTTCGTGCGGACCCTGCTCGACCATCCGGATGACCGAGCCGCGGGACTCCGGGCGCTGGCCGCGCTGACCGAGGACCTGGCGGCCGGGGTGCGCCGAGGTGCGTAGGCGCGTCATGCCTGCGGCGGTCGTGCTCCTGACGCTCCTGTCGCTCACGGCGTGTGGCGACGACAAGCAGGCGACCTCGCTGCACGGCAGCCCGGTGGACCCGCCCTTCACGGTGTCGTCGCAGGAGCTGGTCGACACCGACGGCGCGGCCTACTCGCTCACCGCCGACACCGACAAGCGGCTGACCCTGGTGTTCTTCGGCTACACCAACTGCCCCGACATCTGCGGCATGGTGCTCGGCAACCTCAGTGCGGCCCTGACCCGGCTCGACGAGGCGGACCGGGAGCAGGTCGAGGTCGTGTTCGTGACGACCGATCCCGCGCGGGACACCGGCGAGGTGGTGCGCGGCTACCTCGACCGCTTCGACCCGGCCTTCATCGGCGTCACCGGCGAGCTCGCCGACATCGAGGCCGTCGCCGCGTCGGTCGCGGTCGGGATGGGGGAGGAGCTGCCGAGCGGGGGCTACGAGGTGGACGCACACAGCACCCAGGTGACCGGCATCGACGTCGGTGACGAGGCCCCGATCTTCTGGCCGCAGACGACCTCGCCGTCGGAGTTCGCCGAGGACATCCACAACCTGCTGCGAGAGGACTGACGTGCAGCTGCTGTCCATCCCAAGCCCGTCGAACGGCGTCTGGTACCTCGGGCCGGTGCCGCTACGCGGCTACGCCTTCGCGATCATCCTCGGGATCATCGCCGCGATCTGGATCTCCGAGCGTCGCTGGGTGGCCCGCGGCGGCACCCGCGGTGAAATCTCGGACCTCGCGGTCTGGGCGGTGCCGTTCGGCCTGGTCGGCGCCCGGCTCTACCACGTGGCGACCGACCCGGACCGCTACTTCGGCGACGGCGGCAGCCCCTGGAAGATCCTCTACGTCTGGCAGGGCGGGCTCGGTGTCTGGGGTGGCATCGCGATGGGCGCGCTCGGCGTGCTCGTCGCGGCCAGGCTCAAGGGGATCCGGCTGCTCCCGGCCCTGGACGTCATGGCGCCGAGCGTGCTGGTCGCCCAGGCGCTGGGCCGCTGGGGCAACTGGTTCAACCAGGAGCTCTATGGCAAGCCCACCGACCTGCCGTGGGGGCTCGAGATCGACCCCGCCAACTGGCCGAGCGGCGAGGTGTTCCCGGCCGGAACGACGTTCCACCCGACGTTCCTCTACGAGTTCCTGTGGTGCCTCGCGGCGTTCGCGGTCATCGTCTGGCTGGACCGCCGGATGCAACTCGGCCACGGCCGGGTCCTGGCGCTCTACGTGATGACCTACACGCTCGGCCGCGGCTGGATCGAGACGCTGCGCATCGACACCGTCCAGCTCGACGACGTCGCCGGCCTGCGCCTCAACGTGTGGACCTCGATCGTGCTGTTCCTGCTCGCCGCTGCGTGGTTCACCTACGCCGGCCGCCGGTGGGCCGGGCGCGAGCCGCAGGTCTACGTCGACGACCGTGAGGGGGCCGCCGCGACGGTGCCATCAGCCGAAACGGATGAGTCCCGACCCGGGTCCCTTTGATAGCCTGACCACTCCGCGCGGGCCAATGTCGTCCCCTGCACCAACACAGCAGTGCCGCATCACCCTCGCCGCGTGGGTCGACCATGCTGAGGGCTGCGCCTCGAGAGACACGAGGGGAGATCGACGGTGACGTACCCGCACGCCTACCCGGCGCCCCAGGGCCTCTACGACCCCGCCCACGAGCACGACGCGTGCGGCGTGGCGTTCGTCGCGACGCTGACGGGGGAGGCCAGCCACGACATCGTGCGCAAAGGCATCACCGCGCTGCTCAACCTCGACCACCGCGGTGCGGCCGGGGCGGAGACCAACTCGGGAGACGGCGCGGGCATCCTCATCCAGGTCCCCGACGCGTTCCTGCGCGAGGTCGCCCGCGAGGCCGGCTTCGAGCTGCCCGCGCCCTTCTCCTACGCCGTCGGCACAGCGTTCCTGCCCGCGGACCCCGGCGACCCCGAGCATGTCGCCAAGACCCGGCGCCGGATCGAGGAGATCGCCCAAGAGGAGAAGCTCGAGGTCATCGGCTGGCGGGACGTGCCTGTCGACCCGGCCTCGCTCGGCAAGACCGCACACGCCGTGATGCCGACGTTCGCCCAGCTCTTCGTCGCCGGCAAGGGCGCCCGGGTCACCGGCATGGCCCTGGAGCGCCTGGCTTTCTGCCTGCGCAAGCGCGCCGAGAGCGAGACCGACGTCTACTTCCCGTCGCTGTCCTCGCGCACCCTGATCTACAAGGGCATGCTCACCCCCGCCCAGCTCGACGAGGTGTTCCCCGACCTGCGCGACGAGCGGATGACCTCGGCCCTGGCGGTGGTGCACTCGCGCTTCTCGACCAACACGTTCCCGAGCTGGCCGCTGAGCCACCCGTTCCGCTTCATCGCCCACAACGGCGAGATCAACACCGTCATGGGCAACCGCAACTGGATGCGGGCCCGCGAGGCGCTGCTGTCCTCCGACCTGATCCCGGGCGACCTCGAGCGGCTCTACCCGATCTGCACGACCGGGGCCTCGGACTCCGCCTCGTTCGACGAGGTGCTGGAGCTGTTGCACATGGGTGGTCGCTCGCTGCCCCATTCGGTGCTGATGATGATCCCCGAGGCGTGGGAGAACCACGGCGAGATGGACCCGCAACGCCGGGCCTTCTACGAGTTCCACTCGGCGTTGATGGAGCCCTGGGACGGGCCCGCGTGCGTGGTCTTCACCGACGGCGACCAGGTCGGCGCGGTCCTCGACCGCAACGGCCTGCGGCCCTCCCGCTACTGGGTGACCGACGACGGGCTCGTCGTGCTGGCCTCCGAGGTGGGCGTGCTCGACCTCGACCCGGCCACGATCGTGCGCAAGGGCCGGCTCCAGCCAGGCAAGATGTTCCTCGCCGACCTCTCCGAGCACCGGATCATCGAGGACGACGAGATCAAGGCCGAGCTCGCCGCCGAGCACCCCTACGAGGAGTGGCTGCACGCCGGGCTCATCCACCTCGACGACATCCCCGACCGCGAGCACATCGTGCACACGCACGCCTCGGTCACCCGTCGCCAGCAGGTGTTCGGCTACACCGAGGAGGAGCTGCGCGTCCTGCTCACCCCGATGGCCAACGCCGGCGCCGAGCCGCTGGGCTCGATGGGCACCGACACCCCGATCGCCGCGCTCAGCGACAAGCCGCGGCTGCTCTTCGACTACTTCGCCCAGCTGTTCGCCCAGGTCACCAACCCGCCGCTGGACGCGATCCGCGAGGAGCTCGTGACCTCGCTGTCGGGCACCATCGGCCCGGAGGCCAACCTGCTGGAGCCGACGCCCGCGTCGTGCCGTCAGGTCGTGCTGCCGTTCCCGGTCATCAGCAACGACGACCTGGCCAAGATCCGCCACATCAACCGCGACGGCGACATGCCGGGTTTCATCACCCACGTCTCCCGCGGCCTCTACGAGGTCGAGGGCGGCGGCGAGGCGATGGCGCGCCGCCTCGACGAGATCTGCCAGGAGGTCAGCGAGGCGATCGCGGGCGGGGCCCGGATCATCGTGCTCTCCGACCGCCACTCCACCCAGGAGCTGGCGCCGATCCCGTCCCTGCTGCTCACTGGGGCGGTCCACCACCACCTGGTGCGGGAGAAGACCCGCACCCAGGTCGGCCTCCTCGTCGAGGCCGGCGACGTCCGCGAGGTGCACCACGTCGCGCTCCTGGTGGGCTACGGCGCCGCCGCGGTCAACCCCTACCTGGCGATGGAGTCCGTCGAGGACCTCGCCCGCGAGGGCTACTACGTCAAGGCCGAGCCCGAGAAGGCCGTTGCCAACCTGATCAAGGCGCTCGGCAAGGGCGTCCTCAAGGTCATGTCCAAGATGGGCGTCTCGACGGTCGCCTCCTACACCGGCGCCCAGATCTTCGAGGTCGTCGGCCTCTCGCAGGCACTCGTCGACCGCTACTTCACCGGCACGACCTCCAAGCTGGGCGGCGTCGAGCTCGACACGATCGCCGAGGAGGTCGCCCGCCGGCACGCGTCGGCCTACCCCCGCGGCGGCATCGCCCCGGCCCACCGCGAGCTCGAGATCGGTGGGGAGTACCAGTGGCGCCGCGAGGGTGAACCACACCTGTTCGACCCCGAGACCGTCTTCCGGCTCCAGCACTCCACGCGGACCGGCAGCTACGACATCTTCAAGCAGTACACCTCGCGGGTGGACGAGCAGTCCGAGCGGCTGATGACGCTGCGCGGCCTGTTCCGGTTCAAGGACGCCGAGGCCACCGGCCGGCCCCCGGTCCCGATCGAGGAGGTCGAGCCGGTCTCCGAGATCGTCAAGCGGTTCTCGACCGGCGCGATGTCCTACGGCTCGATCAGCAAGGAGGCGCACGAGACCCTCGCGATCGCCATGAACCGGCTGGGCGCCAAGTCCAACACCGGCGAGGGCGGCGAGGACCCGGACCGTCTCTACGACCCGGAGCGGCGCAGCTCGATCAAGCAGGTCGCGTCCGGGCGGTTCGGCGTCACCGCGGAATACCTCACCAACTCCGACGACATCCAGATCAAGATGGCGCAGGGCGCCAAGCCCGGGGAGGGCGGCCAGCTGCCCGGGCACAAGGTCTATCCGTGGGTCGCGAAGACCCGCTACTCCACTCCTGGCGTGGGCCTGATCAGCCCTCCGCCGCACCACGACATCTACTCGATCGAGGATCTGGCCCAGCTGATCCACGACCTCAAGAACGCCAACCCGGCGGCTCGCATCCACGTCAAGCTCGTGGCCGAGGTCGGGGTCGGCACGGTCGCGGCCGGGGTGTCCAAGGCGCACGCCGACGTGGTCCTCATCTCCGGTCACGACGGCGGCACCGGTGCCTCACCGCTCACCTCGCTCAAGCACGCGGGCGGCCCGTGGGAGCTCGGGCTCGCCGAGACCCAGCAGACGCTGCTGCTCAACGGGCTGCGCGACCGGATCGTCGTCCAGACCGACGGCCAGCTAAAGACCGGCCGTGACGTTGTGGTCGCGGCCCTGCTCGGCGCCGAGGAATACGGCTTCGCCACCGCGCCGCTCGTCGTGTCGGGCTGCATCATGATGCGGGTCTGTCACCTCGACACGTGCCCGGTCGGCGTCGCTACCCAGAACCCGGTTCTGCGGGAGCGCTACAACGGCCAGGCCGAGCACGTCGTCAACTTCTTCACCTTCATCGCCCAGGAGGTGCGCGAGCTCCTCGCCGAGCTCGGGTTCCGCACCCTCGACGAGGCCATCGGCCAGGTGGGCTCCCTGGACGCCGCCCAGGCCATCGAGCACTGGAAGGCGGCCGGTCTCGACCTGTCGCCGATCCTGCACTCGCCTGACCTGACGGCGTTCCCGGGCCAGGACCTGCACTGCACCAAGCAGCAGGACCACGCCCTGGAGAAGTCACTGGACGTCACCGAGCTGCTCCCGCTCGCCAAGGACGTGCTGGACAAGGGCGAGCCGCTGCGGGCGCAGGTGGCGATCCGCAACGTCAACCGCACGGTCGGCACCATCCTCGGCCACGAGATCACCAAGAAGTACGGCGGCGAGGGGCTCCCGGACGGCACCGTCGACCTGACCTTCATCGGGTCCGCGGGCCAGTCGTTCGGCGCGTTCGTGCCGCGCGGCATGACGATGCGGCTCGAGGGCGACACCAACGACTACCTCGGCAAGGGGCTCTCCGGCGGCCGGATCGTGGTCCGTCCCGACCGGGCGGCGACCTTCCGTGCCGACGAGCAGATCATCGCCGGCAACGTCATCGCCTACGGCGCCACATCGGGTCGGATCTTCATCCGCGGGGGAGTTGGCGAGCGGTTCTGCGTGCGCAACTCCGGGGCCTGGGCGGTCACCGAGGGTGTGGGCGACCACGCCTGCGAGTACATGACGGGTGGCCGTGTGGTCGTCCTCGGCCCCACCGGCCGCAACTTCGCCGCCGGCATGTCCGGCGGGATCGCCTGGGTGCTCGACCTCAAGCCGCAGCGCGTCAACACCGAGCTCGTCGAGCTCGGACCCGTCGAGGGGCAGGCCGCGGCCGAGCTCGAGGAGCTGGTCCGCGAGCACGCCGAGGAGACCGGCTCGCAGGTCGCGGCTGCGCTGCTGGAGGACTGGCCGGCCGCGCTGGCCCGGTTCACCGAGGTCATGCCGAGCGACTACCGCAAGGTGCTCGAGGCGAAGGCGAAGGCCGAGGCAGACGGGCTCGACGAGGACGAGACTGCAAGCAGGATGATGGAGGCCCTCCATGGCTGACCCCCGCGGGTTCATGAAGGCCGGCCGCGAGGTCGCCGAGCGCCGTCCCGTCGAGGAACGGGTGCACGACTGGAACGAGGTCTACCCCGGCGGCATCGGCCGGGCTCTGCTCCCGATCATCACCACCCAGGCGGGACGCTGCATGGACTGCGGCATCCCGTTCTGCCACCAGGGCTGCCCGCTGGGCAACATCATCCCGGAGTGGAACGACCTGGTGTGGCGGGGCGACTGGGAGGGCGCGATCGAGCGCCTGCACGCGACCAACAACTTCCCGGAGTTCACCGGACGCCTGTGCCCGGCGCCCTGCGAGACCGCCTGCGTCCTGGGGATCAACCAGGACCCTGTCACCATCAAGAACGTCGAGGTCGCGATCATCGACAAGGCGTGGGAGTCCGGCTTCGTGCGCCCCCAGCCGCCCGAGTGGCTCTCCGGTCGCACCGTCGCGGTCGTCGGCTCCGGGCCGGCCGGGCTCGCGGCCGCCCAGCAGCTGACCCGCGCCGGCCACACCGTCGCGGTCTACGAGCGGGCCGACCGGATCGGCGGCCTGCTCCGCTACGGCATCCCCGAGTTCAAGATGGAGAAGCAGCACCTCGACCGCCGCCTGGACCAGATGCGCCGCGAGGGCACGGTCTTCAGGCCCGGCGTCAACGTCGGCGAGGACGACCTGACCGCCGACCGGCTCCGCGACCGCTACGACGCCGTGGTGCTCGCCATGGGAGCCACCCAGGCCCGTGACCTCCCCATCCCCGGCCGGGAGCTCGGCGGGCTGCACCAGGCGATGGACTTCCTGCCGCAGGCCAACCGCACCGCGCTGGGCGAGGAGGTCGCCGACCAGGTCACCGCCGCCGGCAAGCACGTGGTGATCATCGGTGGCGGCGACACCGGCGCGGACTGTCTCGGCACCTCGACCCGCCAGGGCGCGGCCTCCATCACGCAGCTCGAGATCCTTCCCGAGCCGCCGGAGTTCCGGCCCGCGGGTCAGCCGTGGCCGACCTACCCCATGACCTTCCGGGTCTCCTCGGCCCACGAGGAGGCAGGTGAGCGGGTCTACTCGGTCTCGACCAAGGAGTTCCTCGGTGACGAGCACGGCAACGTGCGCGCGCTGCGGCTGGTCGACGTGGTCTTCGACAACGGCAGGTTCGAGGAGGTCGAGGGCTCCGAGCGGGAGATCCCGGCCGACCTGGTCCTGTTCGCGATGGGCTTCGTCGGGCCGGAGAAGCCGGGTCTGGTCGAGCAGCTCGGCGTCGACCTCGACGAGCGCGGCAACGTGGCCCGTGGCAAGGACTACCAGACCTCGGTGCCCGGCGTCTTCGTCGCCGGTGACGCCGGTCGCGGCCAGTCCCTGATCGTCTGGGCGATCGCCGAGGGCCGGGCCGCTGCGTCCGCCGTGGACGCGTTCCTCACCGGTTCGACGACGCTGCCTTATCCCATCGCGCCCACGGAGCGTCCCCTCGTCGTGTAGCTGGCGGGGAGCCTGGCGCAAGGGGAGTACCGGCAGACACGCGTGCTGCTCGGTACTCCCATTCGCAAGCTTCTGATGGACACTTTGTTTGATCGTTCCAATCGTCGCTAGGCTGGCGTCTCGTGAGAAGAGCGAAGATCGTCTGCACCCTGGGACCCGCCACCAGCTCGGAACGGCGGATCCGTGAGCTCGTCTACGCGGGGATGGACGTCGCCCGGCTCAACATGAGCCACGGGACCCACGAGGACCACGCGGAGACCTACCGACTGGTGCGGGAGGCCTCGGACGCCAGCGGCCATGGGGTCGGGATCCTCGCCGACCTCCAGGGACCCAAGATCCGGCTGGAGACCTTCGCCGACGGCCCGGTGCAGCTGAGCCGCGGCCAGGCGTGGACGATCACCACCCGCGAGGTCGAGGGCAACGCCGAGATCTGCGGGACGACCTACAAGGGTCTGGCCGGGGACGTCAACGTCGGCGACCCGCTCCTCATCGACGACGGCAAGGTCCGGCTGCGGGTCACCGAGGTCAAGGACGGCACCGACGTGGTGACCGAGGTGCTGGTCGGTGGCAAGGTCAGCAACCACAAGGGCATCAACCTGCCGGGTGTCGCGGTGTCGGTCCCGGCGTTGTCGGAGAAGGACGTCGAGGACCTGCGCTTCGCGCTGAGCCTGTGCGTCGACTTCGTCGCCCTGAGCTTCGTGCGCAACGCCGCGGATGTCGAGGACGTCCGGCGGGTCATGCGCGAGGAAGGGGTGATGCTCCCGGTCATCGCCAAGATCGAGAAGCCCCAGGCGATCCACAACCTCGACGAGGTCGTCGCGGCCTTCGACGGCTTCATGGTGGCCCGCGGCGACCTCGGCGTGGAGTGTCCCATGGAGGAGGTGCCGTTCCTCCAGAAGACGATCATCGACAAGGCCCGGCTCAACGCCAAGCCGGTCATCGTCGCCACCCAGATGCTCGAGTCGATGATCTCCAGCCCGTCGCCGACGCGGGCCGAGGTCTCCGATGTCGCCAACGCGATCCTGGACGGCGCAGACGCAGTGATGCTGTCCGGCGAGACCGGTGTGGGGGAATACCCCGTGCACACCGTCGAGACGATGGCACGGATCATCCAGGCCACCGAGAGCCACGCCCTGGAGCAGGCCGACGTCGGCACGCTCCGCGCGCTGGCCTGGGACCCGCACACCAAGAGCGGGGTCATCACCAAGGCGGCCGGCGAGGTCGCCGAGCGCATCGACGCCAAGTACGTCGTCGCGTTCACGCAGTCCGGAGACTCCGCTCGGCGGATGTCCCGGCTCCGGGGCCCGATCCCCATCCTGGCCTTCACTCCAGAGGCTCAGACCCGCTCCCAGCTCGCCCTGAGCTGGGGGGTCGAGACCTTCAAGACCGACACGGTCGAGCACACCGACGAGATGGTGCGCCAGGTCGACGAGCAGCTGCTCGCCATCGGGCGGCTCAAGGAGGGTGACCTCGTGGTCCTCGTCGCCGGTGCACCTCCGGGCATCCCGGGCTCGACCAACGCGCTGCGGGTGCACCGGATGGGCGATGCCGTCAACGAGGTCGCGCCGGCCTATCGACGGGGTGGCTAGCTCGAGGCGCTAGGCCTTGAGGCCGATCAGCTCGTCGAGACTGGCGACGGCGGCGCGGGTCGAGACGCTGATCGTCTTCCAGTTGGACTGGCGCCAGGCGATCCCGGCGAGGTCGAGGGCCCAGCAGCACAGCTCGCGGATGTCCGCGGAGCTGTTGGTGAACTGCCAGCGTGGGTAGTCGTAGCGCTTCAGCTCACCCGCGATCACCTTCTGCGTCCAGTTCCTGGCCCGGCATCCATCGGAGTGGAACAGACCGCGGAGGAACGGTCCTGGATGCATCTCGACGATCGCGCGCTGCCACTCCTTGAGTGCGATCGGGCGCTCGTGCTTGCGACCCGGTCCGTGCTGTGGGAACAGGCAAGGCCAGTGCTTCCACGAGACGGTCGTGATGACGCATCCAGGCACCAGGCGGGTGTGCGGACGACCGCCGGGCTTCACGGTTGCCATCAGCACCCCGAGCCGTTCGTTGTCGGCGACATACCTTCGGTCATTGAACACGTGCAGGTTGTAGACGCCGCGACGACCGAGACTGATGTGCCCGTCGCCGAGGTACCAACCCAGGAGCTCGGCGTACGCCGCGCCGTTCAGCTCGCCGGGTCCGCACCTGGGACACGGCGTGTTGGTGTGCGTCTGCCCCCTGGGCAGGCCGCGCCGTTGGTAGAGCCTGCGCCAACGCCGGATGGTCTTGACCGCTACGCCGTGAAGTGCCGCATTGTCCGCGTCGCGCATTCCGGCATCAGAAGCGCGCAGCGCACTCTCGACAGTCTCGATCGGGCGGATGTGCGGCATCGTGTCGCCACAATCGTCGACACCACCGACATCGGTACCGGGTGTGGGATTCGAACCCACAAGTCCTTTCGGACAGTGGTGTTTGAGACCACCGCGTATGCCGTTCCGCCAACCCGGCAGGGCGTCGAAAAGCCTAGCCGAGGACTTGGTCGACCACGGATTTGGCAAAAGTCGAGTAAGTCAGTACGGTTTTGGATGTGAGTATCTGGCGCTGGGCGACCGCGAGCCACCAACGGGCCTTGAACAACGCGCGGGCGGCCGCGGTCGAGTGCTCGCGGCGGCGGCTCGAACGCGCCGAGGTCGCTCAGGCCGTCGCCGAGCTGGACGCGGCGCACACCTTGGCCACCGGACGCGCGACGAGCCCGGAGGCCCGCGCTCGGTAGCCTTCGGGCGTGACCGAGACGCCCACGCCCCGCACCGTCGTGGTGGCCGAGGACGAGGTGCTCATCCGGATGGACCTCGCGGAGATGCTGACCGAGGAGGGCTACGACGTCGTCGGCCAGGCCGGCGACGGTGCCGCGGCGGTCGAGCTCGCCGAGGAGCATCGTCCCGATCTGGTGATCCTGGACGTGAAGATGCCGGTCCTCGACGGCATCGCTGCAGCCGAGCGGATCGCGGCGGCCCGGATCGCGCCGGTCGTGATCCTGACGGCGTTCAGCCAACGCGACCTCGTCGAGCGGGCCCGCGATGCCGGGGCAATGGCCTACCTGGTCAAGCCCTTCACGCGCAACGACCTCGTACCCGCGATCGAGATGGCAGTGAGCCGGTTCGCCGAGCTCAGCCAGCTCGAGGCCGAGGTCGCAGACCTGACCGAGCGGCTCGAGACCCGCAAGGCGGTCGAGCGGGCCAAGAGTGTGCTGCAGGAGCAGCTCAAACTGTCTGAACCGGAGGCGTTCCGTTGGATCCAGAAGACCGCGATGGACCTTCGCCTGTCGATGCGCCAGGTCGCCGACGGGGTCATCACCCACGGCCCGGACATCGCCAACGCCTGACCCCGGTCACGCGCCCATCACGCCCGCGTCACGGGTGGGTGACCGAACGGGCAAGTGCCCGGATCGCCGTTCGGGGGGTGGCGCTTTCGGTGCGCCTGACCCATAGACTGCGCGGCAGCATCCGGTCGGGTGCGTGGAGGGAGGACCCCGAGTTGATGTCTCGACAAACCGCTCATGGGCGGACCGTCGGACAGGTGGTGGCCGGGTCGATCCTGGGACTCCTGATGGCACCGCTGCTCCTGTTGCTGGCAGGCACGTCCGCACAGGCCGCGACGCTGTGCGTGCCCAAGGTCGACGAGGTCGGCTGCATCCAGGGCACCCTGGGCGACCGCGCCAACCCGATCGCCGGCGTCGACGTGATCCTGACCAAGCCCGACGGGTCCACCGAGACCCAGACGACCGAGGACGACGGCAAGTTCGCCTTCCAGGTCACCGAGTCCGGCGACTACCTCGTGGGCATCGACGAGGAGACCATGCCCAAGGGCATCGAGTTCAAGCCGCCGACCGGAGACCTCCGCGGGGAGGGCGACACCTACAAGGTGACCATCGACCTGTCCTCGGCGCCGACGGCCAGCCGGGTGGCCAACCTGGATGTCGGCCCGCCCGCGCCCGAGGCGAGAGGCACCATCGACAAGGTGACGCAGAGCGCGTTCAACGGTCTCCGACTGGGGCTGCTGCTGGCCCTCGCGTCCGTCGGCCTGTCCCTGATCTACGGCACCACCGGCCTCTCCAACTTCGCGCACGCCGAGCAGGTGACGCTGGGTGGGATGCTCGCCTACCTGTTCGTCAACCAGCAGGGGATGCCGCTCCTCGTGGGCGGCCTGCTCGTCCTCGTGGCGTGCGGGTTCACCGGGTGGTTCCAGGACCGGGTGCTCTGGCAGCCGCTCCGGCGGCGCGGGCTCGGCCTCACGCAGATGATGATCGTGACGATCGGCCTCTCCCTGGCCATCCAGTACAGCTACCAGTACCTCGTCGGGTCCCGGACCGTTCGGGTCATCACCGACAACCCGACCGTGACGTCCTTCGGCCCGATCACGACCACCAACCAGTCGCTGGTGGCGATGCTGATCTCGGCCGTCGTCCTGGGCGGCGTCGGCTACGCGCTGCTGCGCACCCGGATCGGCCGGGCGACCAGGGCGGTCTCGGACAACCCGGCGCTCGCCCAGGCCTCCGGGATCGACACCGACAAGGTGATCCGCCTCGTCTGGACGGTGGCGATGGCCCTCGCCGGGCTGTCGGGCATCCTCTACGCGCTGGTCACCAACGGCATCAAGTGGGACACCGGTCTCCAGATCCTGCTGCTGCTGTTCGCCGCGGTGACCCTCGGCGGCCTCGGCACCGCCTTCGGGGCCCTGGTCGGCTCGCTGGTCATCGGGTTGATCGTGGAGCTGGCACCGCTGCTCCCGTTCGTCCCCGGTGACTTCAAGTACGCCGCCGCGCTGCTCATCCTCATCTTGGTCCTGCTGGTGCGGCCGCAAGGTCTGCTCGGCAAGGCTCAGCGAGTCGGTTAGGAGACTGAGACCAGATGGACGAGATCCAGCAGATCCTCAACTCGATGATGTCGAGCGCGACCGGCCCCCAGACCGCAGCCGTCGCCATCGCCGTCATCGGGCTCAACATCCACTTCGGTTTCACCGGCCTGCTCAACATCGGCCAGTCGGCATTCATGCTGCTGGGCGCCTACGGTTTCGCGATCACCATCAAGGAAGGCATCCCGGCGTTCGGGATCGACCCGCTGGGGTTCGCCGCGCTCGTCGCCGGCGTGATCGTCGGGCTGGGGTTGGCGTTCCTGTTCGCCCTGATCCTCGGCGTGCCCACTCTGAAGCTCCGTGGTGACTACCTCGCCATCGTGACGATCTCCGCGGCCGAGATCGTGCGCTACATCGGCAGGTCCGTCGGCTACGAGACCCTCTTCGGGCTCACCGGCGGGGCCCAGGGCATCCCGGGCAGCCGCTACCGGGAGCCGTTCACCGACCTCTCACCTCTAGGCAATGGCAACAGCACCTTCCTGCCGTTCAACTACACCGACGTCGCCGACGGCGCGGTCGTGGTCCGGCTGCTGGGTTGGCTGGTGGGCGTCGCCCTCATCGTGGCGATCGTCATGGTCGCCCGGGGACGGACCGGGTTGACCGGCACGGCCAAGCGGGTCGCTCTCGCCGGGCTCATCACGCTGGCCACACTGATGCTGCTGTTCCTGGCCCCCGTCAACAACCAGAACACCGGTGTCGACGGGTGGTGGGTGACGATCGTGGCCTGGGTCGTCGCGGCCATCAGCACCGTCGTCGTGCTGATCCTGGCGAAGAGCCCGTGGGGCCGGGCCCTGCGCGGGGTCCGCGAGGACGAGGACGCGATGCGCAGCCTCGGCAAGAACGTCTTCGCGATCAAGATGCAGGCGCTGGTCATCGGCGGCCTCTTCGGCGCCCTGGGCGGGATGCTCTACGTCCTCCCGGCCACCGTGCAGCCGGACTCGATGGGACGCTCGCTCACGTTCTTCTGCTACACCGCGCTGCTGCTCGGCGGGGCGGCGACGATCTGGGGACCGATCCTCGGTTCGATCATCTTCTTCGCCGGGCGCATCTTCATCATCGGCTTCTCCAACACCTACTTCGACGGGTTCATGAGCAACCAGGAGTCCAGCCAGTTCGCGTTCATCGTCGTCGGTGTCGTCCTGATGCTGCTGGTGATCTTCCGGCCACAAGGGATCCTCGGCGACAAGAGGGAGCTCCGGTTCAATGTCTGAGCCCAGTTCAGCCACAGCCACCCACGCCGACCTGTCCGACCCCGGCGTCCGCAAGAGCCTGATGGCGGGCGTCGACCGGGCGCCGGGTGCCGCCAAGCCGGACCCGATCCTCAAGGTCGACTCGATCGTGCGCCAGTTCGGCGGCATGGTCGCCGTCGACGTCAGCCACCTGGAGGTGCAGCGCGGCATCATCACCGCGCTGATCGGACCCAACGGTGCCGGCAAGACGACGTTCTTCAACCTGATCACCGGCTTCGACCGGCCGACCTCGGCAGGTCAGGGCGCGCACTGGTCATTCGACGGCCGCACCCTCGACAAGACGTCTGCCTCCGCGGTGGCCAAGTCCGGCATGGTGCGAACCTTCCAGCTCACCAAGGCGCTGAGCCGGATGACCGTCATCGACAACATGATGCTCGGCGCCCAGAACCAGGCCGGGGAGAACCTCTTCAAGTCATTGGTCCGCCCGCTGTGGCACGCGCAGGAGAAGGAGATCGAGGCCAAGGCCGACGAGCTCCTCGCCCGGTTCAAGCTGCTGGAGAAGAAGCACGACTACGCCGGCAGCCTGTCGGGTGGTCAGCGCAAGCTCCTCGAGATGGCCCGGGCGCTGATGAGCGACCCGACGATGATCATGCTCGACGAGCCGATGGCGGGTGTGAACCCGGCGCTCACCCAGTCCCTGCTCGGCCACATCCAGGCACTCCGTGACGAGGGCATGACCGTGCTGTTCGTGGAGCACGACATGCACGTCGTGCGCCACATCTCCGACTGGGTGGTCGTGATGGCCGAGGGGCGGGTGGTCGCCGAGGGCGCCGCCGACTCCGTCATGGCCGACCCGGCCGTGATCGACGCCTACCTCGGCGCCCACCACGACACCGACCTCGGTGACGACACACTCCTGACCGACGAGGCGATGGAGAAGATCGCCGAGGAGGTCGCGGAGGAAGAGGCCGAGCGCGAGGAGCAGGAGGGGGACGACAAGTGACCACCACCACCACCCAGCAGGGCACCGCGGTGATCGAGGCGCGCGACCTCGTGGCGGGCTACCTTCCCGGCGTCAACATCCTCAACGGCTGCAGCATGGTCGCCTACCCCGGCGAGATGATCGGCATCATCGGGCCCAACGGCGCCGGCAAGTCCACGTTGCTCAAGGCCATGTTCGGCCTGGTGAAGGTCCACTCGGGCAGCGTCACGCTCGGCACCCAGGACATCACCAACCTCAAGGCCAACCGGCTCGTCGAGATGGGCGTCGGTTTCGTCCCGCAGACCAACAACGTCTTCCCCTCGCTCAGCATCGAGGAGAACCTGCGGATGGGGCTGTTCCTGCGGCCCAAGAAGGTCGCGGAGCGGCTCGAGGCCATGTGGGACCTGTTCCCGGTCCTCCACGACCGCAGCAACCAGAGCGCGGGCGCCCTCTCGGGCGGCGAGCGCCAGTCACTGGCGATGGCCCGGGCGCTGATGATGGAGCCCAGCGTGCTGCTCCTTGACGAGCCCTCCGCCGGCCTGTCACCGGTGCGCCAGGACGAGACGTTCATCCGCACCCGCCGGATCAACAAGACCGGCGTTTGCGTGGTGATGGTCGAGCAGAACGCCCGCCGCTGCCTCCAGATCTGCGACCGCGGCTACGTCCTGGACCAGGGTCGCGACGCGCACACCGGCACCGGCCGCGAGCTCGCCAACGACCCCAAGGTCATCGAGCTCTACCTCGGCACGCTGGCCGAGGACGTCGAGGCCGAGAAGGGCGACGGCAAGGGCTGAGCACCGCAGGCACGGGTGCTGCGGGGGAGTACCGCTGGGCCCGGGTTGTCATCAGCACGAGGTACCGCCGAGTCGGCGGTACTGACCTCCCCGGCGCAGCCCACAACGGGTCAGTAGCGCCGACTCGGCGCTGGACGCACTACTTGCTTTGAAGACGCAACGAGAGTTGCGCCTCCAGCGCCGAGTCGGCGCTACTGCCATGTGGGGCGCTTCGCGCGGAGAACGGCAGTACCGCCGACTCGGCGGTACCTCGTGCTGCACAGCACGCGTGCTGAGCGGTGCGTGCCTCGGGCATGACGAAGGGCCCCGAGCCGAAGCCCGGGGCCCTTCGCGTGCTGCGCTGAGCTGTGATCAGCGAGGGGTCACTTGACGCCCTCGACGGTCGTGGTCAGCTCGTTCTTGTTCTCGGCGTTGAACTGGTAGACACCGACGAACGCCGAGGACGGGTCGTTCTCCTCGTCGATCGGGCCGATGCCGGACGGGCCGGTGTAGCGAATCTCGCTGCCGGACTCGAGCAGTGCCACGCAGTCGGCGAAGGTGGCGCACTCTTCGCCGCCGGTGGCACCCGAGACGGCCGCGAAGTTCTCCTGCACCGCGGTCGACTCGTTGGAGCCGCCCTTGATCGCCGCGAGCGCGGCCAGGATCGTGGCGTCGTAGGACTCGGCGCCGTAGGCGTAGTCCTTCAGTGCCTCACCCTGGGCGAACTCGTGCCAGCCCGAGAGGCTGTCCTTGAAGCCCTGCTCGGGGTCGGCACCCGGGATGGTGCCCTGGGCACCCTCGAGCGTGCCAGGCTCGAAGTCGGCGGAGTAGTCGGCGGTGTTGCCGTCCGTGAAGTAGGTCTTCGACATGTCGAAGCCGGACGCCGCCAGCTCGGGGACGATCGACTTGGTCTCGTCGAAGGCCAGGACCACGATCGCGTCGGGACCGGCCGCGGTGACGGCCTGGACCTCGGCGGAGAACGTGGTCTGACCGGCCGGGAACTCGTCGCCGTCGCCCTTGCAGCCGTAGACACACGAGCCACCGGAGCCCTCGACGGTCGCCTGGACCGCGTCACGCAGACCGGTGCCGTAGGTGTCGTTGAACACCAGGAACCCGATCTTGGAGTAGCCGTCACCGGAGATCAGGGTGCCGAGCGCGGAGCCCTGCACGCCGTCCGGCGGCGCGGTGCGGAAGTAGAACGGCGAGTAGCCGCTCAGGTCGACCGCGGTGTTGGCCGGGGAGACCTCGGTGATCTTGTTGTCGGCGAAGGTGTCCACCACGTTCAGCGAGACGCTGGAGGACGCGGCACCGACGACGACCGAGGGCTTGCCCTGGACGATCTTCTTGGCCGAGGCCGTCGAGATGGACAGGTCGGTGGAGTCACCGGAGTCCTGGATGTCGTGGCACGCGTTGACGCCGTTGACGCCGCCGGCGGCGTTGATGTCGGAGACCGCCAGACCCACGCCGGCGACCTCGGGCGGGCCGAGGAAGGCGAGGTTGCCGGTCAGCGGCAGGATGCCGGCCACCTTGAAGCTGTCGGCGCTGGTCGCACCGGCGGCACAGGTGTCGTTGGTGAACGCCGGCTCGGCCGGGGGCTCGGAGGACGCGGACTCGGACGTGGTCTCAGAGGGAGTGTCGGACGCCTCAGCCTCGGGCTCGTCCCCCCCGTCGTCGCCACACGCGGCGAGGGCGAGCGTGAGCGCGGCGGTGCCGGCCATCAGCTTGACCCAGGATGCGGTCGTTGATCGATTCACGTGGTGAACCCTTCTTTCTCGTTGTGGGCACTTCACCGCAGCCCGTCTCCCCGAGCCCGGGCACAGCAGGGCCACCGTAGGTGTGCCAGGAAGCGGCAGCGCTAACCGGCACCCTCTCGTTAGCGAACCGTTACGTCAATGAGCCACAAGGGCCAGGGACCTGTGGTCTCACTGGGTCAGCCGGGCTACCTCGACGAGGAGCGGGGCCACGGCCAGCGCGGGCAGGAGATCGGCCACCGGGATCTCCCGGATCCGGAGCAGCCGGAGCGCGACGCCCACGAGGAGCAGACCGCCGACCGCGGTGATGGCCGCCAGGTGCGCCCCGGGCAGGACGTCGCCCAGGGCCACGCCGGCGAGCGTGAGGCTGCCCTGGACGGCGACGATCGTCACGGCGCTGGCGGCGACCCCCCAGCCGAACGACGCCGCGAAGGCGATCGCCGCGAAACCGTCGAGGGTCGCCTTGAGCAGGAGCTGGTCGGGGCCGTTGCCCAGACCATCGTTGAGCGAGCCGAGGATCGTCAGGGGGCCGCTGCAGAAGACCAGCGACGACACCACGAAGCCCTCCACGAAGCGGGCGCGCTCCGCAGACCCGGTGTCGCCCGAGAGGCGCCGCTGCAGCCGGCCCCCGAGACCCTCGATGCGCGACTCCAGCCGCAGCAGTGAGCCCGCGATCCCCCCGACCAGCAGGGCCCCGAGGACGATCAGCATCGGAGCGCTGTCGCCGACCACGTCGCTCAGCTCGGGCGACAGGACCGCGACCGCCGACGTCGCGGCGATCAGCAGCGTCACCAGGCCCAGCGCATCGGTCACGACGTCCCGGGTGCGCGTGGGGAGCCGGTTGCCCAGGGCGACCCCGAGGACCGCCCCGGCGAGCACGGTCGCGACGTTGACGAGGGTGGCCAGGCCGGGGATCACAGCTGCTGCACCGATGCTCCAGACGGGGTCATGACGACGACGACTGGGTGAGCGTAGTGTCAGCCTGCAGTCCGTCGGCGAAGGAAGAGGCTACGTATGAGTCGCACGCCCGTGTCGCTTCGCCGGGCCACGCTCGAGGACACCGTGTTCCTCGCCGACCTCTGGCAGCACAGCCTGCGCCGGGCCGACCCCCAGGACCAGGTCGCCGACCTGGAGCTGATCATCAAGAGCTCCGAGGACTCCGCCGAGCAGCGGTTGGTCATCGCGGACTACGACGGTGAGCCCGCGGGCGCGGTGCTCATGTGCGTCACGACGCTGAGCCCGCTCAACCTCGAGCCTGCGGTGCACGCGCTGGCGGTGTTCGTGGCTCCGGGCTTTCGCCGGCGCGGCGTCGGCCACGTCCTGATGGAGGCAGCGGTCACGTATGCCGAGGAGCTGGGCATCGGGCACGTGCTCACGGCGGTGGCACACGACTCCCGGCAGGCCAACCGGTTCATGGCCCGGCTCGGCCTGGGCCAGCAGGCGGTGGTGCGCGTGGCGGGGACGCCGACCGTGCGCAGCAAGCTCACGGCCCAGCTGCCAGGCAAGCTCCGGCCCAGCAGCACCCGCCCGGTCGGCCAGGTGCTCGCCGCCCGGCGTTCGCTGCGGCGCCACCAGAAGAGCTAGCCCCCGAACCGGTCCTTCGCGACCAGCGCACAGGTGATCCGCGAGGTGCACACCCGGCGGCCCTCCTCGTCGGAGATCACGACCTCGTAGGTCGCCATGGTGCGGCCGAGGTGGAGCGGCGTGGCCACGCCCGTGACCACGCCCGAACGGGCAGCGCGGTGGTGGGTGGCGTTGATGTCGACGCCCACTGGAATCCGGTCCGGGTAGCCGTGCATGGTCGAGCCCAGCGACCCGAGCGTCTCCGCCAGGGCGACCGACGCCCCGCCGTGCAGCAGGCCGACGGGCTGGGTGTTGCCCTCGACAGGCATCGTGCCGACCACCCGTTCGGCCGTGATCTCGAGCAGCTCGACGCCCAGGCGTTCGTTGAGCCCACCCATGTTGCTGCGCATCTGCTCCACGAGGTCGTCCATGTGCCCATCAAACCGGACCGCCCCCATGACCTTGTCGGTGGTCGGCCGTAGGGTGAGGAAGTGCCTGACGCGCGACCCAGACTGCTCCTGCTCGACGGCCACTCGCTGGCCTACCGTGCGTTCTTCGCGCTGCCGGTCGACAACTTCTCGACCACCACCGGCCAGCACACCAACGCGGTGTTCGGGTTCACCTCGATGCTCATCAACGTGCTCCGTGACGAGCAGCCCACCCACATCGCGGTGGCCTTCGACGTGTCCCGCAAGACCTTCCGGATGGACGAGTACGCCGACTACAAGGCCGGCCGCAACAAGACGCCGACCGAGTTCAGCAGCCAGCTCCCGCTGATCGAGGAGGTGCTGACCGCGATGCGGATCCCCTTCCTCAAGAAGGAGGGCTTCGAGGCCGACGACATCATCGGCACCCTCGCCACCCAGGCCAAGGCCCTCGGCTTCGAGACGCTGATCTGCTCGGGAGACCGCGACTCCTTCCAGCTCGTCGACGACGACACCACGGTGATCTACCCGATGCGCGGGGTCTCGGAGATGAAGCGGATGACTCCGGCGGCGGTCGAGGAGCGCTACGGCGTGCCGCCCGCCCGCTATCCCGAGCTCGCCGCGCTGGTGGGCGAGACGTCCGACAACCTGCCCGGCGTGCCGGGCGTCGGCCAAGGGTTCGCCGCCAAGTGGATCAACCAGTACGACGGACTGGACAACGTGATCGCCCACGCAGACGAGATCCCCGGCAAGAAGGGCGAGGCGCTGCGCGAGCACCTCGGCGACGTGATCCGCAACCGGCACCTCAACGCCCTGGTCTGCGACCTCGAGCTCGATGCCGCACCCCAGGACCTGGCGTGGACCTCGTGGGACCGGCAGGCGGTGCACACGCTGTTCGACGGACTGGAGTTCCAGGTCCTGCGCACCCGACTGCTCGAGGCGATCCCCACGGAGGAGGATGCGGTCGTCGAGTCCGGGTTCGACGTGAGCATGCAGGTCCTCGACACCGGCGAGGTGGCGGGCTGGCTCGCGGAGCACGCCAGCGCGGGCGAGCGGGTCGGCCTGCACCCCCTCGGGCACTGGCGGGCCGGCACCGGTGACATCACCGCGCTGGCGTTCGCGACCGAGGCCGGCGCGGCATACGTGAGCACCGACCGGCTCGACCCGGCCGACGAAGCGGCCCTCGCCGCGTGGCTCGCCGACCCGGCCAGGCCCAAGGTCATGCACGACGCCAAGGGGCCGATGCTGGCGCTGGCCGCGCGCGGGATGCCGCTGGCCGGCCTGGAGCGCGACACCGCCTTGTCGGCCTATCTCGCCCGGCCCGACCAGCGCTCCTACGACCTTGCCGACCTCACCGTGCGCTACCTCAAGTGTGAGCTCAGGCAGGGGCCGGCCGACGACGGCCAGCTCAGCCTCGACATGGGCGACGCCACCCTGGGGGAGGGCGGCGCGGTGGGCGAGACCGAGATGCTCCACGCCCGGGCGGTCCTCGACCTCGCCGCGGCGCTGGACGACGAGCTCGAGGAGCGCGGCGGGACCCGCCTGCTCACCGAGATCGAGCTGCCGCTCATCGACCTGCTGGCCCGGATGGAGCAGACCGGGATCGCGGTCGACGTCGACCACCTCCAGTCCCTCGAGGCCGAGTTCGCCGGCCAGGTCAAGCTCGCCGCCGAGGAGGCCTACGCCGTCATCGGCAAGGAGATCAACCTCGGCTCGCCCAAGCAGCTGCAGGTCGTGCTCTTCGACGAGCTCGGGATGCCCAAGACCAAGCGCACGAAGACCGGCTACACGACCGACGCCGACGCGCTGCAGCAGCTCTACGTCAAGACCGAGCACCCCTTCCTGCTCCACCTGCTGCGGCACCGTGACGTGTCCCGGCTACGTCAGACGATCGAGGGGCTGCTCAAGACGGTCTCGCCGGACGGGCGGATCCGCACCACGTTCAACCAGCTGATCGCCGCGACCGGCAGGCTCTCCAGCACCGACCCCAACCTGCAGAACATCCCGATCCGCACCGAGGAGGGCCGGCGCATCCGCGAGGGGTTCGTGGTGGGTGCGGGCTACGAGTCGTTGCTGACCGCCGACTACAGCCAGATCGAGATGCGGATCATGGCGCACCTGTCCCAGGACGAGCTGCTGATCGAGGCCTTCAAGTCGGGGCGCGACTTCCACTCCATCACCGCGGCCCGGGTTTTCAACGTCCCCGCAGACGAGGTCACCGTCGAGATGCGCGCCAAGATCAAGGCGATGAACTACGGGCTCGCCTACGGCCTCTCGGCCTTCGGTCTGGGGGGCCAGCTCGGCATCGAGCCCAGCGAGGCCCGCGGGCTGATGGACGAATACTTCGAGACCTTCGGCGGCATCCGCGACTACCTCGCCGGCATCGTCGACCAGGCCCGGCGCACCGGCTACACCGAGACGATCATGGGTCGCCGCCGCTACCTTCCCGACCTCACGAGCGACAATCGGCAGCGTCGCGAGATGGCCGAGCGGATGGCGCTCAACGCGCCCATCCAGGGGTCGGCCGCCGACCTCATCAAGATCGCCATGCTCAACGTCGACCGCGCCATCAGAGAAGCCGGTCTGGCCTCCCGGATGCTGCTCCAGGTCCACGACGAGCTGGTCTTCGAGGTGGCGCCGGGGGAGCGGGACGCACTCGACGCCCTGGTGCGCGCCCAGATGGGATCGGCCGCAAACCTGCTGGTGCCGCTGGACGTCAGTGTGGGGACGGGCTCGAGCTGGCACCAGGCTGCCCACTAGCAGCCTCGGCGCGAGCTGACGGCTGAGTGGCTGCCAGTGCGAACAACGCCAGGAACAGCACTCCGTCGACGGCCGACACGATGAGGACCAGCGAAGTCGCCATCGACATCGAGAGCGCGAAGCCGACCAGCACCGCGAGCGCGGTCCAGATGAGCACGACCGCCCGGCCCTGTCGGCGGGCGAGCGCGGAGTAGACGAGCAGCTGGAGCATGGCCAGCAGCGTTCCGACGATCGCGAACTTCCAGAGGTCGTCCTTGATGGCGGCGAACTCGTCACCACCCACGAACAGCAGGGCGAGGTCGGAGAGCAGCAGGGTCGCGAGCACGCCGCAGGACCCGAGGGCCGCGGAGACCGAAAGGGCCATCGCGAGAGTCTTGCGCGACGCGCCCTGCTTGGACATCGACGGGAACGCCATCACCACGACGAACTGGGGGAAGAAGAGGATTGCCTTCACCATGATGAGACCGCTGGCGTAGAGCCCTGCCTCGGAGTCCGACATGACCGCCCGGGCGACCAGGATGTCGGCGTTGGACAGCGCGAAGAAGGCGAGCAGCGCCTGGCTGCTGGTGCCGACCTCCTTCATCAGGTCGATGCCGGGGTGTCCTTCTGCATGGAGGTGCGCCGTTCGTGGTCGCCGCAACGCGACCCAGCCCACGACGACCGGGACCCAGCAGCCCAGGGCGACGCCCAGCATCGCCGAGAACTCTCCGGGGCTGACCAGGACGAACCCGGTCCCCATGCCGATCCGGCCGACCCCGGCCGAGAGGTAGACGAGGGCCAGCGGCTCCCAGCGGCGTTCGCCCTGGAGCACGCCGGCCTGGGCGCCCATGTAGGTCAGCGGGACCGCCGCCACGCAGACCAGGAGGGCCGTGGGCAGGCTGTCGAGGCGGAGCACGTGGTTGAGCAACGGGGCCAGGACGAGGCACAGGGCCCCCAGCCCGAGGGCACTACGCAGGCCTACCCCGAGGACGATCTGCTCGATCGCCACGACCTGCCCCGGGTGGGCGGCGATCCGCCGCGCGCCGGTCGCCTGTAGCCCGAGGGACAGCACGCTGATCACCAGCAGGGCACCCATCAGCGCGGAGAAGGCGCCGTAGGCGTCCTTGCCGATGGTGTGGGCGGCGATGATCGTGTAGGCGTACGTCGTCACGTTCATGACGGCGATGGCGACCGCGATCACCGCGCTGCTCCGTAGGAACGAACGGTCGAGCAGACGCGAACGCAGGCCCGGCTCGGTCACCGCGCGATCCTCGCACAGCGACGGTGACGCCCTGGAACCGGCGGACCGAGCCGCTATGCGATCCGTCTACGCTGTCACGGCCATGACCACCGAGGCGTCGCTCCCTTCCGTGCGCGACGGACCGCGATTGACGCCGAGCGGCGCGACCGCCGCGGGTCTGTACCTGTTCTTCACCTTCGTCTCTCTCATTCAGCAGCCGGGCAGAACGACCTACGACACCCGAGCCGAGCTCACCCAGCGCCCGCTGGAGTTCCTCCGTGACGGCTTTTCCCTCTGGCATCCCGAGTCC
The DNA here is from genome assembly GCF_054779555.1 of Nocardioides dilutus. Taxonomy (NCBI): domain Bacteria; kingdom Bacillati; phylum Actinomycetota; class Actinomycetes; order Propionibacteriales; family Nocardioidaceae; genus Nocardioides; species Nocardioides dilutus. Next base: position 1,111,670 of record NZ_BAAGYA010000003.1, on the reverse strand, counting down.
AACTTCGGAGAGTTCCAGAACCAGGCCTATGGCTACCTGTTTCCCCAAGGATCGTGGTTCGCGCTCGCGGATGCGGTCGGGGTCGCCGACTGGGTGACGCAGCGACTGTGGTCGGCCCTGGTCCTCATCATCGCCATCGAAGGCGCGCGTCGGGTCGGGCTGGCACTTGCGCTGTCGCCGGGCGCCGCGATCCTCGCTGGGCTGGCCTACGGCATGTCGCCGCGGCTGCTCACCACCATCCCCGTGCTCACCGGGGAAGCCCTGCCCGGCGCTGTGCTGCCGTGGGCGTTGCTGCCGGTGCTGCTCGCTCTCGGGGGACGGCTGGCCACCTTGCCCGCCGTCCTCCTCAGTGGCGCCGCGGTCGTCTGCATGGGCGGCGTCAACGCCGTCGAGAACCTCGGCAGCCTGCCGTTGGTCCTGGTCACCGTGCTGTGGGGGTGGCGTCGTGGGTTGGCCTCGGGACGGTTCGTGCTCGCCTGGGCCGGCGCCACCACCGCGGCGTCCCTGTGGTGGGTGCTGCCGCTCCTGGTGCTCTCCCGGTATGCCCCTCCGTTCTACGAGTACGTGGAGAGCGCGAGCAACACCACCGCGCGGGTCGGCTGGTCTGAGGCGGTGCGTGGCCACTCGCACTGGGTGGCCTACCTCATCACCGGCGACCGCCCGTGGTGGCCGGCCGGCTACTCCTTGGTGGCTGAGCCCCACCTGGTCGTGGCCGCGGCGTTGGTCGCGGCCATCGCCCTCGTCGGTCTCACGCGCTGGCGGCACCCCGTCCGTGCGCCGCTCGTCCTGGCCATGGCGTTCGGTCTGATGGCACTCACTGTGGCCCACGGCGGCTGGGCCGGTACGCCGCTGGGCGGCACCGTCCGCGACCTGCTGGACGGCCCCCTCGCGATCTTCCGCAACGTGCACAAGATCGACCCCGTGGTGCGGCTGCCGCTCGCGATCGGGTTCGCGGTCGCGGCTGCGGAGGTCGTCCGGCTCGTTGTCCGCATTCGCCCCACCACGGCCCGGCTACAGACCGCCGCTCTCCTCCTGCCGGGCCTCCTCCTCGTCTCGCTCGGGCAGCCGTTCCTGCACAATGCGGCCCGGACACCTGGCTGGGAGGTGCTGTCCCCGCCATGGCAGGAGGCCAAGGCATATCTCGAGGCACACGACGACGGGCGAGCGGCTCTGGTCCTCCCGGGGTCGGGCTTCGCCATGCAGGACTGGGGGTGGACCCTCGATGAGCCGCTTCTGATCCTGGGTGGCGTCGAGTACGCGGCGCGGTCGCAGGTGCCGCTGATCCCCGGCGAGTCCATCAGGTTCCTCAACGCCCTCGACCTCCTGGCGACCACTGGGCGGGCAACCCCCGCGCTCACCGAGCAGCTCGCCCGGGCCGGCGTCGGGCACGTCGTCATCCGCCGCGACCTGAATCGCCGGCTCACTGGCTCACCTCACCCCGGCGGTGCCGCGGTCTCGGCGGCCAAGGCCGGTCTCGTCCAGGTCGCCGAGTTCGGCGAGCAGGCGGACGGCGGCCCAGCGGTGGAGGTGCTGGAGGTCCCCGACTCCCTGCCGCGGCTGCGGACGACGCCGGTCGACGAGGTGCTCACGGTGCGCGGAGCCCCGGAGAGCGTGCTTGCGCTCCAGGACGCCGGCCTCGTCGCGGCCGACCGCGCCACCGTTCTCGAGGGCGAGACCGGCTGGCAGGCGAAGGCTGACATCGTCACCGACGACGACCAGCGGCGCGAGCGCACCTTCGGCGCCACCGACGACTCGGTCTCGAGCCTGCTCGGCGCCGAAGAGGACTGGCGCACCGAGCGGTCGGCGCACGACTTCCCGGCTGGACCTGGTGATGCTCAGGTAGTGGCCCGCTACGACGGCCTGCGCGCCCTGACGGCGTCCTCGTCCCTGGGCTACGCCGACAACTTCGGGGGGGTGTCGCCGCAGTACGGCCCGTATGCCGCCGTCGACGGCGATCCGCAGACTCGGTGGATCAGCTCGCGCTTCGACGCCCGGGACCAGTGGCTGCGGCTGGAGTTCGACGAGCCCCGCTCTGTGCGCGAGGTGACGGTCCTCCCCATGGTCGACGACGACAACATCACGCCGATCCGGAGGCTGTCGGTCGTCGCCGGGTCGCAGGTCCGGACGGTCGACACCAGCCCATCCGGGGCACCGTCCCAGGTCAGGTTCGACGGTCGACCGGTGCATGCGGTCACGGTTCGCATCGACCGCATCGCGAGCGCCAACGCGCAGTCCTCCGTCTCCCTGCGCGAGGTGACGGTGGACGACCTGAAGCCCACGCGGACCTTCCTGGTGCCCGGCCAGGTCGGTGCCGGCGCGTCATGGTGGTTCGGCACCATTCCTGAACGCCGTGCGTGCAACGACACCCTTGGCGTGCCCGACTGCGACGTCAGCAGGATCCGGACGGCCGAGGAAGCCGAGGGGATGGACCGAACGTTCACCACCGAGGCCGACGAGACGGTGGTCCTGCGCGGTTGGGTCCTGCCCCGGGCCACACCGGAGGCAGCGCGCCTGCTGGAGCCGCTCGACGACCAGCAGGTCGGTGTGACCTCCGTCTACGGTTCGGACCCCAAAGTCGCCGGGCGGTTCGCCTACGACGGTCAGGCCACGACGGCCTGGGTGTCGGATCCGCAGGACCGCAACCCGACGCTCCTGTTCGAGTGGGACCGGGCGCGGACGATCGACAGCGTCTTCCTCGACGCGTCCGACTCCCTCGAAGCGCCCACGACGGCGATCGTCCGGGCCGGGAAGCGCGAGGAGGTCGTCGGTCTGACGGGCGGTCTCAACACGCTGTCACCCCCCATCACGCGCAAGTCCCTCTCCATCGAGATGGTGCGTCCGGAGGGCGCCAACCGAGTCGTCGTCCCTGAGGTCTATCTCGGCGGCACCACGATCGCCCGGCCGTTCGTCGCCGACGCCGTCACGGGCGCCACGTGCGGGTTCGGCCCCAACATCCTCATCGACGGACGTCGGGTCCTCACAAAGGTGACCGGCACGATGGCCGACGTCGTCAACGGAACGCCGTTGCGCGTCGAGAGCTGCGGGCAGGACGACGGCTTGGTCGAGCTGCCTGCCGGCGAGCACCGCCTGGTCGCCCAGCCCAGTGCACAGTTCACAGTCATCGAGCTCGGGGGTGTCGAGTCCGACGCACCGGAGGGGGAGAGTGCTTCGCGCTCGCTGGAGGTGGGTGCGTGGGGCGACGACAGACGCACGGCGACGCTGGGAGCCGGGTCGGCGTCAGTCGTCTCCTTCCCTGAGAACTTCAACCGCGGCTGGGTGGCCAAGCTGGATGGCCGGATGCTCGAACCGATCCGGGTCGACGGCTGGCAGCAGGGCTGGCAGGTGCCGGAGGGTGAGGGTGGCGAGCTGGAGATGGTCTTCCAGCCGCAGGGGGCATACACGGTGATCCTGGTGCTCGGCCTGGTGGTCAGCGGCTCCGTCCTCCTCCTGGGGCTGTTGCTCACCCTGCGCCTCGCCTGGAGCCCGGGCCGCCGGCGCGAGCTGGCTTGGCAGCTCAACAGCTCCGAACCCTCGAGAGCTGCGCTGGCACTCGGCTGGCTCCTCGTGCTCGCCGTTACGGGCCCGGTGGTCGCGGGGGCACTGGTGCTCGGCCTGCTCGCGGTGCGCTGGACCTACCCCCGGCGCCGGGGTTGGCGACTCGGGCCGACGTCCGCGGCGGCCCTCGCTGCCGGGGTTCTCGTCATCGCGTCGTCGGTCATCGACGTCGTCGACATCCTCTCCGGGTTCGGCGGTCTGGCTGACGGGCTGGCGGCCGCAGGTGTCGGTCTGGCTCTGGGCCTGGTCCTCAGCTCCGTTGCCACCGGCCGGGAGGCGGCCGGGACATGACCGAGCTTCCCGCGCGTCGGGTGTGGGCGGGGCGTCAGGCCGTCGCCGCCCTCGGCGTCATCGGCGTCATGGCAGTCTGGCGCGGCGTCCTGCTCCGCGACTCGTACTTCAACCAGGACGACTTCGTCCTCACCTCGCTGGGCCGGGACCGGCCGCTCACCTGGGACTACCTGATGGAGCCGTGGATCGGCCACGTCACCCCCGCCCAGCAGCTGGCCTACTGGGTCGCTGCGCGCTGGGCGCCACTGGACTGGCCACCGACGGCGATGTTCATCCTCGCGCTGCAGACGCTGACCTGCGTCGTGATGTGGCACGTCCTGACCCGGATCCTGCCCGGCCGCTGGGTTCGCGTGCCACTTCTTGCGGTGCTCGCCTGGTCCCCGATGACGCTGGCCACGACCCTGTGGTGGGTCGCGGCCATGTGCCTGTGGCCGCACCTCTTCTTCTCGTTGCTCGCAGTGCTGTTCCTGCTGCGTGCTCACCAGGGCGCGGGCCGGCGTTGGGTCAACCTCACGGTCTGCCTGTTGGCCACGGTCGCGGGGCTGACCTGGCACGAGCGGGCGGTCCTCATCGCTCCGGTGATGCTCGGCGTGGCGGCGCTGCTCGAGGACGACGGCGGTCCGGTCCGCCGGCTGTGGGCGGCCCTGCGTGCCTACCCGGGGCTGTGGCTGACCTACACCGTCGGCCTGGCGGCGTACCTCTACGCACACACACGGATCACCGCGGTCGAGGGCGGCGGGAACACGCTGCCCGAGAGCCTCAAGATCGCGGTCACCTACCTCGGTGAGAACACCGTCCCCGGCCTCATGGGCGGTCCCTGGTTCGCCGAGGTCAACGGCGGAGCCGTCGCGCCGCCGGGCTGGGTGACGGTCGCGTCCTGGGTTCTGGCTGTGGGGCTCGCGGTGCTGCTCGTCCGTCGAGGTGGCAAGGCCGCGCCGTGGGCGCTGGTGTTCCTCTTCCTCTACATCGTCGGTGACCTGTTGATGCTGCTCGCCGGGCGCGGCGGCTTCGGCCGGGTCATCGCACTCGACCCGCGCTACACCGCCGACATCGTGCACGTGGCGGTGCTGGCCGTGGCGCTGGCGCTGAGGGACAGCCCCCCGCTGCTGCGGATGCGTCGGGTCACGACGGTGTCATCGCCGAGGATCCGAACCTTCGGGCTGGTCGCGGGAACAGCCGGCTACCTGGTGCTCTCGATCCTCGGCAGCAACGTGTTGGTGCCGCACTTCCAGAACCGCGAGGACCGGGCGTACCTCACTCAGCTGCGTGCCGACCTCGCGGCCGATCCCAACAGCGTGATCGTCGACGAGCTTGCGCCGCCCGAGCTGGTGCTCCCGCTGTTCGGGGATGAGTCCGCGCTGTCCCGGATCCTCGCCCCGCTTCCGGAGTCGCCGGCCTTCGACCAGCCCTCGGCACGCCTCAAGGTCGTCGACAGCGGCGGGCGACTGCACCTGGTGGATCTCTTCGGTGCCATCCCCGCCGACAACGGACCCGTGCCCGGGTGTGGCTACCCGGTCAGCTCGGTCCGCAAGTGGATCCCGCTGCGGGTAGGCATCTCGGGACGCCTCGTGGTGCGCCTCGGCTACTTCACCGACACCGAGACGACCGTCGAGGTGACCGGGCGCGACCATGTCTCTGTGTTCTTGGCGCGGCCTGGCCCCAACGTCATGTTCGTGCCGCTGCCGTTCTCGGGTGAAGACCTGACTGGTCTCCATCTCCGGGTCGACGGGCCCGGGACGATCTGTGTCAGCGAGCTCGCTGCCGGCTTCCCGGTCGTCCAATGAGCCGCGGCCGCCGCGACCTCGGCTTCGACCTGGCGCTCGCGGCACTGGTGGCCTTCCTCGTGCTCGGGCCCGTGGTCCTCAGGCGTGGGTTCGTGTTGCGGGGGGACATGGTCTTTGTGCCGCATCAACCGTGGAAGGATGCCTGGCTCGCGCTCGACGGCTCGGCGCCGCGCTTCGTCCCCGGAGACGCGGTGCTCTCCCTGGTGACCATGGTGGTGCCCGGCGACCTGTTCCAGAAGGCGATCTTGCTCGCTGCCTTGGTGCTGGGCGGCACCGGAGCAGGCCGTCTCGTCCGCGAGCACTCCCCGGTCGGTCGCGTCGCCGCCATCGTGCTGATGATGTGGAACCCCTGGGTCCTCGAGCGGCTGAGCATCGGCCAGTGGGGCTCGGTCGTCGGCTACGCGGCCCTGCCGTACGTGGTGCTCGCCGCCGTCCGGGTGCGGGACGGCACCCGGGGCGGGTTCCCGACGCTCACGCTGTGGCTGGCGTTCACCGCGTTGTGGTCGCCCGCGTCGGCCCTCGCCGGCGCCCTCACGTCGTTGTGCGTCGTCGCCGCTGGGCGCCGCGCGCGGAGGGTGCTGGTGACGACCGGGCTTGCGGTGCTGGTCAACCTCCCGTGGCTGGTGCCTTCCCTGCTCAACGGTGACCGGATCGTCTCGCCGGACGGTCAGTTCGAGGCCTTCGCCGCGCGGGCGGAGTCCGGAGCCGGGCTGCTGGCAAGCATCGCGTCACTGGGGGGTATCTGGAAGTCCTCGGTCGTGCCGGGGGAGCGGACCGTCGCGGTCGTCGTGCTGCTCTCCTGCCTGACCACGGTGGTTGCCCTGGTCGCACTGTGGCGGACCAGGCGTGACCTCGACGCGGACGAGCGGGCCACCCGCCACGGGCTGACCGGGCTCGCGGTGGTGGCCGTCGCCATGACGCTCCTGCCGGCGGCACCCGGCCTGACGGATGCCTTCGACTCGGGCGCGCAGCAGGTGGGAGCCCTGTCGGCGCTGCGGGACGGGCACCGCTTCCTGGGACCGGCGGTGCTGGTCCTGCTCCCCGGTGTCGCCCTCGCCGCCGACGCGCTATGGCATGCGGGCCGCCGCGGACGCGAGGCGTTGCGCGCGGTCGCTGTCCTCCTGGCTCTCCTTCCCGCGCTGTGCCTGCCCTCGATGGCCTGGGGGCTGGGTGGCGACCTGCGACCCGTGACGTATCCACTGGAGTGGTTCCGCGTGAAGTCCGTGGTGGACCAGGACGTGTCGAGGCGCGGCGGGGCGACGATCGTGCTCCCTTGGCGCGGGACCTACCGCGGTTTCGACTGGAACGACTCGCGCGCGCAGCTCGACCCGGCGCCCCGCTTCTTCTCCGGGGAGGTCCTGATCGACGACCGCATCCTCCTCGGTGGCGACGCGGACGACGACGTCCTGAGCAACGAGGATCCGCGGCTCGCCGCGATCACCGACGCGCTCGCCGAGGACGCCCCGGCCGCCGCGCTCTCCCAGCAGGGTGTCGCGCGGGTGTTGGTCGAGAAGGGCAACGGCGTGGCGGCCGGCGAGGTGCCCGCCGGAGAGGTGCTGCACGACGGCCCTCTGCTCACGGTCGTCGCGATCTCCGACCCGGAGTTCACCGAGCCGGCTGGGAGGAGTCGCCGCGCGGCGATCATCGCGGCCGACGTCATGGCTGGTCTTGCCTGCCTCGTCGCGGTGGGGTGCATCCGCCGCCGTCAGGTGTATGGTGAGCCCGCTGTTGACTCTGGGAGGGGTACTTAGATGAACGAGGCGATTGCTGGCGCGGTCGGCGGAGTGCTGGCGTTGTTCTCCATCATCGGTGGTGTGTCGGCCTACAACGGCGACCCCGAGGGTGTCGCCCAGAACAGCCTCTACACCTACGCCGACAACTGATCCGGGCCGGTCGGCCCGAGAACTCCGTCGGCTCATGCAGCTCGTCATCCCGGCCCGGGACGAAGCAGCGCGGCTCCCGCGCACGCTGGAGGCGCTGCGCGCCTGCGTGCTCGGCGCCGGTGAGGCTCCCGCCCCGCTCGAGGTGATCGTCGTCGACAACGGCAGCACCGACGACACGGCACGACTGGCGGCCGGTGCCCACACCACTGCAATGCCGGTGCGCGTCGTGCGCTGCGAGACCCGCGGCAAGGGCGCAGCGGTGCGCGAGGGTGTCCGGCACACCACCGCCGACGTGGTCGGGTTCATGGACGCGGACGGCGCGACCCACCTCGAGGCCCTGGCCCACGCGGTGCGGCTCATCGAGGCCGGTGCGGACGTGGCGATCGGCTCGCGAGCCGTCCCCGGAGCGGTGACCACGGAGCGGCACAGCGAGGCCCGGAGGTTGGGGGCCCGGCTCTACCGGCGCTGCACGCGGGAGATCGCACCCGGGATCGCCGACACGCAGTGCGGCTTCAAGGTCTTCCGGGGAGACCTCGGCCGGTCCCTGTTCGCCGACCTGCGCGCCACCGGCTTCTCCTTCGACGTCGAGGTGCTGGGCCGCGCCCAACGCTGCGGCGCCAAGGTCGTCGAGTTCCCTGTCACCTGGGACGACGTGCCGGGCTCGACGTTCCAGCCCGTACGGCACGGCGCGTCCACCTTCTGGGAGCTCGCAATGATCGCCCGCCGCCTCAAGCAGGCACCCGCGCGCGCCGCGGTCTCCGTGCTCCCACGGGTGTCACCCCTTGTGCCGCCCGCGCCCGACCTGGCGCCCGTCGTCGAGGCGTGACCGGACCGCAACCGAGGCCGCTCGAGGGGCGACGTGCGGTCGTCGTCAACTGGCGCGACCCGTGGCACCACCTGGCGGGCGGGAGCGAGCGGTACGCCTGGGAGCTGGCCACCGCCCTGCGGGACGCCGGCGCACGGGTCGAGTTCTGGACCGCCCGGGACCGGGGCCAGGCCCTCAGGGAGATCCGCGAGGGCATCGGCGTACGCAGACGCGGCGGCCAATACGCGTTCTACGCCGGCGTCTGGACACGCCTCGTCGGCGACCGGGTCCGCGGGCGCCTGCCCGACGTCGTCGTCGACATGGACTGCGGGATCCCCTCGTTCACCCCGCCCCTGACCGGGCGACGGACCGCCGTGGTGCTCTTCGTCCACCACGTACACCAGGAGCAGTTCCGGACGGCCATGCGCCGTCCGGTGTCAGACCTGGGCCGGTTCCTCGAGGGCCGGCTGATGCCTCGGGTCTACCGTCGTGTGCCCACGGTGGCGGTCTCGGAGTCGACCGTCACCGAGATGCGCGAGCAGCTCGGCTGGCGCGGCGATGTGCACGTGATCCACAACGGCACCGACGTCCCGGACCCGACCGAGCGGTCCCGGCCAGGGGAACGCGTCGTGGTCCTGGGCCGGGTGGTGCCCCACAAGAGGGTGGACCTCGTGGTCCGCGCGTTCGCCCGGCTGGGTGAGCGGCGACCCGGCGTCACGCTCGACGTCGTCGGCACCGGACCCGATCTGCCCCACATCGAGGCAGTGGTCGAGGAGCTCGGGCAGAGCGACAACGTGCGGCTGCACGGGTTCCTGCCGGAGGAGGAGAAGGCGGCCGTCCTCGGCGCGGCCAGTGTCCACGTGTGCGCGTCGGACGCGGAAGGGTGGGGCCAGGTCGTGCTCGAGGCAGCGGCGCACGGCGTCCCGACGCTGGGCCGTGACGTGCCGGGGGTCCGCGACTCGGTGCGCGACGGCCAGACCGGCTGGCTCATCCCAGAGTCCCCGGGCGGCGAGCCGGACGTGCTGGTGCGAGCCATCACGGCCGGTCTGGAGGACGCGCTGGTGCGGATGTCGGACCCCGAAGCGAGCGCGAAGGTGGCGCAGCAGTGCCGCGCCTGGGCGGCGGGATTCGGCTGGGACCGGATGCGGGCCGAGGCCGTGCAGGTCGTTTCAGCGGCGCTCAGCGGTATCTGACCGCGTGGCCAGATTGTTGCGCGCGCGAGGCTAGGTGGCGACCGTCACTGCTGCTAGTGTCCGGTCGGGCTTCCGCGCTACCAATGAGTAGTCGCGAGTAGGAGAGGGAGAAAGACATGCGTCGTCTGCTGGGACCGATTCTGGTCGGTATCGGAGCGTTCCTGGTGGTGACGGGCGTGCTCGCGCGGTTCTACGCCTACCCGGCGCTCGCGGTGGCCCCGATGGACCAGAACAGCGTCACCCGGCTCGAGGCCAAGGACGCCAAGATCCTGGACCTGGCCACGCTCAAGGAGGTGACCACCGACATGTCGGTGGCCAACCGCACCGTGGGCGACGTCAAGGCGTCACAGGACGCCGACGACGGCATTGTGGTCTGGGCGGCCACGACCTCCTACCGCGACGAGCTCGGCAACATCCGGTCCCGGAGCGCGGAGCGCTACGCCTTCGACGCCCACACCGGTGAGGCGATCAACTGCTGCGGCGGCTTCGTCGAGGAGACCGACGGTGAGCGCGTCGAGGTCAAGCGCAGTGGGCTGATCAGCAAGTACCCCTTCGGCACCGAGAAGAAGGACTACAAGTTCTGGGACGACACCATCGGCCAGGCGGTGACGACCAAGTTCGTCAAGGAGAGCGAGATCCAGGGCCTCAAGGTCTACGAGTTCAAGTACGAGGTCCCGCTGACCACCGTGAGCACCCGCGAGGTCCCGGCGTCGCTCATCGGTGAGTCCGGCACCGACGCGCTCGAGGTCGAGGTCCAGTACGAGACCGTCACCCAGCACTGGGTCGAGCCCACCACCGGCGTCATCATCGACCGCGTCTCCAACACGGCCAACACCCTCGCCTACGAGGGCGAGACCAAGATCACGACGTCGGGCGGCGAGTTCCAGTACACCGACCAGCAGGTCAAGGACAACGTCGAGGAATACAAGGGCAAGGCCTCCTCGCTTCAGGCCGTGCACACCACCGTGCCGTTCGTCGGTGTGATCCTCGGCCTGCTGCTGATCCTCGGCGGCGTGCTCCTGTCCCGCCGCAACCGCAACGAGGGCACCGCGCCGTCGAGCTCAGACGCCTGAGTCAGCCGCCTGGCCGGCGGCGAGCCCGGCGCTGGTGAAGACCACCAGCTGGTCGACGAACCGCGGGTCCAGGCCCTCACTCGAGATCGGGTGGCCATAGCCGGCCAGGTCGACCCCCGCCAGGGCGCTCAGCAGCGAGTACATCGCGATGCCCACCCGGCGGTAGAGCTCGTCCCCGCGCACGCCGGGCAGCGCCCGCTGCAGCACCTGGGCATAGAGGTCGGCGATGCTCGGTGCCCTCCCCACGCCGCGCAGCCACATCGGCTCCTCGGAAAGGCCGAGCGAGGTGAAGAGCTTCATCCAGGCCAGCCCGGCCACCGGTTCGGCGTTGAGGACGGCCACGAAGGGGTGCACGACAGCCTCGACGAGGTCGCGGACGACCGGGTCCTCCTCGGCCTCGACCAATGCGGTCAGCCGATCGCGCACCTCCTGGCCGACGGGGTCGGCACGTCGCCGCAGGACCGCCTCGACGAGGGCGGTCTTGTCGGGGAAGTGGTGGGTCAACGCCGCCGGCGCGACCCCGGCGGCCCGGGCGACGGACCGCAGCGAGACCGCGTCGACGGAGGCGCTGCCGAAGAGCTGTTCGGCGGCGTCGAGCAGCGCCGTGGGGACGTCGACGTCGCTCCGGGGGCCGGGGCGCCGTGGTGGCGCGGTCACGACAGTGACGCTAGGCGCTCGACCGGTGCTGCGGTAATGCGCGTCCGGCAACAAGACGGACACAATTTGTTCAGACACCCAAATTGCTTCTTCCCAACGGCTGGACCGTGCGGTTTGATGTGGTCGCCGTCACGGAGGGGACTGGCATAGAGGGAGGACCAACATGCGTGCAGGTATCGGTCAGCGTCGAGGCCCGGGCTTCCGTCTGGGCGTGGTAGCCGCCGCGTTGGTGCTCGTCACCGGCGCGTGCTCCTCCGACCGGTCCGACGAGGACCCGGGCGGGGACGACGGCTCGAACGGCGCCACCGCGGACCTCCCCAGCGACACGTTCGGCGATCTCGAGTCCCCCTGCGGGGAGGGCGACGCCTCGGGGGCCACCGAGCAGGGCGTGACCGACGACAGCATCGCGATCGGCTACGGCGACGACTCCGGCTACGCCAACGCCCCCGGCCTCAACGAGGAGATGGGTGACGCGATGGACGCGATGATCGAGTGGTGCAACTCGCTCGGCGGCATCAACGGCCGCGAGATCGTGGGACACCGCTACGACGCCGCCCTCGACAACGCCGCACAGGTGATCGTGGAGGCCTGCGGACAGGACTTCATGCTCGTCGGCCAGGGGTTCGCGGGCGACGAGGACCTGGAGGCCGACCGCATCGACTGCCAGCTGGTCACGGTCCCCGGGTTCACCCTGTCCGGCAGCGCCAACAACGCGCCGATGAGCTACCAGCCGCTGCCGTTCCCGGTCGACCAGCTCAGCGTGGCTCGCGCGGAACTCACTCTCGAGACCTACCCCGAGGCCGCCAGCTATGACTTCATCGGTCACGACTCGCCCTTCACTCAGATCGCCGAAAAGCGCACAGACGCCGTGATGAGCGCCGCGGGCGCCCAGCCTGCCGGCTGCGGCGTCGTGCTGAAGTCCGCGGGTGGCGACAACTACCGTGCGCTGGTGCAGCGCTACCAGGAGTGCGGCGTGACCGTCCTGTTCGACCAGGGCACCCCGACGCCGGCGACGTTCTCCTTCCTCGACGCGATGCGCACCGAGGGCTACGAGCCGACGCTCCTCACCGACGCGACCTGGTACGCCGACACCGTCAAGTCCGCCAACATCGACGGGCTCACCGAGGGCGTCAACGTCACCATGCAGTTCCAGCCGTTCGAGAACGCCGACGCCGTCCCGGCCGTCGCCGACTACCTCGCGGTGATGGCGCAAGACGACGACCGGGCGACCGGCCTGCTGGGGATGCAGTCGACCTCGGCCTTCCTGCTGTGGGCGACCGCGGCCAAGGCCTGCGGATCCGACCTCACCCGCCAGTGCATGGTCAACGAGCTGTCCCAGGTGACCACGTGGACCGGTGGCGGGCTGCACGCCGAGGCCAACCCGGGTGGCAACGAGCCGCCTCGGTGCAGCTTGCTCATGACGCTCAAGGGCGGCACGTACGAGCAGATCGCGCCGGCGACCAAGGGCGAGTTCTACTGCGCCGACTCGGCGCTGGCGACCCCGGAGGACTCCTGGGGCGTGGAGCTCAACGAGGACCGGATCGCCACGACCTACCTGACCGACGACGTCATCGTCCCGGAGGGCTGACCCGACCTGACTCGCGCTGACGGAGGAAAGGTCGTTCGGTGGACACGTTCGTCGTCACGACGATCCTCGGCCTGGTTCTCGGTGCGGTCTATGCGATCGCCGCGTCGGGGTTGGTGCTGACCTACACCACGTCCGGGATCCTGAACTTCGCTCACGGCGCGCAGGCAATGCTGGGTGCGTTCCTGTACTGGCAGCTCACCGTGCCGTGGGGCGTGCCCACGATCCTGGCGTTGGTCCTGGTGGTCGGCGTGATCGGGCCGTTGATCGGGATGGGGCTCTACCAGCTCCTGATGAACGGCCTGCGTGACGTCGACGAGGTCACCAAGGTCATCGTCACGGTCTCGGTGCTGCTGGGCATGGTGCAGCTGGCGACCTGGGTCTGGCCGGAGAACGAACCCCGCAAGCTGGAGCTGCTCTTCGGCGAGACCAACGGGGTGGAGGTGCTCGGGCGGCTCATCCGCTACGGCGAGATCCTGGTCGTGCTCGCCGCTGTCCTCCTCGCCGTGGGTCTGCGGCTGCTCTTCACCCGGACCCGGCTCGGAGTCGCGATGCGTGGCGCCGTCGACGACCCCGACCTGCTGCGACTCAACGGCTACAACCCACAGCGGGTCGCGCTGACCAGCTGGGCGCTCGGCGCGGCCCTCGCCGCGTTCGCGGGGATCGTCGTCACGCCCATCGTCGGCGGCTCGTTCGACGCCCGCCTGCTGACCCTGCTCATCATCGACGCGTTCGCGGCCGCCATGTTCGGCAGGCTGCACAGCATCCCGCTGACGTTCGTGGGCGCCATGGTGTTGGGACTCACGTCGAACTACATGACCAAGTACGCGCCCACACAGCTCGACTGGATGGCCAACCTGCGCGGTGCGCTGCCGGCGATCCTGCTGTTCGTCGTGGTGTTGGTCCTGCCTGGGGACCGGCTGCGTGGACTCGTCCAGCGACGCAGCCGGGAGCGTCCCCGGGTGCCCTCGGTGCGGCAGGCGCTGGTCTGGGCCGTGGTCTTCGTCGGGCTGGTCTTCCTGCTCGGCAGGATCGCCAGCCCCGTGATGGTCGGGTCGTGGGTCAACGCGATGGCGTTCGCGATCATCGCGCTCTCGCTGGTGCCGCTCACCGGCTATGCCGGCGAGATCAACCTGGTGCCGCTGTCGTTCTGCGCGGTCGGAGCGATGGTCGGCTACCACACCGGCATCGAGGGGATCGGGATCGAGTCCCGGATGACCTGGGTCGGCATCCTGGCCGCCGTCGTCGCGACGGCGCTGGTCGGTGGACTGGTCGCACTCTCGGCGCTGCGGCTCCGCGGCATCTATCTCGCCCTGGCCACGCTCGCGTTCGGTGGCGTGATGTACTCGCTGGTGCTGCGTGAGATCAATGTCCGACACTGGTTCGGGCTCGACATCGCGCTGTTCCCCAACGCACGCCTGATCGTTCCGCGACCCAAGATCGGTCCGCTCGACCTCGACGAGAGCACGACGTATCTCCTCGCGCTGGCTGTCGTGTTCGCCGTGCTCGGCGTGTTGGTGGTGACCCTGCGCAACAGCGGCTACGGACGTCGACTCGTCGCCATGCGGGACAGCCCGGCCGCGACCGCGATGCTCGGGCAGCGCTTGGTCCTGCTCAAGCTCGGAGTCTTCATGTTCTCCGCCGCGATCGCGGGCCTGGGTGGCGTGCTGATGGCCGGCGCCCAAGGGTCGGTGTCCGGCGACGACTACTTCATCCTCGCGAGCCTGGTGCTCGTGATGCTGACGGTCGTCGGCGGTGTCAGCTACGTGAGTGGTGCGCTGTTCGGCGGTGTCATGGTTGGTGTCGTCCTCACATCCCTGGCCGGCACATCCGGCGGACTCGCCCAGAGCAACCCCGACCTCGCACCGATCTTCGAGCTGCTCGCTCACGTCGGTGGCCTCGCGATCGCCCTGACTGGTCTCGGTGTGCGCCACAACCCGACCGGCGTGGTGCACGCGATCTGCGGCGCCTACCGCCCGCTGACCAACGCCCGGCCCGTGCTGTACGGCGGGGTGGCGGTGATGGCCGGACTCGTGGGCCTCAACCTCACCGAGGTCATAGGGGACTGGAGCTTCGCCCTGCTGACGATGCTGGTGGGTTCCACCCTCCCGGCGTTCGCCGCCAGACTGATGCCGGAGGCGGTGCTCACCGCGGCCGTCATCGAGGAGCGCCAGCGGGCCAGGGAGGACACCGTCGAGCGCAAGGGTCTGTCCGCCCGGCTCACCGCCGACGAGCGGATCGAGCTCGACGCGGCCCTCGGTCTCAACCAGGGGGAGCGGGTCCATGCCGGGGTCTGACGCGCTGCTCTCGATCGACGGGGTCACCGTCCGCTTCGGCGGCACGGTGGCGGTCAACGATGTCCAGCTCGATCTCGAGCCCGGCGCGATCACCGGCCTCATCGGGCCCAACGGCGCCGGCAAGACCACCTTGTTCAATGTCATCACTGGCATGCAACGGCCGACGTCGGGACGCGTCGTGTTCGACGGCCACGACATCACCCGTCGCGGTCCGGCGCCGCGGGCGCACCTCGGCGTCGCCCGCACCTTCCAGCGGCTCGAGCTGTTCCTGACGCTCAGCGTGCGGGACAACGTCAGGGTCGCCGGCGACATCATGAAGGCCCGACACCGCGGTGCCTACGACGTGGACGCCGAGACCGACCGGCTGCTGGAACTCGCCGGGTTGGCCTCGATCGCGGACAAGGAGGTCTCGGAGATCCCGACCGGCAGGGCGCGGGTGGTCGAGGTCGCGCGGGCGCTGATGACCCGACCGCGGCTGCTCCTCCTCGACGAGCCGGCCTCGGGCCAGACCGAGCAGGAGACCGAAGAGTTCGCGGAGATGCTCCGGGGCCTGGCCGAGACGGGGCTCGGCATCTGCCTCGTCGAGCACGACCTGCCGCTGGTCATGGGCCTGTGCAGCACGATCCACGTGCTGGACCAGGGCCGGCTCATCGCCTCAGGCACCCCCGACGAGGTGCGCGCGTCGCCCGAGGTCGTCACCGCCTACATCGGCGCCGAGGTCACTCAGTGATCACCACCCCGGGAGCGCCAAGCGCTCCGCACCCCGGGCACGCACCTCGCTGCGTTGCCGTCGCTCGTTGGACGACCGAGTACGACATCGCTCCGGCGCCTTGCGATGCACGCACCCGGAGCACCGAGCGCCTTCGCCGCTCCCGCGGCGGTGATCACACATGAGCATCGCTGAGCTCGCGGCCACCGACGAGGTGCTGGCCGCGACTGCACCGGTCCTCGAACTGGTCGGGATCCGCGCGGCGTACGGGCCTATCGAGGTGCTGCGAGGCGTCGACCTGGCCGTGCGGGCCGGACAGGTGGTGGCGCTGCTCGGCCCCAACGGCGGCGGTAAGTCGACGACCGTCAAGGTCGCGGCGGGCCTGTTGCCCCCGATCTCCGGCGACGTGCGCTACGCCGGCCGCTCGGTGACCGGTATCGGCGCCGAGGAGGCCGCTCGCCTGGGCGTCTGCACGATCCCGGAGGGCCGTGGCATCTTCGCCAACCTGTCCGTCCGCGAGAACCTCTGGCTGGCAACGGGCACCGGCGTGGGCCGCGAGCAGGTCGAGGATGTCGCGTTCGCCCGCTTCCCTGTGCTCGGCGTCCGCCGCAACCAGCTCGCCGGCTCGCTGTCCGGCGGCGAGCAGCAGATGCTCTCGCTGTCGCGGGCCCTGGCGACCCACCCTGCCGTCCTGCTCCTCGACGAGCTGTCGATGGGGCTCGCGCCGATGATCGTGGGCGAGATCTACGAGACGGTGGCACAGCTGGTCGGGGAGGGCATCTCCGTCCTCGTCGCCGAGCAGTTCGCGCGCGCGGTCCTGCCGATCGCCGACCTCGCCGCCGTCATGCTCAACGGACGCATCACCGCGGTCGGCAGCCCTGCCGAGATCGCGGCCGACCTCTCCACCGCCTACCTAGGGGGATAATGACCACCATGACCAGCACTCCGCAGACCGGGGCCACCGACCGCAGCGCAGCGTTCGCGGCCGCCGTGTCGGAGAGCAAGCTCAGCGCACCCAACGCGACCGCGGACAAGCTCGGGCGCACGCTGGGCATCGCGTTCATGATCCTGGGCGTGGTCGGCACGTTCGTCGCCTACAACACCTCGCGCAGCCTCGACGACACCCGCGACATCGCCAGCAGCCAGATCCTGGCCCTGGTGTTCCTCGCTTTCACCGTGGTGGGTGCGGCGATCTACCTCGCCGGCTCGATCGCGAAGGTGCTGCGGCTGTGGCTGCTGCGGCAGCTCGTCGAGAGCCAGGACCGGATGGACCAGCTGACCGAGGCCCTCCGCGACCGCTGACACGTGACGGTGTCAGGGTCGGTAGGCGCGGACGACCAGGCTCAGGCCCCGGAAGCGCTTCATCGGGAGCACGGACTCGAGCGCGAGGACGGCCCGGAGACCGGCGTTGACCGGCCTCGCGACGTGCTCCATCTCGCTGGTGTCGTCACCGGATGCCGCAGCCCTCGAGCGTCGCAGCCGGGCCACCGGGCGCAGCAGCACGTTCCAGGACGCGGCGTCCTGGACGAGGAAGCCGTGTCGCTCCACGAGGTCGAGGAGCTCCTGGCGCTCGTAGCGGCGGACGTGGCCGAGGGCGACATCGTGGCCGCTCCACATGTCCATGCCGGCGGGCACGGCGACCAACAGCCGGCCGCCGGTGCGGAGCACGCGGAAGGACTCAGCGGCGACGGCCTCATGGTCCTCGACGTGCTCCCAGACGTCGGTGGACATCACCAGGTCGACGCTCTGGTCGGCCACCGGCAGGCGGGTCGCGTCGCCACGGACGACGTCCAGGCCGCGTTCCGCGCAGAGCCGCGCGCCGACCTCGGTGAGCTCGACACCGGTCACCTGCCAACCCAGGTCCCGCAGCACGGCGGCGTTGCCGCCCGGCCCCGGGCCGACGTCGACGGCGCGGCCGGGCGGCACATCACGCATCAGCCGGCGCACCAGGGCGCGTCGCCCGGCATACCACCAGTGGTGCTCCTCCAGTGCCGCCGAACGCCGGAGCTCGTCGTCGTCCATGTCACCTCCCGGGCCGTCCGCCCGGTCGTCGGCCGGCCTCCCTCCGCGGGGAACCCTAGTGGGCGTCCGGCGGCCCTACGATGACCGACATGTCCTCCGAGCCCCTGACCGACTCGGCACCCCCGACGCCCACGACGGGATCGGCGACCGGACCGGCGACCGCCGAGGAGGCCGCGTGGTTCCGTGAGGCCTTCGACCTCGTGACCGACAACATCGGCCAGGCCGTGCTCGGCAAGCGCCACGTCATCAGGCTCACCCTGACCTGCCTGATCTCGGAGGGGCACCTGCTGTTGGAGGACTTCCCGGGCACGGGCAAGACGATGCTCGCCCGGGGTCTCGCCAACAGCCTCTCCGGCACTCACGCGCGGATCCAGTTCACCCCGGACCTGCTGCCCTCCGACATCACCGGCGTCACCGTCTACGACCAGGGGCACAACCGCTTCGAGTTCCACCCGGGGCCGGTGTTCCACCAGCTCGTGCTGGCCGACGAGATCAACCGGGCCTCGCCCAAGACCCAGGCCGCGCTCCTCGAGGTCATGGAGGAGGGTCAGGTCACCGTCGACGGCGTTACGCACGGGGTGCCGCGGCCGTTCATGGTGATCGCCACCCAGAACCCCATCGAGCAGGCCGGCACCTACCGGCTCCCGGAGGCCCAGCTGGACCGGTTCCTGATGAAGACCTCGGTCGGCTACCCGGACGCCGAGTCCACCGAGGAGCTGCTCATGAGCTCCGGCATCCGCGACCGCGCGGCGCTGCTCGAGCCGGTCGTCGACCCGGCGATCGTGCAGGAGATGAGCAAGATCGCCGACCGGGTCTACGTCGACCGCGCCCTGATCAGCTACGTGCGCCAGCTGGCCGAGGCCTCACGCGACCTCGAGCACGTCCGCCTCGGTCTGTCCGCACGCGGCTGCCTGGCCCTGATCCGGGTGGCGAAGACCTGGGCGGCTGCCGACGGACGCACCCACGTCGTCCCGCAGGACGTGGTCACTCTCGCCTCGCCTGTGCTCTGCCACCGACTGCTCCTCGACGCGGAGGCGGCCTTCCGCGGGGTGACGGTCGACGATGTCGTGGAGCAACTGATGGCCGCCGTCCCGGTGCCGTTGGATCGGGCCTGACCGGTGGCGATTTCGGGCCTCCGGGCCCGGGGCCTCACGCTGGTCCGCGCAGTGCGCCGGCTCGCCGGCGGCTTCGCGCGGCAGGTCGGTGCCGTCCTCGGCTCGGTGACCGCGCTCGGCCGCTCGATCATCGCGATCGCGCTCCTGGCGTGGGCGGTGCACCACTGGCTGGGCTGGCTCGAGTTCGGCGTCGTCGCCGCCGTCGGTGCCGTCCTCATGGGTGCGGCCCTCGTCCTGGTCATGCTGCCTCAGCCCGCGCGCGGGCGGCTGCGGATCGACCCCAACCGGGTGACCGCCGGCGAGCCCGCTGCGGCCGAGGTCTCGGTCCGGGCCAGGTGGGTGCCGCTGGTCAGCCCGACCGTGCGTCTCGACGTGGCCGGGGAGACCCGCTCGATGCGGCTTCCTCTGGTGCCTCCGGGCGCCGAGCGGGCCGAGACGATCGAGGTGCCTCCGCTCCCGCGGGGGGTGCACCGGGTGGGCCCGTTGGTCCACGTCCGGACCGATGCGCTCGGACTGCTCCGGCGGCGGTCGCATTGGGCTGGCGTCGAGGAGCTGCTGGTGCGACCCAGGCTCACCCTGCTGCGCACCCTCGACCCGGGGCTCATCAGCGACCTCGACGGCGTCCCGAGCGACCACCCGGCCAGCAGCGACCTGGCCTTCCACGCCCTGCGGGAGTACATCCCCGGCGACGACCTGCGACACGTGCACTGGCGGTCGTCGGCCAAGGCCGACACCCTGCTGGTGCGGCAGTACGTCGAGACCCGGCGCAACGAGGCCACCGTCCTCCTCGACGGCGACCCAACGGCCTACGCCGGGGATGCGGAGTTCGAGGTGGCGGTGTCGGCGGCGGCCTCGCTCGCCGTGCGCGCGATGCGCGACGACTTCGAGGTGACCCTGGTGTGCGGGGACGTGCACGCCTCCTCACGGTCGGTCGACGTCCTGCTGGACGCCACCTGCCGGATCGTCCAGGCCAAGGCCGACCTGCGCGAGACGGCGCGGCGGGCCGCGTCGGCCGGTGCCGGGAGCAGCCTCGTCGTCCTGGTCACCGGCTCGGGCTGCGACCCCGCGTTGCTGCGGACCGCGGGTGCCGAGTTCCCCTCGGACGCGCTGCGGGTGCTGGTGCGGGTCGACCTCTCGGAGCGCAGCACGATCACCACGGTCAGTGGCTTCCGGCCGGTCGTGCTCGGCCGTCTCGACGACCTGGCCGCGCTCCTCACCAGCTCGGGAGTCGCCGCGTGAGACCACTGCCGGCATGACCGCGGCCAACCAGGTGCGCACCACCCAGCAGCGGCTGGTCGACGCCGGGTGCGTGCTGGCGCTGACCGCGCTGGTCCTGTTCGGCTTCGACGAGACCTTCTCGAGCCGCGATTACCTCGCGACGGGGCTGACCGGTGCGGGCGTCGTGGTCGTTATCGCGATGGCGGTCACGGGAGCACGCGGCCCGCGCACGGACATCTTCCTGCTGGCCGCGGCAGCGGCGTACGTCCCGGTCGGGGCGGTCACCGCGTTCCGGCCCTTCTCGGAGGGTCGGCTGCCCACGGGTGACGAGCTGCTCGACGTCCTGACCGCGACGCTGACCGGAACCGAGCAGCTGCTGACCACCATCCCGCCGCTGGACCCGGTCGGTTCGGTGATGGTGCTGCCCTACGCGCTCGGCTTCCTGGGGGCGGGGGCCTCGGTGTGGCTGGCGTTCCGCACCCGACGCACCCTGGCTCCGGTCGTGCCGCTGCTGCTGGCCGAGGCGGGCGTGATCCTGCTCGGGCCGTTGCAGTCGGGTGAGCGGACCCTGGTGGTGGGTGCCGCGTTCGCCGGGCTCGCCTATTGGTGGGCCTCGTGGCGTGCGACGGACCCGGCCGCCCGACGCACCGAGATCCGGCACGCGGGAAGGGGACGGTTCACGCGCGGCGTGGCAGCCGGGCTGGTGATCGGCGTCGCGGTCACCGTCGTCACCCAGCTGGTGCCCGTCGACTCGCTCGACGGCGAGCGCACCGTGCTGCGAGGCCGGATCGGCAGTGGTGCAGACATCGACGAGTTCGACAACCCGTTGTCCGGCTTCCGCCGCTACACCGCCCAGAACGACGGCTCACCCGACAACGTGTTCAACAAGACACTGTTCGTGGTGTCCGGTCTCGAGGAGGAATCGGCGATGCGCTTCGTCACCCTCGACGCCTACGACGGCTCCGCGTGGCGGGCCGACAACCGCACCGTGGCAGATGCCGAGGACGACCTGTTCCAGCGGATCGGCAGCGAGGTGGCCGCCCCTCTCCCCGGCGAGGACGTCGAGGTCAACGTCGAGATGCGCGGGGCCTACACCGGGGCATGGCTGCCCCTGGTCGGGCAGCTGACCGGGATCGAGTTCGACTTCGCAGATGGGCGGGCCCAGCGTGAGGACGTGCGCTACAACCCGGCTACCAGCAGCGCGATGGTGGTAGGGGGCCTCGGGCCGGACGACGACTACACCTTCACCGCCTCGGTGCCCAACACCAAGCTGGCCAAGAACTCGCAGGCCTATCCGGTCGACGAGCCGCTCCAACCCGCGGGGCAGCGGCTCGACCAGTTCCTCGAGCCTTACGTGCGGAGTGGGAGGGACCCCCTCACCCAGGTGCTGCTGCTGGCCCGCTACCTCCACAAGAACGGCCGCTACAGCGACGGCACCGGCGCTCTGAACGTCCCACCCGGGCACGACATCAACCGGCTGGCGGCGCAGTTCATCGGCGCAGACCGGATCGTCGGCAACGACGAGCAGTACGCCGCGTTCATGGCGCTGGCCGCCAACCGCCTGCGGGTGCCGGCCCGGGTCGTCGTCGGCACGTTCACTCCCAAGGACGGCAAGGTCCAGGGCCGCGACGTCCTCGCGTGGGTGGAGCTGCGGGTGCGCGACGGGAGCTGGCGGGTCCTGCCCACCTCGACCTTCATGTCCAACCGCAGGCCCAGGCGCGACGACGAGCCACCGCAGTCGCTCGAGGACTTCGTGCAGGACCAGCTGCCGGAGGACGACACGGACAACCCGAGCTCGCAGGAGCAGGTGCCGCTGCCCGACCCCGACGCGGACCTGGACCAGGAGGAGTCGACCGCCGCGGAGTCACCGCTGCCCGGCGGGGGTGTCTCGCTCGGCGTCCTCGCCCTCGCGCTTCTGACGTGGCTGGTCCCCGGTCTGAAACTGGCGCGGCGGGTGGCCCGGCGTCGTCTGGGCCGCGCCTCGCGCCGGCTGGTCGGTGCATGGGAGGAGGTCGTCGACCTGGGCACGGACCTGGGGATGCCGGTCAGTCCACGCGCCACCCGGGAGGCCCAGGCGGCCGCCCTCGGGGTCGCCCCGGAGCTCGCGCAGCACGCCGACGACCTGATCTTCGCGCCCGAGCCGCCCGACGCCGACGAGGCCGCCACCTACTGGCGGGCCGTCGACCAGGCCCGCCGAGCGATGGCCAAGGAGCACCCGCTGTGGCGACGGGTGCGGGCCTACTACAACCCGACGTCGCTCGTGACCTCGATGCTGCGCCTGCGCCCCTTCGCTCCCGGCCGGCGGCGCCGCCTCGCGCTGCCGCTGCGGCGCCGCGCCCTCGCCAGGGGTGCCTGATGGACCACGAGCCTCAGCGCGTCCGGGTCGAGCGTCGCCCGGTCACCGAGGCCGAGTCACGCGCGGCCAACGGCCCCGACTGGGACCGCTATGCCGACGAGTACCAGGCGACCCACGGCGAGTTCCTCGGCGATGTGGGGTTCGTCTGGGGGCCCGAGGGTTTGACCGAGGCGGACGCCGGCGTCCTGGGACCGCTGGCCGGGAAGGACGTCCTGGAGGTGGGCTCCGGTGCCGGTCAGTGCTCGCGCTGGGTCCGGTCGCAGGGTGGGCGCGGCTTCGGGCTCGACCTGTCGATGCGGCAGCTCCGGCACAGCCGGCGGATCGACGAGTCGACCGGTGTCGCAGTGCCGTCGGTCCTGGGCACGGCCACCGCGCTGCCGTTCCCGGTGGCGTCGTTCGACGTGGTGTTCTCCTCGTTCGGGGCGCTGCAGTTCATCAGCGACATCGACGTGGCGGTCGCCGAGGTGGCGCGCGTCCTTCGGCCCGGAGGCCGCTTCGCGTTCTCGATCACCCACCCGACCCGATGGTCCTTCCCCGACGACCCCGGCGAGGGCGGCCTCACCGCCACCCAGTCCTACTGGGACCGCACGCCCTACGTGGAGGTCGACGACGACACGGGGCTGGTGTCCTACGTCGAGCACCACCGCACCCTCGGTGACTGGGTCGCCCTGCTGGCCGGGGCCGGGTTCGTGATCACCGACCTCCTGGAGCCCGAGTGGCCCGAGGGCCACGACCGGGTGTGGGGCGGGTGGTCCGGCCTGCGCGGCCGGTTCACCCCCGGTTCGGCGATCTTCGGGGCGACTCTGCGCGGCTGAGCTCAGTCGGGCGACGCTGGGCGCCGGTCGGTCGGCGAGAGCCCACCGACGGCGACCTGGGTCACGCAGAACGGCTGGTCGCCGGAAGCGGTCAGCTCCAGGCGGTCGAAGCTGTCGACCAGCACCCAGATGCGTCGGCCGATGGTGCCCGGCTGGGTCGCAGATAGAGGCACCACGGTGTCGGTCTCGCCCGCGGAGACGGTGAGGTCCAGGTCGCTGGCGCTGAAGTAGTCGAGCTGGACGGCCCACTCGTAGTCGTAGACCTCTGCGGACAGGAGGATCGTCGTGGTCTTCCCCGGCTCGACGAGGTATCCGCATTCCGGCTGCGGGCCGGTCGCCGAGACAGCGGCGGGTTCGGACACCTCACCCTCGACGAGCTCGCCGTCGGTGGTGGGCACCAGCATCGCGGGTGCCGGCTCGTTGTAGGTGATCGGAAGGTCCAGCGGGCGAAGCAGGTCGGACAGGTTGGCATGTCCGAACATGTAGGTCGCGTTGATGACGTGGTCGGGGGCGACCGTGTCGTACAGGTTGGCCCGCCCGGCCGCCTTGGCGTCCGTGACCAGGTTGTCGACCCATGGCCGAGGGCTGTTCGGCTTGGTGAGGTCCCAGTTGCGGACCGAGACCCCCACCGCTAGCGCACTGGCGAGTACGAGGTAGCCGCCGAGCGTGATCTTGGTTGCCAGCCGTGGTCGGGCGCCGAGCGGCCGTACCAGAGCCTCGTCGGTGGTCTCCGTGCGCAGAGGCGTGACCAGGAACATCAACCCCAGCATCAGGACCGGTGGGGCGTCGGCGAGGTAGCGGTTCTCCCACAGGGACGGCAGCCCCATGTCGGTGTAGCGGCTGCTGAAGAGAACCAGGCCGTAGGCCCCGGCGGCGTACGTCGCGGACATCAGCAGCATCAGCCACGCGCGCCTGCGGAACACCAGCGCTAATACGGTGCCGGCGGCAGCCGCGATCAGAAGGACGCTTCGGAGGGCGGGGTCGGCGGCTGAGAAGGGCTGGAGCACCGACGACATCTCCACGAACGGCCCGCCCAGCATGGCCGGTAGCACGAGGCTGCCCGCCGCGGTGCTGTAGAACTCGGCGATCTGTCCGGGGGAGCGGCCCACCGGGAAGTCGATGGCGAAGGTGTCCAGCTCGGGCCTCGGAGCGATGAGGTAGAAGACGAGGAAGATCGCGATCAGAACCGCACTGGGCCACAGCACCCTGATAGTTCGGCGCAACCGCTGGACGAGCGAGCCGTCGCCGACGATCAGGGCGACGAATGCGAGGGGGATCGAGACGAGGACGGCCTTCTGCCAGAAGAGAAGGCCCACCCCGACAGTGAGCGTTAGCCATAGCAGGTCACTGCGCCGTTCACCGCGCAACAGGTGGCGCGTCAGGAAGTAGATCGCGAAACCGATCGTCGCCTGCAGGGGGAGGTAGATCAGGCTCGCGCACCACCACACCCCGATCGGCATGATGCTGGGGGCGAAGCCGATGACGACCAACGCGCCGACGAGGTGAAACCGTTCTCCGAACAGCTCGCGGAGCGCCAACCCCCAACCCACCATGACAGCGAGGGTCAACACGCAGGTCGTCACCGTGACCCAGGTGAAGTCGAGGGGGTCGTAGGCCGTGGTGACCCAGATGAGGAAGGACCCGATCGGCATGAGGTGGTCGTTGTTCGTCTGCCTGACGAACTCCAGCAGCGTGGTGTTGTCGGCGGCGGCAATGAACACCCAGTCGTCCTGCAAGTAGGACCAGCCCTGCGTGGTGACCGCCCGGAACACCAGCGTGGCCAAGGTGACCAGCGCGAAGCCCGCGCGGAAGAGGAACGAGGCGGGGATGACGGGCGCGGCGACCTGGACCCGCCGGCGCCGGGGCGCCTCGGTCAGCGTCTCGGTCACTCGGCCGGGGCCGGGTCGTCGGGAGACGTCGCTGCGTCGGGCATGCGGTGACCGTAGCCGCACCTGGCCCCGGTGAGAATGAGGTGTGGACTTCTCCTCGCTCGTCCCGCTGGAGGGTGGCTGGTCAGGACACACCTTCGTGGCCGAGACGGCGGGGGAGCGCAGCGTCGTCCGGGTCTACCCGCCGGGCACCCGCGGAGGTGTTGGACCGCAGGTCGACGGGGCCGTGCTGCGCCTGGTCCGCGGGCTGGTGCCTGTGCCGACCGTACTCGAGGTGCGGCCGCAGGACGGTGCCGGGCAGCCCGGCCTGCTGGTGACCGGCTGGGTCCCCGGGGTCCGAGGAGACCAGCTGCTGCCGAGCCTCGACGAGGGTGGCCTGCGCCGGGTCGGGGCGGCTCTGGGGGCCCTGCTCGCCGACCTCGGTGGCATGCCGATGGTCCGCCCCGGGGCCTTCGTGGACGCCGAGCTGCGGATCGAGCCGTGGACGCTCGACCTCCCGGCGTACGTCGCGGGGCTCGAGCCGCGGCTGGGACACCTGTCCGTCGACGAACTCGACGGGCTGCGGGAGGTGGCGCTCGAGGCGCAGACCCTGCTCGACACCGTCGACCGGGCCTGCCTGGTCCACAGCGACCTCAACCCCAAGAACCTCCTCCTCGACCCCGGCTCCTTGGACGTGGTCGCGGTCCTGGACTGGGAGTACGCCCACGCCGGCCACCCGTTCACCGACCTCGGCAACCTGCTCAGGTTCGACCGTCACCCGGCGTACGTTGCCGCGGTCCTCGAGGCCTACGCGGCGCGGCGCGGCACTCCGCCGGACCGGGCGCTGTCGCTGGCGCGCGCGGCGGACCTGTTCGCCCTGGTCGAGCTCTCCACCAGGCGCGCCGAGAACCCGGTCGCGGCCAGAGCCAACCGGCTGCTCCGGGCGATCGCCCGCAGCCGGGACGTCGGCGCGCCGGGCCCGGCCGAGGGCGTTCAGCCGCTCGAGGAGCGCGTGCAGCCAGCCGCGCACGGGGAGTCCGAGGCACCTGGCACCGAAACCGGGCAGCCGAGGGATTGACGGGAGGACGCCAGCTTCGGGGGGCGCGCAGGCCGTAGGCTGGGCCCCGTGGACGGTGCTGCCCGGGAACACCAGATCTCGGTGGTGATCCCGGTCTACCAGGGCGAGAAGACCCTGGCCAGGCTGCTCGCGGACCTGGAGGCGTGGACGCGTCCGTTCAGCACCCCGGGCGGCCACCGAGCGGTCGTCAGCGAGGTCCTCCTCGTCCACGACTGTGGTCCCGATGCCTCGGACCGGGTCATCCGCGCGGCCGCCGACGCCTACGGCTGGGTCCGGCCGGTCTGGCTGAGCCGCAACTTCGGTCAGCACGCCGCGACGCTGGCAGGGATGTCGTCCTCGGGTGGCGACTGGGTGGCCACAATGGACGAGGACGGTCAGCACGACCCGGCAGACCTGGGCGGCATGCTGGACCGAGCGATGTCCGAGCGTGCCGACGTCGTCTACGCCCGCCCTCTCAACCCGCCCCCGCACGGGCTCCTCCGCAACACGGCGTCCCGGCTCGGCAAGCGTTCGATACCACTTCTCACCGGGCGCGCAGGGGCCGAGATGTTCCACAGCTATCGATTCATGCTCGGCGACATCGCCCGCTCGGTGGCGGCCTTCTCTGGGCCTGGGGTCTACCTGGACGTGGCGCTGGGATGGATCTGCCGCCGGCCCACGACCGCACCGGTCACCCTGCGCGACGAGGGCGAGCGCCGGTCCGGCTACGACTGGCGGTCGCTGGCCTCGCACTACTGGCGCATGGTGATCACCGGCGGCACCCGGATGCTGCGGCTGGTGAGCCTGCTGGGTGTGGCGCTCGCCCTGGTCGGTGTGGTGATGACCATCGTCGTCGTTGTCTTGCGGCTGTCCGGGCACATCGACGTCAGCGGCTGGGCGTCGGCGATGGTCGTGGCACTGCTCAGCTCGGGAGCCATCCTGTTCGCGCTCGGCGTGGTGGCCGAGTACGTCGGCGTGGCGGTCAACATGGCGATGGGCAAGCCGCTCTACCTGGCCCTCGGCGACCGAGAGCTGGGGCCGATGGGCCGCAGCGCGGCCCCCCAGGTCCCTGGAACGCCTCACCAGTGACGACTCTGCTCGTCGGGCGGGGACTGCTCGGACGCGCTGTCAGCCGCCGCCTGGAGAGGCAAGGGCAGACTCCGCACGCGGTCTCGGTCACCTGGGCTGACCGAGATCGGGCCCTGCGCGAGCTCATCCAGGCGTCCTCGCTCTGCGCTGACGAGGGGGATGAAGACGGTTGGCGGCTGGCGTGGTGCGCGGGCGCGGGCGTGGTCAACACCCCGGAGGAGGAGCTGCTCGAGGAAGTGTCCTTGCTGGAGGCGTTCCTCGCCGCGCTCGCCCGACCACCTCGGTCGATGTTCCTCGCCTCGTCGGCCGGTGGGGTCTACGCGGGTTCGGACCAGCCCCCGTTCACGGAACGACATGCGCCCTGCCCGGTCTCGGCCTACGGTCGTGCGAAGCTCGCCGCCGAGGCGGCCGGCGCGCGACTGGCGGTGTCACGCGGCACACGCGTCGCGATCGGCAGGCTCGCGAACCTCTATGGTCCCGACCAGGCCCTTCGCAAGCGGCAGGGGCTCCTGTCCCAGCTGTGCCTGGGGCGGGTGACCGGCCAGCCGGTCCACCTCTATGTCTCGACGGACACCTTGCGTGACTACCTCTACGTCGACGACGCAGCCGCCGTCGCGGTTGCCATGCTCGACCGTGTCGGTCTGGAGGTGGAGTCGACTGTGGTCATCAAGATCGTGGCCTCGGGACGCGCCGCGACGATCTCGGAGGTGGTGGGGGCGTCGACCAAGGCGTTCCGGCGACGGGTGCCGCTCGTGCGTGCGGTGATCGATGACAGCGGTCAGGTGCGCGACCTGCGACTTCGTTCCGAGGTATGGACTGACCTCGACTCGCTGGTGCGGACCCCTCTGGTGGTCGGCCTCCGGGCGACCGCGGAGGGCGTCGCTGCCGAGCACCGCTCGGGCCGGTTGGACGCTGCGTTGCCTCGGTGACACCTCTACCTGTGCGCCGGAGTCGTGAGCCGAGGTGACCTCCGGTCGACGTGTGCGGAGCCGGCGCCTGCCGCGGACGTCGGCCGAATGGACTCGGTCGCAGCCGTCGGCGTACGCTTGGCGACTGCGTGAGACGTCTGCCTGCGTCCCGGACGGAGTGGACTCTCGCTCGCTATTGATCCTTTGAAGATGTCGCCCATCCGGTGGCGCTCCACTCTCGATAGTGAAACCGACCTCGCACGCGCCCGAACGACATCTGCCCACCCGAGGATCACATCCCCTTATGACATCCACTCTCCACCCGAGCACCCTGCAGGACTTCGACGCGCCCCAGGTGGCCGTCAACGACATCGGCTCCGAGGAAGACTTCCTCGCCGCGATCGACCTGACCATCAAGTACTTCAACGACGGCGACATCGTCGAGGGCACCATCGTCAAGGTGGACCGCGACGAGGTCCTGCTCGACATCGGCTACAAGACCGAGGGCGTCATCCCCTCCCGCGAGCTGTCGATCAAGCACGACGTCGACCCCTCCGAGGTCGTCTCTGTCGGTGACGCCGTCGAGGCCCTGGTCCTCCAGAAGGAGGACAAGGAAGGCCGCCTGATCCTGTCCAAGAAGCGCGCCCAGTACGAGCGCGCCTGGGGCACCATCGAGCAGGTCAAGGAGGAGGACGGCGTCGTCGAGGGCACCGTCATCGAGGTCGTCAAGGGCGGCCTGATCCTCGACATCGGCCTCCGCGGCTTCCTGCCCGCCTCGCTGGTGGAGATGCGCCGGGTGCGCGACCTGCTGCCCTACGTCGGACAGACGCTCGAGGCGAAGATCATCGAGCTCGACAAGAACCGCAACAACGTGGTCCTGTCGCGTCGCGCCTGGCTGGAGCAGACCCAGTCCGAGGTGCGCCACGGGTTCCTCACCCAGCTGCAGAAGGGCCAGATCCGCAAGGGTGTCGTGTCCTCCATCGTCAACTTCGGTGCGTTCGTGGACCTCGGCGGCGTCGACGGTCTGGTGCACGTCTCGGAGCTGTCCTGGAAGCACATCGACCACCCGTCGGAGGTCGTCACCGTCGGTGACGAGGTCACCGTCGAGGTGCTCGACGTCGACATGGACCGCGAGCGCGTCTCGCTGTCCCTGAAGGCGACCCAGGAAGACCCGTGGCAGCACTTCGCCCGGACCCACCAGATCGGCCAGATCGTGCCGGGCAAGGTCACCAAGCTGGTGCCGTTCGGCTCGTTCGTCCGGGTCGAGGAGGGCATCGAGGGCCTGGTGCACATCTCCGAGCTGGCCGAGCGCCACGTGGAGATCCCGGAGCAGGTCGTCCAGGTCAACGACGACGTGATGGTCAAGATCATCGACATCGACCTCGAGCGTCGCCGGATCTCGCTGTCGCTCAAGCAGGCCAACGAGACTGCCACCGCGACCGTGGTCGAGGACTTCGACCCCACGCTCTACGGCATGACCGCGACCTACGACGACCAGGGCAACTACGTCTACCCGGAGGGCTTCGACCCGGAGACCGGCGAGTGGCTCGAGGGCTACGACGAGCAGCGCGCCGTGTGGGAGGAGCAGTACGCCAAGGCGCACGCTCGCTGGGAGGCGCACGTCAAGCAGCAGGAGGAGGCCGCCAAGGCCGAGGTCGAGGCCGGCGAGGCCACGTCCTACTCCAGCGACTCGGCCGGTGCCGAGAGCGGCGAGAGCGAGGCCGACGGCGGCTCACTCGCCTCCGACGAGGCGCTGCAGGCGCTTCGCGAGAAGCTCACGGGCGGGGCTTCCTGACCGCTCGACGAATCGCAGCCACGAGTGCGGCCGGCCTGGCGCTGGCCGCACTCGTGTGCGTCCCGGGGTCCTCGGGTGCCGCGACGCAGACAGTGGAGCCGGACCCTGTCCGGATCCTGCTCGTCGGTGACTCGGTCACCCAGGGATCGTCCGGCGACTGGACCTGGCGCTACCGGCTGTGGCAGCACCTCGAGTCCAGCAGCCCGACGCCGGTGGACCTGGTCGGTCCGCGCACGGACGTCTGGGACTACCTCGCCGACCAACCAGGCTCCCAGGCCTACGTGGACCCGGCGTTCGACCGGGACCACGCGGCCCGATGGGGAATGACCCTGGCCTTCGCCGACGCCCCCATCGACGACCTCGTCGAGACCTACCAGCCGGACGTCGTCGTGGAGATGCTCGGCACCAACGACCTCATCTTCCTCAACCACACGCCGGCGCAGGTGGAGGAGCACATCGAGAACTTCGTGGCCGGCGTCCGCAGCGCCGACCCTGACGTCGACGTGGTGCTGTCCACGGTGACCCAGACCTGGTTCGCGGGCGCCCCTGAGCTGAACGGGCTGCTCGCCGACGGTGCTGCCGAGCTCGACACCCCGACCTCCCGCGTCCTGCTCGCCGAGGCGCACCAGGACTACACAAGGAGCGAGCACACCTTCGACGGCAGTCATCCCAACGCTCAGGGTGAGCTCGTCATCGCAGCGTCGGTGGCCGACCAGCTGGCCAGCCTGGGGATCGGCACGTCCCCGCAGCGCCCGCTGCCCGCGGTCCCGCTCGGCCCCCGCATCCCGCCGGTCCTCAGCGGCGACGTCGAAGAGGGCCAGGCCCGGTTGTCGTGGACGCGCTCGCCCGGCGCCGGGACGACGCAGCTCCAGCAACGGGACGTGACCACCGGGAGTGACTGGGTCGTCGTCGCGGATGAGGAGAAGGGCCTCTCGTGGACGCCCGGGTCGCTGCCCCTCGACCACGAGGTGCAGTTCCGCGTCCTGCCGCGCAAGGGGTGGCAGTTGGCCGCTCCCGACGCGGCGTCCAACGTCGTGACATTGACGGTGCCACGTCTCCCGGGTCGACCGAGGGTGTCGGTGGCCGTCCGGGGCCCCCGGTCCGTGCTGGTGACCTGGAAGGGCGCCCGGCGTGCCGAGACCTACCTGGTCGAGCTGCGCCGGAAGGGCCGTCCGGGTTGGCGGCCGGTCGCGGTCGAGCGGGTACGTCCACGGCTCGTCGTGCGCGACCTGCGTGCCGGCGTCTTCTACGTCCGGGTGACGGCCACTAACGACGGCGGTGCCGGACCGACGTCCGACCGGGTCCGGTTCAGGCTGCCCTGACCGGACCCGAGCGGCGTCAGCCGGCGGCGGGAGCCCGGAACTGCGGGTCGTCCAGGTGCGAGCGGGGCGGCTGGGCGGGACCCATGCCGTCGTGGAAGGCGAGGCGGACGGTCTGGATGCTGAGGACCACCGCGATGGCGAGGAGGATGATGAGTGCGGTCATGGCAGTAATCATGCTGCTGACGTGATCCTGCCACGAGTGGCAGGAATGACACCCTACGTTGATTTTCTGCCAGATGTAGTCCACGATGGGCGCGTGGCTGATCTGAAGACCGTGGCGGTGATCGTCCAGGACGACGCCGAGCCCTTCGGGCTCGGCTCGCTCGTGGAGGTGTGGGGAGAGCCCGAGCACCCCGAGGACCGCACACCGGTCTTCGACTTCCGGATCTGCACGCCGCGCCCTGGCCGGATCCGGGGCCGCTCGGACTTCGACCTGTTCGTCGAGCGCGGCCTGGAGGCCACCCTCGACGCCGACCTGGTCTGCGTGGCTCCCAAGCACTCCTTCCGCGACCACGACGACGCCGTCCAGGAAGCGATCGTTGCCGCCCACGACCGGGGCGCGATCATCTACGCGCACTGCTCGGCGGCCTTCGAGCTCGGCGCCGCCGGTCTGCTCGACGGCCGCGAGTGCACGACCCACTGGCGCTACACCGACCTGATGGCTCGCACGTTCCCCGAGGCCAAGGTCAAGCCCGACGTCCTCTACTGCCACGACGGCAACGTGCTGACCGGCGCCGGCTCCGCGGCGGGCATCGACGCCTCGCTGCACCTCCTGCGCGAGACCTATGGCGCCCGGGTGGCCGCGACCGTGGCGCGCCGGATCGTCGTCCCGCCGCACCGCGACGGGGGCCAGGCCCAGTTCATCGCCCGGCCCGTCCCCGACTGCGACGCCGAGACCCTCGGCCCGCTCCTGGAGTGGATCGTCGGCCACCTCCACGAGGACCTCGACGTCGAGAGCCTGGCCAGGCGCTCGCTGATGTCGCCGCGCACCTTCGCCCGCCGGTTCCGCGCCGAGACTGGCGCGACTCCGCATTCGTGGGTCACCCGCCAGCGGGTGCAGCGCGCCGAGGAGCTGCTCGAGCAGTCCGACCGGTCGATCGAGTGGATCGCCAGCGAGGTCGGGTTCGGCAACGCCGCGACGCTGCGCCACCACTTCACCCGGGTCCGGGGCGTGAGCCCCCAGCAGTACCGCCGTACCTTCTGCGCATGAGCCCTGCCGACCGGACGGCCGACGGGCCGGCGGGCACGTTCCTGCTCGGCGTCGGGTGCCAGAAGGGCGGCACCGCCTGGATGCACCGCTACCTGGAGTCGTCTCCGGAGTGCGACCCCGGCTTCCGCAAGGAGTACCACGTCTGGGACGCGCTCGACCTCCCCTCCGGGCGGCTGGCCCGGGAGCGGATCGAGAAGCAGGGCGGCCCCCGGGCCCGGTTCCTGCACGACCACGACCACTACTTCGACTACTTCGCAGGGCTGCTCGGTCCGGAGCGGGCCCGGCTGACCGCCGACATCACCCCGGCCTACGCCGGCCTGTCCGCCGAGCGGCTCAGGTTCGTCCGCGGCGGGTTCGAGACCCGAGGCGTGCGGCCGGTCGCCGTCTACCTGATGCGCGACCCGGTCGAGCGCATCTGGTCGGCCGTGCGGATGGACGTGCAACGGCGCGGCGCGGAGGGCCCCGAGGACCCGGATGCCGTCGAGGCGCGGCTGCGGGTGGTCTCCGACGACGACCAGTACGCCCGGCGGACGCGCTACGACGAGACGATCCGCCGGCTGGACGCGACGTTCGGGGACGAGGCGGTGTTCTACGGGTTCTACGAGCGGCTCTTCGAGATGCCCACCCTGCGCGAGCTGTGTGCGTTCCTGGGGATCGGCTTCGTCGAGCCCGACTTCGGGCGCCAGGTCAACGTGTCGCCCAAGCGCCACGGCGAGCTCTCCGACGAGACGGTCCAGGCACTGGCCGCCCGCTTCGCCCCGGTCTACCGGGCCGTCGAGGCCCGGTTCCCCGAGGTCGACCTGCCGGCCCTGTGGCCGAGCATGCGATACCTCTGATCGGGGTCAGGGGAGGGCGTCGCGCCGGACCTTGCCGGTGAGCGTCCGGGGCAGCGCGTCGAGCCGGGTCCAGGTCTTCGGTCGCTTCGGGGGTGCCAGCCGCTCTCGCACGAACGCGTCGAGATCCGCGGCGCTCGCCTCGCCGACGTACGCCGCACACACCCGCTGCCCCCACGCGTCGTCGGGGACGCCGTAGACGGCGACGTCCGTGACGCCCGGGTGCTGCTGCAGCACCTGCTCCACCTCGAGCGGGTAGACGTTGACTCCGCCGGAGATGACCAGGTCCTCGCGTCGGCCCTCGAGGAACAGGTAACCGTCCTCGTGCAACCGGCCGAGGTCGCCCACCGTGAACGAGTCGCCCCGCCACGCCGCGGCCGTCCTCGCGGGGTCGCCGTAGTACTCGAAGCGCGCGTGCCGCGGCACGGCGCACCAGATGGTCCCGTCGCCGTCGACGTGGATCCGGCGGCCGGGCCGGGCCCGGCCGACCGTGCCCGGGCGACTCAGCCACTCCTCGCTGCGGCAGGCGGTGAACTGGCCCTCGGTCGACCCGTAGAACTCCCACGTCGAGCCCTCGGGGAAGAGCTCCACGAGCCGCCGCTTCACCGGCTCCGGGCAGGGTGCGCCGGCGTGCGCCACCAGCCGGAAGGACGACAGGTCGGGCACGCCGGCCTCGCCCCAGTGCGCGAACAGCCGCTGCAGGTGCGTGGGCACGCAGAACATCGTGGTCGGTCGCTCGTCGCGGATCGCCGCGGTGACCGTGGCCGGGTCGAACGGGCCGGCCATGACCACTCGACCGCCGGCCAGCCGGGTGCCCATCGCGAACCGCAGGGGAGCGGAGTGGTAGATCGGGCTCAGCACCAGGTTGACGTCGTCCGCGGCGAAGCCCCACAGCTCGCGCTCCTCCGCGACCAGGGCCGTGGCGTCGTCTGCGCTCAGCAGACCACTCCAGACGCCCTTCGGGGTGCCGGTCGTGCCGCTGGTGACATGCATCGGCCGGGCGCGGGGGAGTCCGCCCGGCGGGAACGCCGCGGCCAGCTCGGCCAGCGCGTCGGCCTCGTTGACGATGAGGGTCGGGTCGAGACCGGCCAGGATGCGGTCCCGCTCGTACACCGTCAGCCGCGGGTCGAGCGGGATCGGGATGACACCCGCGGCCAGCAGGCCCAGGACGACGTCGAGGTAGGTCCTCGAGCCGGGCACCAGGAGCGCGACCCGGTCGCCCTCACCCAGTCGCTGCCCGGCCACCAGGCGACCCTAGTGGCGCGTCCCCCAATTCGCTTGCCCGTCGCGACGCCCTGCATCCCGCCTGGCTGCGTTGTCGTCGCTCGCAGGAGTACCAACTACAGCATCACTCCTCCGCCTTGCCAGCCGGGCGCAGGACGTCGCGCCGAACGGCAAGCCAATCGGGAGACACACCCCTAGAGTCCATCCATGCGTGTCGGACTCACCGGGGGCATCGCCTCGGGCAAGAGCACCGTCGCCGCGATGCTCGTCGACCTCGGCGCCGTCCTGATCGACGGGGACGCGCTGGCACGTGAGGTCGTGGCCCGCGGGACACCGGGTCTGGCCCAGGTGGTGGAGGAGTTCGGCGAGGGCATCCTGACGCCGGAGGGCGACCTCGACCGCCCTGCGCTGGGCCGGATCGTGTTCGCCGACGAGGAGGCCAGGCGCCGGCTGGAGGCGATCACCCACCCGCTGATCTTCGAGCGGTACGCCGAGCTGGAGGCCGCTGCCCCACCCGGGTCGCTCGTCGTCCACGACATCCCCCTGCTGGCGGAGTCCGGGCGCGCCGACACCTTCGACGCGGTCGTCGTCGTGGACGTGCCCGTGGAGGTGCAGGTCGAGCGGATGGTCCGTGACCGCGGGTGGACCCGCCAGGAGGCCGAGTCCCGGATCGCCGCCCAAGCGAGCCGCGAGGACCGGCTCGCGATCGCCACGCACGTCATCGACAACACCGGCTCGCTGGACGAGCTGGAGGAGCGCGTGCGCGACCTGTTCCGAACGCTGGTCGGCCGCGCCACGGACGAGCTCGAGCGGTAACGGGCCTGGCAGCTCGTTTCCGGGTTACGGTCCCGCACATGCCTCGCGTCTGCACCCTGTCGGTCCTCAGCCGAGCCTCATTGCCCATCCTGGCGGCGCTGATCACCTTGTGCGCGCTGCTGACCCCGGCGTCTCCGGCGCGCGCTGCGGACGAGCCGGTGCACGGCCTCGCGGTCATCGGCACGGACGTCGGCATGTTCCCGGCCTATGACCCCGCGGTGGCGAGATATGCCGTCACCACCGGGGAGGCCACGGCCGGCACGCTCACGGTCACCGCGACGTCGTCGGACCCCGATCGGCGGATCCACTTCAACGGGATCCCTGACCCGGACGGTGTCCGGACCTTCATTGGACTCGATGAGGGTGACGAGATCGCGGTGTTCATCCGGGACTCCGGGGGTCTGGCCCGCTACGCGCTGATCTACCTGCCCGCGGGCTTTCCGGCTCTGGAGAGAGTGAGCCCCGACGAGTCGCTCGGTGAGGTGGCGCCGGGCCACGTCCTCCTCACGCTGGGCCTCTTCCTGTCCCCGTCCGACTTCTACGAGACGGCCGTTGACGTGAACGGGGTGCCGGCCTTCGCGCGCGCGATGGTCCGGGCGATGGACCTCCAGCGCCAGCCCAACGGGAACTTCTCCGTCTTCAGGCCGACGACGGCACCCGGACGCACCGGGTCCGACCTCATCGAGCTGGACGCGGGCCATCAACCGGTGCGGACCTGGCGCACTGTCGGCCTGGTCAACACCGACCCCCACGACGCGATCCTGCTCCCGGACGGTTCGGCGTGGCTCATGGCCTATGAGCCGAACGCGAACACAGACCTCGTCGACGCCGTCATCCAGCACATCGCGCCCGACGGGGATGTTCTCTTCTCCTGGACCAGCGCTCCGTACGCGTCGGAGACCACCGTGGATCCAGCATCGGACTTCCATGCTGACTACGCGCACATCAACTCGTTCGAAGTGCTCCCAGACGGACACCTCCTGGCATCATTTCGCCACCTGAGCTCCGTCTACAAGATCGCCACCCATGCCGATGGGGCCCACCTGCCGGGAGACGTGCTCTGGAAGCTCGGCGGCCGAGACAGCGACTTCACCTTTCCCGACGGCGACGCCGGCCCGTGCGCCCAACACACAGCCCGCATGCTTCCGGGCGGCAACGTCCTCATGTTCGACAACGGTTCATGGGCCGTGAACTCCCAGACCTTGTGCGTCGACCCCGCAGACCCGGGCGGTCCGTCCGTCGCGCGAACCAGCACGCGCGTCGTCGAGTTCCAGCTCGACGAAGTGGCCGGCTCCGCCGAGCCCGTCCGCAGCTTCAGTCCGTCCGGCTGGTTCGCACTCTTCGCCGGGTCGACTCAACCACTTCCTGCGGGCGCGACCATGATCGGCTGGGCTGCCGAGACCCGTGCCATGGCGACCGAGATCAGCGATGGCGGAGAGGTCCTCTGGGAGCTGCGTGATGCATCGTCGGGTTTGCGCTACTTCAGCTATCGCGCCCACAAGGCCCTGGTCCCCGACGTCACCCTGCCGGAAGTCGCCGTCACCGCGCCCACGGATGGTGCGTCGTACCTCGAGGGTGAGTCCGTGGTCGCGGCATACGAGTGCACGGATCGCGGCGGCTCGAGCCTGCAGACGTGTTCTGGCCCGGTCGAGCCCGGGCAGCCCGTCCACACCTCGACGCCGGGCACCCACAGCTTCCAGGTGACTGCCGCCGACGGGGCGGCGGGAGTCACGACCGTCACCCGGACCTACTCGGTGCTGCCCGTCGGGCGGCCGGACGCGGCGATCAGGGTGCGCGGTACGCCGGACTATCGCGGCCTGGGCCACTACGGAGGCAGCGCACGCCAGCGCGTCAAGGCCACGATCGACCGACCGGGTGGCAAGGCACGGGTCCTCGTCAAGCTCACCAACGACGGCGCAGTCGCTGACCGACTGTCCGTCGAGGTGCGCGAGGACTCGCCGTGGTTCCGGGTGAGCGGCAGCTGTGCGGACCACGAGACCTCTCCCACGCTCGCGCCCGGACAGAGCTGGGTCTGTCGGCTGAACGTGACCCGCCTCGCGGCCGCGCAGGCCGGCCGGAAGACCCTCGTCCGGGTGCCGGTGCGATCGGTGACGAACCCGTCGCGGCGAGATGTGGTCGCTGTCAAGGTCCGCGCCCGGTCGGTGGACCCGGACTAGCCGGGTCCTAGGCGGCCAGGTCGGGATCCGCGATCCGGCGCAGCTTCTGCAGCGCCTCGCGCTCGAGCTGGCGGACCCGCTCGGCGGAGATACCGTGCTTGAGCCCGATGTCGGCGAGCTTGTGCTGGCGGCCGTCGACCAGGCCGTAGCGCGACCGGATGATGTCGGCGGCTCGCTCGTCGAGGTGCTCGACCAGGGTGTTGAGCCGCTCGCGCGACTCGACGTCGAGGACGCTGAGGTCGGGACCGGGCGTCGTCTGCTGGGCCATCAGGTCACCCAGCGAGGTGTCGCCGTCCTCGTCGACGGGGGAGTCGAGGCTGACGTGCT
Source organism: Nocardioides dilutus (assembly GCF_054779555.1). Lineage (NCBI taxonomy): Bacteria > Bacillati > Actinomycetota > Actinomycetes > Propionibacteriales > Nocardioidaceae > Nocardioides > Nocardioides dilutus. The sequence continues at coordinate 1,073,686 of NZ_BAAGYA010000003.1, read as the reverse complement.
CGCGGCCCCAGGCCATCAGGTCGAGGACCCGGTCGAGGTCCATGCCGAGCTCGGCGGCGATCTCGGAGGGGTCGGGGTCACGGCCGAGCTGGCGCTCCAGCGTGCGACGGGCGCCGCCGACCTGGTTGAGCTCCTCCACGACGTGCACGGGGAGCCGGACGACGCGCGCCTGCTGGGCGATGCCGCGGGTGATCGCCTGGCGCACCCACCAGGTGGCGTAGGTCGAGAACTTGTAGCCCTTGGTGTAGTCGAACTTCTCGACCGCGCGGATCAGGCCGGTGTTGCCCTCCTGGATCAGGTCGAGCATCGGCATCTGGGCGCGGCCGTACTTGCGCGCGATGGAGACGACCAGGCGGAGGTTGGCGGTGATGAACGTGTCGACCGCCTTGCGGCCCTCGTCGGCGAGCCACTCGAGCTCCTCCTGGGTCGCCGACATGGGGGCGCCGCCCTTCTTGCGGCCGACGCGGCCCTCCTTGAGGAGTGCCTCGGCCATCAGTCCGGCCTCGATCGTCTTGGAGAGCTCGACCTCGGTCTCGGCGTCGAGGAGGGGGTTGCGGGCGATCTCGTCGAGGTAGAGCCCGACGCTGTCGCGGCCCTCGATCTCGCGCGTGGCACCGACGTTGCGGCCGGTGGCCGTCGCCTTGGTTGCGGTTGCCATGGGGTCCCTCCTTGCCCTGCGTGGGACCCTGGAGGTCACACGACATCAACAACGCCCCCGGTGACCCGAAGATTCCCTGTTCACACGGGCTCGTGGGGGTGCTTACGCCTTGATCGACGCTCGAGCGCGCCGTGGAGTTGCCTGATGAGCGGAATCTCAGGGACTTCTCAGGGGTGATCCGGAGCCGGGGCCTCCGGCGGATGGCTCAGACCCGTCCCGACTTCTCGGCGAGCCCCATCCGGTCGAGGATCCACGCCAGCGTGAACGCCCGGTCCTTCCACGCCTTGTAGCGCCCCGAGACGCCGCCGTGCCCGGCCGCCATCTCGGTGCGCAGCAGCACGTCCTCGCCGTTGAGTGCGACGGCCCGCAGCCGGGCGACCCACTTGGCGGGCTCGACGTAGAGCACCCGGGTGTCGTTGAGCGAGGTCTCGGCGAGGATCGGCGGGTAGGTGATCGGCGCGACGTTGTCGTAGGGGGAGTACGACGCCAGGTAGTCGTAGACGGCCGGGTCGTCGGCCGGGTCGCCCCACTCGTCGTACTCGGTGACCGTGAGCGGCAGGCTGGCGTCGAGCATGGACGTCAGGGCGTCCACGAACGGGACGCCGGCGACGATGCCACCGAAGAGGTCGGGTGCCTGGTTGGCCACGGCACCGACCAGCAGTCCGCCCGCGCTGGCGCCCTCGGCGACCAGCGTCTCCGGGCTGGCCCAGCCGGTCTCGACGAGGTGCCGGGCGCAGGCGACGAAGTCGCTGAACGTGTGCTGCTTGGCGAGCATCTTGCCGTCGTCGTACCACCGCCGGCCCATCTCGCCGCCGCCCCGGACGTGCGCGATGGCGAACGCCGCCCCGCGGTCCAGCAGCGAGAGGCGGGCGACCGAGAAGTAGGGGTCGATGGACAGCTCGTAGGCGCCGTAGCCGTAGAGCAGCACGGGCAGGGGGCGGGGGGACCCACGCCGGGCCACGATCGAGATCGGCACCCGCTCACCGTCCTCGGCCGTGGCCCACAGCCGGTGCTCCTCGTAGTCGGCGGGGTCGTAGCCGCCGAGGACCGGCGCCCGCTTCAGCAGGGTCAGCTCGCGGCTGCGGACGTCGTAGTCGTAGACCGAGGCCGGGACGGCCATGGTGGTGTAGCCCAGCCGGACCGTGGGACGGTCGAACCCGGGGTTGCCGCCGGCCCCCACGGTGTAGATCTCGTGGTCGAACTCGACGAGGTAGTCGTCGGTCACGGGCGCGGCGGGGTCGGCGCCGAGCTCCAGGACGCGGAGCTGGGTGAGGCCGGCGCTGCGCTGGCTGACCACGAGGTGCCCCGCGAACGCGTCGACGTTCTCCAGTCGCACCGCCGGGTCGTGGGGGACCAGCGGCGTCCAATCCCCCGCAGGGGTGGGGGCGATCGGCGCGGTCCCGAGCTCGAAGTCCGGGCCGGTGGCGTTGTGCAGGACCAGGAACCGGTCCTCGCCACCGAGTACCGCGTGGTCGAGCGAGTACTCCAGTCCCTCGCGGCGCTCGGCGAAGACCCGAAGGCCCTCCTCGGGTGCGTCGGCGTCGAGGAAGCGGTACTCCGAGGTGGTCTTCGACCCGCTGGCGACCATGATGAAGCGGTCGCTGCGCGAGCGGCCGACGCCGACGAAGAACCGCTCGTCGGTCTCGTGGTGCACCAGTTCGTCGTCAGCCTGGGTGGTGCCGAGCAGGTGGCGCCAGACCTTGTCGGAGCGCCAGGCGTCGTCGACGGTCGTGTAGTAGAAGCTCCGTCCCTCCCGGTCCCAGGTGGCGCCTCCGACGACGCCGGTGACCTCGTCGTGGAGCTCGCCGGTGGCAGCGTCGGCACCAAGGTCCTTGACCCGGATCGTGTAGCGCTCGTCGCCCACCACGTCGGTCGAGTAGGCGAGCATCGTGCCGTCCGGGGAGACGCTCGAGCCGCCGAGGGAGAAGAACTCGTGGCCCGCAGCGAGCGCGTCGAGATCGAGCAGCACCTCTTCGCCGGGCAGCGCGGGCAGGTCCGGCGTCGCGTCCTCGTCGGGCCGGGGCGGTGTCCAGTCGTCGGGTCCCCGCACGGGAACCCGACAGCTGGCGCCGTACTCCTTGCCCTCGAAGGAGCGGCCGTAGTACCAGTGACCGCGGCTGCGGGTCGGCACCGAGAGATCCGTCTCCAGGGTGCGCGCCTTGATCTCGTCGAAGATGGCCTGCCGCAGGTCCGCGAGGTGCGCCGTCCGGTGCTCGGTGTAGAGGTTCTCGGCCTCGAGGTAGGCCGTCACTTCCGCGGAGTCCTTGTCGCGCAGCCAGTCGTAGTCGTCGACGCGGGTCCGGCCGTGGTGTTCGGTGGTGACCGGACGGCGCGGTGCCACCGGAGGCTGTGCCATCTGAGGCCGGGAGATGGGTGGCTGCACGCCGGCGAACCTATCCGGGCCTACCTTGGATGCCGTGCGGTACGTCGACCTGAACGCCGACCTCGGCGAGGAAGTCACCGACGACGTCGCCCTGCTCGAGGTGGTCACCAGCGCCAACGTCGCGTGCGGCTACCACGCCGGCGACGCCGAGATCATGGCCACGGTGTGCGAGCGCGCCGTGGTCCTCGGGGTGACGGTCGGCGCCCAGGTCTCCTACGACGACCGGCTGAACTTCGGGCGGCTGGCGCTGGACGTCGACCCCGGCGTGCTCCGCGACCAGGTCGCCGACCAGGTGGGCACGTTGTCGGCGATCGCGGCCGCGGCCGGTACGACGGTGAGCTACATCAAGCCGCACGGGGCGCTCTACCACCGGGTCCTGGACGACGGCGCCCAGGCGGCCGCCGTGCTCGAGGGGTCCGGTGCGCTTCCCGTGCTGACCATGCCGGGTGCCCTGGCCCGGCTGGCCGCCGCGGCCGGCCGGGTGGTGTGGTCCGAGGGCTTCCCGGACCGCGCCTACGGCGCCGACGGCCGGTTGCTGCCGCGCGACCGGCCGGACGCGGTGCTCGACGACCCGGAGGCGATCGCGGGCCGCGCGGTTCACCTGGCGCCGGAGGTCGACTCCCTGTGTCTGCACGGGGACACCCCTGGTGCGGTCGCTCATGCCCGGGCCGTCCGGCGGGCTCTCGAGGACGCCGGCTGGACGCTCCGCGGGCTCTGATGCCTCTCCACAGGCAGTGGACCGCAGGTGTGGAGAACCCGGCAGACCTGTGGAGGTGACGGGCTGTTCTGTGGAGCAAACTGTGGGACCAGAAGAATGTCGGACTTTCTTCGCCGAACCCCTTGCGCGGTGTCGGAGCCAGGGCATAGAACTCTCCCACCGAGCCACCAGCGGGAAGGCCGAAAGGCCGGATCGCAGAGGGTTCGGGGATCAGATCGGCACCACGATCCACACCGTGACTTCGGTCGCGGCGCCGGCCCAGGACGGGGTCGGTGGGATCCGCAGAGCCGGTCGGGTCGAGGTGGGCGTCCACCTTCCACCTCAAGCCGAGGGCCGCTTGGTGCTCATACCACCAGGCGACTCTCACCAACTCCGATCGACCAGCGGCTTGCCGTTGCAGATCGGGGCCGAGCTGGAGGAAGGATCCACACCGCGACTCCGGTTGCGGCGTCGGCCCGGTGACGGGGGCGGCGGGATCCGACAGACAGCGCGGTCGAGGTGGGCGTCACCTATCCGCCTCAAAGCCGAGGGCCTCTTGATGCTCATACCATCAAGAGGCCCTCACCCTTTTCTCGCACCTACCGTGCCCAACTTCGGCCTCGGGTCGCAACTCGACGCGCACCGCGCCTCAGACTGTTCACGTGACCGACACACCCGTGACACTCGCCCGGGTCGGACCCTCCGCTCTGCGCGTTGAGGTCGCCGACGTACGCCGGGCACTGGCCCTGGCGGCCTGGGCCCGCTCCTTGGAGGTGGCCGCGGCCGAGGTCGTGCCCGGCGCGCGGACGGTCCTCTTCGACGGCGTGGGGGACCTGCCGGCACTGGAGGAGCTGGTGTCCTCGTGGACCGGTGACGATGCCTTGGTCGAGCCGGGCCCGCTGGTCGAGGTGCCGGTGACCTACGACGGAGCCGACCTGGCCGACGTGGCCCGTCGTTGGGGCACGGATGCCGACGGGGTCGCGGCCCGGCTCGCGCGGACCGAGCTGGTCTCGGCGTTCTGTGGGTTCGCACCGGGGTTCGCCTATCTCAGCGGGCTGCCCGCCGACCTGTCCGTGCCGAGGCTGGTCACGCCCCGGCCAGAGGTTCCGGCGGGGGCCGTGGCGGTCGCGGACCTGTGGTGCGGGATCTACCCGACCGCGTCGCCGGGAGGGTGGCGGCTGCTCGGCCACACGGACGCCACCTTGTGGGACCCCGCCGGCGACCCCCCTGCGCTCCTGGCGCCCGGCACCCGGGTCCGGCTGGTGGCGACGTGACCGTCGGCGCCAACACGATCGGGGCCAACACGATCGGGGCCAACACGATCGAGGTGGTGTCCGCCGGGCCGCTGACCACCGTGCAGGACCGGGGACGCCCAGGGCTCGCCCACCTGGGCGTGCCGCGGGCCGGCCCGTTGGACCGGCCGGCCGCGGAGCTCGCCAACCGCCTGGTCGGCAACGGTCCGGATGCGGCGCTGCTCGAGGTGACGCTCGGCGGGCTCGTGGTCCGGCCCGACCGGGGCCTGTGGGTGGCGGTCACCGGCGCCGGGCGGGAGCACGCCCGGGCCGAATGGGTCGCCGCCGGGGAGATCCTGACGGTCGAGCCGCCGGCCGACGGCGTGCGCTCCTACCTCGCCGTGGCCGGCGGCATCGCCGTCGAACCGGTCCTCGGTTCCCGCGCCACCGACACCCTCGCCTGGGTAGGACCTCCGCGGGTGACCGACGGCGTCGAGCTGCCGCTCGGTCCGGCGTCCGGTGCGCCGCAGCCGCTCGACACCCCGCGACCGCCGCCGGCGGGGCCGTTGCGGCTGTTCGCGGGGCCGCACGCGGCGTTCTTCGAGGAGGGCGCGCTCGCCGCCGTCTGCGCCGCGGCGTACGCCGTGCGGCCGGAGTCGAACCGCGTCGGGCTGCGCCTGCAGGGACCGCAGGTGCCGCGCCGGGGTCCCGCCGAGCTGCCCAGCGAGGGCATGGTGCTGGGTGCCGTGCAGGTGCCACCGGACGGGCAGCCAGTGGTGCTGCTCGCCGACCACCCGCCGACCGGCGGCTACCCGGTGCTCGGCGTGGTCCACCCCGACGACCTGTGGCAGTGCGGCCAGCTCCGACCCGGGGAGACCGTCCGATTCAGAGGTGCTTGATCCACTCCGCGGAGTCCTCGACCGCCTCGAAGCCGATCTCCTTGTTGATGTTGACCATGAAGTCGTTGGTCTCGGCGTTCTGGGTGGTGATGCGCCGCTTGTCCGGGTGGGCGGTCTGCACGGCCTGGATGTTGGCGATCTTGACCGCCAGCCCGAGCCGGTGACCCCGGTGCTCGCGGTGGACGAAGGTGCCCCACTGGAAGACGTCCGTGCCCTCGCCCCTGGCGACCGCCAAGGTGGACTGTGCGACCACCTCGCCCTCCGGGCTGAGCGCGACGGTCTCGAAGAGGGAGCGGCCCATCGCCTCGGTGGTGGCGTAGCGCTCGCGCAGCCGCTCGGGGGTGAACGCCTCCTCCTCGAAGTGGACGAGACCCGTCGGTGCGTCGACGGCGAGCTGCCCCAGCAGCAGGCACAGCGACTCCGCGAGCTCGTCGGGGAACTCGTCGACATAGGTCACGATCGAGTAGCCCTCGTGCCGCTCGGCCGCCTTGTCGGACCACGCCTTGAGGCGCTCGTCGGGCACTGGGAGGGGGAGGTGCCGCACCACCTCCACGTTGGAGAACATGAAGCCGCACGCCTCCGCGAACCCCCGGGACGGGTGGGTCTCGCGCTGGCCGGGCGGGATCTTGGAGTCCGTCAGCAGCATGGTGCGGCCGTCGAGGCGAGCCCGGTCCGCGAGCTCGGCGACCAGGGCGCGCCCGACCCCCCGGCGGCGGGCGGGCGGGTCGACCCGCAGGTCGAAGTAGACCTTGTCGACGTTGTCGAGCACGGGGAACCAGGCTGCGCAGAAGCCGAGCAGCGTGTCACCGTCGTAGGCGCCGAACACCTCGTGGCGCTCGCCGCTGTCAGGGGTGCGATATGCGCCGGTGAACTCCTGCAGCGTCCAGAAGGGCATCGCCTCGCGCCTGGTGGCGCGCTCCTCCACGGCATAGAGGTCGCCGATGACACCGTCGTCGGCGATGTCGAGATCTCGGAGGTCCACGACCGGTCAGCCTAGGCAGCATCGGTGCGGCAGCAACACTGGTTTTCCGACGTGACAACCGATCGACCGGCCGTTCCGTAGAGGAGACATGACGCTCGACGAACCCGACCTCGCCCTCCTGCTCGACGAGAGCTTCGGCGACGGCCCGCCGCTTCCCGCGCCGGCCGACCGGCTCGCGGCCGGCCGGACGGCCCTGCGTCGCCGCCGCCGCGTGGGCGTCGCCGGGTCGGCGGCTGCGGTGGCCGTCATCCTCGGCGGTGTGGCGGTCCTGGGACCGGGCGGCAACGGCCCCGAGACCGCGGAGCCCCTGGCTCCGGGCCCGACCACCTCGTCCTCCGAGGGCACCATCGACGAGGCGCAGCTGGAGGTGTCGCTGGACCGGCTCGCGGCCCTGGCCCAGGTCCGGGCCCGGCACCTGCAGACCCAGCAACTGGTCAGCAAGCAGTTCCCCGCAGCGCTCGACCAGGACGGGACGCTCGTGGTCAAGGACGGGTGGGAGGTGACCCAGCAGGTGCCGGATCCGGTGGGCCTGACCCCGCCAGAGGCATCGCTAGGGGTGGTCGTGACCGACGGCCGACGCACCCGCTGGATGCTGCTCACGCTCGAACTGGTGAAGGGCACGATGTCGGCGGGCGCCAGCGCCGACGACCCGGGCAAGGGCTACAGCCGCTTCGAGGACTGGCTGGCCAGCATGGTCGCGATCAGCGGCGGGGCCGAGCCGGATGCCCTGGTCGTGGTCGGCGCCGGCGACCAGGTCGCCGCGGGTCCGGGCAGCACCCTGGTGGACGTGCAGGAGATCGACGTCATCGAGGGCTACACGTCGCCGGGCGACCGGATCGCCGAGGTGAGGCGTGACGGCCGGACCTGGTTCGTCGTCATCCGTGGCCACGGCCTCGACGCGGAGACCATCCCCGTCGATGCCGAGGTGTTGCCGGACGCGACGCTGGACGCGCTGCTGACCTATCTCGCCCAGCAGGCCGACTCCGGGGAAGGGGTGCGGTGAGCCGATCCACCGAGGATCGCGACGCGGAGTACGTCGCCTACGTCGCCGCGCGGCAGGCCCACCTGCGCCGGATCGCGTTCGCCGTGTGCGGTGACTGGCACCGCGCCGACGACCTGCTCCAGACGGCGCTGACCAAGCTCTACGTGGCGTGGCCGAGGGTGCACCTCGACGGCAGCCCGGACGCCTATGTCCGCCGGATCATCGTGCGCAGCCACATCGACGAGTCCCGCCGTCCGTGGCGGCGCGAGCGGTCGGGTCTGGACGGCCACGACCGGGCGGCCGAGACCGGGCTCCCGGTCGAGGAGCGCTCGGCCCTGTTCGAGGCTCTCCAGCAGCTGCCGGAGATGCAGCGCAAGGTGGTCGTGCTGCGGCATTGGCTCGGTCTGAGCGTCGAAGAGACCGCGAGCGAGCTGCGGATCAGCGGGGGCACGGTCAAGAGCCACAGCGCCCGGGCGATCAGCTCTCTCCAGGGGGTGCTGGAGGAGCCCAGACCGACAGGTCCGGGTCGTCCTCGGCGTACGACCTGACCGGGCCGGCGGGCGTCTCCGCGGTCTCGAAGCGCACGGTGACCACACCGCGTCCCGAGCCCCAGACCCAGCCCTTGCCCATCTCGGCATGCACGACGTCCATTCCGGGCGCCCAGCGTCGGACGGTGCCACCGCGGGGGAGCGGCAGCTCGAGGTCGGGCGCGTCCTCCTCCTCGTCCTCGGCGTCGGTGGTCTCGCCGAAGAGGTCCTCCTGCACCCAGTCGGCCAGGCCGGAGACGCCGACGCCGAGCAGGCGGACGCCGCCCGAGGTGTCCAGGTCGGCGAGAAGGCCCCGGGCTAGTCGGGCGATGGTGCCGGCGTGGTCGGTCGGTGAGGCGAGGGTCGTCGACCGGCTGACCGTCGTGAAGTCGTGCAGCCGGACCTTGATGGTGACTGTGCGGCCGGACAGCCCGTGCTTGCGCAGCCGGGTGGCGACGTCACCGGCCTGCCGGGTGAGCAGGTGCTCCATGAGCGTCCGGTCGGTGAGGTCAGTGTCGTAGGTGCCCTCCTGGCTCACCGACTTCGCCTCCCGTTCGGCCACGACGGGCCGGTCGTCCTGGGCGCGGGCGAGCCGGTAGAGGCCCGAACCCTGGGCCTTGCCCACCAGGCGCACGAGCTCGTCGAGGCTCACCGTCTCCAGCTCGGCGACGGTGTGGATCCCAAGGCGGCGCAGCCGCTCCGAGGTCGCCGGCCCCACGCCCGGGATGACCGTGACGTGCATCGGCCGCAGCAGCTCCTGCTCGGTGCCGGGGACGACCACGACCAGGCCGTCCGGCTTGTCGAGGTCGGAGGCGACCTTGGCGATGAACTTGGACGTGCCCAGGCCGACCGAGGCGGTGAGGCCGCCGGTGGCCTCGTGGACGTCGGCCCGGATCCGCTCGGCCAGCGCGGTCACCGTCTCGATGCCGAGGTCCGGCAGGCCCGCCTGCTCGAGGTCGACGAACGCCTCGTCGAGCGACAGCGGCTCCACCAGTGGGGAGACCTCGTGCAGCAGGCCCATGACGACCGCGCTGGCGTCCCGGTAGGCGTGGAACCGCCCGGTGAGGAAGGCGGCGTGCGGGCACCGGGACCTCGCCTCCCGCGTCGACATCGCCGACCGTACGCCGTACTTCCGGGCCTCGTAGGACGCCGTGGCCACCACGCCGCGGCCGCCGGTGCCGCCCACGACGACCGGCTTGCCGCGCAGCGAGGGCTTGTCGCGCTGCTCGACCGCGGCGAAGAACGCGTCCAGGTCGAGGTGGAGGACCGAGGCCTGGTCGCGCACGGCCGCACCGTACCCCCGGCAGCCGACATGCCAGCCAGGGCGCACAGGCGACCCCCGGCCCGGGTTCTCCCCAGGCTGCCGCCGACCGGCCCCGGAGCGTCGGCCGTCCTGGGGAGCGTCGTACGCATGACGACCACACCCAACCGCCAGGTCATGACCTTCCGAACCCCCGAGGACGTCCTCGCCGCGGTGCCCGTGCTCCTCGGTTTCGAGCCCTCCGACTCGGTGGTGATGCTCACCTTCGGCGGCCGGGAGACGTTCCACGCTCGCATCGACATCCCGCCGCCGCGAGAGCTGGACGAGGCGGTCGCCCTGCTGCTCGAGCCCGCCCTGGCCCACGGCGTGGAGCACGTCCTCTTCGTCGTCTACTCGGCCCGGCAGCGTCGCTCGCAGCGGCTCCTCGACCGGCTCGGCGCGAGCTTCGCCGAGGCCGGCATCCGGGTGGTCAGCACGGTGCGTGCCGACGGGGCCCGGTGGTTCCTCCCGGGGGTTCCCGACGCCCCGGGCGTCCCCTACGACGTCTGCGCCCATCCGTTCCGCGTCCGCTCGGTGTTCGAAGGGATCGTCGTGAGCGCCTCCCGTGACGAGCTGGCGGCCCGGCTCGTGCCCACCCCGGGGGTCGCCTCGGTCGACCGGGCTCGGGCGCGGGTGGATGCCTACGACTCAACGGAGGTGGTGGCCACCGTCTGGCGGGCGCTGGGCCGGGGCAGCTTCGAGGACGACGACCTCGCGGGCGTGCTGCAGGGGATGTGCGACCAGGCCGTCCGTGACGCGGCCTGGGGCTCGATGACCCGCGACGACGCGTCCGCCCATGTGGCGCTGTGGACCGATGCCGTCCAGCGCTCGCCCGAGGACCTCGTCGGTGCTCCGGCGGCGGTCCTGGGTCTGGCCGCCTGGTTGGCAGGCAACGGCGCCCTGGCCTGGTGCGCCGTCGACCGGTGCACGGCCAGCGACCCCGACAACTCCTTGGCCGAGCTGGTGGGCCGGCTGCTCAGCCGGGCCGTTCCGCCGTCCTCGTGGGACCACACCTATCGGGAGCCCGGCGGCGCGGGTTAGCGTCGACGGCATGGGTGAGCGGCATGGGTGAAGAGGTCGACGCACAGGAGTTCACCCGGGCCGACCGGACCCGCCACCGCGAGAAGGTCCGCCGCTGCCTCGACGTGTTCGCGCGGATGCTGCGCGAGGCCCGGTTCGACACCGACGACCCGATGACCGGCCTCGAGGTCGAGCTCAACCTGATCGACGACCGGGGCGACCCGGCGCTCAAGAACGTCGAGGCCCTCGCCGCGATCGCCGACCCCGCGTTCCAGACCGAGCTCGGCCAGTTCAACATCGAGATCAACGTCCCGCCGGCCAAGCTCCGCGAGGACGGGCTCGGCTTCTTCGAGGACGTCCTGCGGCGCAACCTCAACGACGCGGAGGCCAAGTCGGCCGAGGTCGGGGCGCATCTGGTGATGATCGGCATCCTGCCGACCCTCGCCGAGGGCCACATGACGGCCGAGAGCATCAGCCCCAACCCGCGCTACAAGCTGCTCAGCGAGCAGATCCTGGCCGCCCGTGGCGAGGACATCGCGATCTCGATCGCCGGAGTCGGCAACATCGAGCGGCTCGAGGCGACCTCAGACTCGATCCTGCCCGAGGCGGCCTGCACCAGCACCCAGTTCCACGTCCAGACCTCCCCCGACGACTTCGCGGAATACTGGAACGCCTCCCAGGCCGTCGCCGGCATCCAGCTGGCGCTGGGCGCCAACTCTCCCTACCTGCTCGGCAAGGAGCTCTGGCGGGAGACCCGCATCCCGCTGTTCGAGCAGGCCACCGACACCCGCAGTGAGGAGCTCAAGGCCCAAGGGGTGCGGCCCCGGGTCTGGTTCGGCGAGCGCTGGGTCAACTCGGTCTTCGACCTGTTCGAGGAGAACGTCCGCTACTTCCCGGCCCTCCTGCCGATCACCGACGACGAGGACCCGCTGGCCGTGCTCGAGTCCGGTGGCACCCCGACGCTCTCCGAGCTCCGGCTGCACAACGGCACGATCTACAGGTGGAACCGGCCGGTCTACGACATCGCCGGGGGAGTGCCGCACCTCCGGGTGGAGAACCGGGTTCTCGCGGCCGGTCCCACGGTCGCCGACACGGTGGCCAACGCCGCGTTCTACTTCGGACTGGTGCGCTCGCTGGCGGAGAATGAGCGTCCACTGTGGTCCCAGATGTCCTTCAGCGCCGCGGAGGAGAACTTCCACGTCGCTGCGCTCCAGGGCATCGACGCCCAGGTCTACTGGCCGGGAGTCGGCCAGATCCGGGCGACCGAGCTGGTGCTGCGCCGGCTTCTCCCCATGGCACATGAAGGCCTGGCCTCGTGGGGTGTCGAGAGCGCCGCGGCCGACCGCCTGCTCGGCATCATCGAGCAGAGGTGTCTGATCGGGACCAACGGCGCGGAGTGGTTCGTCAACCGGATGGCCCAGCTCGGTGACCTGGACCGCTACGACGCGCTGCGGCGCGCGCTGCTCGACTACCGCGAACGGATGCACACCAACGAGCCCGTCCACACCTGGGACCAGGTCTAGGGCCGCAGCCGCACCCAGGTCTGGCCGGCTCCGCTGCGGGGGTCGCGCCAGCCACGCCGGGTGACCACCACCATGGTCAGGTCGACACCCGCCTCGGCGCAGGCGGTGGCAGAAGAGCTCAGCCACTCCACGTCGAGGTCGTGCAGGGCGAGGTCGCCGGCCCGGGTCAGCCACACCCAGGGCCCCGCCGACGACGACAGCGACGACCCCGGCGGGGCGGGCCGGCGGCGACCGAGCATCGCGGCCACGATGTCGGCGCGCAGGGCGTGATCGGTCGGCTCGTCACGGTTGACGGTGAAGCGGCGCAGCCGGCCCCCCGGTGTGCCCACGTGGACCACGGGCGGGAACGCCCGGCCAGTGAGGGAGCGGACGTGCTCGGCCACGGCCCGGCGCAGGAGCCGCCGACTCTCGAGGTCGATCGGTTCGCGCACCTCCACTCCGACAGCCTGCCCGTTCCTGGCTCGGCAGGGGTTTGGCCCTCCACAGGCTGCCTGCAACGGCCCGGATTGGGTACGGTGCCCAGATGGGAACCGTCGTGGTGGGATATGTGCCCAAGCCGGAGGGGGAGGCCGCGTTGAGCGCGGCGATCGCTGAGGCCAAACTCCGCAGCTCGACCCTGGTGATCGTCAACTCTCATCGCGGGGGCGACTCCTTCGACGGCGAGAAGGCGCTCCGCGCCGATGCCGAGCTGGACGACGTCAGGGCGCGGCTCGAGGCGGCTGGCGTCGACTTCGAGATCCGCCAGCTCGTCCGCGGGTTCGAGCCCGCCGAGGACCTCATCGGCATCGCCCAGTCCACCGATGCCGAGCTCATCGTGATCGGCCTGCGGCGGCGTACGCCGGTCGGCAAGCTCATCCTCGGCAGCAACGCCCAGCGAGTGCTGCTCGACGCGCCGTGCGCGGTGCTGGCCGTCAAGTCCGACTGAGCCTGGATCCACCGGACGGCGAGCCTGGGTCCCCAGGGTCAGCCGAGCCAGTGGTAGCGGTTCTCGGGACGTCCCGCGGCGCCGTACTTCGGCGTCACCCGAGCCCGCCCCTCGGTGACGAGGTGCTCGAGGTAGCGGCGCGCACTGACGCGGGAGACCCCTACCTGGTCGCTGATCTCCTGCGCGGAGGCAGAGCCGTCGTGCTCAGCGAGCGCGTCGCGGACGGCCTCCATGGTGGTGCGGGAGAGACCCTTGGGCAGGACGGCTGCGGTGCGTCCACGGCGCGGGGCGACCAGGAGCCGGTCGACCTGGTCCTGGTCGAGCTCGGTGTCCTGGACCTCCGTGCGCTGGATCTCGGCCCGGTGCCGTAGGTAGTCGTCGAGGCGCTCGCGGAGGACCTGGGCGGTGAACGGCTTGACCAGGTAGTGCAGCACCCCGCCGGCCATCGCGGCCCGCACGGTGTCCAGCTCGCGGGCCGCGGTGATGGCGATGACGTCGATCGGCCGTCCCGGGCGGGCCCGGAGCTGCTGGAGCACCTCGAGGCCGGTCATGTCGGGCAGGTAGACGTCCAGCAGCACCAGGTCGGGCCTGGTCTCGTCGACGAGGCGGAGCGCCTCCGCGCCGTCGTGGGCGACGCCGACGACGTCGAACCTCCCGTGGAACTCCACGAACCCACGGTGGAGCGCCGCCACGGCGAAGTCGTCGTCGACCACGAGCACCCTGGGCCGTTCGCTGGGCCGTTCGGTCATGACCCTCCTCCGGCGGGAGCCGGCTCCCGCGGCGCGGCCCGGGGGGCGCGACGGGGGAGGTGGACCTCGAAGCGGGCGCCACCCGAGGCCGACGCCGAGACGGTCACATCGCCACCGCGCCGCCGGGCGACCCGCTGGACGAGGGCGAGCCCGATGCCGCGGGTGCCGGCCTCGCCCTTGGTGCTCCACCCGGACTCGAAGATCCGGTGCCGGTCCGACTCCGGGATGCCGGCGCCGTCGTCCTCCACGGTCACCAGCGTGCCGTGCTCGTCCTGGCGCAGCGAGACCTCGACGGTCCCAGCCGGGGCACTGGCGTCGACTGCGTTGTCGATGAGGTTGCCGAGGACGGTCACCAGGTCGGCGCTCTCGTCCTGGCCGACCTCCGAGGCGGGGTCGACGAGGAGGTGGACGCCGCGCTCCTCGCTGGTCGTGGTCTTGGCGAGCAGCAGCGCGACGACGTCGGGGTTGGCGATCCCCGGCGCCACCGCGGCGCGGGTCAGCGAACCGCCGTGGCCGGTGCGGGCGATGAACGCCAGCGCGTCGTCGGTGGCGCCCGTCTCGATCAGCCCGGAGATGACGTGCATCCGGTTGGAGAACTCGTGGGCCTGGGCGCGCAGTGCCTGGGTGATGTCCCGGGCGCCGTCGAGCTCGCGCAGGGTGCGGAGCAGCTCGGTCCGGTCGCGCAGCACGAGCACCGAGCCCACCGTCTCCCCGTCGACCTGGGCGTCGCTGCGCTGCCCCAGCAGGATCCGCTCGCCGGCCAGGAGCATGCGCTCGCGCGTCTCGCCGTCGGCGCGCAGCAGCGCGAGCACGCTGGGCTCCAGCACCTCCTCGGCCCGTCGACCGATCGTGTCGGGACCGAGGTCCAGCAGGCGGACCGCCTGGTCGTTGACCAGTGCGATGCGCTCCTGGGCGTCCACGGCCAGTAGGCCCTCACCGATGCTGTGCAGCATCGCCTCGCGGGTCTCGAGCAGCGCAGCGATCTCCTCGGGCTCCAGGCGGTAGATGCGCCGCCACACAAGGCGGGAGACCCACACGGCGCCCAGGGTGCCGACCAGCACCGCGCCGGCGAGCCACATGGCCAGGCCGGGGAGGTAGTCGTAGAGGTCGGCGCGCAGCTCGGACTCGAGGATCCCCACGGACACGGAGCCGATGATCGTGCCGCCGTCGTCGCGGATCGGCAGCTTGACGCGCCAGGACTCGCCCAGAGTGCCGGTCTGGGTGCCGACGTACATCTTCCCCGAGAGCGGGACCGAGGGGTCGGTGGAGACGCGCTTGCCGATCTGGTCGGGGTTGGGGTGGGAGAAGCGGATGCCCTGGTCGTCGGTGACCACGACGTAGGTCACGCCTGAGGCCTGGCGGATCAGCTCGGCGATCGGCTGGATCGTCTCCGAGGGGTCCTCGGAGTCGAACGCCTCGACCACCGAGGGGAGCGTGGCCACGCTC
Source organism: Nocardioides dilutus (assembly GCF_054779555.1). Classification (NCBI taxonomy): domain Bacteria; kingdom Bacillati; phylum Actinomycetota; class Actinomycetes; order Propionibacteriales; family Nocardioidaceae; genus Nocardioides; species Nocardioides dilutus. The sequence goes on along the minus strand of NZ_BAAGYA010000003.1, from coordinate 1,058,363 downwards.
TGGGCGACCCCGATCATCTGGTCCTGGTAGGACTCCCGGATCTGCGCGGCCTGCATCCGGGCGGCCACGACGCCGACCAGGCACACCGTCGTCAGCACGATGAGCATCTGCAGCACCAGCAGCTGGGTGCGCAGGGAGCCTCTCCGGACCATCCCGTCATTGTGCAGCAGGTCACAGCCCTGACGGCCGGCTCGGAGCCAGGCCAAAAGTTCCAATACGACCGATACCTCCGCAACGTTCCCGCCCGGTCAGCGCCACTCCTACGGTCGCCGGACGTGACGCCCGTCACGATCCCAAGGAGTGAACCCGACATGACCCGCTTGCTGAACCATCGCCGCCGTCTCGCCACCACGGCTCTCGCCCTCACCGGAGCGCTCGCCTTCGCGGGCTGCGGCTCCCTGGGCGACAGCACCGAGGACGCCGCTGCCGACGACAGCGCCATCGACGACCTGAAGATCATCGTCCCGGCCGACCCGGGAGGTGGCTGGGACGCCACCGGTCGCGCGATGCAGGGCGTCCTGCAGGACAACGACCTGGTCGGGAGCGCCCAGGTGGTCAACGTCGGCGGGGCCGGCGGCACCATCGGCCTCGCCCAGCTCGCGAACGAGCGCGAGGAGAACACCCTGATGGTCATGGGCCTGGTGATGGTCGGGGCGATCGAGACCAACCAGTCCGAGGCCACGTTGGCCGACGTGACCCCGATCGCCGAGCTGACCGAGGAGCCGCTGATCATCGTGGCGCCCGCGGACTCGCCCTACGAGTCGGTCACCGACCTCGTCGAGGACCAGGCGGCCCGCGGTCAGGGCGTCTCGATCGCCGGTGGCTCGGCCGGGGGAGCGGACCACATTCTCGCCGGGCTGCTGCTCCAGGACGCCGGCATCGCGCCCGACAGCCTCAACTACATCCCCTACTCCGGCGGCGGCGAGTCCCTGGCCGCGCTGCTCGGCAGCAAGGTGGACGCCGGCATTTCCGGTGTCGCGGAGTACGCGGCCCAGGTCGAGAGCGGCGAGCTCAAGGCCCTCGGCGTCTCCGGCGAGGAGGCGTCCGACCTGCTGCCCGACGTCCCGACCCTCACCGAGCAGGGCGTCGACGTGACGCTCACCAACTGGCGCGGCGTGGTCGCTCCCGGCTCGATCGACGACACCAAGGCGGATCAGCTGACCGAGCTGGTGACCGAGATGCACGGCACCGAGGACTGGGCAACCGTGCTGGAGGAGAACGCCTGGGCCGACGCCTTCGTGGCGGGCGACGAGTTCGCGACCTTCATGGACGACGAGATCGCCCGGGTGATCGAGGTCCTGCGCGACATCGGTCTGGTCGAGTGACCATGTCGCCCACACCGTCCTCCACGCACGACGCGCCCCCCGTGGACCGCGCCGTCCCCGCCGGCGAGCTCGGGTTCGCCGCCGGGGTGGTGGCCCTCGGCGTCTTCTCGCTGGTCCGGGCGGGCTCCATCAACGAGCCGGTCACCGCCGGCTCGATGGGGCCCCGGGTCCTGCCCTACGTGGTCGGCGCGGCGCTTGTCCTCTCCGGCCTCGCCGTCGCGGCGGCGGTGGTCCGCGGCCACCGCGGCGAGGCCGAGCAGGGCGAGGACGTCGCCGATGACGACCACACCGACTGGGTCACCGTCGGGCTGCTGGTCGGCATGTTGCTCATCCACGTCTTCCTCATCGTCCCGGCGGGGTGGCCGTTCGCCGCCGCCGTGCTCTTCGGCGGCTCCGCGATCGTGCTGGGCGCCAAGCCGTGGTGGCGAGCGGCCGTGATCGGTCTGCTCCTGGCGTTCGTCCTGCAGGCGGCGTTCGCCGGCGGCCTGGGCGTCTCGCTGCCCGCCGGCCCGCTCCTGGAGGGGGTGTCGTTCCTCGGTGGATAGCTTCTCCGCCCTCATGGAGGGCTTCGGCACGGCCTTGCAGCCGGAGTACCTGCTGCTCGCCATGGTCGGCGTCTTCGTCGGCACCGCTGTCGGCGTGCTGCCCGGCATCGGCCCCGCGATGACCCTCGCACTGCTGCTGCCGCTGACCTACAGCCTGGACGCGACCGGGGCGCTCATCATGTTCGCCGGGATCTACTACGGCGGGATGTACGGCGGGTCGACCACCTCCATCCTGCTCAACACCCCAGGTGAGTCCGCGTCGATCATCACTGCCCTCGAGGGCAACCGGATGGCGAAGGCGGGCCGCGGCACCGCGGCGCTGGCCACCGCGGCGATCGGCTCCTTCGTCGCCGGGACGATCGCCACCGTGGCGCTGACCTTCCTCGCGCCGCTCGCGGCCGAGCTTGCCGTGAAGCTAGGCCCTGTCGACTACGTCGCCCTGATGATCCTGGCGTTCCTGACCGTCGGCGCACTGCTGGGCAGCTCCGTCTCCCGAGGCCTCGCCTCGCTGTCGATGGGACTGTTCATCGGCCTGATCGGGGTCGACCTGATCTCGGGGCAGCAGCGGTTCACGTTCGGCATGTCGGTGCTCGGCGACGGGATCGACGTCGTCCTGGTTGCCGTCGGCCTGTTCGCGGTCGGCGAGGCGCTCTACGTCGGGTCCCGGCTGCGCCGCGGTCCGGTCGAGGTGGTCCCGATCGCCAAGGGCTGGCGCAGCTGGCTGACCCGCGACGAGCTGCGGCTCTCGTGGAAGCCGTGGTTGCGGGGCACCGCCATCGGCTTCCCGATCGGCACGATCCCCGCCGGCGGAGCGGACGTGTCCACGTTCCTGTCCTACGCCGCGGAGAAGAAGCTGGCCAAGGGCGAGCGCAAGGAGCAGTTCGGCCACGGCGCGATCGAGGGCGTGGCAGGCCCGGAGTCGGCCAACAACGCAGCGGCTGCCGGGGTGCTCGTCCCGTTGCTCACCCTGGGCCTGCCGACCTCGGCGACCGCGGCGATCATGCTGCTGGTGTTCCAGCGCTTCGACGTACCGACGGGGTCGCAGCTGTTCGCGGGCGACGCCACCCTGGTGTGGGGGCTGATCGCCAGCCTCTACCTCGGCAACGTGATGCTGCTGGTGCTGAACCTGCCGCTGGTCGGGATGTGGGTGCGGGTGCTCCAGATCCCGAGGCACTACCTCTACGCCGGCATCCTCACCTTCGCGGGGATGGGTGCCTTCGCGGTGAACTTCATCCCTGCCGACGTGATGATCCTGCTGGTGATCGGGGTCATCGGGTTCTTCATGCGGCGCTACGGCTACCCGGTGGCACCGATGGTCGTGGCGATGATCCTGGGCCCGATGTTCGAGGCGCAGATGCGCAGGGCGCTCTCGATCTCGCAGGGCGACCCGCTGACGCTGGTGCAGTCGCCGTTTGCGGTGGTCGTGTACTCCACGGTGGCGGTGCTCTTCGCGGTGTCGCTGTGGCTGAAGGGGCGCGAGAAGGAGGCGGAGGAGGTTCTGCAGCACGTGGAGGACGACGAGCCGCTGTCGACCGGAGAGAGGGCTGGGCGGTCATGACCGTGGTCGTGGGATACATCCCCAACGAGCTGGGCGAGGCGGCCCTCGACGTGGCTATCGAGGAGGCGCGCAGGCGCGGCACCGACCTGGTCGCCGTCAACACCACGCGGGCCGACCGCCTCGTGGACCCGCGCTACGCCCAGGAGGCACAGGCGACCGCGCTGGAGGCGCGGCTCGAGGAGTCGGGTATCCCGCACTCGGTGCGCCGGTTCACCTCGACCGAGCTGGCGGCCGACGACGTGCTGAGCACGGCCGACGACGTCGGCGCCGAGCTGATCGTGATCGGCCTGCGCCACCGCACCCCGGTGGGCAAGCTCATCATGGGCTCCACCGCCCAGTCGATCCTGCTCGACGCGACCTGCCCGGTGCTCTCGGTGAAGCTGCCGCGGCACTGAGGTCGCGGCGCACTGAGGTCGCGGCGCCGGCCCTCAGGTGATCCCGTGCTCGAACGCGTAGGCGGCCGCGGCCGTGCGGGACCGGACGTCCAGCTTGGTGAAGATGTTGCTCAGGTGCCGCGCGACCGTCTTCTCGCTCAGGAACAGGGCCGTCGCGATCTCCGGGTTGGACCGGCCCGCGGCGACCAGCCGGAGCACCTCGGCCTCGCGGGCGGTGAGCCCGCCCGGTAGGCGACCCGGGGCCAGCAGCCGGTCCGCCTCCAGTGCGGCCGGCCGCGCCCCCAGCGCCGCGAGTGCCCGGGCCGCGGCCGCCAGCTCGGCGGCCGCGGACTCCTCGTCGCCGAGCTGCCGCAGCGCGCGACCGACCAGGACCTGTGTTCGGGCGGTCTCGTAGGGCCAGCCGAGCTCCCGCCACCCCTGCAGCGCCGGACGCGTCGAGGCCAGGGCTTCCTCGGGTCGGTCCTCGGCGAGCGCCAGAGCCCCGACCGCGTAGCCGGCCATGGCCCGCAGAGAGCTCGACTCGAACCCGTCACCGACCGCCACCAGCTCGGCGACGAGCGGGCGCGCGGCGGCCAGGTCGTCCCCGGCGATGAGGACCTCGATCGCGCCGGGGAGCAGCTGCGAGCGATGGATCGGGTCGCGTGGCTCGCCGAGCACGCGGCGTACGGCCGCGCACGCCGCGTCGGTCCGGCCGCAGGCCAGGGAGAGCAGGGCATGTGCGGGCTGTGGGTCGTGGCCGAGTCCGATGGCCTGCTGGAAGGCCGCCTCGGCGGCGTCGTGCTCACCACGGATCCGCAGCAGGTCGCCCTTCTCCGCGAAGGCCAGTCCCGCGGCGCCCGGGGTGTCCGCCGCGACGTAGCGCGCGGCGGCGCCCTCGAGCTCGGCAATGGCCTTCTCGAAGGCACCCCGGACCCGCATCACCTGGGCGCGGTGCACCGCGCACTGACCGGTGAACGGCACCAGCCCCACCTGCGCTCCGCACCAGGTCGTCAGCGCGGTCGTCCACTGCGCGACCCTGCCGAAGTCCGAGATCTCCTGGCAGGCCTCGATCAGTGAGCAGTAGGTGTGCCCGGCGAAGATCGGGGACACCTCGCCCGTGGAGACGCCGACCATGGCCTCGTCGAGCAGTCGCACGCCCTCGGGCACCCGGCCCAGGTAGAGCAGGCACCGCCCCTGGGCCATCAGTCCGGCGGCGAGCAGATCGCCGTCACCGAACCGGCGGCCGTACGACGTGAGGGCGGCGGCCTCATCGTGCCCGGTGACCGGGTCACCGCCGAGGATGTGCGTGAGCATCCGGAAGAACAGGACGTACCCGTGCTCGACGGTGTCCTCCTCGAAGCCCGCCAGCAGCCGCTCGGCACGCGCGATCCAGCCGCTGGCGACCGCCCGTTCCCCGCGGTCCATCAGCGTCATGGCCAGCCAGAAGGCCGACCGGACCGCGGCTGGCTGGTCCCCGGCGTCGACGTGTGCCTGGTAGGCCCGCTGGAGCGCCTGGATGCAGTCGTTGTGACGGCCGACGAGGAAGGCAGCGGTGGCGAGATCGGCGAAGTCGGCGGCCAACAGAGCGTCGCTCCCGGCCGCCGAGAGACCTTCGTACGCGGCGACCCAGTCGCGGCGGTCGAAGGCCTCACGCGCCCGCTGCAGCTCTTCGACGACGTCCACGAAGCCTCACCTGCTGCGAGCATAGGACGTTCAGGCGGCCTGGGGCTGCTTCCTTCCCGTCGCCTTCACCCGGTCGCCGATCCGCCGCGCCAGGAACTCCGCGTCCCGGCCGATGCCCGGGAAGACCATGGAGCTGAACGCGTACTGGAACGCGAGGCCGCAGAAGAAGAGCCCGGGCACCTCGTCGACCACACCGCGCATCTCCACGGGCCAGCCGTCCTCGCCGACCACCGGCAGCTTGATCCAGTCGAAGACCTGGCGGAAGCCGGTCGCCCAGACGACGTTGGTGACGGGCACGACGGTGCCGTCCTCGAGCAGCGGCATGCCGTCCCGGACCCCCACCATCCTGGCCGTGTTCCGCTCGACGCCGCGCGCGGCGAGGTCCTCGCGGTGGATCCGGACCATGGGCCCTCCGTGCGCCCGCACCTCGTGGAACTCCTTGCGTCCGATCGGCGTACGCCTGGTGAGGACGTGCCGCCACGCGAAGACGACCACCGGGAACATGAACCTCGCCCGGCGCTGCTCGGGCTTGAACGGGAGCTGCCCGGGGTCCCGCCCGCAGAGGGTGACCGGGTTGGTCTGCGCCGCCTCGAAGGCGATGTCGGTGCCCGAGTGCGAGGCACCCACCACCAGGACCGGCCCGGGGCGGAGGTCGGCCGGCCGGTGGTAGTCGCTGGAGTGGAGCTGGTGGATCGACGGGTCGAGCTGGTCGGCGAAGTCCGGCAGGTTGGGGGTCTGGCCGAACGTCCCGGTCGCCACGACCACGTTGTCGCAGGTGATCGTGTGGTCGCCGATGAGCAGCTCGAAGCCCCCGTCGGCGGTCTGCTCCAGGGCGTCGACCCTGGTGCTCATCCGCACCGGCAGGTCGAATTCGAGCGCGTAGCTCTCCAGGAAGGCGGCGACCTCGTCCTTCTGGGGGAAGGTCCAGGGGTCGGCCGGGAACGGCATGCCCGGGAGGCCGTCGTACTTCGCCGGGCTGTAGAGCCGCAGCGTGTCCCAGTGCCGACGCCAGTTGTCGCCGACCCGGGCGTTGCCGTCCAGGACGACGCAGGGTCGGCCCTGCTTCTTCAGGTGGTAGGCCGTGGACAGGCCGGCCTGGCCGGCCCCGATGATCACGGTCTCGATGTGCTCGGTGGACATGGTTCCTCCCGGGTGTCGGGTGAGGCTGGTGTCTGGTGAGGCTCCGACGCTAGGAAGGGCGAGCCGTTGGCCGCGTCGGGCAGGATGCCCAAACCCGTTCCGTCGGCCTGGGTGGGTTGACCCATCCGCCCGGGAGGCGTGATGACCCCGGGTGCTGCAGGATGGCCGGGTGACGATCCACATCACCGGAGACCCGGCGGCCGACGAGGTGCTGTCCACCAACGCCTTCGCGCTGGTCGTCGGCATGATGCTCGACCAGCAGTACCCCATGGAGCACGCGTTCCGCGGGCCGGCGAAGGTGCTGGACCGCTTCGGGACCCTCGACCCGGCCGCGATCGCGGCAGCCGACCCGGAGGAGTTCGCCACGCTCTGCTCGACCCCGCCGGCGATCCATCGCTACGGGCGCTCGATGGCCGGCCGGCTCCAGGCGCTGGCCGCGCTGGTCGAGGAGAAGTACGACGGCGACGCTGCCCGGCTCTGGACCGAGGCCGGGTCGGCGCAGGAGCTGTTCGACCGGGTGCTCGAGCTGCCCGGGTTCGGCAAGCAGAAGGCCCAGATCTTCGTGACCCTGCTCGCCAAGCAGCTCGGCGTACGCCCGGAGGGTTGGGAGGCTCTCGTCGGCGACTATGCCCAGGACGGGTATCGCTCCGTGGCCGACGTCGTCGACCCCGCGTCGCTGCAGAAGGTGCGGGACTTCAAGAAGGCCAAGAAGGCGGCCGCCAAGGCCGGATCCGCCTGACAGGCACCGATGCGGAGGCCTCATGGTCTGCGTGGCAGAATGAGGACGCGGCTCTTGACGACAGCGGGTCCTGCCGCGCCCCGATGCCTTGGCCCATGCTTGTGACGAGAGGTGTTCGTGTCCTCGAACGCGCGTAAGATCCCTGCCCCGGTGCTGGCCCACCCAGCCGTTGTGGCACTTGTCCAAACCGGGACGGAGACCGGCTCCCTCAGTCCGGAGCAGGTGCGCCAGGCCAGCGATGCCGCGGCGATCGAGCCGCGCCATCTCAAGGGCCTTCTCGCCCATCTGAGCGGGCTCGGGATCTCGGTGGCCGTGCCGGTCACGGCCAAGGCGAGCACGCGTGCCGCCGCCGCGAGCAGCGCCACGGCCAAGAAGACCGCCACGGCGAAGGCGACGGCCAAGAAGGACGCCGCCCCCGCCAAGAAGGCCGCACCGGCCAAGAAGGCCGCCGCGACCAAAGCGGCGCCGGCCAAGAAGTCGGCCCCGGCCAAGAAGGCGGCCGACGACGCCGCCGCCGAGGTGCCGGTCGAGGCCGTCATCGGGCCCGACGGCAAGAAGATCCTGCCGGACATCCCGGACGAGGAGTTCGAGAAGGCCGTCGTCGCCGACCCCTCCATCAAGGAGGACGAGGAGTCGGCCACGACCGCCTTCGTCGTCTCGGCCGCCGACGACACCGACGAGCCCGAGCAGCAGGTCATGGTCGCGGGCGCGACCGCGGACCCGGTCAAGGACTATCTCAAGCAGATCGGCAAGGTTCCCCTCCTCAACGCGGAGATGGAGGTCGAGCTCGCCAAGCGCATCGAGGCGGGTCTGTTCTCGGAGGAGAAGCTCGCCAAGGGCGGCAAGATCAGCGCCAAGATGCTCGAGGAGCTCGACTGGATCGCCGAGGACGGGCGCCGCGCCAAGAACCACCTCCTCGAGGCCAACCTGCGGCTCGTCGTCTCCCTGGCCAAGCGCTACACCGGCCGCGGCATGCTGTTCCTCGACCTCATCCAGGAGGGCAACCTCGGCCTGATCCGGGCGGTCGAAAAGTTCGACTACACCAAGGGCTACAAGTTCTCGACCTACGCCACCTGGTGGATCCGTCAGGCCATCACCCGGGCCATGGCCGACCAGGCCCGCACCATCCGGATCCCGGTGCACATGGTCGAGGTCATCAACAAGCTGGCCCGCGTCCAGCGGCAGATGCTCCAGGACCTGGGCCGCGAGCCCACCCCCGAGGAGCTCGCCAAGGAGCTCGACATGACCCCCGAGAAGGTCGTCGAGGTGCAGAAGTACGGCCGCGAGCCCATCTCGCTGCACACCCCGCTCGGTGAGGACGGCGACTCCGAGTTCGGGGACCTGATCGAGGACTCCGAGGCGATCGTCCCGGCCGATGCGGTGTCGTTCACCCTCCTCCAGGAGCAGCTGCACGCCGTTCTGGACACGCTCTCCGAGCGTGAGGCGGGAGTCGTCAGCATGCGTTTCGGTCTCACCGACGGCCAGCCCAAGACCCTCGACGAGATCGGCAAGGTCTATGGCGTGACCCGCGAGCGGATCCGCCAGATCGAGTCCAAGACCATGTCCAAGCTGCGTCACCCCAGCCGCTCGCAAGTCCTGCGCGACTACCTGGACTGAGGTAGCGGCCGCGCGGCCGGCCAGAGCCGGTCGATTTTGCACCCCGCAACGTGGGAACGGACGGGGTGCTTCGTGACATGTCCATAGTGAGCCACCGGTCGTGGCCGGGCTCCAGGGGGACGCGGCCGCGGTCGGTGGCGCCACGCTGCTTCCGTGGCGCGGCATCCACCGTCGGTGGCGTTCCCCGATGCTCGGGTCGTCGGGCGAGATGTCCACGGACGACGTAACGCCGAGGGCTCCTGGCGACAGGTATCGACGTAGGTCCCCCCACCGCACAGGAGTTCCCCCCATGAAACTCGCCCGCATTCTTGCCAGCGCCGTCGCGACGGGAGTCGTCCTCATGGGCGCCAGCCCTGTGGCGACCGCCGACGAGCCCGCGCCCGCCGACGGGCCGTGCGCGACCCAGGAGGCCAAGGTCGCCAAGGCCGAGGCGGCGCTGGCCCGGGTCACCGCCGTCTTCGAGCGCCAGAAGGACCGGGTCGCCGCTGCCGAGGCCGCCGTGGCTGCGGCCACGACCGACAAGGAGCTTGCCAAGGCCGAGAAGCGCCTGGCCAAGGCCGTCGCGAAGGCCGCCGACGCCAAGAAGGAGAAGAAGGCGCAGAAGAAGCGGCTGGCCAAGGCCGAGGAGCGCCTCGCCGAGTGCGAGGCTGCGAACCCGCCCGCACCCTGAGACGCCGCGGCATTCCCGGCCGGCTCCGGCCGGGGGTGCCTCGGTCCCCGCTACGAGGCGTCGTCGAGGCTGCGCTGCAGGCGCAGCTCGTCCCGCAGCGCGTAGGGCACGGGGCTGCCCATCTCCTCGAGAGACGCCGTGTAAGCCTCGAGGGCGAGCACCAGGTCGTGCCTGGCGTTGCCGGCTTCGACGCGGCTGGCCAGCTGGAGGCGGCGCACCTTCTCCACCGCGTCCCGGGCCCTCACCACGTCACCGAGCAGGTCGCCGAGGGGCGCCCCGGAGTGGAAGTGGAGCGGCACAGGTGCGGTCACGGCTCTCCCCGATGTCGGCGGACGCCAGGAGGCTCGGCGTCGCCACATCATCTCACTACTCAAGTGCCTGCATGCGCCATCCTCCAATCGGGCCATGGACCCATGGTCCGGCGGCGTGCGATGTTCGGGCCATGCCCACCACCCGCACTCGTCTCAACCGCGGCCTCCTCGGGACGGTCCTGGCGCTGACCCTGCTCGGAACTACTGCCGGGCCGGCGGCCGCCGAACGTCTCGGGCTCGACGACCCCGCCGACGTCGGCGGTGCGTCCCTGTCCGACATCCTGGCTGTCACGGCGGTCCACGCACCGAAGAAGCTCGTCGTCAGGGTCGACTTCGCCGAGCTCGAGCCGACCTCCAGCGCAGGCCCGTCCAGCCTGGCGGTCTTCGTGGACACCGATCCCCTCGCCAAGGGTCCTGAGTTCCGGATCGGCACGGGCCTCCAGGAGGGCACCGACTACCAGCTCGTCCGGATGAAGGGTTGGAAGCCGGTCGGGGAAGCACTGTCGTGCCCACACGTCGTCGCCCTCAACTTCGACACCAACCGGGCGCGGGTCCGGGTCAACCGCACCTGCCTGGGTAATCCCGACAAGGTACGCATCGGCGTGAAGATGACGGACCACTGGGACGGGTCACACCCCGTCGTGGACTGGCTCGGCAAGCGCCGCTACCTGAGCATCCCGATCGCCAGCGGCTGACCGAGGTCAGCCCAGCGCGACCAGGGTGACCGCGGCCGCGCACAGCGCCAGACCGGCCGCCTGCGCGCGGTGCACGTGCTCGCGGAGCACCAGAGCGGCCAGCAGCACCGTGAACGCCGGGTAGAGCGAGGTGATCACGGCGGCCACGCTCAGGTGTCCCTGCTGCGTCGCGACCTGGAACAGCCCGGTAGCCAGGGTGCCCAGGGCGCCGCTGAGCAGCCCGCCGAGGGCAAACCGGTTGCGGGGGACCCAGTCCTGGCGCAGTGCGACGGCCACCAGCACGACGACGACCCCGGCCACGAGCTGGTTGAGGGCCAGCGGCAGGAAGCCGGCGCTCTCCGGGATCTGCCCCAGGGCCGCGAACAGGGTCCCGAACCCCAGGCCCGCCAGGATCCCGTCGAGCAGGCCCGACCCGGGGCCCAGGGAGGCGACCGGTGGACGCGTGGGTTCGCGGGAGACGAGCCAGATCGCGGGGACGGCGAGCAGCACGCCCAGCCACACCCCGCTGCCGGGCCGCTCGCCCGTGGCCACGGCGACCACAACTGGGACCAGGACCGCGCCGACCCCGGACACCGGCGCGACGACCCCCATCCGGCCCGAGGCCAGCCCGCGGTAGAGGAAGGCCGTCCCGAAGCCGTTCCCGAGCCCGGCCGCCAGGCCCCAGGCGAGGTCGCCGGTCGTCGGGTCGCCGCCGTGCACCAGGGCGACGACGAGGACCAGCAGGGTGCCGCCCAGCTGGGCGACCAGCGACACCGCCCACGGCCCGGCACGCTTGGAGAAGATGCCTCCGTTGAAGTCGCCCAACCCGTAGGCCGCCGCAGCCAACAGCGAGAGCAGCACCGTCACGTGGCGAGCACGCCCCCGACCCAGACGAACGTCGCGGCGAGGCCGGCGACCAGCTCGATGACGATGCTCAGCCCGACGGCCCGCAGGGCTGCCTTGGTCGACGGCCAGGCCTGGCTGCCCACCCGGCGCCGCTCGGCGGCGTAGACACCGAGGACGAAGCCCACGAACAGGCCGACGACCGGGAGGACGAAGAAGCCGACGATGCCGACCGCCGCGCCGACCCACTGCGTCGAGCTGGGCACGCCGGCGGTCCTGAGCCGGCGGTTGGGCACCAGATACTTCACGACCCCGCCGGCGACCAGGATCGCCGCGGCGACCGCGAAGACGACCCAGGCGGTGGCACCGCCGACGTCGACGGCCCAGACCAGGATGCCGGCGAGGATGAGGACGGAACCGGGCAGGATGGGCACCAGGATGCCGGCCATCCCGACGGCGATCGCGAGCGCGACGAGGAGCTCGAGACCGGTCACGGCGGTCACCTTGCCACAGGCCTCCGCAGGGTCCGGACATGCACGACGACCCCGGACTCAGGTCCGGGGCCGTCGTGGATGACTAGGGGTGGAGCGGCTGGCTCAGCGCTCCGCGTCGGGAGCAACGGCCGGGGTGCCGACGAGCTTGTCGGTCTCGTCGACCATCGTCGCCGCGACCTCCTTGAGGGCCTCACCGTGCTCGCGGGCGTGGTGTGCACAGAAGAGGAGCTCGCCCCCGGACAGAAGCTCGACACGGAGGTAGGCCTGGGCGCCGCACCGGTCGCAGCGGTCGGCTGCGGTCAGCGGCGTGCTGGTGGCAACTGCAGTCGTCACGTCGGCCTCATTTCTGGTCGGTTCCCCGGTACCCCCCGGGAACGGTTCCTTCTGGTACTGCTGTCTGCAACGTAGCCGCGGCTCCCAAGATTCCCGCGCCCACCCTCCTGCTCTGCGACATCTCCATCACATCACGGCGCACGCTTCCCCGCCTGCGAGTTGTCCACTCTGAGACCCCAGGGTCGTCGATGAGTGATCTAGTCCACACGGCAGAGGTCGCCGTCACCACCATTGAGTTGTTCCTCCACGCTAGACCCCGGTCATGGTTCGCGAGCCTCCACGGGCCTCCGGCGTGTCGTGAGTAGATTCGGAACCAGAACGCTGCCGGATGAGGAGCCACCGATCGACAACACCTACAACGCCGCCCACCTCCTGGTCCTCGAGGGCCTGGAGGCGGTCCGCAAGCGCCCCGGCATGTACATCGGCTCCACCGACACCCGCGGCCTCATGCACTGTCTCTGGGAGATCATCGACAACGGCGTCGACGAGGCGCTGGCGGGCGTCGCCAAGCACATCGAGGTCACGCTCCACCCGGACGGCTCGGCCGAGGTGCACGACGACGGCCGCGGCATCCCCGTCGACAAGGAGCCAAAGACCGGACTGCCCGGCGTGGAGGTGATCTTCACCAAGCTGCACGCGGGCGGGAAGTTCGGCGGCGGGTCCTACGTCGCCACGGGCGGCCTGCACGGCGTCGGTGCGTCCGTGGTCAACGCCCTGTCCGCACGGCTGGACGTCGACGTCGACCGGTCCCCGGCCCAGCAGGGCATGTCGTTCCGCCGCGGCGTGCCAGGTGTGTTCGCCGCCGACGGCCCCGACGCTGCGTTCGAGGCGAAGTCGGGCCTGACCCGCAAGGGCGGCCGGGTCGCCAAGACCAAGTCAGGGACCCGGATCCGGTTCTGGCCCGACCGGCAGATCTTCACCAAGGACGCCGACTTCGTCCTCGAGGAGCTGTTCACCAGGGCCCGGCAGACCTCGTTCATCGTCCCCGGCCTCGAGCTGGTCATCCGCGACCTGCGGGGCTCGGAGATGCGCGAGGAGAAGTTCCGCCACGACGGCGGCATCGCCGAGTTCGCCGACTTCCTCGCCAAGGACGAGCCGGTCACCGAGATCCTGCGCCTGCAGGGCATGGAGACGTTCACCGAGACCGTTCCGCTCCTCGACGACGCCGGCCACATGACTCCCCAGGAGGTCGAGCGCGAGCTGCACGTCGACATCGCGCTGCGCTGGGGCACCGGCTACGACACCGAGGTGCGCTCGTTCGTCAACGTGATCGCGACCCCCAAGGGCGGCACCCACGTGAGCGGGTTCGAGCAGGCGCTCACCAAGACCTTCAACGAGTCGATGAAGGCCGCCAAGGTCCTCAAGGTCAACGACGACGACGTCGTCAAGGACGACGTCCTCGAAGGCCTCACCGGTGTCGTCACGGTCCGGCTCGCGGAGCCGCAGTTCGAGGGGCAGACCAAGGAGATCCTCGGCACCCCGGCCGCGCGCACCGTCGTCCGCAAGGTCGTCGGCGCCGAGCTCAAGAAGTTCCTGACCTCGACCAAGCGGGCCGAGAAGGCCCAGGCCCGGCTGGTCATGGACAAGGTCGCCGGGGCGGCCAAGACCCGGATCGCGGCCCGCCAGCACAAGGAGACCCAGCGCCGCAAGAACGCCCTGGAGTCCTCGGCCCTCCCGGCCAAGCTCGCCGACTGCCGGGCCAGCGACGACCGCACCGAGCTGTTCATCGTCGAGGGCGACTCCGCGCTCGGCACGGCCAAGCTCGCCCGCAACTCCGAGTTCCAGGCGCTGCTGCCGATCCGGGGCAAGATCCTCAACGTCCAGAAGGCCTCGGTCGCCGACATGCTCAAGAACACCGAGTGTGCCTCGATCATCCAGGTGGTCGGCGCGGGCACGGGCAAGACCTTCGACCTCGACGCGACCCGCTACAACAAGATCATCTTCATGGCCGACGCCGACTCCGACGGCGCCCACATCCGCTGCCTGCTGGCCACGCTGTTCTTCAAGTACATGCCAGAGCTGATCGAGAAGGGGCGCGTCTACTCCGCGGTCCCGCCGCTGCACCGGATCGAGATCTCCCAGCCCAAGAAGGGCATGGACAAGTACCTCTACACCTACTCCGACGACGAGCTGCAGCGAAAGCTGGCCGAGCTGAAGAAGAAGGGTGTCTCCTGGAAGGACCCGGTCCAGCGCTACAAGGGCCTGGGCGAGATGGACGCCGCGCAGCTGGCCGAGACGACCATGGATCCGCGCCGGCGCACGCTGCGCCGGATCACCGTCGACGACGCCGACGCCGCGACCCGGGTCTTCGAGCTGCTCATGGGCACCGACGTGGCCCCGCGCAAGGAGTTCGTCATCAGCAACGCAGGCGCGCTCACCGAGGAAGACCTCGACTTCTGAATCGTCCGCTCGCGCCGACGAGCGGGATCTGGGAGTGCGAACCAATCGGGCGTTCTGGCCATCCCACCCGGTGTCCCGCCTTGCACCGAACGGAGTCGAAGATGAAGTGTCGCCTGACCGCCTGGGCAAGCGTCCCTGTGTGGACCGTGCGCGGCCTGTCCGTGCTGATCGGACTGGTCATACCGCTGACGCTGACTCCTCCGGCCTCCGCGGACACCGACGTCGTCAGGGACGAGACGAAGGACGGCGGGCTCCGGTCGCGCGAGTCCGACGGGCGGTTCCGACGGTGTCACGACGCAGACTGGCGCGCCACCCTGGTGAGCAGCGCGTCCAGTCCCGCCGCGTCCCAGGCGGAGCCACGGCCGCGGAGGGTGAGCACCGTCCGGCCGGCGTGGCCGACCGCGCCGAGCGAGAGGCCGGTGCCGCCGGCGGTGACCGGGTAGAACGCGAGGTCGCGGGCCGCGGCCGTCGTGACGTCCCCGAGGTGTGAGACGAGCAGCGTCGACCCCAGACGAGAGGCGAGCACACGCTGGGCGGCGGCGGCCAGCCACCCTCCAGAGGCGCCGCTGCCGCCCGCCGAGTCGAGGGGGGCGGACCGAAGCGCCTCCTGGACGTGCTCGCGCGAGAGTCCCTCGAGGTCGCGCAGCCGGATCAGCTCGCTGCGGTTGGCCAGGCGCTCGCCGGGGGCAGCCGCCCGTCCGGCGCCGACCGCGACCGTGACGTGACGACTGCCGCGGCCACGCTCCTCGTTGTGGGCCATCACCGCCGAGACCGCGGCGTGCACGAGGTCGGCGGTGCGGACCCGGCCCGGCACGGCGACCTCGGCGAAGGCGTCTCCCTCGGCCGCGACGGCGGGTAGCGGGGCGACCCGCGCCGGGGGAGCCAGGGCCACCTCGCGGAGCCGATCGAGGGCGGCGCTTCCCCTGCCCGCGGGCCGATCGGCGACACCCCGCGCCGAGGACGTCACCTCACCACCAGCGAGCGCGGCCAAGACCTCGAGCAGGCCGAGACCGTCGACGTAGGCGTGGAAGGCGGAGATGACCAGCCGGTCCCCGGCGAGGCCGGTCACGAGCGGCACGTCGCGCACCTCCGCGATCTCCCGCCGCACCGTGTCCGCGCCGCCCGTCATCACCGGAGGCGGTGCGGGCCAGCCCTGTGCGAGGTGAAGCGCCTCCTGGCGGGCGTTGAGCTCGGCCGCGGTCAGCGACGGGGCCGGGACCGCGGTGAGCAGGATCCGCCACGCGATCGAGGGGTCGCCGCCCCAGGCGGGTGGGCTGGTCTCGGTCACGAGCCGGAACCTATCCCTGCGGGTGGGTGGCGAGGTACCGGCGCACGGGGACGGGCTTGGTGCGCTCGTAGCCGACGGGCAGGAGCACGTCACCCTCGGTCGTCAGGTAGTAGACGTCCCACTGGTGGTAGGCGAGGAAGGCCCGCGGCCGGCGCTCCATGACCTTCGCGTACGCCGTCACTCCGCGCACGTACGCCGGGTGGTTGTTGTACTCGTAGAGCGCGTTGGCCACTCCCCGCGGGCCCCGGGCGAACCCGTTGGAGGCGAGATAGCGGGCCGCCGCCATGATCGCGTCCGCCGGGTCGTTGACGTCTCCGCGTCCCCACCGCGCCCAGGTCGTCGGGATGAACTGCATCGGGCCCTGCGCTCCGGCCACCGAGGTCCCGCGGATCCGGCCCATCGCGGTCTCGACCAGGTTGATGGCGGCGAGGTACTCCCAGCCGACGCCGTAGGCCGCCTCGGCGTCTCCGTAGAAGCGCATGAGCTCCTCGGCAGGCTCGGGCTCGACGATCCGCCACGCCGGCAGGGTGCGGCTGAGTGTGGTGTGCATCGACCGGAACTCGCGGCGGGCCGCGACGTTGTCGCGGACCACCGAGTGCAGCCGGGGCGGCAGCGCCGCGTAGACCGCCTTGTCCCACCCTGGGCGGGTCCCGAGGACCCGGTAGGCCAGCTGCTGGACGCGGGCGGCCAGGCGGAGCTCGGCAGTCGTGGTCGCCGGGTCGGCGATGGCCGCCTCGGCGGTGAGGATCTGACGAACGACCTGTCGGGCCGTCCGGGCTCGCGCCACCCGGGGCGTGGAATCTGTCGCAGCGGAAGGGGTCGGTGTCGGGGTCGAGCCGGGCGCCGCGGTGGGAGAGTCGGACTCCGGTGAACGCAGCGCGCTGCGCTCGGTCGCCGGTCCACTGCAGGCGACGAGCAGGACGACCGCGAGCGCGGACGCAATGCCTGTTCGGATGCGGATGGTTCCCACGCCAGCCAGCCTACGAACCAGGGGTCAGACCTTCTGGTCGAGCAGCCCGGTGTCGACGTCGTAGAGGAAACCGCCGACCGCGACGTCCTCGGGGATGAGCGGGTGGGCCCTGACCTTCCTCACATCGTCCTCGAGCGCGGCGAGCTGGTCGGTGACCACGCTGAAGAGCTGCCAGGACGGGTCGGTCCCGGTCGCCGCGCCGATCCGCTCGCGCAGCTCGGCCTCGGAGTTCGCCGCCATGGCGCAGCGGGTGTGCGGCACCACCAGGATCCGGCGCACGTTGAGGAGGTGGGTGCCCAGCACCAGCGCCTCCATCGCCTGAGGTGTGACCCGGCCGCCGGGGTTGCGGAAGATCTTGGCGTCGCCCAGGCCGAGACCGAGCATCCTCAGCGGCTCGATCCGCGAGTCCATGCAGGTGATGACGGCAACTCCGGCTCGCGCCACGCCGTCGAACCCGCCTTGGTCGAACGCCGCGGCGTACTGCTCGTTCGCGGCCAGGAGGTCGTCGAAGTCGCTCACGGGCAGGACGGTAGTGCGTCGATGTTTCCGTTCTTCGCTCAGCCCAGCGAGCGGACCCTCGGGTGGGCGTCGGCCCGGGTGGCCGCGCCGCGGAACACCAGCAGCGCGATGACCGCGGCCGCCAGGGCGCAGAAGACGGCGCCGAGGAAGACCGTCTGCTCCTGGGCGACGCCCGCCAGCTTCTGGAGGTCGCGGAAGTCCTTGCACATCTCCGGCTTGCCGCAGACCTCGGTCACCGTCTGGAGCGCGTCCTGCTCGGCGTAGTAGCGGCGCAGGCCGATCGTGGTGAGTGCGGAGATGCCGACGAGCATGCCGACCATCCGGGCCACCACGACCATCGCGGAGGCCAGACCGTGCACCCCTGGGTCGGTGTGGGCGAGCACGGCGGCGTTGACCGGTGCCAGGGCGAGCCCGAAGCCGAACCCGCACACGACCAGGGCGATGTTGGAGGTGGGGTCCTCGAGGGAGTCGATGCCCCACTTCGACATCAGGAAGAAGCCGGTGGCCGACATCGCCATCCCCACGGCGGTGATCAGTCCGGCGTTGCGGGTCCGGGTCAGGTAGCCGCCGACGACCGCGCCCACCGGCAGGGCGACGAGGAACCTGACGAGCACCAGGGCGGCCATCAGCTGGGAGCCTCGGTAGGTCGTGGTCCGGGCGTAGATGGGGATGTCGATGAGGGCCGCGATCAGGGCGGCGCCGACGAAGAAGCTCACCAGGATCGCTCCCCAGGCCGGCGTCTGGCGTAGCGCGCCGGGCGGCACCAAGGGCGCCTCCGCGCTGCGCAGGTGGAGCACGAAGGCCGCCGTGGCGACCGCGGAGACGAGCAGGTACCAGAGCCCGCGGTCGGAGAAGACCTGCACCTGCGGGTCGGCGGTGGCGAAGGCGAGGATCACGCCACCCAGGGCCACGGCGAGCAGGAGCGCGCCGCGCAGATCGGCCTCGCGTGACGAACGTGCCCAGCCGGGCAGGTCGAGCAGCGGACGGCTGGCGGTGGCGGAGCGGACCAGGAAGAGCAGGAACGCCACGGCCGCGACGGCACCGACCGGGGTGAGCCACCGGTTGTCGCCGGCCACCGGGAGGAACAGCTCGCCCCAGGTGATGTGGGTGACCAGCTCGTTGGGCTGCACGAACACCAGGGCGCCGAAGACCAGCGCGACGAGCAGGAGCAGGGGGCTTCCCCAGTCGAGGCGGCCAGGTGGTCTCGAAGCCCGGTCCGCCGTCGTCCGGTCGTCACTGGCCGCCCGCAGCGCCGCGGCGAGGACCAGCCCGACGGCCAGGTTGATCAGGAAGATCGTGCGCCAGTCGGCGACCGAGATCACCAGCGCACCGAACAGCGGGCCGATCACCGAGCCGAGCTCCTGCACGGCGGAGACCAGGCCCAGCGGCACCCCCCGGCGCTCGACGGGGTAGAGGTCCGCGACCAGAGCCAGGGTGGCCGGGACCAGCCCGCCGCCGCCGACACCCTGCAGGAAGCGGCCGGTCACCATCGATGGCAGGTCGTAGGCCAGCGCGGTGACCAGCGACCCGGCGGCGAACACCACGAGGGCCGCGACGAGCACCGGGAGCCGGCCTCGCAGGTCGGCGATCCGCCCGATCAGCGGCAGCATGGCGATGTAGCCGAGCAGGAAGCCCGAGACGATCGGGGCAGCCCGCTGGAGCTGGTCGATGGGGATGCCGGTGGCGCCCATCATCTCGGGCAGCGCGAGCACGACGACGTAGGTGTCGGCCGCGGCGAACGCGACGGCCACAGCGGCCAGCCCCAGGAGCAGCCGGGGCGACCTGGTGGTCACGGCGCGGTGATCTCCGCTTCCGTGCCGTAGTCGTCGAGCGTCAGCGTGTAGGTGAGCTCGTCGGCCTCGTCGTAGAAGACCCCGCTCAGCTCGGCCCGCCGCAGCTCGCCGTCCTCGCTGATCGTCAGGGTCGCCTCGAAGTCGCCGCTCGCGGTCGGGATCAGCGCCTCGACCGCCGTGGACGGGATGGTGCCGGTGTATTCGGTGAAGATCTCGCGGTTGTCCTGGCCGCCGCGGACCGAGTCACCCTCCTCGACATCGGTGAGGGCCGAGATCAGGCCGGAGAACCCGCCGTCGGGCTCCATCAGGGTGGCCGGGTCGGGGGCGCCGTAGTCGTCCGGGTCGATCTGGGTCCAGTCGGGTAGCAGCAGGGAGTTCTTGGCGTAGGTCACGCCGTCGACGGCGATGACCTCGGCGGTGGCCGGGAGGCCGTTGACGCTCAGCTCGAACTCTCCCTCGAACGCCGCGGGGTGGGCGCCCAGGCCGGTCGCGGACTTGATACCGGTGACGCCGCTCGGGACCTCGTCGGTCGAGAGCGAGATCGTCACCCCGGGGGTTTCGTCGAGGGTCGTCTTGGCGAGTGCGAGGACCTCCTCGGGAGTGGGGTCGTCCGCGTCTGCGCCACCGGCCTTGGCGTCCTCGGTGCAGCCGGCCGCGGCCAGGACCAGGGCCGCCACGAGGACCAGTGCGGACGCGCGCCCGCTGAACGATGAAGCCATGCGGTCAGCCTCGCACAAGCCGCGTGAGCCGAACGCCGACCGGCCCCGCGGCCGCGGCGATCGGCTGCGACCCCGGCGTGCCCGACCCGTCGCGCCTGCCGATCGCCTCGGGCAGGTCGACCGGGGCCCCGCTGGCGGCCGCGGCGCGCGCGGGCGCGTCACCGGCCCAGGCGAAGACGAGTGCGTCCTCACCCTTGAGGAAGCGGTGGCAGCGCACGCCGCCCGTGGCGCGGCCCTTGGCGGGGTACTCCTCGAACGGCGTGACCTTGACCGCTCCGGGCTCGGTGCCGGGCAGCGCGGTGGTCGACCCCGACGCCGTCACCACGACCGCGTCGGAGGGGTCGAGCGCGCCGAACCAGGCGACCCGCTCGCCGGAGGAGACGCGGATGCCCTGCATGCCGCCGCCGGAGCGGCCCTGGGGTCGCACACCGTCCGCGCCGAAGTGCAGCAGCTGGGCGTCGGTGGTGATGAAGCACAGCGTCTCGTGGCCGGTGGTCAGCTGCACCGCCCCGACCACCTCGTCGCCGTCCTTGAGCCCGATGACGTCCCACTCGTCCTTGCCGATGACCTCGGGGTTGACGCGTTTGACGATGCCGTCCCTGGTGCCGAGGGCGAGGCCGGGCCCGTCGCTGGTGAGGGTGCACAGCGCCAGGGCCCGCTCGCCCGGCTCGAGCGAGGCGATCTCGCTGACCGGGTAGCCGCCCTGGAGGTTGGGGTCGTTGGCCGAGGCGGGGAGTCCCGGGAGGTCGAGCACGGACAGCTTGACCAGCCGGCCCCGGGACGTGAGCAGGCCGACCTCGCCGCGGGCGGTTGTGGCCACCGCCGACACGATGACGTCGTGGTTGGTTCGGTCGCCCCCGGCACCGACCGGCTCGGCCGAGGACGTGCGGGCGAGGAGCCCGCTGGACGACAGGAACGCGAAGCACGGGTCGTCGGCGACTTCGAGCGGCGCCGCCTGCGACGCCACCGGGGTGCCGGCGGTCTCGAGGAGGACGGTGCGCCGCGGCGTGCCGAAGGTCTTGGACACCTCGAGCAGCTCGTCCGACACCACCTTCTTGAGCATTTCCTCCTCGGCGAGGATGGCCTCGAGCTCCTCGATCTCGTGGCGGAGCGTCTCCTGCTCCTTCTCGAGCTCGATCCGGCTGAAGCGGGTCAGCCGGCGCAGCTGCATGTCGAGGATGTAGGTCGCCTGGGCGTCCGACAGGTCGAAGACAGAGATCAGCCGCGCCTTGGCCGCGCCCGAGTCGTCGCTGGTGCGGATCACCTCGATGACCTCGTCGATGTCGAGCAGGGCGATGAGCAGGCCGTCGACGAGGTGGAGGCGGTCGGCGAGCTTGTCGCGCCGGAACTGCGAGCGGCGGCGGACGACGGTGTAGCGGTGCTCGAGGAAGACCTCGAGGAGCTCCTTGAGGCCGAGCGTGCGGGGCTGGCCGTCGACGAGACAGACGTTGTTGATGCCGAAGGACTCCTCCATCGGCGTGTGGCGGTAGAGCTGCTCGAGGATCGCCTCGGGGTGGAAGCCGTTCTTGACCTCGATGACCAGTCGGGTGCCGTTGGCCATGTCGGTGAGGTCCTTGATGTCCGCGATGCCCTGGAGCTTCTTGGACTGGACGAGGACCTTGATCCGCTCGACGACCTTCTCGATGCCGACGGCGTAGGGCAGCTCGGTGACCACGATGCCCTTGCGCCGGCCGATGGTCTCGACCCGGGCGGTCGCCCGCATCCGGAACGACCCGCGGCCGGTCTCGTAGGCGTCCTTGATGCCGTCGAGCCCGACGATCTTGCCGCCGGTGGGCAGGTCCGGGCCCGGGACGAACCGCATCAGGCTGTCGAGCCGGGCGCCGGGGTGGGTGATGAGGTGGCGCAGCGCCTGGACGACCTCGACCAGGTTGTGCGGCGCCATGTTGGTGGCCATGCCCACCGCGATGCCGGTGGTGCCGTTGACGACCAGGTTGGGGATGGCGCTCGGCAGGACCGTCGGCTCGAGCTCCCGGCTGTCGTAGTTGGGCTTGAAGTCGACGGTGTTCTCGTCGATGGAGGCCGTCATCGCCACCGCGGCCGGGGCCATCCGACACTCCGTGTAGCGCATCGCGGCCGGCGGGTCGTCGCCGCCGGGGGAGCCGAAGTTGCCGTGTCCGTCGACCATCGGCAGCCGCATCGACCACGGCTGAGCCAGGCGCACCAGGGCGTCGTAGATCGCCCCGTCACCGTGCGGGTGCAACCGGCCCATGACCTCCCCGACGACGCGGGCGCTCTTGATGTGGCCGCGGTCGGGCCTGATGCCCATCTGGTTCATCGTGTGGAGGATCCGGCGCTGCACAGGCTTGAGCCCGTCACGGGCGTCGGGCAGCGCGCGGGAGTAGATGACCGAGTAGGCGTACTCCAGGAACGAGGATCGCATCTCGTCGCCGACGTCGATGTCGAGGATGTGCTCCTCGAAGTCCTCGGGGGGCGGTGGGGTCGCAGAACGCCTTGCCATAGGGCGATTCTCTCCCGGCGTACGACACTCTCCCGTCACGCCCCGCCGATAGAGTCCGGGGCGTGACCGCGACCCAGGCCCCGCCCGCACACTGGGAGGCCGACGTCCTGCTCAAGGACGGCAGCACGGCACACATCCGGCCGATCCGCGGCGAGGACAAGGACCTGATGGTCGAGTTCTACTCGCGGGTCTCCGACCAGTCGAAGTACTACCGGTTCTTCTCCCCGATGCCGACCCTCTCGGACCGGGACGTGGCCCGCTTCACCGAGGTCGACCATGTGGGCCGGGTGGCCTTCGTCGTGCTGCTGAGGGGCCGGATGATCGCGGTCGGCCGCTACGACGTCGTGGAGAACGGCGAAGCCGAGGTCGCGTTCCTCGTCGAGGACGAGCACCAGGGCCGGGGGATCGCCCAGATCCTGCTGGAGCACCTCGCCCAGGCGGGGCGGGAGCGGGGCGTGGAGCGGTTCGTCGCCGAGGTGCTGCCCGACAACCAGGCGATGATCCAGACCTTCAGGGACGCGGGATACCGGGTCGTCAGCCAGTACGACGACGGCGTGCTCAGCCTCGAGTTCCCGATCGACCCCACCGACACCCTGGTCGGCGCCATGGCCAACCGCGAGCACCAGGCCGAGGCAGCCTCGATCCACCGCTTCTTCAACCCGCGCTCGGTCGCGGTGATCGGCGCCAGCCGCCGTCAGGACACCATCGGCCAGGCCCTGGTGCGCAACCTGGTCACCGGCGACTTCACCGGCCGCGTCTACGCCGTCAACCCGAGTGCGGCGGCGGTGTCCGGCATGCCGGCCTACAAGGCGGTCGGCGACATCCCCGACGAGGTGGACGTGGCGATCGTCGCAGTGCCGGCCGACTCGGTGACCGACGTCGTCCTCGACTGCGCGTCCAAGGGCGTGCACGGGCTGGTCGTGATCTCCTCGGGCTTCGCAGAGACCGGTGAGGAGGGCCGTCAGCGGCAGCGGCGGCTGGTCGGGCTGTCACGTTCCTACGGCCTGCGGCTGATCGGGCCCAACGCGCTGGGCATCATCAACACCGACCCGTCCGTGTCGCTCAACGCCTCGTTGGCCGGGTTGATGCCACCGCGGGGCCGGGCCGGCTTCTTCTGCCAGTCCGGTGCGCTTGGTTCGGCGATCCTGGAGAAGGTCAACAACCGCGGCCTCGGTCTCTCGACGTTCGTCAGCGCGGGCAACCGCGCCGACGTCTCGGGCAACGACCTCCTGCAGTACTGGGAGGAGGACGACTCGACCGAGGTCGTGATGATGTATCTCGAGTCGATCGGCAACCCGCGCAAGTTCTCCCGCATCGCCCGTCGAGTCTCCCTGCGCAAGCCGATCGTGGCGGTCCGCTCCGGGCGCACGACGCAAGGTGTGCCGATGGGCCACGCGGTCCGCAAGATCGCTGCGCCGCCCCAGGCCGTCGACGCGATGTTCAAGCAGGCAGGCGTGATCCAGGTCGACACCCTGGACGACATGTTCGACGTCGCCCAGCTGCTCGCCCACCAGCCGCTGCCGCGCGGGCGCCGGGTCGCGATCGTCGGCAACTCCGACGCGCTGGGCCTCCTCGCCGCCGACGCGGCGGCCTCGGTCGGCCTGGTCGTCAACCGGCAGGTCGCCCTGGACGCCGAGCCGACCGCGGAGGACTTCGAGGACGCGCTCGACAACGCCATCGACGACCCCGAGGTCGACGCGGTGGTCGCGGTCTACATCCCGCCGCTCAACGTCGCCGGCGAACACATCGCCAACGTCCTGGCCGCGGTCGGGGAGCAGTCCGACAAGCCCCTGGTCTCGACGTTCCTCGGTGCTGAGGGTGTCCCCGAGCTGCTGCGCGTCCCCGACGTCGCCGGCTCCACCGCAGGTCGCGGCTCGGTGCCGTCCTACCCCGCGGTCGAGGCAGCGGTCCGGGCCCTCGCGAAGGTCGTGGAGTACGCCGTGTGGCTGCGCACCCCCGACGGCGCGTCCGTCCCCCCGGAGCACGTCGACCTGGTCGCCGCGCGTCAGGTCGTCGGGCGGGCGCTGATGGGGCACCCCGAGGGCACCACGCTGGACCAGGACGACGTCACCGCCCTGCTCGGGGCCTATGGGATCGAGCTGTGGCCGGCCGTGCCCGTGTCGTCACTGCGCCAGGCGCAGGCCGCCGGCCGTCGGCTCGAGTGGAACGTGGTCCTCAAGGCGACGGCCGAGCACCTCCAGGAGCGCCCGGACCTCGCGCACGTGTGGCGCAATGTCGACAACGCCGAGGAGATGAAGGACGCCTGGAACTCGCTCAGGGCTCTGGTGGGACCACCCGAGCAGGCGGGCTACGTCGTCCAGAAGAACGCGCCCCCCGGCGTCCCGATCGCGGTGCGCTCCATCGAGGACCCGCTGTTCGGCCCGGTCGTGTCCTTCGGGATCTCCGGGCCCCTGACCGAGCTGCTCGGCGACAAGTCCTACCGGATCCCGCCCCTGGGAGACCGCGACGCCGCCGCCATGGTGCGGGAGATCCGGGCCTCGCCGATGCTCTTCGGCTACCGCGGCTCGGAGACGGTGGACGTCGCGGCCGTGGAGCAGCTCATCCTGCGGCTCGCCCAGCTGCAGCACGACCTGCCCCAGGTCGCTTCCGTGGAGCTGTCGCTCGTGCTGGCCAGCGTTTCCGGCCTGTCGGTCCTGACCGCGTCGGCGCGGGTCGAGCCGGTCGCCGACCCCCGCTCGGACTGGTTCGTGCGCCGGATGCCGGCCCATCCGGGGGACACGATCCCGCAGTAGTGTCGGTGCGTCCTAGCGCCGCTAGCGGCGCGGTCGCAACCGCACTCTTCTTCCTGAGCGGTCATTTCCCAGGCATCGAGTGCCCGGCGAGACGCCAGGCGTCTGCGAGCACGATGATCTGCGCAACCACGAGCGCACCCGCGGCAACGAGCCACACCCGACCCAGGTCGGCGCCGATGGTGATCACGAGCGCCGCGGCCCCGAGAACGGCAAACGCGGCGGCGACTCGCGCCGGGGCGCCGGCCATTGCCCGCCACAACGACGGAATGACCAAGGCGATCGGTAGCCAGCAGCCAACGAGGATCGCTACACCAAACAGGTCAAGCGGTGCCGGGCCGTGCGTTCTGCTGAACGACAAGACCCGTTGATCGGAGTCCGGAAGCGCGACGACAACCGCACCAACCACTGACCCGACGATCCATACAGACGACCGCAGGAACAAGGACTTCCTCGTCACAACGACCCCTCGAGAAGCTCGGAGCGCCAACTTGCCGACGGACCTGGAGTCGCCTCCGCGACCAGGTGCACGATGACCAGGTCGTCGGCCTCCAGCAGTGGCGCGACCAGGCCGACCTCGCCCAGCAGGCGGCCGCTCAACACCTCGCCGCCGTCGTACCACCGGGGTCGCGGGCGGTCCTTGGGTGACACCGTGAGGGGCGCGGGCATCACCCGGTAGGCCGTCTCGGGGGCCAGGCCGGGGAAACGGAGGCGGCCGGCCGGCTCGCCCAGAGTGAGGTCGAGCGCCGAGACCCGGAAGAGTGCCTCGCGCCCGTCACGGGCCACCACGCCGTCCAGCTGCAGGCCGTCGGGCACGGCGTCCGCCCGCACGACGCGGCCGGAGTGGAGCAGCCCCCGGAAGCGCTTGTGCAGCGCGATCCAGGCCCGGAGCTCCTCGCGCTCCTCCTCCGAGATGGTCGTGAGGTCGCACTCGACGCCGAGGTGTCCCCACAGGGCGGTGCCGGCCCGGAAGCGCAACGTGTGCCGGCGGCCGGTGGTGTGGTCGACGCCCGATCCGACGTGGGTGCCCATCAGCTCGGGAGGGAGGGTGAGCCCGGTCCACCGGACCAGACGATGCGCCTCGTGGGCGTCGATGCAGTCGGAGATCCAGACCCGGTCGGTCCGTTCGAGGACTCCCAGGTCGAGGCGCCCACCGCCCCCGCAGCACGACTCGATCTCGAGCCCGGGGTGCCTGGCCCGGA
Organism: Nocardioides dilutus; assembly: GCF_054779555.1. Taxonomy (NCBI): domain Bacteria; kingdom Bacillati; phylum Actinomycetota; class Actinomycetes; order Propionibacteriales; family Nocardioidaceae; genus Nocardioides; species Nocardioides dilutus. The sequence goes on along the minus strand of NZ_BAAGYA010000003.1, from coordinate 1,031,937 downwards.
GTGCGTCCATGAGGCGGTAGACCGCAAGGGTCTGCAGGTGGACGGCGGGTCTGAGGTCCCGGCCGCGGCCCGCGCCCGTCAGGGCCCGGTTGTGGTCCCACTTGAGGTAGGCGATGTCGTAGCGGTCCACCAGCGCCGAGATCCGGCCGAACACGTGGTCCCAGGCGTCCTGGTCGGTCAGGTCGAGCACGTGCTGGTGGCGCGAGCTGATGCCTGGACCGGCGTGGGTGCCGAGGACCCACTCGGGATGCGCCCGCGCCACATCGGAGTCGAGGTTGACCATCTCGGGCTCGACCCACAGGCCGAACTCCATGCCCAGGTCGTGCACGGTCTCCACCAGCGGGGTGAGCCCGTCCGGGAACACGCCCTCGTCCACGACCCAGTCGCCCAGGGAGCTCGTCGCGTCGCGCCGGCCCTTGAACCAGCCGTCGTCGAGGACATACCGCTCGACGCCCAGCTCCGCCGCACGCTCGGCGAGCTCGACGAGCCTCGGCAGGTCCAGGTCGAAGTAGACCGCCTCCCAGGTGTTGAGGAGCACTGGTCGCTCGCGCCGGGGGTGGACCTCGCGCGCCCTCAGGTGCTCGTGGAAGCGGCCGGAGAAGGCATCGAGCCCCTCGCCCCAGGAGGCGTAGAGCCAGGGCGAGGCGTAGGTCTCGCCCTGGCCGAGCACGATCTCGCCGGGCATGAGCAGCTCGCCTCCGCGCAGCATCTTCCAGCCGGTGAAGGAGCTCTCGGCACTGAGCACCTGGTTGCCGCTCCAGCCGAGATGGACACCCCAGACCCGGCCGGCGCGGAAGCCGAACCCGGACCGGCCGGCGCACAGCACTGTGGCCGAGTCGTGGCCGGGGCGGCCGCCCCAGGCCTCGCGGACGTGCTGCCCCTGGGTGAACGCGTGACGCTGGGGAGTGCGCTCGTGAGCGTGCCGTCCGGCCATGTCCAGGAGCTCGTCGGCCTCGGCCGGCACCGGGAGGGCGGGCTCGAGCAGGGTCACCTCGTACGCCGTGTCCGCCAGGTTGCGCACGCGGGCCCGCAGGCGCAGCAGGCCACTGCCCAACAGCTCGAGCACGGTGGTCACCTCCACGCCGGCGGACTCGTCGAGGGCGACGCTGGTGAGCCGGGTGGAGTCGGCTGACTCGGTGACGCTGTGGTCCACCGAGCCGAAGGTGAGCGCCCAGGCCCGGCCGGCGCGGCTGCCCAACAGACCCGGACGGCCCACCCAGCCACTGGTCTGCTGCGGCAGCACGGATGCCCACGAGTGCTGGTAGATCGCCCCGTCGACGGTCGGCATCTCCAGCGAGCGGAGGACGGCGGGCAGGTGCTCGTCCGCGAGGTCGCCGAGGTCGGGGCCCCAGTGGAGGATGCACGGGAGCTCGGTGGGGTCGAGGCGGACCGCCAGGCTGGTGTCGCCGCGCCGGAGGTGGACGCCGCGGGCGGGGTCCGTCACGACGTGGTCGGGGAGGCGACGACGTCCTGGCCGGTCTCGAGGACCGTCCACGACTCCGCGGGCAGGACGAGCGAGAGCGTGTCGCCGGGACCGGGGGAGACCTCCGTCGAGGTGAACAGGCGGTCGGACCCTGCAGGCGCGTCGGCGGTGAGGGTGCGCGCGGACCGCAGGTGGGCCGAGGGGAGCCCCCGCCACTCGAGGTGGACCTCGGTCGGTGCCGCCGACCGGTTGGTGAGGAAGAGGCTCCAGACGTCGGTCTCCGGGTCGAGGGTGGCGGCGGCGGTGACGGCCGGCACGTCGCCGTACCTCTCGGTGGCGACGGTGGCGCAGTCCACCTCGGTCTCCAGCACGACGCCTCGCGCGGCGTGGCTGACGGCCGCGAAGGGGTGGAACGTCGGCTGGCGCCAGGCAGCCCCGCCCGGCTCGGTCCGGATCGGCGCGATCACGTTGACCAGCTGGGCCTGGCACGCGATCCGCACCCGGTCGGCGTGGTTGAGCAGGGAGATCAGCAGGTCGCCGACCACCACGGCGTCCAGGGCGCTGTAGTCGTCCTCGAGCAGCCGGCCGGCCTCGGTGATCCGCGGCAGCCCCTCGTCGTTGAACCGGGTCTGGTACCAGACGTTCCACTCGTCGAACGCGATGCCGATCCTCTTGCTGCTGTGCTTGCGGGCGGCGACCGCGTCGATGGTGGCGGTGACCCCGTCGATGAACGAGTCCATGTCGGCCCCGGAGGCCAGGAAGCTGCGCCGGTCGCCGTCGACCTCCTCGTAGTAGGCGTGCATCGAGATGTGGTCGACCACGTCCCACGCCTGCTCCAGCACCTCGGACTCCCAGTAGCCGAACGTCGGCATGGTGTGGTTGGAGCTGCCGCAGGCCACCAGCTCGAGCGTCGGGTCGACGAGCTTCATCGCCTTGCCGGCCTCGGCGGCGAGGCGTCCGTAGTCGGTCGCGGTCTTGGCCCCGATCTGCCAGGGACCGTCCATCTCGTTGCCCAGGCACCAGAGCCGGACGTCGTACGCCGCCTCCCGGCCGTGCCGGCGGCGCAGGTCCGACCAGTGGGTGCCGCCCGGCAGGTTGCAGTATTCGACGAGATCGGCCGCGGCCTGGACGCCGCGGGTGCCCAGGTTGACCGCCATCATCGGCGCCATCCGGTTGCGCTCCGCCCAGGCGAGGAAGTCGTCGGTGCCGACCTGGTTGGACTCGACCGACCGCCACGCGAGGTCGAGCCGCCGCGGCCGCTGCTCGCGGGGGCCGATGCCGTCCTCCCAGCGGTAGCCGGAGACGAAGTTGCCGCCGGGGTAGCGCACCAGGTTCACCCCGAGCTCGTCGACCAGCTCCTCGACGTCCCGGCGGAAGCCGTGCTCGTCGGCCATCGGATGCCCCGGCTCGTAGATCCCGGTGTAGACGCAGCGGCCCAGGTGCTCGACGAAGCTGCCGAACAGGCGGCGGTCGAGCGGGCCGCGGTCCCGGCGCGCGTCCAGCCGGACGCGCGCGGGGTGGGTGGTGGCGGTCATCGGGCGCTGCGGTCCGGTCTGGCGAACACCGCCACCGCGGAGCCCGGAAGCCCGTCGAGCCTGGGATCGCCCTCCGCCGAGGACAGGACCGGCTCTCTGACGTCGCCCAGCTCGCCGAGGTCGACGGCATCCACGGGGTCGTCGGTCCTGTTGACCAGGAACCAGAACTCCCGCTCGCCGTCGGTGCGGATCGTGAGCTCGACCCGGCCCCGGAGTCCCTCGGGCAGCTCACTGTCCACGCCGGCGGCCTCGAGCAGCCGGCCGAGCAGCGGCTCGAGCCCCGCCGGGCCGAGACGGGTGGAGACGTAGGTTGCCGAGCCCCCGCCCACCACGCGCCGGGTGACGGCGGGGCGCCCCGCCTGAGGACCGGTCTTGTAGGTCGCGATGACGTGCGTGTCGGGCGTGGTCGAGGTGATCCGGTCGGTCCAGCGGGTCCCGGTGCTGCCGTCATCGAGGACCACCTCGTCGCCGTCGAGGAGCGGCCCGAACTCCTCGATGCGGATGCCGAGCAGCACGCGGAGCGCGCCCGGGTAGCCGCCCGGCCACACGTGGTCGTTCTCGTCCACGACGCCCGAGAAGTACGTCGTGGCGAGGTGTCCGCCACGGCCGACGAAGTCCCGCAGCTGGTCAGCCACAGGGGCCGGCAGCACGTGCAGCAGCGGCGCCACCACGACGTCGTAGCCCTCGAGCGGCGCGCCGGTGGGCAGGACGTCCGCCCTGACCCCGAGCGCCAGGAAGGCGGCGTACCAGTCGAGTGCCTCCTCCCGGTGGCTCAGTGCGGAGCTCGGGTTGGCCTCCAGGCCGAGGGTCCACGACGACTCGATGTCGAAGAGGATCGCGGCCCGGGCCTGCTGGCGCCGCGAACCGACGACGGGGGAGAGCCGCTCGAGATGGCCGCCCAGCCGGACCACGGTCCGGTAGACCTCGCTGTCCTCGCCGGCGTGGGGCACCATCGCGGAGTGGTACTTCTCCGCGCCGGCCACGGACTGCCGCCACTGGAAGAAGCACACGGCGTCCGCACCGTGGGCGACGTGGGTGAGCGAGTCCCGCACCAGCCCCCCGTCGGCCTTGGGCGGGTTGATCGCACGCCAGTTGACCGCGCTGGTGGAGTGCTCCATCAGGAACCACGGCTCGCCGCCGGCGAGGCCACCGGTCAGGTTGGCCGAGAACGACAGCTCGTCCAGGGCGCGGTCGTCGACCAGCGTGTAGTGGTCGTTGGAGACGAAGTCGACCTCGGCGGCCCAGTCGGCGTAGTCGATCCCGTCGAAGTGCTGCATGACCATGAAGTTGGTCGTGACCGGAACATCGGGGGTCAGGCGCACCAGGACCTCCCGCTCGGCGCGCAGGTAGTCCTTGAGCGCGTCGGAGGAGAACCGCTTGAAGTCGAGCTGGTGGGTCGGGTTGGCGATGGTCGGCGTCAGCCGCGGCGGCAGGACCTGCCCCCAGTCGCTGTAGCGCTGTGACCAGAACGCCGTCCCCCAGGCGTGGTTGAGCGCGTCGAGGTCGGCGTACCGCGCCGACAGCCAGACCCGGAACGCGGCCGCGGCGTCGTCGGAGTAGTCATAGAGGTTGTGGCAGCCGAGCTCGTTGGAGACGTGCCAGGCGGCGAGCGCGGGGTGGTCGGCGTAGCGGCTCGCGATCGCCTCGACGAGGGCGAGCGCGTGCTGCCGGAACACCGGTGACGTCGGCCGCCAGTGCTGCCGGGAGCCTGGCCACATGGTCTCGCCGGTGCGGGTGACAGGGAGGATCTCGGGGTGCGCGGCGCCCAGCCACGGCGGCGGCGAGGCGGTCGCGGTGGCGAGGTCGACGGCGATGCCGTGCGCGTGCAGGAGGTCCATGACCTCGTCGAGCCACGCGAAGTCCCAGGAGTCCTGGGCCGGCTGAAGCCGGGCCCAGGAGAAGATCGCGAGGGAGACGATGTTGACCCCGGCCTGGCGCATCAGCCGGACGTCGTCGTCCCAGACCTCGCGGTCCCACTGGTCAGGGTTGTAGTCGGCCCCGAAGCCGAGCGGTCCCCGGACCGTGCCGCCCTTCACGGACTCGGGCCACCTCACCCACCGGTGGTGTCGACGGCTGCCTTTTCGTGGGGTGTTCATGCCTCGGTCCCGGGGGGCGGGGCGGTGCTGGCCCGGACCACCAGCTGGGTCGGCACCAGCTCAGCATGGTGCTCGTGCTCACCGGACCGGATCTCCCTCATCAGGGCGTCGACGGCGCGCCTGCCGACCTCGGCGAACGACTGGCGGACGGTGGTCAGCGGCGGCCAGAAGTACGCCGCCTCCTCCATGTCGTCGAAGCCGACCACGCTGACGTCGTCGGGGACCCGGCGACCGCGCTCGTGGAGGGCCCGCAACAGCCCCAGGGCCATCTGGTCGTTGGCCGTGAACACCGCGGTCACCTGGTCGTCGTCGGCCAGGCGGAGCCCGGACTCGTAGCCTGATCCCGTCGACCAGTCGCCCGGCAGGACCGGCGGCACGACCCGCCCGTGCGTCTCGAGCGTCTCCTGCCACGCGGTCCGGCGGCGTCGAGCCGAGTAGGACAGCTCGGGCCCGGCGACGTGCCAGACGGTCTCGTGACCCAGCTCCAGCAGGTGCTCGGTCGCCAACCGCGCACCGTGGGCCTGGTCGTTGTCGACGATCGGGTAGTCGTACTGCGCGCTGGAGTCGACCACGACGACCGGCAGCCCGTCCGGCACGGCGACGCCGTCGAGCCGGTGCGTCTCGACCAGGATGATGATGCCGTCGACCGCCTGCTCGCCGAGCTGGTCGAATGCGGCCCGCACCGCCTCCTGGGTGGCGTCCAGCACTGGCACCAGGTTGATCGCATAGCCGGTCTCGGTCGCCGCGGACGCGACCGCGTCCAACGTGTGGGTGGTGCCGACGCTGGAGAGCTCGAACGCGATCACGCCGATGCTCTGGAACCGTCCGCTGCGCAGCGCCCGGGCGGCGCGGTTGGGGCGGTAGCCGACCTCGCGCATGGCCGCCAGCACCCGCTCGCGGGTCGCCTCGTCGACGTAGCGGGCGCCGTTGGCGACCCGGGAGACGGTCTGTCCCGACACCCCGGCGATCCGCGCGACGTCGGCCTGCGAGGCCGCACGACGCGGCCCCGGCCCCGCCGCGGTGCCGTCCGTCCCCATGGATGGAATCCTTTCGGTCGAACCTGTTGACGTCAACATGTGTCGTGCGCCACTCTACCTGTTGACGTCAACAGGCCGCCACCGGAATCGGCGGTGAAAGGAGGCGAGGATGGCGCAGCTACCGGCCCATCGGCCCCGGCGCTACTCGCGCACCGACACCCGTGGCTGGCTGTTCGTCGGCCCCTTCCTGGTGGTCTTCGCGCTGACCTTCCTGGCGCCGATCTGCTACGCCGCCTACCTCAGCGTCTTCCGGGAGCAGGCATTCTTCGGCACCAAGGAGTTCGTCGGACTGGCCAACTACGTCGACGTCTTCACCGACGACAAGTTCTGGGACGGCGCGCTGCGGGTCGTGCTGTTCTTCGTCGTCCAGGTGCCGATCATGCTCGGCCTGGCGCTGGTGGCCGCTCTGGTCATCGACAGCGCCCGGCTCTACGCCAGCAACTTCTTCCGGCTGGTCATCTTCCTGCCCTATGCCGTGCCCGGCGTGGTGGCCGTCCTGATGTGGGGGTTCATGTACGGCACCAGCTTCGGGCTGGCCGCCGATCTCAACGACCTGTTCGGCACCTCGTTCGTGCCGCTCAGCGAGAGCTGGATGCTCGCGTCGATCGCGAACATCGTGACCTGGGAGTTCGTGGGCTACAACATGCTGATCTTCTACTCCGCGCTGCGCACGGTGCCGAGCGACATCTACGAGGCGGCCGCGATCGACGGCGCCGGCGCGCTGCGCACGGTGCTCTCGATCAAGATCCCGGCCCTGCGCGGGGCCATCGTGATCGCCACCATCTTCTCGATCATCGGGACCTTCCAGCTGTTCAACGAGCCCAACATCCTGCGCACGCTGGAGCCCAACGTCATCACGACCTACTTCACGCCCAACCTCTACGCCTACAACCTCTCCTTCGGCGGCCAGCAGTACAACTACTCGGCCGCGGTCGCCATCGTGATGGGGCTGCTGACCGCGGTGATCGCCTACGTCGTCCAGCTGCGCGGGTCTCGGGAGGCGATGAAGTGAGCGGCAACGTGAGCACCTCACCGCTGACACCGCGGCGCTCGCCGCTGCTGACCGGGCTGATGGTCCTCTTTCTCGTCTACACCCTGGTGCCGCTGGTCTGGCTGGTCCTGAGCGCCACCAAGACGCAGGCGGACCTGTTCTCGAGTCCCGGCCTGTGGTTCGGGGGCGACTTCGCCTTGTTCAGCAACATCCGTGAGACCTTGACCTACAACGACGGCATCTACCTGCGCTGGCTGGCCAACACCCTGCTCTACGTCGTGGCGGGGGCCGGCGGCGCGACCCTGCTGGCCACCGCGGCCGGCTACGGCCTGGCGAAGTACCGCTTCCCGGGGCGCCGCGTGGTGTTCGCGATCGTCATCGGGGCGGTGGCCGTGCCCGGCACGGCCCTGGCCGTCCCGACGTTCCTGATGTTCTCCAACATGGGGCTCACCAACACGGTCTGGGCGATCATCATCCCCTCGCTGATCAGCCCCTTCGGCCTCTACCTGATGTGGGTCTATGCCGCCGACGCAGTCCCGCAGGAGCTGCTCGAGGCGGCGCGCATCGACGGCGCCGGCGAGATCCGGATCTTCTTCACCGTCGCCCTGCGGCTGCTCGCGCCCGGCATCGTCACGGTGCTGCTCTTCGCCGTGGTCTCGACCTGGAACAACTACTTCCTGCCGCTGATCATGCTGAGCGAGCCGAAGCTCTACCCACTCACCGTCGGCCTCACCCAGTGGAGCGGCCAGGCGACCGGGGCGAACTCGCAGCCGATCTACAACCTCGTGGTCACGGGCTCGCTGCTGACCATCGTCCCGCTCGTCATCGTCTTCATCCTCCTCCAGCGGTTCTGGCAGTCCGGCCTGACCGCGGGCAGCGTCAAACAGTGAAAGAAGGGAACAGCATGTTGATCACTCGTGGGCGCAGTGCCCGCCGGGTCGCCCTTGCCGTGGCGGCTCTGACCACCGCTTCAGTCCTCGCGGGCTGCGGCTCCGATGACGGAGGCAGCGGCGGCAGCGGAGGCGGCGACGGCACGGCCGCGGACCTCGACGCCGCGCTCGAGGAGGGGGGCACCATCACCTACTGGACGTGGACCCCGTCCGCGGAGGCGCAGGTCGCGGCGTTCGAGGACCAGTACCCGAACGTCGACGTCAAGCTGGTCAACGCCGGGACCGGCAACGATCACTACACCAAGCTCCAGAACGCCATCAAGGCCGGCTCCGGCGGCCCGGACGTGGCGCAGGTCGAGTACAAGGCTCTGCCCCAGTTCGCGCTGCCTGGCGACCTGGTCGACCTGACCCAGTACGGCCTCGACGAGTACGAGGACGACTACACCGCGTCCACCTGGGCGTCCGTGCATGCGGGCGACGGCCTCTACGGCCTGCCGCAGGACTCCGGACCGATGGCGCTCTTCTACAACCAGGAGGTCTTCGACCAGCTCGGGCTCGAGGTGCCTACGACCTGGGACGACTACGTCGCCGCCGCCCAGCAGATCAAGCAGGCGGATCCGTCGAAGTGCATCACCAACGACAGCGGCGACTCCGGGTTCACCACGAGCATGATCTGGCAGGCCGGGGGCACTCCGTTCCAGACCGACGGAGACAGCGTCACGATCGACCTGCAGGACGAGGGCACCCAGAAGTGGACGGGTATGTGGAACCAGCTCGTCGAGGGTCAGCTGGTCTGCACCATCCCCGGCTGGACCGAGGAGTGGTTCAAGGCGCTCGGTGACGGCACCATCGCGACCATCGCTCTCGGCGCCTGGGCGCCCGGCGTCTTCGAGGACTCGGTGCCGGACGGCGCCGGCAAGTGGCGGGCGGCGCCGATGCCGACCTACGACGGGCAGCCGGCGACCGCCGAGAACGGCGGCAGCACCCAGTCGGTGCTGAAGCAGAGCAAGAACCCCGCCCTGGCAGCGGCGTTCGTGCGCTGGCTCAACCACGACGAGGGCATCGAGCCGTTCCTGGAGAGCGGTGGCTTCCCCGCCACGGTCGCGGACCTGGAGGACCCGGCGTTCGTCGACGCGGAGCTGGAGTACTTCGGCGGCCAGCAGGTCAACCAGGTGCTCACCGACGCGGCCACCCACGTGGTCGAGGGCTGGGAGTACCTGCCCTTCCAGCTCTACGCCGACACCATCTATGGCGACACGGTCGGTGAGTCCTACAAGGACCACTCCGACCTCAACGCCGGGCTGACCGCCTGGCAGGAGGCCCTGGTGAAGTACGGCAAGGAGCAGGGCTTCAGCGTCAACTGACCGACCCACCACTGAACGGACGGACAGCCGCCGCCCGACGCGCTCCCCCCGGCGCGAAAGCGGCGGCTGTCCGTCGCCCCCGATCGAACGTGAGGTAGGCATGCCCGAGTTCAGGGTCGGCGAGACCGACTTCCTCCTCGACGGTGAGCCGTTCCAGATCCTCTCCGGGGCGCTGCACTACTTCCGGGTCCACCCCGACCACTGGGCGGACCGCATCGAGAAGGCCCGGCTGATGGGCCTGAACACCATCGAGACCTACGTGCCGTGGAACGCCCACAGCCCCCGGCCGGGCGACTTCTACACCGACGGCATCCTCGACCTGTCCCGGTTCCTGTGCCTGGTGGGCGAGGCCGGCATGCACGCGATAGTCCGCCCAGGGCCGTTCATCTGCGCGGAGTGGGACAACGGCGGGCTGCCGCCGTGGCTGTTCCGCGAACCGGACGTCGGGATCCGCCGCTCCGAGCCGCGCTTCCTCGACGCCGTCTCGAGCTACCTCGACCAGGTGCTGGCGCTGGTGCACCCGCACCAGGTCCACCTGGGTGGACCCGTGCTGCTGGTCCAGGTGGAGAACGAGTACGGCGCCTACGGCGACGACCCGGCGTACCTGCGGGCGCTTGTCGACGTCATCCGGGCGGCTGGCATCGGCGTACCGCTCGTCACCGTGGACCAGCCCGTCGACGCCATGCTCGCCGCGGGTGGGGTCGAAGGGGTGCTACGCACCAGCTCGTTCGGCTCGGACAGCGTGAACCGGTTGCGGACCCTCCGTGCCCACCAGCCAACCGGGCCGCTGATGTGCATGGAGTTCTGGGACGGCTGGTTCGACCACTGGGGCGGCATCCACCACACCACCCCGGTCGAGCAGGCCGCCGCCGAGCTCGACGCTCTCCTCGCGGCCGGGGCGTCGGTCAACATCTACATGTTCCACGGGGGCACGAACTTCGGTCTGACCAGCGGGGCCAACGACAAGGGCATCTACCGGCCGACCGTGACGTCCTACGACTACGACGCTCCCCTGGACGAGGCCGGCAACCCGACCGCGAAGTACTTCGCGTTCCGCGACGTCATCTCTCGCTACGCCGCGGTGCCCGCCGAGACTCCTGGCGCAGCCGGTCCCGCACCCGAGCTGACGGTCGCGTTGGGTCAACCGGTCCGGCTGTTCGATGACCCGGCGTCCTGGGGCACCTGGAGCAGGTGGGAGTCACCACCGATGCTGGACGAGCTGGGGACCGACGCCCGGCTGGCCGTCTACCGGACCCAGCTGTCCGTCGACGGACCGGGCGTCCTCACCCTCGGCGAGGTCCGTGACCGCGCCACCGTCCACCTCGCCGGCGCGCCCGTCGGCATCCTCGAGCGGGAGCACCACGAGCGGGCGATCGCGCTGCCACGGGGGAACGGCCGCCTGGACCTGGTCGTGGAGGACCAGGGCCGGGTCAACTACGGCGCCCGCATCGGCGAGCACAAGGGCCTGGCCGGGCCGGCCCTGTTGGACGGGGTGCCGGTCACGGGCTGGGAGGTGCTGGCCGTCGACCTCGACCGGGTGCCGCACCTGTGGGACCTGTGGGACGCCGCTCGCACCGAAGGTCGGGGCTCCGGGGTCGGTCCCACCGCGTGGCGGGCGACCTTCTCGGCCGAGCCCGCTGTCGACCACTTCCTCGACACCGCTGCCTGGGGCAAGGGCATCGCCTGGGTCAACGGCTTCTGCCTGGGGCGCTACTGGCGCCGTGGGCCGCAGCGCACCCTCTTCGTGCCCGGGCCCGTGCTGCGGTCCGGTGCCAACGAGCTCGTCGTCCTGGAGCTGGACGTGCTCGCCGACCCGACGGCCCGATTCGTCGCGGGGCCCTGCCTGGGTCCGCTCGAGGACTGAGCCTCCGCGGCCAGGCCCCGCGTTGGCCCTGGAGAGCAGTAGCGTGCGGCCATGTGCGACACCTTGGTGAGCCTCACCGATGACGGTGTGCTGTTCGCCAAGAACAGCGATCGCGACCCCAACGAGGCCCAGGTGCTGCGCTGGCACCCCGCGACCTCGACGACCTCGGCCCGGCTGCGGTGCACCTGGAGCGAGATCGACCAGGTGCCTCGCACCCACGCCGTGCTCCTCAGCCAGCCGTGGTGGATGTGGGGCGCGGAGATGGGCGGCAACGAGCACGGCGTGGTGATCGGCAACGAGGCGGTGTTCACCCGGGGCGCCGGCCGGGAGCGCTCGGACTCCGCCCTGCTGGGCATGGACCTACTCCGGCTCGGTCTCGAGCGCGGCGCCACCGCCGAGGAGGCGGTCGGGGTCATCGTCGACCTGCTGGAGCGACACGGCCAGGGTGGCTCGTGCAGCCACGAGCACCCGCGCTTCACCTACGACAACTCCTTCATCGTCGCGGACCCTGATGGCGCGATCGTGCTCGAGACCGCCGGCAGGCGGTGGGCGACCGAGGCCGTGAGCGGACGTGGCCGGTCGATCAGCAACGGGCTGACCATCCCCGCCTTCGCGCGAGCACATGCCGATCCTGTGCGCGGCCGGGTGGCCCAGTGTGCGGCCCGCCGCGGCCGCACCCAGGCCTCCGCCGAGCGCGCCGACGACGTCGCCGCGATGCTCGCCGCGCTGCGCGACCACGGCGGTCCGGCACCCCGGTGGTCCCGGGTCAACGGGGCGCTGTCGGCGCCCTGTGCCCACGCTGCCGGGATGCTCACCACGACCCAGTCGACGGCGTCCTGGGTCGCTGACCTGCGGGCGGACCCCCGGCACTGGGTCACCGCCACCTCGGCGCCCTGCACCTCGGTCGCCAAGCCCGTCCGGGTCGAGGAACCGGTCGCGCTGGACCCGGACCCGATGCCCACCAACAGGTACGACGCGGCGTACCGCTGGTGGCGGCACGAGCGGCTCCACCGGCTGGCGCTGCGCGACCACGCCGCCGCGCTCGCCAGGTTCGGTGGTGAGCGGGACCAGGTCGAGAAGGAGTGGATGCATGATCCGCCCGGCAGCGCCGAGGCGTTCACCACCGCCGACCGGCTCGAGGAGGCCTGGCTGCAGGACCTGACGCAGGCCGGCCTCGCCGACACGCGGCCGGGCTGGCTGCGCCGGCGCTGGCGGGCCATCGACCGGGCGGCGGGGCTGCCGGAGGCGGCCGGGATGAGCGCGTCATGAGGGTCGTGGTGGTGGGCGCGGGTCTGGCCGGGCTGTCGGCGGCGCGTGAGCTCCAGCGGGCCGGGGCCGAGGTGGTGGTCGTCGAGGCGCGCGACCGCGTCGGCGGCCGTCTCGAGGGTGGCACGCTCGAGGGCCAGCCCGTCGAGCTCGGCGGCACCTGGATCGGCGAGGGCCACTCGCGGATGTATGCGCTGGTCGAGGAGCTCGGGCTGGCGACGTTCCGGACCTGGAACGACGAGGGCAAGCTGCTCATCCAGCTGGGGAAGAAGCGTGCGCTGGTCTCCGGCACGAAGGGCGCGGTGCCCAGGCTCAACCCGGTCGCGCTCGCCGATCTCGCGCAGGGCATGGCCCGCTTCGGCAGGCTCGCCCGCGGCGTGGACCCCGCCGAGCCGTGGGCACACCCGCGCGCGCACCGCCTCGACAGTGAGACGTTCGAGAGCTGGGTGCACCGCAACCTGCGCACCCCGTCCGGCCGCGCCTACTTCCGCACCGCGACCGAGGCGGTCTTCGCCGCCGACACCAGCGACATCTCGCTGCTGCACGCCTTGTTCTACGCCGTCAGCAACGCCGACCTCGAGACACTGCTCGCCGTCGACCGCGGCGCTCAGCAGGACCGGGTGGTGGGTGGCTCGGTGCTCGTGGCCGAGCGGCTGGCCGCCGACCTCGACGTACGACTCTCGACTCCGGTCACGACCGTCGCCGTGGATGCGGCCGAGGTCCGGGTCCTCACGAGGTCGGGCGAGACGATCGTCGGCGATCGCGTCGTCGTCGCGCTCCCACCCACCCTCGCCGGGCGTCTGCACTACGACCCGGTGCTGCCGGCCTGGCGCGACCAGCTGACCCAGCGCCTCCCGGCGGGGACTGTCGCTAAGACCTTCGCCGCCTACCCGACGCCGTTCTGGCGAGACGACGGGCTCAACGGCCAGGCCGCCTCAGACAGGGGACCGGTCAAGGTCACCTTCGACGTCTCCCCGCCCGGCGGCGAGGTCGGCATCCTCCTCGGGTTCGTCGAGGGCGGCGAAGCACGACACTGGCAGCGGCTCTCGGCGGCCGACCGCCGGCGTGCCGTGCTGGACAGCTTCGTCCGCTACTTCGGGCCGCAGGCTGCGGCACCCTCGTCGTACGTCGAGAAGGACTGGAGCGCCGAGGAGTTCACCCGGGGCTGCTATGGCGCCCATTTCGCGCCCGGCGTGTGGACCAGCTATGGCCCGGTGCTGCGCCCGCCGGTCGGGCGGATCCACTGGGCCGGGGCCGAGTACGCCGTCGAGTGGAACGGCTACATGGAGGGCGCCGTCCGCTCCGGGTCGGCCGCGGCGCGTGAAGTCCTCGGCACCGGCGGAACGGGTCAGCCGAAGGACCCTGGACGTTTCGGGAAGTAGACAGGCGCTCTGGCCGACCGAGTCGCAGCCCGGCCGGCCAGAGTGGCCCGATGGTGTTAGCCGGACAGGCCGAAGGAGTAGAGCTTGTTGTTCGGTGTGCCGAACAGTGAGTAGCCCGACCCCCAGAACAGCCGCCCATCGGAGATCGCGGCTCCTGATAGGCACGAGCCGCCACTGGCGAACGTCCACAGGATCTCACCCGTAGCCCCGTTCAACGCGTACATGTGCCCCGCGGAGTCGAGCGCGCACAAGAAGACCACACCGTTGGCCGTGGTCAACGGGCCCGAGGTCGCACCTCCGAACGCTGACCCACCGAACGGCGGGACCGTCTGCCAGAGCAGCTGGCCAGTGACGGCATCGATGCTGCTGATCACGCCGCTGGTTGTCGTCGTGCCATCAGGCAGCGTCCACGGCACCGCGTTGCTGTTGGCATCGGCGGTGTACACCCGAGAGGCGTCGACGGCCGAGCCCCACTGCAGGCCACCGGCCGTCCCACCAGGTCCTGCCTGGGTGACCCAGCGTACGGCGCCGGTGTCGGGGTCGAGCGTCCAGTACTGGCCGCTCTTCTGGCCTACCCCCACGACGTCCCTCTTCTTGCCATTCTCCGTGACCGTGAACAGTGCCGGAGCCTGGCCGAAGTCGAAGTCGGGCCCGGCCGGCTCGGGACAGTTCGTGCCCTCGCCGATGAACGGGATGCAGTCCACGGTCCAGGCGTCGAAGCCCAACGCTCGCGTCACCCAACGGATGGCGCCCGTCTTCAGGTCCAGGGCCATGATCGAGTCGAAATGGTTGTCAGCGGGAAGGCACGCCTGCTGCGCCTCGGGGTCGCCGCCCGCAGCCGTGACGCAGTCGAGCGTCTCCTGTGGGGCGTCGTAGTTGTTCCCGGTGGCGATGTACAGCTGGCCGCGCCTGGAGTCGATCGCCGGCGAGCTGCCCCACACGGCGTTGCCGGGGAAGCCCTCAGGTGCCGTCCTGACCTGCCACACGATGGCGCCGGTGTTCAGGTCGAGTGCCGCGAACCTGCCTCGGAACGAGCAGCATTCGTAGCCGGGGATGATCGCCGCGAAACCCTCCTCCTGAGACGATGTGCCGACGTAGACCCGGTTGCCGAATATCGTTGCCGACTGCGTGATGATCGCTGCCGGGTGCGTGTCCAGTGTCGTGGCCCAGAGCAAGGCACCGGTGTCCTTGTCGAAGGCGAGGACCTTCCCGCCCCCGCCGAACGGGCCCTGCGTTCCGATGATCACCTTGTTGCCGGAAACGGCTGGTGTCGCCCTGGCGTAGTCACCCGGGACGCCGCTGGCGGCGGCGATGGTGGACCGCCACCGCTGCTGGCCGGTCCACTTGTCGACGGCGTACAGGTAGCCGGCTCGGTCGGGGAAGTACACCGTGTCGCCGACCACCGCCGGCGTGGCCGAGACGTCGCCGCCGGTCGTGAACTGCCACTTCACCTCGAGCTCGTCCACATTGTCCACGCTCAAGGTCTTCTCGCTCGCTTGGAACCGGGTGTTATGCAGATTGCCACCCGCCGAGTTCCAGTCGCTCCCGCCCACAGCAGTGGCCGTCACGTTGCCGAGCAGCAGCACGCCGGCCACCGCGATCGCGAGCGCTCCCGTCGTCCTTTTCATCCGCTTCATTGAGCCCTCCAATCAGGAAGGGCGCACAGGACGAAGATCGCGACGCGAGCTTCGCAATGACCGTCCCGCTCGCCTCCTCAGCACTGAGTTGGTGCTGAGTGGAACGTAGCCCTCTATTCACGCACGCACATCACCAATTCCGGCCGGTTGAGCGAGGTCAGTTCTGCTGCGCCGTACGTCGGCCTGCGCCGGTGAGCTGTCCGACCGAATCACGATCCACCGGCGCCTGAGACGAGGCCACCTCAGGCGAGGACTCGGCGTTCATGTCGACTGGTGACAAGGAGCAGGCGCCGCCTGACAGACTCGGGGTGATGACCTCGTACGTCGTGACAGGAGGTGCCCAGGGTGTCGGCTGGGCCATCGTGCAGCGGCTGGCCGCAGACGGGTCGACCGTCGTCGTGGTCGACCTCGCGGGGAGCCTGGACCGGGAGGGTCCCGGCATCCGGCTGCTCAGTGGCGATGCCTCCGATCCCGAGGTGACCACCCGCGCGGCCGCCGAGGCCGAGGCCCACGGCGCACTGGTCGGCTGGGTCAACAACGCCGCGGTCTTTCCCGAGGCCGACCTCACGAGCACCCCGGTCGCCGAGGTCCTGGCAGGGATCACGACCAACCTGGCGCTCGCCGTGACCGGCTGCCACACCGCGGTCAACCACTTCGTGACCCACGGACGGCCGGGCGCCATCGTCAACGTCTCGTCCCACCAGGCCCAGCGCCCGGTCCGGGGCGCCTTGCCCTACGCGACGGCAAAGGCGGCCATCGAGGGCCTGACCAGAGCGCTCGCCGTCGACCACGGACCCGACGGGATCCGCACCAACGCGGTCGCGCTGGGCTCGATCAGCACAGCCAGGTACGAGGAACACCGCGAGCAGCACCCCGAGGTCGACGGCCAGATGGCGGCGCTGCACCCGCTCGGACGGGTCGGCACGGCGGCCGAGGTCGCCGAGGCCGTCGCGTTCCTGCTCTCGGACTCGGCCGGCTTCGTCAACGGCGCGGTGCTGCCCGTGGACGGCGGACGGTCGGTCAACGGACCCGACCCGGAGGCACACTGATCCCGATGACCCAGGACGTCCCGCGATACCAGCTCAACGACGGAAGCTCGCTGCCCAAGATCGGCTTCGGCACCTACACACTCAACGGTGAGGACGGCGTGGCGGCGATGACCTCCGCGCTGAAGGCCGGCTACCGACTGCTGGACACCGCCGTCAACTACGGCAACGAGGAAGAGGTCGGCAGGGCCATCCGCAGCGCAGGGATCTCCCGTGAAGAGGTCCAGGTCACCACGAAGATCCCCGGTCGGCACCACGCCACGGCCCTGGCCATCAAGTCTGTCGAGGACTCCCTGCGCCGGCTCCGCATGGACTACGTGGACCTGTGCCTGATCCACTGGCCCAATCCCAGCGTCGGCAGATACGGGGAGGCGTGGCGGGCCCTGGTGGAGCTGCGGGAGCGCGGCCTGGTCAGGTCGATCGGCGTCAGCAACTTCACCGAGAAGCACCTCAGAGAGGTCATCGACGACACCGGCGTCACGCCCGTGGTGAACCAGATCGAGTTGCACCCCTACTTCGTCCAGAACGACATGCGCGCTGTGCACTCCGAGCTGGGGATCCTGACCGAGTCGTGGAGCCCGCTGGGCAAGCGCAGCGCCCCGTTCGACCAGCCACCCGTGGCCCGGGCGGCGCAGGCCCACGGCGTGGCCCCGGCGCAGGTGATCCTGCGCTGGCACTTGCAGCTCGGGGCCCTTCCCCTGCCCAAGTCCGCCTCACCAGAGAGGCAGCGGCAGAACCTCGATGTCTTCGGGTTCGAGCTGGACGAGCAGGACATGGCCGCGATCACCGGGCTCCACCGTCCGGATGGGCGGCTGTTCGGAGGAGACCCGGACATCCACGAAGAGATGTGACACGGGTCTGCCGCGCGAGCCGGTGAGAAAGGACGGGTGCGTGCGAGCATCTTCGGGTGACTGCGGGCGGTGAGGGCATCGCGCTGTCGCGTTCATATTTCGAGGACCTCGTCGGCCCCCTGTTGAAGCAGCACGTTCCGGACGTGCGGTACGCAGCCGCACGCGTGGGGACTGGGTCAGACGTGTTGGGGCTCGATGACGCCATGTCGCGCGACCACGACTGGGGTCTGCGACTGCAGCTGTTCGTCCCCGACGTCGACCGATCCCATGTCCTGTCCGCGCTCGACCGGCACCTACCTTTCGACTTCCGTGGGCACCCGATCCGGTTCGGCTTCTCCAGCGACCCGACAGAGAGCTTGCGAATCGATGTGACCAGCGTGAACGCGTTCGCCGAACAGTCACTCGGCTTCGACCCACGCGGCGTCGTATCCCTGGTCGACTGGCTGAGCGTCACCGGCCAGGCTGCCCTCGAGGTCGTCTCCGGCGCGGTCTTCGAGGACCAGACAGGCGAACTGACCCGGCTGCGCGAAGCCTTGGCCTGGTACCCCGACGACATCTGGCGGTACGTCCTCGCATGCGACTGGCAGCGATTGGACCAGGAGTTGCCGCTCGTGGGACGTGCCGGCGGACGCGGCGACGACCTCGGGTCCAAGGTCATCGCGGCACGGCTCGTCGACATCGCCGTCCACCTCGGGTTCATGCTCACTCGATCCTGGCCGCCGTACTCGAAATGGCGAGGATCGGCCTTCGGCCAGCAGGCCGGCTGCTCAGCCATCGCGACAGACCTCGCGCGGGCCCTCGACGCCCCCGGTTGGGAGAACCGCCAGGCCGCGCTCCGCGACGCCCTGACCGGTCTCGCAGACCTGCAGCGCCAGAGCGGGCTACCGGCACCTCAGCCAGCGGTCGAGCCCTTCTGGGACCGCCCCCACCTCCACCTGAGCCCCGGCCTGGTGCCGGCGCTGCTTGAGACCATCCGAAGCCCGGAAGTCCAGGCGCTGCCGGCCGGCCTCGGGAGCGTCGAACAGCAGACCGACAACGTCGACATCCTCACCAACCCTCATCGTCGGAGGGCATTGGCAACCTCGATCCACGCTCACCCATAGACGCATCGGGGGTGATCTGAGCAGCCTTGGCCGGCTAGCGCAGGGCGGCGCGATCCACGCGGTCGTGGTAGCGGTGGCCGACCTTGCCGCCCAGCATCGCGGCCAGCGCCGTGACCCCCAGGACCGCACCAGCGGTGATCAGCCCTCCCCAGCCGAGCTCGTCGGTGGAGACGGGGATCCGGGGCAGGTCCACGCGGTCCAGGACGTTGTACTGCGAGCCGAAGATCGCACCCAGCCCCAGAGCCACGAGCGTGACCAGGAGACCGATGGTCCAGACGCCCAGCCCTTGCACGCCCCCGTCGAAGCGGGACATGCGTCCGGCGACATAACCGCCGGTGTAATAGGCCAGCGCCAGGACGACGACGAGGGTGACCGCCGCTGCGACGCCGATCGTGCCGGCGGACCGTTCCGCCTCGGACTGGGTGATCTGCGTGGTGGAGTCGATCGCTGCCAGGACCGCACCGACGATGCCGATCAGCAGGATCGTCACGGCGATGGCCACCAGCCAGCCGAAGAACGCCGCGCCCGGGTTGAGCCCGCCGAACTTCTCCCGGGCGGCCGCTTCGCCGTGGTGGGTGGGCACCGTGCGGTGGACCTCCCGCTCGTGGCGGTGGTCCCCGATGCGCTCCCCGCGATGCTGGCCGCCGTCGTGCGGCTGCGTGGCGTCATGGTCGGTGCGGTCGGGATCGACTCCGGTCGCCCCCTCGGAGTCGATTCGTTGGTGCGTGCGTCTCATGGTGTCTCCTCACTGCAGGCGTGCGCCCGTCGGCCACGTCTTGCGGTGTCGGTGCCCTTCCGGCCCACCCGCAAACTCCGGCCGCCTCGGTCGGGGCCGCGTAGGCGTCCGTGACAGACTGCAAACCATGCCGCTTCGCACCACCGAGGACCGGGACCGCAGGCGTGACCTGCGCGCCGCGATCGATCACACGGGCTACTACCCGGAGGTCGTCGGGGACGCGGTCGCCGCAGCCCTGGCCGACGAGCCGGTGGTCTCGTTCTACGTCCACCACGAGCCGACCTTCGACCGCGACGAGGTACGCCGCCACCTGAGCGTCATCGTGCTCACGCCGTCTCGGCTCGTGCTGCTGCACACCGACGAGCACGCCGGCGACGACCTGCTCCCGGAGCCCTACACGTCCACGAGCACTGAGGCGATCCGGCTGTCCGCGGTGAAGTCCGTGGTCGTGACCCGGATGGTCGCCAACCCGACCTCAGGGGCGACCAAGCCGGCCGAGGCGGTCATGACGATCGGCTGGGGCGGCGTCAGCCGGATGGATCTCGAGCCCGCGGGCTGCGACGACCCCAGCTGCGAGGCCGACCACGGCTACACCGGCGTGCTGTCCGCCGACGACTTCTCGCTTCGGGTGTCCGCGGCCGCGGACGGCGCCGACGCGGTGGCCGGCCTGCTGTCGTTCGCCGAGCAGCTCTCAGCCCGCACCCACTCTGCCTGACCACAGGGGCCTGACCAGATGGGCGAGCCGGTGACCGAGGGGTTCGTCGAGCCCGCCTACTCCCAGCGCTCCCTCGGCGACGTCGTCCCGGCGGTGGCCGCTGCGCTCGGACGGCCGATCGGCGCGACGCCGACTGACCTGACGCTGCCCGACGCCCCGTCCTACGTCGTCTTCCTGGTCGACGGCCTGGGCGCGCGCCTCGTCGACCGCTACCGCCACGCCGCGCCGTTCCTCGCCGCGCTGCTCGACGACAACGAGACCGGCACCGCCGGCGTCCCGTCGACCACAGCGACGAGCCTCACCTCGCTCGGCACCGGCCTCACCCCGGGCACGCACGGTCTGGTCGGGTTCACCAGCCGGATCCCGGGCACGGAGCGGCTCCTCATCTCGCTGCTGTGGGACAAGGACGTCGACCCGCTCGAGTGGCAGCCGCACCCCACGGCGTTCATGCGGATGCAGGACGCCGGCGTGGCCGTCACGATCGTCAACAAGCGCGAGTTCCAGGGAAGTGGGCTCACGATCGCCTCCTCGCGTGGCGGTGACTACATCGGTGCCGACCGGGTGGGGGAGCGGATCGCCGCTGCGGTGCAGGCGGCCGCGGCCAGTCCGTCGTTCACCTACCTCTACGACGGCGACCTGGACTGGACCGGACACAAGTACGGCGTCGCATCACCCCCCTGGTTGCAGCAGCTGGCCATGATCGACGCCGAGGTGGAGCAGCTGCGCGAGGCGCTGCCCGAGGCGACCCGGCTCGTCGTCGTCGCCGACCACGGGATGGTCGACTCGCCGCCGGAGCACCGCGTCGACGTCGACGAGCACCCCGAGCTGCGCGACGGGCTGCTGCTGTTCGGCGGCGAGGCCCGCTTCCGCCACCTCTACTGCCGCAACGGTGCCGTCGACGACCTCTGTGCCACGTGGTCGTCGTTCCTCGGACCGGCCGCCGATGTGATGACCCGGGACACCGCCATCGAGCGCGGCTGGTTCGGTGAGGTCATCCCCTCGGTCTACCCCCGGCTCGGGGACGTGGTGGTCGCCATGCGCGGCGACCACTCCGTCTTCTCCAGCGTCGACTTCGCCTACGAGATGACGCTCGTGGGCCTGCACGGCTCGCTGACCCCGGACGAGATGCTCATCCCGATCCTGGTCTGCTGAGTCTCACTGCTGACTCCTCACTCCGGTCGGTTGCCGCGGTCGCCACCCACCCGGAACGACGACCTGACCCCGGTGTACATCAGGTGCGCCACCAGTCCCTCGGCCGCGTGCGAGAGGTTGTGGCAGTGGTCCATCCACAGTCCGGGGTTGTCGGCCACGAAGGCGATCTCGTAGGTCTCGCCGACCCGCACCTCGAGCGAGTCGACCCACCAGGGGCTGCCCGTGGCCACCTTGCCGTCTCGGGACAGGACCACGGCGTGGTGCCCGTGCAGGTGCATGGGGTGCGCGTCGTCGCTGCCGTTGTGGAGCTCCATCACCACGACGTCGCCCTCGCTGACCATGAACATCGGTACGTCGGGGAACAGGTGGCCGTTGATGCTCCACCACATGCCAGGGCGCCCGTCCAGGAAGCCGGGACGCCTCCCGATCCGGTAGTCGAAGCGACGGTCCGCCTGGCTCGGGTCGAGGCCCAGGTCGGCAGGCTCGCCGTACGACAGCAGGTCGAGGAACCCGTCGGGGACCTCCGGCTGCTTGCCGCCGGTCGGGTCCTCACCCAGGACCAGGGTGGTGGTGCCGGCGAAGTCGATGCGGACGCCGCCGGGGGGGACCGTGATCCCGAGGTCCACCCGGCCCCCGGCGGGCAGGCCGTACCTCTCGCCCTCCACCGCGCCGGGCGCGTTCAGGTCGGTCCCGTCCACGGCGAGCACCTGGTAGGCACCGCCGGTGACCCACAGCGGCGCCAGGCCGTTGTCGGTGTTCACGACCCGCAGCCGCAGCCGCTCCCCGGGATCCGCGTCGATCGTCGTGGTGCCCTCGGCGCCGTTCAACGTCGGCGTGCTGCCGTAGCGATGCAGGACGACGACCTCGTCGCGGACCTCGGGGTCCCGGGTTGCGGGGTGGACCACCAGAGCCCCCAGGATCCCCTCCCGCACCTGCGCGTGGGAGATCTGGTGGGAGTGGTACCAGAACGTGCCCGCCTGGTCGGCCACGAAGCGATAGACGAAGTCCTCGCCGTCCCCGACGGCGTCCTGGGTCACTCCGGCCACCCCGTCCGCGGCGTTGGGCACGTCCACGCCGTGCCAGTGCAGCGTGATCCCCTCGTCGACCCCGTCGTTGACCAGCCTGACCTCGACCAGGTCGCCGACGGTCGCCTCCAGCACGGGGCCGGGTGAGGTGCCGTTGACGAGGTAGCGGCCGTCGTCCCGGGTCACCGCCAGGGTCTCGGTGACGTCGGGCGCGCGGTCCGGGTCCGCGACGAGGTCGGCCACGGCGGTCTCTTGCGCCGCCCCGTGTCCCGCCCCGTGAGGTTGCCCGACGGGACCGCCGCCCCAGTCGGGATAGCCCATGGCGGCCATGTCGTAGGAGTCAGGAAGCCGGCTGGCGTTCCACATCCAGCCGAGCGGCAGCACGATCGCCAGCGTGGCGACGACGGCCACGACGGTCCGCGGGCGGTCGCGCAGGGCGCGCCACCAGCGCTCGACGCCCACCCTGGCTCGAGCGACGCCCGCAGCGGGGGTCTGTGCCGGGCTCAGGCCGGGGCCGTGGTGCTCGGGGCGGCGGGCTGGGCCGGGGCGCCGATCGCGCTCGACGCCCGCTGACCGGCCATGATCGCGACGCCCATCAGGACCAGTGCGTTGACGCCGTGCAGGGCACCGAAGCCGGAGCCGACCTCACGCGACAGGGCGGGGAGGACGAAGACCTGCAGCACGACCAGGCCGAAGACGACCGCGGCCAGCATGACGCCCTTCGGCACGCCCCTGGCGAAGAACGAGACGATCAGCAGGATCAGTGACGTCAGCGGGATCAGCACGAGCCCGTTGAAGAACATGTGGATCGCGAAGCCCCACTCGGCGGTGAACTCCTGGTCACAGTCGTCGCACTCGAGCAGCTCCTTGTTGACCACTCCGCCCTCGTTGTTGATCCAGTCGGTCATGCCGAAGAACGCCCACGCGATCGCACCGGCCTGGACGACGACCAGCACGGCGATCATGAATGCCAGGAAGCGGTATGCCTTCATGGTTCCCCCTCGTTCCCCCGCGCGCGACGCAGGGGTTCGTCTGTCGATGCCCCGCAGCATGCGCCTGCAGGGCCGTCGAGGGGAATGGCTAGAACGGGTCAACCGAAATGGGTGACGCGGCGCTTCAGCCGAACGGCAGGGGCTCCGCGCCGAGCGAGACCGCCTTCGCGCGGGCGGCGGTCATCCGGCGCCGGTGGTGCTGGCGGCACAGCACCTCGTAGGCGACGTGGGCGTCGTCGACCGGCTCGCCGCCCGACTCACCGGCGGGGTCGTCGACGTCACCGACCACGATGACCTCGCCCTCGACGACCATCTCCCCGTTCTCGGTGCGCGCGTTGTGGGTGGCCCGCTTGCCGCACCAGCACAGCGCCTCGACCTGCAGGACGTGCATCCGGTCGGCCAGCTCGACCAGGCGGGCGCTGCCTGGGAACAGCTCGCTGCGGAAGTCGGTGAGGATCCCGAACGTGAACACGTCGATCTGGAGCTCGTCGACCACCTTGGCAAGCTGGTCGATCTGGTCGCGGGTGTAGAACTGCGCCTCGTCGCAGATCAGGTAGTCGATCCGCGCGCCGGCGGTGAGCGCGTCGACGACGTAGCGCCAGAAGTGGAAGTCGGGGGAGACCTCGACCGCCTCGTGCGCCAGGCCCAGCCGGCTCGAGAGTGTCGAGGTGCCGGCCCGGTCACGGGTGGTGAAGATCCGGCCGACAAGCCCGCGCGCCGCGCGGTTGTGGTTGGTCTGCAGCGCGAGCGTGCTCTTGCCGGAGTCCATGGTTCCGGTGAAGAACTGCAGCTCCGCCACGTGCGGCATCCTGTCACGCGTGCCACAGAGCAGCAGTCCCCTGATCTCGACCGCCGACCTCCGTGACCTGCTCGCCGCGCGGGCGCCCGTGACCATCCTCGACGTCCGCTACCGGATGGGCGGCGGGCCCAGCGGACCGGGGGAGTACTCCCTCGGCCACGTCCCGGGCGCGGTGTACGTCGACCTGGACACCGAGCTGGCCGCCGCACCCGGCGCCGGCGGCCGGCACCCGCTGCCCGCGACACAGGACTTCCAGGAGGCGATGCGTCGCGCCGGGGTCGACCAGAACCGGCAGGTCGTCGTTTACGACGACTGGGCCGGACTCGCTGCCGGCCGCGCCTGGTGGCTGCTGCGCTTCCACGGCCACGCCGACGTCCGGGTCCTCGACGGCGGCTGGAGTGCCTGGGTCGGGGACGGCGGCGAGGTGGAGCGGGGCGTGAACCTCAACAGCCGACCGGGCGACTTCACCGCCCGGCCCGGCCAGCTGCCGGTGGTCGGGGCCGACCGGGTGCTCGAGGTCCCCCTGCTCGTCGACGCCCGGTCGCCCGAGCGCTACCGGGGCGAGAACGAGCCGATCGACCCGGTCGCCGGGCGCATCCCCGGCGCGGTCAACGTGCCGACCAGCGCCAACCTGCAGGCGGACGGTCGGTTCCGGAGCCCGGACCAGCTCAAGACGGCCTACGAGGCCGCCGGCATACCGACCGACGGTTCCCGGGAGGTCGCCGTCTACTGCGGCTCCGGTGTGACCGCCGTGCACGACATCCTGGCGCTGGAGACCCTCGGTGTGCGCGCCACGCTCTACCCCGGCAGCTGGAGCGACTGGATCACCGACCCAGCGAGACCGGTGGAGATGGGTTGAGTTCCAGCATCAGCTTGCGAGGTTTCGACACGCTCGGTTCGGGCTTCGCAAGCTCAGCCCGACTCGCTGCTCAACCACCATCGATCTGATCCGTCCTCGTTCCTCGGACGGCTCAGATCACCAGTGGATGCCCTTGAACGCCCGGGCGAGCAGCAGCTGCTCGGACTCGCGGGTTCCGCCCGTCGGCGCCTCGCCCTGACCCTTCCCCTGGGCAGCCGCCGAGTCCGGGAACACGTGGTAGGCCATGTTGAGCAGCCGGAAGGTCGCCTTGGGAGCCACCGTGTGTGCCACCGCGCCGACGTTGCCGAGCAACGTGTTGATCTCGTGCGGCCGCTCGACCATCGCCTTGATGACCAGGTCCGCCGCCTGCGCCGGTGAGATCGTCGGGAACTTGTCGTAGATCTTGGTCGGCGCGATCATCGGCGTCCGCACCAGCGGCATGTGGATGCCGGTGAACGTGATCCCGTCGCCGACCAGCTCGGAGGACACCACGTTGCTCCACGAGTCCAGCGCCGCCTTGGAGGCGACGTACGCCGAGAAGCGCGGCGGGT
Organism: Nocardioides dilutus; assembly: GCF_054779555.1. Taxonomy (NCBI): domain Bacteria; kingdom Bacillati; phylum Actinomycetota; class Actinomycetes; order Propionibacteriales; family Nocardioidaceae; genus Nocardioides; species Nocardioides dilutus. Next base: position 1,006,623 of record NZ_BAAGYA010000003.1, on the reverse strand, counting down.
TGGTCTGCACGCCGATCGAGGAGATGTTGACGACGTGGCCCCGCTTGGCCTTCTTCATCGCCGGGATCAGGCCCATGATCAGCCGGATCGCCCCGAAGTAGTTGAGCTGCATGGTGCGCTCGAAGTCGTGGAAGCGGTCGTGGCTGAGCCGAAGCGAGCGGCGGATCGACCGTCCGGCGTTGTTGACCACGAAGTCGACCGACGGGAGCTCGGTCGAGAGCTGCTCGCAGAGCCGGTCGATCGCCTCTAGGTCGGACAGGTCGCACGGGAAGACGTAGGCCGTGCCGCCGCGGCGCTCGATGGTGGCCCGGGTCTCCTCGAGCTTGTCCTTGCCGCGGGCGACCAGCACCGGGATCCCTCCGGCCTGGGCGACCTTGAGCGCGGTGACCTGGCCGATGCCGCTGGAGGCCCCGGTGATGACGACGTGCTTGCCCTTGAGGGCCTCCCGCACCTTCGGGTCGCGCCCGGTGGCCTCGTCGAGGTGCTCCTCCCAGTAGGTCCACAGGGTGCGGGCGTAGCCGTCGAGGTCTGGCACGGCGATGCCGGAGCCGGCCAGCGCCTTCTCGGTGCGCCGGGAGTCGAAGACCGCGGTGAACGACGAGTGCGCCAGCACCTCGGCGGGGATGCCCGAGCGGCCCAGGGTCAGGTCGAGCGCGGCCTGCACCGGGGCGAGCTTGACCAGGGAGGTGGCCAGCGACAGCGGCCGGAGCCGGCGCGGCACGAGGGCCAGCGGGCCGGCGGCGGTGACCCGCCGGTCGACAGGGGTGGCGAAGGTCGGCGCGCCGGCGGCCCGGCAGAACGTGTTGACCACGTCGGCGGTCGGCTGCGGGTCCGGGTTGACCAGGTGGAACGCCTGGCCGTCGCGGCCGGGGAGGTGGGCGAGGTGGTCCATGGCCTTGGCGACGTAGTCGACCGGGACCAGGTTGGTGTCGCCGAGGTCAACGCCCAGGAGCGGCAGCCAGGCGGGCAGGTTGTCCCGCATCGCCTTCATGAGGGGGAAGAAGTAGTAGGGCCCGTCGACCTTGTCCATGGCGCCGGTCTCGGAGTGGCCGACCACGATCGCCGGCCGGTAGACCCGCCAGGGGACCTCGGCATCCTCGCGGACGATCCGCTCCGACTCGAACTTCGTGCGGTGGTAGGCCGACGGCAGGTGCTGGCCCTCGTCGAACATCGTCTCGTCGAAGACGCCGTGGTATTCGCCGGCGGCGGCCACCGAGGAGACGTGGTGGAGGTGACCGACCTGCAACGCGTGCGCCAGCTCGAGGGCGTGCCGGGTGCCGCCGACGTTGAGCTTCTCGTTGGTGGCGTCGTCGACGGTCATGTCGTAGATCGCGGCGAGGTGGAAGAAGTGGTCGATCTCGCCCTTGTGCTCCTTGACCCACGCCTCGTCGACGCCGAGCCCGGGGCTGCCGAGGTCTCCGACGACGGGCACGACCCGGTCGGCGCCCCAGCCTCGGATGAGGGCCTCCATCCGGTCCAGCGAGCCCTGGCGGCACAGCACGTAGACGGGGCCCGAGCGATGGTCGACGAGCTCCTCGACGAGGTGGCGGCCGATGAACCCGGTCGCGCCGGTCACGAAGTAGGACATGGCGGGAGGTTACTCGCAGGGAACTTGCGCTGGGAGCCTTCCCTGCGGTGGTCTCGACCCGCCCGTCGCGACCTCGCGAGCTCGGCCGCGGGGCTTGCTCGACCTCCTCGCCGACGGAGCCCTCGCTACGCTCGGTCTCCGTCGCTCGGACCGCCAAACATGATCTCGTCCCAGCTGGGCACGGACGCCCGCCTCTTCCGCGCCGGCGGGCGGGCCGGGGGCTCGTCGGCGGCCGGGCCGGTGGCTGCGTCGGTGGCTGGGTCGGCGGCCACGACCTCGAGCTCCTCAGTGGTCTGCTCGTCGGTCGCCGGCGTGACGTCCACGTCGAGGAAGGCCTCGATCGGCTGCTCGACCCCGAGGTCGGTGGCCGGGCCCGGCACCGGGTCGCGCACCATGTCGAGGGCGTCGGCACCGAGCTCGTCGGGGGTCAGGGCCAGCTGCTCGCTCGGGACCGCGGTCAGGAGGCGGCCCGCCGGCTCGGGCTCGCGCTCGGTCTCCGGCGCGGACGGGACGGAGGTCTCGAGGTGGTCGCCGACCAGCCAGCGGGCCTCGTCGTTGTCGAGCAGGACGAAGTTGCCGCGCTGGTCGTAGGTCAGCCGGCCCACTCCCTCCTGCCCGCCCGCGCTGAAGCTGGCGGTCAGGGTCCAGCGGCCGTCCTCACGGCGCCAGGCGTCCCAGACCACACTGTCCGGATCGACGTTCATGCCCCGGAGGCGGCTGCTGACGGAGTCGCCCAGGGTGCGGTTGGTCCCGGCCGGACTCGGCTGTTCGCTGGGTCGGTCAGCGGCCGGGCGACGGATGGAGGCGCGGAGCGCCCGCTGGGCGACGTGCTCGCGCTCGGCGAGGACGGGAGCGGCGTACGGCATTACCTTCTCGAGGGTGGTCTGCGCTGCCTCGGCGACCGCTTCGGGGGTCTCACCGGCTCGGATCCTGGCCTGGATGTCACGGGGTCGAAGAAGGATGCTCTCCATCGTCTTCTCACTGGTCCTCGAGTTGGCGCCGGATCGGGTCGGTGTGCTCTGGCTGCTGGGGTCGGTGCGGGACGGGTCGCCGTGCAGAGCGGCGCGGAGGCGCGCGTCGATGTCGACGGTGAACTCCAGGCCTGCGCCATCCACGAGAAGCAGCCGGGTTCCGTCGTCGGTGAGACCCCGAAGCCTGAGGTGGGTGTCCGCGGGCCGCTGCGGCCGAGCGTCGGACGGCGCCGGGCGTGACGTCGACTCGGGGGAGGTCCCCGGGGCGATGTTCGCGGGCAGTTCCTGGGCCGACATCTCTCGTGGTTCCTTGCGTAGCGGTGTGCACGACCTTACGACGGCGCGCGCCGCAGGCAGCGGCACCGCCACGGCGCGCCATGCCTGGATTTCATGCCTGGGTTTCCGCCTGGATGACCCGGCCCGGATCTCGTTCCGTGGCCGCGGGCCAATGAGACCTCAGTCGCCCAGGATCTGCCGCAGGTGGGGGTTGGCGAAGACCCGGTCCGGGTCGAGCCGGTCGCGCATCGCCAGGAAGTCGTCGAAGCGGCGGTAGGCCGGTCGCAGGTCCTCGGCGGTGCGGGTGTGCATCTTGCCCCAGTGGGGGCGGCCGTCGTAGGTGCGCATGATCGGCTCGACAAGGGCGAAGTAGTCCGTGTGGTCGGCGTCGCGGTGGGTGTGGAAGGCGAGGTAGAGGGTGTCGCGCTCGTAGGCGGTGGACATCGGGATGTCGTCGGCCGGCGCGGTGCGGACCTCGACCGGGAAGCTGATCCGCAGCCGCGAGCCGTCGATGGCCTTGCGGACCTCGGCGAGGGCCTCGAGGCCGGCCTCGCGGGGGATGGCGTACTCCATCTCTCGGAACACCACGGAACGCCTGGCGGTGAACACCCGGTGGGGCACGTCGCTGTAGGTGCGAGCGCTGAGCATCCTGGCCATGACCCGGTTCATCCGCGGGATGACGCCCGGCGCCCGGTTGGCTCCCGCGGTGAGCATCCCGAACAGCGTGTTCTGGAGCAGGTCGTCGTCGACCCACGCCTTGACCCGGCCGAGCGGCCGGGCGAGCGTCAGGTCTGTGCCGCGCCGGTGGTTGCGCTTGGTGAGCATCCGGTCGGTGTGGGGAAACCAGAACATGTCGAGGTGGTCGGACGTCGCCGTCATCTCGTCGAACGTCGAGGTTGCCTCGGCCCACGACATCGGCTGCTCCTGTGCCTCGAGGACGAAGACCGGCTCCACCTGGAAGGTCACCTTGGTGAGCACGCCCAGGGCGCCGAGCCCCACCCGGGCCATCTCGAGGACGTCGGGGTTCTCCTCACTGGTCGCCCGCAGGACCTCCCCGGTGCCGGTGACGAGCTCGAGCCCGACGACCTGCGCGGCCAAGGACGCGGCCCGGCCGCCGCTGCCGTGGGTGCCGGTCGAAATGGCACCCGCGAGGGTCTGCTCCGCGATGTCTCCCATGTTGTGCAGGCTGAGACCCTCGCCCTCCAGGGCGCGGTTGAGGTCCTTGAGGATCGTGCCGGTGCCGGCGGTCACCGTCATCGCCTCGCGGTCGACATCGAGGATCCCGGCCAGCCGGCCAGGAGTCAGCATGGTCGCGCTGGGTGCGCCGATAGCGGTGAAGCTGTGGCCCGAGCCGACCATCTTGACCTGGGAGCCGCTCGCGCGGGCGGCGGTGACCTCGGCCGCGACGGCCTCGCTGTCGGCCGGCTCGACGATCCGGGTCGGGGTGGCGTGCTCGAGCTCGGACCAGTTATGCCAGTGGTTGGTCACGGCAGGGTTTCTACACGACGGGCGCGGTCTCGGTCGCCTGGGTGGACGACCCCGCGCCGCGCGGGACGGTCTGGGCGGCCAGGGCGGCGACGACCCCGGCCGCGAGGCTGACGAGGTAGGCGGCCGAGGCGCCCCAGTGGTCGACGACGAACCCGGCGATCGTGGCGCCCGGCGCGACGCCCGCGACGATGCCGGTGTGCATGATCGCCATCCCCTCGGTCAGGCGCGAGACCGGAACCGTGCGCTCGGTGAGCGACAGCGTGGCGATCATGGTGGGCGCGATCGCCACCCCGCCGACCAGCAGGGCCAGCCCCATCACCGGGATCGAGTCGACGAAGTAGAGGGGTGTCATCACGCAGGCCATGCCGAACGCTCCCCAGCGCACCCGGGCGGCGGGGCCCGCCTCGGACGCGACGGCGCCGGCGACCAGACCGGCCAGGAGGCTGCCGAGCGCCCACACGGCCAGCAGGCCGCCGGCATAGCCCTGGTGGCCCTGCTCGTCGGCGAACGCGACGGTGGTGACCTCGGCGGCGCCGAAGAGGATGCCGAGGGCGAGGCAGACAACGGCCAGGGGGACGACCGTGCGCCACGGCATCGGCTGGCGGAGGCCGGCCGACCTGTCGTGCGGGTGTGGCGGCGGTTCGGTGGCGCGCTGGGCGGAGAAGGCGAGGCTGCCGCCCACGCCGGCGACGACGGCGACCCCCAGCCCGAGCACCGGGCTGATGGTGCTGGCCAGCACCGCGACCAGGATCGGACCGATGATGAAGACGACCTCGTCGAACACGGCCTCCAGCGCGAAGGCGGTCTGCACCTCGGCCGGCTGCTGGAGCACGTAGGACCACCTGGCCCGGACGCAGGAGCCGATCGGTGGCAGGGCCGCGCCGGCGCCCCCTGCCGCCACGTAGGTGACCGCAATGGGCCAGTCGGCCTCGACGGCGGTGACCAGCGCGACCATCGAGATGCCGTAGCCGACGGCCGCGGCGGCGAGCACGACGCCCTGGCCCAGGGTGTCGACCAGGCGACCCATGAGGATGGCGCAGGCGGCGTTGGCGATCGCGAACGCCGCCGCGACGGCACCCGCCACGCCGTAGGAGTCGGTCGCCGGCTGGACCAGCAGCACGATGCCCAGGCCCGTCATCGAGATCGGCAACCGTGCGACCAGGCCGGTCAGGGAGAACCGCAGCGTGCCGGGACGCGACAGGACCGTGCGGTAGGGAGACAGCGACACCATGAGTGGTCCCAACGTAGGACCAGCCGGGGACACCGGACCAGTCGTTATCCGACCGGCTCCTAGGCTGGCCGACGTGCCAGTCGCCGCAGACGTGTCGCCGTACGACGCCCTCCTCCTCGTCTCCTTCGGCGGCCCGGAGCGTCCCGCGGACGTCGTCCCGTTCCTGGAGAACGTGACCCGGGGCCGGGGCATCCCGCGCGAGCGGCTGGAGGCGGTGGGCCAGCACTACTACCTGTTCGGCGGCCGGTCGCCGATCAACGACCTCAACCGGGACCTGCTGGCCGCGGTCCGCGCCGACCTGGCGGCGTCGGGCATCGACCTGCCCGTCTACTGGGGCAACCGCAACTGGGACCCCTACCTCACCGACGTGCTCGCCGAGATGGCCGCCGACGGCATCACCAGGGCGGCCTGCTTCGTCACCAGCGCCTACTCGTCGTGGTCGGGGTGCCGGCAGTACCGCGAGAACCTCTACGACGCGGCGGCCCCGCTCGGGGCCGGAGCCCCGCGGCTCGACAAGCTGCGCCACTACTTCAACCACCCCGGTGTCGTGGAGCCGGTGGTCGAGGCGGTCGTCGAGGCGCTCGAGGAGCTGCCGGACGCCGCCCGGGACGGCGCCCACCTGGTCTTCGTGACGCACTCGATCCCGATCGACATGAACGAGCGGAGCGGTCTCGCCGGCGGCTCCTACGTCGAGCAGCACCTAGACATCACCGCCGAGATCGCCGCGCGGGTGAGTCAGGAGACGGGCCGGCGCCGCGACCACGCGCTCGTCTACTGCTCCCGGTCAGGGCCGCCGTCCGTGCCCTGGCTGGAGCCGGACGTCAGCGACCACCTCACCCAGCTGGCCGCTGACGGCGTTCCCGGCGTCGTGCTCGTCCCGGTGGGGTTCGTGGCCGACCACATGGAGGTCGTCTACGACCTCGACACCGAGGCGCTGGAGACGGCCCGCGAGCTCCAGCTGCCGGCCGTGCGGTCGGCCACCCCGCAGGGCGACGCGCGGTTCGTGGCGATGGTGCGCGAGCTCCTCGTGGAGCGCGCGGCCGCGGAGCGGGGGGAGCAGGTGGAGCGACCGAGCGTGGGCTCGCTGGGTCCGCTCTGGGACACCTGCCCGGTCGGCTGCTGCTCCAACCCGGCCGGTGACCGCCCCGCCCTGTGTGGGTCTGACCTGCGCGGATCTGAATTGGGCGGGTCCGACCGGTGAGCGAGGCGCTGCTGAGCCTCGCGGTCGACGCGGCCAGGGCCGCTGCCGAGCTCGTCCGGGCGCGGCGCCGCGGCGAGGTCACCGTGGCGGCCACCAAGTCCAGCGACGTCGACGTCGTCACGGAGGCCGACCGGTCCGCCGAGCGGCTGATCCGGCAGCGGCTCGCCGAGGCTCGTCCCGACGACGCGATCATGGGGGAGGAAGGGGACGACGTGGCGGGGTCCAGCGGGGTCCGTTGGGTGATCGACCCCATCGACGGCACCGTCAACTTCCTCTACGGCCTGCCGCAGTACGCCGTCTCGATCGCGGCCGAGGTCGGCGGCGAGATCGTCGCCGGGGTGGTCCTCAACATCGCGACCGGCACCGAGTTCACGGCCTACGTCGACGACTCCGGGGTCGCCCGGTCCCGCCGGGACGGTGAGCCGATCCGGGTCCGCGAGACGGTGCCGCTGTCCCAGCGGCTGGTCAGCACGGGCTTCGGCTACGACGCCCGGCTGCGCGAGCTGCAGGCGCAGGCGCTGGTCAAGCTGATCCCCCAGGTCCGCGACATCCGGCGGCTCGGCTCGTGCGCGCTAGACCTCTGCCACGTCGCGGAGGGCACCATCGACGGCTACGTCGAGGAGGGGGTCAACCTGTGGGACCACGCCGCAGGAGGCCTGGTCGCCCGGGGTGCCGGGGCCGTGGTCGAGGTCACCACCGGGGCGGGTGGAGGGCGGCTGGTGCTGTGTGCGCCGGCCGACGGCTTCGCCGAGCTGAGGGTGCTTGTTGCGGCGGCGGGGTACCTTGCAGAAGGGGTCGCCGGGGGGCCCTGAGTCACCGCGGGGAGCCGGGAATAGCCCCGGGTCATCGACTGTTCATGAGACGCATCGCTCGCCGGTGTGCCACAAGGGCCGTCGATGGTGCACAATCTGGCGCGCCGACCCCGTCTGACGCGGGCGGCGTTCCCCCGCAGTTCCCCCGATCGATTGACGACAGCCGGCCGATCAGCAGGTTCCCACCGCCTGCCAGCAGCCGAGAGGAGTGAGTGACATGGCGACGGACTACGACGCACCGCGCAAGACCGAGGAAGACCAGTCCGAGGAGAGCATCGAAGAGCTCAAGGCACGCCGTCACGACAAGAACTCCGGCAAGGTCGACGAGGACGAGGCCGAGGCCGCCGAGTCGTTCGAGCTGCCCGGCGCCGACCTCTCCCACGAGGAGCTCGCGGTCGAGGTCAAGCCCAAGCAGGAGGACGAGTTCACCTGCATGAGCTGCTTCCTGGTGCACCACCGTTCGCAGCTGGCCGACCAGAAGAAGATGATCTGCTTCGACTGCGCGGCCTGACCCAGGTCGTCAGGTCCAGGTCCTCAGGCCTTTTGCGAGTCGTGCTTCAGGTTCGGCGGCAGGTGGCCGGTCGACCTGGCGTAGTAGGTCGCGGCCTTGCGTTGGGCGAGCATCCGCGCCACGCCGATCGCGACGCCGCTGACCGTGGCCCAGGCCACCGCCTCCCAGATGTCGACGTCCGGGTCGGCCGGGTTCTCGGGCGGCTTCTTGCCGGTGGCGACTTTCCATGACGTGTTGAGTGCCTTGCGGGCGAACGCCGCCGCGGCGAGTGCGCTCATCAGCGAGAAGACCGTCCAGAGCTTCGAGCTGTCCGATGCCATGGCCGGACAGTACCCACCGCGCTAACCCACCGCGCTAGCCGCCGTTCGCAGTGAGCCGGGTCAGGGCCCCCGCCAGCTCCTCGGGGTGGCGCGAGCTGACCAGCCAGTAGGGCGCCGGGTCCGCCGGGTCGGTGATCTCGACCCGGACCGCGCGCTTGAGGTAGGGGCGCAGCAGCAGGAACGCGCGGGCGTCCGCCTCGGGGCCCGACACCCGGCGGGTGCGCTCGGCGTCCAAGGCCTCGGCCGCGCCGAGGTGCTCGGGCCCGATCCGAGCCTGGCCGGCGCGGAACCCGCCGTCGTCGACCTCCAGCCGGGCTGACCCGTAGCTGACGAGTCCCGCAGCGAGCAGCGTCATGGCGACGGCCGTCACGACCCAGGCCACCGCGCCGGGAATCGCGACGATGCAGGCGAGCCACAGGCTGGCGACGAGCATCGTGCCCTGCACCCACCAGCGCAGCGGCACACCCAGGCGCTCGCGATAGATCGGGCCGGTGGTCTCCACGGGCCGGAGTCTCCCATCCGGGTGGGGACCCGCCAGGGATAGGGTCCGGGCCGTGACGCTGCCCGCCTCGCTGCCCGTGCAGGTGGTCCGCCTGGACCCCGACCTGCCGCTCCCGGCCTACGCCCACCCCGGTGACGCCGGGGCCGACCTCGTCACCGGTGTCGACGTGACACTGGCGCCGGGTGAGCGCTGCCTGGTGCCGACGGGTGTCGCTCTGGCCGTGCCCGAGGGCTACGTCGCCCTGGTCCACCCACGGTCCGGCCTGGCGGCCCGGCATGGACTCTCGATCGTCAACACCCCGGGCACCATCGACGCGGGCTACCGCGGTGAGGTCAAGGTGCTCCTGGTCAACCACGACCCCAGGGAGACCATCGAGCTGCGGCGTGGTGACCGGGTCGCCCAGCTGGTCTTCCAACAGGTCGAGCAGGCGGCGTTCCTGGAGGTGGAGGCGCTCCCCGACAGTGCCCGTGGCAGTGGCGGTTACGGTTCTACTGGGGGATTCACCCGTTCCCGACCAGCAACCCGATCAGCAGACCAGCCAGCAGCAGAGGGAGAGCAGTGAGGTTACGTCGCAGGTCCGAGGTGTCCGAGGAGACCGCGGACGATTTCGACGTCGACCTCGCGGACGGCGGGACGACCTCGGGCGCGGAACCCACCACCGGGCCCTTCGACGCCGACGAGCTGCCGGACGACGGCCCGGAGCGCGTCGACCTGGGGTCGCTCCTGATCGCGCCCGAGCCCGGACGCGAGCTCCGGCTCCAGGTCGACGAGGCCAGCGGCGCGGTGCAGTCCGTGGTCCTGGCCGGGGCCGACGGCGCGCTCGAGCTGCGCGCCTTCGCCGCGCCGCGCAACGGCGACCTGTGGTCGGAGGCCCGCCCACAGATCGCCTCCGAGGTGGCCGGTCGAGGTGGCACCGCCACCGAGCGCGAGGGCCGCTGGGGCCCCGAGCTCGTCTGCCGGGTGCAGGTCCGCACCCCCGACGGCAAGACCGGGACCCAGGAGTCGCGCATCATCGGCATCAACGGACCACGCTGGCTGCTGCGCGGGACGCTGCTGGGCAAGCCGGCGACCGACGTCGAGGGGTCCCAGGACTGGGAGGACCTGCTCAGCCGGGTCGTCGTCCGCCGCGGCGCCCAGGCGATGCCGGTCGGGGAGCCCCTGGCCGTGACCATGCCGCCGCAGGCGCGCCGCGTGGAGCAGTGAGTGTGATGAGCAAGAGCCGGCTGCGTCGCAACATCAGCCGCTGGGCCAGCTCCGCGGACCAGGAGGCCCGCGACCTACGCCGGGTCTATGCCGGCAACGATTGCATCCGGATCTCCGAGGCGCCCGACCGCGAGATGGTCCGGCTGCGTGGGTCGCTGCGCACCGTCTCGCTGCGTCCGCGCGCGGGAGTGCCGGCCCTGGAGGCCGAGCTCTTCGACGGGAGCGGTTTCATCGTCATCGTCTGGCTCGGCCGCCGCCGGATAGCGGGTATCGACCCAGGGCGCTCGATCCAGGTGGAGGGGCGGATCGGCGAGCACTCGGGGGTGCGCACGATGTTCAACCCACGTTACGAGCTCATCCCGTGACCGAGACGTCCCCCAACACGCCCCCGACGCCGCCCGCAGCGCGGGAGCCGTCACCGGCGGCGACCGCACAGACCGTCGAGGAGGTCGTGCGCAAGCAGCTGGGCTCGGCGCTCGGCGGCCGCCGCGGGATGCTGGAGGCCGCGGTCCCGACGATCACGTTCACGGCGCTGTGGCTGACCACACGCGAGCTCCAGCTGGCGCTGGCCGTGAGCATCGGCGCCGCCGTGCTCTTGCTGCTGGTTCGGCTGGTGCAGCGCTCGTCGGTCCAGTTCGTGATGAACGCGCTCTTCGGGATCGGCATCGGCTGGGTGTTCGTCACCATCGCCGCCAGACGCGGTGGCAGCGAGGACGAGCAGGCGCTGGCCTACTTCCTGCCGGGCATCCTCTACAACTCCGGCTACTTCGTGCTGATGGCCTTCACCTGCCTGATCGGGTGGCCCCTGGTCGGGTTCATGGTCGGGAGCGTCACCGGAGACCCGACCGCCTGGCACGCCGACAAGCAGGTCGTCCGGCTGTGCGCCCAGCTGACGTGGCTGCTCGCCGTCCCCTGCCTTCTCCGGGCCTTGGTCCAGGGTCCGATCTGGCTCGGCGGCAGCTCCGGCGCGATCGACACCGATGCGGCGATCGCCGCGCTGGGCGTGCTCAAGATCGCGCTCGGCTGGCCCCTTCAGCTCGCCGCGCTCGGCACGATGCTGTGGCTCCTCGGGCGCAACCGGACGCCGGTCCAGCCGACCGTCGCCTGAGCGCCAGCCACGTCGGCCGTCGGTCCCCTCGGCTCAGAGGACGTCGAGAAGGCCGCGACGGTGGGCGACCGTCACCGCCTCGGTGCGGCTGGAGACGCCCAGCTTCGCCATCAGGTTGCTCAGGTGCACGCTGGCCGTCTTCTCGCTGATGAAGAGACGTCGCCCGACCTCGCGGTTGGTGAGTCCCTCGGCGACCAGCGCGAGGACCTCCTGCTCGCGCGCGGTGAGCACCGTGGCCCCCGCTGCGCCCGGCCCCGCCAGCCCGGCCCGGCTCATGGTGGCGGCCACGGCCCGCTGGAGCGGGGCCGCTCGCATCACGCGGGCCGACTCCGCAGCGGCCTCGGCATGCGGCCGTGCCGCGGCCCGGTCGCCCGCCGCGACCCAGGCGTCGGCCAGGCGCCAGTGGCAGCGGGCCTGCTCGTAGGCGTGCCCATAGCCGAAGGCGTCGAGGGCCGCCTGCCACCGCTCGACCGCTGGATCCCCGCCCAGCCGGGCGTGCTCGGCCAGGCTGCGCGCGTGCCACGCCCGGCCCTCCGGGCCCAGCTCTCCGGGGCGTCCGTAGCCGCCGGCCACGATCCGCTCGACCCGTTCCAGCAGCGCCTCGCCCCGATGCTCGGCGTCGGCCGAGCCCGGCCGGTCCCGCCGCCGGCGGCAGTCCGCCGCCGCGTCCGCCAGCGCGGCGAGCGCGATCGCGGAGAGCCACAGGCCGCCGTACATCCCCCCGCCGGCCAGTCGGTCCAGGTGTCCTTGCGCGCGCTCGGCCATCGCGGCTGCTGCGGCGTGCTGGCCATCCCAGCTCAGCCGGTCGGCCTCGCAGCCGCCGGCCACCAGCCCGATCTGCGGTTCGAGGTCCCAGCTGTCACGCAGCGCGGCGAACCGTCCGTCCACGTCCGGCAGCCCGCGGGCGACCGCCGGGTAGCAGCTCACCGCCGCCAGCCTCGCTGCGGCGACGTCCGGGGGGCGGCTCTCTGGTGTCTCGGCCGCCTCGAGGCTCCCGCCGAGGTCTCCGGAGACATAGCAGGCGACGGCGAGCAGGATCCTGACCTCGACACCCGGCTCGCTCCACCGCAGCCCGGTCTCGGTGACCCTGGTCATGGCGGCCCGCAGCACCGGCAGCGACCCCTCGACGTCGCCGTTGTAGTAGTGCAGCGACGCCAGGGAGTAGTGCGCGCGCAGCTCCGCGGCCAGCTCGCCCGCGTCCCGGGCCAGGCGCAGCGCCGCGCCGAGCCGCCGCGCCGCGGCGGGCCGGTCACCGTCGATCTCGTCGACGAACGCTGCCGCGGCCAATGCCTCGACCTCCAGCCCCGCCGCGCCCGCGGCCCGGGCTGCCTCCAGCGCGCGACCCACCTGCGACCGGGCCTCGTCGGTGCGCCGCTCCGAGACCAGCGCCCGAGCCAGGACCACGTGGGCAAGCGCCGCGTCAGTCGGGTCCACGGTGGCTGACTCGGCCAGGGCGACGGCCTCCGTGGCCGGTGGCACCCCCTGGTCGGTGGTGTTCGCCGCGATGAGGCGGCGGACCAGCTCCGAGCGGGCCCGGACGCCGCCCGATGCGTCCCCGTCGGTGTCGCAGAGCCGGATCGCCTGGCGGGCCAGCTCGACTCCTCGGGCGGGTTCGCCGGCGAGCCCGGCGGCGTGCGCCGCCCGGACCGCCACGCGGCCGTTGGACTCGCCGGCGAGCGCGGCGGCGTCGGCGACATGTGGCCACGTGGCGAGGGCCCGCTCGAGGTGCTCGAGGGCCTCGGCCGGGGCGTGCAGCCGCATCGCGTCCGTGGCGGCCCGAACCGACCACTCGAGGATCTTGGGCGCGTTCTGGGCCTCCGTGTAGTGGTGAGCCACCTCGGCGGGAGCGGGGCGGCCGGACGTGCCGGCCTCGAGCGCCGCTGCGTGCGCGGCGTGCAGGCGCGCGCGTTCGCCGGGCAGCAGGTCGTCTTGGACGGCTGCCCGCAGCAAGTCGTGGGGGATCGCGTAGCCGTCCCCGTCCGGGACCAAGATGCCTTCCCCGACCGCGAGGCGCAGTGCCTGGTCGGCGCCGCCCTCGGACAACCCGCTGGTCGCGCGCAGGACCCGGTCGGCGACGCGGTGGCCGGCGACGGCCGCGGAACGCACCATCGCGCGGGCGTCGTCGGAGAGCCCGTCCAGCCGGCCCACCAGCAGGTCTGCCAGGGCTCGGGGGAGTGCTGTGTCGAGTCCGCCGGACGAGGTCATCCCGGCCGCCAAGGTCTCGACGTAGTAAGGGTTGCCCCGGCTGAGCCGGAACACCTCGTGCACGTCGGCCGGGTTGCTCGGGGTGCTGTCGAGCTCTGTCAGGAGTGCCTCGACCTCGGATTCGTCCAGCGGTCCCAGGTCGAGCCGCTGCACCGCGGGGAAGCGGGCCAGCTCGCCCAGTAGGCGGCGCGCCCGAGGCCGGACCGCCAGCCCGTCGGTCCTCACCGTGGCCAGGACCGTCAGCCGCTCCGAGCTCATCCGGCTCAGGAGGAACCTCAGGAAGTCGGCCGAGGACGAGTCCACCCACTGCAGGTCCTCGACCACCACGACGACGGGTCCGCGCGAGCGGCCGACCGAGCCGAGGACGGTGGCCGTCGCGTCGAGGAGCTGGAGTGCCCGCGACTCGTCCGGGTAGGGCTCGGTGGGTGCGTCGGGATCGGCCAGGCCGGCAACCAGCGGGTGGCGCTCGAGGACCGCGGCGACCTCGGGGTCGGTCGCGGCGACCGTCCGGAGATCCCGGACGAGGTCGACCGTCGACAGGTGGGGCAGGCCCGGGTCGCCGAGGTCGACGCACTGGGCGCGGAGGACCAGGGCGTCCAGGTGCGGCGGGTCGTCGGTCAGCGCGCGCAGCAGGCGGCTCTTCCCCACCCCCGCCTCGCCGGTGACGAGGACCGCGGAGGGGTTGCCGGCCGCGGCCCGGGCGACCGCATCGCGCAGGAGCGCGAGCTCGCGCGCGCGACCGACCAGCGAGCCCACGGCCAGCTAGCCGCCGTGCTCCATCGGGGCGAGGAGGGTCTCCAGCTCGTCCTCGCTGTCCTCGGGGATGACGAAGAGGAGCTCGTCGCCGGCCTCGACCGGCTGCTCCGGGTCGGGCACGTAGACCTGCCCGTCGCGCAGGATCGTGACGAGCGCGCAGTTCTCCGGCAGTGGGATCAGTCCGGTCGGCTTGCCGACGTACGGCGAGTCGGACGGCAGGGTCATCTCGACCAGGTTGGCGTTGCCCTGGCGGAACGTGAAGAGCCGCACCAGGTCGCCGACAGTGACCGCCTCCTCGACGAGCGCGGACATGATCCGGGGAGTCGAGACGTTGACGTCGACGCCCCACGCCTCGCTGAACAGCCACTCGTTGTTGGGGTGGTTGACCCGCGCGACGGTCCGGGGAACACCGAACTCGGTCTTGGCGAGCAGCGAGGTGACCAGGTTGGCCTTGTCGTCACCGGTGGCCGCGATGACCACGTCGCACTTGTCGAGCCGGGCCTCCTCGAGGGAGGAGAGCTCGCAGGAGTCGGCAAGCAGCCACTCGGCGTCGGGGACGCGCTCGGGCTTGATCGACTCGGAGTTCTTGTCGATCAGCAGCACCTGGTGGCCGTTCTGGATCAGCTCCCGGGCGATGGACCGGCCCACGGCCCCCGCCCCGGCGATGGCGACCCTCATGTCAGTGCTCCTCCGGTCCGGCGGCGATGACCTCGAACACGCTGGCGGCGTCGGCCTCGCGCATCGCCAGGTGGATGACGTCGCCCTCCTGGAGCATCGACTCGCGGTTGGGCAGCATCCCCTCGCCGAGCCGGTCGATCCAGGCGATCCGGCTGCGGGTCTGCTCCTGGAAGAGCACGGTGCGCTGACCCACCCACACCTCGGGCACCGGCACCTGGTCGACGCGCACCGTGCCCGACGGGTCGCGGAAGTCGGGTTCCGCACCGGCCGGGAGCAGCCGTCGCAGCACCTGGTCCGCGGTCCACTTCACCGTCGCAACGGTCGTGATGCCGAGCCGCTGGTAGACCTCGGCGCGCCCGGGGTCGTAGATGCGGGCCACGACCTGCTGGATGCCGAAGGTCTCCCTGGCCACCCGCGCGGCGATGATGTTGGAGTTGTCGCCGCTGGAGACGGCCGCGAAGGCGTCGGCACGGCGGATGCCGGCCTTCTCGAGCACCGCCTGGTCGAACCCGAAGCCGGTGACCTTCTCGCCGTTGAAACCCGGCCCCAGGCGCCGGAACGCGTCGGGCTCGCTGTCGATGATCGACACCGTGTGGTTGCGGTCCTCCAGGCTGCGCGCGAGCGTCGAGCCGACCCGGCCGCAACCCATGATCACCACATGCACCCGGCCACGGTATCGGCCATCGGCCGTCAAGGGCGTAGGCAGGGCGTCCCGACCCGGAGCCGAGGGCCCTACTCTTGTCGATCGTGGGTGCCGGCGACGTCTCCAAGCGGATCCTGCTGGGACGCAAGCTCCGGAGCTCCCAGCTGGGTGAGACGCTGCTTCCCAAGCGCATCGCGCTCCCGGTGTTCGCCAGCGACGCGCTGTCCTCGGTGGCCTACGCACCCGACGAGGTCTTCATCATGCTGGCGCTTGCCGGCGCCAGCGCGTACGTCTGGTCGTGGAAGATCGCGATCGCCGTCGCGCTGGTGATGACGGCGGTCCTCGCGTCCTACCGGCAGACCGTGCACGCGTATCCGAGCGGCGGCGGCGACTACGAGGTGGCCACGGTCAACCTGGGCCGCCGGGCAGGAATGACCGTGGCCAGCGCGCTGCTCGTGGACTACGTGCTCACTGTCGCGGTGAGCATCTCCTCCGGGGCGCAGTACGCCGCGGGGGCGATCCCGGTGCTGGGCGGCCACGAGGCGACCGTGGCGGCCGCGGCGGTGGTGGGGCTCGCGGCGATGAACCTGCGCGGGATCCGGGAGTCCGGGACGTTCTTCGCCTTCCCGACCTATGCGTTCATGATCGCGATCCTCGGCATGTGCGCCTACGGCTTCCTCCGCCTCGCCGGCGGCGACCTGCCGGACGTCGAGAGTGCGGGGCTGGCGATCACACCGGACCCTGGGACCGGGGACGTGGACTCGCTGACCACCCTCGGGTTGCTCTTCCTGCTGGCCCGAGCCTTCTCCTCGGGGTGTGCGGCACTGACCGGTGTCGAGGCGATCTCCAACGGCGTCCCGGCCTTCCAGCGGCCCAAGAGCAAGAACGCGGCGACGACGCTGCTCCTGCTCGGCCTCATCGCGATCACGATGATGATCAGCGTCATCGTGCTCGCCAAGCAGATGGGGCTGCGCTACGTCGACCCGCACCACCTGAAGCAGCTCAGCCGCGACGGCGAGCCCCTGCCCGAGGGCTACGACCAGAACCCGGTCATCGCCCAGATCGCGAAAGCGGTCTTCAACGACTTCTCGCCGGGCTTCTACGCCGTCGTCACGGTCACCGGCATCATCCTGGTCCTCGCGGCCAACACCGCGTTCAACGGCTTCCCGGTGCTCGGCTCGATCCTCGCCAAGGACGGTCTCGCCCCCCGGGCGCTCGGCTCGCGAGGCGACCGGCTGGCCTACAGCAACGGCATCGTCTTCCTGGCCGTCATGGCGATCTCCCTCATCATCGCCTTCGATGCGCAGGTCACCCGGCTGATCCAGCTCTACATCGTCGGCGTCTTCGTCTCGTTCAATCTCAGCCAGCTGGGCATGATCCGTCACTGGACCCGGCACCTGGCCACCGAGGAGGACCCTGGTGAGCGGCGGCGGATGCAACGGTCCCGGGTCATCAACGCCATCGGGCTCACGTTCACCGCCGTCGTGCTGGTGATCGTGCTCATCACCAAGTTCCTCGCCGGGGCCTGGATCGCGATCCTGGCGATGGTCTTCTTCTTCCTCATCATGCGCGGCATCCGCCGCCACTACGACAACGTCGCCGAGGAGCTGGCGGTCGTGGACGCCGACAAGGTGATGCCGACGCGGGTGCACGCCATCGTGCTGGTCTCGAAGCTGCACAAGCCGACGCTCCGCGCGCTCGCCTTCGCCAAGGCCACCCGCCCCAACGTGCTGGAGGGGGTCTACGTCTCCACCAGCGCCGAGGAGACCGGCCGCCTGCTCGAGGAGTGGGACGAGCGCAACATCGATGTGCCGCTCAAGGTGCTCCACTCGCCCTACCGCGAGGTCATCAAGCCGATCGTCGACTACGCCACCGAGATCAGGGCCGCCAACCCCCGCGGCGTGGTCGCCGTCTACATCCCGGAGTACGTCGTCGGCCGTTGGTGGGAGCAGCTCCTGCACAACCAGACCGCCCTGCGGCTCAAGGGGAGGCTGCTGTTCAGTCCCGGGGTCATGGTCACTTCGGTGCCCTACCAGCTCCGGTCCTCGGAGATCGCCCGCGAACGCGAGGCGCGCGAGGACCGCCGGGTGCGTCCCGGTGACCTGCGTCGCGGGAACGTCGAGGATCGCGGCAACGACCGCCAGGTTCCCCGCTGAGCCACACCGGCAGCCACTAGGGTGCCGGGATGAACTTCCGTCGCCACCTCTCCTTCGCCAACGTCGCCTCGGCGACCGCTCTCACGCTCGTGCTCGGCGGCGGGGTCGCCGTCGCCGCCGGCCTCGCCCCCAACTCGGTCGGCTCCAAGCAGATCAAGGCCAACGCCGTGAAGTCCTCGGACATCAAGAACAACGCGGTCAAGGGCAAGGACATCAAGGAGTCCTCGCTCGGCACGGTGCCCTCGGTCGAGACCGTGCTCGCGGACGCGCGGGTCACCTCCGTGGTCGGGGCCGTCCCGGCCACCGTCCACGAGTCGGCGCCCTTCACCATCACCCTGCGCTGTGTCGACGGCGGCGGCGGGAACGTGCAGTCGTTCCTCGAGATCCGGACGAGTGTCGACAACGCGGCCTACGACGCCAACTTCTCGGGCGGCACGGACGCCGACCTCGATGTCTTCGACGGACCGCAGGTCCTCGGCAACAGCAGCGGCGCGGCCGCCGACATCGAGCACGTGGGCTTCTCCGCGGTGAGTCCTACCGGCGAGCTCCTCGCCGGCTACGGCTACGTGTCCTCGAAGCTGAACGGCTCGCCCGACTGCGCCGCACAGCTCACCTTCATCGGCTGACCTCCATCGCCGACGGAGTGCCGGACCGACGCCCGCGGGCGCCGCGGGCCCGGTCCGCCCGGGGACGGTCCCGGGTGGGGGATCGCTTCGACGCCCTCGTCGGACCGGTCGCGCACGGGGGCCACTGCGTCGTCCGGCTCCCGGAGCCGGAGGCGCGGGTGGTGTTCGTCAGGCACGCCATCCCGGGCGAGCGGGTCACCCTGCAGATCACCGAGGGCACCGAGGGAGACCGCTTCTGGCGCGCCGACGCGGTCGCCGTGCTCGAGGCGTCGCCGGACCGGGTCGCACCGCCCTGCCGGTACGCCGGGCCCGACGCCTGCGGTGGCTGCGACTTCCAGCACGTGTCGCTGGCGCGGCAGCGGCTGCTGAAGGCCGAGGTGGTGCGAGAGCAGCTGTCTCGGCTCGCCGGTCTCGAGATCGACGTGACGGTGGAGGCCGTGCCCGGCGACCAGGATGGCCTGCGCTGGCGGACCCGGCAGCGCTTCGTGGCACTGCCCGGCGGCCGGCACGGCATGCGCAAGCACCGCTCGCACGACGTCGTACCCGTCGACGACTGCCTCATCGCCGGGGCGACGCCGTCCTTCCTCGTGCGGGGTGTGCCGTTCGAGGTCGCCGCCGAGACGGGCTTCTGGCAGGTCCACCCGGGAGCGCCCACGGCCCTGGCCGACACGGTGGTCGGGATGCTGGACCCACGCCCGGGGGAGTCGGTGCTAGACCTCTATGCGGGCGTCGGCCTGTTCGCTCGCTTCCTCGCCGATGCGGTCGGCCCGTCAGGCACGGTGACGGTGGTCGAGGGCGATGCCGAGGCCTGTGGGCATGCCGCGGTCAACGTGCCGCGAGCTCACGTGCACAGCGGCGAGGTGGGCCGGGTGCTGGCGTCCGGCGTCGCCTCGTCGGTCGACCTGGTCGTGCTCGACCCGCCGCGAGCCGGTGCCAAGCGAGCCGTGGTGGAGCAGGTCATCGCCCGGCGGCCCCGCGCGGTGGCCTATGTGGCCTGTGACCCGGCGGCGCTCGCCCGCGACGTCGCGATCTTCGCCGAGCACGGCTACGGGCTCCGCGGGCTCCGCGCGTTCGACGCGTTCCCGATGACGCACCACGTCGAATGCGTTGCACTGCTGACGAAAATCGGCTCTGACCTGCGCTGATGCGACCTGGGCTCCCCGGGCTTTAGTCCCGAGGAGAGGCCTTAAGGCTCACTTTGGGCTCGCTTTGAGAGGTCGGGCACGCCTTCAGTGCTCGTCGGAGCGGGTGACTCAGCAGCTCGCACGGGGCCGCAGGAAGGCGCAGAACGGCCAGCAGACGGACGAAGGCCCCTCCGGTGGGTTGTCCGGGGCGTTCGAGGCCTAGCGGGGAGCTCAGTGCCCGAGAGCAGGGTCCTCGCCTGCTCCAGAGCTGGGCGCAAGCCGCTCGGTGGCCGCTCGGTAGTCCGGCACCACGAGCCTGCGGTTGATGTAGTGCCGTTCGGTGACGGTCTTGGATGTGTGTCCGAGGTGGTGCATGACGGCTTCGGCGTCGTAGACCTCATCGATCTCGGTGGCCACCGTCCGACGGAACGAGTGGGGCGACACGTCCCGGAGTGCGGCGATGTCCTGATAGTCGACGAGGCGCCGGATATGCCGCAGTCGGCCTTGGATGTTCGTGGTGTAGTGCCAAGTGCCGTTACGGGTGATGAAGACCGCGTCGAGGTCGTTCGGGGGTTGGGCGACCTTGCGCCGGCGCAAGAGCGCCGCCGCCCAGTCCGGGAGCGCGATGGGACGGATCGCCGCGTCGGTCTTGCCGTAGTCGACCCGGTTGCCCTTCGAGGTGATCTGGCCGTTGACCATGAGCCATGGGAACCACGTCTCATCGTCGCGACGCTCGGGCGGAGCGGTCAGCTCGATGTCGGACCAGCGCAGCGCGAGCAGCTCACCGATGCGCATTCCGGTCGCTATGAGCATCTCTACGATGTCGGGCAGGTCGGCGCTCTTGGGGCCGTTCCGCTTCTCCGCGTCGGCCCACTCGCGAATGGCCGCCCGCACCGCGTCCAGGTCTTCACAGCCACCGGCTTCTTCTTGTTCCGTGGCACACCCATTGACGCAGCCGAGCCGCATCGCCCGGCAGCGCCAGTGTCGCGGCGGGGCGCGGCTTCACGATCCGGCGGCGGTACAGCAGTTGCCTCGCCAACACGAAGATCCGGGCAGCGCTCGGCACCGGGACCGAAGGCACGGCCGCCCGCCAGTTGAGCGAAGCGCACCGAGGTCGTCAGCCAGCCGCGAGCAGGCGCTGACCCTCTCCATCGACCAAAGACGCCTCGACGAATCTCTGCCCATCGCCGAACCGCAGGCTGTCCAACGTCACGGCCGATTCGACCACCGGCAACAAGTGCTGATGGAACTGTGCAAGAAGCTCCTCGCGCCGCGCCTCTTCCTCGATCGGACTCTCCAGATTCAGCAGGGCCTCAAGACGGTCTCGCAACTCAGCCGGCACCAATCTCTCCAGCCGGGTCTGGATGTGGCATTGAGACGGCTTGGGGGATTCAGCCGGGCCCGCCGCAAGCAACCAGATCGCCGCGTTGACGTAGTAGCTCAACCCGTAGTTCGACTTCTGCAAGTTGAGTACCACGATCGTTTCATCGCTGCGTCGGTACCACGATCCTGCCTTCTTGCTTCCGAACGCAGCCTTCCCGAACTCGTCAAACGTCCTCTGGACGACGTTGCGCTCGCTCATGGTCGGTCGTACGTCACGACTCGGCCGATCCACGGGTCGCCCGGGAACTGCTCGTTGAGCTTGGCGATGTAACCCTCAAGCTGGCGCTCCCCAAGACGGATTGCACGGGCGTTGTTCGGCTTCAACTCTAGGACCTCCCGAGTTTCGAAGTTGATCGCATCCACTCGGCCACCCGCCCTGAGCGTGAACTCGCGAGAGAAGCCAGGACCGTAGTCGAAGGTCTGGTGCATGAGCCGGCCGTACGCAGTCGCAGTCGTCTCGCCGTTGATGGCGACCTTCTCTGCTGTGTTTGCGGCGTCGGCGACTCGCTCACCGTCCCTGGCATCGTCGACGAGGTCAGCGACCTTCTTGACCTTGCCGACCTTGAACCAGGGCATGACCATGGCGATCTCGGCGGCGCAGCCCTTGCTCATTCCGTCTTCGCATGCGCTGTAGTCGAAGACGACCGCGCGGAAGATCGCGCCTATCCAGGAGAGTGATCCGCCCAGTGACACGTAGCCGGGGCCCATGAGCCCGTTCACTCGTTCGGCGGCGGCGATTTGCTCGGGTGAGTCTGTGTCGTAGTTGATGGGGATGTTGTATGCGGAACCGAGCGTGACTGCTTGTTCAGTGGTCGATGCCCCGGTCGGGTTCCATGGTTCGTCGTATCCCTCGGGGTTGTGCCACGGCCGGGGCTCGAGTCCGCTGCCATCCGAGAGGGCGATCGGGTTGTTTCTCGAGTAGGCGTAGGGGTTCAGCGACTGGGGTGCCCCCACTGTGAACAGCGGATCCGGTGTGGTGAGGACGTTGAGGGCCGGTGTGTAGTTGCGGTGGTCGAGACGAAGATCCCCGTTGGGGTCGATGGGCTTGTTGAGATAGCTGCGCTCACCGACCGGCGCAGTGACGGCCGTCGCGGCGCTGTCTCCGTAGGGGTAGTAGGTAGGTCGGGTTTCAGTCTCCAGGAGGGTCTGGGCCAGGCTGAAACGGATCGAGTTTTGGGCGTCTCCGAGGAGGAAGGTCCAAGTCTCGCCCGCTACCCCGACTTCTTGGGTCGCCAGTGGCGTTCCTGCCGGACTAGTGAGGTTCCGGCGGGCGGTTTGGATGACGCCAGCGACGCTGGTGACCTCAGTGCTGCCGAGGTAGTACACCGCGGTTGTGCCGCTCTTGCGTGCCACGCGCATGCCGTCCGCGCCATAGGCGTAGTTGGTTGCCAGAGCCCCGTTGGTCTGGTTCTTGAGGCTTCCGGTTGCGTTGTAGCTGTAGGTGGACGCAACCGCGTTGGACGTCATGGTCGAGATGCGTCCGGCGTTGTCGTAGCCAAGGGTGGCCGCGGGTGGCAGCGCTGGGTCGAGCGGGAGCGGGTTGGTGATCGAGGTTGTCTTGTGTGCGCCGCTGTAGCCGTAGGCAGCGGTTCCGGTTCCTAGGGTTCCGGTGCTGGTGACGCTGGTGAGTCGGTCGTCGTCGTAGGCGTAGCTCAGGTTCTGGTCTGCGCCGATGAACTGCTTGTCGGTCGGGGTGCCTGAGCAGGTGTTGTTGGTTGCGGTTTGCCCGGTCTTGGCTGTCTTGAGCCTGTTGAGCGGATCGTAGGTGTAGCACCAGGCGCCGGATGTAGTGCCGATGCGGATGTTGGCTTGGACGCTTTGCGGTTGGCCGATGTTGTCGTAGGTGTTGTTGAGGAACCCGAATCTTGAGGCTCCGAGCTTGGTCATCCTCCCGGTGGGGAGTTCCCACTCGTACTCGCGGTTCAGGTGCCGGTTCTCCTGACCGCCGATGGAGGACAGCAGACGTCCGGTTTGGCCGACCTTGTCGTGGGTGGCGTCGGCGAGGGTGATGCCGGTGCCGTCGACGGTGAGGGTGTCGTACTGGCCGTTGGTGGTGTAGCTGGTGCTGACTGTGGTGGCTGTGAGCCCACCGATGGCGCCGTAGGTGGTGGCGGTGGGCATGTCGGCGTCGTTGTAGGTCTGGGTCTCGGTGTAGGCGGGGAGGCCGGGGTAGGTGTGGGTGACGCCGAGGGGGTTGCCGTTGAGGTCGTACCCGGTGACGGTGGAGACGTACGTGTCGTTGGCGGCGAGGCTCGCATCGTTACTGGTGCTGCTGGCGAGGCGGCCGCGGCCCTTGGGTGCCGTGTCGTAGGTCCATGACGCCAGGTCCTTGGTGACCGGCGCGGTCTGGTTGCGGGTCAGCGGCCGGTCGCGGTCGTCATAGGTGGTGACGATGGTTTCGCCCGCGCCGTTGGTCGAGCTCGTCTGGTTTCCGTTGTCGTCGTATCCGGCGGTGGTGTTGCCTGTGTCGGGGTCGGCGGTGCTCGTGCGACGGCCGGCGTAGTCGTACCCGTAGGTCCAGGTCCGGTTGCCGCCGTTGATGGTGCTGGAGATCTGGGTGAGTTGGCCGAAGCCGTCGTAGGTGTAGGTGGCGCCGTGCAGCGGCGTTGCGGTGGTGTCGGCCCCGGCGTACTGCGTGACCGCGGTGGTGCGGCCCCAGCCGTCGATGCCGGAGAGTGTCGATCCGCCGACCGGCGGGATGGTGATGGTTCTGTTGCCCTGCTGGTGGATGGTGGTGGTGTCGCCGGGCTTGGTGGAGTGGACGACATTGGTAGTGCGGCCCGCGGCGTCGTAGGTGGTCGTGGTGTTCCGGGGGGTGGTGGCGAGTTTGGCGTTGAGCAGGCCACTGCCGGGTGCTGCTGTGTTGGCGATGTCGGTGGCGGTCCGCCAGGGGAGGCCTTGTTCGTCGTAGGC
Source organism: Nocardioides dilutus (assembly GCF_054779555.1). Taxonomy (NCBI): domain Bacteria; kingdom Bacillati; phylum Actinomycetota; class Actinomycetes; order Propionibacteriales; family Nocardioidaceae; genus Nocardioides; species Nocardioides dilutus. Next base: position 982,928 of record NZ_BAAGYA010000003.1, on the reverse strand, counting down.
GGTGGCGGTGACGACGCGGCCGTTGCCGTCGGCCTGCAGGACTTGGGTCTCGATCTGGCGGCCCCAGCCGTCGTAGTAGGCCCAGGTGGAGTCGGTGGTGCTGCCGCTGCGGCGGGTGAGGGTCTTGACCGTGGCGGGGCGACTGTTGCCGTTGCTCTTGGTGGTGTCGGCGTTGGTGTAGGTGTGGGCGATTGACGGGGTGCTGGGTGTCGCTTGCTGGTTGGGTTTGACGACGGTGAGCAGCCGCCCGTAGGCGTCGTAGGTCATGGTGGTGGTCGCGGCGTTGTCGACGTCGACGATGCTGGTCGGCAAACCACGCGCACTTTCGAGTGTGGTGAGCGTGGTCAGGTCTGGGCTCAGGGTGCCGAGGCGGACGTTGGTGAACTGGGTCGTCAGGTCGTCACTGGTCCGTCCCGATCCCGAACCGTTGTAGGTAACGGTGGACTTGTTGCCGTTGCCGTCGACGGTTTGGACTGGTCGGCCATATAGGTCGTAGTCGGTGTAGGTGTCGATCCAGTGACCAGCCGTGGCCTGGGTCTGGGTTTGGGTAACGTGGCCGCGCCCGAGGTTGTCTCCGGTCTGGGTGTGCCCGCCGTTGGCGAAGGAGCCGTCGTAGCCGTACTTGGTCGAGGACCGGAGATCGGTGCAGTCGGGCTGGCCGAAAAGCGTTCCGTGGACCTGGGTCTGGGTGGGGACGCGCAGCCACTTGGTGTCGTTGCCGATCCAGGTCGTGGACGTGCAGACGTTGGGGTCGTTAGTGCCGCCGCCGGTAGCGCCGCGGTCGGTCTCTTTCTCGACCACGCCGAGCCGGACGCCGCGGTGGTTGGTGCCGCCATCATGGAACTGGCGACCGATGGTGTGGCGCCAATCCTGCGGGGCTCCGCTGCCCTGGCCGACGAGGGCGATGTGGGTGCGGGTCAGGTTCTCCCCGACCCACCGGGCCGGGCCGCCGCCTGTGGTGTCGGTGGTGAAGATGCGCTGGTATCCGTGGTAGGTGCGCGAGAGCCACTGGTTGGTGGGGTTCTTCAGGGTTTCCTCGGCGACCATGCCTTGGAGGGCGTCGAAGTCTTCGAGCCGCTGGTTGGCCGGCCCCGAGGCGGGGTGTTCGACGGTGTCGATGTAGCGCTGCGGGAACTGCGGGTTGCTGACCTTCTCGCGGGACCTGCTGAGGCCTTGGTAGCGCGTGACGACTCTGGTGGAGACGTTCGTGGACCCGTCGTCACCCTGCGGGTTGGTGTCCTTGTCGGTGATCCTTCGAGTCGCGATGCGGACCCGGGGGTAGCCGCGCCAGTCGGTCCACGACCGCTGGTCGATGGGGGTGTTGACCGAGTCGGAGTCGAAGCGCCAGCCCGGGTCACCGAGGTAGTCGTAGGCGTACTTGCGGACGGTGCCGAGGCTGGTCTGGCCGGTGTTCCAGGCACCGGTTCCGAGACCGAGTGCCCCGTCGGTCAACGTGGTCGACGTGACGACGTACTTGTGGAACCAGGCCCACTTCGATGAGGTTCCGCCGTTGGCGGGGCTGTACTTCTGCGCGAAGCACTCGCGTTTGGACGCCCAGCGGTCGAGGTTGTCGGTGTAGTTGTCCTGGTCACAACCCGGGCCGTCGTGGCCGTAGGCGACGCTGACCCGGCCGCCCATCTCGTTGACCACGGACTTGATGCGCAGGTGCTTGAGGGTGCGCTCACCGTTGGTGGGCTTGACCCGGTTCTGCTTGATGACCCCGGCGAACCGGACGTCGGGCAGGGTGGTGGTGCCACCGGGGGCGGCGTCGAGGCTGGAGCCGTCGTGACGGATCCCGCGTAGCCAGAGTTCGGGCTTGTCTTCCCCGTTGCTGCCGCCGGTGCGGGACTTGTCGGGGTCGGGCATGGCGTGCTGCAGGGTGTAGCGGTCGACGCGGACCTCGCCGCTGGTGTTGTCGTAGCCACGTTCGGTGGTGATGGTGGTGTAGCGCTTGGTGGTGAAGAACGAGGGAGAGAAGACCGAGCAGTCTCCCGAGCCACCACAGATCAGGTCTGTCGGCACGTCGGGCCAGGACCGCGGTGTGGTCCGCGGGTCGGGGCACGAGGCCGAGGCGTTGCGGATCTTGTCGGTGCACCGGGGCACGGACGCGAGCGTGATCCGCACTTGCGAGGCGGTGGTGTTCGGTGCGTTCCCGCGGGGGAAGCCGTACTCGATCCTCGAGAGGTGGCCGGCCCGGTCGTAGGCGGTCCGGTTGTCATCTCCGAGTTCGGCGCCGCGCTGGTAGTAGTTGGTTTCGGTGTCGTAGTAGTAGCGAACCGCGTTGCCGTCGGGGTCGACGACCCGGTCGAGGTTCCATTGCCACGCTTGGTCACACCACCGCTCAGCGTTCGTGTAGCAGGGCTCGCCCGGGTCGTTGCCGTAGACGGGCACGGTCCACACCGAGTTGGCCTGAGCGTGCAGTCCGAACCAGTAACGGGTGCCGTCGGGGCTCAGAAGCCGGAACGCCTCGTCGTTGTTGTCGGCATTGCTGGGGAACTCGGCCCCGTCGGGCACGAAGCTCGACCCGTCGGGGTCGCCGTAGTAGTCGACGCGCCAGCCCGGGTCGTTCTTCAGCCTCCAGGTTCCGCTGGTGTCCCGGACCAGCTTCGAGGAGCGGCCGGCGACTGTCACGGACAGGTCGTTGACCAGCTTGCCGCCCTGGGTGCGCCAGCACAGGTCGCCGGTCTGGTGCGCAGATGCGGCGACGTCTTTCGCGCAGGCGGCGTAGCTGCGGGTGATGTGCCCGGGGTCGAGCGACCAGCCCACTCCCGCGAGGGAGGCCTGCCCGGACTCCGGGGTGGTCATGGAGTCCACCGCGCCGGAGGAGTAGGTCAGCGCCAACGAGGGCGCCTCCTTGCCCATCCCGGTGGGGAAGGTGAAGGGGTAGGACCAGGAGAACTCGCCCGATCCTTCGCCGACCTGCCACGAGCTGGACGGTGCCAGCGGGGTGGCGTCGGATCCGCCGCCCCCGGTGTCGCCGGCGCCGCCGCCACCGGCGCGGGCGAAGCCACCGGACTGGGCCGAGACGACGTAGACCATGCCGCGACACACCGTGGCATCGCCGACGGCGGTGCTGAGCTGGGGAGCCGGGTCGGTCACCGGCGCGCCGCCGGCGCCGGGGTTGGCAGTATCGGTTTCGGTGTTGGCGGCGTTGAGGTCGTCAGGGTTCCCGTCGCCGATGGCCTCGCCGAGTCCGTCGGTGGACCCGTCGGTGTCGGCTGAGGGCGCGGTGGCGGTGTCCAGCCATCCGGTCGCGTCGGGGTCGACCAATCGGGAGAAGCAGGAGTCGATCTCGCCGAGTCCGGGCACCACGCCGGGGACCTCGCCCACCTTTAGCGGCGGGCCGGCGGTGAACATCAACTGCTTGCTGTTCCGGTCAAGTACCGACGGCACCAGGACGCCCTGTCGGCATGGCTGGTTGGAGACGCCTAGGACGGCGAGGAGGTCGGTGACCGGGGTCAGGAGGTAGCAGGTCGGGTAGGCGGTGACCTGCAGACGGTCGGCGTAGTCGCCGCCGAACTTGTCGGCGATCGTGGAGTAGTTCAACCGGACGTCGACGTCCTGGTTTGTCTGCCCCGGGAGCTGGCCCAGCCCGTCGAGCACAGTCGCGAGGGTGAGCTGCAAGGATGGAGTTCCGAACGCATCGGTGGCGTCGTCGGAGCCTGTCTCAGCGCCAATGTTGGGCACCGACAATGACGCCAACAGAGTGTCGCCGACCGTGTCGGCTCCGGCTCGGACGTTGGACCCGTTCTCGTACACCTGGCCTGCTCGGACCTGGATGGTCGAGAGGTTGGCGGGGTTGGTCCAGCCGGCTGACATGGTGGCCTGGCCGCTACCGGGGGAGGGCATCGCCTGCGATGACCCGGTCGGCAGGTCATCGGTGTACTGGCCCGGGTCGTCAGTGTCGGACTCGTCGGTCGCGGGCACATTCTGGCCGTTGGTCTCCGGGTAGGTGTCCACGAACGGCGCAGGCTCGTAAGGGCACGGGCCAACCTGAGATGTGTAGTCGGTGTAGGCATAGTTGAAGCCCTCACCGAAGGTCGCCCGCCCGGAATAGGTGCCTGGCAGAAGGCCCGTGAAAGACGTCGTCGTCGAGCCGTTGGCCGGGATCGTGACATTCTTGGTCTGGCCGCCCAACGTCACCGTCGCGGTCCCGCTCGAGTCGTTCGTGTTGGTGAGCTGGACGTTGATCGCGCCGATGCTCTGACCCTGGTCGGCGCAGGCGGTTTGGCTCGCGTTGACCGTGGGGCCCTGGTAGTACAGGACGTTGAGGTTGGGCCACCGGGCCGTGATGGTGGCGTCGCTGGAGTAGAACTCGATGCGGCCGTTGGTGCCCTCGGGCTGTTGTTTGACCAGCAGGCCGTTGTTGGGCGCACCCGCATGCCAGGCCTCGACGATGTCGCGGACCAGGAAGTAGCGCCAGCCACTCGAGGTGCCGCCCAGGGTCTGTTGACCGTGGGCCGACCCCGTGGGGTCGCCGCCGGTCCATGCCGCGGACCCGGAGCTGTTCCACGTGGCTCCACCGGTCCAGGCCTTGCCAGGCTCGAAGACCGCATAGTCGGCGTTGGGCCCGACGCCGTTGCCACGCAGGTAGAGCTCCAGGTTGGCGTGGCTGATCCCCGCTCCCACGGGAAGCGCGCTGACGTCGAAGTCCAGCAACGCGCGATGCCGTGAGCTGGAGTCGAGCCGACCCACGGTGAGTCCGTCGGGACTGCACAGGGTCGCGGTCGGAGACTCCTGTCGCACCACACAGTCCTTGTCCGGGCTGCCGACGAACTGGACGGGTGGGTCGATGACTACCGGGTAGACCCGGGCCGGGTCGGCGAGCCACTCTGCGTCCGGGGTCACGGTCAGCGTCCAGCCACCAGCGCTCGGCGTCAGCGCGTAGGGCACCGCGGTGGAGAACGCGCGCTCCGGGGAGGCCGAGTCATACATGAACCCCGCCGGCATCACGAACACCACCGAGTCCTCGGCATCCACGAACTCGATGTCGTTGGACGCCGTCAACCGTGCCGTCAGTCCGGGGCTGGCGGCCACGTCGAACCTGAAGACCGCCGGGTTCGCCGCCGGAGGCGGCGAAGTCAACGTGATGTCCTCACGCACCCCGGACCCCGACGCCGTGTACGCGACCGATGCGGCGCCCACCACCTCGTCGAACACGGCCGTCGCTTCACTCACCAGCGGCGCATCGGTCATGCCGCGCAGCCGTTGGGAGAGCCACGCGTCTCCCGCTTCAACAATGACCGGGGTCGTGCTCGGGTCATCCGGGATCTTGACCGTGAAAGCCGCCGCATCATTCTCGACCGCGAAACCCGGGTCGAGCGAGTCCACCAAAGTGCTGACCACGGGATGCCAGCCACCCGCCGCGTCCTGGAAGTTGACCACGTCAGTGGCCACATCCATCGAGAACGAACCATCCGGCAACCGATACGTCGTCGAGGTCACCGTCGACAACTCCGGGACCAACACCGGATCAAGATCACCGACCGAGACACTCGGCACAACCGACAAGGGCGCGGCGACAGCAGCGGGGGCAGTGCCGGGGCCCAGCGATGAGACGAGCGCCACGACCACACCAGTCGCTACCAAGCGCCGGACAGCCGAACCCAGCGGGGGAACCAGAGAATTCACGCGACGCGCCTCATCGTTCGAGAGAAAGTCGGGGCCGGAGGGCGCCGAACCAGCAAACGTCCCGATCAACCAATCGTCACGGAGCTTGGATAGCTACTCATCAGTAATAGTCCATTCAGACCATGGGCCATAGCTCGTTTGGGCCACCGGAACCGTCTCGTCGAAAGGACGGTAGGTGGGGCGGGCTGTCGCCTTCGACGAGCGTTCCCCAAGTCCGCCGTGTCCGAGCTGCCCGAGGCGTTCCGTGCCGGTGACGGCGTGGACCTGGTCCGTGAGTCGGTCCGGATCGTGATGTAGGAGCTGATGGAAGCCGAAGCCGAAGCGACCGAACGGATCGGCGCCCGTCGCTACGAACGCACCTACGAGCGTGTCACCGACCGCAACGGATCGCGGCCCCGGCTGCTGTCGACCCAAGCTGGGGATCTGGACCTACGGATCCTCCAGCTCCGCAAGGGGTCGTTCTTCCCGGTCATCCTCGAGCCCCGCCGCCGCATCGACCAGGCGTTACACGCAGTGATCATGGAGGCCTACGTCCAGGGTCTCTCGTCCCGCAGCGTCGACGACATCGTCGAGGCCCGGGACCAGCTGGCCAAGTCCTTCCCCAAGGTCGGTCCACTGTCGACCAACCCCCTCGAGCAGCTCAACAAGGAGATCAAGCGCCGCTCACGCCTGGTCGGGATCCTCCCCAAGCCCGCCGCCGGCGTACGAGGACGGCTTGCAGATCCCCTTCCTGACATCCTTGACGCGCTCGGGCCCGAAGCCGAAATCGACACGGCCGAGCCACTTGCTCGTCAGTGCCGCGTTCTGAGCGAACTCGGTCGCGAGCGCATGCATTAGCGCCTCGCGCTTCGAGAACTCGACGGACATATCGACCACGAGCTCCAGGGTGGCAGCTAGAGCGGCTACCCGTCGAACCAGTGGGAAGCGCTCTTTGAAGGCCTTCCGAAAGACGTGCTCGTTCGAACGTTTGCCATCCGTGGTCGATGACCCACCACGTGGAGTGCGTGGGGTTGCTGGCCCCTGCAATCCCGGTCAGGCCGGTTGCACAAATGTGAGGCAGCAGGGGTGAGGTGACTTCGAGAGCCGCCGACCTAGTCTCGACGCGTGCGCATCCTGGCTACCTCGGGTGGCTTCCTGCCCTCGGAGATCGGCGCGTTCCAGTGGCGTCGCGGTCCCCTCATCCAGCACGCGATCCACCTCGCCGGAGATCCGGCCCGGCCCCGCTTCTGCTACATCGGCACGGCAGCGGGCGACAGCCTCAACGGTCTGGCCGGCTACTACCGCGCGTTCGCCGGCTCGGAGGTCCGGGCCTCCCACCTCGAGCTCTTCACGATGCCCAACGTGGCCGACGTGCGCTCGTTCCTGCTCGGGCAGGACGTGATCTGGGTCGGAGGTGGCTCGGTCGCCAACCTGCTCGCGGTGTGGCGGGTCCATGGTCTCGACGAGATCCTGCGCGAGGCCTGGGAAGCCGGCGTCGTGCTCAGCGGCGTCTCCGCGGGCGCGATCTGCTGGTACGTCGCCGGGCCCACCGACAGCTACGGCACCGAGCTGCAGATGTCGCCTCCGGGCCTCGGCCTGCTGCCCTACGGCTGCGGGGTCCACTACGACAGCGAGGACCAGCGCCGGCCCCTGCTCCACAAGCTGGTCGGCGACGGCATCCTGCCCACCTCCCACGCCACGGACGACGGCGTCGGCCTGGTCTACGAGGGCACCGAGCTCGTCGAGGCGGTCTCGGACCGGCCCGGCGTGGCGGCGTACGTCGTGGAGCGCCGGCCGGACGGCGGGGTCACCGAGACCAGGATCGAGCCCAGGCTGCTCGGCTGACCCGAACTCGCGCCGCTGTGCCGGGTGATGTATCTTGATATCAAGATACATTTGACGTGCGGCAGGATGGGCCGAGAGCCCACGACGAGGAGATGGTGAGCAGTGGCGAGCAAGGACAGCTTCGGCGCGAAGAGCACGCTCGAGGTCGGTGGGGAGTCCTACCAGATCTACCGCCTGGACGCGGTGAGCGGTGACGGGCTCGACGTGGCCAGCCTCCCGTTCAGCCTCAAGGTGCTGCTGGAGAACCTGCTGCGCACCGAGGACGGCGCGGACATCACGGCCGACGACATCAGGGCGCTCGCCGGCTGGGACGCGGACGCCGACCCCGACAAGGAGATCCAGTTCACCCCGGCCCGGGTGATCATGCAGGACTTCACGGGCGTGCCCTGCGTCGTCGACCTGGCCACGATGCGCGAGGCGATGGCCGACCTGGGCGGCGACCCGAGGAGGATCAACCCGCTCGCCCCGGCCGAGATGGTCATCGACCACTCCGTGATCGCCGACGTCTTCGGCACCCCCGAGGCGTTCGAGCGCAACGTGGAGATCGAGTACGAGCGCAATCGCGAGCGCTACCAGTTCCTGCGCTGGGGTCAGGGTGCGTTCGACGACTTCAAGGTCGTCCCGCCCGGCACCGGCATCGTCCACCAGGTCAACATCGAGCACCTGGCCCGCGTCGTGTTCACCCGCGACATCGACGGGCAGCTGACGGCCTACCCCGACACCTGCGTCGGCACGGACTCCCACACGACCATGGTCAACGGCATCGGCGTCGTCGGCTGGGGCGTCGGCGGCATCGAGGCGGAGGCCGCGATGCTCGGCCAGCCGGTCTCGATGCTCATCCCGCGGGTCGTCGGCTTCAAGCTCAGCGGCGACCTGCCCGAGGGCGCCACCGCTACCGACCTGGTGCTGACGATCACCGAGATGCTGCGCAAGCACGGTGTGGTCGGCAAGTTCGTCGAGTTCTACGGGCCCGGCGTCTCGGTCCTGCCGCTGGCCAACCGCGCCACGATCGGCAACATGAGCCCGGAGTTCGGCTCCACCATCGCGGTCTTCCCGATCGACGAGGAGACCACGAAGTACCTCAAGCTCACCGGTCGCAGCGACGAGCAGCTCGCACTGGTGGAGGCCTACGCCAAGGAGCAGGGCCTCTGGCACGACCCGGACGCCGAGCCACGCTTCTCCGAGAAGCTCGAGCTCGACCTGGCCACCGTGGTCCCCTCGCTCGCCGGGCCGAAGCGGCCGCAGGACCGGGTCTCCCTGTCCGAGGCCAAGGCGGCGTTCCGCGGCGCGCTGGTCGACTACACCGACGGCAGCCCCGAGCAGGAGACAACCGGCTACGACGAGGCGGTCGAAGAGTCGTTCCCGGCCTCCGACGCCCCCAGTCACGCCAACGGCAACGGCAAGCCGGCCAAGCCGTCCGCGGCACCGAAGGACGGGGGCCGCGCGAGCAACCCCGTCAGCGTCACGATCGACGGTGAGGAGGTCGAGGTCGACCACGGCGCCGTCGCGATCGCGGCCATCACCTCGTGCACCAACACCTCCAACCCGTCGGTGATGATCGGTGCGGCGCTCCTGGCCAAGAAGGCCGTCGAGAAGGGCCTGCAGCGCAAGCCGTGGGTCAAGACCACGCTCGCGCCCGGCTCCAAGGTGGTCAGCGACTACTACGAGAAGGCCGGCCTCACGCCCTACCTCGACAAGCTCGGCTTCAACCTGGTCGGCTACGGCTGCACCACCTGCATCGGCAACTCCGGGCCGCTGATCCCCGAGGTCAGCCAGGCCGTCAACGCCAACGACCTGGCCGTCGTCTCGGTGCTGTCGGGCAACCGCAACTTCGAGGGCCGGATCAACCCGGACGTGAAGATGAACTACCTGGCCTCGCCGCCGCTGGTGGTCGCCTACGCGCTGGCCGGCTCGATGGACGTCGACCTGTTCAACGAGCCGCTGGGCCAGGACCAGGACGGCAACGACGTCTTCATGAAGGACATCTGGCCGAGCGCCAAGGAGGTCGAGGACGTCATCGCGACCGCGATCACCTCCGAGATGTTCTCCAGCGACTACGCCGACGTCTTCGCCGGTGACGAGCAGTGGCAGTCGCTGCCGACCCCCGAAGGCAACACCTTCGAGTGGGACCCCGAGTCGACCTACGTCCGCAAGCCACCCTATTTCGACGGCATGCCCGACGAGCCGTCGCCGGTCGAGGACATCGAGGGTGCCCGGGTGCTGCTCAAGCTCGGCGACTCGGTCACCACCGACCACATCAGCCCGGCCGGGGCGATCAAGAAGGACTCTCCGGCCGGCACCTACCTCGCCGAGCACGGCGTCGAGCAGCGCGACTTCAACTCCTACGGCTCGCGACGCGGCAACCACGAGGTGATGATCCGCGGGACGTTCGCCAACATCCGGCTGCGCAACCAGCTGGCGCCGGGCACCGAGGGTGGTTTCACCCGCGACTTCACCACCGGCGAGGGCGACGACGCCAAGGTGACCTCGGTCTACGAGGCCTCGGAGAGCTACCTCGCCGCAGGGACGCCGCTGGTGGTCCTGTCCGGCAAGGAGTACGGCTCCGGCTCGTCGCGTGACTGGGCCGCCAAGGGCACAGCGCTCCTGGGCGTCAAGGCCGTGATCGCCGAGTCCTACGAGCGGATCCACCGCTCCAACCTGATCGGCATGGGCGTGCTGCCGCTGCAGTACCCCGAGGGCGAGAACGCCGAGTCGCTCGGCCTCACCGGCGAGGAGACGTTCTCGATCACCGGGGTCACCGCGCTCAACGACGGCACCACGCCGCGCACGGTGAAGGTGAAGGCGGACGGTCCGTCCGGGAGCACGGAGTTTGACGCCGTGGTCCGGATCGACACCCCGGGCGAGGCGAACTACTACCGCAACGGCGGGATCATGCAGTACGTGCTCCGCAACCTCCGCCGTTCCTAGGGGCAGCAACCCAGACCTGCGCATGAGAGGTGTGCGCGTGCTGAGTCCGACCCCTCCTTCGCAGGTCCTGGTGACGTGTAGACGGGTATGACCACTCTCCACGATCGGCTCAGGGACCTCGCGGACGAGGCTTCGACCGGCGCCGTGCCCGGCGACCTCTGGGCCATCGGCCGGAGGCAGCACCGCCGTCGCCGCGCGGGCACGGCGGTCGTGGTCGCCGCTGCCCTGGTGGCCCTCGCCGGCCTCGGCGGCCTCGCCTGGTCCAGGAGCCACACGTCCGTACAGCCGGCCGGCACCGACGCTCCGCTGGGCATGCCGGACCAGATCTGGCTGGCGGACGAGCATCTGCCCGGCACCGACGACACAGGTCCGATCGGCCCCTTGGTCGCCGTCGTCCCGACCGTCCGGGACGCGTGGATCGGCGGCTCGAGCAATGCGGTGCTCGGTATCTCAGCGACAGGGGAGTACGCCTTCCTGGACCTGCCGCGGAGCCTGGGGGACTCACAGCTCGCACGCCCTGCCATCTCCGCCGATGGTCGCTTCGTGGCGTACTGGAGGGCCGGAAGCCCCTCCGGACCCCCCGGCGACCGGCTCTTCATCCAAGGGTCCGAGGCCGTCCCGGTCGGCGTCGCGGTCTACGACACCGTGACGGGGAAGACCTACGAGCACCTCGTCGAGACCGAGCACGGGCTCGTGCCCGCGAACCTGGTCTGGGCGGGCGCCCGGCTCTGGTTCGACGTCTGGCAGATGGACCATCCGGACGAGGAGGGCCGAGGAGCCCGCCGTACCCAGGTCTTGTCGTGGGATCCGGCGGGCGACGTCGTGGAGACGGCCGATCCGTCGCTGGCCCTCGACGAGGCGAGCGCGTGGGGCAGCTCGGTGGTCACCATCACCTGGAGGAGCCGACTCATCCGGAGCTCCCCGTCCGGCAGCGACGTGCTCGGCCGGCTGGGCGCTGACGTGGCCGGCTTCCGCTCACCGGTGTTCGTGTCGCCCGACGAGAGCCGCGTGGCCGGTCTCGAGGACGACGAGAGCGGCGACGGCACCGGACCGGTCGTCGCTGGAGCACTCGGTCCTCCGTCGGGCACCTTGACCCTGTCGGCGGTGGGCAGGACTGACGAGCTGCCGGTCAACGGCCTCCTCGGGTGGCGCGACGACCATCTCCTCGTCACCGTCGGGTACGGCAACGGCACGGGCGAGGCGACGTACCAGACCCTCGACGTGGACACGGGAGCGCAGGAGATCCTCGGCTACGCCGAGGGCAATGAGCCGATCCTGGCCGCGGACGCCCTGCGGGGCGAAGTGTTCGCCGCGCCCGAGCCCCCGCACCCGCTGAACCCGTTCCTCGTCTGCGGCGCCGGCGTCGGGATACTGCTCGCCGCCGGCCTGTTGCTGCGCTGGTGGAGGCGCCGTGTTCAGCGCTGACGAGCACGGCTTCGAGGAGTTCGTCGCCGCCCGTCGGCCGGCGCTGCTGCGCACGGCCTACCTGCTCACTGGCCGCCAGGCCGACGCCGAGGACCTGGTGCAGACGGCCCTCGTGAGGTGCGTGCCGATCTGGAAGCGAATCGCGGACCGGCCCGAGCCCTACGTCCGCCAGGTCCTGGCCCGGGAGAGTGTGTCGCGGTGGCGGGCCCGGCGGTGGCGTGAACAACACGTCGGCACGGTCCCCGAGTCGGTTGCCGCGGCGCCGGACGTCGACGGCCGCCTGGCGCTGCGGCAGGCCCTCCTGGGCTTGGCTCCGCGCCAGCGCGCGGTCATCGTGCTGCGCTACTACGAGGACCTCACCGAGCAGCAGACAGCGGCCGAGCTCGGCATCTCGGTCGGCACGGTGAAGTCGCAGGCCAGGGACGCGCTGTCCCGGCTGCGCGAGCTGGTCCCCGGCCTCGACGAGGACCCGACGTACGTCGCTCCCTGAGCCTCAGCTCCTGCGTTGCAGCTCGACCGCCTCGGCGATGCCTCGTGCGAGGGCGTCCGGGTCGGCCCGGTCGAGCTCGACGACCACCTTCATGTGCGACTCGAAGCGGGGCGGCAGGGTGAACGTGTCCGGGTGGTCCTCGAGCAGCCGCTCGCGGGCCGCGAAGTCGCTGCGCAGGACGACCGAGGTCGGGTCGAGCCAGCGGACGACCAGGCGGTTGTCGACGAACCAGGCCGGCCGAGCGTCGGTGCCCTTGCGCTTCACGCCCTCGTGGCTCCGGGCCAGCCGGTCCACGTCGTCGAGGTCCACCTGCCCGAGGCTAACCTCGTCCGCGTGATCGTGGCGTTCAGCATCTCCCCGACAGCGACCGACGAGACCGGCAGCGTGTCCGAGGCGGTGGCCGCCGCCGTCCGCGTCGTGCGCGACTCGGGTCTGCCCTACGAGCTCAACTCGATGTTCACCAACATCGAGGGGGATTGGGACGAGGTCATGGCGGTCGTCAAGCAGGCCGTGGACGTCGTCGCCGCAACGTCGCCGCGGGTGGGCCTGGTGCTGAAGGCCGACATCCGGCCTGGTTTCGAGGGTCAGCTCACCGCCAAGGTCGAGCGGGTCGAGCGGGCCCTGGCCGACACGTGAGCGACCCGACCCCGCCGATACCGCCGGGACCACCCTTGAGCCCACCACCGGGCCCACCACCGGGCCCACCACCGGGCCCACCACCGGGCCCACCACCGGGCCCACCACCGGGCCCACCGCCGGGCTGGCACCCGCCACCACTGACGCCTCCGGAGCCACCACCACCGCCGCCCTCGCGACGAGGGCTGCAGGCTCTGGTGGTCGGGTTGGCGCTGCTGGCCGCGCTGCTCGTGGTCGCCGCTGCCGTCCTCGTGCCGCGGGTCGTCGACGACCTCGCCGACGACGACGGGTCGGCCGTGGCCCGGGGCGAAGAGGCCGACCAGGGCGATGGACGCGACGACGGGAGACCGCCCGGGCTCGAGGACGTGCTGCTGGTGGACGACCTCAACCCCGAGCACCGCGACGACGAGGACATCGACTACGACCAGGTGCCGCCGATCGGCGGACCGCACGACCCGGAGTGGCTGGCCTGCGGAGCCTACGACCAGCCGATCCGCGACGAGAACGCGGTGCACGACCTCGAGCACGGCACTGTCTGGATCACCTACGACCCAGAGCTCGCGGACGAGGACGTCGCGACCCTGGAAGGGTTCCTCCCGGAGGACGGCATCCTCTCGCCGTACGAAGGACTGCCGGCTCCGGTCGTGATCACCGTCTGGGGCGCTCAGCTCCAGCTCACGGGGCCGGAGGACCCCCGGCTGCCGCTGTTCCTCGACGAGTACGGCGACGGCCACACCGCGCCCGAGGCGTTCGCGTCCTGCGAGGGCGGCACCACCGACCCGCAGGGTGGCCCCGAGGGCGTCTCCGTGTGATGCACCGGCTGACCCGCGAGCAGGCCCGCCGGATCGCCGTGCAGGCCCAGCTCCTGGACCTGCCGCGGCCGACCGACCTCATCGGCGTCGTCAGGGTCCTGACCTTCGTGCAGCACGACCCCATCGCCGCGGTCGCGCCGAGCGCCGACCTGGTGCCCTGGAGCCGGATCGGCTCGTCCTACGACCCCGGCGACCTGCGTGACGCTCTCGACGAGCAGCGCCTGATCGACCACCACGGGATGATCCGGCCGGCCGAGGACCTGGCGCTCTACCGCGCCGAGATGGCGATCTACCCGGGACGGCCCGCGGAGCTCAAGCAGTGGGAGCTCGACGTCGCCGGATGGGTCGAGGCCAACGACGAGTGCCGCCGCGACATCCTCGAGCTGCTCCGGGCTGACGGCCCGCTGCCGACCAGCGCGCTGCCCGACACCTGCCAGGTGCCGTGGCGGTCCAGCGGCTGGAACAACAACCAGAACGTCAAGCGGCTGCTCGTCCAGATGGTCGAGCGCGGCGAGGTGGTGACGGCCGGACGCCAGGGCCGCGAGCAGCTGTGGGACCTCGCAGAGCGCATCTACCCCGATGACCCCGTCCCCGGTGTCGACGAGGCGCGGCAGCTCCGGGACCAACGACGGCTCCGTGCCCTCGGGATCGCGCGGGCGAAGATGCCCGTGACCGGGTCACCCGAGCCCAACCACGTGGGCGCCGCCGGCGAGCCGGCCGTCGTCGACGGTGTGAAGGGGGAGTGGCGGGTCGACCCTGAGCTGCTCGACCAGCCGTTCACCGGACGGACCGCGCTGCTGTCGCCGTACGACCGGCTCGTCTACGACCGCAGGCGCGGCGAGGAGCTGTTCGGTTTCGAGTTCTACCTCGAGATGTACAAGCCGGCCGCCCAGCGTCGCTGGGGCTACTACGCGTTGCCGGTCCTGCACGGCGACCGCCTGGTCGGCAAGATCGACGCGACCGCCGACCGCAAGGCCGGGGAGCTGCGCGTGGACGCGATCCACGAGGACGTGGCGTTCGGCGCGGAGCTCAGGGACGCCGTCGAGGTCGAGATCCAGGACCTGGCAGGCTGGCTCGGGCTGGAGGTCCGGCACGCGTGACGCCGTGACACAGTCGGCCTCATGGATTCGACGACACGCGATTACCGCACCGGAGACCGGGAGATCGTGCTCGACCTGACGCGTGACTGCGCGGGTTTCGTCAGCGGGAAGGGCGACGGGCTGCTCTCGCTGTTCGTCCCCCACGCCACCGCGGGGATCGCGATCATCGAGACCGGCGCCGGCAGCGACGAGGACCTGCTCAGCGCGCTGGGCGACCTGCTGCCCGCCGATGACCGGTGGCGGCACCGGCACGGCTCGCCGGGGCACGGTCGCTCGCACGTGATGCCGGCGATCGTGCCGCCGCACGCGACCGTCCCTGTGCTCAACGGTCGTCTGGCGCTCGGGACCTGGCAGAGCATCTGCCTGGTCGACCTCAACGTGGACAACGACGAGCGCACCGTCCGGCTGTCGTTGCTGCCCGGCTGACGCTGGCCGGAGAGATCGAACAGACGTTCGATTCCTGACCTATACTCTCGGCATGGCCACCCATGTCGCCCCGCCGGGCTGGCCGCGCCAGGTCCGGCCACCCGATGCCCCGGACTGGGAGCGCACGGCCGAGCTGTGGCTGCTCGACCTCTGTCCACCCGAGTTTCGTGGCTACCCGACACTGCGGCGTCACGTCGTCGTGCTCGCCCGGTTCGCGGTGCTGCACGTCGAGGCCTGCCAGGCGTCCGTACGCCGCGGGCTCAGCGAGGCGCGGGCCGAGCTGCGCGACGTCGCCGCGCTCGACGTCATCGAGGCCGCGATCGCGACCTGGCAGACCGAGCAGGCCCGGCTCGAGGGCGTACGCCGCGCCGTCGGGCTCGTCGAGGAGGCGCTGCGCGGCCGGCGCTACGTCGCGCGCCTCTGACCCCGCCTCGCCCGGCAGGGAATGATGTCCGGGTGGTCACCCAGACGAACGCCTCGATGATCCGTCGGTCCGCGGACCTGCAGGACGACCCCATCAACCCCGAGGACATCCTCTCAGGGGAGCCCCGAGCCCGCGCCTACACCTGGGCGGTGACGGCGGATGGAACAACGACCCACTGGATGTGGGACTGCTCGGCCGGCTCGTTCCGGTGGTGGTTCGGCTTCGACGAGACGGTCAGCATCGTCGAGGGCTCGGTGCGCGTCCAGGTCGACGGCGAGGAGCCGCTGGTCCTCGAGGTCGGCGATGCGGCGTACTTCCCGGCCGGCCGGTGGAGCACCTGGACCGTCGACGACTACGTCTGCAAGCACGCCGTCCTCCGGGTGCCGGTGCCGCGGGCGATGGCGTTCGTGTCCAAGGTGCTCGGCCAGCGCAAGTACGCCCAGCCCAAGTACGCCCAGCGCAAGTACGCCCAGCGCAAGTACGCCCGGTGAGGCGGTTCGCCACGGTCCTGCTCGTCGACCCGCGGGGCTGGCTGCTGCTCCAGGAGCGCGACGAGCATGCTCCGATCGACCCCGACTGCTGGGGCCTGGTCGGCGGGCACGTCGAGGACGGCGAGGCCGTCGAGGTCGCCGTCCACCGGGAGCTGGCCGAGGAGACCGGGCTGGCGGCGGGGGCCGGCCAGTCGACCGGGGCGTTGACCCTGTGGCGGGAGTTCACCGTGCACGCGAGCGCCGACACGATGTGGGTGTTCACCGGCTCGACGACGGCCACCGACGAGGACGTCGTCTGCGGTGAGGGACGCCAGATCGTCTTCGTCGACCCGGGCGCGGTCGCTGGTCTGCCGCTGTCGGAGGCCGCGGCGGTCGTGGTGCCGCTGTTCCTCCAGTCGCCGGCGTACGCCAGTCTGCTGCCATGACCACCAGCTTCTCCGTCATCCCGGTCCCTGCCCACGGCGCCGAGGACGTCGTCGTCGCGACCCGTGGCCCGGACGAGGGTGCGGTGTTCACCGGCACCGCCGACGGGACGATCTGGCGGGTGCGCCACGACGGGGAGACCGTCGACAAGGTCGCCCACACCGGCGGCCGTCCGCTCGGCATCGAGATCGACCTCGACGGCCGGCTCCTGGTGTGCGACGCCCGGAAGGGCCTGCTGCGTGTCGACCCCGCCGGCGGAGCCATCGAGGCGGTCGCGGACAGCGTGGCCGGGACGCCGATGGCGTTCTGCAACAACGCCGCGGTGGCCTCGGACGGGACGATCTGGTTCTCCGACTCCTCCAAGCACTTCGGCATCGACCAGTGGAAGGACGACTTCGTCCAGGACACCAGGACCGGGCGGCTGCTGCGGCGTGACCCCGACGGCACGATCACGGTCGTCCACGAGGGACTGCGGTTCGCCAACGGGGTCGCGCTCTCGCGCGGTGAGGACTTCGTGGCCGTCGCGGAGACCGCCGGCGCGACCGTGGTCCGACACTGGTTGACCGGCGACCTGGCCGGCACTCGCGACTACCTCTGCCAGGACCTGCCCGGCTACCCCGACAACATCGCGCGGGGGAGCGACGGCCTCATCTGGGTGACCATCGCCAGCCCGCGCGACCCGCTGGTCGAGCGGCTCCAGCGCGGCCCCGTGTGGCTGCGCCGCCAGGTGACCCGGATCCCGGAGAAGTTGCAGCCCAAGCCCAAGAAGACCGTCCGGGTCCAGGCCTACGACGACGCGGGCACCCTCGTCCACGACCTCGACGTCAAGACCGGGGACTACCACATGGTCACGGGCGTCCGGGAGCACGAGGGCCGGGTCTGGATGGGCAGCCTCGAGGAGCCCGCGGTCGCGGTGCACCAACTCTGATCTGAGCCGCCGAGTCCGTAGACTCGCCGCCATGCCACTGCTCGAGACGATCACCGGTCCCCGCGACCTGCGTGACCTCTCCGACGACCAGCTGGCGACCCTGGCGAGCGAGATCCGCGACCTGCTGGTCCGCGCCTGCGCCCCCTCAGGGGGTCACCTCGGCCCCAACCTCGGGGTCGTCGAGCTCACGCTGGCCATCCACCGGGTCTTCGACTCGCCCCGCGACCGGGTGGTCTTCGACACCGGCCACCAGGCCTACGTGCACAAGATGGTCACCGGGCGGGCCGCGCAGTTCGACCGGCTCCGGCAGGAGGGCGGCCTGAGCGGCTACCCCAGCCAGGCGGAGTCCGAGCACGACATCGTCGAGAACTCCCACGCGTCCACGTCGCTCAGCTATGCCGACGGGCTGGCCAAGGCCTACACGATCCGCGGCGAGGACCGGCACGTCGTCGCGGTCATCGGCGACGGCGCCCTCACCGGCGGCATGGCCTGGGAGGCGCTCAACAACATCGCGGTGGCCAAGGACTCCAGGCTGGTCATCGTCGTCAACGACAACGGCCGGTCCTATACCCCCACCATCGGCGGCCTCACGACGGCGCTCACCTCGCTGCGCACCAGCCCCCGCTACGAGCAGGTGCTCGACCAGGTCAAGCGCCGCCTCAACGCGGTCCCGGGGGTGGGCCACGCGGCGTACGACGCCTTGCACGCCATGAAGAAGGGCCTCAAGGACGCCGTGGCGCCCCAGGGCCTGTTCGAGGACCTCGGCCTCAAGTACGTCGGCCCGGTCGACGGGCACGACCGGCCGGCCCTGGAGCAGGCGCTCGCGCAGGCCAAGAAGTTCAACGGGCCCGTGATCGTGCACGCGATCACCCGCAAGGGGTTCGGCTACGACCGGGCCGAGCAGCACGAGGCCGACCAGTTCCACCAGGTGGGGCCGTTCGACCTCGAGACCGGCGAGGCCCCGACGAAGGGCCGGATCTGGACCGACGCGTTCTCCGAGGAGATGGTCGCGCTCGGGTCGGAGCGCAAGGACATCGTCGGGATCACCGCGGCGATGATGCACCCGGTGGGGCTGCACACCTTCCAGGCGCGCTTCCCCGAGCGCACCTTCGACGTGGGCATCGCCGAGCAGCACGCCGTGACGTCGGCGGCGGGCCTGGCGATGGCCGGCCTGCACCCGGTGGTCGCCATCTACGCGACGTTCCTCAACCGGGCCTTCGACCAGGTGCTGATGGACGTCGCCCTCCACAGGTGCGGCGTGACCTTCGTGCTCGACCGCGCGGGAGTGACCGGCGACGACGGGGCCAGCCACAACGGCATGTGGGACATGTCGATCCTCCAGGTCGTGCCCGGTCTGCGACTGGCGGCGCCGCGCGACGCCGCCCGGGTGCGCGAGCTGTTGCGCGAGGCGGTCGATGTCGATGACGCGCCCACCGTGCTGCGCATCCCGAAGGGTCCGCCGCCGCAGGACATCCCGGCCGTCGGCAAGGCCGGTGGAGCCGACGTCCTGGTCCGCAAGGGCCCCCGCGACGTCCTGGTCGTCGCGGTCGGCTCGATGGCCGAGGTGGCCGTCGACGTCGCCGGCCGGCTCGGGGCGCAGGGGATCGGGGTCACCGTCGTGGACCCGCGGTGGGTCAAGCCCGTCGACCCGGCGATCGTCCGGCTCGCCGCCGAGCACCGGCTGGTCGTCAGCGTGGAGGACAACGGGGAGATCGGGGGCTGCGGCGCCGTCCTGCTGCAGACCCTCAACGAGGCCGGCGTCACCACGCCGTTCCGGTTGCACGGCATCCCACAGGAGTTCCTGGGCCACGCCAAGCGAGCGCGCATCCTCGAGCAGATCGGGCTCACCCCGCAGGCCCTGGCCCTCGGCATAGTCGAGGCGATGTCCGCCCTGCCCGACGTGGGCGTGGGCGAGCCGGTCGGCGGGGCTCCTGTCGATGCCGAAAAGCCGCTCTAGCTCCGGGGTTCTCGTCGCGGCGGCCCTGCTGCTGGCGACAACGGGCTGCTCGCTGTTCTCCGACGACCCCGACGGCCCGGACGAGTCGTCGTCCTCTCCGTCCGGGGTCACGATCACCGAGGCCCCGCCGGACGCGCTCGCGGGCATCGAGTCGGCGCTCGACCGCCGTGCCGACGCCGTACGCCGTGGCGACGAACGGCGCTTCCTGGCCGGCCTGGCCAACGGCGACCAGGCCGATCCCGGGCTCCGGGACCAGCAACGCACCTACTTCGCGAACCTCAGCCAGCTGCCGTTGGCGGCGTTCGACTACTCGGTCGACCCGGCCGGTCTGGTTCGCGACGGAGAGGACTACTGGGTCGTCGTCGAGCTGTCCCTCCAGCTCGACGGCTTCGACACGGCGCCGGTCCGCTCCCGGGACCGGTTCCGGTTCACTCCCGGCACAGAACCGGGTCGCTACCGGCTGGCCTCGGTCACCGACCCGCAGTGGGAGGTGGACAACGAGGTCCAGCCGCAGCCCTGGGACGACGGCGAGATCGTCGCGGTCCGCGACACCGGGGTGCTCGGGATCTTCGACTCGGGCAGCGTCCGGGCCTCCGCCAAGCTGCTCGCCTCGGTCCAGCGGGGCATCGCCGAGGTGGCGGGCGTCGTGCCCTCGTCGTGGACCCAGTCGGTCGTCGTCTACGCCCTCTCCAACACCGCCTTCCTCGCGACGCTGCCCGGACTGCCCGGCGGGGACCCGACGATCCTGGACGGTGTGGCCTTCCCGGTCTTCGCCTCTCCTGACGGTGCCGATGGCGAGGGCGGTGCGGAGCTGGTGGGCACCCGTTTCGTGCTGCACCCACGGATGCTGGACGAGGCCGGCCGGGCCCGCGACCGGCTGGTCCGGCACGAGCTCACCCACGTCGCGATCGGCGAGGCCGACGACCGTGCGCCGGTCTGGCTGAGCGAGGGCCTCGCCGAGTATGTCTCGGTCCAGTCGCTGCCGCCGGAGAGGCGCACCATCTCGGGGGCCGCCATCGACGCGGCCCGCGCGGGGGTGACCGAGATGCCGCCCGACGACGCGTTCAACGACGCCGGCACCCCCGGGCGCGCGTCGGCCAACTACGGCATCGCGTGGTTCGCCTGCGAGTACCTCGCGGCCAGCTATGGCGAGGTCACGCTCTGGCAGCTCCTGGACGCCCTCGACCAGGAGGACGCCGACCCCGACGAGGTCCTGCTCGCCCAGCTCGGGCTCAACGTGCGCACCTTGGCCCGCAAGGCGGGCAAGCTCATCCTCACGACGTACGACGCGCCGGAACCGGAGCCGACGCCCGAGCCGACGCCGACCGCTCAGCCCACCGGCGTTCCCACGGACCTGCCGGCGGAGCAGCCCTCGGCGGTGCCGCCGGACCAGGCGGGCTGAGACCTCGGGTCAACGGCGCAGGAGCGCCTCGACCAGCCGGCGGTAGGCGGCGAGCTGGCGGCGCATGTGGCCCGGGTCGCCGGTGGAGCGGCAGAGCAGGAACGCACCCTCGAAGGTGACGAACAGGTGGTCGGCCAGGGCCAGGACGTCCACGGTGTCGGCCCGGTCATCGAGGGCGGCCCGCAGGAGCTCGGCGTAGCCCTCTCGCCAGGCGACGATGGCGGTGCGGATCGGGCCACCGGTGTCGTCGCCCGCCAGGTCGCGCTCGATGAGCACCGAGATGTAGAGGCAGCTGGACTGCTCGGCCATCAGGTCGTCGGCGGTGTCCTCGAAGAACCGGACGAAGGCCACGGCTCGCTCGACGGGGTCGTCCACGTGAGCGGTGGCCTCGAGGGCCTGCTCGAGGTGGGCGATGTCCGCTGCGGCATACCGGTCCACCAGCGCGCGCCCCAGGTCGACCTTGGCGGGGAAGTGGTGGAAGAACGCACCCTTGGACGTGGCCGATGCCTCCAGCACCCGGTCGACCGAGGTGGCCGCGAAGCCGTGGTCGATGACCAGCTTCTGGGCTGCGTCGAGGATGCGATCTCGGGTGGCGGTTCCGTCGCGGGGCACAAAACAGTTGTACCAGACCATTCAGTCTGGTTTGATGCAGACTGTTCAGTCTGTTACGACTCTTGGAGTGTCCGCATGACCCGCATCTACGACACCGGCCACTACGTCACCGACGGCGGCCTCGAGACCGACCTGATCTTCAACCGCGGCATCGACCTGCCCGAGTTCGCGTCCTTCCCGCTCCTGGGCACCGCGGACGGCAGGTCCGTGCTGACGGACTACTACGACGGCTACGCCGAGGTGGCCCGGCGTGCCGGTGCCGGGCTGGTCCTGGAGACGCCGACGTGGCGAGCCAACCCCGACTGGGCCGCCGATCTCGGCTACGACGCCTCGGCGCTCCACGCCGTGAACCGCTCGGCCGTCGATCTCCTTCACCGGGTCAGGGACTCCCACACGGACCTGCACGATGCCGGCGTGGTCGTGTCGGGCAACGTCGGACCGCGCGGTGACGGCTACGTCGCCGAGACCGCCGGCAGCTCGGACGACTACGCGGACTACCACTCCCCGCAGATCGCGGCGCTCAAGGCCGGAGGTGCTGACGTGGCGACTGCGATGACCATGACCTCCGTCGCCGAGGCGTTGGGCGTCGCGACCGCGGCCCGCGCGGTCGGGCTGCCTGCCGTGATCATGTTCACCGTCGAGACCGACGGGCGGCTGCCCGACGGCACACCGCTCGACGTGGCCGTGTCCACCGTCGACGAAGCCGGGGCGCCCGACTGGTTCGGGGTCAACTGTGCGCATCCCGAGCACGTCGAGCCCGGGCTCACCGACGGCCCGTGGCGTGAGCGACTGGTCGTCGTCCGGCCCAACGCCTCCCGGCTCTCGCACGCCGAGCTCGACGAGGCCGAGGAGCTCGACGAGGGCGACCCCGTCGAGCTGCGCGGTGACGTCGAGTCGCTGCGCGACCGGCTGCCGTCCCTGCGGATCCTCGGCGGCTGCTGCGGGACCGACGTGAGACACGTCGCCTCGCTCTGGGGCGTCTGAGCGGGTTCTGAGACCGGCCCCTATCGTGGGCGGGTGTCCAAACCACGCCTCGTGCACATCGTCGACGACGTGCCCGAGCTGGGCGACGCCTGGGGGTCCGGCGAGCTGACCATGGTGCTGGTGCTCGACGGGTTCCTCGACGCCGGCAACGCAGCGGCGCACGCGGCCACCCACCTGGTCGAGCAGAGCGGTGACGGGCCCGTCGTGGCGACGTTCGACGTCGACCAGCTCCACGACTACCGGGCCCGCCGCCCGGCGATGTCCTTCGTCCAGGACCACTACGAGGGCTACGACGCCCCGCGGCTGCTGGTACGCCTGCTGCGCGACAGCGGCGGGACGCCGTTCCTCCTGCTCCACGGACCTGAGCCCGACAACCGCTGGGAGGCGTTCGCCCGTGCGGTGCGCGAGGTGGTCGAGCGACTGCGCGTGACCCGGGTGGTCTCCATGGGCTCGGTGCCGATGGCGGTGCCGCACACGAGGCCGATCGCGATCACCCCCCACGCCAACCGCAAGGAGCTGGTGCCGGGCTTGAGCCCGTGGCGCGGCGAGCTGCGCATCCCGAGCAGTGCCCAGTCGCTGCTCGAGATCAGGCTGGGGGAGTGGGGCCACGCCATGATGGGCTTCGTCGCACACATCCCGCACTACCTGGCCCAGCTCGACTACCCACAGGCCTCGGCGGTGCTGCTCGAGCGCGTCGAGCTGGCCGGCCGGCTCACCATCGACCTCACCGACCTGCGCGCGCTGGCCGAGGAGCGGGAGGAGGAGATCGCCCGCTACCTGTCCGCCAACGAGGAGGTGGGCGAGGTCGTCGAGGCGCTCGAGCGGCAGTACGACGCCTTCGAGCAGGCCGAGGAGGCCGGGTCCAACCTCCTGGCCGACGACCAGCCGCTCCCGACCGGGGAGGAGATCGGCCGCCAGTTCGAGCAGTTCCTGGCCGGGCTCGACGGCACCGAGGGTGATCCTGGAAGGCCTGACCTGTGAGCTCCGTGCCTGACGTCGCCGAGGCGGACCCCTACGTCCGCGACCTGGTCGCGCTGCTCGACCTCGAGGACCTGGACGTCGACCTCTACCGGGGCAGCCAGCCGGACTCGCCGCGACCGCGCGTCTACGGCGGTCAGGTGGCGGCGCAGGCGCTGGTGGCGGCGGTCCGGAGCGTGGACCCGGAGTTCCAGGTCCACTCGTTCCACTCCTACTTCCTCCTGCCGGGCGACTACTCCGTGCCGATCCTCTACGAGGTCGAGCGGATCCGGGACGGTCGTTCGTTCCTCACGCGGCGGGTGATGGCGCGCCAGCACGGCCGGCCGATCTACTACCAGACGGTCAACTTCCAGCGCGTCGAGGACGGCTACGACCACCAGGACGCGATGCCGGAGGTCGGCGGCACCGACGAGGGCTTCGACCTGGTGGACCTGATGCGCGACCGCGGCAACGACGAGGCGGACGCGCTCGGCAAGGAGTGGGGTGCGATCCAGGTCCGGTTCCTGGGCAACTCCCGGCACGGGCTGCCGCCCGACCCGCAGCACCCCGCCCAGGCCCGGATGTGGATCCGGATCAAGCCCGGTCTCTCCGACGACCCGGTGGAGCACCTCGCGGCGTTCACCTACGCCAGCGACATCAGCCTGCTGGGCGCCTCACTCGCCGCGCACGACGCCAACCCGGCCGCCACCCAGATGGCGTCGCTGGACCACACGATCTGGTTCCACCAGCCGTTCCGTGCCGACGAGTGGTGGCTCTACGACCAGTGGTCGCCGCGCGCGTTCGGTGGTCGCGGGCTCTCGCTGGGCCGGGTCTTCACCGAGGACGGGGTGCTCGTCTCCACGGTGGCGCAGGAGGGTCTGATCCGCCGGCGGCGGGACCGCAGCACCGGCCCCGGCCTCAGCTGACCCGTCTAGACAGAGCCGCGCGGATCCGTGGAAATCCACAGGGGATACACGCGATGTCAACATGACACGCGTCTCCTTTCGGGGGATTTCTCACCATTCCCCGGACGTGAGGGGGCTGGTGAGGCTTCACTTGAGGTCCCCCCGACCCCACCCAGGCCCCAGGGAGACCATCGATGCCCCGCCGCCCGCTGCCGCCCGCGATCGTCGCCTCGACGGTCGCGCTGGTCGTCGCAGCCGGACCGCTGGCCGCCTCGGCGTACGGCGACGACAACGGCGGCAACAACGGTGGCGGCAACGGCAACGGCAGCTTCACCTGGGGGACCGGCCTGCCGCCCAAGTCACCCACCCAGAACGACCCCAAGGACCCCAAGGACCCCAAGGGCCCCAAGGGCCAGAACGACCCCAAGGGCCCGCAGCAGGGTCCCGGCGACGAGCTGGACGGTTCCTACGACGGCGAGGTCATCACCACCGACCTCGACACCTCCAAGAAGCCGACCGCCCAGCCGGTGACGGCCTACGAGATGCCGTTCCCCTGCGGCGAGGCGTGGACCGGCACCACCCGCTCCAGCCACAGCCCCAGCACGCGCGCCGTCGACTTCAACCGCGCCGACGACTTCGGTGACCCGGTCGTCGCATCCGCGGCGGGGGTGGTCACCACTGCGGTGACCGGCAGGAAGCGGCCGTCGTACGGCCAGTTCGTCGTCATCGACCACGGCAACGACGAGAACACCCTCTACGCGCACCTGGACTCGGTGACCGTGACCGTGGGGCAGGCCGTCTCGGCCGGCACGCAGGTCGGCACCCTCGGCAACACCGGCAACTCCTACGGCGCGCACCTGCACTACGAGCAGCGCAAGGGCAGCTCGGTCGTCGACTCGTGGTTCCACGGCGCCCGCTACGTCTACGGCACCGCGCAGGCCTCGGAGAACTGCGGCGACATCTCGATCCCGGACGTCCCGCTGGCCGGCAACGTGGTCGGCAACAAGCGCGCCGACCTGGTCGTCTTCCGCCGCACCAACACGCCGGCGTTCTACGTCCGTCGCGAACCCAAGGCGGAGAAGGTCATCCCGATGGGGACGTCGTCGGACCAGCCGGTGCTCGGTGACTGGGACGGCAACGGCAAGGCCAACCCGGGAATCCGCAACCCCGACTCGAAGACGTTCAAGCTCAAGGCGGGGCGCAACGTCACCGAGATCAAGTTCGGCGGCCGTGCGGACCTGGCCATCGTGGGTGACTGGGACGGCGACGGGATCTGGGACGTCGGCACCCGGCGGGCCACCTCGAACCTGTTCCGCCTGCGGGCCGCCGACGGGACCGTGACCAAGGTCCGGCTCGGCGACAGCGACGACCTGCCGGTGACCGGTGACTGGGACGGTGACGGGGACACCGACCTCGGCGTCTACGACTCCGCCACCGCCACCTTCACCCTGCGCCAGGTCGACGACACCGGCATGGAGTGGCTCTCCCAGATCGGACTCGGCGAGCCCGGCGACGTGCCCGTGTGCGGCGACTGGGACGCGAACGGGACCACCGACCTGGGCATCTGGGACCCTGACACCGGGTCCTTCGCCATGCGGAAGGCCACGACGCCGACCAAGAAGGGCAAGGCCAAGGTCGTCCGAGTGCGGTTCGGCAACGGCCGGTAGCGGCTACCTGTTGGTGGTCCGCCCCACCAGGTGCGGGGAACCGTCCTTCGGGCTGGTCAGGTTGAACGCGAAACCGTCGGCCAGCGTTGTCGACCCGAACTGGACCGTGCCCGGCAGCAGCACCGGTCGCTTGAACGCGACCTCGACCGTGGCCGCGTCGGGGATGCGGTTCTCCAGCGCGGCGACGCAGCGGGCCATCGTCCACATCCCGTGCGCGATCTGGCGCGGGAAGCCCAGGGCCTTCGCGGTGATCGCGTAGAGGTGGATCGGGTTGCGGTCGCCCGAGACCGCGGCGTACGTGCGGCCGAGATTGGCCGGCAGCTTCCACACGATGCCGTGCGGCTCGGCGTCCGGGAAGACCGTGCCGGACGGTGCGGCGTCGTCGCCCTTGCCCCGCCGGAGGTAGGACGACGTCTCCTCCCAGACCGTCTCGTCACCGGCGGTCACGACGGTGACGAAGTCGTAGACCGTCCCCTTGGGGTGCGGGCGGGCCGGGCCGACGCTCGCGGCCACGTCGACGGTCTCGCCGATCCCCACCGGGCGGTGCTGGGTGATCGAGTTCTCGAGGTGCACGGTGCCGATGGCCGGCGCCGGGAAGCCGGGGTCGGTCATGATCCCCATCTGCAGCTCGAAGGCGAGCAGGTGCGGGTAGGGCAGCGGGACGGTGTCCTTGGCCGGGAACCCGCAGACCGCGGCGTAGCGGTCGACGTGCTCGCGCTCGGCCGTCACTCCTGCGCGGCTGCGCTCGAGTCCCGTGAGGTCGCCCTTGGTCTTGCGGATCCCGGGCAGCTGGTTGACGCCGGGGACCGACGGCAGTGCGGCCTTGAGTAGTAGTGGCAGCTCCGGCACGGCTACGCCCCCAGCATCATCTGGCCGCAGACGCGGACCACGTTGCCGTTGACGGCCGACGACGCCGGGTTGGCGTACCAGGCGATCGTCTCGGCGACGTCGACCGGCAGCCCGCCCTGGGCCATCGCGTTGAGGCGCTGGCCGACCTCGCGGGTGGCGAACGGCACCGCGTCGGTCATCTGGGTGATGATGAAGCCGGGCGCGACCGCGTTGATCGTGATGCCGTCGGGCAGGTCGTCGGCGAGGGAGTCGACCAGGCCGATCACGCCGGCCTTGGAGGCGGCGTAGTTGGTCTGACCGACGTTGCCGGCGATGCCCGCGATCGAGGCCACCCCGATCACCGAGCCGTGCTCGTGGATGACCTTCTGGTCGAGCAGCTCACGGGTGATCCTCTCGGGGGCGGTGAGGTTGACCGCGATGACCGAGTCCCAGCGGTCCTCGGCCATGTTGGCGAGCTTCTTGTCGCGGGTGATGCCGGCGTTGTGCACGACCACGTCGACCCCGCCGTGCTTCTCCTGGAGGTGGTGGGCGATCCGCTGCGGCGCGTCCTTGGCGGTGATGTCGAGGGCGATCCAGTCGCCGTCGAGCTCCTTCATCAGCGCCTGCAGGTCACTGGCGAGCTGCGGGACGTCGACACCCACCACGGTGGCGCCGTCGCGGTGCAGCACCCGGGCGATCTGCTCACCGATGCCGCGGCTCGCGCCGGTGACCAGCGCGACCTTGCCGGCCAGGGGCGCCTGCCAGTCGTCGACCGGGCCGGCGTCCTTGCCGCCGTGGGCACCGATCCGGATCACCTGGCCCGAGACGTAGGCCGACTTGGGGGAGAGGAGGAAGCCGAGCGTGCTCGTGACCGCGCCCTCGGCGCCCTCGGCGACGTAGACGAGCTGCGAGGTGCCACCGCGGCCGATCTCCTTGCCCAGGCTGCGGGTGAAGCCCTCGAGCGCGCGCTGCGCGACCCGGGCCTCACCCTCGAGCAGCTCGGGCGGGGTGCCGATGACGACCGCGCGCGGGCAGGTCGCGAGGCTGCGCATCAGTGGGGTGAAGAAGTCGCGCAGGCCGCTGAGCTCGGCCGAGGTCGTGATGCCGGTGGCGTCGAAGACCAGGCCCTTGAACCTCGCACTCTCGGTCGCGGTGGCGTTGACGTGGTCGGTGCTCTCGATGCCCAGCACCTCGAGGATTCCGGGGAGCGACTCGGCCAGGCGACCCCGGCCGCCGACCACGACCTTGCCGTCGACGAGCGGTGCACCGGGTGTGTATCGCTCCAGCTTCGTCGGCTGGGGGAGGCCCAGGTTGGAGGCGAGGAACCTCCCGACCGCAGAGGAGGTGAAGGCCTGGTAGAAGTCGCTGGGCTTGTCACTCATGGCCCTATTGCAACTGGTTGTGTAACTCCGAGTCCACTTTTCGTGACGTCGCCCTCATCACCTTTGTGTCATCAGGGTTACCGGTCAGTATTGCTCGCATGTCCCTTTCCTCCGGCAAGACCCGACGCGTGGCCGTCCTCGGCGGCAACCGCATCCCGTTCGCCCGCTCCAACTCGGTCTACGCGACCGCGTCCAACCAGGACATGCTCACCGCCGCCATCGACGGCGCCGTCACTCGCTTCGGCCTCGAGGGCGAGCGGCTCGGCGAGGTCGTCGCCGGAGCGGTGCTCAAGCACTCGCGCGACTTCAACCTCGCCCGCGAGTCGGTCCTGGGCTCCAAGCTCTCGCCCGAGACACCCGCGACCGACATCCAGCAGGCGTGCGGCACCGGCCTCCAGGCGGCGATCCAGGTCGCCAACAAGATCGCCCTCGGCCAGATCGAGGTCGGCCTCGCCGGCGGCACGGACACCACCTCCGACGCGCCGGTCGCCATCTCCGAGAAGCTCCGCAAGAAGCTGCTCAAGGTCAACTCCGCCCGCGACACGGCCGGGCGGCTCAAGGCGCTGGCCGCCATCCGGCCCGGCGACATCGGCCTGGCCATCCCCCAGAACGGCGAGCCGCGCACCGGCCTGTCGATGGGCGACCACGCGGCGCTGACGGCGCTGGAGTGGCAGGTCGGCCGCGAGGAGCAGGACGAGCTCGCCGCGCTGTCCCACCAGCACCTCGCCGCGGCGTACGACGCCGGCTTCAACGACGACCTGATCACGCCGTTCCGCGGTGTCGACCGCGACAACAACCTGCGCCCGGACTCCTCGGTCGAGAAGCTCGCCAAGCTCAAGCCGGTCTTCGGCAAGGGCGAGGCGGCCACGATGACCGCCGGCAACTCCACGCCGCTGACCGACGGTGCCTCGGTGGTGCTGCTCGCCTCGGAGGAGTGGGCCGCTGCTCAC
This sequence comes from Nocardioides dilutus, assembly GCF_054779555.1. NCBI lineage: Bacteria > Bacillati > Actinomycetota > Actinomycetes > Propionibacteriales > Nocardioidaceae > Nocardioides > Nocardioides dilutus. The sequence goes on along the minus strand of NZ_BAAGYA010000003.1, from coordinate 953,746 downwards.
GATCTTCCGGCGCTGGCCTACCTGACCGCGTACGAGACGGCGGCCGTCGACTACGTGCACGGCGGCGAGGGCCTGCTGATGGCCCCGGCGTACGCCATGGCGAGGATGCTGGAGCGCGAGGGCCTGTCGCTGCAGGACTTCGACTACTACGAGATCCACGAGGCGTTCGCTTCACAGGTGCTGGCCACCCTCAAGGCCTGGGACGACCCGGTGTTCTGCAAGGAGCGCCTCGGCCTCGACGCCCCGCTCGGCGCCATCGACCGGTCGAAGCTCAACGTCAACGGATCGTCACTGGCTGCCGGCCACCCGTTCGCCGCCACCGGCGGCCGGATCGTCCCGGTCCTGGCCAAGCTGCTGGCGAGCTCCGAGGGCGGCACGGGTCGTGGCCTCATCTCGATCTGCGCCGCCGGCGGCCAGGGCGTGACCGCCATCCTCGAGCGGGCCTGAGCGCGCTCCCGCGGCGGGAGGGGAATCCGCCGCCTACCGCGTGACGAGCGCCAACGCCGAGTCGACCAGGTAGGCGCGGACCTGCTCGGGAGAGACCTCGCCGACCGTCGGGATGCCGGGCGATGACTCGGTGACCAGGATGCCCACCCGGGCCAGCTGGAGGGCGCCGAGGCCGCTGGCGTAGAGGGTGTTGGCGAGGAGCGTGGGGTTCTCGACCCGGAAGGCGCCGGCGTCCACGCCGGCCTGCAGCGCGGCTTGGAGGACAGCGAGGCAGCCGGAGATGCCGCGGCCGAGACGGAAGAGGGCCGTCTCGGAGATCTCCTCGAGCAGTTCGTCCCCGCGACGGCGCATCAGGGCCTGTGCGCAGTCGATGAACGCGGGGTGCGCCACGCCATAGTCGACGAACGCGCCGACCAGGCGCTCGAGCCGGGCGGTGGGGTCCGGGTCGCCCTCGTCGGCGGTGACCATCGCGGCGCGCAACTCGTCGAGGTAGTCCGCCAGCACGAGGGCGAACAGCTCCTCCTTGCCGGAGAAGTGCCGGTAGACGATCGCCCGGTTGATCCCGACGGCGTCAGCGATCTGGTCGATCTGCGCCTCCCGGACGCCGTTGGCGTCGAAGAGCGACCGCGTCGCGGCGATGATCTCCTTCTCGCGCTCGCGGCGCCGGGCCGCGGCGGCCGTGCGGCGCCGTTCCTCGGGAGCGCGGATGGTCACCTGACCAGGGTAAACGCTGTGCAACTCCGAGTTATACAAGTGTGACGGGTGTCAAGGAGCGGCGATCGCCCGCACCGTCTCGATCGTGTCCGCCTCGGCGGCGTTCTTGTCGTCTCGGTAGCGGACGACCCGGGCGAACCGCAGCGCCAGGCCGCCGGGGTAGCGGGTGGAGCGCTGGAGGCCGTCGAAGGCGATCTCGACGACCTGCTCGGGGCGCACCGGCACGACGTACGTCGAGCCGTCGGCCGGGCCGATCGCCAGCTCGGTGAAGCGCTCGGTCTGCCAGGCCAGCATCTCGTCGGTCATGCCCTTGAACGTCTTGCCGAGCATGACGAACCCGGTCTCGGAGGAGTCGTCTCGGGCACCGAGGTGGATGTTGGACAACCAGCCCCTGCGGCGGCCCGAGCCCCACTCGACAGCGAGCACCACGAGGTCGAGGGTGTGCACCGGCTTGACCTTGACCCATGATGAGCCGCGCCGCCCGGCGTCGTAGGTGGCGCCGAGGTCCTTGACCACGACACCCTCGTGGCCGCGCGCGAGGACGTCGGCCACGAAGCTCTCGGCGGCGGCCGCGTCGTCGGTCACCAGCCGCGCGATCCGGTGCTCCTCGGGCACGAGGGCGTCGAGGGCCGCCAGCCGCTCGTGACCGGGGGAGTCGACGTAGTCGGCGCCCTCGAGGTGAAGCAGATCGAAGAAGTAGGGCGTCAGGTGGACGCCGCCGGGCAGCGATGCCATCGCGGTGCGCGATGCGGTCTCCTGGAACGGCCGGGGGCGGCCGGCGTCGTCGAGGGCGAGCACCTCGCCGTCGAGGACGAACCGCTCGGCGGGCAGGGACAGCGCCACCGCGACGACCTCCGGGAGCCGGTCGGTGATCACGTCCAAGGACCGCGTGGCCACGATGACCTCCGAGCCCCGCCGGTGCACCTGGATGCGGATCCCGTCGAGCTTGGTGTCGACCGCGACCGCACCTCCGCCGGCCTTGGCCATCGCGGCCTCGACCGACGTGGCGCTGGAGGCGAGCATCGGCAGCACGGGCCGGCCGACCTCGAGCACGTACGCCGCCAGGGCCTCCTCGCCGCCGTTCAGCGCGGCGGAGGCGACGGCGACCGTCGAGCCGGCCATCATCGCGGCCCGGCGTACGGCAGCCAGTGGTACGTCGCCCGCGGCGGCCAGCCCCTCCTGGACCAGGGCGTCGGAGGCGCCCTGCAGCACGGCGCCGCTGACCGCCTGCCGCAGCCACTGCTGCTCGTCGGCGGTCGCCCGGCCGAACAGCTCGGCCAGCGCCGCGGCGCGCGCCGCCTGCGAGCCTGGGCCGGCCAGCCCGGCGATGTGCTCGAACGCGTCGTGGACCTCACTGACGGTCAGGGTGGCCGACGACGCAGCGGCGGGCAGCGAGCCGACCGAGCGCCACCCCACACCCGTGCGGCGCTGGCGCAGGACGCCGGCCAGGTAGGACGTGACGGTCTCGACCTCGGCGCCCGCCCGTGCCAGGGTCTCCGCGAGCGCGGCCACCTTGGCCTTGCGCGAGCGTGTCGCGGCCACCGCCTGCGAGGTGGCCACCACGTCGGCGAGCAACATAGGGGCCAGTCAACCCGACAGGACCGACAGTGCATCTCGACCCCGGACCGCTCGTCGTCCTGCTCGTGCTCGCGGCCGCGGTCCTGCACGCGGGGTGGAACGCGATCGCGCACGCGGCCGAGGACCGGCTGGTCGGGTTCGCGCTGATCTGCACGTCGACGCTGGTCCTCGGCGCCGCCCTCATCGTCGTGGGCGAACCTGTGGGCTGGCACTACTTCTGGTTCGCGGCGCTCTCCGCGGCGCTGCACACGGCCTACGTCCTGCTCCTGATGGCGAGCTACCAGGTCGCCGACCTCAGCCGGGCCTACCCGCTGTCCCGCGGCACCGGGGTCGCCCTGGTCGCAGTCGCCTCGGTGGTGCTGCCCCGTTCACCTCTGGGCCCCGGCGTGGTCGTCGGCACGGCGCTGGTGGTCGCCGGCCTGCTCGGCGTCACGTTCGTGGGGCCCGCCCTGACGAGTGTCGACCGGCGGGGCATCGCCACCGCGCTCGCCACCGGCGTGGCGATCGCCGGCTACACGGTGGTCGACGGACTGGCAGTGTCCGGCGGCGCGCCGGTCGTGTCGTACGCCGGCTGGCTGATCGTCCTGCACTCCTGGGTCGTGCCGGTCTACGCCGTCGCCAAGCGCGGCCGCGGCGTCTGGGCGATCGCCAGGAGGCAGGCCGCGTGGGGCCTGACCGGGGGAGCGGTCTCGCTGGCGGCGTACGGGCTGGTGCTGCTCGCCCAGACCAGTGGCGCCCTCGCCGCGGTCGCCGCCCTGCGCGAGCTCAGCATCGCGATCGGCGTGCTGCTCGGCGCGACCGTGCTGCACGAGGCGCTGGCGCGCCGACGGGTGCTGCCGGCGCTGGTCCTCACCGCCGGTGCGGTCGTCCTCGCGCTCGGCATCGCCTGATGCCACAGTTGCGGCGTGCGCAGCCGCTCCCTGGACGTCGGTCACCGGGTCATGCTCCGCGAGTGGGGCGAGGGGAGGGGCCTGGTCTTCGCCGTGCATGCGCTCGGGCCCGTCTCCAGCGGTGCGCTGTTCGGCTGCGCCGTGGGTCCGCTGGTCGAGGCGGGGTGGCGGATCGCTGCTCCTGACCTTCCCGGCTTCGGTGAGAGCCCGGCCGTGGCGCCCGAGGACTACGACCTCACGCGGCTCGCCGACCTGATGTGGCAGGTCGTCGACGAGGCGGGCCCGGCCCCGGTGGCGCTCGTCGGCCACAGTGTCGGCGGCGCGGTGGCGCTCCGGATGCACGGCCTGCGGCCCGACGACGTGTCGGCGCTCGTGCTGATCGACAGCGGCCACCTCGACTACGGGGAGGTCCATGCCGACCGGCTCGAGCGGACTCTCGAGGACTGGCTGGCCGAGGCTCCTGAGGCCCTGTCGGTCGCCGACCGCGGTGCGCTGGCCAAGGTCCTCGAGATCGCCGACTCGGACCCGCTGATGGACGACCTGATGGTGGCCATGGTCGAGGACGGCGACCGCCTGGTGAGCCGGACCGACCCGATGGCGGGAGCCGCGGCCCGCTTCGCGCTCGTGCAGAGTCGTTGCAGCGACGACTGGCCCAGCGTGGCCGCGTCGGGGACGCCGACGCTCCTCCTGCTCGCGACCGAGCCGGGGGAGACGCGCCGCCAGAACGAGGCATGGGGCGCCCGTTTCGCCGCCGCGGTACCCCAGGCCGACGTACGGCTCGTCGAGGGTGCGACGCACAGCCTGGTCACCGACCTGCGCGCCGAGCTGGGCCGGATCCTGGCCGGCTGGCTGCCAGGCGACTCTTGACCTGACGTCGGACTCTCGGTCAAACTGGACACGTGTCCAGTCAAGTGTCCACCCTGCCGCGGCAGGAGCTGAACGCCCGGCAGGCCGAGACCGTGGAGAAGCTGCTGACCGCCGCCGCCGACGAGCTGCGCACCGTGGGGCCGGAGTCGGTCACGGTGCGCACGGTCGCCGGACGCGCGGGTGTCTCACCGGCCACGGCCTACACCTACTTCGCCTCGCGCAACCACCTGTTCGCCGAGCTGTTCTGGCGCAAGGTGCTGCTCGAGCACCCGGTCGAGATCGTCGGCACCACGCCGCTGGAGCGGGTGCAGTCGGTGACCCGCCAGCTCTCCGCCGTCCTCGCCGAGTCCCCGCACCTCGCGGCGGCGGCCAACCACGCGCTGCTCGGCACCGACCCGGACGTCGAGCGGATCCGCACGGTGATCGGTCTCGACATGTTCGCCAGGTTCCGCGCCGCGCTGGGCGACTCCAGCGGGCACGAGGACCTGGTCGACGCCCTGGTCATGGTTCAGATCGGCACCCTCCTCCAGACCGGCATGGGGCTGATCTCCTACGACGACCTCGCGGCCCGCTTCGACGCGCTGGTCGCGACGGTGATGAAGGGCCACGGATGACGACGACCCTGGGCACCCACGAACGGGTCGTGCTCGACCCCTACGACTACACGTTCCAGGAGGATCCCTACCCGACGTACGCCTGGCTGCGCGAGCACGAGCCGCTGCACCACAACCCGGAGCTCGACCTCTGGGCGCTCACCCGGCACGCCGACATCGCGACGGCGGTCAAGAGCGACGCGACCTACTCCAACTCGTGGGGCGTGGCCATCGAGAGGTCGGCCTGGGGTCCCGACGCCCACAAGGTGATGTCGATCCTCGGCATGGACCCGCCCCGGCAGAACCGGCTCCGCGCCCTGGTGTCGCGCGGCTTCACCCCCCGCCGGGTCCACGACCTGCTGCCGCGGATCCAGGAGCTCACCGACCGCTACCTCGCCGAGTGCCTCGAGATGGGCAGCTTCGACTGGATCACCGACTTCGCCGGCAAGCTCCCCATGGACGTGATCTCGGAGATGATGGGCGTCCCCGAGGAGGACCGCGCGGAGGTGCGCCGCCAGGCCGACATCGTGGTCCACCGGGAGGACGGGGTCTACGATGTGCCACCGGCCGGCGCCGAGGCGTCCCTGTGGCTGGTCGGCTACTACCAGGACATGGTCGACCAGCGGCGCCGGCAGCCGACCGACGACCTGACCAGCGCGCTGATCCAAGCCGAGGTGGACGGCGAGCGGCTCAGCGACGAGGACGTCATCGCGTTCCTGTTCCTGATGGTCGTGGCCGGCAACGAGACCACCACCAAGCTCCTCGGCCACGCGCTGTTCCACCTCACCCGCCATCCCGAGCAGCTGGCAACCGTGTTCGACGGTCCGGACCCGGAGCTGGTCGCGCCGTGGATCGAGGAGACGCTGCGCTTCGACACCTCCAGCCAGCTGCTGGCCCGCTACCTGCTGCGCGACGTCGAGCTCCACGGCGTCGTCGCCCCGCAGGGCTCCAAGCTGCTGCTGTGCCTGGGCTCGGCCAACCGCGACGAGCGGGTCTTCAGCCGGCCGGACGACTACGACATCGCCAGGGACCAGGACGAGCTCGGCCAGATCCTGTCCTTCGGTGGCGGCCGGCACTTCTGCCTCGGCGCCAACCTGGCCCGGCTCGAGGCCCGCGTGGCCCTGACCGCATTGGTCGAGCGGGTCCGCGGCGTCGAGGTCGACCACGCGGCGTGCGTCCGCGTCCACTCGGTCAACGTCCGCGGCTTCGCGTCGGTCCCGACCCGGGTCGAGCTGCGATGAGCCAGAAGTACTTCCAGCCCGAACGCCGCCCCGCTGTCGTCACCGGGGCCTCGTCCGGCATCGGCGCCGCGACCGCGCTGAGCCTGGCGGCGGCCGGCTTCCCGGTCGCCCTGGGGGCACGGCGCACCGACAGGCTCGAGGACGTCGCCGGCCGGATCCGCGCAGACGGCGGCGAGGCGGTCGCCCACCCGCTCGACCTCACCGACGCCGACTCGGTCGAGGCGTTCGCCAAGGCGGTCAACGCCGAGCTCGGCGACATCGAGGTCGTCGTGAGCAACGCCGGGGTCGTCGCTCCCGGCACGATCGTCGAGGTCGGCTCCGAGCGGTTCACCGACGAGCTCGACCTGACCGTGGTGGGGGCACACCGGCTGGTGAGGGCGTTCGTCCCGGCGATGATCGAACGCCGCCGCGGCGACGTCGTCTTCGTCTCCTCCGACACCGCGGTCCGGCCCCGGCCCTTCATGGCGGCGTACTCGACGGGCAAGTGGGGCCTCGAGGGTCTGGCCCAGTCGCTCCAGCTGGAGCTCGAGGGCACCGGCGTCCGCGCCAGCATCGTCCGCCCGGGGCCGACGTGGAGCGAGATGGGCTCGGACTGGGACGCCGACGAGGCCGGCTTCGTGCTCACCCAGTGGGTGCGGTTCGGGATGGCCCGGCACCCCCACTTCATGAAGCCCGCCGCGGTCGCCGACGCCATCACCACGGTCGTCAGCGCGCCGCGAGGCGTCCACCTGAGCCTCGTCGAGGTCAACCCCGAAGCACCGCTGGAGGATCGATGAGCGTGAACGGTGACGGTGGTTTCGAGGCTCGCTTCGCTCGCACCTCAACCACCGTGCGCGAGATCCCGGAAGTCTCGTACGCCGTCCCCGACGACGGGCACGGGCACCTCGCCGAGATGAGGGTCGACCCGATCGGCTTGTTCCACCGGGTCCGCGAGGAGTGCGGTGACATCGGCCGGTTCCGGCTGGCCGACCGCGACGTCGTCCTGGTCAGCGGCGCGGAGGCCAACGAGCAGTTCTTCCGGGCGCCCGACTCGACGCTCGACCAGGCGGCGGCCTACCCGTTCATGACCCCGATCTTCGGCAAGGGCGTCGTCTTCGACGCCTCGCCCGAGGAGCGTCAGCAGATGCTGAAGAACCAGGCGCTGCGCGGCGACATGATGCGGGGCCACGCCCAGACGATCGAGGCCGAGATCCGCCGGATGGTCGACCAGTGGGGCGACGAGGGGGAGATCGACCTCCTGGACTGGTTCGCCGAGCTGACGATCTACACCACGAGCAGCTGCCTGATCGGCAAGCCGTTCCGCGAGGAGCTCGACGCGTCCTTCGCCCTGCACTACCACGAGCTCGAGCGGGGCACCGACGCCATCGCCTACGTCGACCCCTACGCCGACATCGAGTCGTTCCACCGGCGCGACGCGGCCCGGGAGCGGCTGGTCGAGCTCGTCCAGGCCATCATCGACAAGCGCAAGGAGCGCGGCACGGTCGCCCGGGACGACCGCGACCTGCTCGACGTCCTCATCTCCATCGACATGAGCGCGGACTACATCACCGGGATCTTCATCTCGATGATGTTCGCCGGCCACCACACCTCCTCAGGAACCGCCGCCTGGGCACTGATCGAGCTGATGCGCCACCCCGAGGTCATGAAGGACGTCGTCGCCGAGCTCGACGACCTCTACGCCGATGGGTCAGAGATATCCTTCCAGGCGCTCAGGTCCATTCCGCGGCTGGAGTCGGCCCTGAAGGAGACCCTGCGGCTGCACCCGCCGCTGATCATCCTGCTGCGGGTGGTGCAGGAGGAGATCGAGCTCGCCGGTCACCGGATCCCCCCGGGCACGATGGTCGCCGCCAGCCCGCGGGTCTCCAACCGGATCGCCGCGGACTTCCCGCAGCCGGACCTGTTCGACCCGGGCCGCTACGTCGACCCGCGCCAGGAGGACCTCCAGAACCGCTGGACCTGGATCCCGTTCGGTGCCGGCAAGCACCGCTGCGTGGGCAACGCCTTCGCGATGATGCAGCTCAAGGCGATCTTCTCGGTCATCCTGCGCGACTACGAGTTCGAGATGGCTCAGCCGTCGCAGGACTACCGCGACGACACCTCCAAGATGGTCATCCAGCTCGCGCAGCCGTGCCGGGTCCGCTACCGCAGGCGCCGCTGATGCGCGTGGTCGCGGACCTCGACCTCTGCCAGGGCCACCAGATGTGCCAGGGCGAGGCCCCCGACGTCTTCGGCTTCGACGACGTCGCCGACCGGGTGACCCTGCTCCAGGAACACCCCGACGAGTCGCTGCGGCCCCAGGTCGAGGCCGCTGTCCGCTACTGCCCCGCCATGGCCCTGTCGATCGACGAAGCAACCGAGGAGAGTGCATGAGTCTCACCAGGGACGAGATCGAGGAGTTCTGGGCCACCTGGCTCGAGGTCAACCGGCGGGCCGAGAAGTCGGGCGACTGGCGGGTGATGGCGGAGTGGTACGCCGAGGACGCGACGTACGGCTGGATGTACAGCGTCGACGAGCACTTCATGGCCGTGGGTCGTGACCAGATCCGCGACTACGCCATCGGCATCGAGATGGACGGTCTCGACGGCTGGCACTACGACTACCAGGCGACCGTCATCGACGAGAAGAACGCCATGATCGTGGGCTTCTGGAAGCAGCGGTCCGGGATCATCGACGACACCACCGGCACGGAGTTCGAGATCCTCGGGATCGGCGGCTCGTGGTTCGGCGTCGAGCGCCAGACCTCCGGCGCGGACGAGGGTCAGCTCAAGTTCGCGTGGCAGCGCGACTGGTTCGACATGCCGTCGACCGCGCACACGTTCGTGAAGATCATCGAGGCGGGCAAGGCCCCCGACACGCTGCTCAAGCGGATGTCGGTCACCGGGCTCGACGTCCCCGGGCACTACCGGCACGCCGACCTCCCCTCGCCGGTCTGGCCGCCACCGGTCGAGGCGGGCGACTACGTCACCCAGGAGAAGCCGTCGTGACCGCCGCGCCCCTGCTCCTGATCGACGGCAAGCTCACACCGGCCGGGAACGGCGCGACCTACCCCATCCTGAATCCGGCCACCGGCGCCGAGATCGGCCAAGCGCCTGACGCCACCGTCGAGGACGTCGACGCGGCGATCGCCGCCGCCCGTCGCGCCTTCGACGAGACCGTCTGGTCCACCGACGTCGGGCTCCGGGTGCGCTGCCTGCGCCAGCTGCACGCCGCACTGGTGGCCAACGCCGACGCGATCAAGGCGCTGACCACGGCCGAGGTCGGGATGCCGGCCTTCATGATCACCGCGGCCGGCTTCGACTCGCCCGTCGAGGGACTGGCCTGGGTCGCCGACCTGGCGGAGTCCTACGAGTGGGAGACCGACCTGGGGGTCGCCGCTCCGATGGGCATCCCCAGCCGGCGCACTCTCCTACGTGAGCCGGTCGGCGTGGTCGCCGCGATCACGCCGTGGAACGTGCCGACCCAGATCAACCTCGCGAAGGTCGGACCCGCGCTGGCCGCAGGGTGCACGGTCGTCCTCAAGCCGGCGCCCGACACCCCGTGGCTGGCGTGCGAGCTCGGCCGGCTGGTGGCCGAGGAGACCGACATCCCGCCCGGCGTCCTCAACGTCGTCACGCCTCGGTCCAACGAGGTCGCCTCGGTCCTGGCCACCGACCCGCGGATCGACATGGTGTCGTTCACCGGCTCCACCGCGACCGGCCGGGCGATCATGGCCGCGGCCGCGCCGACGCTGAAGAAGGTGTTCCTCGAGCTCGGCGGCAAGTCCGCGGCGATCGCCCTCGACGACGCCGACGTCGCCTCGGTCGCCGGCGCCACGGCGTTCGCGGCCTGTATCCACGCCGGCCAGGGGTGCGCGATCACGACGCGGCTCGTCGTGCCCCGGGACAGGTACGACGAGGCGGTCCAGGTCGCCGCGGCGACGATGGAGTCGATCGGCGCGAAGGACCCGGCCGACCCGGGCGCGATCTGCGGCCCGGTGATCTCGCAGGCCCAGCGCGACCGCGTCGAGTCCTATCTCCGGCTCGCCGAGGAGGAGGGCGGCACGTTCGCGACCGGCGGCAAGGTCATCGACCAGGACGGCTACTGGGTCGAGCCCACGGTGGTGGCGGGGCTCGACAACTCCTCGCGCCTGGCCCAGGAGGAGATCTTCGGGCCGGTGCTGGTCGTCATCCCGCACGACGGCGACGACGACGCCGTGCGGATCGCCAACGAGTCCGACTACGGGCTGTCCGGGTCGGTCGACTCGGGCGACCTGGAGCGGGCCAAGGCCGTGGCGCGGCGGATCCGCACCGGCACCCTCGCCGTCAACGGCGGCGTCTGGTTCAGCCCGGACGCGCCGTTCGGCGGCTACAAGCAGTCGGGGATCGGTCGCGAGATGGGCGTGGCCGGCTTCGAGGAGTACCTGGAGACGAAGACGGTGGCTGAGCCCGCATGAGCAGTCGATTCGAGAACAAGGTCGCGGTCGTCACCGGTGCCGCGCAGGGCATCGGCGAAGCCTACGCGCGGGCGCTGGCCGCCGAAGGCGCGTCGGTCGTGGTGGCCGACCTCAACGAGGAAGCCGGACGTCAAGTCGTGAAGCAAGTTGAGGCGGACGGCGGCCAGGGGATCTTTGTACGCACCGACGTCTCCTCGGCGGCGTCGGCCGCCGCGATGGTCGAGGCCACCGTGGCGGCGTACGGCGGGATCGACCTGCTGGTCAACAACGCCGCGATCTACGGCGACATGCAGTTCGACCTGCTGATCAGCGTCGACTGGGACTACTACCGCAAGTTCATGTCGGTCAACATGGACGGCGCGCTGGTGATGACCCGGGCCTGCTACCCCGAGATGCGCAAGCGCGGCGGCGGGGCGATCGTCAACCAGAGCTCGACGGCGGCCTACCTCTACTCCGGCTTCTACGGCCTGGCCAAGGTGGGCGTCAACGGCCTCACCCACCAGCTGGCCCACGAGCTCGGCGGGATGAACATCCGGGTCAACGCGATCGCTCCGGGGCCGACCGACACCCAGGCGACCCGCACCCAGGCCGGCGACGCTGCCCAGGACCTGGTGAAGGGCCTGGCGCTGAAGCGGATGGGCCAGCCCGAGGACATGGTCGGTGCCTGCCTGTTCCTGCTGTCCGACGAGGCGGCGTGGGTGACCGGGCAGATCCTCGCGGTCGACGGCGGACAGACGTTCCGCGCATGACTGCTGCCACACAAGTCGGGTTCGTCGGGCTGGGCAACATCGGCAAGCCGATGGCCCAGCGACTGGCGCCCAGGGGCGACCTGGTCGTCTACGACGTGGCGTCGGAGCCGGTCGCCGCGCTGGTGGCCGCCGGGGCTCGCGCGGCCGACAGTGTCGCCGAGCTGGCCGGCCAGGTCGACGTCCTCTGCGTGATGGTGCGCGACGACGACCAGGTGCGTGAGGTGCTCGGCGAGGCCCTCGGCGCGGCGAGCCCGGGGTTGGTCGTGGTCGTCCACTCCACCGTCGCACCGCAGACACCGAGGCAGCTCGAGGTCACCGCGTCCCGCCACGACGTGCTCGTGGTCGACGCCCCGGTCAGCGGCGGCGCGATGGGCGCGGCGGACGGGACGCTGGCGATCATGGTGGGCGGCTCCGAGGCGGCGTACGCCGCGGCGCGGCCGGTCCTGGAGCGGATGGGCTCCCGGGTCGTGCACGCCGGGCCCATCGGTGCGGGGACCCAGATGAAGCTGGCCCGCAACATGATGCACTTCGTCGCCTTCACCGCGGCCACCGAGGCGCAGCGCCTCGCCGAGGCCGCCGGGCTCGACCTCGTCGAGCTCGGCCACGTCGTCCGGCACACCGACGCCATCACCGGCGGGCCGGGCGCGATCATGCACCGGGACACGACCGCGCCGCTGGCCGAGGACGACTTCTGGTTCGGGGTGTTCGACCACGTGCGGGCGCTGGGGGAGAAGGACCTCTCCTTCGCGATCGAGCTGGCCGACACACTGGGCGTCGACGTACCGCTCGCGCGCGAGGCGCGGGCCCGGCTGGCGAAGGGACTGGGACTACCCGTGGACGAGGCATGAGCAAGTTCGACGACCTGCCCGACAGGCGCCGCAGCGGCCTGGAGCGGATGGAGCAGGTCTACGGCTTCGACATGAGCGGCGCCGTGAACGGGGGGAGTGGCGACTTCTTCGGCTACACCGCCGACCACCTCTTCGCCGACATCTGGAACCGGCCAGGGCTGACCGACCGGGACCGCCGGCTGCTGCTCATCGGGCTGCTGTCGGGCACCGGGGGAGCTGACGTGCTCGGCATCCAGGTGCCCGCCGCCCACGCCAACGGCGAGCTGTCGGACGAGGAGCTGCGGGAGATCGTGATCTTCCTGTGCCACTATGCCGGCTGGCCCAACGGCGCCCGGCTCAACTCGATCGTCGAGGACACCATCGCCAAGGCCGGGAAGTCGCAGCCCTGACGACTTTCGAGCCGCTGGCCGGACCGTCCAGCCTGGTCGCCGCCCGCCCCGGCCCCGACCTCGCCGCGCACGGCTGGACCGAGACCGAGTACGTCGTCCGCGGCCGGGCCGTCTCCTACCGAGGCGACCTCCCGAGCGACGGGCGCTGGCTGCTGGAGGTCGACGGGGAGACGTCGTTCGCCACTCGGTGCGTGGTCCGCCGCCCGGCGTCAGCGGACTCGTTCAGCGGAACGTTGGTCGTGGAGTGGCTCAACGTCAGCAGCGGAACCGATGCCGCCCCCGACTGGACCTACCTGTCTGACGAGATCGTGCGGCGCGGCCACGTGTGGGCGGGGGTCTCGGCGCAGTACGTCGGCGTCGAGGGCGGCTCCGCGGCGGTGGGCGACCTCGGGCTGGAACCGCTCAAGACGGACCCGCGCTATGCCGGGCTCGTCCATCCGGGCGACGCCTTCTGCTACGGCATCTTCACAACGGTGGCCGGCGCGCTCAAGGGCTCGGGACCACTGGGGGACCTGGATGTGGAGACGGTCCTGGCGGTGGGGGAGTCGCAGTCGGCGTACGCCCTGACGACCTACGCCAACGGCGTGCAGCCGCTCACCGGGCTCTTCGACGGGTTCCTCATCCACTCGCGCGGGGGCGCGACCATGCCACTGGGCGAGCCCGGGTGTGCCGTCGACATCGCGCAGTTCCGCACCGACCCGCCGATGACGATCCGCGACGACCTGGACGTTCCCGTGATCATGGTGCAGACCGAGACCGACCTGACCGGCCGGCTGCAGTACCTGCCGGCCCGCCAGCCCGACTCGGAGCGGGTCCGGCTGTGGGAGGTCGCCGGGACGGCCCATGCTGACAAGTTCCAGATCGGCGACTTCGAGGACTTCCTCGGCTGCCCCCGCCCGGTCAACACCGGACAGCAGGCCTACGTCGTCCGCGCGGCGCTTCGGCACCTCGACAGGTGGGCACGGGGCGGCCTCCCCGCACCGAGAGCGGCCCGGCTGACGGTCCAGGACGGCGCCTTCGCCGTGGACGACGTCGGCAACGCGCGGGGCGGCGTACGCACGCCGGCGGTGGATGCCCCGACGGGGGTCCTGCGCGGCGACACCGAGCCGGACGCGCCCGTGATCTGCCAGCTCTTCGGCAGCACCGTGCCGCTCGGCGGCGACGTACTCCGCTGGCTCTACGCGAGCGCCGAGGACTACCTCGGAGCCTACGAGCAGGCCGTCGACGAGGCGATCGCGGCAGGCTTCGTGCTGTCCGAGGACCGGGACGCCGTCCTGGCCGAGGCCCGCCCCGACCTGGTCGACACGGCACATGGTCCTTCCGGGTCATACGCAAACAGCTGACTCGATGGGATGATCCCCCGCGTGACCCTGGTCCCCAAGCGCTTCCGGGTGTTCTTCGCGCTACCGGTCCTGCGTCGCGCGGCGTTCCACCTCCGGCGGATGACGTCGGGCATGGACAGCGCGTTCTTCGGCCGGGTCGGCATCGCGCTGTTCGGGTTCCTGCTGCTGACCTCGCTGATCGTCACCTTCAGCGAGCGCGGCCAGACGGCCGACAACGAGGCGGCGGACAAGGCGTGGGAGACGCCCGGCGAGTTCTTCGCCGAGCTGGCGGGATGGTTCTACTGGTCGGTCACGACCTCGATGAGCGCCGGCGACTCGTCGCAGGTCAGCTCCCCGGCCGGCTACATCGTCAGCTGGCTGCTGGTCCTGTTCGGCGTCGCGATCGTCGCGGCCCTCACCGGTGCGCTGGTGGGGTTCCTGATCGAATACCTGCTCAAGGAGGGCATGGGCATGGGTGCAGCGGGATTCCGCGACCACATCGTCGTCTGCGGGTGGAACTCCACCGCACGGGAGCTCGTCACCGAGCTCGAGGGGGACGAGTTCACCACCAAGGTGGTGGTCATCCACGACTCGGACAAGAACCCGGCCGGCGACGGTGTCTACTTCGTCAGCGGCGACATCACCCGGGCCGACGACCTCCGGCGGGCCGGCATCGAGGAGGCGATGGCGGCCGTGGTCTGCCCGGCCGACGGCTCCAACGAGGCCGACATGCGCTCCATCCTGTGCGTGATGGCCATCGAGTCGATCGCCCCCGACGTGCGCACCGTCGTCGAGGCCAACAACCCCGCCCACCTCGAGCACTTCCAGCGCGCCGAGGCCGACGAGATCGTGGTCAGCTCGCAGCTGGTCTCCCGGCTGATGGCCCGCTCTTCGCTCTACCCCGGGCTGGCCGAGCTGGTGACAGACATCGTCTCCGGCGGCGAGGGCTCGGAGCTCTACCGAGTCTCGCTGCCCGACAACTACGTCGGGCTGAGCGTGGACGAGCTCTCCGCGAAGCTCCGCGCCGAGCACCGGGCCACCCTGCTGTCGATCAGCCGGGGCGGCCACGCCAACCTCAACCCGCCCCAGGACTTCCGGCTGCAGGTCGGCGACGACCTGGTCGTGGTCGCGGAGTCGCTGGGCGAGCTGGCGCCGCTCGAGATGGACCACTCGGACACGGATTGATACCCCGCGAGCTTCGGCCCCGGACCGCGACGGACGCTCGCTCCGCTCGCCGGCTTCGCCGTCGGTCGCAGTCGCGGGGCCGATCGCGGGCGCGCTCGCTGCGCTCGCCATCGCTCGCCTCGGTCGCTTCGCTCCCTGGCTCGCAGCGGCGGACGTGCTTGCTGCGCTGCGGGGTTTGTCAGAGAAGTCCCGCGACGACCGCCGTCCCGCCCGCCCAGGTGGCGGTCAGCGTCAGTGGCGCGTCGAGCGGCTCGCCCAGCACGCGCGTGAACACCAGCTCGTCGGCCAGAACGCCGTCCGCGGCCGGGCCACTGCCCCGGACCGTTGCCGACGGCTCCCGCAGCACGATGCGGCCGTCCTCCTGCTCGTTCTCCTCGACCGCCTGGGTCCCGCCCGAGCGGATCGTCTCCGCCACAGCCGCACGCCACACCGGGTCACCCCACGCGTCGTAGACCCAGCGCGTGCCGAGCGCGGAGTGCTCGGTCGTGCCCACCAGGTGCTCCTCGGCGCCTTCGAGCGGGGCGCCGCGGTAGGTCACCGGCACGAACAGGCCGCCATCCGCACGGCCGAGGAGGAAGCCCTCCATCCCGACCTCACCGTCCGGGTCGTCGAGCCGGAAGCTGCCGACCGGGTCCCACTCGACCGAGGTGAACCAGGGCTGGTCGGGGAGCCACGCCGTGAGCAGCTGCTTCTTGGTCGGGACCAGGGTCGCGTTGTGCAGGAAGGCCATGCTTCAACCCTAGAGACCGGAGAAGTCCGGCTCGCGCCCCTCGGCGAACGCGGCCAGCGCCTCGAGGTTGGCCGGACCGCCCATCAGCTCGGCGAACGCCGCGTTCTCGCGCTCGCGGGCCGCCTCGATCTCGGCGCGCAGCGGCGCGGTCATGGTCCGCTTCACCGCGACCAGGCTGGAGATCGGCTTGGCGGCCAGAACTTCGGCGTGCCGCCGTGCCTCCTGCAGCAGGTCGTCGGGCTCGCAGACGCGCCAGACCAGGCCCATCTCGAGTGCTTCGGAGGCGGAGACCCACTCCGAGGACTGCAGCAGCCACGCGGCGTTCTGCCGGCCGACGAGGAGGGGCATGAGATAGGACGACGCCGCCTCGGGTGCGACGCCGAGCGAGGTGAACGGGCACTTGAGCCGAGCCGTGGTCGACATGAAGGCCAGGTCGGCGAAGCCGAGGATCGTGCAGCCGATGCCGAGGCCCACACCGTTGACGGCCACGACCAGCGGCTTGGGGAACGCGACGAGGGCGTCGAGGAGACCGGGGAAGCCGTGCCGGCCCCGCTCGAACGCCGGGTCGGTGGCGATCCGGTGCATCTCCAGCAGATCGGTCCCGGCGCTGAACCCGCGGCCGCTGCCGGTGATGAGCACCACGGCGACGTCCGGGTCGTCGGCCGCCGCCAGCAGGGCGTCGGCAGTGGCGTCGTACAGCGCCTCGTTGAACGCATTGAGCGCGTCGGGCCGGTCGAGGGTCAGCGTGCGGACGCGGTTCTCGTCGTGCACCAGAAGTGTCATGGGGCGAGGCTATTGTCCCCGGCGTGGAGGCGATGCAGGAGCGGGTGTGGCGGCCGCACTGGCCGTGCTCGGTCCTGGGCGCGCTCCGCCAGCACCGCCGCGGGGGCGGTGACCCGACGTTCCGGGTCGACGACGACGGGACCGTGTGGCGCGGCGTCCGGACGCCGGAGGGCCCGACGACGCTCGCCGTCCGGGCGCGGCCGCGCGAGGGGGACGTGCTCGCCCAGGCCTGGGGTCCGGGCGCGACCTGGGTGCTCGACTCGGTGCCGGCGCTGCTCGGTGCGGACGACGACTGGACCGGGTTCGAGCCGCGCCACCCGGTCCTCGAGGAGGTGTGGCGCCGGCACCCGCACGCTCGGCTCGGCCGCACCGGCCTGGTCATGGAGGCGCTGGTGCCGGCCATCATCGAGCAGAAGGTCACCGGCAAGGAGGCCTTCGGCGGGTTCCGGGCGCTGGTGCACCGGTTCGGTGAGCGGGCTCCCGGACCGGGCCGGGAGCGGAAGGTGTGGCTCCAACCGGCCCCGGAGCGACTGCGGACGATCCCGTCGTGGGAGTGGCTGCGGCTGCACATCGACCCGGCACGCTCCCGGACGGTGGTCACCGTCGCCAAGGTCGCCGACTCCCTGGAGCGGACCGCGACCCTGTCCCACGACGAGGCCGATCGGCGGCTCCGGTCGTTGCCCGGCGTGGGGGTGTGGACGAGCGCCGAGGTCCGGCAGCGGGCCTTCGGCGATCCCGATGCCGTCTCGTTCGGCGACTATCACGTGGCCAAGGACGTCGGCTGGGCCTTGACCGGCACCCCGTTCGACGACGCCGAGCTCGAGGCCTACCTGGAGCCATGGAGGCCCCAGCGCGGCCGGGTCCCCGCGCTGGTCGCGATGAGCGGGCTGCGCCGTCCGCGGCGCGGTCCGCGGATGTCCCTGCCGACCCACCTACCCTCGGGCTAGCGGGGTCAGAGCAGCGGCCGCAGCGGCCGCAGGACGAGCTCGGTGAAGCGCCGGTGCAGGTCCCGGGCCTCCCACTCGCCGTGAGTGAGCTCGATGCAGTTCGACTCGTCAACGGCCCAGATCTCCTCGAGCACCTGGGCGAGGTCCCGGTCGATGACCTCGACGTTGATCTCGTAGTTGCCCTGGAGGCTGAGCCGGTCGACGTTGGCGGTGCCGACCGTCGACCACAGTCCGTCGACGGTGGCGGTCTTGGCGTGCACCATCGCGTCCTTGTAGCGGAAGATGCGCACCCCCGCGTCGAGCATCTGGCTGTAGTAGCCCCTCGAGATCCAGTCGGCGACCACGTGGTTGGACTTCAGCGGGACCAGGAGGCGGACGTCGACACCACGCCGGGCGGCGTTCTGGAGCGCCTCGGCGACGTCCCAGTCGGGGAGGAAGTAGGCCTGGGTGATCCAGACGTTCTTGCTGGCCCGGTTGACCGCCTCGAGGTACATCCCGCGGATGGGGAACATCCACAGCCGCGGGATGTTGCGCTGGAACCTGATCTTCGGCTCCCAGGTCTGCGGCGCCTCGAGCAGCAGCGGCCGCTCGCTCGGCATCAGCTTCCGGCGCCGGTGCAGGTTCCACATGTCGGCGAAGGCCCGGACCAGGTCGAGGACGGCGGGACCGGTGACCCGCACGTGGGTGTCGCGCCACTCCGTCTCGTACGCCGAACCGACGTTGTAGCCGCCGACGAACCCGACCTCGTCGTCGACCACCAGGATCTTGCGGTGGTCGCGGCCGTAGCGGCGCAGGTCGAAGAAGCGCCAGCCGGCGCCGTAGATCGGGTAGCGCAGCACCTTCATCGACGGCGGGAACCGCTTGAACGCCGGGCTCACCACCAGGTTGGCGAAGCCGTCGTAGATGCAGTAGACCTCCACGCCGCGGTCCGCCGCTGCCGCGAGGGCGGTCTTGAACCGCTCACCGACCGCGTCGCCCTTCCAGATGTAGGTCTCGAACAGGATCCGCTTCCGGGCGCCGTCGATCGCGCTGAGCATGTCGGTGAACAGGTCGGACCCGAAGGTGTAGGTCGTGATCTCGCCGTCACCGACCTGGACCGTCACCGGCGCGCTGACCGGGAACGGCTTCGGCTTCTTGCCGCGGCGGCGGTAGGAGTCGACCAGGCTCATCGCGATCCCGATCGCCATCGGGACGCCGAACACCACTAGCAGAGCGCGACGCAGCCACCGGAGCACCTGCTCGACGGTGTGGGCGCTCACGCGGTCAATCTAGACGGGGGCTGTCGGCGGTGCCTCGTACGCTGGCTGTCATGCGTCCCGTCACCGATCTCAAGCGGCGCGTGGCCCCGTTCCACGTCCAGGCCGAGTACGAGCCGTCGGGCGACCAGCCGGCGGCGATCAAGGAGATCACCAGGCGCATCCAGGCGGGCGAGCAGGACGTCGTGCTGCTCGGCGCGACCGGCACCGGCAAGACCGCGACGGTGGCCTGGGTGGCCGAGCAGATCCAGCGCCCGATGCTGGTCATGCAGCCCAACAAGACCCTGGCTGCCCAGTTCGCCAACGAGCTGCGCCAGCTCTTCCCGGACAACGCGGTCGAATACTTCGTCTCCTACTACGACTACTACCAGCCCGAGGCCTACATCCCGCAGACCGACACCTACATCGAGAAGGACTCCTCGGTCAACGACGAGGTCGAGCGGCTGCGGCACTCGGCGACCAACTCGCTGCTGACCCGGCGCGACACCATCGTGGTGGCCTCGGTGTCGTGCATCTACGGCCTCGGCACCCCGCAGGAATACGTCGACCGCATGCTCCGGCTCAAGGTCGGCCAGGAGCACGACCGCGACGGCATCCTCCGTCAGCTCGTGCAGATGCAATACACGCGCAACGACATGAGCTTCACCCGCGGCACCTTCCGGGTTCGCGGCGACACCCTCGAGGTGTTCCCGGTCTACGAGGAGCACCAGGTCCGCATCGAGTTCTTCGGTGACGAGATCGAGCGGCTGATGTCTCTGCACGCGGTGACCGGCGAGATCATCACCGAGGACGACGAGCTCTACATCTTCCCGGCCACCCACTACGTGGCCGGGCCGGAGCGGATGGAGCGGGCGATCCGGGGCATCGAGCTCGAGCTCGAGGACCAGCTCGCCACCTTCGAGCGCCAGGGCAAGATGCTCGAGGCCCAGCGGCTGCGGATGCGCACGACCTACGACATCGAGATGATGCGCCAGGTCGGCTCGTGCGCCGGGATCGAGAACTACTCGATGCACATCGACGGCCGGACCCGCGGCTCGGCGCCCAACTGCCTTCTCGACTACTTCCCCGAGGACTTCGTGCTCGTCATCGACGAGTCCCACGTGACGGTGCCCCAGATCGGCGGGATGTACGAAGGCGACATGTCCCGCAAGCGCAACCTGGTCGAGCACGGCTTCCGGCTGCCGAGCGCGATGGACAACCGGCCGTTGCGCTGGGAGGAGTTCGTCGACCGGATCGGGCAGACCATCTACCTGTCCGCGACCCCCGGCCCCTACGAGCTCGACCGGGTCCAGGGCGACACCGTCGAGCAGATCATCCGGCCCACCGGGCTCATCGACCCCGAGGTCGTGGTCAAGCCCACCAAGGGCCAGATCGACGACCTGATCCACGAGATCCGCACGCGAGCGGAGAAGAGCGAGCGGGTCCTGGTCACCACGCTCACCAAGAAGATGTCCGAGGACCTCACCGACTACCTCCTCGACGCTGGTATCCGCACCCGCTACCTGCACTCCGAGGTCGACACCCTCAAGCGGATCGAGCTGCTCCGCGACCTGCGGCTGGGGGAGTACGACGTCCTGGTGGGCATCAACCTGCTCCGCGAGGGTCTCGACCTGCCCGAGGTGTCGCTGGTGTCGATCCTGGACGCCGACAAGGAGGGCTTCCTGCGCTCGGACAAGTCGCTGATCCAGACGATCGGCCGCGCGGCCCGCAACGTCTCGGGCCAGGTGCACATGTATGCCGACAAGATCACGCCGTCGATGGCCTCGGCCATCGACGAGACCAACCGGCGCCGCGCCAAGCAGGTCGCCTACAACACCGAGCGCGGCATCGACCCGACCCCGCTGCGCAAGAAGATCGCCGACATCACCGAGATGCTGGCCCGCGAGGACGAGACGACCCAGGAGCTGCTCCAGACCTGGGCGGGCACCGCGGCCAAGGGCCGCGCGGGCGGGGTCAAGGCCCGCCAGCCCACTCCGGCGCTGCGCAGGGCCGACATCGGCGGTCATGCCGCCGAGCTCGCCGGGATGCCGAGCTCCGACCTGGCCAACCTCATCCAGGACCTCACCGAGCAGATGAAGGGCGCGGCCGCCGAGCTGCAGTTCGAGCTCGCCGCCCGGCTGCGCGACGAGATCTCCGAGCTCAAGAAGGAGCTCCGCCAGATGATCGAAGCGACGAAGTGAGGAGCAACGCCGAGCGAGGAACGAGTTCGAGCGATTGCGACGAGCGAGGAGTTCCCCGAGCGGAGCGAGGGGTGGCGACGAAGTGAGGAGCGCGGTCCGCCGCGCCTAGCCTGTCCCGGTGAGGCGGGCATGGCTGGTCTGGGGTGTCGCCCTCGCGGCCTACCTGCTCGCCATCTTCCATCGGTCCTCCCTCGCCGTGGCCGGCCTGGCCGCGACGGAGCGGTTCGACATCTCCGCTGCCCAGCTGGCCACGTTCACGATGCTCCAGCTCCTGGTCTATGCCGGGATGCAGATCCCGGTGGGGCTCCTGGTCGATCGATTCGGGCCGCGCAGCGTGATGCTGACCGGCGCAGTCCTGCTCACCCTGGCCCAGGCCGGCTTCGCCGTGGCGGACTCCTACGGCGCGGCGTTGACGGCCCGGCTCTTCGTCGGGATGGGCGACGCGATGACCTGGATCTGCCTGCTCCGGCTGGTCGCCAGCTGGTTCCCCGGCCGCCGGGTCCCGCTGCTCACAGCGCTGTCGGGGACCCTGGGGCAGCTGGGCGCGATCGGTGCGGCGGCGCCGATGACCTGGGCGCTGGGTCACCTCGGCTGGACCCGCGCCTACTTGGTGGCCGCTGGGGTCAGCGTGGTCGTGGCCGCCGCGGTCGCCGTAGTCGTCCACGACTCCCCGGACAGCCGGACCCGACGCGGCCCCCGGCTCACTTTCGCCGCAGTGCGCGCCAGCCTGGCGGCGTCGTGGTCCCAGCCCGGCACCCGGCTGGGCTTCTGGATGCACTTCGTCACCCAGTTCAGCGCCACCGCCATGACGCTGCTGTGGGGCTTCCCCTTCCTGGTCCGCGGTGAGGGGCTGTCCGAGACGCAGGCGGCGCTGCTGCTCAGCCTGGTGGTGGTCGCCATCGTCTACAGCGGCCCCACGATCGGCTGGATCATCGGCCGGCACCCGTGGCACCGGTCGACCACGGTGCTGCTCATCGTGTGGGCCATCGTCGCGGTGTGGACCGCGGTGCTCGTGTGGCCGGGTCCGGCGCCGTTGTGGCTGCTGGTCCTGCTGACCCAGGTCATCGGCATCGGCGGGCCGGCCTCGATGGTCGGCTTCGACCTGGCCCGCACGTCCAACCCGGCCGAGAGACTCGCCAGCGCCAACGGCATCATCAACCAGGCGGGCTTCTCGGCCAGCTTGGTCGTCGTCGTCGCGATCGGGCTGGTCCTCGACTGGCAGACCCCGGGCGCCGGCACCGCCTACTCGCCGAGTGCCTTCACCTGGGCGATGGCCACGCAGTATCCCCTCTGGGCCTTGGGCCTGCTACAGGTCTGGCGCTACCGGCGCCGCACCAGGGCCGTGGTCGACCGGGCTGCCCTCACGGCCAGCGCCCGGGCCGAGGGGTGAGCGGGGTCAGGACGACGTCCCGACCAGCCGGTCCCGGAGGATCGCCAGCGCGCGGAGGTCCTCGGCGAGCGCCTCGCGGACCTGGGCCAGCAGGGTCGGCAGATCCGCGCTCGGGTCACCGTTGCGCACGACCTCCTCCAGGTGCCGGGCCGCCTCGCCGCCCAGGCTCGCCCCGAGGTTGAGTGCCGCCCCGGCAAGCCGGTGGGCCAGTGCACCAAGGCGATCGGAGTCGCCTGCCCCAGCGGCCTCGTCCATGGCGTCCAGGTCGCGCGGAGCGCTCCCTAGGAGGTTGCCGATCGCGCGCGCGACGTACGACGTCTCGCCGGTCCCGCCGTCGAGCTCGCGCAGCTCGTCGAGACGCTTGAGGTCGAGGCGCTCAAGCGAGGGAGTGGCGTCGTTCGCTCGCACGACCCAACGATCCAGGGTGTCGGCCAGCCTGTCGACATCCACCGGTTTGGTGAGGAAGTCGTCCATACCGGCCTCGAGACAGCGCTCCTGCACGCCCTCCACGGCGGCGGCCGTCATCGCGATGATCGGGACCCGCGAGCCGGACTCAGCCGCCCGGATGGCCCGGCTGGCGGCGTAGCCGTCGAGGACGGGCATCTGCACGTCCATCAGGATCGCGGCGAACTCGGTCCGGGCGGCGGCCTCGATGCCGGACTGACCGTCGTCTGCGGTGACGACGCCATAGCCCAGCGCGGCCAGCAGCCCTGCCGCGACCAGCTGGTTGACCGGGTTGTCCTCGACAACGAGCACGAGGCCTCGGTTCGGCGGCTTGGCCCGGTCGGGAAGGTGCTCGTGCGCGCTCACGACGGCGACGACGTCCTCTCGCGAGGCGGCGCCGAGGACGGCGGTGAAGGTGAAGATGCTCCCACCCTCGGGGTTGGGCTCATAGATGATGTCGCCGTCCATCGCCGAGGCCAGCTCGCGCGAGATCGCCAGGCCCAGCCCGGTGCCGCCGTAGAGCCGGGTGGTCGAAGAGTCCGCCTGTGTGAACGGCTCGAAGAGCCGCGACACGCTGGCCGGGCTCACACCCACCCCCGTGTCCCGGACGGCGACCCGGAGGAGGAACGCGCCGTCGGGTGCGGGCTCACCCCCGACGTCCACCGAGATGGAGCCCTTCGAGGTGAACTTCACCGCGTTGGAGACGAGGTTGGTCACGACCTGCGCGACCTTGGTGGGGTCGCCGGTGAGCGCCTCGGGCAGGGCGTCGTCGCAGGCGGCGGTGATGGTGATGCCCTTCTCCCTGGCCGCCTCGGCCTGCACGGCCAGGACCTCGTCGATCAGCGGCGCCACCTCGAAGGCGATCGCCTCGAGCTCGAGACGACCGGCCTCGATCTTGGAGAAGTCGAGGATGTCGTTGATGAGGCCGAGCAAGGCCCGTCCGGAGACCTGGAGCCCGGTCACCAGCCGGGTCTGCTCCGCGTCGAGGGGGGTGCGGAGCAGCAGGTTGTTGAGCCCGACGAGGCCGTTGAGCGGCGTCCGGATCTCGTGGCTCATCGTCGCCAGGAACTCCGACTTGAGCCGCGAGGTCTCCATCGCCTCGTCGCGCGCCTGGGCCAGCTGCGTCTGCGTCCGTTCGCGCTCGGCGACCTGGGCAAGCTGCTGGGCGACCTGGGCGGCCATCGACTCGATCAGCTCGAACCGGAAGAGGGGCGGGGCCGAAGTGATCACGATGACCGCCTGGACCTCGGTGTCGAGGAGGACGGGGATCGCCAGAGTGAGCCGACGGTCGTCCCAGACGAGGTGCCGCTCGTCGGCACAGCGCTGGGCCAGGGCGAGCTCGATCGCCGCGAACGGGTCGGCCTCGTCGGTCTCGCGATCTGACTCGACGGTGTAGAACGGCACCATGGTCGTGCTGCCCGGCGACTCGGGGACGAACCCTCGGGCCCGCTCCCAGTCGTCGTGCAACAGGATGAGGCTGCGCGCGTGACGTAACACGTCGGCCATGGACGTCGCCCCGTTGGCCGTACTGGCCACCGCCTGCAGGAGCTGCTTCTGGCTGATCTCGTCAGCGAGCGCGACCTCGTGCGCGCGCAACGACTCGATCAGCGAGCGGCGCTCCTCATAGCTCGAGTGCCGGTGCAGAAGCGCTTGGATCCGGCCGTCAGCGCCCCGCAGGGCCGCCTCCCGACACAACGTCCACGTGATCGTGCCGTCCGAACGCACCCACTGGACCTCGACGTCGTGCTGGTTGAGCCGGCCGGTGTCGCGGACCTCTGCGAGATGCGCGGCGAGCTGGGCACCCCCCTGCTCGTCGAGCGTGTCGAACACCGTGAGAGACGCCATCTCCTCCTGAGACACACGGTGGGTCCGGGCGATCTCCGCGTTGGCGAAAATGGTGCGACCGTCCAGGTCGATGACCCAGATGCCGTCCGGCGAGGTCTCGACGATGCTGCGGCACAGTTGCGTCAGATCCATGTCCATGCTCCTTCTGACGCTATCCCGGTCGCGCGCCTTCTGCGGAGCATTGACGCAACACCGCCCGCAGGGGTGGGCGTCCTCCTGGGGTGGGTCCGGTCTCCCTGATCCCCGCCCGTACGCTGGCTCCGTGCGCTGGTCGATCGGAGCCCGGTCCGTTCACCGCTTGCCCCGGGCGATAGCGGCCATCGCCCTCGCCGGTCTGCTGTTGACAGGCTGCGGGGACGACCAGGACGGCGCCGGTGCGCAGAACGGCGACAGCCGGGCGGACCACAACGACGCGGACGTCGCCTTCGCCAGCGACATGATCCAGCACCACGCGCAGGCGCTCGCCATGGTCGACCTGACCGTCGAACGCGACCTCGACCCTGAGGTGCAAGCACTCGCCGAGGCCATCCGCGCGGCGCAGGGTCCGGAGATCGAGACGATGACCGACTGGCTGACGCAGTGGGGCGAGCCCGTCCCCGCGACGGTGCGCGACCACGTCAACGCCGAGGGCGACGAGCACGGTGGGGATGGCGAGCACGGCGACGTCGACATGGACGACACGGGCGCGGACATGCCGGGGATGATGAGCGAGGAGCAGATGGACCAGCTCGAGGGCGCGGGTGACCCTGAGTTCCGGGATCTGTTCCTCGAGATGATGATCGAGCACCACGAGGGCGCCATCGAGATGGCTCGCACCGAGCAGGCGGACGGGAAGTACGCGCCGGCCGTCGAGCTCGCCGAGCAGATCGAGGCCGCCCAGGCGGCCGAGATCGCGACGATGCAGGCGCTGCTGTCCTAGGAGCCTAGGGGTCGCCGACCCGTCGGCCGCGAGCGGTCAGGCCGACCAGGCGGGCGATCACCAGGCCCACGTAGAGGACGCCCGCGAGCTGCTCGACCATCACCAGCGACCGGGCGTGGTTCGCGACCGGAAGGACGTCCGAGAGGCCGACACTGGTGAGGGTGGTGAACGACAGGTAGAGCAGCTCGAACCAGGGCAGCTCGCCGGCGCCCTCGTAGTTGACGAACGAACCGGGATCGAGGACCTGGACCGCGGCATAGATGTAGGCGAACGCCCACGCGACCACGGTGAAGGCCGCCCCGGTGGCGAACAGCTCGTCGCGGGTGACCCGGTCGTCGTGGAACAAGTAGCGGATCATCGCGTAGGAGACGAAGAAGTAGAACGGCACGTGGAAGAGCGCGGAGACCAGCACGATCCAGTCGCTGGTCGGCTCCACTGCCTCCAGGATCGCGAAGACCATCGCCGGGCCGCCGAGCGTGGCCCCGACCCAGCTCAGTGCCGGGGTGCGCCGCACCGCCACCACCGCGGTGAAGACCAGCGCCATCTGGACGACGCCGAGGACCGCGCGCCCGGCGGTAGTGCCGTCCAGGAAGGGGAAGGCGAGCACCACGAGCAGCTGCCCGACAAGGAGGATCCCCGACGGGTGGTTCCAGACCGCGACCAGGGCCTTCCTCATTGCTCGCGATGCCTGTTCTCGGGGTCCTCGGCCCTGGCCAGCTCCTTGGCCTGCTTGCGCTCCAGCCGGCGCACCTCGTCCCGCACGATCTCGCGCTTGCTCGCCACGACCCGCACGAGGTTCATGAGCGCGACGGCGTTGATGATGGCGGGCCAGGGAAAGCTCCCGTCCACGACGAACCAGATGGTCCAGAAGAGGATGGCGGAGCCGAGCAGGCCGACGAAGGCCCCGCGCAGGTCGTCGCGGTACTTGTCCTCGGCGCGAATCCGGATGTCGGACGGCGTGGCCGCCGTGATCGGCACCCGCCCGTCAGTGCGCCGCGCCGGCAGGACTGGCACCAGGTCGGCGACGACCGGCGGCAGCTCACCCAGGGTGCGGGCAGCGAGGACGGAGCTGCTGCGCTCGTCGTACTCGGCCCGGTCCAGGCGGCCGTCGGCGAAGGCCTCGGCCAGCACGCCGTGGATCACCTCGCGGTCGGCGTCCGAGGCGCGCAGCGAGGCGACTGCTGGATCACGTGGGTCGTGGGCGAACGAGCTCCAGACGTCCCCTTCCACAAAGGGGATCCTAGGGACACACTCAGGCGTACCTTGGAATACTGCCGATCCCGGGTCTCGGACGGGGGCCAACCAGGTTCCACCAGTTGGGACAAAATAAGAACCTGTTCTAGTGTGTGAAAGCCGTCGCTTGCACGGGGGAGGTGACAGATGGCGATTACTGCTGCATCGGTCATCCGGGGACCGGGCGAGATGGCGGCCATGGTCGTGCAGGTCACCAAGGTGATCTTCACCCGCCCCTTCCAGTTCCGGGAGTTCGTCGAGCAGGCCTGGTTCATCACCAGCGTCACGCTGATGCCGACGATCCTGGTCTCGATCCCCTTCGGCGCGGTCATCTCGCTGCAGGTCGGCAACCTGACCGGCCAGCTCGGTGCCCAGTCCTTCGCCGGCGCCACCGCGGTGCTGGCGGTGGTCCGGGAGGCCGCCCCCATCGCGGCGGCGCTGATCATCGCCGGCGCGGCCGGCTCGGCGATCTGCTCCGACATGGGCGCCCGGAAGATCCGTGAGGAGATCGACGCCATGGAGGTCCTCGGCGTCGACCCGCTGGAGCGCCTGGTGGCCCCACGGGTGGTGGCGACGACGTTCGTCGCCCTGATGATCAACGGCATCGTCATCTCGGCCGGCATTGGTGGCGGCTACTTCTTCACCGTCATCGTCCAAGGCGGGTCCGCGGGCGCGTTCCTCTCGTCCTTCACTGCCCTCGCGACACTGCCGGACCTCTACATCGCCATGGTCAAGGCGGCCGTCTTCGGCTGGCTGGCCGCGATCGTCGGGGCCTACAAGGGTCTCAACGCCGGTGGCGGGCCCAGTGGCGTCGGGCGGGCCGTCAACGAGGCGGTGATCGTCGCGTTCATGCTGCTGTTCTTCCTCAACGCGATCATCACCGCCATCTACTTCCAGGTCATCCCACCTCCGGGGCTCTGATGGCCAACTCCAGCTCTGCCGCCCGCTCGGTCGCCCGGTCACTGACCCAGTCGGCCGTCGCCGTGCCGCGCCGTTCCCTGGAGACCTATGGCGACCAGCTGCTCTTCTACGTCAAGGCCCTCCTCTGGGTTCCACGGGCGATCAGGCGCTACCCGCGCGAGATCACCAACACCCTCGCCGAGGTCACCTTCGGGGCCGGCGGGCTGACCCTGATCGCCGGGACCGTCGGTGTCATCGCCTTCCTGGCGTTCTTCGCCGGCACCGAGGTCGGCATCCAGGGCTACGCGTCCCTGAGCCAGCTCGGCGTCGCCAAGTTCAGCGCGTTCATCTCCGCCTACTTCAACACCCGCGAGGTCGCGCCTCTCGTCTCGGCGATCGCCCTCGCGGCCACGGTCGGCTGCGGCTACACCGCGCGCCTGGGCGCGATGCGCATCTCGGAGGAGATCGACGCCCTCGAGGTGATGGGCATCCCGTCCCTGCCGTTCCTGGTGACCACCCGGATGATCGCGGCGTTCGTGGCGGTCATCCCGCTCTACGTCGTGGCGCTGTGTGCGTCCTACCTCTCACCGCGGCTGATCGTGACGCTGATCTACGGCCAGTCGCCGGGCACCTACGACCACTACTTCATCCAGTTCCTGCCGCCGATCGACATGCTCTGGTCGTTCGGCAAGCTGCTGTTCCTCGCCGCCGCGGTGATCCTCATCCACTGCTACTACGGCTACACCGCCTCGGGCGGCCCGGCCGGCGTGGGTCAGGCCGTGGGGCGGGCGATCCGCACCAGCATCGTGACGATCGTGGTCGCTGACTTCTTCCTCAGCTTCGCCATCTGGGGCTCCACCACCACCGTGCGGATCACGGGATAGGCCTGGGTGAGCTGATGCTGGTCAACATCCACCACGACAGCAGGCGGGAGCACAACCGCCTCCTCGTAGCGGGCGTCGCGTTCCTGACCGTGATCGCCCTGCTGGTCGCGTTCTCCATCGCGATCTACCTGAAGACCTTCGAGCGCAACACGATGATCACGATCCAGGCCGACCGCGCCGGGCTCCAGCTCGCCAAGTTCGGCGACGTCCGGGTCAACGGCGCTCTTGTCGGCCAGGTGCGCGAGATCGCACAGAACGGCAAGAACGCCGAGATCACCGTCGCACTGCGGCCGGAGGCCGCCGACGACATCCCCGCGAACGTCACGATCGAGATCCTCCCGACCACGCTGTTCGGGCAGAAGTACATCTCGTTCGTGATGCCAGACGACCCCGCGTCCGCCTCCCTCGAGGACGGCGACGTGATCCCCAAGGACCGGGTCGACACCAACGTCGAGCTCAGCCAGATCCTGGCCGACCTGTTCCCGCTGCTGCGCGCGGTCCGTCCGGCCGACCTCAACATGACCCTCAACGCGCTGGCAACGGCGCTCGAGGGACGCGGCGAGCAGCTGGGCTCGACGCTCGACGACCTTCAGGTCTACCTCGCCCGGATCGAGCCGAGCCTGCCCACACTCCGCGAGGACCTGGTCCGGCTCGCGGACGTTGCCGACATCTACGACCTGGCCGCGCCCGACCTGCTCGCTGTGCTGCGCAACCTCACGGTGACCTCGCGCACCGTCGTCGAGCGCCGAGCGGACCTCGACGTGTTCTTCTCCGACCTGGGCGGCCTGGCCAACACCTCGACGCGAGTCCTGGGGGACAACGAGGACAACCTCATCCGGATCGGCGAGGTCAGCGAGCCGCTGCTCAAGCTGCTGGCCGTCTACTCACCCGAGTTCCCGTGCCTGATCAAGGGTGCGGCCCGCTACGCCCCGATCCTGTCCCGGACCTTCGAGGGCAACGAGATCAAGCAGTTCATCGAGTTCGGCACCAACCAGTATCGCGCCTACACCGCCGACGACCTGCCCCGATACGGCGAGGTCGGCCACGGACCATGGTGCGCGGGGCTGCCCGACCCGCCGATCCCGGCCGGGCCGATCGACCTGGACGAGGGGGTCGAGTCCTATCCCGTGAGCCCCATCCCGGGAGGCGGTCGCTCGGGCACCGGGACGCAGAGCAGCGTGTCCAGCGGATTCGCCGGCTCAGCCGCCGACCAGGCGGTCATCAACGCCCTGCTGGCGGGGGAGTCCGGCCGCGCTGCCGAGACCTACGGCGCCCTCGGCTCGCTCATCTACGGCCCCGTGGTGCGAGGAGGTGACCCCTCGTGACCCAGCCCGACACCCAGCCCGACACCCAGCCCCAGTTCGTCAGCGCGGCCACACTGCGCCGGCGTCGCCAGGCGGTGACCGTGTCGGCGGGCATCAAGCTCGGCATCTTCAGCGTCGTCTCGGTCCTGGTCACCGGCCTCCTCGCCGCGATCATGGGCAACATCGGCTTCGGAGCCGGCGCCGAGTACAAGGCCATCTTCACGACCGCCTCGATGCTCGAGAAGGGCGACGACGTGCGGGTCGCCGGCGTCAGCGTCGGCGAGGTCAAGGGGGTCGACCACCACGACCGCAACCACGCCATCGTCACCTTCCGGGTCAAGTCCGACGTGCCGCTGACCACCGCCTCGCGCGCGGAGGTCCGGTTCCTCAACCTCGTGGGTGACCGCTACCTCGCGCTCGAGGCAGGCGCAGATGCCGGCGCCGAGCGGCTTGGGGCCGGGGACACGCTGCCTATCGAGCAGACCAGCCCGGCGCTCGACCTGACCACGCTGTTCAACGGCTTCAAGCCGCTCTTCCAGGCGTTGCGGCCCGAGCAGGTCAACGAGCTGAGCATGAACCTGGTCCAGGTGCTGCAGGGCGAAGGAGGCACCATCCAGGGGCTGCTGGAGAAGACCGCGTCGCTGACCACGACGCTGGCGGACCGCGACGAGCTGATCGGCCAGGTGATCGACAACCTCAGCACCACCCTGGCCACCGTCAGCTCGCGTTCCGAGCAGGTCACCCAGCTCGTCGTGGAGCTCGAGGGCTGGATGACCGACCTCGCCGCGGACCGCGCGGTCATCGGCTCGTCGCTGGCCAACATCTCCGACCTCACCGTCGAGGTCGCGGGCCTGCTCAAGGGAGCACGACCGGTGCTGAAGTCGGACGTCGCCCAGCTCCGCAAGCTGGCCAAGCTGCTCAACAAGAAGCAGAACCGCGACGTCATCGTCGAGCTGCTCGACCGGTTGCCGGAGTCGATGACCGACCAGACCCGGACCGGCACCTACGGCTCCTGGTACAGCTACTACGTCTGCGGCTTCTCCGGTGAGATCACCCTGCCCGCCGGCCTCGGTGACCTTCCGGTCATCCAGCAGCTCCAGCAGCAGCTCAACGACCTGAACTTCCGCTCCACCGCACCCCGCTGCGCGGACACGGGAAGCGCAGGTGGCGCAGGATGAAGCGCTACACGGACGCCCAGATCATGCGGCTCGGCGTGATCACCATCGCGTTGATGCTGCTGGTCATGGCCGCCGCCTTCAACCTCTCCAAGTTCCCCGGCTTCGGCGGCACCTCCTACACGGCGGTCTTCGCCGACGCGAGCGGCATCCACCGGGGCAACATGGTCCAGGTCGGTGGCATCCGGGTCGGCAGGGTGCAGGACGTCACGCTCGACGACTCCACCGTGGTCGTGAAGTTCGAGGTCGACCACGGTGTCGAGTTCGGCAAGGAGAGCGAGGCCTCGATCGAGGTGCTCAACCTGCTCGGTGAGAAGTACCTCGAGCTCACGCCGGCGGGCGAGGGGCGGCTGGCCGAGGACACCCCGATCCCGCTCGAGCGCACCGAGTCGGCCTACGACATCGTCGGGGTGTTCGGTGACCTCACCACGACCACCGAGGAGATCGACCGCGGTCAGCTCGTCGACGCACTCGACGTGGTGTCGACGACCATGACCCAGGCGGCGCCCGAGATCGAGGCGAGCTTCGACGGCATCGCCCGGCTCTCCGAGACCGTCGCCTCCAGGGACGCGCAGATCCGCGCGCTGTTCGCCAACTCCAAGGAGGTCACCAAGCTGCTCAGCGACCGCAGCGAGGACCTCGTGTCGCTGATGGAGAACGGCGACCTGGTCTTCCAGGAGGTCACCAAGCGCAAGGAGGCCGTGCACCGGTTGCTGGTCAACGCGCGCATCCTCGCCAAGCAGCTGCGCGGCGTGGCCGAGGACAACCAGAAGCAGATCGGACCGGCTCTGGCCGAGGTGGACCAGCTCCTCGATCTACTGATCAGCAAGGAGGAGGAGCTCAAGGCGACCCTCGCCGCACTCGGGCCCTACGTGTCCATCCTCGGCAACATCATCGGCACCGGGCCGTGGTTCGACGCCTACGCGGCCAACCTGGCGGCCATCCCCACCGGCGAGTTCGTCCCGACCAGGGTGGCGACGCCATGACCCGCCTCGCCGAGCTCCTCAATGTGCGCACCATGGTGCTGGTCGTCGTGGCCGTGCTCCTCGCGGGGACGTTCGTCCTCGTCGGCAAGGACGAGCCGAGCAAGACCGTCACGGCGCACTTCCCGCGAGCGGTGAGCGTCTACGTCGGCACCGACGTGCGGATCCTCGGCGTCAACGTCGGCAAGGTCACTGCCGTCATCCCCGAGGGCAACTCGGTGCGCGTCGAGATGGAGTACGAAGCCAAGTACGACGTGCCCGCCGACGCGAAGGCGGCGATCGTCACCCCGACCCTGGTCGCGGACCGCTTCGTCCAGCTCACCCCGGCGTTCGAGAAGGGCGACCAGGTCATGGCCAGCGGCGCCGACATCCCGCTGCCGGACACGGGCGTCCCGGTCGAGCTGGACCGGATCTACGCCAGCCTCGAGGACCTGACCATCGCCCTCGGGCCCAACGGGGTCAACAAGGACGGCACCCTCGACCACACGCTGGCCGCCGCCCGCGAGGCCTTCGAGGGCAACGGTGCGCTGGGCAACCAGATGATCCGCAACCTGTCCGAGGCGGCGGTCACGTTCGGCGAGGGCAGCGGCGACCTGTTCGAGACGGTCACCTCGCTGGCCAGGTTCACGGAGGTGCTGGCCAAGAACGACGCGGTCGTCCGTGCGTTCATGAAGGACCTGGCCGAGGTGTCGGCGGCGCTCGCCGACGAGCGCGAGGAGCTGACCGCGGCGCTGGCGGCCGTGGCCGACGCGGTCGGCACCGTCGAGGTGTTCGTCCGCGACAACCGCAAGGCGCTGGTCGACGACCTCGAGGGGCTGACCCGGACGCTGAAGACGATGAACTCCGAGAAGGAGAGCATCGACACCGCCCTGACTGTCGCCCCCGTGGCGATGGGCAACCTGATCCTGGCGTTCGACGCCCAGTCGTCCTCGGTGGGTTCGCGGATCGGCGTCCAGCAGAACATCGCCGACCTCGACGGGTTCCTCTGCGCCATCGTCCAGCAGTCCGGCATGCCGCAGGTGAGCAAGGACCTCGCGTGCACGCTGTTCGAGCAGATCGTGGAGTCCGGCCCCCCGAGCAAGGCCGCGGTGCGCAAGGCGGTGCGCCAGGCCAAGGCCGCGGCGGGCACCCCGGCGGCCGAGCGCGACTTCCGGGCCGACGAGGTTCAGGACGCCTACGCCACCGACAGTGACGCCACCCTCTCCGACCTGTTCGGGGGTGCCTCATGACCACGACCTCGCGGCTCCGACGCCGGTTCCGCACCACCGCCGCAGCGGTCGCGGCCGGCGCGCTGCTGCTCTCCGGCTGCGAGTTCGACGGGGCCTACGACCTGCCCCTGCCGGGCTCACCGGTCGACGAAGACAACAGCTTCGAGGTGACCGCGGAGTTCGCCGACATCCTCAACGTCGTCCCGCGCTCGCCGGTGATGGTCGACGACGTGGTCGTCGGCGAGGTGACCGACGTCGAGCGGGTGGGCTGGCACGCCCGGGTCACTCTGCGGGTCCGCGACGACGTGGAGCTCCCGGACAACGCGATCGCCGACATCCGTCAGGTCAGCCTGCTGGGCGAGAAGTACGTCGCCCTCGAGGCCCCCGAGAGCGGCCCCGCCGACAGCCGGCTCGGCGATGGTGACGAGATCCCCCTCTCGGCGACCGGCCGCAACCCCGAGGTCGAGGAGGTGCTCGGTGCCCTCTCGTTCCTGTTGAGCGGAGGCGGAGTGGCCCAGCTCGGCACGATCGTCGAGGAGCTCAACCACGTGATGAGCGGACGCGAGGACCGCTTGCGGGTGCTGCTCGGCTCGCTGGAGAACGTCGTCGGCACCCTCGACGCCCAGAAGGCCGACATCATCCGGGCGCTCGAGGCGATGAAGAACCTCACCGCCACCCTCAACGCCGAGCGCCAGACGGTGACCGATGCCCTGGACGCCACCGGCCCGGCCATCGAGGTGCTGGCCGACCAGGAGGCCGAGCTGGTCGAGATGCTGACCTCGCTGGACCGGCTGGGCGTCGTCGGCACCCGGGTGATCCGGGCCAGCAAGCGCAACCTGATCAAGAGCCTCGAGCACCTCAAGCCGGTGCTGACCAAGCTCAACGCGGTCGGCGACGAGCTGGCTCCTGGCCTCAACCTCCTGGTGAGCTTCCCATTCCCGAAGGAGGCCTCGGAGGTCGTCAAGGGCGACTACGCCAACACCTCGATCCGCGCCGAGATCAGCCTCGACAACTTCCTCACCGGCGGAGGCGGCGAGCAGCCGCCGATCGAGCTCCCGCCGATCGAGCTCCCCGACCCGGGCGAGGTGCTCACCGACGTCCAGAAGTGCCTGCAGAGCGGCGACATCACGAGCAACGCGTGCAAGAAGGTTCTCGCCGACCTGGACTCGCTGGCCAAGCTCAAGGAGAAGTGCAAGAAGCCCAAGCACAAGGACAACCCGGTCTGCGTGGTGCTCAACCAGGTGCCCGACCTCCCGCTCGACGAGCTCCCCGGCGCGCTGGACGACATCCTGGACGAGGTGCTCGGCCGCTCGCTCACCTCGTGGCTGGCCGACGGCAGCGCCGCACCCTCGGCCGACACCCAGGCGCTGTTCGGAGGTGGGGTGCTGTGACCCGCGGCATCAAGATCAGGCTGATCGCGTTCGCGGTCCTCTCCGCGGTCGGCATCGTCTACATCACCGCGTCCTACCTGGGCTTCATCGACCGCGTCCTGGGTCGTGGGTTGACCGTCTACGCCACCCTGCCGGCGTCCGGCGGCCTGTTCGAGGGCAGCGAGGTCTCCTACCGCGGCGTCAAGATCGGCAAGGTCAAGGAGATGAACACCAGCCGGGACGGCGTCGAGCTGGTGCTGTCGCTGGAGGAGGGCACCAAGCTCCCCGCGGACGCGCCGATGTATGTCCACAACCTCTCGGCCGTGGGCGAGCAGTACCTCGACTTCGAGCCGGCCGACGACGAGGGGCCCTACGTCGAGGACGGCGACCGGCTCGAGGGCGACGCCGACTCCCTGCCGACCGACGAGGCCGACCTGCTCATCGAGCTCAACGACTTCGTCCAGTCCGTCGACGAGCGCAACCTGCAGGTCACCGTGGCCGAGCTCGGCGCGATGTTCGCCGACACCGGCGAGCCGCTCCAGCAGCTCCTGGACAACGGCGGCCGCTTCGTCGACGAGGCCTCGGCCCACACCGACGAGACGATCGCCCTGCTCGACAACGGGATGACCGTGCTCGGCACGCAGCGGGACAACTCCGACAACATCGCGTCCTTCTCGCGGGACCTCAAGCTGCTCACCGAGGCCCTGGCCGGCAGTGACCAGGACCTCCGCCAGGTCCTGCAGGGAACCCCCGGCACCGCGCGCGAGCTCAACGCCCTGCTGACCGACCTGGAGCCGACCCTTCCGGTGCTGCTCGGCAACGCCGTGAGCCTCCAGCAGGTCGCCGTCGCCCACCTCGCCGGGCTCGAGCAGCTGCTGGTCTCCTACCCGCGGGTGATCGGCGCCGGGCCCAGCGGCAGCACCGCAGACGGCTACGGTCACGTCAACCTGCAGTACGACTCGGCGCCGACGTGCACCGAGGGCTACCTGCCGCCCAGCGAGTGGCGGCAGTTCACCGACCTCAGTGACGGGCCGATCTATCCGGCTCGGTGCCTCAGCGGTCCGCCCTACAACATGCGCGGGTCGAAGTACTCACCCGGCACCCCGCTCAACTCCAACCCGGCCCGCGCGGCCGTCGGCTCCTACGACCCGCTCACCGGCGTGCTCTCCGGCGTCGTGGACGAGAACGGCAACCCGGTGCGCTTCGTCGACCCGGGCAACCTGTCGGTGCTGGGCGGCGACTCGTGGAAGTGGCTGTTGGTGGGTCCGGTTTCCTAGATGTCTATCTTGGGGCAGATGTCCTCTCGCAACCGGCTCCTGTACGCCGTCGCCATGCTGCTGGCGTGCGTCTGCGTCCTGCTCGGCGTGCTCAGCTTCCAGGCGCGCGCCGACCGGGCCGACGCGCGGGCCGAGCAGGAGCGTTACGGCGACGTGCTCGCCTCGGCGCGCGCCGAGACCGAGGCCTTCATCAACATCGACTACCGCGAGCCCCAGGCGAGCATCGACAAGGTGGCGGCCGGCGCGACCGGCGAGTTCAAGAAGCAGTACACGGAGTCGGCCGACAGCGTGATCGAGGTGCTCGAGCAGGAGGAGTCGGTCATGGACGGCGCCGTGACGTGGGCGGGCGTCGTCAGCGTGGACGCCGACAGTGCGTCGGTCATCGCGGCCACGACCGGCACCGTCGCCAACAAGGCCTCCCAGGGTGAGCCGGTCCCGCGGCGCTTCCGGATCCTGCTCTCCCTCGAGCTGGTCGACGGCGAGTGGCTCACGAGCAACCTGGAGTTCGTCGGATGACGTCGTCGCGCAACCCGACGCCGCGGCCGAGGAGAGTCGCGGGGCGAGCGCAGCGAGCCAGCGACGCTCCGGCGGTGGTCGAGGAGGTTGCGCAGCAACCGTCTCGAGACCAGGTGACAGAGGCACCCGCTGAACCACCGGTGGTCGAGCCTGTCGAGACCCCCGCAGCGGAGGCCCCCGCTGAAGCGGAGCTGGTCGAACCGGAGTCGGGTCCCGGCCTCGACTCACCAGGTCTCGAGACAGGCGCTAGCGCGCCTTCCTCGACCACCGAGGGGCCAAACCGAGCGACCCTCGCGCTGGTCCTCGCCATCGTGATCCTGACTGCCGTTGCACTGCTGCAGGTCGCCTACCTCTGGGGTCCGCTGAAGGACGACCCCAAGGTGTCGAGCGAGCGCCCGGTGCTGCTGAGCCGGGCCGCGGAGCGCAGCGCGACCGACACCGCGGCCAAGGCGGCGGTGGCGTTCACCCAGCGCTCCTACGAGACCTACGACGAGCAGGTGGACGCGGCGGCGGCGATGATGACCGCGGACTTCGAGAAGCAGTTCCGCCAGACCACGGACGATGCCAGAGAGCCCTTCATCGAGGCGGAGACCCAGGTGACCGCCGAGGTGGCGGCGCAGGGCGTGATGACCGCGTCGGAGCAGCAGGTCGAGGCGCTGATCTTCCTCAACCAGTTCACCATCCGGAAGGGCGAGGAGTCGGGGTTCACGCCGTTCCGGCTCAAGGTCACACTGATCGACACAGAGCAGGGTTGGCTCGTCTCCGATGTCGACGCCTCCTAGAGCAAACTAGAACGTGTTTCAGTTAGGATGGCCGGTGTGAGCAGGGTCGAGTGCGACATCCTGATCGTGGGAGCCGGGCCGACCGGTCTCTTCGCGGCGTACTACGCGGGCTTCCGCGGCCACCGGGTCGCCGTGGTCGACTCGCTGCCGGAGCTCGGCGGTCAGATCACCGCGATGTACCCCGAGAAGCAGATCCTCGACGTGGCCGGCTTCCCGTCGGTCAAGGGCCGCACCCTGGTCGAGGGCCTGGTCGAGCAGGCCGCGACCGCCAAGCCCGACTACCTCCTGGACCGCACCGCGCTCACCCTCGCCCACGACGACGAGGGCGTGACCGTCGGCCTCGACGACGGCACCGAGGTCCGGGCCGGCGCGGTGCTCATCACTGCGGGGATCGGCAAGTTCAGCCCGCGTCCCCTCCCCGCCGGCGAGGGCTGGGTCGGGCGCGGCATGGAGTTCTTCGTGCCCAGCTTCGAGCCCTACGCCGGCAAGGACGTCGTGATCGTCGGTGGCGGCGACAGCGCGTTCGACTGGGCGTTGCACCTGCAGGGCATCGCGCGCAGCATCGCGCTGGTCCACCGTCGCGACGCCTTCCGCGCCCACGAGCGGACCGTCCAGCAGGTCCAGGAGTCCGACGTCGAGATCATCACCAAGGCCCAGGTGACCAGGCTGATGGGCAGGGACGGCTCCTCGGAGGGCACGCTGGAGGCGGTGGAGATCGACGTGGACGGGGAGACCGTCGTCCGCCCGGCGCAGGCGCTGGTCGCCGCGCTCGGTTTCGTCGCCGACCTCGGCCCGATGCAGCAGTGGGGCCTCGAGGTCGAGAAGCGGCACATCGTCGTCGACTCCTCCATGCGCACCAACTACGCACGGGTCTTCGCCGCCGGCGACATCACCGAATACCCCGGCAAGGTCCGGCTGATCGCCGTGGGCTTCGGCGAGGCCGCCACCGCCGTCAACAACGCCACCGTCGCGATCGACCCGACCGCGAAGGTGTTCCCCGGTCACTCCAGTGAAGGCTCCTGAGGAAAGGTCTGAGGTAGGACATGAAGATCAAGGTCGACTACGACCTCTGCGAGTCCAACGCGCTGTGCGAGGCGATGGCGCCGGAGGTGTTCTGGCTCGACGACGACGACTTCCTGCAGCTGCATACCGACCAGACCACCGACGAGAGCATCGACAACGTCAAGCGCGCCGTGGCTGCCTGCCCGCGTGCCGCCATCTCCCTGATCGAGGACTGAC
The DNA here is from genome assembly GCF_054779555.1 of Nocardioides dilutus. NCBI lineage: Bacteria > Bacillati > Actinomycetota > Actinomycetes > Propionibacteriales > Nocardioidaceae > Nocardioides > Nocardioides dilutus. Next base: position 915,126 of record NZ_BAAGYA010000003.1, on the reverse strand, counting down.
GGTGGTTGAGGTGCGAGGTTTCGACACGAGCGCTTCGCGCTCTGCTCAACCCACTGCTTCGCGAGCCTCGAAACCACGAAAGGAATAGCGTGACCCAACACAGCCTGTCCCTGGATGGCCGTGTCGCGATCGTCACCGGGGCCGGGGCGGGACTCGGCCGCGCCGAGGCCCTCGCCCTGGCCGGCGCGGGGGCCCGCATCGTCCTCAACGACCTCCCCGGGGCGGCCGACGACGCCGCGGACGAGCTCCGTGCCAAGGGTGCCGACGTCGCGATCGTCGAGGGCGACGTGGGGGAGCGGTCGACCGCCGACGCCATGCTGGCCGCCGCCGTCGACGGGTTCGGCTCCCTCGACATCGTGGTCAACAACGCCGGGATGACCCGTGACCGGATGCTCTTCAACCTCTCCGACGAGGAGTGGGACGACGTCATCCGGGTCCACCTGCGCGGGCACTTCCTGCTGTCGCGCAACGCCGCGTCCTACTGGCGCACGAAGTCCAAGGAGGCTGACGCGCCCGTCTACGCCCGCGTGGTCAACACCGCCTCCGAAGCGTTCCTGGGCGGCTCGCCCGGCCAGGCCAACTACGCCGCGGCCAAGGCCGGCATCGCCGCGCTCACCCTGTCGACGGCCCGCGGCCTCGCCAAGGTCGGCGTACGAGCCAACGCGATCTGCCCTCGGGCTCGCACCGCGATGACCGCGCAGGTCTTCGGAGAGGACACCTCCGGGCAGGCTGTCGACCCCTACTCGGCCGACCACGTCGCCCCGCTGGTCGCCTATCTCGCCTCGCCGGCCGCCGACAACATCACCGGTCAGGTCTTCGTCGTCTACGGCGGCATGGTCGCACTGGTGGCGGCACCGGTCGTCGAGCAGCGCTTCGACGCCTCCGGCGCCGTCTGGGACCTCGAGGACCTGGACAAGCAGCTGGGTGGCTTCTTCGAGGGGCGCGACCCGTCGGTCGGCTTCGCCGCCGACTCGATCATGAGATTGGAAGTCTGATGGGTCGTCTGGACGGGAAGGTCGCCATCGTCACCGGTGGCGCGATGGGTCAGGGCGCCGCCATCTGCCGCGCCTACGTCGCCGAGGGCGCCAAGGTCGTGATCGCCGACGTCGCCAAGGACGTGGGTCTGATCCTCGCCGAGGAGCTGGGCTCCGCCTCCCACTTCGCCCACCTAGACGTCAGCGACCAGGGGGCCTGGACCACCCTGGTCGCGGAGACCAACGAGCGGTTCGGCCCGGTCAACGTGCTGGCCAACAACGCGGGCATCCTGCGGTTCGGCAGTGTCGAGTCGATGCCCCTGGACGAGGTCGAGCTGCTGTTCCGGGTCAACCAGCTCGGCTGCTGGCTGGGCATGCAGTCGGTCGTCCCCACCATGAAGGCCAACGGCGGCGGCTCGATCATCAACGCGTCCTCGACCGAGGGGCTCGGCGGGATGGCCAACACGGTGGCCTATGGCGCCACCAAGTTCGCCATCCGCGGCATGACCAAGGGCGCCTCCCACGAGCTCGGGAAGTACGGCATCCGCGTCAACTCCGTGCACCCCGGGATGATCGATACCCCCATGACCCGCGTGCACGGCGGCGACCTGGCCATGGAGTACGGCGCGTCGAAGGTCCCGTTGCGCCGGGTCGGCCACCCCGAGGACGTCGCACCCCTCTACGTCTTCCTCGGCAGCGACGAGTCGTCCTACATCAACGGTGCCGAGATCGCGATCGACGGCGGCGTCACCGCGACGCACGCCTTCGGCGGCTGAGCGGAGAGCACGATGGCCAACCAGCGAGCCCAGATCGTGATGTCGCACGACGAGCAGGTCGAGTTCCTGCACCAGTCGCGGTCCTCGACGGTGGCCTCGGTCGGTGCGAACGGCCAGATCCACCTCGTGGCCATGTGGTACGCCGTGCTCGACGAGCACGTCTGGATCGAGACCAAGGCCAAGTCGCAGAAGGTCGTCAACCTGCGTCGTGACCCGCGCATGTCGTTCCTGGTCGAGCAGGGCAACACCTACGACCAGCTGCGCGGCCTGGCCATGGAGGGCACCGGGGTCGTCGTCGAGGACAAGGACGTCGTCTGGGACGTCTGCGTCAACATCTTCGAGCGCTACAACGCGCCGTACACCGAGGAGCTCAAGCCGTTCGTGGAGCTCATGGCCCACAACCGGGTCGCCGTGCGCCTCGACGTCGACCGGGTCCGCTCCTGGGACCACCGCAAGCTCGGCCTCGACCCGATCGAGCTCGGCGGCACGACCGCAGAGTTCCTCGGGAGCTAGGCGAGCGCAGCGAGCCAGCGACCGGCGGTGGTCGAGGAAGGCGCGCAGCGCCTGTCTCGAGACCTCGCAACACGTCGCTGGTAGCTGACCCGGGTCCGGGGAGTCCCAGCGGCGGCTTGCGGGGTCTCGAGACGGGCCTGGCGGCCCTCCTCGACCAGCGCCGCCCGCGTGCGTCTCGCTCGCTCCGCTCGCTCGCCGCGCGCGGGCTAGTCGCGCAGGACCATGCGGACCGCGCGCTCCATGTGTTCGGCGGTCTCGTTGGCGGTGGCGCGGCCGGTCACCCAGGCGACCAACGACGACAGCCAGACGTCGCCGATGACCCGAGCGATGGCGACGTCGTCCTCGGTGGGCTCGGTGCGCTCGGGGTCCATGGCCCTGGTGAGCATCGTTGAGAGCTGCATCCCGACGGCGTGGATCTCGGTGGCCACGGAGGCGTCGGCGAACATGAAGGCCCTGGTCAGCGCCTCGGTCAGATGAGGGTCGCCCTGGAGTCCGCGGGTGGTCTTGCGCAGGACGTAGATCACCCGGTCGGAGGCGGTGTCGCCAGGGATCGGCTTGTCCTTGAGGCTGGCCTCCGCACGCTCGAACTCGCGGCCGAGGGCGGAGACGAGCAGATGGATCTTGGAGGGGAAGTAGCGGTAGAGAGTGCCGAGAGCGACGTCGGCCTGCTCGGCCACACCACGCATCTGGACCGCGTCGAAGCCACCCTGGGTGGCCAGCATGATGGTCGCGTCCAGGATCCGCTTGCGCCGGTCGCGCTGGGCGGCTGACCCGAGGTCCTCGACCGCAAGCGAGTTCGTGGTGATCGTGCTCACCCTGCCTCCCCGGGAACGTGTGCGACGTAGTGTGCGTTGGGTCGTTGTTCAGGCTACCAACGCGTGAGCCATAATAGGAACACGTTCCAGTTTGTCCGGCACGGCGCGTCACGAGCCCCCGGCGACCACCCGGAGGACTCCAACATGCGGATCGCGATGTTGTCGTACCGCTCGAAACCGCACTGTGGCGGGCAGGGGATCTACCTGCGCCACCTCAGCCGGGAACTGGTGGCGCTCGGCCACACGGTCGAGGTCTTCAGTGGCCAGCCCTACCCCGAGCTCGATCCCGGGGTGACGCTCACCAAGGTGCCGAGCCTGGACCTCTACCGGGAGCCGGACCCGTTCCGCGTGCCTAGGCTGCGGGAGTTCCGCGACCGCATCGACGTCGAGGAGTTCGCCACCATGTGCGTGGCCGGGTTCCCCGAGCCCAAGACCTTCAGCTCGCGGGTCGCGCGCCTGCTGCGGGACCGGGTCGACGACTTCGACGTCGCCCACGACAACCAGGTGCTCGGCTACGGGATGCTCGAGATCGAGAAGATGGGCCTGCCGCTCCTGACCACGATCCACCACCCGATCACCTTCGACCGCCGCATCGACATCGCGGCGACCCGCAACCCGTGGCGCAAGTTCACGCTGAGCCGCTGGTACGGCTTCGTGAGGATGCAGAAGCGGGTCGCCCAGCAGGCGCGGTTCATCCTCACGCCGTCCGAGGCCTCCAAGCGCGACATCGCCAGGGACTTCGGCGTCGACCCGGCCCGTATGCAGGCCCTCCTGCTCGGCGTGGACGACGGCTTCCAGCCCCCGACACGGCCACGCGTCCCCGGCCGCATCCTGGCGATGGCCAGCGCCGATGCGCCGATGAAGGGCATCGCCACGCTGCTCGAGGCCTTCGCCAAGCTGCGCACCGAGCGCGACCTCGAGCTGTTGCTCGTCACCGCCCCGAAGCCCGGCGGCAAGACCGAGAGGCTCATCGACAAGCTCTCGATCAAGGACTCGGTCCGGTTCGTCCACGGCGTCAGCGACGCGGAGCTGGTGGAGCTCATGGGCTCCGCCGAGATCGCCTGCGTGCCGTCGCTCTACGAGGGCTTCTCTCTGCCGACCGCCGAGCTGATGGCCTGCGCCACTCCGCTGATCGTCAGCCGGGCCGGGGCCATCCCCGAGGTCGTCGGTCCGGACGGACACGCCGCCGAGCTGGTCACCCCGGGAGACGTCGGCGAGCTCGCCGAGGCGCTGGCCGGCCTGCTCGACGACCCCGAGCGGCGGGCGCTCCTGGGCGCCAACGGCCGCCGGCGCGTGGACGAGCTGTTCAGCTGGCGGGCGGTGGCGGCAACCGTCGCGTCGGCGTACGAGAAGGTGATCGCCGACTTCCAGGCAGATCAGGACACGAAGGACCGGTAGATGCTGACTGTTGACTTCGCACGTCTCGGGCTGCAGCCCGGTGACCGGGTGCTGGACATGGGCTGCGGTGGCGGACGCCACGCGTTCGAGATGTACCGCCGCGGCGCCGACGTCGTGGCCTTCGACATGGACGCCGACGAGCTGGCCGGCGTGAGCGACCTGTTCCACGCGATGAAGCAGGCCGGTGAGGTCCCCGAGGGAGCCGAGGCAGACGTCAAGCAGGGTGACGCGCTGCAGCTGCCGTTCGCCGACGGGGAGTTCGACCGGATCGTCGCCGCCGAGGTGCTCGAGCACATCCACGCCGACGTGGAGGCCATCAAGGAGCTGGTCCGCGTCCTACGCCCCGGCGGCACGCTGGCGATCTCGGTGCCGCGCTGGCTGCCCGAGGTCATCAACTGGAAGCTCTCCGACGACTACCACAACGCCGAGGGCGGCCACATCCGCATCTACACCGACCACGAGCTGATCGACAAGGTCACCAAGGCCGGCCGGTTCAACGACGGCACGCCGGGTGACGCGATGGTCTACGAGGGCAAGAGCTATGCCCACGGGCTGCACGCGCCCTACTGGTGGATCAAGTGCGCGGTCGGCGTCAACAACGACGACCACCCGCTTGCGAAGGCCTACCACAAGCTCCTGGTCTGGGAGATCATGAAGCAGCCCAGGACGCTGCAGCTCGCGGGCAAGGTCCTCGACCCGGTCATCGGCAAGAGCCTGGTGCTCTACTTCCGCAAGCCCCACGAGACGGCAGAGCCGGCCGAGTGAGTCTCAACCAGCTGCCCTACGTCGATGGGATCCTCACCGCGTCGCAGGTCGCCGAGACGGCGGCGTCGATCGCGCGGATGCAGGAGCCGACCGGCGCGATCCCGTGGACCGTCGGGGAGCACGCCGACATCTGGAACCACGTCGAGAGCGCGATGGCGCTGCTGGTCGGCGGTGAGGTGGAGGCTGCCGAGAAGGCGCTGCTGTGGGTGCCGTCGATGCAGCGCGCCGACGGCTCGTTCCCGATGAAGATCGTCGCGGGGGAGCCGGAGGACGAGCGCGGCGACGTGAACATGACCGCCTACGTCGCGGTCGGTCTGTGGCACCACTGGCTGGTGCGGCGCGACATCACCTTCGTGCACCGCTACTGGCCGACCGTGCGCGCGGCGCTGGACTGGGTCGTGGCCCAGCAGGTCGTCTGGGGCGGGATCAACTACACGCCGAGCGAGGACTTCTGCCTGCTCACCGGCTGCTCCAGCATCTACCAGTCGCTGCGCGCCGGAGTCGCGCTGGCCGACCTGGTCGACGACCCCCAGCCCGAGTGGGAGCTCACCGGCGGTCGGCTCGGCCACGCCCTGCGGGAGCACCGCGACCTCTTCGCGGACAAGTCGACGTACTCGATGGACTGGTACTACCCGGTCCTCGGCGGTGCCGTCCGCGGCGAGGCCGGCCTGGCCCTGCTCGAGTCCCGCTGGGACGATTTCGTGGTGCCGGGTCTGGGCATCCACTGCGTCGACACCAACCCGTGGGTGACCGGCGCCGAGACCTGTGAGCTGGCGATGGCCCTCGACGCGCTCGGTGACCACCGCCGCGCTCTCACGCTCCTCGCCGACATGCAGCACCTGCGCGAGTCGGACGGCAGCTACTGGACCGGCTGGGTCTACGAGGACGGCAAGGGCGACGGCGAGCCCCGGGACGTCTACTGGCCGGTCGAGCACACCACCTACACCGCGGCGGCGGTGATCCTCGCGGTAGATGCCCTGGGCGAGGTGGCCGGCCACAGCACCGCGGGCTCCGGCATCATGCGTGGCACGTCGCTGGCGCCGCACTTCACCGAGCTGGCGCTGGAGTGCGGCTGCCTATCCGACGGGATCCCCGGCCTCGCCGGCCGTTCGCGCTAGGACCCGCATCGACCCGAGCGCCTCCACCTCGGTGAAGGCGCCACCAGCCAGCGCGCGGAGGTAGATGTCGTACGGCGGCCGGCCGCCGTCCGCCGGGTCGGGGAAGACGTCGTGGATGACGAGCAGCCCGCCATTCATCACCCAGGGCGCCCAGCCGCTGTAGTCGTTCTGGGCGTGCACCTCGGCGTGGCCGCCGTCGATGAAGAGCAGCGACAGCGGAGTGCGCCAGTGCGCGCTGACCGTGGTGCTGCGACCGACGACCGCGACGACCTGGTCCTCGAGCCCGGCCAGAGCGATGGTCCTGCGGAACGTCGGCAGGGTGTCCATCAGACCGAGCTCGTCGTCCACCAGCGTGGGGTCGTGGTGCTCCCAGCCGGCCTGGTTCTCCTCCGAGCCACGGTGGTGGTCGACGGTGAACACGGTCCCCCCGGTCTCGCGGGCCGCCGCACCCAGGTAGATCGCGGACTTGCCGCAGTAGGTGCCGACCTCGAGCACCGGGCCGTGGGGCAGTCGCTCGTACGCCCGGCGGTGCAGCAGCAACCCCTCGTCCTCGGGCATGAAGCCCTTCGCGGACCGGGCGTGCTCCAGCAGCTCGGCATCTGGGTCGGACGTGGTCGCTGACACGCACCGCACCTTACGAGTCCCACGTACCGCAGCGAGAAGCGACCGAGACGGGCCTCCGCGGTGGAGACCCGTCTCGGTCCGTTGGTGGGGCGGCGGTCGGTCAGAACCCGGGGCCGGGGCGGCCCATGTGGCGAGAGCTCCGCTCCTTGCGCAGCTTCGCCCCGTTGCGCTCCGCGGAGTCCGCGGACTGCGCGCCGGAGTCCGAGTAGTCCCCGGACTGCATGTAGTGCCGCTTCAGCGCCTCGTAGTACTGCTTCGCGGCGAGGCGCTCTGCGGCGTCCGCGGACTGCGGCTGGTGGGCCGGGACCTGGACCTTGACCTGGGCCGGGGCGGCCGGCTCCACGTCGCCGACGGTCTCGGTGCCGCAGGCGACGCCGGCGACGGCCACAGCCGCCGTGGCGACGACCGAGGCGGTGTACCGGCGGATCTTGCTGGACGTGCGGGTGGTGCTGTTCATGGTGGTTCCTCTCCTTTTCCACTGGCGGGTTGTCAGCGGGCTGCACAACAGAGACCGGGCCCCGGCGGCAGATACAACGAAGATCGGAAGTCGCTATCGCGGTTGCCGGGAGCCGCGGCCGGTGCCACGGTGGGAGAGAGCGGCAGGAGGAGGGCGAGGTATCCAGCGTTGGGGGTCGTGCCTCCGTGGGGGCATGAAGGTCGCCGGAGCAAGCGCGGAAGAGGGGGCGGTGATGCACCAACCCACCGATGTCGAGGAGCTGGTGGCTGGGGCGCGGGCGGGAGATGCCGCGGCCTGGGACGGCCTGGTCGACCGCTACCTCCCCTTGGTGACCGCCGTAATCGGCCGGTTCCGGCTGTCCGCGTCCGATGCCGACGACGTCAACCAGACGGTGTGGCTGCGGCTGGTCGAGCACCTCGACGGCCTGAGGGAGCCCCGTGCCCTGCCCGGCTGGTTGGCCACCACCACTCGCAACGAGGCCTTGCAGCTGATCCGGCGCCGGGCCCGTGACCTGCCCGTCGACCCGGGGACCACGGCGTTCGACGGCGATGGGGACCCGCCCGACTTCAACGAGGCACTGGTGAGCGACCTGCGTGCCCAGGCCCTCCGCGACGCGCTCGACGAGCTGCCGGAGAAGCGCCGTGCGCTGCTGCTCCTGCTGCTGGTCGACCCCCCTCTGCCCTACGAGGAGATCAGTGCCCGCCTGGGCATCCCCAAGGGCAGCATCGGTCCGACCCGGGCGCGTGCCCTGGAGCAGCTGCGCAGCTCTCGGGCGCTGCGCGGCTGGGAATCAGAGTCGCCCGCGAGGCAAGGAGGTGGTCGGCATGTCGTACTCGACTGACGACGAGGGGCTCATGGTCGAGTTGGCAAAGGCCCTTGAACAGGTCTCGGCGGTTCCGCCGCACCGGCGACTGGCGGCGCGAGGCAGCTTCGCCTGGCGCACCGTGGACGAGGAGCTGCTGGCGCTGACCCACGACTCGCTCGAGCTCGCCGACGCGGCGGTGCGCGGGGACGTCGCCGTGCGCACGCTCGGGTTCGAGAACGACGACGGGTTGTCGTTGCAGCTCGAGTTCGAAGGTGACCAGGTCTTCGGACAGGTCCTGCATACCGACGCCGGGGGCGCCGTCGACACCGTCGTCGTCGAGTCGGTGAATGACGGCACCGCCACCAGCCCGGTGGACGCCTCGGGGGTCTTCGCGGTGGTCGTCCCGGTCGGCCCGGTCCGGTTCGGAGTGAGGGTCGACGGCACGCTGCGACGCACGCCGTGGGTGGTGCTGCGGCCGGGGCGTCAGGAAGGCTGACGCGGGACGAGCAGGTCCTCCGAGACGCTGGGCACCAGCCGCGCGGTCAGGGTCTTGACGCGGGGATCGACCCCGAGGACCTGATCGCGCGCCATCAGCGCGCTCCGGGTCGTCGCCTGCTGCCGACTCATCGCGGCGGCGATCATCCCCGTGACCAGTGGTGCTGCGAACGAGGTTCCGCTCCACCGCGCGAGCAGGTTGTCGAAGATCCTCTCGTCTCCGCGGTCGGGACTCTCCTGACAGATGTAGCGGCCTCGCGGGAAGGCGTTGACGAGGTTGCGACCCAGGGCCAGGACGTCGACCGAGTCGCCCCAGTTGGAGAAGTCCGACACCTGGCCGTCGCGGTCGAGGGACCCGACGCCCACGGCCCAGGGGAACGAGGCCGGCCAGAACTCCCAGGGGCTCGCGTTGTTGCCGGCCGCGGCGACCAGCACCAGGTCGAGCTCGGGGGACACGTCGGCCCACCAGTCCTCCAGGGCCCGGGCCGGCAGGTTCAGCCGGGTGGGGCAACCGGCGGAGAGGTTGATGAGGTCGGGGCGGGGCTCGTGGTCGAGCGCGGCGTCTAGCTGCTGCACCAGCTCCGACTCGAGCACACCGCCGCCGGGGACGGCGGGATCCACATGGAGGCTCAGCACGTGCACGTCGCAGCCGGGGGCCATCGCCCGGACCACGCCCGCGACGAACGTGCCATGGCCGGCGTACTCCCTGAGGTCCCCCGGCGGATCGGGGATGGGCTGCGGCTCGGGCTGTCCGGTGACTCCCGCCAGCCACGACAGGGCCGTCGCGGGTGGGTACCACCCGGTGTCCACGACCACCACGCTCACACCGCTGCCCGGCCCCCCGGGGTCCGTGTTGACCGGTGGCCAGGGACCCATCGCTGCGGTCTCAGCCGGCTCGGCGGCCGGGCACACGGTCGGCTTCCCCTTCACGGCCACGTGGACGAGGTGGTCTGGCGTGGCGAACCCGACGCCCAGGTCGCGGTCGATCTCGTCGAGCGTCACGAGGAGGTCCCGACCACCGGGGACGGGGACCCGGCGGGTGGGGAGCAGGTAGCGCCGCGACAGTCCTGTGCGTGGCTGCAGGTCTGGCAGCTCGCCGATGCCCATGAGGTCGGTGTCCTGGGGCTCGGTCTCCGACTGCCCGGCGACGCGGTCGGAGAGGTAGTTCACGAGCACGTCCACCGCGTCGAGGGCCGGGTCGAGGTCCGGGTCCTGAGGGGGCAGCAGGACGTGGTCGCGATCGCAGATGAAGCTGAAGTCTGCGAGGTCGTCGGAGTCGACGAGCAACCGAGGGTGGGAGGCGGTGATCCCCTGGACCTGGTCTCGGGTGCGCTGCCGACCGGTCTCGTCCGGGCCGTCGCCCGGAGTGACTGTCATGAGTACGGCCGGGATGGCGAGAATGGCACGTGCATCCTCCACCGTAGGGACCTAGGGGCGGTCGAGGAAAGGGGCGCGGGTGTCGAAGGGAACTGTCGCCGTGGACCCGGCCGAGCTGTTGCGGCTGGCCGTGGCCGAGCCTGGCATCGCCCGAGCCCGTGCCGACGCACTGCTGGCGACGTACACCGACCCGTGGACCCTGTCGGTCGCGCGGCACGTCCGAGGGCTGGTGCTGCGGGAGCAGGGGCGGCTGGCCGAGGCCGTCAGCGAGCTGCGTTCGGCACTCAGGCTGGCGCAGCGCAGCGAGGACGTGAACCGCCTCGCCGACGTCCGAGCCACGCTGGGCGCCGCCCTGATCATGGACGGGCGCTCGCGCGCGGGGCTGGCCCAGCTGGACCGCGCGGTCGAGGGCGCCGACGACCCGAGGGTGCGTGCGACCGCCCTGATGCGGCGCGGCGTCATGCTCTCGTGGTTCCTGGCGCGGCACGAGGAGGCGCTGCCCGACCTGCGCGGTGCCCTGAGAGGTGCCAGGAGCCTGGGTGACCGGCTCTGGGAGGCGCGCACCCTGAGCAACCTGTCCTTGCTCTACCTCGACGTCGGCAAGGTCGGGCAGGCCATGACGGCACTGGAGGACGCGCGCCGCTACTTCGAGGCCGAGGGACAGGAGGTCGAGGCCGTGCGGGCGCTGCACAACCAGGGATCGCTGGCCTTCGACAGCGGTGACCTGCCCGGGGCCCTCCGGCTGTACGACGAGGCCGGACTCGCGTACGCGCGCTGGGGCGATCCCCCGGTCGAGCTCGGCCGCGACCGGTGCCAGGCGCTGATGGCTGCGGGGCTGCCCGACGAGGCGTGCGCCGTGGCCGCCGGCCTGCTGACCCGGGAGTGGGTGGAGCCGGTGCTTCGGGCCGACGTGGAGCTCTTCCTGGCGCTGGCCCAGCTCGCCCGCGGCGACGCTCGGGCAGCCCTGCCCGCGGCCAGGTCCGCGCGCACCAGCTTTCGGCGCCAGGGCCGGGAGGTGGCGGCAGCCCGAGCGCAGCTGGTCGTGCTCGCGGCCCGGCGTCTGACCGGTGCCCGCGGACCGAGGCTGGCCGTCGAGGCGGAACGGCTGGCCTCGACGCTGGAGGCGGCGCGCTCGGAGGACGCTCCGGTGGCATGGCTGCTCGCGGCCCGCGCCGCGGCCGACGTCGGCCGGGACGACACAGCGGAACTCCTCGCCGCCGCAGCCCGCTATCGTCGCCACCCCTCGGGTTTGGTGCGAGCCACGGCCTGGTTGGCCGAGGCCCTCGATCGAGACCGGCGCGGCGAGGTGCGCGCATTGCTGCATGCCTGCCGGCGCGGGTTGGACGCCCTGGACGACCATCGGGCGACGCTGGGAAGCACCGAGCTGCGCGCCCTGGCCTCGACGCGCGGGGACGAGCTGGCCAGGCTCGCGCTGGCGCGCGCGGCGCGCACGGGTTCGCGTGGCCTGCTGTGGTGGAGCGAGCGGTGGCGGGCCACGGCGCTGACCCAGCCAGCACTGCGGCCTCCGGACGACGACGAGCTCGCTGGGTTGTTGGCCGCGCTGCGCGCCAACGACCGGCGCCTGGCCGACGCCCGCGACGGCGACGCGCCGACCACGCTGCTCGAGCGCGAACGGGCCCGGCTCGAGAAAACGATCCAGCACCGGCGCCGGCTGGTCGGCGCCTCGGCCGAGGCAGCTGCCGCCCGGGCCGGCCTCGATGTCGGCCGTCTGGTCGACGCGGTCGGCGAGGGGTCGTTCGTGGAGCTGGTGGAGATCGGTGGTCAGCTGCACTCCGTCGTGGTGACCGGTGGCCGGGTGCAGGCGTACGCCGTGGGCAACGCCGCCGACGCCGGTGCGGCGGTCGATGCGGCCCGGTTCGTGCTGCGGCAGGCGGCCCGCGGTCGCCCGGTCTCCCTCGCCGACATCGGGCTGCGGCTCCAGCAGGTGCTCCTCGGCCCCTCGGTCGCCGCGCTCCGGCCGGGACCGGTGGTGGTGTCGCCCACGGCGGCTCTGCACGCGACGCCTTGGGGGTTGCTGCCCGCGCTCGCCGGCGTGCCGGTGAGCGTCGTGCCGACGGCTTCGACCTGGCTGCGTGCCCGGGCACAGCGAGGCGCCCCCGGACGGGTCCTGCTCACAGGCCCGGGGTTGGCCACCGGCGGTGCCGAGGTGCCCCGGGTGGCGGCCGAGCACCCCGACGCCGTGGTCCTCGCCGACACGTCGGCGACCGTCGAGCGGTGCCTGCGGGCCATGGACGGCGCGGGGCTGGTGCACGTGGCCGCGCACGGGAGGTTCCGGGCCGACAACCCGATGTTCTCCGCGCTGGAGATGGCCGACGGACCCCTGACGGTGCACGACCTCGAGCAGCTCGGCCGGGCGCCGCACCGGATGGTGCTGTCGGCGTGCGACTCGGGGGTCATGGTGCCCGTCGGTGCCGGCGAGCTGCTCGGCCTGGCCTCGGCCCTCATGTCGATGGGGACCGCGGGCATCCTGGCCAGTGTCGCGCCGGTCAACGACGAGGCCACGGTCGAGCTGATGGTGCAGGTGCACCGCGGTCTGGACGAGCTCGACGACCTCGGCACCGTCATGCAGCGGGTGCGGGCGCGGGCCCGCGGCGACGTGGTCGCCGAGGCGACCGCGGCGGCCTTCGTGGCGCTGGGCGTCTGACTCGGATCGCGTCCGCTAGAATTGGAACACGTTCTAGTTTCGAGAACTCCTCACCACCAGCACAAGGGGAAACCATGTCGATCGGGATCTCCGACGAGCATGTCGAGCTGGCCAAGAGCCTGCGCCAGTGGGCGGCCGGCAGCGGCGGCATCGAGGCGGTGCGGACCGCGGAGGGCGAGGCGGACGCCACCTTCGCCGACGTCTGGAAGCAGGCCGTCGAGATGGGTGTCCCGACCATCGGGCTGCCCGAGGCCGTCGGCGGCGGGGGCGGCTCGGTCCTGGACCAGGCGGTCGCCCTCGAGGCGTGCGCCCACGAGCTGGTACCGGGCCCGCTGCTCGGGGTCGCGGTCGCCTGCGCGCTGCTCGGCGAGAGCGAGGAGCTCGCCGCCCTCCTCGGCGAGGGCGCCGTGGTCGGGCTCGCCCTCGACCCCGCCTTGCGGACCGTGTGGGACCTCCCCAGCGCCACCCACTACCTGCTCCCGGACGCCGACGACGCCTGGTTCGTGGTGCCGGCGCACCAGGTCACCGCCTCCTCCGCGGCGATCGGCCTGGACCTGAGCCGACGGTTCGGTGCCGTCGAGGTCGACCTGTCCGACCCGGGGGCGGTGCCGGTCGAGCGGCTGAATGCGCAATTCGTTCACCGCGCGGTTGTCACCTTCGCCGCCGCCGAGGCCGCCGGGGTCGCCCGCTGGTGCCTGCAGACCGCGGTCGACTACGCCAAGGTGCGCGAGCAGTTCGGGCAGAAGATCGGCGCCTTCCAGGCCATCAAGCACCTGTGCGCGGAGATGCTCGAGACCGCGGAGGCGGTCACGGCAGCCGCTTGGGACGTGGCCGAGATCGCTTTCGCCGACGACGGCGAGGACCAGTGGGCGTTCGCGGCCGACGTCGCCGCAGTGACCTGCTTCGACGGCGCGGTGGCCAACGCCAAGGCCTGCATCCAGGTGCTCGGCGGGATCGGGTTCACCCACGAGCACGACGCCCACCTCTACCTGCGCCGGGCGCTGAGCCTGCGGTCCCTCGTGACCGGGTCCGACGCCGCGGCCGAGCAGCTCGCCGGCCGGGCCGTCGCGGGCGTACGCCGCCACGTCCACGTCGACCTCGAGGGCCGCGACGCCGCGATCCGCGACGAGGTGCGTGCCGAGGCCCAGCGGCTGGCGGCCCTGCCCGCCGACGAGCTGCGGCCGGCGCTGGTCGACAACGGCTACCTCACGCCGCACTGGCCGGCGCCGTACGGTCTGGGCGCCGACGCCGTCACCCAGATCGTGATCGACGACGAGCTCACCCGCGCGGGTGTGACCCGGCCGGACATCGTCATCGCCGGCTGGGCTGTCCCGACGATCCTGGAGCACGGCACCGACGAGCAGCGCGAGCGGTTCGTCAGACCATCCCTGCTGGGCGACCTGGTCTGGTGCCAGCTCTTCTCCGAACCCGGGGCCGGGTCCGACCTCGCGTCGCTGCGCACCCGGGCCGAGCGCGTCGACGGCGGTTGGAAGCTGTCGGGCCAGAAGGTCTGGAACTCGGTCGCCGAGCGCGCCGACTGGGGCATCTGCCTGGCGCGCACCGACCCCGCGGCACCGAAGCACAGGGGCATCAGCTACTTCCTGGTCGACATGAGGTCACCGGGGATCGACGTCCGGCCGCTGCGCGAGATCACCGGCGAGGCGCTGTTCAACGAGGTCTTCCTCGACGACGTGTTCGTCCCCGACGACTGCCTGGTCGGCGACCTCGACGACGGCTGGAGGCTGGCCCGCACGACGCTGGCCAACGAGCGGGTCGCGATGGCCAACACCCGCCTGTCCAAGAGCGCCGAGCGGGCGGTGGCGCTGGCTGCCGCCGGGCTGACGCCGGTGCAGAACATGCGGGTGGGCCGCGCCGTCGCGCTCTCCACGGTCTGCACGCTGCTCGCGGTGCGCTCGACGCTGCGCTCGCTCGCGGGTCAGGGTCCGGGGCCCGAGTCGAGCGTCGCCAAGCTGCTCGGCGTCCGCAACCGCCAGGACGGCGCCGAGCTCGTGGTCGAGCTCCAGGGCGACCGGCTGGTGGCGCCGGACGACCAGCTCAAGGCTGACGTCTGGGAGCTGCTCAACACCCGCTGCCTGTCCATCGCCGGCGGCACCACGCAGGTGCTCCGCAACGTCGCCGGCGAGCGGATCCTGGGGCTGCCGCGAGGCTAGGGCGGGCGTGAGTTCCTGCGGCTCAGGCCGGTCAGCGACGGTTCCGGCGGGCATGGCGACGGACCCGCGCATGCCGCATCGCACGGCGCATGTCGTTGTCGACGACCGGTCGGAGGATCCGGACCGTGGTGCGGGGAGAGCCGGAGAACGGTGTCATGCCTCGAGCGTGCTGCTAAGGAACCCCCACCCGCATCGGGCAGATGTCCTAGATCGTCCCTGCCTCGCGGCGGTACTGGTTCCAGTGCCAGTGTAGGTAGCGGTCGATCGCGTGCACGATGTGCGCCGACCGGATCGACGGGAAGACGTCGAAGGCGTGCTGGGCGCCGGGCAGCTCGGCGTAGACGACTGTCCGCTTGGAGACCTCACGCAGCTTCGCCACGAAGAGTCGCGCCTGCTGGACGCCGACGAGGGTGTCGTGGGTGCCGTGCAGCACGAAGAAGTCCGGCGCCTCGGGCGTGACCCGCAGGATCGGGCTGGCCGCCTCGAACGCCTCGGGCTCGGTGGCATAGCGCTTCTTGAACACCGCGGGCCCCATGAACCTGTCCCGGGTCAGGGCGACGCTCCTCAGTCCCGTGGCGCCCGCCACGTCGTAGACGCCGTAGTGCGGCACCGCGACCTGGACCGAGGTGTCCACGTCCTCGAAGCCGGGCTGCCAGGCCGGGTCGTTGGCGGTGAGCGCGGCCAGCGCGGTGAGGTGGCCACCGGCCGATCCACCGGTGATGGCGATGTAGTCGGGGTCCCCGCCGTAGGTCGCGATGTTCTCGCGGATCCAGGCGATCCCCTGCTTGACGTCGATGATCTGGGCGGGGAACGGGTCGCGGGGGGCCAGGCGGTAGTTGATCGCCACGCAGATCCACCCCTTCGCGGCCAGGTGGCGCATCAGCGGGATGCCCTGCTGGTCCTTCTTGCCGATCGTCCAGGCGCCGCCGTGGACCTGGAGGAGCACCGGTGCGCCCTCCAGCTGCCGACCGGCGGGGGCGTAGATGTCGAGGTGGTGGCGGCTGCCGGCCTCGCCGAAGGCGATGTCGCGCTCGACGTGCACGGCAGGGTCGGGCACCCGGAGCGTCCGGAAGGGGTTGACCAACTTGCGCCAGGGAGTGGCCAGCTCCGCCGGAGTGGGAGCGGAGTCGAGCTGCTCGACGTAGTCGAGGCCGAGACCCTCGGTGAGCGCGTCCTCGACGGAGTGGCGCACCGCTCGGCTCTGCCAGACGAGGTAGCCGAGGCCCGCAGCACTCGCCCCCGCCAGGGCCAGGCCCACCGGGTCCCGGCGCCGGCCGATGCTGTGTGCGGCCGCGTCCGCGGCGGTCAGGGCGAGGACGTGGGGAGCGAGCTCGCCGGTCAGCCAACCCGCGAAGAACGCCGGCACCCCGATCCCGAATCCGGGTACCGGACGGATCGCGTTGGCGGTCAGCGCCGCGGTGATGGCCTGTCGACGGCGGAACGACATGGACCAAGATTAGTTGCGGACGGCAACGACTAGTGCTGTCGTGACCTGAGACGGTCGTCACCCTGACCTGCCGGGCCGGCGGTCGTTGTAGGTGCGGAGCACGGTCCGGACGTCGCCAAACGTGGGGGAGCAACCAGCATGGAACGCCTGTCAGGTCTCGACGCCAGCTTTCTCTACCTCGAGACCCCCGCGCAGCTCATGCACGTGTGCGGCGTCATCCTGCTCGACCCCTCGACCATGCCGGACGGCTACTCGTTCGAGGCGCTGCAGGCGGGGATCGACAAGAACGTCCGCGACGTGCCCGAGTTCACCCGCAAGCTCCGCCGTGTCCCCCTCGACCTGGACCACCCGGTCTGGGTGAAGGACAAGCACTTCGACATCGAGCGTCACGTCCACCGCCTCGCACTCCCCAAGCCGGGCGGCTACAAGGAGCTCACACAGCTCGCGGGCCGGCTCGCCGGGCTGCCCCTCGACCGGTCCCGACCGCTGTGGGAGATGTGGGTCATCGAGGAGTACGTCGACCGGGAGGGGCGCGACCTGGTCGCGATCTTCTCCAAGATGCACCACGCCACGGTCGACGGCGTCTCGGGCGCCAACCTCGTCTCCCACCTGTGCTCGATCGAGCCGGACGCGCCGCCGCTGGCGCTCACGGAGATCACGCCGTTCGGCCACGAGCCGACCCGCCCGGAGCTCCTGGGTCGTGGTCTCGTGACCTCGTTCACGCGGCCGTTGACCATCCCGAAGGCGCTGATCCCGTCGGTCAAGGGCATCGCGCAGACGGTCGGCAGGGCTCGGGCCGGGACCGCGATGGCGGCACCTCTCACCGCCCCGCGCACCTCGTTCAACGGCACCATCACCGGCCACCGCAGCATCGGCCTCGTGGACATGAGCCTCGACGACATCAAGGAGGTCAAGGCGGCCACCGGGGCCACGGTCAACGACGTCGTCCTGGCCGTCGCCGGCGGCGCCCTGCGCTCCTACCTGGACGAGCGAGGCGAGCTGCCGGACAGCTCACTGCTCGCGACCGTCCCGATGTCGGTCCGCGAGTCGTCCAAGCGCGAGACCGGCGCCAACAAGGTCTCGGCGCTATTCACCCGGCTCGGCACCGACATCGAGGACCCGCTCGAGCGGCTGGACGAGCTCGCCCACAGCAACCGCAACGCCAAGGACCACGCGCACGCCATCCCGGCCGACTCGCTCCAGGACTGGGCCGAGTTCGCCGCGCCCCGCACCTTCGGCCTCGCCGTCCGCGCCTACGCCGGACTGCGGCTGGCCGAGAAGCACCCGGTCGTGCACAACCTGGTGATCTCCAACGTGCCGGGTCCGCCGATCCCGCTCTACTTCATGGGCGCCGAGATCCTCGCGCTGGCGCCGCTCGGCCCGGTCTTCCACGGCGCGGGCCTCAACGTCACCGTCATGTCCAACAACGGCAAGATGCACGTCGGGATCATCGCCTGCCGCGAGTCGATGCCCGACGTCGACGACCTCGCGCAGCGGTTCCCCGCCGAGCTCGCGCGGCTGAAGGCGGCCGTGGAGTCGGCAGAGAAGCCGACGCCCATCCGCAAGAGGGCCGTCAGCAAGTCCTGATCAGGCGGTCCGGTCCCGGCCGTCGAGCCGCCGCGCGTTGACGGTGGCGACGGCCTCCACGAAGGCGGGGACGAACACCTCGGTCTCCAGGACGCACGCGGCGTGGCCGGCGTCGATGTCGTGCATGGTCGCGCCCGGGATGGCCCGGGCCAGCGAGCGCTGACGGCGGGGCGGGATGACATGGTCGTTGTTGAGGATCACGACGGCCGTGGGCACGTCGATGCCGCCGAGCCACGGCCGCGAATGGTGCCGGCCGAGCGCAGAGAGGGCCTGACCGACGGCCCACGGGCTGGTGCTCCTGAACTCGCGCAGCGCCCATTCCTGGATGTCGGTGGGCTCGAAGTCGACCGCCTCGGCCGCCGCCCGGGCGGCGCGCACGGCGGTGCGCGACCGCGAGATGCCGCGGGTGGCCAGCATCGTGGTGCCCATCCCGGCGAAGAAGAACTGCTCGGGGACGTTCATCCGGAACCGGTCGGTCGTGGCCGCGAGCACCAGGCCCTCGAGCCGCGCTGGGTGCTGACGCCAGACACGCTGCGCCACGATCGACCCCATCGAGTAGCCGCCGACCATCGCCCGGTCGATCTCGAGCACGTCGAGGAGCGTCACCACGTCGTCGGCGCAGTCGACCAGCGAGAAGTGCTCGCTGTGGATGCCTTGGCCGTGCCAGCGCAGGTCCAACGTCACCACCCGGTAGCGCCGCGACAGCGGCTCGATGCAGGGATACCAGGTCAGCAGCCCCGTGCAGCCCAGAGCGTGGAGCAGCACGATCGTCGGCGAGTCATCGTCCGGGCCGGCCGTGTCGGTGACGTAGGTGCGGCCTCGGCCGGGCAGCTCCACGAGCTCGCCGGGAGGGATCCGGGCCCACGGCATGTAGACCTGGTTGCGCAGCAGTGAGAGCGGGTTCACGCGCGGCCCCTCCTTCCTCGAGCGTGGTAGAACACGTTACAGTTTCGCAGCGGAGGGTACGCACGAGGGTCAGGAGAAGAACGTGTCTGTGGCCAGCGACACCGACGGGTTCACCGCGCCCGACGCCGAGGTCACAGAGGCGCTCGAGGCGGTCCGCTCGGTCCTCGCCGAGACGCTCCACCGGGCCGCCAAGAACCTCGCCGAGGGCGAGCAGATCCCCTGGTCGGCCCTCGCCGACGCCGGTCTGCTGGGGCTCGTGGTGCCACAGGTGCACGGCGGTGAGGGGCTCGGCCTGGACGCCGTGGCGGTCCTGCTCGGTGGGACCGGTGCCCGCGCCGTCCAGCTGCCCGTCCTGGAGACGCTGTGCTGCGGCGTGCTCACCCTGGCCGCGCACGGCTCACCCGAGCAGCAGGCGCTGCTGCCAGGCGTGGTGACCGGCGAGGTCGTGCTGACGCCGGCGATCCGCGAGGTGGGCCGTTCCCTGCGCGCCGCCCCCGAGACGACGTACGCCGACGGCGCCGTCACCGGACGCAAGATCGGTGTCACCTACGCCGAGGGGGCGAGCCGTCTGCTCGTGACCGCGGTACAGGGCGACCAGCCGGTCGTCGTGTTGGTCGACGTCGACGGCCCCGGCGTCACCCTGCTGAAGTCGGGCTCGTCGTCCGGTCTGACGACCCACACCATCGTCCTCGACGGCGCCGCCGCGGAGCTGCTGTCCGACGGCGCGGCCCGGACCCTGGTCGAGCACTACGTGGTGGGGCTCTGCCTCGCCGCGGCCGGTGTCGTCGCGGGAGCGCGGGACCTCACCGCCGACTACATCAAGGGCCGGACCCAGTTCGGCCGCAGCCTGGCGGAGTTCCAGGCAGTGGCGATGCAGATCGCCGACGTCTACATCGCCTCGCGCACCCTCGACCTGGCCGCCCACAACGCCGCCTGGCGGATCCAGCACGGGCTCGACGTGTCGGACGACCTGGCGGTCGCGGCCCACTGGGTGTGCGCCGAGGCCCCGCCCGCCCTGCGCACCTGCCACCACCTCCACGGCGGCATGGGGGTGGACGTCACCTACCCGCTGTCGCGCTACTTCTCGTGGGTCACCGACATCGTGCACGCCCTCGATGTCGCCCCCGAAGCGGTCCCGATCGAGGACCCGACCACCAAGAACCTCGAGCTGACCGCCGCACAGCGGGCGCTCAAGGCCGAGCTCCGCACCTACTTCGGTGGGCTCGCCGACCACAACGAGCACCGCGAGATGGGCCTGGACCGGCACGGCGAGGTCTACCAGCGGGTCGTGCGACAGATGGGCGAGGACGGCTGGATGGGCGTCGGCTGGCCGAAGGAGTACGGCGGCCACGGCCTGGGCGAGATCGAGCAGACGATCTTCGCCAACGAGGCGCAGTACTCCGATGTACATCTCCCGGCGGTGACCCTGCAGACCGTCGGACCCACCCTCATCCGCTACGGCACGGAGAAGCAGAAGGACATGTTCCTGTCGCGGATCCTGGCCGGCGACGTGCACTTCGCGATCGGCTACTCCGAGCCGGACGCCGGCACCGACCTCGCGTCGCTGCGTACCAGCGCCAAGCGCGACGGCGACCACTACGTCGTCAACGGCCAGAAGATGTGGACCACAGGCGGCCACCAGGCCGACTACGTGTGGCTCGCGGTGCGCACGGACCCGGACGCCCCCAAGCACAAGGGCATCTCGATCCTGATCGTCGACACCAGCGACCCGGGCTACTCCTTCACGCCGATCATCACCGCCGATGGGGCCCACCACGTCAACGCGACCTACTACAACGACGTCCGGGTGCCGGTCGACATGCTCGTGGGCGAGGAGAACCAGGGCTGGAAGCTGATCACCACCCAGCTCAACCACGAACGCGTGATGCTCGGGCCGGCAGGGCGGATCGAGGGACTGCGCGACCGGGTCGTCGACTGGGCCACCAAGGCCGGCGTGGTCGACCAGCCCGACGTACGCCGGGTGCTGGGCGAGACGACGGCGGTGTTCCGGGTCAACGAGCTGCTCAACTGGGAGGTCGCGCGGGCCGCTGCCGAGGGCGAGATCTCGGTGGGCGACGCGTCGTCGTCCAAGGTGTTCGCCGCCGACCAGGTCCAGCACCTGCTGGCCGACCTGACCGCGATCGTGCACCGCTACGGCGACCCCTCCGACGAAGAGACCGGACAGCTCATGCACTACTTCGACGCCCAGAAGAAGCGCAACCTGGTGCTCACCTTCGGTGGTGGCGTCCAGGAGGTGCAGCGCGAGCTGATCGCGATGTTCGGCCTCGGCCTGCCGCGGGTGCCCCGATGACGGACGACCGCACGGAACGGATCCGCGCGGAGGCCGACCGGATCATCGCTCTGGGCGAGTGCTCGGAGATGCTGGCGCCCTACGAGGTGCACGCCTCGACGATCGGCACCTGGCTCGACGCGATGGGCTACGACAACCCCAGGTTCCGCGAGGGTGACGAGGCGCCGCCGTCGATGGCACAGGTCTGGACGATGCCCGGGCTGGGCCGCAAGCGGGCGCCGGAGGACCCGCTGAGCCAGATGACCGACTTCCTCACCGAGGCCGGCTACACGGCGGTGCTCGGCACCAACTGCGAGCAGACCTACGAGCGCTACCTGCGGGTCGGGGAGCGCCCCCGGGTCACCAACGCCCTCGAGTCGGTGGCAGGGCCCAAGCAGACCGCGATGGGCGAGGGCTACTTCGTCACGTCCAAGAACGTCTGGTACGTCGACCACGAGGACGGCACGAGTGAGAAGGTCGCCGAGATGCTGTTCCGGCTCCTGAAGTTCATCCCCAAGGGGGAGGCACCCGAGTGAGTGTCGTCCGACCGATGGTCAACCGGGACTCGCAGTTCTTCTGGGACGGCACCGCCGCCGGCGAGCTGCGGATCCAGGTCTGCAACGCCTGCGGAGCGAACCGCTTCCCGCCCGGTCCGGCCTGTCCCGACTGCGGCGCGCTCGACCGGGGTTTCGAGGCCACCTCCGGCCGCGGCACGGTCTTCTCCTACGTCGTGCACCGGCATCCGCCCGTCCCCGGCAAGGAGCTGCCGATCGTGATCGCGTTGATCGACCTCGACGAGGGCGTCCGGATGGTCGGCGAGGTCGTCGACGTGGCCGACAGCGAGGAAGGCCCGGAGATCGAGATCGGGATGCCGCTGCGCGTCGACTTCAACCGGGTCGACGACGACCTGACCCTGCCCGTCTGGAGGCGAGCGTGAGGACCTTGACGGTGGGGGACCGGATCCCCGAGTGGAGCCTGCCGCTCACTCCGACGACGATCGTCAGTACGGCGATCGCGACCCGGGACTGGCAGGACGTCCACCACGACCGCGACGTCGCCCAGGCCGCGGGGTCCAAGGACATCTTCATGAACATCCTGACCAGCAACGGGCTGGTCGAGAGGTTCGTCGTCGACTGGGCAGGCCACGACGCCGAGCTCAAGGGCATCGCGATCCGGCTGGGCGCCCCCGCCCACCCCTACGACACGCTGACCTTCAGCGGCACCGTCGATGCGGTCGGGGACGGCGTCGCCACCATCTCCGTGGTCGGACGCGTGTCGCTCGGCGACCACGTGACCGGCACCGTGAAGCTGGCCGTCCCGTGAGCCGATCTCTGTCGGGCGCCGCCGCGATCGCCGGCATCGGCGCCACGGAGTTCTCCAAGGAGTCCGGCCGCTCCGAGCTGCAGCTCTCCGTCGAGGCCGTCCAGCACGCCCTCGCGGACTGCGGCCTCACTCCCGCCGACGTCGACGGCCTGACGACGTTCACCATGGACACCTCCTCGGAGATCGCGGTCGCTCGCGAGCTCGGCATCCCGGAGCTGCGGTTCTTCAGCCGGATCAACTACGGCGGGGGAGCGGCCTGCGCGACCGTCCAGCAGGCCGCGATGGCGGTGGCCACCGGGGTCGCGGACGTCGTCGTCGCGTACCGCGGCTTCAACGAGCGCTCGGAGTCGCGCTTCGGGCAGTTCTCGCTCGCCGCCGCGACCCAGGTCAACACCAACGGGCTCGACAACGCCTGGTCCTACCCGATGGGCCTCGGGACGCCCGCGGCCACCGTGGCGATGCAGGCCCGGCGCTACATGCACGACTACGGCGCGACGTCGGAGGACTTCGGCGTGGTCGCCGTTGCCGACCGCCGGCACGCCGCCACCAACCCCAACGCGTTCTTCTACGGCAAGCCGATCACCATCGAGGACCACCAGGCCTCGCGGATGATCGTCGACCCGCTGCACCTGCTCGACTGCTGCCAGGAGTCCGACGGCGCGGTGGCGCTCGTCATCACCTCTGCGGAGCGGGCCCGCGACCTCGCGCAGCCGGCGGCGGTGGTGACGGCGGGCGCCCAGGGCAGCGGCGCCGACCAGTACGTCATGACGTCCTACTACCGCGACGACATCGGCATCCCCGAGATGGGCGTCGTCGGCCGCGAGCTGTGGCGGCAATCCGGTCTCCGGCCCGACGACATGCCGATGGCGATCCTCTACGACCACTTCACGCCGTACGTCCTCATGCAGCTCGAGGAGCTCGGCTTCTGCGGCCGCGGCGAGGCCAAGGACTTCATCGCCGGCGGTGCCATCGAGGTCGGCGGCCGGCTTCCGCTCAACACCCACGGCGGTCAGCTGGGCGAGGCCTACATCCACGGGATGAACGGCATCGCCGAGGCCGTCCGCCAGCTGCGCGGCACCTCGGTCAACCCGGTCCCCGACGTCGACCACGTGCTGGTCACCGCCGGCACGGGCGTGCCGACCAGCGGCGTGATCCTGTCCCAGGCCTGAGGCAGAGGCTCGGGTCAGGCGATACTTCGCCCATGGACCTGGGTCGGATCGTCCAAGCCTTCGAGCAGGGCGGCACACCCTTGGTGCGCACCGACTTCTCCGACGACGACGCCTGGGAGCTCGTGGTCTACGAGCTCACGAAGCAGGACGACGAAGGCACGGAGCCCCATGTGACCGTCGTCGACGACCGAGCGCTCGCCGGAGTCACGGGAGACGCGCTGGGGAGTGCGTTCCACGGACAAGGACTGTCCTACGGCTACGTCGCTCTCGCGGACGCCCGCTCGATGGCCGAGGCGGTGGCCGGCGGTGAGCTCACCGTCGACTACGTCGACTTGTCCGTCGCGGACGAGGAGGACTCCGAGCTGTTCGAGTCCTTCCCCGGACGGACGTTCCGCTGTGCGGCGCGCCGGTTCGCGTCCATCGAGGTCAACCTGTCCCTCGGCAACATGGACTTCCACGAGTTCGCGGACAGCGTCGAGTCGGACGGTGTGTTCCGCGGCTTCCCGTCGGATGGCTGAGCCGGTGGCACAGCAGGCGACATCACGAACCGCTGGCTATGTCATCGGCGTAGCGCTGCTGGCTCCCCTGGTCCTGCTCGGACTGTTCTTCGGGGCATACGTAGGAAGTCTCCCGCTGCTGGTGGCCTCGGCAATCACCGCAGCCTGTGCCCTCTTCGTCGGGGTCGCTCGACTACGTGCCGACCGCCGAGGCCTGGACTGACTCGCCCGCATCTTCGAGCTTGGGCGGGCTGCGAGGCACATCGCGTGCGACTGTCGCTCAGGCCTGCGCGGGTGGGACCTCGAGGCCCATGACGCAGTTGAACTCACCCTTGGGCCTGTCGTAGGTGAACCCGACGCGCTCATACATCCGGCGGGTGCCGTAGTAGATGAACGACGACGAGACCTTCTTGCCTTCCTTGAGGGCCATGTCGTGCGGATATCCCTCGACGATGCCGCCGCCGGCGGCGGCGATCAGGTCGACCGCACCGCGCAGCGCCATCTCGGCCAGTCCCTGTCGGCGGTGGGTCTTGGCCACCTGGATGCACGTGACCCGCCAGTCGGGATCGGCTGCCTTCGTCTCGTCGTACTCCTTACGGTGATGGATGTCCGGCAGCTCCGTCGGAGTGCCGTACTGCGCCCACGCCAGCGCCCGGGTGCCGTCGGTGACGAGCGCGGCGTGCGCGACGCCATCGGAGACGAGTCGCTCCTTGAACGCCCGATTGCCCACGGCGCTGCGCTCGACCTCGGCGCAGGCTTCCGGGTGGAACTTCGTGCACCAGCATCCGCCGAACAGTCCGCCCTGTTGGTCGACGAACTGGGCGAACATGGGCCACGTGCCCGGGTTCAGCGCCTCGATCGCGTAGCCGGTCATCACGAGACCTCTATGCCCGGAGCTTGTCGGCGAAGAACTTCAGCACCGCGTCGACCGCGACCTGGGACCGCTGCTCGGTCACGGTCGAGTGACCCTTGCCGGGGAGCTCGATCCGGATGAACGCGTCGCCGATCTCCTCGGTGAGGCGCTCGAACCGCTTCCCGACGGCGGGGTCCTTCAGGTAGCGCAGCCCGAGCACCTCGCAGCCGGCCGCGGCCCGCGACCTGACCTTGGCGAGGTCGGCGTCGGAGAGGTTGAGGTCGCGGGACCGCGAGGGTGAGACCGCGAACGGCGTGGACGGCTGGGCCAGCACGGGCGCCGCCACGGCATCGTCGACCATCATGGCCAGGGCGAACCCGCCGGTGAAGCACATGCCCAAGGCTCCGACGCCCGGTCCGCCGAGCTCGGCGTGCAGCTCGCCGGCGAGGCTTCTCAGCCAGCCGGCCACCGGGGAGGTCTGCCGGGTGGCGAGCTTGGTGAACTCCCTGGAGATGCAGACCTGGCGCAGGCTGGAGGCAACGGCCAGCGTGGACATCGGCCGTTCGGGTTCACCGAACAGGTGTGGCATCACCACCGTGTAGCCGGCCTCGACAAGCTCCTCGCCGAAGCCGATGACCGACGGCGTGAGGCCGGGGATCTCGTGCACGACGATCACCCCCGGCCCGGTGCCCTTGCGATAGGTCGGATGGCGTACGCCGCTGGCCCGGTGGTCACCGAGGGTCCAGCTGTCGAGAAGGCCCATGCCGCGCAGTATTGCCGCTGGGCGACGCGCTTGGGGAGGCTGCTGAGGCCAGACAGGTCTGGACCGGTCCGCGCCGTGAGTGGCCGCGATCACCGGTTTCGTGAACGGCGCGGGTACCGGTGAGTTACAAGGCCGTGAGTACGGTCCACGAATGGCCAACAGTTTTGGGCCACGATGCCCCTAGGGGTACTCCAATCCGTGCTCTGACCTGCGGAAACAGTCGGTAGTTACCCGGTTGAGGCACGGTTTCAGCGGGTCGCGGCCCGCTCGACGAAGGCATACGATAGTGACGTCGAAAGCCGGGGGGGTCCGGCTTGCTAGTTGGGGGTCACACGGGTATGAGCGCTGTTCGCAGCACTGGGCACCACGCCAGCGCCCAGGCGATCCGTCGTACGGAGTCCGCCTCGCCGCGGGTCAGCATCGTCGTGCCCGCCATGAACGAGGCACTGAACCTGTCGGTCATCCTCCCGCAGCTGCCGGAGGTCCACGAGGTCATCCTCGTCGACGGTGGCTCGGTCGACGGCTCCATCGCCACCGCGCGCCGCACGCTGCCGGGAATCATCCCGGTCCAGCAGACTCGCAAGGGCAAGGGCAACGCCATGGCGGCCGGCTTCGCCCGGGCCACCGGCGACATCATCGTCATGTTCGACGCCGACGGGTCCGCCGACCCCTTGGAGATCGAGCGGTTCGTCAAGGCCCTCACCGACGGGGCCGACTTCGCCAAGGGCTCCCGCTTCACCCCGGGTGGTGGCTCGTCGGACATCACGGCGGTCCGCAGGATCGGCAACCTCTTCCTCAACACGCTGTTCAACCTGGGCTTCCGGACGCGCTACTCCGACCTCTGCTACGGCTACAACGCCTTCTGGGCCGACATGGTGCCGTTGCTGGACCTGCCCGACCACACGGCTCCTCGCGCGGCCAACGGCAAGATGCTGTGGGGCGACGGTTTCGAGATCGAGACCGTCATCAACTGCCGTTTCGCCGCCGCCGGCGTCAAGATCGTCGAGGTCCCGTCGGTCGAGAAGCTGCGGCTGTTCGGGGAGTCCAACCTGCACGCGATCTCCGACGGCCTGCGCGTGCTCAAGACCCTGTGGACCGAGCACCGTCGCGCAGCCGCGATCCGGCGCATGGAACGCAAGCTGCGCCTCGAGAAGGTCGCGCAGCACAAGCCGGGGGCCGCGTCGGCCACGGTGTCCTCCGGCCAGCGGGACGCCGCTGTGGAGGACGCCACGCTGGTTGCCTGACCGACAGGTGCGGACACCAGCAGCACAGACGCGACCACCCTCACGCGACGCCGGCCGAGACCTACGCCTTCCGCCCGCCACCGTTATTGACCCCTACGGAGCGGGATCGACACGGAACAACCCGGGACTCGGCCGGCGTTGGCGTCTCTGCAGATCTCTCAGCGACAGGTCATGCTGTCCCATATGCGGGTGCTGTTCTCCTCGACGACCGGCGTCGGACACGTCCTCCCGATGATCCCGCTCGCCCGCGCCTTCGCGGCCGCCGGTCATGACGTCCTTTGGGCCACTGGCACCGACGCCGTCCCGCTGGTCGAGGACGCCGGCCTGACGTCGGTGCCCTGCGGACCGGCAGGTGCGGACCTGGCCCGGCTTCGGGGGAGCGTCCTCGGACCTGCCTCCGGGCTGCCGGGCGCTGAGCGTGCGGCATATGTCTTCCCTCGCATGTTCGGCGAGGCGCTGGCGCCGGCGATGGCCGGCGACCTGCTGCTGCTCGCCCGAGAGTGGCACCCGGGCCTGCTGGTCCACGAGCACGCCGAGCTCGCCTCCCCGCTCGTCGGCGCCGTGCTCGGCGTCCCGAGCCTCACCCACGCGTTCGGCGGTGCGGTCCCGGCGCCGCTGCTGGTCGACGCAGCCCGACGCGTGGCCCCCATGTGGGCCGAGCAGGGACTTCCGGTGCCGCCCTACGCCGGCTGCTTCGAGCACGCCTACCTGGACATCTGTCCCGCGTCGGTGCAGGCCGTGCCGACCGGACACGTCGACTGCCCGGTGCGGCCGGTCCGGCCGGCGCTGGCGCTCGAGCCCGACCCGCGCGACCCGCCACTCGTCTACGTGACCATGGGGACCGTCCAGAACCGCGCCCTGGATCTGGGCCCCCTCGTGCGCGCGGTGGCCGCACTGCCGGTCGAGGTCCTCGTCGCCGTCGGCCACGACGGTGACACCGACCTCGGCGAGCAGCCACCCCACGTCCGCACCGAGCGCTGGGTCGACCAGACCCAGGTCCTGGCCACCGCGTCCGCCGTGGTGTCGCACGGCGGCTCGGGGACGTTCCTGGGCGCGCTGGCCCAGGGCGTGCCTCAGCTTTGCCTGCCGCAGGCCGCCGACCAGTTCCGCAACGCCGAGGGGGGCGCCGCGACCGGCGCGGCGCTCGCACTGATGCCGCCGCAGGTCACCCCGGAGGCTGTCGCCGACGCCGTCGCGATGATGCTCGAGGATCCGACGACCCGCCGCAGTGCCGAGCGGGTCGCGGCCGAGGTGGCCGCGATGCCATCGCCGGACGCAGTCGTCCGCGAGCTGGTGTCGCTCTTCGGTGCCTAGGCGAGCGTCAGCACCACGTCGCCGAGCACCGCCGCGTCGGCTCGCTCCCCGCCGGCAACACTCGCCGAGCCCAGGATCCGCCCGTCCTCGTGCCACCCCCGCACGCGCAGGGTCTCGCCCGGGAACACCACCCCGGAGAACTTCGCGGCGAAGCCGCCGACCTGCTTGGCGTCGCCGCCGAGCAGGGCGTCGGTGAGCTCGCGCAGGACGATGCCGTAGGAACACAGCCCGTGCAGGATCGGCGCCGGGAAGCCGGCGGCCTTGGCGAAGTCCGGGTCGGAGTGCAGGGGGTTGCGGTCACCGCACAGGCGGTAGAGCAACGCCTGCTGAGGCGTGATCGCGTACGTCGTCTCGGCGTCCGGCGCCCGGTCCGGGAGCGCGACCGGCTCGGACGTGCCGCGATCGCCACCCCAGCCGCCCTCGCCGCGCACGAAGATCGAGGACCGGACGGTCCAGAGCGCCTCGCCGGCCTCGGAGGTCGCGACGCCCTCCTGCCAGATGACGGCGGCCTTGCCCTTGTCCCAGACGTCCGTGAGCGTCGTGGTCAGGGTGGCCGTGCCGGAGGCCGGCAGGGGAGCGTGCACCGAGATCGCCTGTGAGCCGTGCACGACCTGGGCGAGGTTGATGTCGCAGCCCGGCAGGTCCAGCGGCGGCGGATCGGTCTGGTGGAAGGTCGGCGCGACCACGCCGAACGACGGCAGCACCTGCTGCTCCCCCAGGCTGCCCGTGTGCTCGGTCGTGTAGCGCAGGACGTCGGGGTCGAGGTTGTCGCCGGGACGCGACCCGGCGCCGATGGCCAGGTGGTAGAGCAGGACGTCGCTGGACGACCAGCTGAAGGTCGTGGTGGCAACGTGCGCGCCGATGGCCTCGTCCGGGTTGATCGGCATCAGGCGGTCTCCTCGCTGAGGTGGTTTCGAGGGGCTCCTTCGTCGCCCACCTCGACCAACGGAGCGGCGGTGATGTCCTCGACGGCCAGGTAGCCGAACGCCAGGGCCGGGCCGATAGTGGCGCCGGGTCCGGCATAGGTGTGGCCCATCACCGCCGACGACACGTTGCCGGCGGCGTAGAGGCCGGGGATGACCGAGCCGTCCGGCCGTAGCACCCGAGCGCGTTCGTCGGTGACGAGGCCGCCCTTGGTGCCGAGGTCGCCGGGCACGATCTTGACGGCGTAGAACGGCGCCTGGTCGATCACGTGCAGCGACGGGTTCGGCTTCACGGTCGGGTCGGAGTAGTACTTGTCGTATGCCGACTCGCCGCGGTGGAAGTCCTCGTCGACGCCGGCGGACGCGAACCCGTTGAACCGCTCGATGGTCGCCCCGAGCGCCTCGGCCGGCACCTCGATCTCGGCGGCCAGCGCCTCGATGGTCGACGCCTTCTTGACCGTGCCGTGCTTGTACCAGCGGCCGGGGAACGGCTGCCGCGGGGAGAGCCCGGCGAACAGGTAGCGGTTGCGGTAGCGCTGGTCGATGACCATCCACGACGGCACGTGGCCCACGCCGGTGGCCTCGCCGTCGTACATCGCATGGACGGCCTCGACGTAGGGCAGCGCCTCGTTCATGTAGCGCTCGCCGGCCTGGTTGACGATGATCGACCCCGGCAAGTTGCGCTCGGCGAGGCAGAACCACGGTCCGTTGGGGAGTGGGATCGTCGGCCCCCACCAGGCGTCGTCCATGAGATCGGTCTGCGCGCCCGCCGCGATCCCGGCCAGGATGCCGCCGCCCGCGTTGAACTCCGAGCCGGTGGTCCACTCGACCGAGGTGGGGTGCGGCTGGTACTTCTCGCGCATCTCGAGGTTCTTTTCGAACCCCCCGCTCCCGAGAACGACGCCGCGGCGAGCCCGGATGGCGTGGGTCGTGCCGGCGTGGGACACCTCGACGCCGACGACACGACCGTCCTCGAGGGTCAGTCCCGTCAGCTCGGTCTCGTAGGCGACGGGGACACCGGCGTCGATCAGCCCCTGGCGCAGGCCGATCGCGATGGCGTTGCCCATCGCGAACATCCGGCGGCGCAGCAGCAGGCTGATCACCCTCTTGACGAGCACCTTGACCATGGTCGCCGGGCCGCGCCAGGTGCGCAGGCCCAGGCTGATCTTCCGGAAGTCGGCCTGCGTGACGATCATGTTGGCCGGCGCCTTGGTGTATTGCGGGTGCAGCCGGTCGAGCTCGTCCCCGAGTGACCGCGCGTCCAGGGGGACCGGCTCGCAGGACCGGCCGGCCGGGCGCCCGCCGGGTGCCTCGGGGTGGTAGTCGGCGTAGTCGGGCACCCACTCGAAGCGGAGGGGGGTGTGGGCGCGCACGAACTCGAGGACCTCGGGCCCGCGCTCGAGGTAGGTGTCGCGGCGGACCTTCGGGACGTCGTCGCCGACGATCGAGTCGAGGTAGAGCTTGGCCTGGGCGAGGTCGTCGTGGGAGACCTGGCCGGCCGCCTTCAGCGCGTAGTTGCCGGGCATCCAGACGCCGCCCCCGGAGCGGGCCGTCGAGCCGCCGAAGTAGGCGCTCCGCTCGACCAGCAGCGTCTCGTGGCCCCGCTTCGCCGCGGCCAGAGCCGCGCACATCCCGGCGCCTCCCGCGCCCACGACGACCACGTCTACCTCACCCGGAAGTTGACCCGGCATCTGCCCGGGCAGGGGGGCGCTCATGGCGCAAAACTGTAACAGGTTCTAGAATCGGCCCGTGACCTCCGAGGACCAGATCTCGGCCGCTGTGGAGCGGCTGGCCCTCGCTCTGGAGACCCGTGTTCCCTGCGCCGCCGTGCGCGACCTGATCGGCACCGACGACCTGCCGGCGGCGTACGCCGTGCAGCAGGGGCTGGTCCAGAAGCGGCTGGCCCTCGGGGCGACCGTGGTCGGCCGCAAGATCGGGGCGACGTCCGAGGCGGTGCAGACCCAGCTCGGCGTCGACCAGCCGGACTTCGGCTACCTGCTCGACGAGATGGACGTCTCCGACGAGGCTGCATCCCCCTCTGGGATCTCCATGCGCCGGCTCGTCCAGCCGCGGGTCGAGGCCGAGGTGGCGTTCGTGATGGCCGCCGACGTCGACCTCCCTGAGGACCAGATCACCGTCGAGGCCGTACGTGAGCGCGTCGAGGTGGCGCTCCCGGCGCTGGAGATCGTCGACTCGCGGATCGAGCGCTGGGACATCGGGTTCACCGACACGGTCGCCGACAACGCCTCCAGCGGGCTCTACGTCGTCGGCCGCGACGGCCGCAAGCTGGACGACCTCGAGCCGCGCGACGTCGAGATGTCGCTGAGCATCAACGGCGAGGTGCGCTCGAGCGGCAACGGTGCCGCGTGCCTCGGCGACCCGCTGGAGGCGCTGCGCTGGCTGGCCGTCCAGTGCTACCGCTTCGGCGACCCTCTCAGGAAGGGCCACCTGGTCCTGTCCGGTGCGCTGGGACCCTTCGTCCCGTTCGCGCCCGGTGACAAGGTGGAGGCGTCGATCAGCGGGTTCGAGACTCTGACTGCCGAGTTCGAGGAGTAAGACGTGTCCAAGAAGACCGCCGCGATCGTCGGCCCCGGCAACATCGGGACCGACCTCATGTTCAAGCTGCTCCGCTCGGAGGTGGTGGAGCCGCGCTGGATGATCGGCGTCGACCCGTCGTCGGAGGGCCTCAAGCTCGCCGCCGACAAGGGCCTCGAGGCGAGCCACGAGGGTGTCGACTGGCTGCTCAAGCAGGACGAACTCCCCGACCTGATCTTCGAGGCCACCTCGGCCTACGTGCACCGCGAGTACGCGCCGCGCTACGAGGAGGCCGGGATCCGGGCGATCGACCTGACGCCCGCCTCGGTCGGTCCGGCGGTCATCCCTCCGGTCAACGGCACCGAGCACCTCGGCGCGATGAACGTCAACATGATCACCTGCGGCGGCCAGGCCACGATCCCGATGGTCGCCGCCGTCTCGCGGGCGGCTGGTCCTCAGGGGGTGTCGTACGCCGAGATCGTCGCCTCGGTCTCCTCGGTCTCCGCCGGCCCGGGCACCCGCGCCAACATCGACGAGTTCACGCGCACCACCGCGGCCGGCGTCGAGACGATCGGCGGCGCCGCCCGCGGCAAGGCGATCATCATCCTCAACCCGGCGGAGCCGCCGATGATCATGCGCGACACGATCTTCTGCGCGGTCCCGCCGGACGCCGACACCGACGCCATCATCCAGTCGATCGTGGCGATGGAGAAGGCGGTCCAGGAGTACGTGCCCGGCTACCGGTTGCTCCAGGAACCGCAGATCGACGAGCCGTCGGCGGCCACCCAGGGTCAGACCAAGGTCTCGATCTTCGTCGAGGTGGAGGGCGCGGGCGACTACCTGCCGCCCTACTCCGGCAACCTCGACATCATGACCGCCGCGGCCGCGCAGGTCGGCGAGAACATCGCGAGGGCAATGTGACTGACATCAACGCGCTCGAGCGCACCTGGTCCGGAACCCACGGCAACGAGCCGTGGGGCGAGCTCGACCTCCGGCTCACCGACACCTGCTTGCGGGACGGGTCCCACCACAAGCGCCACCAGTTCACCGCCCAGGAGGTGCACGACATCGTCGAGGCTCTCGACACCTCCGGGATCCCGGTGATCGAGGTGACCCACGGCGACGGCCTGGGCGGCTCGTCGTTCAACTACGGGTTCTCCAGGACGCCCGAGCAGGAGCTCATCAAGATCGCGGCCGAGACCGCCAAGCGCGCCAAGATCGCCTTCCTCATGCTGCCGGGCGTCGGCACCAAGGACGACATCCGGGCCGCGCAGGACAACGGTGGCCAGATCTGCCGGATCGCCACCCACTGCACCGAGGCCGACGTCTCGATCCAGCACTTCGGCCTGGCCCGCGAGCTCGGCCTGGAGACCGTGGGCTTCCTGATGATGAGCCACACCCAGCCACCCGAGGTGCTGGCCAAGCAGGCCCGGATCATGGTCGACGCCGGCTGCCAGTGCGTCTACGTCGTCGACTCCGCCGGCGCGCTGATCATGGAGCAGACCGCCGACCGGGTCGCCGCGGTCGTCGCCGAGATCGGCGACGTGGCAGACGTCGGCTTCCACGGCCACGAGAACCTCGGCCTGGGTGTCGCCAACACCGTCATCGCCGCCCGCGCGGGGGCGACCCAGATCGACGGCTCGGTCCGCCGCTTCGGTGCCGGCGCCGGCAACACGCCGCTCGAGGCGTTCATCGGTGTCTGCGACAAGCTCGGCTGGACCACCGGCGTCGACTTCCTCCAGATCGTCGACGCCTCCGAGGACGTCATCAAGCCGGCGATGCCCGAGGAGTGCCAGCTCGACCGGATGACGCTGATGATGGGCTACGCCGGCGTCTACTCCTCGTTCCTCAAGCACGCCGGCAACGCCGCCGACCGCTACGGCGTCTCCGGCGCCAAGATCCTGCTCGAGGCCGGCCGCCGCAAGCTGATCGGCGGCCAGGAGGACCAGCTCATCGACATCGCGCTGATGCTGAAGGCGGAGGCAGAGAAGGAAGCTGCCAACCAACCGGCCCCCTAGGCTCCTGCCCATGGCGGAGCGCCTCGACACCGAGGACCTGCGGCTGGCGGTCTACGCCGCGTTCGCGGACGGGCGCGTGCCGATGGTCGCCGATCTGGCCGAGTCTCTCGACGTAGCGACCAGTGTGGCCCGTGACGGGTTGGAGGCACTCGCCGCCCAGCGCCATCTCGCGTTGGGCGGCGACGGCGAGATCACCATGGCCCACCCGTTCACCGCGGTGCCGCTGGGGTTCTCGGTCATGGGCACCGACCGGCTCTGGTGGGGCGGCTGCGCGTGGGACTCGTTCGCCGTGCCGCACCTGCTCCCGGACCAGGCGCCCGTGCTGGTCGCCACCACCTGCCCGGCCTGCGGCCGGGCGCACGCCTGGCCGGTGGGCACGTCGGCGCCTCCCGAGGGGGAGCAGGTCGCGCACTTCCTGGTACCCGCGGCGCGGATGTGGGACGACGTCGTCCGCACGTGCTCCCACCAGCGGATCTTCTGCCACGACGGGTGCGTCGAGAGTTGGCTCGCGGGGGAGAGGCTCGAGCGGGGCTACGTCATGGACCTCGCCACCCTGTGGCGCCTCGCGGCCGGGTGGTACGCCGGCCGCCTCGAGCGTGGCTACGTCCGCCGCGAGCCGAGCGCGGCCCAGGACTACCTGCGCGGGGCCGGCCTGTCGGGCGCGTTCTGGGGGTTGTGAGCCTGGTGGTTGTGAGCAGCGAGCGGTGAGGTCAGCGGAGCAGCAGCGTCATGCCGATCGAGGCCTCGCGGTCCTCGGTGAAGCCGTGCCGCGCGTAGAGGCGTCGCCCGGGTGGGTCGGCCATCAGGGTCACGTAGGCACCGGCCGGTGCGGCTGACCGGATCCGGTCGAGCAGGGTGGAGAGGACCAGGTCGCCGAGGCCGCGCCGCTGGTGGCCCGGGAGCGTGGCCATGTCTGCGATGAGGAAGTACCAGCCCCCGTCGCCGACGATCCTCCCCATCGACGCGGCGTCGCCCGTCGCGTCGTGGACGACGTGGCAGCCCCACCACGTGCCCGCCAGCGCCGGCCCGGCCTGCGCAGCGGTCTTGGGGGAGAGGCCGGAGTCGGCGCGCAGCCTGAGGTAGTCCGCGACGGACGGCGTCGTGTCGACCAGGGTGTAGCCATCGGGCATGGGCCGACGCTAACGGGGCTGGGTCGCACCACGGCGGGCGACCCAGCCGCGCGTCGGGTCTCAACGTCGACTGCCGAAGCAGCCTTCGGCGCCGTCCCGCTCGAAGACCCGCATCGAGCAGTAGGCCATCTTGGGGATGTACCGGTCGAGCCGCCGTGACGCCTCGCCGGTGTCGATCGCCGCCGCCAGTCTCTTCAGCATCGGCTGCCCGCGCAGGAAGAACCGGTAGGTGATCTGGCCGTCGAGATAGGGGCCGAGCGGGATCCAGTTCGCCCGCCCGCGCCGGTCGGCGTTGTCCGGCTTCTCCGCCGAGACCACGATCGTGTAGTAGCCCTTCTTGTCCAGGTTGAGCTGGTGGTCGGTGAGGCACTGGTTGGCGTAGCCGGCGTAGAAGTTGTAGCCGCACACGGTGAAGCCTCGAGCCTGCTTGTGCTTGGCGAAGACCGGCTCGCTCCCGTCCGTGTCGGGCGTCGCGAGCGCCTTGGCGCGCACCACGAAGACCTTGCCCCGTCGCTCGCTGTAGAACGTGTTCGCGTAGAGGACATCGGGGTTGGCCAGCAGGTCGACCGGGACGTGGTAGTTGCTCGACAGCGACAGCTTGGGGTGCTTGGCGGCCAGGGGACCGGGAATCGGCAGGCTCGGGAAGCGCTGCACCTTGTCGGGGGCCTTCGGCGTCCCGTTGGGGTACGGCGTGCACTGGTCGAAGTGCTTGGTCACGTTCCCCTGGGCGTCGTAGTAGGTGATGGCCGGGAGCGGCTCACCACCGCTGTTCGGGCCGCGGCCGAGGACACTGCCGTAGATGCGGTAGACGAACAGCACGTAGTTGTTGGGGGTCACGCCGTCCTTCAGAGCCCCGACGTAGGACGTGTTGGGCTCCGGGTTGGCCGGGGGGGCGGTGAACCGGAACCGCACCGTGTAGTCGCGTCCAGCGCCGGCGGGCATCTTCCCGCGGAACGGGTTTGCGCTACCGGGGTCCGGATCGATGTAGACGTCCGTCTGCGGGTGCAGGTTGTTGGTCTGCTGGTCGTTGGGGAGGATCGAGAAGTAGCGCGCATGGGGGTACTGCCCGTGCAGCTCGATGTACCCGCCGGGCGTGACCGGGCTGTTGAACCCCCAGTAGTTCGCGCCGGACGTGTCGATCGTGTAGGGGAACCGGTTGCCGGTGAAGATGTTGGCCTGCTGTGTCCAGCCAGGGCAGATCGATGGAGAGAGGTCACCCGTCGAGCTCGACGTGGTGCTGGGCGCCAGACCGGTGCCACAGGCGGCGGTCAGGCCGTCCGCGATGCGCTGCTCGACCTCGATCAGCTGAGGAGACGTCAGGGCCTGGAAGGCAGGTACGACCGACTGGCCGTTGGCCTGAGCCTGCCCGATGGCCGCGAAGGTGCTGCGCATCGACTCGAGGTCGGTCCGCAGGCTCGAGTCCGCCAATGGGATGAGTCGCCCGAGCAGCGCGTCGACCTGGTCGAACTCGCCGACCTTGTGCGAGACGATCTTGCCGGTCTGCATGTCCGAGAGGGTCTGGCACAGAGGGGTGAGCGACCGGACGGCGGCGGAGGGTGGTGCCGCCGCGGATGGCGGCGACCCTGCGGTGAGCAGCGTGGCCAGCATCGCCCCTGTGACCGTCGCAGCAGTGGTGGTCGCGAGACGTCGGTGGATCTGCATGTGGTCCTCCCTCGGGCGCCGGGGCCGGCGCGCCTCCCGCGAGACTAAGAACACGTTCCACTCCCGTCGAGTATCGTTTCAGGGTGCATCCGATACCTCACAGGCATCACGCCTGATGGAGCTGCGCAGCCTCCGGTACTTCCTCGCCGTGATCGACGAAGGCGGCTTCCGCGGCGCGGCGCGCACCCTGTTGGTGACGCAGCCGCCGCTGAGCCGGGAGATCCAGCGGCTCGAGCGCGAGCTCGGGGCGAGCCTGTTCGACCGCACGTCGCGTCCCGTCGCCCTCACGCCCTTCGGTCGTGCCTACGCGAGCGAGGTCCGTGAGGTGCTGGCGCACCTGGACCGCTCGCCCGAGATCGCCCGCCGGGCCGCCGACCCGCAGACTCGACTCCGGGTCGGGTTCATCAGCGCGGTGGCCAACGACCTGCTCCCGCGCGCGGTGCGTGCCTTCAGGACGGCTCATCCTCACGTCGCCCTGGTGCTGGAGGAGCAACCCAGTGGCGCAGTCCAGCTCGCCCGGCTGCGCGAGGAGCAGCTCGACGTGGCGCTCGTGCGCGAGTCCGTGCACGAGGCCGGGCTCAGTACGACCAGGATCATGGACGAGCCCATCCTGGCCGTCCTGCCGGTGGACCACCCGCTGGCCACCTCGACGGACCCGATCCCGCTCGCCGACCTCGACGGTCAGCCGTTCGTGTTCTGGAACAGGGCCTCGTCACCGGCCGCCTACGACAACGGCCTTCGGACGCTTCGCCGGATGGGCGTCCACCTGCCGATCGCGCAGGAGGTGATCGGCGTCCAGGCCGTCCTGGGGCTGGTTGCGGCAGGTGTGGGCATCTCCCTGCTCCCGGCGTCGGTTGCGGCGCTGCGTCTCGACGGCGTTGTCTGCCGACCCTTGGGCCCGCCGAGCCCGACCATGCCGCTGTGCGCGGTCCACCACGCCGACGACGAATCGGACTCGCTGGCCGGCTTTCTCGACGCGCTGCGGGCCGCGACCGGCTGACCCGCCTGTGCGCGGCCGGAATCAGCCGTCCTGCTCAGCCGTCCTGCTCAGCGTCCAGGTCGGGCGCCCACGCGGCTCCGTTGATGTGCGAGCCGCCGTCGACGAAGAGAGTGTTGCCGGTGAGGTAGCTGCTGCCCTCGGACGCCAGGAACACCGCCACGGGCGCGATGTCGGCGTACGGATCGCCCATCCGGCCCATCGGGTTGGCGGCGTCCGCGAGGGCCTCGAGCTCGGGATACTCGCCGATGGCCCGGAAGAAGGCCTGGCTCTTGGCCGCCGGGCAGATCGCGTTGACTGTCACGCCGGTCGGCGCCCACTCGCGGGCGGCGGTGCGGGTGAGCGCCCGCAGCGCCTCCTTGGCCGCGTTGTACTCCAGCGAGCCCATGTGGGCGTTGACGCCGTTGAGGCTGCACATGTTGATGACCCGGCCCCAACCGCGCTCCTTCATGTGGGGGAGCGCGGCGGTCATCGCCCAGAAGGGCCCGAGGTAGCCGACCCGCATCCCGCGCAGCAGCGCCTCGTCGGTCTTGCGCTCGACCCGGCCGATCGAGCCGCCGCCCCACGCGTTGTTGACGACCACGTCGATCGAGCCGTACGCCGCCA
This sequence comes from Nocardioides dilutus, assembly GCF_054779555.1. Lineage (NCBI taxonomy): Bacteria > Bacillati > Actinomycetota > Actinomycetes > Propionibacteriales > Nocardioidaceae > Nocardioides > Nocardioides dilutus. Next base: position 876,909 of record NZ_BAAGYA010000003.1, on the reverse strand, counting down.
CCGCGGTGGCGACCGCGGCCTCGACCTGCTCGCGCACCGAGACGTCGCAGGCGGCGAAGGTCCCGCCGACCGCCTCGGCCACCGCCCGGCCGGACGCCTCGTCGACCTCGGCCACCACGACCCGGGCGCCCTCGTCGGCGAACCGGCGGGCGATGCCCTCGCCGATGCCGGCCCCCGCGCCCGTCACCAGGGCGACCCGGCCGTCCAGCTGGCCGCTCACAGGTCACTCCCCAGGGCACCCCTGCCGAGCAGGTCACGCGCCTCCGCGGACCCGTCCAGGGCCCGGGTGGTCCGGTGCTTGATCCGCCATCCGTCCGGCTCCCGGTGCAGGACGAAGTGGTTGGCCCCGGCCCGGCGCACGCTGTAGCTGCCTTCGCGGTGCCGGACCAGGATCGACTCGCAGACGGCGATCGCCTCGTCGCCCCGGACCCGCACGTGGGCCGGACCGAGGAAGTGCGAGCAGCCCGCGCCGATGAGTCCCTGGTGCCCGTCCGACTCGACCATCGCCCGGATGTCCTCACGGTTCGTCATCTGCCAGCCCTCCACGTCGTAGGCCCCGTCGGGAGCCCACAGTCCCGCCACCGCCTCCGCCTCGCCGGCGTCGACCAGCGGGCCGTACGACGCCACCAGCCGGGTGATCGCCAGCTCGTCCTCCAGCAGTCCGACCCGCTCCTCCAGCCGCGCCAGTCGTTCCTCGTCCACCGTCATGCGCTTCCTCCGAACAGCTGTTGCATCGCCCGGTGGGTGCCCAGGACGACATCGGCACGGGACTTCTGGTCGGCGTCGCCGACCCGGTGCAGCGGCCCGTGGGCGAGCCGGGCCAGGCCCTCACGGGCGACGTCGTCCGGGTCGGCCGCCTCGAACCCCGTGACCTCGAGGTCGAGGCCCACGCGCTCCATCGCCGGTGTCCGGGTGACGCCCAGCACGAGCTCGAGCACGTCGACGCCGTGATCACGCAGCTCGAGCCACAGTCCCTCGGCGAAGATCCGCCGGAACGCCTTCACCCCGCCGTAGACGGTGTGCCGGACCGACCCGACGTAGCTCGCCTTCGAGCCGACCAGCAGGATCCCGCCGCGGCCGCGGTCGCGCATCGACCGGCCGAAGTGTTGGACGAGCGCGAGGGGAGTGGTGACGTTGAGGTCGATCACCCGCTGGAACTCGGCGAGGTCCCCGTCGAGGAACTCCTCGCTGTGGGAGTTGGCGCCGGCGTTGTAGACCAGCAGCCCGACCTCGACGTCCTCGACCTCGTCGATGACCCGCTCGACCGCGTCAGGCGCGGTCAGGTCCAGCGCGAGCGGGCGCACCCGCACCCCGTACGCCCGGCACAGCTCCGCCGTCTCCTCCAGTGCCACCGGCTTGCGTGCGATGAGCACCAGGTCGAGCCCGGCCTCGGCGAGCTGGGTCGCGAACGACCGGCCGACTCCCTCCGAGCCGCCAGCGATCACCGCCCAGGGTCCGTACTTCGTCACGTCCACAGGGCGCACCCTCCCACGTAACCCGCCTGCAACTCTCCTGCATCGACAATGAACTAGAACGTGTTCTAGTATTGAGGCTAAAGTCTCATGGAGGAGAGTGCGATGTCGCAAGCGGTGCTCGACGGGGTCCGGGACCTGCTGCCCACGTTTCGGGAGCGGGCGGAGGAGGCCGAGCGGCTGAGGGTCGTCCCCGAGGCCAACATCAAGGAGCTCGAGGACACCGGCTTCTTCCGGCTGCTGCAGCCCAAGCGCTTCGACGGGCTGGAGGCCAGCCCCGTCGACTTCTACACCGCGGTGCGCGACATCTCCAGTGCCTGCGGCTCGACCGGCTGGGTCGCCAGCGTGGTCGGCGTGCACCCCTGGCAGGTCGCGCTGTTCGCCGACGAGGCGCAGCAGGCCGTGTGGGGCGAGGACACCAGCACCCGCCTGAGCTCGTCGTACGCGCCGACCGGCAAGGCCACCGTCACCGACGGGGGCTACATCCTCTCCGGCAAGTGGAGCTTCTCCTCGGGCTGCGACCACTGCTCATGGGTGCTGCTCGGCGCCCTGGTGTTCAACGCCGAGGGCAACGTCGTCGACTTCAAGACCTTCATGGTCCCCCGCAAGGACTACACGATCATCGACGTCTGGAACACCGTCGGCCTGCGCGGCACCGGCTCCAACGACATCCTGGTCGAGGACGTGTTCATCCCCGAGGCGTTCACGCTGTCGATGGGCGAGACCGGTGCCTGCCGCGGCCCCGGGCAGGAGCACAACACCGCAGACCTCTACAAGCTGCCGTTCCACTCGGTGTTCACGACCACGATCTGCACGCCGATCATCGGCATGGCCATGGGGGCCTACACCGAGCACGTCGAGATGCAGCAGAACCGCACCCGCGCGGCCTATCTCGGTGAGAAGGCGTCGCTGGACCCCTTCGCGGCGGTGCGGATCGCCAAGGCGAGCTCGGAGATCGACGCCGCCTGGGCGCTGACCATGCAGAACATCCGCGAGGAGGAGGCGCTGGTCGCCAAGGGCGAGCCGATCCCGCTGGGCCTGCGTCTGAAGGTGCGGCGCGACCAGGTCCTCGGGAGCCAGCGCGCCATCGACGCGATCGATGCGCTGTTCGAGGCGTCGGGCGGCCGCGCCCTGGCCGAGGGCACCTACCTGCAGCGCACCTGGCGTGACGCGCACGCCGGCCGGGTGCACGCCGCCAACGACCCCGAGCGTGCCCTGCAGATGTTCGGCGCCCACGAGTTCGGCCACAAGATCGACCCTGGGATGTACTGACCACATGTCATCCCACGCATCCGGCCTCGACTCCAGCTTCGACAAGGAGTCGGTCCGGCGCAGCGCCAAGGCATCCACCGAGCACGGCAGCCTGACGCTCAACTACTACGAGGCCGGGCCGGCGGCGTCGGATTCAGGGGAGCCCACCGGCATCGGCGGCGGCCTGCCGCTGGTGATGCTGCACGGCGGCGGACCGGGTGCCTCGTCGTGGTCCAACTTCGGCCCCGCGCTGCCGCGTTTCGCGGCGTCGTTCCGCACGCTTCTCGTGGACCAGCCGGGCTTCGGCGGCTCCGACAAGCCGCCAGTGGTGGGCAACTACTTCCGGTTCTCCGCGGGCTACGTCGTCGCGCTGCTCGACGAGCTCGGCATCGAGCGGGTCCACCTGCTCGGCAACAGCCTCGGTGGCGGCACAGCGAGCCGGATCGCGATCGAGCACCCCGACCGGGTCGGCCGGCTGATCCTGATGGGGCCCGGCGGGCTCTCGCTCAACCTGTTCCACGCCGACCCCACCGAGGGCGTCAAGCGGCTCATGGAGTTCAACCTCGACCCCACCCGCGAGTCCCTGCGCGCGTTCATCTCCACGATGGTCGTCAACCAGGACCTGGTGACCGACGAGCTGGTCGAGGAGCGCTTCGCCGACGCGACCGCTCCCGGCGCTCGCGAGGCGATGATCTCGATGGGCATGTCCTTCTACGACCCGGCCAGCGCCGAGGACGGCATGCTCTGGCGCGAGGCGCACAAGATCCGCACGCCCACGCTGCTGACCTGGGGCCGGGAGGACCGGGTCAACCCGCTGGACGGCGCGATGGTCGCGCTCAAGGCGATCCCGAAGGCCTCGCTGCACGTGTTCCCCAACTGCGGCCACTGGGCGCAGATCGAGGCGGCCGACGAGTTCGCCGAGGTCGCGACCAGCTTCCTGGCCCGCCACGTCGAACGGACGCCCCCCAAGTGACGAGCCCCAAGTGAGGACCGCATGACGATCGACATCAAGTCCATGGGCTACGTCCGCGTGGCCGCGACCGACCTCGACCAGTGGCGGCTCTTCGCGGGCAAGGTCCTCGGCCTGGCCGAGGGCCGCGGCCCCAACCCCGCTCACCAATACTGGCGGATCGACCAGGTCTCCGCCCGGCTCGTCGTGTTCCCCTCCGATGTCGACCAGCTGGACGCGGTCGGCTGGGAGGTCGCCGACCACCGGGCGCTGCAGGAGGCGCGCGAGCACCTGCAGAAGGCCGGCGTCCCCTTCGAGGAGGGCACCCAGGACGAGCTCGACGAGCGCCGGGTGCAGGAGCTGGTCCGGTTCCGCGACCCGTGGGACAACGTCTTCGAGCTGTTCCACGGCATCACCTACGAGTCCCGCCCGGTGGTCACGCCCTACGCCGCGACCTTCGTCACCGGCGACCAGGGCATGGGCCACATCGTGCTGCCGGTGCTCGACGACGTGGAGGCGCTGGCGTTCTACACCGAGGTCCTCGGCTTCCGGCTCCGCGACTCGATGAGCATGCCCGGGGAGTTCGTCGGCAAGGAGCCCGGCTCGAAGGTCTGGCTGCGGTTCCTCGGGGTCAACCCGCGGCACCACTCCCTGGCGTTCCTGCCGATGCCCAACCCGGCCAAGTGCGTCCACATCATGCTCGAGGTCGACGAGCTCGACCACGTGGGTCGGGCGCTGGAGCGGGTGCGCAAGCACAAGGCGCCGCTGTCGGCGACGCTGGGCCGGCACATGAACGACGAGATGGTCTCGTTCTACGTCAGGTCGCCCGGCGGCTTCGACGTCGAGTTCGGCACCGATGGGCTCACCGTCGACGACGACCGCTGGGTCGCCCGTGAGTCCACTGCCGTCTCGTACTGGGGTCACGACTTCGGCGGCGGTCAGTAGGACATAGCGTGACCCGCATGAGCGAGGCCGAGATCCCGGAGGGCATGAGCCCCGATGCCCGGGAGACCTGGCCCAGCCACGACCTCATCGAGTCCTGGCTGGGCGACTCGATGTACGACTTCCAGCTCCGTCCCGGCGAGGACGTGGTCGTCGACGCCGACGACCCGGAGGCGGTCGCCGCGGCCCGACGGTTCCGCGACGTGCTCGGCCGGTTCGCCTCGGGCGTGACGGTGGTGACCGCGATGAGCGGCGGCGCGCCTGTGGGCCTGACCTGCCAGTCTTTCTCCAGCGTCTCGCTCAACCCGCCGCTGGTGGTGTTCATCCCGGCGAAGACCTCGCGCGCCTGGCCGATGATCCAGCGGTCGGGCCGATTCTGCGTCAACTTCCTCGCCGACGGCCAGGCCGAGCTCTCCAACCAGATGGCCAGCCGCGGTGTCGACAAGTTCGCCGGGGTGTCGTGGACGCCCAGCGAGCAGACCGGCTCACCGATCCTCGCGGGCACCCTCGGCTACGTCGACTGCCGGATCCACTCCGTCCACGAGGCCGGCGACCACTACGTCGTGATCGGCCGGGTCCTCGACCTGGACGTCCCGGAGGCGGGGACGGACAAGCCGCTGCTGTTCTTCCAGGGCAAGTACTCCACCACCGACTCGTAGTCTTCTGCGGTGCCCACGCATCCGCTCCGGCGTCCCTTCGAGCTGACCGATCTCGACCAGTCCGACGCAGCCGTCATCGGCACGGCCCCGCCGGGCACGGTGCGGGTCGTGCCCTATGACGAATCCTGGCCCGCCATGGCTGACGCGCTGATCGCGGCGATCCGAGAGGTGCTCGGTGATCGCGTCGTCGAGCTGGACCATGTCGGGTCCACGTCGGTCCCCGGCCTGGCGGCCAAGCCGGTCATCGACCTGGACCTCGTCGTCCCCGACCCCGCTGACGAGGCGGCGTACGTCCCCGCACTCGAGTCCCTGGGCCTACTGCTCCACATCCGCGAACCCGACTGGGAGGAGCACCGGCTGCTCACCCGAGTCGACCGCTCGGTCAACCTGCACGTCTTCGGGCCGGCCGCGGCCGAGCCGAGGCGCTGCCTGCTCTTCCGCGACTGGCTGCGCAGCCATCCGCAGGACCGCGACGCCTACGGCGGGCTCAAGGCCTCGCTGGCCGCACAAGGCTTCGAGCGCGTCATGGATTACAACAACCACAAGGCCGCGATGGTCTACGACATCTACGAGAAGGCCTTCGCGGCCGACCCTGAGCACGACCACGACCCACAGCCGCGCGAGTGACCCGCGGGATCAGTCCCCGACGGGCGTCCACTCGCGGCCGAACCAGCGCCGGGCCCGGTCGGCGCCGAAGGCCCGCTTGTCGGCGGCCAGGTCCAGGGTCGGACCCTCGAGCGTGCCCCTGGGGTCCTCGCCGCTGAGGAACGTCACGTCCAGCTTGCCGACCTCACCCTGGCCGAACTCCACGTAGCAGATCCCGCGCCCGTCGTACGTCGTCGGGTCGACGAGCCCGCGCGCCCGGGCGACCAGCTGGGCGGCGACCACGGAGGCCTGACCCTCCGCGAACACGCCCGCCTTCGGAGTGCCGACGCTGGTCACGTCGCCGACGGCGTAGACGTCGTCGAACCTGGTGCGCAGCGTGAGCGGGTCGACCGGGATCCAGCCGTCCTCGGTCAGCCCCGACTCGACGACGACCGCGGGCGCGCGGTGCACGGGGACGCCGAGGAAGAGGTCGAACGGCAGCTCGGTGCCGTCGGCCAGCCTGGCCACCTTGGCCTCCGGGTCCAGTCGCCGGACCAGGGCGTCGGGATGCCACGAGATCCCACGCTCGGCGAACACCGCCAGCAGCGCCTCCGAGGCCTCCGGCGAGGGCGGGACCGGGGCTCCCAGTGGCATCACCAGGGACACGGTCGAACGGTCCAGCAGCCCGCGTGCCGCCAGGTGGTCGTGCACGAGGAGCGCGGTCTCGCTGGGGGCGGGTGGGCACTTGAACGGGGTGGAGGTCACCGCCACGATCACGTCACCGCCCTCGAAGCGGTCCAGGACGTCGCGGGCCGCGAAGGCGCCCGCCTCGGTGTAGAACTCGTGGCCCGCCTCGAGCAGGCCCGGCGTCTCCTCCGGGCGCAGGTCGGCGCCCAGCGCGACCACCAGGATGTCTCCATCGAGCGGGCCGGCGTCGGTCTCCACACGCCGGGCGACCGGGTCGATGGAAGCGACGGTGGCCCGCACGAACCGGACCCCGGGTGGAGCCAGGTCGGCATACCGGTGCGCGACGTGCTCGGCGGTGGTGCGGCCGAACATCACGTCGAGCTTGGAGAACCCGAGCACGAACTCGTCGGCCTGGTCGACCAGAGTGACCTCGACGTCGTCGCCGAGGGCGGCGTCCAGGGAGCTGGCCAGCTCGAGGCCGCCGAACCCGGCGCCGAGGATGAGAACACGCATGCCCCGACGGTAACCGCGTCAGAGCTCGATGCGCGCCCGGTGGTGGTGAGCCTGGCCGAACAGCTGAGACAAGGTGTGCGCCCGCTTGAACACCAGCTGGGCGTCGTGCTCCCAGGTGATCGCGATCCCGCCGTGCAGCTGCACGGTCTCGGCGGCGATCCGGTTGAGCGCCTCGGAGCAGTAGGACTTGGCGACGTGCGCGAGCTGCTCGGCGTTGTCCGCGTGGCTCGACAGGGCGTAGGACGCCGCCCAGGACGCCGAGCGGCACATCTCCACCAGGACCAGCAGGTCGGCCATCCGGTGCTTGAGTGCCTGGAAGGAGCCGATCTGTCGGCCGAACTGCACCCTCGTCCTGCTGTAGTCGACGGTCATCTCCAGAGCCCGTCCCGCCAGGCCGGCCTGGAGCGCGGCCACGCCGACGGCGCCGACCAGCTCGGCCCGGGCGCGCGCCGCGACGCCGTCGCCGATCCGGGTGCCCCCGGACGCGTCGAGACTCGCAAAGCGGTTGGTCTGGTCCATCGAGGGCAGCCATTCGGTGTGGCTCGACGCCGGGTCGAGCTCCAGCAGGTCGTCGCCCCGCACTGCGAGCAGCACGCTGGCCTGGTCGGCGAACAGTGCCGGCCCGCCGTCGAGCGCGATCGCGGCGACCTCGCCGGCCGCGATGCGGGGGAGCAGCCGCTGCTTGGCGTCGTCGTCGCCACCGGCGAGCAGCGCCTCCGCGGTGACCAGCGAGGCGAGCAGGGGGGAGGGGGCGAGCGAGCGGCCGAGCTCCTCGAGCGCGACCATCGACTCGAAGAGCGTGAAGCCCGCGCCCTCGTAGTCCTCCGGGATGGCCAGCGCGGCGACGCCGATCTGCTCGCACAGCATCGACCACAGCGACGCGTCGTAACCGGTCTCGGACTCGGCAGCGGCGCGGACCGCGGCGCTGTCGGCGCGCTTGACCAGCAGCGAGCGCACCGTCGAGGCGAGCTCCTGCTGCTCCTCGGACAACCCGAACTCCATCAGCTGACGCCCAGGTCCTGGCGAAGACGGGCGCGGTGCCACGACGGCGTGCCCCACGCGCCCACGAGCGCACGCACCTTGGTGATCCAGATGCTCAGGTCGAACTCGGCGGTGTAGCCGATCGCGCCGTGCACCTGGAGGCCCGTCCGGGAAGCCAAGTAGGCGGCGTCGGAGCACGCGACCTTGGCGGCGGAGACCGAGATCTCCCCGAGCGCGGCGCCGTAGACGAGCGGGCGGGCGAAGTCGAGGGCGATCCGGACGTCGGCCAGCGCGTGCTTGACGGCCTGATAGCTGCCGATCTCGCGGCCGAACTGCCGGCGCTGCTTCACGTAGGCCACCGAGTCTTCAAGCAGCCGTTCGCCCGCACCCAGGAGCTGGGCCGAGGTGGCCAGGACCGCCAGGTCGAAGGCCTCGCGGTTCGGCTCGCCCTCACCGGTCACCTCGAAGAGCCGGCGGGTCCGGTCGACCGACACGTGCATGGCGCCGACAGCACTGGCGCGGGCGTCGCCGACGTAGACCTCGTCAGCGACGTCGGCGTCCAGCGCGTAGGGGACGTGCGGCCGGACCGCGACGGTGGCCAGCCCCTCGATCTCTCGTCCCAGCGCGACCGGGAGGTAGGCGGCGGACTCGACCCAGGGTCCGGGCACGGCGTGCTTCCCGAGCGCCTCGAAGGCGACGCAGACCTCGACCGGCGAGGCCTCCGTCGCCAGCATCGTCAGGCCTTGCTCGGCCAGCCGCTGCCAGAGCTTGAGCCCCTGCTCGTGGTCGCCGTCGGCCCAGGCCCGGGCCACCGCCGGTGTGTCCGCCGTGGCCAGCAGCCGGTCGAGGGAGGCGGCGAAGTCGCGCTGGTCCTCGGTGAGCTCGAACCTCATCGCGCCCCCTCGGTCGGGCGGAGCTCCCTCGGGAGACCGAGGATCCGCTCGGCGACGATGTTGCGCTGGATCTCGTTGGTGCCGGCGTAGATCGGTCCGGAGAGCGAGAACGTGTAGCCGTCGAGCCACCGAGACTGGAGCTCGGCCTCGGCTCCGAGGAGGTCGAGGGCAGTCTCGTGCAGGGCGATGTCCAGCTCGGACCAGAACACCTTGTTGACCGAGCCGGCGGCCCCCATGTCGCCGCCGTTCGCCAACCGGGTGACCGTGCCCCACGTGTAGAGCCGGTAGGCCTGGGCCTTGATCCAGGCGTCGACGACGTCGTCGCCTTGGGGCCCGACGTCCAGCTTCGTGGAGTCTCTGTAGAGGTCGACCAGCCGGTCCGCGGCCGCGCAGAAGCGGCCGGGGGAGCGCAACGAGAGCCCTCGCTCGTTGCCGGCGGTGCTCATCGCGACCGACCAGCCCTTACCCACGCCACCGAGCACGTCGGCGTCCGGCACGAACACGTCCTCGAAGAACACCTCGGCGAAGCCGGCCTCGCCGTCGAGCTGGGCGATCGGCCGCACCGTCACACCCTCGGCGTCCAGCGGGAACAGGAAGTAGGTCAACCCGCGGTGCCGCTGGGCGCTCGGTTCGACGCCTGGGAGGCCCGAGCGGAAGAGCCCGAAGCCCCAGTGCGCGTACGTCGCCCGCGACGACCAGGTCTTCTGGCCGTTGAGCACCCAGCCCCCGCGCTCGTCGTCCCTGGTAGCGGTGGACTTGAGGGAGGCGAGGTCGGAGCCCGCCTCGGGCTCGGACCAGCACTGCGCCCAGACCTTCTCGCCGGTGGCCATCGAGGGCAGGAACCGGTCCTGCTGCTCCTTCGTGCCGTGGTCGAAGATGATCGGGGCGAGCAGGAAGATCCCGTTCTGGGAGACCCGCCCGGGCGCGCCGGCGCGGTAGTACTCCTCCTCGAAGATCACCCATTCCACCAGCGAGGCCTCGCGGCCGTGGTACTCCCGAGGCCACGAGACGACCGACCAGCGCGCCTCGGCCAGCTCGGCCTCCCACTCCTGGTGGAGGGCCCAGCCTTCGGCAGTGTCCATCGACGGCAGGGGCTCGTCGGGCACGTGGGCCGCCAGCCACTCCCGGGCCTCGGCCTGGAAGGCCAGCTCGGACTCGGACAGGTCAAGATCCATCGCGCAGCTCCGTCTTCAGCACCTTGCCGGCCAGGTTGCGGGGGAGGCCGTCGACGACCTCGACCTGGCGGGGCACCTTGAAGTTCGCGAGCTTCTCCTTGGCGAAGGCCACGACCTCGTCGGGTGTCACCGTGCCGACGACGTAGGCCCTGCCGACCTCGCCCATGCGCTCGTCCGGCACCCCGACCACCGCGACGTCGGACACACCCTCCAGGCGCATCAGGACCTGCTCCACCTCGGCCGGGTAGACGTTGAACCCACCGGAGATGTACATGTCCTTGAGCCGGTCGGTGATCGTGAGGTTGCCGTGCTCGTCCAGAGTCCCGATGTCGCCGGTGTGCAGCCAGCCGTCCGCGTCGATCGCCTCCGCGGTGGCGGCCGGGTCGTCGAGGTAGCCGAGCATCACGTAGTCGCCCCTGACGAGGAGCTCACCATTGTCAGCGATCCGGGTCTCCATGCCGGGGACCGCGCGACCGCAGGTGGTCGCGACCGTCTCGGCGGAGTCGCCCTCCCGGCACATCGTGACGACAACGGCCTCCGTCATGCCGAAGGCGGTGACCACCTGGTCGATGCGCAGCTCGTCCCGCATCCGCTCGATCAGCACCACCGGGACGACGGCGGCCCCGGTGACCGCGAGCCGGAGCGAGGACAGGTCGCGCTCCGCGCGGCCGGGGGCGGCCAGGATCGACTGGTAGAGGGTCGGCGCGCCGGGGAAGACGGTGATCCGCTCGGACTCGATCAGCCGCATCGTCTCGTCGACGTCGAAGGTCGCGACCGGATAGAGCGTGCAGCCGGTGAGCAGCCCCACCACGATGCCGATCTTGTAGCCGAAGGAGTGGAAGAACGGGTTGACCACCAGGTAGCGGTCGTCCTGCCGGACCCCGCCGAGCTCGGCCCAGGCCCGGGCCACGCCGACCGTCTGCCGGTGGGCGCTCATCGCACCCTTGGAACGCCCGGTTGTGCCGGAGGTGAACAGGATGTCGGCGACGTCGTCGGGGGAGACCTCCGGCATCGCCGAGAACGCCGATGCCTCGCGGCTCACCAGCGACTGGAGCCTCACCACCCGGTCGGTGACTCCGGCCTCGGAGAGCTCCTGCACCTGGTCACGCCCCAGGAACCCGTCGTGCACGATGACGGCCTTGGCGTCGGTGCGCTCCACGACGTCGGCCACCTCGGGTCCGACGTAGCGCGAGTTGACGGGCACCAGTACGCCGCCTGCGCACGAGACGGCAAGCGCGGCGACGGCCCAGTCCACGCTGTTGGGTCCCCACAGGACGACCCGGTCCCCGGGCTCGACGCCGAGCTCGGTGTAGACCGCGGCGGTGTCGAGCACATGCGTCTCGAGGTCGACGTAGGAGACCGTCAGGTCACCCTCGACGTAGGCCGGGTGCGTGCCGAACCGCTCCGCCGCAGCACGGAGCAGAGCGGGCAGGGTGTTGTGGTCGTGCGCCAAACCAAGCATTTGCTTGGTAGGGTAGCAAACGTGGACCTGACCTACTCCGCCGAGGACGAGGCGTTCCGCGCCGAGATCCGCGGCTGGCTGGCCGAGCACCTGAGCGGAGACTTCGCGGCGCTCAAGGGACTCGGGGGTCCCGGCAAGGACCACGAGGCGATCGACGAGCGGCTGGAGTGGAACCGGCATCTCGCCGCGCACGGCTGGACCGGCGTCGGCTGGCCGGCGGAGCACGGTGGGCGCGGGCTGACCCTGTGGCAGCAGGTGATCTTCCACGAGGAGTACGCCCGCGCCGCGGCCCCGGCACGCGTCAACCACGTCGGCGAGGAGCTCCTCGGGCCAACGCTGATGGCCTTCGGGACCGACGAGCAGAAGCGGCGCTTCCTGCCCAAGATCCTGGCCGTCGAGGAGCTCTGGGCACAGGGCTACTCCGAGCCCGATGCCGGGTCCGACCTGGCCAACGTCAAGACCAAGGCGGTGTTCGACGGCAACGAGTGGGTCGTCGACGGGCAGAAGATCTGGACCTCCAACGCGCACTTCAGCCAGTGGATCTTCGTCATCGCCCGCACCGAGCCCGGCTCGCAGCGCCACCACGGGCTCTCGTTCCTGCTCATGCCCATCGACCAGGACGGCATCGACGTGCGGCCGATCGAGCAGCTGACCGGCGGCTCGGAGTTCAATGAGGTCTTCTTCACCGGCGCCCGCACCGGGGCCGACCTCGTCGTCGGCGAGCCGGGGAAGGGCTGGGGCGTCGCGATGGGGCTGCTCGGCTTCGAGCGAGGGGTCTCGATCCTTGCCCAGCTCGTCGACTTCACCCGCGAGCTCGGCGGGGTGGTCGCCCTCGCCAAGGGCAACGGCACCATCGACGACCCGATCCTGCGCGACCGGCTGGCCTCGCTCAAGGCCGAGCTGGAGGTGATGCGGTTCACCGCGCTGCGCAGCCTCTCCCACGTCACCGGCGGCGAGGACTCCTCGGCCGGCGGGGGAGCGGCCTCGATCTTCAAGCTGGCCTGGGCGTCGTGGCACAAGCGCCTCGGCGAGGTGGCCATGGACGTGCTCGGCCCGGCCGGGTTGCTCGCCGAGAGCGCGCCGTACGACCTGAGCGAGTGGCAGCGGCTCTTCCTCTTCTCCCGCGCCGACAGCATCTACGGCGGCACGGACGAGGTGCAGCGCAACATCCTGGCCGAGCGGGTGCTCGGCCTGCCCCGCGAACCGAAGGGAACGACGTGACGACGACTCGCGAGGAGCAGTCCGCGCCCGACTACGTGCCCGGGCACGACCTGCTGGCCGGCAAGGTCGTCGTGGTCACCGCTGCGGCCGGCGCCGGCATCGGCGCCTCGGTCGTCCGCCGGGCGCTCGAGGAGGGCGCCAAGGCGGTCGTCTTCAGCGACACCCACGAGCGCCGGCTCGCCGAGTACGAGGAGGCGCTCGCGTCCGAGTTCGGCGCCGACCGGGTGCGGCAGCTGGTCTGCGACGTGACCGACGAGGCCCAGGTCGGGGCGCTGCTGGACGCGGCCGACGACTTCGGCGGCGTCGACATCATGGTCAACAACGCCGGGCTCGGCGGCACCGCGAGCGTCCTGGAGATGACCGACGAGCAGTGGCTCAAAGTCCTCGACATCACCCTCACCGGCACGTTCCGGTGCGTGCGCGCCGCCGGTCAGCGGTTCGTGGCGGCCGGCAAGAAGGGCGTGATCGTCAACAACGCGTCGGTGATCGGTTGGCGGGCCCAGGAGGGCCAGGCCCACTACGCCGCCGCCAAGGCCGGTGTGATGGCGCTGACCCGCTGCGCCGCGATCGACCTCGCGCCGCACGGCATCCGGGTCAACGCGGTCAGCCCGAGCCTGGCCATGCACCCGTTCCTCGCCAAGGTCACCTCCGACGAAGTGCTCGCCGAGCTCAAGCAGCGCGAGGCGTTCGGCCGGGCCGCGGAGCCGTGGGAGGTCGCCAACGTGATGGTGTTCCTGGCCAGTGACTACGCGTCGTACATGACCGGCGAGGTCGTCGCCGTCTCGAGCCAGCAGGCCTAGACATGACCGCCCAGCCCACCGAGTCACGCAGAGACGAGCTCCTCGCCATCGCGGCGCGGCTGTTCGCCGAGAAGGGCTTCCGCAACACCACGGTCCGCGACATCGCCGATGCGGCCGGGATCCTGTCGGGCAGCCTCTACCACCACTTCGACTCCAAGGAGTCGATGGTCGACGAGATCCTCTCGACGTTCCAGCAGGAACTCTTCGGGCAGTACGACGCCATCCTGGCGGCGCCGTCGTCCGAGATGGACCCGCTCGCCAAGCTGGAGCAGGCCGTCCTGGTGTCGTTCGAGGCGATCGACAAGCACCACGACGAGGTCGCGATCTTCCAGAACGACGCGGCCTACCTGCTGACTTTTGACCGGTTCGCCTACCTGGGCGAGCGCAACCAGCAGTCCCGCGAGGTCTGGCTGACGCTGCTGCGGGGCGGCATCGACGCCGGCGTGCTGCGCGACGACCTCGACCTCGAGCTCACCTACCGCTTCATCCGCGACACCGTCTGGGTCGCCGTCTCCTGGTACCGCCCCGGCGGCCGGCGCACCCACGCCGAGATCGCGAAGCAGTACCTCTCCATCCTTCTCGAAGGGATCCGCCATGCCTGAAGCATTCATCGTCGACGCCGTCCGCACCCCGGTCGGCAAGCGGGGCGGGTCGCTCGCCGGCGTCCACTCCGCCGACCTGGCCGCACACTCGATCAGCGCCCTGATGACCCGGACCGGCGTGGACCCCGGCGCGGTCGACGACGTGATCCTCGGCTGCTGCGACACCATCGGCTCCCAGGCGGGCGACGTCGCGCGCACGGCCTGGCTGGTGGCCGGGCTGCCCGACCACGTGCCGGGCGTGACCATCGACCGGCAGTGCGGCTCCTCGCAGCAGGCGGTCCACTTCGCCGCGCAGGGCGTGATGTCCGGGACCCAGGACCTCGTCGTCGCGGGCGGCGTGCAGAACATGAGCGCCATCCCGATCTCGGCGGCCATGATCGTCGGCCAGCAGTACGGCTTCTCGACGCCGTTCGCCGAGTCGCCCGGGTGGCTGGCGCGCTATGGCGACCAGGAGGTCAGCCAGTTCCGCTCGGCCGAGATGATCGCCGAGAAGTGGGACATCTCCCGCGAGGACATGGAGGCCTTCGCCCTCGCCTCCCACGAGCGCGCGCGGACGGCGATCGCCGAGGGCCGGTTCAAGAACGAGATCGAGCCAGTCACCCTCGCCGAGGAGAACCTCGACACCGACCAGTGCCCGCGTGAGACGTCGCTGGAGAAGATGGCTGGTCTCGAGCCACTGGCCCCCGGCGGCCGGATCACCGCGGCCGTCGCCTCACAGATCTGCGACGCGTCCTCGGCGATGTTGATCGCCTCCGAGCAGGCGGTGGCCGACCACGGCCTCACCCCGCGGGCCCGGATCCACCACCTCTCGATCACCGGCGACGACCCCGTGTGGATGCTCACCGGCCCGATCCGGGCGACCCGGCGCGCGCTCGAGAGGTCGGGACTGTCGATCGACGACATCGACCTGTTCGAGTGCAACGAGGCGTTCGCCTCGGTGGTGCTGGCCTGGATGAAGGAGTGCGGCGTCCCGCACGACAAGGTCAACGTCAACGGCGGCGGCATCGCCCTAGGCCACCCCATCGGCGCCACCGGCACCCGGATCATGGCCACCCTGCTCAACGAGCTCGAGCGCACCGGCGGCCGCTACGGGCTGCAGACCATGTGCGAGGGCGGCGGCCAGGCCAACGTGACGATCATCGAGCGGCTCTAGCTCAAGGATCCGGCGACGACGCACGAGCCGGCCCCATGCTGTGGACCGGCCCGTGCGTCGAGACGAACCGCCTCCTAGTCGAGCCCGAGGATGTCGACCAGCTGCTTCTCCTGACCCGTTGCGGTCATCTTGGGGAGTGCGACGGCGGCACCGGCCGGGTCGAAGGACACGTTGTCAAGGGCCAACTCGTTGCCTGCGAGGACCATGACCGCTCCGGGCGGCGCCGTCACGCCAGGTGCGGTGATTCCCTGTGGTCCCGCGATCACGGCGACGGCCGAGCTGATGCCCGCCAGCGTCGTCTTGGCCGGGATGTAGCCGGCCGGGAGGATGAACGCGATGGCGTCGTTGATCTGCCCGGGCCCGCTGCCGTCGCACGCTCCGTCCCCGCCTGGCGCGTTGCTGCGGACGACGTACCCGGTCATATGCACCCGGCCGAACCTGTCTTTGCGATAGGTCGGCATCGAGAAGCCGTAACCCACCCCAGGTCCCTGGCTCCAGACGCAGTCGCCCTCGCCGCCGTCGCTGAGCGTGGGCTGGATCTGCTTCTCCTCCGCCACCATGTCCGCGGCGGACAGGGTCCCGTTCTTGACCTTCTTGCTGTTGATCGCGTTGTTCTTGACCTTCTTGGTGGTGACCGCGTTGTTCTTGATCTTGGGCGCGGTCACGGCGTTGTTCTTCAGCTGGGCGGTGCCGATGAGACCGGCGGCGTAGCCGGCCCCCGCAGCCGCGGCGACCAGCGCCAACAGCGAGATGCAGAGAGCGACCATCGTGATCGCCGGGTGTAGCCGTCGAAGTGCGGCATTCATGCAGAGAGGCCTCCTGGGTCGACAAAGGAACTGCCAATGTGGCAACCCGAGATCCCTGGTAGCAACGGCGTATTCGGGTCTTGTACGGACCGCCCGCGAGGTGCTAAGGGGGCACGGAGACCCGCTTGCTGCACAACCTCGCAGTGCACCTTTTCGCAAATCGCAGCTGTTGACGGCGATCCTCCGGCCGGACGAGAGTCACCGCGGATCTTCTCGGGACTCTTCGATCCGCTGGTTTGACCTGTCCTGGGCGGAGCCATCCCTTCAACCGTCCAACGGAGAGGCTGACTGTGAAACGACTCGTCATCGGGGGCGCAACCACCGCCCTCGTCACGGCACTGGCCGTGCTGGCACCCACCGGTGCCACCACGGCCGCGCCGGATTCCCGCCCCGGCACATCCCCTGGGGCTCGAACCGCCGATCGACCCACGGCAGATGCCCGAGCGGACGCGGCCCGCGCCGCCGCCGGGCTCGTGGCCAGCAAGCCGGAGACCTTCAAGGCCAGCCGACACGACCGGTTCATCGCCGGTCCTGTCCTGTCCTCGAGCGGCCTGATGTATGTGCCTTACGAGCGCACCCACAAGGGCCTGCCCGTGGTCGGCGGCGACTTCGTCGTCAGCACCGACTCCCAGGGCCGCGTGCTCGGCACGTCGGTCGCGCAGACCCGGGTGACCAAGGTGAAGAACCTCCGCGCGACGGTGGCCAGGGCCAAGGCCAGGGCGATCGGCGCCCGCGGGATCAAGGACGCCAAGGTGGGCAAGACCCGGCTCGTCATCCTCCAGCGCCAGCGCTCCGCGCTCGCCTGGGAGACCTGGGCCAGCGGCCGGGCTCATGGGCACGCGACCCGGATGGCGACGTACGTCGGGGCTCGCAACGGCAAGGTCCTCGACCGGATCGAGCACGTCCTGGAGGGGAGCGGCAGCTCCGGCTTCCACGGCACGGTCACGATCCCGACGACGCAGTCGGGCTCGACCTACACGATGCGCAACCCCAGTGCCACGACGCTGGTCTGCCAGGACAGCGCCAACAACACGACGTTCTCCGGCCCGGACGACCTGTGGGGCAACGGCAACCTGACCAACAAGGAGACCGGCTGCGTCGACGCGTTCTACGCCGCGGAGAAGCAACGGCTCATGCTCTCCCAGTGGCTGGGCCGTAGCGGCATGAACGGCTCGGGCGGGTGGGTCCCGATCCGGGTCGGCCTCAACGACACCAACGCCTACTACGACGGCACCCAGATCCAGATCGGGAAGAACGCGGCTGGCGGCTGGATCAGCTCGCTCGACGTCGTGGCCCACGAGTTCGGGCACGGCATCGACGACAAGACGCCGGGCGGCATCTCCCGCGGCAACACCCAGGAGTTCGTCGCCGACGTCTTCGGGGCGCTGACCGAGTTCTACGCCAATGAGCCGGCGGCCTATGACCCGCCCGACTACCTCGTCGGCGAGGAGGTGAACCTGGTCGGCCAGGGCCCGATCCGCAACATGTACAACCCGTCCGCGATCGGTCACCCCAACTGCTACTCGAGCTCCATCCCGAGCGGGCAGGTGCACGCGTCGGCCGGCCCGGGGAACCACTGGTTCTACCTGCTGGCCGAGGGCAGCAACCCGACCAACGGGCAGCCTGCCAGCTCGACCTGCAACGGCTCCACGATGACGGGGATCGGCATCCAGAAGGCCGGGCTCATCTTCTACAACGCGATGCTGATGAAGACGAGCACGTCGTCGTACCTCAAGTACCGCACGTGGACGCTGACCGCGGCCAAGAACCTCTACCCGGGCAGCTGCGTGGAGTTCAACAAGGTCAAGGCCGCCTGGGACGCCGTCAGCGTGCCCGCGCAGGCCGCTGACCCGACCTGCTCGGCCACCGGCGCCGTGACCGTCACCAACCCGGGCAACAAGTCCGGCACGGTCGGCACCGCGATCAGCTCGTTCACGCTGTCCGCGAGCGGCGGCACTGCGCCGTACACGTGGTCGGCCACGGGCCTGCCCCCCGGGGTGACGATCGGCTCCTCCACCGGCACGGTCTCCGGGACCCCGACGACCGCGGGCACCTACAGCGTGACCGCGACCGCGACCGGGTCCGGCGGCTCGGGCTCCGGGTCGGCGACGTTCACCTTCACCGTGAGTGGAGGAGGCGGCGGCTGCACGGCTCCCGGACAGAAGCTCGGAAACCCCGGCTTCGAGACCGGGACCGCCGCACCGTGGTCGGCGTCGTCCGGTGTCATCGACGGCTCGGCCGGCCAGGCCCCGCACGGTGGCAGCTGGAAGGCGTGGCTCGACGGCTACGGCAGGACCCACACCGACACGCTCAGCCAGTCGGTGACCATCCCGGCCGGATGCTCCGCGACGCTCTCCTTCTGGCTGCATATCGACTCCGCCGAGACGACCACCTCGGTGCAGTACGACAAGCTGACCGTGAAGGCGGGCTCGACGACGCTGGCGACCTACTCCAACCTCAACAAGGCAGCCGGCTACACCCAGAGGTCGTTCAACCTTTCCTCGTTCGCGGGGCAGACGGTGACGATCAGCTTCACCGGCATCGAGGACAGCTCGCTGCAGACGTCGTTCGTCATCGACGACACGGCGTTGAACGTGAGCTGACCGTGAGCTGACCGTGAGCTGACCCGAGCAGGGACCAGGCGGCCGTCACCGGCAAACCGGTGGCGGCCGCTCGGTCACGTGCCCCACCCTGGCGGCATGGACATCAGGCAGTTCGGGCCCGACGACGCCGAGGACGTCGCGGCGTACGTCGAGCTCCGCAACGCGGTCCAGGCTGTCGACGCCCCCTGGGTCCACCCGATGACCGTCCGCCAGGCGGTGGGTGCCTTCCGCCACGGCTGGGACGGTGAGCCCGACATCCCCTTCCTCGGCGTCGAGGACGGGACGGCGGTCGCCTTCGGCTCGCTGGCCACCAGCGACTACGACAACCTCCACCTGGCGTGGGTCGGGAGCAAGGTCCACCCCGGCCACCGGCGGCGTGGTCTCGGCAGCCAGATGCTGGAGGCCGTCGTCGCCGAGGGCCGGTCGCGTGGGCGCACGTCCTTCGGCGTGGACGCCTGGGACTCGGAGCCGGCGAGCGCATTCGCGGCCCGGCACGGGTTCGAGCCCAAGAGCGCCGCCATCAACCGGCGCCAGATGCTGGCCGAGGTCGACATCGAGAAGCTCCGGGAGTGCTATAACGAGGCGCTGGCGATCGCCCGGGACTACGAGCTGGTCCGCCGGGCCGGCGCCACTCCCGACGACGAGCTCGCCGCGGTCGCCGAGATGACGGCCGCGATCAACGACGCACCGACCGACGACCTCGACATCGAGGACGAGGTCTTCCCGCCCGAGCGGATCCGTGCCTACGAGGACGCCATGGAGGCACGCGGTCACCGCCTCTACCGGGTGCTCGCCCGGCACCGGGCGACGGGTGTGCTCGCCGGCCACACCGTGGTCGCCGTCGACAGCGAGCGGCCCGAGCTCGCCGAGCAGCACGACACGTCGGTCGTCGGCAGCCACCGGGGCCATCGCCTCGGCCTGCTGCTCAAGGCGGAGATGAACCTGTGGCTCCATGAGGCCGAGCCGCAGATCGCATCGATCGACACCTGGAACGCCGAGTCCAACGCGCACATGATCGGCGTCAACGAGCTCCTCGGCTACCGGGTGATGGGCCGGGAGGTCGAGTACCAGCGGTCGCTCGCAGGACACTAGGCCTTCACGCCGGCGTCGCTCGGCGGTATCTCTCGCCGACCTGCCGCACCTGCTCGACCAGCTCGGGCGGGTCGGTCACGTGGAAGTCGAGGCCGAGCATGCCGATGTAGACCGCGATCATCTCGACGCTGTCGGCTCCGGTGACCAGGACGCAGTGGCCGTCGTCGATGGTCTCGACGACACCCACCGTGGGGTTGATCCTGGCCAGCACGGCCTCGGCCGGGGCGTCCACGGCGATGCGCGCATGCACCTGCCAACCGGAGAACGCGACCTCGCGGAGCACGAACGCCGTGTAGTCACCTCCTGGCAGCGGGCGGGCGGCGAACCGGCGCCCGCCGGGCGTGCGCAGCCGCATCCAGTCCAGGCGGTAGGGCGCCCACGTGTCGGTGCGTGGGTCCCGACAGACCACGAACCAGCGCCGTTGCCAGCTGACCAGCCGGTAGGGCTCCACCTGGAGACGAGTGGTGGAGTGGGGCGCGGCGTCGAAGTCTCCGTAGTCGAAGCGGATCTCCACCTTGTCGTGGACGGCTGCCGCCACCTCGGCGATCAGCTCCGGGTCGACCACCGGGTCCTCGACGTTGGAGCCGGTGTTCTCCGGCCCGGCTGTGACGGCCGAGCGCAGCGCGTTGACGCGACGACGGACCCGCGCCGGCAGGACGTGCTCGAGCTTGGCCAGGGCGCGGGCGCTCGTCTCCTCGATGCCCTGGACGGCCAGCCCGGCTCGTAGCCCCACCGCTACGGCGACGGCCTCGTCGTCCTCGAGCAGCAACGGTGGCAGCTTGGTGCCGGCGCCGAGCCGGTAGCGCCCGCCGCGACCCCGGACGGCGTCGACCGGGTAGCCCAGGCCGCGCAGCCGGTCGATGTCGTTGCGCACCGTCCGGTCCGTGACGCCGAGCTGCTGCGCGAGCTGCGCTCCTGACCAGTCGGCGCGGGCCTGCAGCAGGCCGAGCAGGGCCAGCATCCTGGCCGCGGTGTCCGCCATCGGAACCTCCTGGGTAGATTCCTCGAGACTGGTGGATATTTAGGAACGAAACGTTCCGCATAGATTTCTAGCGTAGCCCCATGACCACCACCCAGCAGTCCCAGTCCGAGATCCGCCCCTTCACCGTCACGATCCCCGAGGACGCCCTCGAGGACCTGCAGGCCCGTCTGGCCAACACCCGCCTCCCGCAGCCCGCCCCCGGCGACTCCTGGGACTACGGCACGCCGACGTCCTACCTCGCCGACATGGTCGAGCGCTGGAAGGCCTTCGACTGGCGGGCCGAGGAGGCCCGGATCAACGCGGTCCCCAACTTCACCACCGAGGTCGACGGCCAGACCATCCACTTCGTCCACGTCCGCTCGGCCCGCGAGGACGCGACCCCGCTCCTGCTCCTGCACACCTACCCCGGGTCGTTCGCCGAGTTCCTCGACGTCGTGCCGCTCCTCACCGACGACTTCCACCTCGTGATCCCGTCGATGCCCGGCTTCGCGTTCTCGACCCCGGTGGTCGACGGCGGCTGGACCATGGACCGGGTAGCACGCACGTACGACACGTTGATGCGCCGGCTCGGCTACGAGTCGTACGGCGCCCACGGCAGCGACGGCGGCGCGATGGTCGGCCGGGAGCTTGCGGTGCTGAACCCCGAAGGCTTCCTGGGCGCTCACGTCCTCCAGCTGTTCTCGTTCCCGTCGGGCGACCCCGCCGAGTTCGAGGCCTTCGGCCCGAAGGAGTACGCCGCTCTGGAGTTCATGGGCTGGTTCCAGTCCGTCGGCGGCTACAACCAGATGAACGGCACTCGGCCGCAGACGATCGCGGCGGCGCTTTCGGACTCGCCGGTCGGGCAGCTGGCCTACAACGAGCTGTTCGAGAACTTCGGCAACGGCACCAGCTTGGTCTCGCCCGAGCAGGTGCTTGCCCAGGTCTCCCTGTACTGGCTGACCAACACCTCCGCCGGTGCGGTCCGCTACCACTACGCCGAGCAGCACCCGGCTCGCGAGACCGTGGTCAGCCAGGGCCGGATCGGCGTCGCGGTCTTCAAGGACGACTTCCAGACCATCCGTCCGCTGGCCGAGCGCGACAACAAGAACATCGTGCACTGGACCGAGCACGACCGTGGGGGCCACTTCGCCGCCATGGAGAACCCCGACGCCGTCGCCAGCGACCTGCGAGAGTTCTTCGCGTAGGTGGTCAGGAGCACATAGGAGTCGCTGCGCACCAAGATCTCGTCGACCGCACCGGAGAGGTGCGGTCGACGAGCTCTCGGCTGCTTGTCCCTAGCTGCCCAGTCCGAGCAGGTCACCGACCGCCCGCCCGGACGCCTTCATCTTGGGGATGACGACGTTGGAGCCTGCTGGCTCGAAGCTGATGCCGTTGAGGACCAGGGTGTTGCCACCCGTGCTGGGGGAGTTGTCGGCGACCGCGCCCGGAGGCAGCACGCCGCCGGGAGTCACGAAGCCCTGGGCTCCGACGATGAGCAGCAGGTCGCCGCCGGCGCTGTTGGCGATGTGCGTCTTCGCCGGGATGTAGCCCGCAGGCAGGATGAACGCGATGGCATCCGAGATCTGTCCCGGGTCGGAGTAGTTGCAGACACCGTCACCACCAGGACCGTCCGTGCCGACCACCACGCCTGTCAGGTGAACCTCGCCGAACCGGTCCTTGCGGTAGGTCACGCCGTCGATGCCCGGGAGCAGGACGGTAGCGCTCTGGTAGACGCAGTCACCCTCGCCACCGTTGAGCAGGGTGGCGGCCTTCTGGGCCTCGTTGGCGACCATGTCGGCAGCCGTGATCGTGCCGTTCTTGATCTTCTTCGCCGTGACCGCGTTGTTCTTGATCTTCTTGGTCTTGACGGCGTTGTTCTTGATCTTCGGCGTGGTCACGGCGTTGTTCTTGATGTCGTTGGTGCCGATCTGACCGGCGGCGTAGCCGACGCCGGCAGCGGACGCGACCAGGGCGAGCAGGGCGATGACGAGTGCCACGCTTCCCGTGGCCGAGTGCAGCCTCTTGAGGGCTGAGGGCATGGTAGAAGCCTTTCTGTAGCGGGCGGGACCGTTCAGGTTGGCAGCGTGGGGACGTGTCCACAACCACCCGGTTGAGCTATTGCCACGCCGCCGGCTCCGGGGCCACGCGTCGGTCAGCGGACGGTCAGCGGACGTAGGACGACGCCCGGCGCAGCTCGTCGACGGCACCCACGACGATCCGGTCGATGAGCTCCTCGCACGTCGGCAGGTCGTCGATCACGCCGACTACCTGGCCCGAGGCGAGCACGCCGGCTCGGGTGTCCCCTTCGACGAGGCCGGACCTGAGCATGGTCGGGGTGTTGGCGGCGAGTGCCATCTGGCCGAGGGTGCGGCCCTGGGCCTTCTTCATCGCCCGGCCGTCCTTGAGCAGCTGCGCCCAGGACATCCCGGAGTCCTTCTTGAACTCCAGCGTGCGCCGCATCGTCGGTCCCAGTCGACGGACGGTGGAGGTCTCCTCCAGAGACTCGACGAGGTCGGTGCGCAGCATCCGGTGCGGCATGCCGTCGACCTTGGCGGTGACCACGGTGCCGTTGAGATCGGTGTCGAGGTAGAGGCGCTTGACCGCGTCGGGCACCGCGCTGTCCTGGGTCAGCAGGAAGCGGGTGCCCATGCCGACACCCGCGGCGCCGTACGACAGCGCTGCGGCGAGACCGCGGCCGTCGAAGAACCCGCCGGCGGCGACGACCGGGATGTCGCTGCCGACGTGCCGAAGGGCATCGAGCACCGTCGGCAGGAGCAGGGTGGTGGGCACAGAGCCGGTGTGACCGCCGCCCTCGCCGCCCTGGATCATCACCGCGTCGGCACCCCAGCCCGCAACCTTGACCGCGTGCTTGGCGGCACCGATCGACGGCATCACCACGATGCCGTGGTCCTTGAGCCTCTCGATGAGCTCCTGCTTGGGCGCGAGGGCGAACGACGCCACCTTGACGCCGTGCCTGATGAGCAGGTCGCAGCGGTCGGCGGCGTCGGCCGCGTCCGCGCGGAGGTTGACCCCGAACGGCTGGTCGGTGCGGCGCTTGACCTCGAGGATCGCCCGCTCGAGCTCCTCGAAGGTCATCGTGGCGCTGGCCAGGATGCCCAGCCCGCCCGCGTTGGCGGTGCCGCTCACCAGCCGAGGACCGGACACCCAGCCCATGCCGGTCTGCACGACCGGGTGGCGGACCCCGGTGAGGTCGGTCAGCGGGGTCCTGATCAGCTGGTCGATCACTCCGGAACCTCCTTGAAGCGCAGGCCCTTGGGGTCGAGCACCTCGCGGATCATGATCAGCTCCTCCATCGTCGGCTCCCGGGTGGCCGGAACCTCGGCGGGGATGTGGAGCTCGAAGCCGGTGTTGTCGCGGACCTCGTCGACAGTGACACCGGGGTGCACCGAGAGCAGCCGCACCGTGTCCTCGGGCCCGCGGACGTCGAAGACACCGAGGTTGGACACGATCCGGTGGATGTCGTTGTAGCGCGAGGCGCCGGGCCCGGCGGCCTTGGCGCGGGCGGGGCCGACCCCCGAGACGACGTCGACGGCCTCGACGAACACCCGGGGCGAGTGCTTGGGCACCCAGTAGGACGTCCGGTTGTTGACCGTGTTGCCCGGGGCTCCCCGGGAGCCGAGGAGCTGGCGCTTGGGGTGGGCGAAGTCGCCGATCGCCGAGATGTTCTGGTTGCCGTGCCGGTCGACCTGGGTCGCCCCCATCATCACGTGTCGCTTGCCGTAGGCGACGACGTCGAAGACCTTGCGGAACGGGATCCAGCCTTCGACGACATCGGCCTTGGCAAAGAGCGGCGGGACGCCGGCCAGGAACAGCGACTCGCCGTCGGAGATGACGAGGTCGGGGTTGCTGGTGAGCTTGGCCAGCCGCACTCCGAGCATCGGCAGCATGCCCATCGGGCTGGCGAAGATCTCGCCGTCGTCCTTGAACGCGTCGGCGATGGCGGCCGCGCACACATCGGCTCGGGTCGCCTGGTCGAGTGCGCTGCTCATCGGGCCGCCTCTTCTGTGAAGGCGGCGACGGCGGCCTGGTAGGCCGCCTCGTCGCCGGACAGGAAGCGCTGCTGGAAGGCGGCCCACTCCTCGTCGGTGCCGCCGGCCGCGGCGGCGTACGCCCGCTGGAACTTCTCGTCCCGCTCGTAGTCGGGCGTGCACGTGGTGAAGTGCGCGCCGTTCGGGGTCTCGACCACGCCGGTCACCATCATCCGGCTGAGCAGCAGCCGCTGGACCGGGGTGTCGACGGTCAGGCCGGCGGTGTCCACGACCTGCTCGACGGAGACGTAGGCCTTGTCGGCGGCCATGCAGAACAGGTCGTCGAAGTAGGGGTCCGGGCCGAGGTAGGTCGCGTTGCCGTGCATGTCGGCGCGGTTGAGATGCACGAGCGCCACGTCCAACTGGAGTGCGGGGACTGCGACGAGCTCCTCACCGTCGTCGTAGGGGCTCTCGACGGTCCTGATCCACGGGTTGTTGACCAGCACGTCGGAGCCGAGCCCCGCGCGCATCGGGAGGAACGGCAGCCGCTGCGCGGCGGCGCGCAGCCCGGTCTGGAACATGCCCTCGTCGAGCTCGACCACCTCGGGGATCGTGCCTTCCTGACGGGCCTTCTGGAAGTTCGGCTCCAGTGGGATCGAGTCGAGGGACACAAACGCGTAGACGAGCTTCTTGACCTTGCCGGCCCGGGTGAGGAGGCCGACGTCGGCGCCACCCCAGCTGACCAGGGTGAGGTCCTTCAGATCGGAGCGGAGGATCGCGCGGACCAGCGCCATCGGCTTGCGCCGGGGCCCCCAGCCGCCGATGCCGATCGTCATGCCGTCGCGGAGCTCGGCGACGACGTCCTCGATGGTCATCCGCTTGTCGCGGGGCTTCCTGCTCACTCGCTGCCCTTCTTGGCCCTGTCATTGGCCTTGTCGGTGCCCGCGAAACCATCGCGGAGCTCGTCGCTGACGCCCATCAGGTTGAGCTCGAAGGTGAACCCCTGCTCGAACCGGTAGCTCTTGTTGACGTCGATGGGGTCGATCCCGTTGAGCGCCTCCTTGGCGGCCCGGATCACCCGGGTGTCCTTGTCGGCGATGTCGGCGGCGAGCCGCAGTGCCGCCTCGTCCAGCTCGGCCCGCGGGACGACCTCGTAGACCGAGCCGTGCTGTACCAGGTCGGCCGCCTTGATGGTGCGGGCGGTGAAGTAGAGCGTGCGCATCAGGTGCTGCGGGACCAGCCGGGCCATGTGGGTGGCGGCGCCGAGCGCGCCCTGCTTGACCTCCGGGACGCCGAAGTAGGCGTCGTCGCTGGCCACCACGATGTCCGCGTTGCCGACGAGGCCGACCCCACCGCCCACGCAGAACCCGTTGACGGCCGCGATGACGGGAACCGAGCACTCGTAGACCGCCTTGAACGCGGCGAAGCAGCCCCTGTTGGCCCCGAGAAGGGCGTCGAAGCCCTCGGTGTGCTGCATCTCCTTGATGTCGACGCCGGCGTTGAAGCCCTTGCCCTCGGCGCGGAGCACAACGACCTTCGTGTCCAGGTCCGCGGACGCCTCGTCGAGCGCGGCCGCGAGGTCGAACCAGCCCTGGACGGTCAGGGCGTTGACCGGGGGAGCGGCCATGGTGACGACCCGGATGCCGTCGGGGCGCAACTCACTGGTGACCGTCACGCCGCACTCCTCACGTACAAACCAAGCATTTGCTTGGTAGGGTACCAGCATGGCACTCGCCCTGGACCTGTCCGGCCGTGTCGTGCTGGTCACCGGTGGCACCCGCGGCATCGGTCGCGGGATCACCGACGCCTTCCTGTCCGCCGGCGCGACGGTGGTGACCTGCTCGCGGTCCGACGTCGAGCCCGTCGCCGGAACGACGCACGTAGTCTGCGACGTCCGGGACCCGGAGGCGGTCGGCGTGATGGTCGAGGACATCGTCGAGGCGCACAGCAGGCTCGACGTACTGGTCAACAACGCCGGTGGTGCCCCGAGCGCCCCCGCCGCGACCGCGTCACCCCGGTTCCACGACCGGATCGTGGGGCTCAACCTGCTGAGCCCGCTGCTGGTCTCGCAGGCCGCCAACGCGGTGATGCAGCGAGAGCAGCGCGGCGGCGCGATCGTCAACATCTCCTCGATCTCGGCGCACCGCCCGGCGCCCACCATCGCGGCGTACGGCGCCGCGAAGGCCGGTCTCGACGCGCTGACCCGGTCGCTGGCCATGGAGTGGGGCCCGAAGGTGCGTGTCAACGCCATCGACGTCGGCCTGTGCCGCACCGAGCAGACCGACGACCACTACGGGGACGACGCCCGAGTCGCGGCGATCGAGCGGACCATCCCGGTGGGCCGAATGGCCCGTCCGGACGAGGTGGGCAACGTCGCGGTCTTCCTGGCCAGCGACCTCGCGTCGTACGTCTCCGGGGCCCGCGTCGCCTGCGACGGCGGCGGCGAGCCTCCTGTCTTCCTGCACATCACCTGAGGAGAAGCCTTGTCTGGACTGTTGGAGGGTCGCGTCGCGATCGTCACCGGAGCGGGGCGCGGCATCGGCCGCGCGCACGCCCTCGAGCTGGCCTCGCACGGCGCGGCCGTCGTTGTCAACGACTACGGCGTCTCCCTCGCCGGTGAGGGAACCGGTGAGTCGCCCGCCGACGAGGTCGTCGCCGCGATCGAGGCGGCGGGTGGCCGGGCCGTGGCGAACGGTGCCGATGTGGCGGACTTCGCGCAGGCCGAGGCGATGGTCCGGCAGGCGATCGACACCTTCGGAGGCCTGGACATCCTGGTCAACAACGCCGGTTTCGTGCGCGACCGGATGCTCGTCAACACCTCCGAGGAGGAGTGGGACGCAGTCATCCGTGTGCACCTCAAGGGCCACTTCGCCCCGCTGCGGCACGCCGGCGCCTATTGGCGGGCCGAGGCCAAGGAGGGGCGCCAGCGGGCGGCCCGGGTCATCAACACCTCGTCCGGCGCCGGGCTGCAGGGCTCGGTCGGGCAGGCGACCTACTCCGCGGCCAAGGCCGGCATCGCCGGGCTGACGCTCGTCGCCGCCCAGGAGATGGGTCGCTACGGCGTCACGGTCAACGCGATCGCACCGGTCGCCAAGACCAGGATGACCGAGGGCGCGTTCGACACCTCGGCGATGGCCCTCCCCGAGGACAACTCCCCGGTGGTCGCCTGGCTCGCCTCCGAGGAGGCCGGGGACGTGACCGGCCGGGTCATCGAGATCGACGGGTCGGTGATCACGGTGGAGAACGGCTGGTCCCATGGCCCCGCGCGCGATGCCGGCCGCCGCTGGGCCGCGGCCGAGGTTGGACCCGCCCTGCGTGACCTACTCGCCCAGGCGCCTACCCCTGAGCCGGTGTACGGCGCCTGAGGGAAGCCCGCCGACAGTGCCGGGCGGCGGTTCATCAAGGGATGTAGGCAGACCCGCACTTCCCCAGCCGAGCTCAGCCAGGGGAGTGTCGTCAGCCCGACATACCTTGATGAACCGCCACCGGGCGAGAGCTTGTCCACACGCCCGCACCTAGGCTCGGGGCGTGAGGACGGCGGTCGCATGGCTCTGTGTGGTGCTGGTGCTGGCCGGGTGCTCGGACGCCGACTCGGAGCCGGAAGCATCCCCGAGCGGCGAGCCGAGGACCAGCGAAGCGTCGCCAACCGCTGCCACGTCGAGCCCGGACGTCAGCCCACTGCCGACCGCCGACCCCGCGTCACTCGGCTTCGACGCCAAGGTCCTGGAGCGGCTGGCAAAGGACGCGAAGGACGCCGGCTCGACCTGCCTGCTCGTCGCCCGCGACGGGGTCGTGGCGGGGGAGTGGTACTGGAACGACGGCGCCTCGGACAAGCCGCAGGAGGTCTTCTCGGTCACCAAGTCGGTCACCAGCACGCTGGTCGGGCTGGCCCAGGCGGACGGGGCCCTGGATCTGGCCGACCGCGCCGCCACCTACATCCCGGAGTGGCAGGGCACGCCGTCGCGGAGGGTGACGGTCCGCAACCTGCTGAGCAACGACAGCGGCCGGTTCTGGAGTCCCGAGAGCGACTACCAGGCGCTCCTGCAGGCGCGGGACCGCACGGCGTACGCCGTGGGGCTCGAGCAGGCCGCCCCGCCGGGCACGGTCTGGGCCTACAACAACGCGGCCATCCAGACACTCGACCGGGTCATCCGCAACGCGACCGGCACCGCCACTGACGCCTACGCCCAGGAGCGGCTGTTCGCCCCGCTGGGCATGACCAGCACCCGGATGACCCCGGACGCGAGCGGGCGGTCGACGCAGGCGTTCTTCGGGATGCAGTCGACGTGCCCCGACCTGGCGCGGTTCGGGCAGCTTTTCGAGCAGCGCGGCGAGTGGGAGGGCGAGCAGCTCCTGCCGGCCGCCTGGGTGGACGACGCGACCGGCCGCTCGTCACAGGAGCTCAACGCGGCCTACGGGCTGCTCTGGTGGGTCAACCGGGTGGGCCCCCAGCGCCAGCCTGTCGATGACGACAACCCGGGCCTGCCTCCAGGTGTCTCCGGGGTCGGGCAGCTGGTGCCCGGCGCCCCGGAGGACCTGTACGCCGCGTTGGGCTTCGGCGGCCAGGTCGTGCTCGTCGACCCCGGCAGCGGGACCGTCGTCGTGCGGCTCGGCACGCTGGGCACCGGGGCTGCGGACGGCGCGGCCGCCTATACGGTCGCCGATGCGGCCCGCGTGGTGACCGAGGCGCTGACGGAGTAGAGGACCGCCGGCTCAGATCCGCTCGATGACCGTGCCGGTGGCCATCGCGCCGCCCGCACACATCGAGATGAGCGCGGTCGAGGCGTCGCGCCGCTCGAGCTCGTGCAGGGCGGTGGTGATGAGCCGGGTGCCCGTCGAGCCGACCGGATGACCGAGCGCGATCGCACCCCCGTTGACGTTGACCTTGTCCATGTCGACGCCGTGGACCGCGGCCCAGGAGAGGACCACGGAAGCGAAGGCCTCGTTGACCTCGAACAGGTCGAAGTCCGAGATCGCCATGCCGGTGCGGTCGAGGATCCGCTGGGTCGCGTCGATCGGGCCGTCGAGGTGGTAGTAGGGGTCCGACCCGACCAGGCAGTGGTTGACGATCCGGGCCCGCGGGGTCAGGCCCAGGGCGCGGGCCTTGCCCTCGTCCATGATCAGGACCGCGGAGGCGCCGTCGGAGATCTGGGAGGAGGTGCCGGCCGTGTGCAGGCCGTCGGGCAGCACCGCCTTGAGCTGGGCGAGCCCCTCGAGCGTGGTGTCGCGCAGGCCCTGGTCGGCGTCGACCGTGCGGGTCTCGCCGGTGGGCTGGCCCTCGGCGTCGAGGACTGGCGCGGTCAGCGGGGCGATCTCACGCTTGAAGCGCCCTTCGTCGACGGCCACCCGGGCCTTCTGCTGGGAGGCCAGGCCGAACTCGTCGATGAACTCCCGCGTGAAGCCGCGGTTCCTGGCGATCCGGTCGGCCGCCTCGAACTGGTTGGGCATGTCGATGTCCCAGTCGTCCGGTCGCGGGTCACCCAGGCCGGGAGGGACGTTGCCGCCGAGGGGGATGCGCGACATCGACTCGACGCCGCACGCGATCCCGACGTCGATCGTGCCGGCGGCGACCATGTCGTGCACCAGGTGGGCCGACTGCTGGCCGGAGCCGCACTGGGCGTCGACGGCGGTGGCACCCGTGTGTTGCGGCAGCTTCGCGTGGAGCCAGGCGCGCCGGACCATGTCGTTGGACTGCTCGCCGGCCTGGGTCACGCAGCCGCCGACGACCTGCTCGACCAGATCGGCGTCGATCCCGCTGCGGCGGATGACCTCGGACTGGGCGAAACCCAGCAGGACGGCGGGATGTACTCCCGCGAGCCAGCCCTTCCGCTTGCCGAGGGGCGTGCGGACGGCATCGACGATCACTGGGGTGCCCATGGGAGAAAACTAGAACACGTTCTTGTTTCGGACAAGAGGATGCCCTTCCCTTCCGTACCGCGAGTATGTAACCTCGGGCACTAGAACGTGTTCCAGTTGTGCCCGCGAGAGCCAGGGAGAGATCTGCGTGACCAGCACCGTTGACCCAACCGTGGACCCAACCGTGGACGCAGCTGCCGGGCTGCCGGCCGGCTTCGACCCGACCGACCCGGACGTCATGCAGACCGCTGTCCCACACCAGGGGCTGCTGACGCTGCGGCGTACGGCGCCGGTCTCGTTCATCGAGCAGGTCACGGAGGCGCGAGCCGGGTTCCCGGAGCACACCGGCTACTGGGCGCTCACCAAGCACGCCGATGTCGCCGCGGTCTCGAAGGACCAGGCGAACTTCTCGACCTATCTCAACAACGTGATCATCCGGTTCGGCCCGGACATGGATCGCGAGAGCCTGGAGCAGACGCGCTTCCTGCTGATCAACCACGACGCCCCGGACCACACCAAGCTCCGCCAGATCGTGTCCCGCGCGTTCACGCCGCGCGCCATCGCCCAGCTCCACGACGACCTCGAGCGACGCTCGCACGAGATCGTGAAGCAGGCCGTCGAGCGCGGCGAGGGCAACTTCGTCGAGGACGTCGCCGCCGAGCTGCCGCTCCAGGCGATCGCCAACCTGCTGGGGGTCCCGCAGGAGGACCGCGGCAAGCTCTTCGAGTGGTCCAACCAGATGATGAGCTACGACGACCCCGAGGTGGAGGGCGACCAGGAGGTCGCGTTCATGGAGATCCTGGCCTACTCCATGGCCCTGGCCGACGAGCGTCGCAAGAACCCCCAGGACGACATCATCACCAAGCTCGTGACTGCGCAGATCTCTGGGCCCGAGGCCGGGCCCGGCGACGAGGGTGAAGAGCGCGGGCTGACTGACGACGAGTTCGGCTTCTTCATGGTCCTGCTCGCAGTGGCCGGCAACGAGACCACCCGCAACGCCATCTCGCACGGCATGCACGCGTTCTTCCAGTACCCCGACCAGTGGGAGCTCTACAAGCGCGAGCGCCCGGCGACCGCCGCCGACGAGATCATCCGGTGGGCCACGCCGGTCACGGTCTTCCAGCGCACCGCCATCAACGACGTGGTGATCGGGGGGGTGCCGATCGCGAAGGGCGAGCGGGTGGGTCTCTACTACGCGAGCGCGAACTTCGACGAGGACGTCTTCACCGACCCGTTCCGCTTCGACATCACCCGCGACCCCAACCCGCACCAGGCCTTCGGAGGGCACGGTGCGCACTACTGCATCGGCGCCAACCTGGCCCGCCTCGAGGTCAACCTGATCTTCCAGGCCCTCGCCGAGCACGCCCCGGACATCCGGCAGCTGGGGGAGCCGCGCCGGCTCCGTCACGGCTGGATCAACGGCGTCAAGGACCTGCAGGTCGCCTACCGCTAACCCTTCTGCAAGGAGCAAAGTGACCGACATCCTGCCCGAGGGCTTCGACTTCACCGACCCCGACGTCAACTGGGAAGCCATTCCGCACGAGCACTTCGCCGCGCTCCGGAAGACCGCGCCGGTGTTCTGGGTGGAGCAGCCGCCCGAGTCACGAGCGGGCATCGCCCCCGAGGCCGGCACCGGCTACTGGGCGGTGACCAAGCACGCGGACGTCTCCGCCGTCTCCAAGGACAGCAAGAACTGGTCGTCGGCCGAGAACGGCGCGATCATCCGCTACGGGCCCCACATCCAGCGTGAGGACGTCGAGCTGCAGCGGGTGATCCTGCTCAACCAGGACCCTCCGGAGCACACGGGCACGCGTCACATCATCAGCCGTGGCTTCACCCCGCGGGCGATCGGCGCCCTCGAGGAGGTCATGACCGAGCGTGCCAACCGGATCGTCAAGGAGGCAGCGGCCCGGGGCTCGGGCGACTTCGTGGAGGAGCTCGCCGCCGAGCTGCCGCTGCAGGCGATCGCGGACCTGATCGGCGTACCGCAGGAGGACCGCAAGAAGCTGTTCCACTGGTCCAACCAGATGCTCGCCAGCGAGGACCCCGACTTCGAGGGCGACCCGCAGGCGGCGGCCACCGAGCTGCTCGTCTACGCGATGGGCATGGCCGACGAACGCCGCAGGCACCCGCAGGACGACATCATCACCAAGCTGATCAACGCCGACAAGGACGGCCGCGGACTCAACGACGACGAGTTCGGCTACTTCGTGATGATGCTCGCGGTCGCGGGCAACGAGACGACCCGCAACGCGATCACCCACGGCATGCACGCCTTTCTCACCAACCCCGACCAGTGGAAGCTGTGGGTCGAGGAGCGGCCGGCGACCATGGTCGACGAGGTCATCCGGTGGGCGAGCCCGATCATCGTGTTCCAGCGCACCGCCATCAACGACACCATGGTCGGTGACGTCCTGGTGAAGAAGGGCCAGCGGGTCGGGCTGTTCTACGGCAGCGCCAACTACGACGAGGACGTCTTCGAGGACCCCCACACCTTCAACATCCTGCGTGACCCCAACCCGCACCTCGCCTTCGGCGGGCACGGCGCCCACTACTGCATCGGCGCCAACCTGGCCCGTCAAGAGATCCGGCTGATCTTCGAGGCGCTGGCCGACCACATGCCCGGCATCCACCTGGTGGACGAGCCGCGCCGGCTGCGGCACGGGTGGGTCAACGGCATCAAGGAGATGAGGGTCGCGTACTCATAACCCCCGCGAGCTTCGGCCGGCACCCGCGACGGACCGCTTGCTTCGCTGCGCGAAGCTGCGCCGTCCATCGCGGGCGACGGCCGATCGCGGGGCGCGCGCCCTTCGGGCGCCACGCTCGCTCCGCTCGCCCGCTCCGATTACGGACGAGGGCTGGTCTCTCGTTCAGTCGCGGGCGGTGAGGACGATCGGGCCGTCCTTGGTGATAGCCACCGTGTGCTCCATGTGTGCGCCCCGGGACCCGTCGGCGGAGCGCAGCGTCCAGCCGTCGGCGTCGGTGTAGATCTCGTCGGTGGTGTGCAGGAACCACGGCTCGATGGCGATCACGAGACCTGGCTTGAGCTTGAGACCCCGGCCCGGACGGCCGTCGTTGGGCACGTGGGGGTCGCCGTGCATGGTGCGACCCACTCCGTGCCCGCCGAACTGCAGGTTGACGCCGAGACCGGCTGCGCGGGCGGTCTCGCCGATGGCCGAGGAGATGTCCCCCAGCCGGTTGCCCGCCCGGGCCTGCGCGATCCCCGCCGCCAGTGCCCGGGTGGCCACGTCGATGAGGTCGAGGTCCTCCTGGCGCGGCGTGCCGACCACGAGACTGACGGCCGAGTCCGACACCCAGCCGTCGACGCTGCAGGCGAAGTCGAGGGAGAGCAGGTCGCCGTCCTGGAGCGCGTAGTCGTGGGGGAGGCCGTGCAGGACCGCGTCGTTGACAGACGTGCAGAGCACCTTGCCGAACGGCGAGGCGCCGAACGACGGGTGGTAGTCGATGTAGCAGGACTCGGCGCCGCGCTCCTTGATCATCTTGTGGGCGAGCGCATCGAGGTCGAGCAGGTTGACGCCCACGTCGGCGGCTTCCGTCAAGGCGGTGAGGACCTCGGCGACGAAGCGCCCGGCGGGCCGCATCTGCTCGATCTGCGCAGGGGTCCGGAGCTCGATCACGCGGAAAGCCTAGGGCCAGGGGAGCGACAGCCGGAATCGAGGCTTGACCTCAAGCAAACTTGAAGTTCCATCCTGGTTGCATGACTGATTCGAACCGACCTGTTGCTGTCGTCACCGGGGCCTCCCAGGGACTGGGTCTCGCCCTCGCGACCGGGCTTGCGTCCCGCGGCTGGACCCTGGTCGTGGACGCCCGCCACGGCGACCGGCTCGCCACGGCCACCGCCGGGCTGCCCGGAGGTCCCCACCCGATGGTCGCAGGCGACGTCGCCGACCCGGCGCACCGCCGCGAGCTCGTCGACGTCGCGGCCGAGCTCGGCGGAGCCCGGCTGCTGGTCAACAACGCGAGCACGCTGGGTGCCAGCCCGCTGCCGGCATTCGGGGAGCTCGACCCGGCGACGTACCTCCGGCTGCTGGAGGTCAACCTCGTTGCCCCGCTGGCCCTGACCGCGGGGCTGCTGCCGCAGCTGCGCCGGCACGCCGGCACCGTCCTGAACATCTCCTCCGACGCGGCCGTGGAGGCCTACGAGACGTGGGGCGGTTACGGCTCGGCCAAGGCGGGTCTCGACCACGCCTCGCGGGTCCTGGCCGCCGAGGAACCGCGGCTGCGGGTCTACGCCGTCGACCCGGGGGACATGCGCACGCAGATGCACCAGGACGCCTTCCCGGGCGAGGACATCTCCGACCGACCGGAGCCTGAGTCGGTGGTGCCTGCGCTGCTGCGGCTCGTCGAGGGCACCCTGCCCAGCGGCCGCTACCGCGCGAGCGAGCTCTCGGTGTCGACGTTGGGTGTGCCTGCATGAGCGTCGCGTCCGCCACCCTCACTCCCGAGGCCCGCGGCCTGGCGCGCGACGAGGTCCGGCTCGCCGTCGTGACCCCCGGGGGCACCGAGCACACGCTGGCCCGGGAGCTGCCGCGCTGGCTCACGCCCGGCGACCTGCTCGTGGTCAACACCAGCGCGACCCTGCCCGCGGCCGTCGACACGGCGTACGGCGCCGTGCACGTCTCCACTGAGCTGGACGACGGCGCCTGGGTCGTCGAGCTGCGCCGGTCGGACGGCCACGGACATCGCACGCCGCAGCCGCGTGAAGTGATCGGGCTCCCAGGCGGTGTCCGGCTGCGGATCGACACACCGCACCCGGCCGGGCAGACCCGCCTCTGGCGGGCGACCAGCCTGCCCCGGGTGCGGCGCGTGGATTACCTCAGCGAGCACGGTCGCCCGATCCGCTAC
Source organism: Nocardioides dilutus (assembly GCF_054779555.1). Classification (NCBI taxonomy): domain Bacteria; kingdom Bacillati; phylum Actinomycetota; class Actinomycetes; order Propionibacteriales; family Nocardioidaceae; genus Nocardioides; species Nocardioides dilutus. The sequence continues at coordinate 841,391 of NZ_BAAGYA010000003.1, read as the reverse complement.
CCCTATCTGGAGCGGCCGGTCCGGCTCGAGGACCTCCAGAACGTCTACGCAGACCGCCCCGGCAGCGCCGAGATGCCGAGTGCCGGCCGGCCGCTGACCCGAGAGCTGCTCGTCAGGCTCATGGCCTCAGGGGTCTTGGTCGCGCCGCTGCTGCTGCACACCGGGGTGGCCAGCCAGGAGTCGCACGAGCCGCCGCAGCCGGAGTGGTTCTCGGTCCCGGCTCACACCGCCCGGCTCGTCAAGCTCACCAAGCTGACGGGCGGACGGGTCATCGCGGTGGGGACCACCGTGGTCCGGGCCCTGGAGTCGGTGGCGGCGACCGGTGTCCGCGAGGGCTGGACCGACCTCGTCCTCGGTCCCGAGCGGCCCGCCCGGGTCGTCGACGGGCTCCTCACCGGGCTGCACGAGCCCGAGGCCAGCCATCTGCACCTGCTCGAGTCGGTGGCCGGACCGGCTCTGGTCGGACGCGGGTACGCCGACCTGGCCACCGAAGGCGCTCCGTCGTACCTGTGGCACGAGCTCGGCGACTCGATGCTGCTGCTGCCCTGAGGGGCGACCTCCAGGTTCGGGGGTGACTCCCACCAGCCTGAGCGGCTCCTCTGCCCAGGGCAGAACTGCCCTGGGCGGATCCTCTTGTCCGCCGGGCGCCGGGGTCCGCAGGCTCGCAGCATGAGCCATTCACTCACCTCCGGGTCCGACCGGGTCGGCCTGTCCGCGTCCGACCGACTCCTGCACCAGCGCATCCTCGTCCTCGGCCAGGAGGTCGACGACGCGATCGCCAACAAGCTCTGCGCCGAGCTGCTCCTGCTCTCCGCCGAGGACCCGCGACGCGACATCGCGCTCTACATCAACTCGCCCGGCGGATCGGTCTCGGCCGGCCTCGCCATCTACGACACCATGCGGCTGATCCCCAACGACGTGGCCACGCTGGCGATGGGGCTCGCCGCGAGCATGGGCCAGTTCCTTCTCTCGGGTGGTACGCCGGGGAAGCGGTTCGCCCTTCCGCACAGCCGGATCCTGATGCACCAGGGCTCGGCCGGGATCGGCGGCACGGCGATCGACATCGAGATCCAGGCCCAGAACCTGGAGCACACCAAGAACGTGCTGATGCACCTCATCTCCGAGCACACCGGCCAGGACATCGAGACGATCGAGCGGGACGCCCGGCGGGACCGGTGGTTCACGGCCGAGGAGGCCCGGGGCTACGGGTTCGTCGACCAGGTCCTGACCGACGTCGAGTCGGTGACACCGCAGCGGTTCGCCGGTGCCACGTTCGGCGTGGGGATCGCCCGATGAGCAGCTACACGATTCCGAGCGTCGTCGAGAAGACCCTGCGCGGTGAGCGTGCGGTCGACATCTACAGCCGGCTGCTCACCGACCGGATCGTCTACATCGGCACCGAGATCGACGACGGGGTCGCCAACGTCGTGATCGCCCAGCTGCTGCACCTGGAGTCGGAGAGCCCGGCCTCCCCGATCGACCTCTACCTCAACTCACCGGGCGGCGCGGTCACCGCGATGCTGGCGATCTACGACACCCTGCAGTTCATCAGCTCACCGGTGGGCACGACGGCGGTCGGCCAGGCCGGCTCATCGGCGGCGGTGCTGCTGGCTGCGGGTGAGCCGGGGCGGCGGTCGGTGCTGCCACATTCGCGGGTGGTGTTGCACCAGCCATCGGGAGGGGTCCAGGGCACGCTGCCCGATCTCGCGCTGCACGCCAAGGAGATCGTCCGCCTTCGGGCTCAGATGGCGGGGATCCTGGCGCGGCACACCGGCCGGGACGCCGCGACGATCCGGGAGGACACCGAGCGCGACCTCGTGCTGTCGGCCGAGGAGGCGGTCGCCTACGGGGTGGCCGACTCGGTCCTCGACCCGAGGAAGCTGGCGGAGGCGTCGCGACTCTAGGGCTCTACGCCGCCAGGCACACCGGGCCGCGGACCTGCCCGAGCCGTCGGGCCACCCGGGCGGTCAGGTCGAGCAGACGCAGCCCCAGCGCGCCCGCCACCGCTTGGAGCACCTCCGAGCTCGGCTCCTTGCGGCCCCGCTCGATCTCGGAGAGGTACTGCGTCGAGACGCCCGCCTGCTCCGCGACGTCGGCGAGCGTCCGGCCGACCGCGCAGCGTTCCTCGCGGAGCTCGCGTCCGACCGCCTCCCGCCAGAGTGGCTCGGGCTCGGGAGTCCGCTCGGGATCGGGGGTCGGGAACGGGATCAGCTCGCCCATGACCGGAGGCTACGCCGACCCCAGCCTCGGGCCGGCGCGTCGCCCGCGGCGTTCGCGGACGGCGAACGTCAGGCCCGGAGCCACTCCCCGAGGTCGGCGTCGGTGATGAGCTCGCGCGCCGCCGCCTCCGCCTCGTCGGGCACGAGGACCCGCATCTGCAGCCAGTTGAGCCCGCCCTCGAGCGTGCTGGTGTGCCGGTCGGCGACGTGGACGGGGATCTCCGCCTCCTGGAGAAGGCCTTCGACCACGGCGATCAGGGCCAGGTCGTTGGTGCGGATCAGCTCAGCCATGTCCGGTCCAACGAACGGTGGGGCGGATCAGTTGCCGGTCAGTTGCCGGTCAGTTGCTGGGCTTGTCCGCGCCCACCACCCACATCGCGAAGAACTGCGAGCCGCCGCCGTAGGCGTGGCCCAGGGCCTTGCGGGCGCCGTCGACCTGGTGCTCCCCGGCCGCGCCGCGGACCTGGAGCGCGGCCTCGCCGAAGCGCAGCATCCCGGACGCGCCGATCGGGTTGGAGGAGAGCACGCCACCGGAGGCGTTGACCGGGATCCGGCCGCCGATCGCGGTCTCGCCCGACTCGGTGAGCTTCCAGCCCTCGCCCTCGGCGGCGAAGCCCAGCGACTCCAGCCACATCGGCTCGAACCAGGAGAACGGCACGTAGATCTCCGCCTCGTCGATCTCGTCGATGGGGTTGGTGATGCCGGCCTGCTTCCACAGGGCCGCGGCGGCGTCGCGGGAGGCCTGCGGGTTGACCTGGTCGCGCTCGGCGGCCGTGGTGGCCTCGGACCGCATGACGGTGCCGTGGATCCAGGCCGGGTTGCTCGACCGGGCCGCCTCGTCCTCCGACACGATCACCAGGGCGCACGCGCCGTCGGAGGACGGGCAGGTCTCGTCGTAGCGAATCGGGTCCCACAGCATCTGCGAGGCCAGCACCGACTCGACCGTGGTGTCGGGGTTCCGCAGGTGCGCGTAGGGGTTCTTCAGCGCGTTCTGCCGGTCCTTGGCGGCGACGATCGCCCCGATGTGGGTGGGTGCGCCGGAGCGACGGATGTAGGAGCGGACGTGCGGCGCGAAGTAGCCGCCCGCGCCCGCGTGCACCGGCATGTTGAACGGGATAGGCACCGAGAGCGCCCACATCGCGTTGGACTCCGACTGCTTCTCGTAGGCGACGGTCAGCACCTTCTTGTGCACTCCCGCCTGGACCAGGCTGGAAGCGACGATCGCGGTCGAGCCGCCGACCGACCCGGCCGTGTGCACGCGGAGCAGAGGCTTGCCGGCGGCGCCGATCGCGTCGGCGAGGAACAGCTCGGGCATCATCACGCCCTCGAACAGGTCGGGCGCCTTGCCGACCACGATCGCGTCGATCTCGTCGAGCGTCATCTGGGCGTCCTCGAGCGCACGGTCGATGGCCTCGCGGAGCAGGCCCGGCATCGAGACGTCCTCGCGCTTGGCGCGGTGGTGGGTCTGCCCGACGCCGATCACCGCTGCTGGCTGCTTGGCCATGTCAGCTTGCTCCGATCCTGGTAGAGCCCATCGTGCAGACGAGGTTCTGCTGGAGCGCCGGACCGCTGGTCGCGTGGCCGAGCACCTTGGTTGCCTCGCCCGACCAGATCCGCTTGGCGGCCTCGCCCACGCGGATGCCGCCGGCGGAGAACATCGGGTTGCTGGCGAGCGCGCCGCCGGAGGGGTTGATGCGTACGTCGTCGCCCAGGCCGAGCTCGCGGCGCAGGATCAGCTCCTGGTGGCTGAACGGCGCATGCAGCTCGGCGACCTCGACGCCGTCGACGCCGGCCCCTTCCCCCGCCCGCTGGGCGCTGGGGGAGCGGGTCAGGTCGCGGGTGCCCAGGCTCATCGGGTCGACGTAGTGGGAGATGCCGGTGATCCATGCCGGCCGGTCGCAGACCTCGTTGGCCTTGTCGCCCGCCGCCAGGACCAGCGCGGCCGCGCCGTCGGTGACCGGGGCACAGTCGTGCTTGCGCAGCGGGTCGGCGTACATCGGCCGGGCGAGGAGCTCGTCGACCGACGAGCCGCCCTTGCGGATCGCGTACTCGTTCTTCTCGGCGTCGGTCAGCGAGCGGTCGACGACCTCAGCCATCGCCCGCTCGTCCCAGAGTCCGGCGTCGATGCCCGCGCGGGCCTGGAGCCCGGCGAGGGACACCGTGTCCGGCCAGATCGGCGTCATCGTGTAGGGCTCGAGCTGGAGCGAGAGCGTCCGGCGCAGCACGCCCGCGGAGCTCTTGCCGAAGGCGTAGACGAGCGCCGTGTCGACCTCGCCGGTCTGGATCTTGATCCAGGCCTCGTACATCGCCCAGGCCAGGTCCATCTCGACGTGGGACTCGTTGACCGGCGGGATGACGCCGATCGCGTCGACCGCCTGGACGAACGAGAAGGACCGGCCGGCCAGGTAGTCGGAGGACCCCGAGCACCAGAAGCCGACGTCCCTGCGCGTCCAGCCGGTCTGCTCGTAGCACTCGGCGAACAGGGGGACCAGGAGCTCGACGCAGGTCGGCGACCCGTCGAAGTCCTTCATCTGCCGCTGGGCGAACCCGACGACCGCGACGTCTCTCATCTCTTGTGGGCCTGCCCTCTCAGAGGTGCTGCTTGTAGGACTCGAAGTCCGCGTCCGGCTCGCCGGTCGGCGCGAAGTGGCTGATGTTCTCGATGGTGGTGCCCCACTCGTCCTTGGGCTTCCACACCGCCTTGACCCGCATGCCCATCCGGACCTCCTCGGCCGGGATGTCGAGGATCAGGTGGAGCAGTGCGATGTCGGCGCCGTCGAGCAGGACGTACGCCGAGACGTACGGCGGGGTGATCCGCTGGCCGAGGAACGGCACGTTGACGATGCAGAACGTCGTGATGGTGCCCGTGTCGGAGAGTGGCACCTCCTCCGAGGTCGGGGTCCCGTCGGCGGGGCAGGCACTGCGTGGCGGGATGTAGACCTTCTGGCAGGTCGGGCACCGCTGGCCGACGAGCTTGCCCTCGGCGACCGAGCTGTAGAAGAGCGACTCCTCGGGCGAGGCGGCGTAGAGGTAGTCCAGCTCGATGGGCACGACGATGCCGGTGACGGGGTCGGGGATCTCGCGAGGCTCGGTGGTCGAGGTGCGAGCGGAGCGAGCCTCGAAACCACCCTCGTCCGGCTCGAAACATGCGATGTCGGTGATGTCGCCGACCCGCTCCTCGCGCCAGCGGACCTTCACGCGCATGCCGGTCCGCACCTCGTCAGGGCTGCTCACGTCGAGCGCGTGCAACAGGGGCGTGTCCGCGCCGTCGAGCTTCACCAGGGCGAACGCGAAGGGCCTGTCGAACGGCTGTCCCTTGACCGGCTCGGGCACCCATGTCCAGCTCGTGACGGTGCCGGTGTCGGCGACCTCCACGAACTCCTCGGTCTGTTGGTGGGTGACCGGGTCGTACTCGGGCGGGGGCACCACGACCGTGCCCTCCGACGTACGCCCCCCGAGGATCTGGCCGTCACGGAGACCGGTCAGGAAGCGACCCACCACGGGGCCGGTCGAGCGGGTGTAGTCGAACGCTACGGTGATCGGCGCCGACAAGGTGCGAGGCATGGACCAAAAACTAGAACACGTTCTAATGTGTGGCAAGTGAACCCAGGGGTGACCTCATGAAGCTCGGACTACAGCTCGGCTACTGGCAGGCCCAGCCGCCGACCAACCACGCCGAGCTCGTCGCGGCGGCCGAGCAGTCCGGCTTCGACTCGATCTTCACCGCCGAGGCGTGGGGCTCCGACGCCTTCACGCCACTGGCGTGGTGGGGCCGCGAGACCTCCCGGGTCCGGCTCGGCACCTCGATCGTCCAGATGAGCGGCCGGACGCCGACGTCCATCGCGATGCATGCGCTGACGCTCGACCACCTGTCGGGCGGCCGGATGGTCCTCGGCATGGGCGTCAGCGGACCGCAGGTCGTCGAGGGCTGGTACGGCCAGCCGTTCGGCAAGCCGCTGGCCCGCACCCGCGAGGTCGTCGACATCATCCGCAAGGTCCTGGCCCGCGAGGGGCCGGTCACCAACGACGGCCCGCACTACCCCCTGCCGTTCACCGGCGAGAACTCCGTCGGCCTCGGCAAGCCGCTCAAGCCGATCACCCACCCGCTGCGTCCCGACATCCCGATCTGGCTGGGCGCAGAAGGCCCCAAGAACGTCGCTCAGACCGCCGAGATCGCCGACGGCTGGATCCCGATCTTCTACACGCCCAAGTCCGCTGGGATGTACGGCCCGTGGCTCGACGAGGGGTTCGCCCGGCCCGGCGCACGGCGCACCCGTGACGACTTCGAGATCGCGGCCACCTGCCACGTGCAGATCGTCAAGGACGCCGACGAGAAGAAGGCGGTCATCGACGGCATGAAGCCGATCGTCGCGCTCTACATGGGCGGCATGGGCGCCAAGGACCAGAACTTCCACAAGCAGGTCTTCGACCGGATGGGCTACGAGGCGATCACCGGCAAGGTCCAGGAGCTCTTCCTGGCCGGCGACCGCGAGGCCGCCACCGCGCTCATCCCCGACGACCTGGTCGACGACATGCACATCATCGGCACCGAGGCCGAGGTGCGTGACACCGTCCAGGCCTGGGAGGGCACCGGCGTCACGACCCTGATGCTGTCGGCTCACTCCGGCGACGAGATCAGGCGGATCGCCGAGGTGCTGGCCTGACCGGAGGGTTGCGGCTCGTCCAGGCCCTGATCGAGGCCGACGAGCCGCCATCCCCAGTCGCAAAGCTGTTCGGCACCACCATCGTCGAGGCGTCCGTTGGTTCGGTGACCCTCACGTCGACTCCGGGTCCCGACGCGATGAGCCGCCGCGGTGGCGTGCACGGCGGTGTCGTGGCCACCCTCCTCGACACGGCGCTGGTGCTGGCGGCCGTGACCGCACTCGACACGGTCGACGACTTCTCGACGGTCGAGCTGTCGATCCACTACCTCCGTCCGGTCCCGGCGGACGTGACCGTCCTCCTGACCCGCGCGGAGGTCCTGAAGGCGGGACGGCGGCTCTCGTTCTGCCAGGCGCGCGTCGAGGATGCCGCCGGGACGGTCTTCGCCACCGCGACCGGCACGGTGGCGGTGGGCTGATCCGCCTACACCACCGGGCGCGCTGCGAGGAACGTCAGGAAGGCGGGCCGTAGATGCCGGACGTCCCGCGGTCGAGCGTGCCGACGGTGAGTCCCTGCTGCTCGGCCAGGTCGCGGACCTCGAGCTCGACGAGCTCCAGCAGCTCGGCGTCGACGAGCTCGCTGTTGGTGATCACGACATCGACGGTGGTGGCTCCCTGGCCCTTGAGTGCCTTGAGCTGGTCGACCGTCTGGGGGAGGGGTCCGTCGGTCGCGCTCACCACCAGCGGTGCGGATGTCATGGGCTGACGCTATCGGAGACGCTGTCTCGTCTTGGGTCGGGACTCACGCGGCCCAGTCGAGTCTGGTCTCGGGAAGGTTGCGGTAGATCTCGACCACGAGGGGCTTGAAGTCCGTGAGGAACTGAGCGCCGCCGGGCTCGGATTCCTTTCTGCACGAGGAGCTCCGAGTGACCCGAGTCGACCAGGAATCGTCCACAGAGCACCGATTCAGAGACCCGTCCACAGTCCTAGCCCGCGGAGTCGCCGTGGTGTCGGTCGCCCTCCCCAGGGTCGTACGCACACGACGGAGGAGGTTGAGGGTCCGCGCGCTGTGAGCGCGTCACGCCGGCGCCCGTGCGCCACCTCTCAGCAGGCGTCGGAGTACGGCACGCCGTCGAGCGCGCGGCCGGACTTCTTCTGCTTCCCGCGCTTGATGCTGAACGCGCGCTGCCAGTCCGAGTCGACCTGGGCACCGTTCATCTCCTCCTGCTGGCCGACCAGGCTCAGCCGGGGGACCAGCGGTACGCCGGGCTGGGCGCGACGACCCTTGAGGGTGAAGAGAGGCTTCGCGTCACGGAACCAGGTGATGTGCTTCTTGCCGACCTCGACGGCCATGTTGAAGGGGGCCTCGGCCAGCAGGGCCTGGGCGTCCCGGGCGGTCCAGACCGAACCAGCGGCCCGGGATCGGACACCCAGGCCAAGCCCCGGCGTGCCCATGACGACGTCGGCGACCACGATGCTGGCGGGGGAGCAGGTCACGACCGGCGCGCCCTCCGGCACCAGCTCCAGGAGGAAGCGGTAGGGCCGCGGACCCGACTCCCACGCGTGGCCCTGCAGGCGGAACTCCCACCGTCCGCGCTTCTGCGCGCTGCCCTGCAACGTCGCCGTGGACGTGCCGTGGTCGCCGTCGCCCGTGTGGGTGAGCTTGCTCTGCAGGACCAGCCCGCCGTTGAACGGCACGGCCCGGCCCGAGCCGTCCGAGGTGTCGAGCCAGCGCCCACCGAGCCAGGTGCCGCGGTACGGCTTGGAGTCGAAGTCCTCCCCGAACCCCCAGTCGTAGTCCCACAGCGAGCCTCCCCAGCCCCAGGTCTGGCTGGCGGTCGGCCGCAGCGGGTCCTTGCGCTCGGTCACCGGCGACGCATGTGTGCGCGTCCGCGCCAACGGTCGGCGTTGCGACCGGTCGGGGAGGAGGCCGATGCCGAAGTACGTCGGGAAGGACGCGAACCAGCCGATCTCGTCACGCCCTTGTGTCCAACGTTCCTGCCGCGCCCGCAGCACCAGGGCACCGACCAGCGGCGCGGCGACCGAGAACGTGGCCTGGCCGGCCAGGTCCGTGGACGACGTGCGGATCGTCTGCCAGCGGTTGCCGTCGACCCGCTGCTGGAGGCTGACCACGCGGCCGGGAAGGACGGGCGGCGTGCCCAGGGCAGCCCGGACGGTCGGGACGGTGTCGACCACGACCTCGAAGGGGAGACCGGGCAGCACGGCGTAGGAGATCCGGTTCGGCTCGGCGTCGGCCAGGCTCACCGTCAGCTCCTGCTGGCGTGCCTTCAGCTGGTAGTCCGGTGTCTTCAGTGCTCCCGCCACCACCCGGAGTCCGATCGGGATCCCGACTGCGGATGGAGCCGGGAACGTGAAGTCGAAGCGCCCCTTGCGATCGGTCTTGTGGGTCGTGTCGGCGACGTCGACCCAGACGTCTCCCGGCCGGTTCATGTGCCATTGCACGTGCACCTTTCGCCGACCCTGGGCGCCGATGCTGCCGGTCATTCGCACGGCCTGGCCGCCCACCACCACCGACGGGGTCACCGACAATGTGCCGGTCGTCCGCTCGATGACCGGGGGCTCCGCCGACGACGGGTTGTGGCCGAGCGCCGGGAGCAGCGCAAGCCCCGCCAGGGCGGCGGTCCAGCGGCGCGCGGTTGGAGGGACGTGAGAACGCCGAGTCGACATCACCCATCCATGGTCATTCGGACGGCCGCGCTGCGCTGGCGTTTCGACAAGACGCCTGCTTCGTTGCCCGAAACTGAAACACGTTCTAGTCTCAGCGTCATGGTTTCACCTGACGAAGAGCTGCGGATCGGCACGCACAACGGCCACCTCATGGTGGCCGCCCTCAAGCGTCACCACGACAAGCCGGTGATCCACCTCGGCGACGTGACGTTGACCGGACGCGAGGTCTCGGACCGGATGAGCCAGTACGTCCAGGCCTTCGAGAGCCTCAATGCCGGCCAGGGCTCGGCGGGGGCACTGCTGGCGCTCAACCGCCCCGAGGTGCTGTTCATCATCGGCGCGAGCCAGACCCAGGGCTACCGGCGTACGTCGCTGCACCCGCTGGGCAGCCTCGATGACCACGCCTATGTCATCAACGACGCCGAGATCACCACCCTGATCGTCGACCCGGTCTTCGTGGAGCGGGCGGTCGGCCTGCTCGACAAGTGCCCGGGGCTGAAGCAGGTCCTGACGATCGGCCCGGTCCCCGAGGCGCTGAGCGCGGTGGGCACGGATCTCGTCGCCGCGGCTGCCCAGTTCGACCCGAAGCCGCTGGAAGCGGTGCTGCTGGCGCGCGACCACATGACCTCGATCACCTACACCGGCGGCACGACCGGCAACCCCAAGGGCGTGATCGGCCGGGTCGAGTCCTTCTCGACGATGACCAACATCCAGCTCGCCGAGTGGGAGTGGCCGGAGAACCCCCGGTTCCTCATGTGCACCCCGCTCTCCCATGCGGGAGCGGCGTTCTTCGCACCGGTCGTGATCAAGGGCGGCTCGCTCTACGTGATGTCGAAGTTCGACCCGGGCGAGGTCCTCGAGTTCATCGAGGCGAACAAGATCCAGGCCACGATGCTGGTGCCCTCGATGCTCTACGCACTCATGGACCACCCCGACTCGCACACCCGCGACCTGAGCAGCCTCGAGACCGTCTACTACGGCGCCAGCGCGATCAACCCGGTGCGTCTCAAGGAGGCCATCGACCGGTTCGGGCCGATCTTCGCCCAGTACTACGGCCAGTCCGAGGCGCCGATGGTCATCACCTACCTCGGCAAGCAGGACCACGTCTCTGGCGACGACAGCCGGCTGTCCTCGTGCGGCCGGCCGTCGGCGTTCATCCGCACGGCACTGCTCGACGAGGACGGCAACCCGGTCAAGCAGGGCGAGCCGGGGGAGATCTGCGTCGCGGGTCCGCTGCTGTCCGGGGGCTACTGGAAGCTGCCCGAGGTGACCGCCGAGACCTTCCGCGACGGCTGGATGCACACCGGCGACGTGGCTCGTGAGGACGAGGACGGCTTCTGGTACATCGTCGACCGGACCAAGGACATGATCGTCACCGGCGGCTTCAACGTGTTCCCGCGTGAGGTCGAGGACGTCGTGGCCGAGCACCCGGCGATCGCCCAGGTCGGGGTGATCGGCACTCCCGACGACAAGTGGGGCGAGGCCGTCACCGCGATCGTCGTCCTCCGCCCGGGCCACGAGCTGACCGACGAGGTCGTCCACGAGATCCAGGACATGGTCAAGGAGCGCAAGGGCTCGGTGCAGGCGCCCAAGCAGGTCATCGCCACCGACGCGCTGCCCCTGACCGGCCTGGGCAAGCCCGACAAGAAGGCGCTGCGGGCGCAGTACTGGACGGGCGAGCGGGCCGTCGGTTGACCCGCAGTCGGTACGCCGACCTCACCCGGGACGAGCTCGCGAGGCTGGTGCCGGAGCTGCTGCTCGTCGGGCAGCTGATCGACCGCTCCGGGATGGCCTGGTGCATCTCGGCGTTCGGCCGCGAGGAGATGGCCCGGATCGCCATCGAGGAGTGGGCCGGCTCGTCGCCGATCTACACGCGTCGGATGCAGGACGCGCTGCGATACGCCCCGGTCACTCCCGGGACCGGTGACGTGGTGACCATCTTCAAGGGCCTCCAGCTCGACATCGGTGCACCGCCGCAGTTCATGGACTTCCGCTACACCGTCCACGACCGCTGGCACGGCGAGTTCCACCTCGACCACTGCGGCGCGCTGATGGACGTCGAGCCGATGGGCGAGGACTACGTGCGCTCGATGTGCCACGACATCGAGGACCCGACCTTCGACGCGACGGCGGTGGCCTCCAACCCCAAGGCGCAGGTCAGGCCCATCCACCGGCCTCCGCGCAGCGCCGACGAGCTGGCGGCCGACCGGCGCCCGCACTGCGCCTGGACGGTGACCATCGACGAGTCCTACCCGGACGTGCAGCCGATCCCTGCGCTCGCCGAGGTCGGGGCCAGCCGGGCGGCCAACCTGCTGCTCGACCCGGTCGACGAGTCCGACGAGGGGCGCGCCGACTACACCGGGCCGCTGCTCTCCGATCTCGACTTCGCGGCCTTCTCCCACTCCGCGCTGGTGCGGATGGCCGACGAGGTCTGCCTCCAGATGCACCTGCTCAACCTGTCGTTCCTGGTTGCGCTGCGCGCCCGCTGCGACAGCGGCGAGCTGCTCCGGGAGATCGCGACCAAGCAGCTGGTCGGCGTAGCCGGCATCGGCGCGGAGCGGATCAGCCGCGCGCTCGGCACCGACGCCGTGCGGACGCTCGAGCTGCACCCGCTGCTCAACCCCGCGGCGTACGTCGAGGCGCAGGTCGAAGACGGCACGCTGGCGGTCGCCCACGGCCCGGCCCACGACGACGGTGCGTGGATCTCGCTCTGCGGCCCCGGCCGGCTGCGTCCGCTCCAGGCTGCGGTCCAGGCGGTCGACCCGATGCTCGACGTCGAGGTCACCGGGTCGGACACGAGCTGGGTCGCGGCGCTGGTGCCTCGCGACCAGCCCGCGGCGCAGCCGGACGAGGTGGCGCTGACCCGTTTCAGCAGCGGCGCCGGCTTCGCCTTCCAGCCGCGGAAGGCGATCCCGATCACGCCGGTCTGAGCGGACGACTTACGTAGAGGACGACCTCCGGACCAGCCAGGACCTAGGACCCTCGGCTCGGCTGCGGCCTGGCCACTAGGTTCCCTGCATGGGACCCGTCGCCGTCGATGACGTGCGCCTGCTCAGGAGGCTGCTCGACCAGCTGCCCGCACTCATCGCCTACTGGGACCGCGACGCACGCAACGTGGTGGCGAACGCCGCCTACGTCGAGTGGTTCGGGTTCCAGCCGGCGCAGATGCATGGCTTGCACATCAGCGAGGTGCTCGGCGCGGAGGTGTATGCCAAGAACCTGCCGTTCATCACCGGCGCCCTCGCCGGCGAGGAGCAGCTCTTCGACCGGACCCTGGTCGACCAGTCCGGGCGGGTCCGCCACACGCAGGCCTCCTACGTCCCCGACATCGTCGACGGAGACGTCCGCGGGTTCTTCGTGCTGGTCACGGACGTAACCCCCCGGGTCGAGGCCCAGCGGGCCATGGACGAGGCCCAGGCGCTCGCCAAGCTCGGGAGCTGGGAGCTCGACACGGTCACCGACGAGATCATGTGGTCTCGTGAGCTGTTCAGGATCATCGGACTCGAGCCCGGCCCTGGTGGCCGGCCACCCTCGCGGGAGACGCTGTCCGACTACCTCCACCCGGACGATCGCGAGCGCGTCCTTGACAACGTCGACCGCGCCACCCGAACCGGCACTCCCTACGCGATCGACTACCGGCTCATCACCGCGGCGGGCGACACGCGCGAGGTGGTCAGCCACGGCAACCCGGTCCGTGACCACGAGGGCAGAGTGGTGCGGATCAACGGCACGCTCCAGGATGTGACGGAGGCGAACGCCGCCGCGCGACTTCTCGCCCGGGTGAACAACGAGCTGCGCCTGGCCAACGAGCTCAACGCCGACGTCATCGCGATGCTCGGCCACGACATCCGCTCGCCGCTCGCGGGACTGCGCGGGTTCCTCGAGATCCTCGACGAGTCGTGGGAGACGTTCGGCGATTCCGAGCGCCGGGGGATCGTGGCCAAGACGCGGGCAGCCGCCACCCGGCTCAGCGAGATGGTCGACCGCATCCTGGCGCTGGCCACGGTGGACGCCGGGAGGATCGAGCCACGTCCCGAGGACCTGGACCTGGCCGAGACGCTGTCGCTGCTGGCGCAGGGGTCCGGACTGCCGTCCGTGCCCACGGTCGTGGTCGAGGCCGAGGCCCCGTCGACGGTCTCCTTCGACCCGGTGCACTTCGACCAGATCGTCGGCAACCTCCTCACCAACGCGTTCCGCTACGGAGCCGAGCCGGTGGACGTGACCGTCACCCGTGACGAGGGGGCGGTCAGCATCGTGGTGACCGATGCGGGTCCCGGGGTGCCGGACGACCTAGTCGACACGCTGTTCACCAGGTTCCCTCGCGCCGGGGCCCGCCGAGCCGCTGCGGGCGGCACGGGCTTCGGCCTCTACCTGGCCGGGCGCCTCGCCGAGGCCAACGGCGCCGGCCTGCGCTACCGGCGACCGCAGGACGACCGGCCGCACGCGTTCGTCCTGTCCGTTCCCGAGCGGTAAGGGACCTGGGGGTCGAGTGCCGGATGCGCTGACGGTCAGACGCTCGGAGCGGTCCGGGCGTTCGCGTCGGTGATCTCGAAGAAGTCCCGGGCCTTGAAGCCGAACATCGCGGCGACAAGGTTGGAGGGGACCGTCGCGACCCGCGTGTTGTAGGCGCGCACGTTGCCGTTGTAGAAGCGCCGGGCGGCGGCGATCCGGTCCTCGGTGTGGGTCAGCTCGTCCTGGAGCTCCAGGAAGTTGCGGCTCGCCTGGAGCTCGGGGTAGGCCTCGACCCGGGCCAGCACCTCGGTGAGCGCCCGACCGACCGTCTCCTCGAACTCCTGGCGCTGGCCCGGGCCGTCGGTGCGGTGCGCGGTCGCGGCCTCACGGGCCCGGGTGAGGTTCTCCAGGACCGTTCGCTCGTGCGTGGCGTACCCCTGGACCGTCTCGACCAGGTTGGGGATCAGCTCGTGCCGGCGGGTGAGCTCGACGTCGATGCCGCCCCACGACTCGTCGACCAGCGTGCGCTGCCGGACGAAGCGGTTGTACATCACCACGAGGCAGAGCAGCAGGAACGCGACCACCCCGAGGACGACGTAGAGCACGGTCACGAGGGACCTCCTTGTTGTCCTCTGAGCTGGCGCCACACGAAGTCCGGGATCCGGTCACTGATCTGGTCCATCAGGGCCAGGGTCGCGTCGATCTGGGCGACCGAGCGCCGGGAGTCGGACACCATGAGCATCGAGTCGCGCTCGAAGCGCCAGCCGACGTCTCGGTGCTGGAGCAGGAACTCCATCATCTGCGGGTGCAGGACATCGGAGGCGAACTTGCGGTCGGGGCAGGAGACCGTGAAGGCGCGGTTGAACTCCTCGAGCTCCAGCTCGATGTCGGAGTTGGTGACCCGCCCGACCACCCGCTCGAGGAAGTTCTCCGGGTCCACCCGCAGCGACGGGAGCGAGATGCCCATCGACAGCGCCACAACAGAGAAGGTGTGGGTCGTGGTGCGGCGGTCCTTCCCGGACCCGCTCGTCGTCTTGTACTCGTAGTCGAAGGACACGAAGTCGCGACCGTCGTGCTGGCCGTAGACGGCGTTGGTCGCGAGGCGCGCGTGGCCCAGGCCGAACGGCGGTCCGTCGAAGCGGTCGACCAGCAGCGGCTGCTCCGCCTCGTAGCGCCAGCCGCGCGAGACGGCGTACGTCGCCATTGCCTCGCGTCGCTTGGCCGCCTGGACGAACGAGTAGACGACCAGGCCGATCCCCGCGAAGACGACGAGGACCACGAGGACCACGAAGCCGCTGCCCAGCATCACGCCGGACAGGGTACGGGTCCGTCAGCGCAGGTCGCGCTTGATCCGCACGATGTCGAGGCCGTCGATGTCGTACGTCGCCAGCAGCAGCAGCGTGTTGATCCTGCGCGGCGAACCCAGACGACCCCACGGCAGGGTCAGCTTGGCGACGTTGCCGTCGACCGACCGCTCGGCGCCGCGGCTGGACGACTTCTCGCCGTCGCGGATGACGGTCACCCGGCCGCCGATGTCCCACTTGACGGTGACGTGCTCGCCGGTCGTGGCGAGCTCCCACTGGAGAGTGATGTCCGAGGAGACGCTCTCGGCGAACCGGACGGTCATGACCAGCCGGTTGTTGGGGCCGGGGCCGGTCCGGTAGTGGTCGTAGACCACCTTGCGGACGTCGACCGGGCGGGTGCTGTCGCCCTTCACGTCGCCGGCCGGGTCGCGCTTGGAGACACGGTCATGGAACACGGGCACGCCGTCGCCGGCGCTGGCAGGGGAGGGAGCCACCTGGGTGAGGGACACGAGGGCGAGCGAGACCGAGAGGGCGGCGGCGAACACCGCGCGCGGGAGCAGGCGAGTCATGCCCCGCGGTCTACCCGTCGACGTGTGCCGGCAAACGACCGGGGTCAGGAGCCCGTGTAGTTCGCGGGACGCCTCTCCAGGAAAGACTTGGGCCCCTCCTTGGCATCGTTGGACGAGAAGACGGCCGCCCCGACCCGCGCGTCGTCCTTCCAGCAGTCGTCCTCGTGCTTGCCCTCGGAGTCGCGGACCGTCTTGAGGATGGCCTGCACCGCGAGCGGGCCGTTGGCGGCGATCTGGTCGGCGATCTCGTGAGCCTTGGCCAGCGCCTGGCCGTCGGGGACGACGTGACCGATCAGGCCCACCTCCTTGGCCTCCGGCGCGAGCATCACGCGTCCGGTCAGCAGGAGCTCCATCGCCACCGTGTAGGGGATCTGACGGGGGAGCCGGACCGCGGAGCCCCCCATCGGGTAGAGGCTCCACTTGGCTTCGGCGACGCCGAACTTCGCCGACTCCCCGGCGATCCGGATGTCGGTGCCCTGCAGGATCTCGGTGCCGCCTGCGATCGCCGGGCCCTCCACCGCGGCGATCAAGGGCTTGGTGAGCCGGAAGCCCTTGAGCAGCGACTTGATGACCGAAGGGTCGAACTCGCCGGACTCGAAGCTCTCGCTCGGCGGCTTCTTGTCGGCCGCCTTGAGGTCCATCCCGGCGCAGAAGTAGCCGCCGGCGCCGGTGAGGATGCAGACCCGGATCTCCGGGTCCTCGTTCACCCTGTCCCAGGCCTCGGACATGATCGCGAGCATCTCGCCGGAGAGGGCGTTGCGGGCATGCGGCCGGTTCATCGTGACGATGAGCTTGTGACCGTCCTGCTCGACGAGGCAGTCGGGTCCTGGGTCAACGACGGGGGCTGCATCTGCGCTGGTCACGGGGGGAGCGTAGTCAAAAACGAGAACGTGTTCTAGTCTTGCCGCCGTGGCTCTGAACATCGCCGATCTCTTCGAGCATGCCGTCGACGCGGCCCCGGACAGCCTCGCCGTCAAGGTCGGGGACCGGGTCGCGACCTACGCCGACCTGGAGCGGGACAGCAACAAGCTGGCCCACTACCTGGCCTCCCAGGGGGTGAAGGCCGGCGACCATGTCGCGCTCTACGCGAAGAACAGCCTCGAGCACGTGGTCGGGCTGCTGGCCACCCTCAAGCTCCGCGCGGTCACCATCAACGTCAACTACCGCTACGTGGAGGCCGAGCTCAACTACCTCTTCGACAACGCCGACGTCGTGGCGCTGCTCTTCGAGCGCTCGTACGCCGACCTGGTGGCGAAATGCGCACCGCAGCACCCGCGTCTCACCACCTTCGTGGCCCTGCCGGACGTCATGGCCCCGGACGACGCCAGCGACATCAGCTCGTTCGGCGGCGTGACCCTCGAGGAGGCGACGGCCGGCCAGAGCGCCGAGCGCGACTTCGAGGAGCGCAGCGCCGACGACATCCACATCATCTACACCGGTGGCACCACCGGGTTCCCCAAGGGCGTCATGTGGCGCCATGAGGACTTCTGGCGCACGCTCGGCGGCGGCATCGACTTCTACACCGGCGAGCCACTGGAGGAGTACGACCAGTCCAAGCAGGCCAACGACCCGCGGATGATCACCTTCCCGCTCAGCCCGCTCATGCACGGCGGCGCACAGGCGGGGCTGCTCATGCACCTCTTTGCCGGGCACCTGACGATCCTCGAGCCGAAGTTCGACGCCCAGCGCACCTGGGAGATCATCGACCGGGAGAAGGTCCAGCTCATCTTCATGACCGGTGACGCGATGGCGCTGCCGCTCATCGACGAGTTCGACCGCCAGGCCGCGACGGGCACGCCGTACGACGGCTCGAGCCTGTTCGCCATCTCCAGCAGCGCCGCGATCTTCAGCCCGCAGGTCAAGAAGCGCTGGATGGATGCCTTCCCGGGCGCGGTCTTCACCGACTCCATCGGCGCGACCGAGACCGGCTTCACCGGCATGGGGATGCAGGACAAGGACGGCCCCATCAGCACCGACGGCCCGGTGGTCGCGCTCGGGCCCAACACCGTGGTCCTGGACGACGACAACAAGCCGATCGACCCCAGCAACGTCGGCGCGGTCGGCCGGATCGGCCGGGGCGGCTCGGTGCCGGTCGGCTACTACAAGGACCCCGAGAAGTCCGCCAAGACGTTCCTCGAGGTCGACGGCCAGCGCTTCTCCGTGCCCGGCGACAACGCCCGGATCGAGGCCGATGGCAAGGTCACGCTGCTCGGCCGCGGCTCCAACTGCGTCAACACCGGTGGCGAGAAGGTCTACCCCGAGGAGGTGGAGATGGCGATCAAGAACCACCCGGCCGTCTACGACACCCTCGTGGTCGGCATCCCGGACCAGAAGTACGGCCAGGCGGTCGCCGCCGTCGTCTCGCTGCGCGACGGCGCCACGCTGGAGCTCGACGAGCTGCGCAGCTTCCTGCGCGACCACCTCTCCGGCTACAAGCTGCCGCGCTCGCTGACCGTCGTGGACGAGGTGCCGCGCAACGCCACCGGCAAGGCGCAGTACCCCGCTGCCAAGGAGATCGCTCTTGCGCACGCCGCTGTGTGACGAGTTCGGGATCGACTACCCGATCTTCGCGTTCACCCCCTCCGAGCACGTCGCGGCCGCGGTCTCCCGCGCCGGGGGGCTCGGCGTGCTCGGCTGCGTGCGGTTCAACGACACCGACGAGCTCGAGAAGACCCTGAGCTGGCTCGACGACAACACCGACGGCAAGCCCTACGGCGTCGACATCGTGATGCCGATGAAGATCCCCACCGAGGGCACGTCGGCCGACCTGTCGACCTACATCCCGGAGGAGCACAAGAAGTTCGTCGACGAGACGCTGCTCAAGCTTGGTGTCCCGCCGCTGCCGGAGGGGGAGGGCCGTGAGGGCGTGCTGGGCTGGCTCCACTCGGTCGCCCGGTCGCACCTCGACGTCGCGCTGCAGCACCGCCCCGTGCTGATCGCCAACGCGCTCGGCTCACCGCCGGTCGACGTGATCGACAAGTGCCATGAGCACGGCATCAAGGTCGCCGCGCTCGCGGGAGCCGCGAAGCACGCGCTGTCGCACGTCGCCAACGGTGTCGACATCATCGTGGCGCAGGGCTACGAGGCAGGCGGCCACACCGGCGAGATCGCCAGCATGGTGCTGACCCCGGACATCGTCGACACGGTCGGCCCCGACGTACCCGTCCTCGGCGCCGGAGGCATCGGCTCGGGACGCCAGGTCGCCGCCTCGCTCGCGCTCGGCGCACAGGGCGTGTGGACCGGCTCGATCTGGCTCGGCACCGAGGAATACCGCAACCTGGCCACCAACCGGGGCTGGGAGACGGCGTTCACCCGCGCCACCTCGAGCGACACGGTGCGGACCCGGATCTACACCGGCAAACCAGCCCGGCTGCTCAAGACCAAGTGGACCGAGGCCTGGGCCGAGGAGGGTGCCCCGGAGCCGCTGCCGATGCCACTGCAGAACCTGCTGGTCGCCGAGGCGCACAACCGGATCAACGCCGCCCACGACCCCGACGTCATCTCGATGCCCGTGGGCCAGATCGTCGGCCGGATGAACGAGGTCCGCCCGGTCTCCGACGTCATGGAGTCACTGGTCTCGGAGTTCGAGGAGACGGTGAAGAGGCTCGATAGCCTTCGGTGATGGTCATCACGGGGACTGCTGCTCTACGACGCCTGCTCGTCGTCCTGGTCGCGCTCGCGGTCGGTGTTGTGGGTCTGACGCTCACGGGCGTGACGCCCGCCGACGGTGAGGCGTTCCCAGCCGCCACTCCACCGGCGACGTGTGGGCCGGGCGCCCGCCCCGAGACCGGCATCCAGGGGCGGGTGCCGCTCTCCGACTACACCTCCGGACGGGTAGCCCAGGGATACCGGTGCAACACCAGGCCGCTGGCCCGGCAGGGCAAGACGGGCGGCTTCAAGGTGCTGCGCTACCAGGACGCCGCCGGCCACACCTGTGCGTTCTACGACTCGACGCTGCTGTTCCCCAAGGACGTCCTCTACAACGCCGCCGAGGGGCTGGGGGTCGTCGTGCTCGACATGGACGATCCCAAGCAGCCTCGCAAGGTCGCGACCCTGAGCTCACCGGCGATGCTCAGCCCCCACGAGTCCCTGGTGCTCAACGAGCGGCGCGGCCTGTTGGCCGCGGTCCTCGGCAACCCGTTCACAAACGTGGGCGTCCTCGACATCTACGACGTCCGCACCAACTGCCGCAAGCCCAAGCTGCTGTCTTCCACCAACACCGCGGTGCTCGGCCACGAGAGCGGGTTCGCCCCGGACGGCCGGACCTTCTATGCCTCCAGCACCGGTGGCCAGACCCTGGCCGCGGTCGACGTGTCGGACCCGCGCAAGCCCAAGCGGGTGTTCTTTCAGTCCGGGGTCAACTACCACGGCCTGCGCCTCTCCCCGGACGGTCGGACGATGTACGTCGCCAACATCGGCAACCCGAGCGGCGTGCGGCTGTCGTCCGGCGGGCTGCGCATCCTCGACGTGTCCCAGATCCAGGACCGCAAGCCGGATCCCAAGGTCAAGGTGGTCGCCGACCTCGACTGGCCGGAGGGGTCGCTGCCACAGGTGGCCGAGCCGTTCACCAAGAAGGGCCGTGACTATCTTCTCGAGGTCGACGAGTTCGTCGACTTCGGCCTCGACGGCGGACCGACCCAGGCATCGGCGCCGGTGGGTGCGGCCCGGATCATCGACGTCGAGGACCCGGCCCACCCGAAGGTCGTCTCCCACCTGCGGCTCGCCGTGCACCAGCCCGGCGCCCGCGCCGGTGACCAGCAGCTCGACCCCGGCGCGCTCATCCCCGTCCAGGGGTACGCCGGCCACTACTGCTCGCTGCCGCGGACCAGGAACCCCAGGATCGTCGGCTGCTCGATGATCCTGTCCGGCCTGCGGCTCTTCGACATCCGGGATCCCCAGAACCCGCGCGAAGTGGCCTACTTCAACGACCCGACGATGCCGGGCGCGGACTCCCAGAACCCGACTGCCCTCGGCGCCTTCGCGATGTCCGCCCCGGCCTGGGACCCGGCGCGCGGAGCGGTCTGGTTCACCGACGCCAACAAGGGCTTCTTCGTGGTCGCGCTGACAAACGGCGTCGAACGGCTGCTGCGGAAGAAGTAGCCGCAGTAGACCTGCACACAACCTTCACGAGTCGTCCCGGTCTTCTGACCCTGCTCGCTCCTACGGTTGTCGTGTGCCCCCTCCGATGTCGCGGATCCTGGTCGTCGAGGACGACCGGGTCATCAACCAGGCGGTCACCGACCGGCTGAGCGGCGAGGGCTACGACGTCGTCCAGGCCTATGACGGGCCGGACGCCGTCGCGCGGTTCGTCGCCAGCTCGCCCGACCTGGTCCTCCTGGACGTGATGCTGCCCGGGTTCGACGGACACGAGGTGTGCCGGCGCATCCAGGCACAGCGGCCGGTCCCGGTCCTCATGCTCACCGCCCGCGACGACGAGGCGGACATCCTCGTGGGGCTTGGCGTCGGCGCCGACGACTACCTGACCAAGCCGTTCCGGATGCGGGAGCTGGTCGCCCGGGTGGCCGCCTTGCTGCGTCGGGTCGAACGGGCCGCCGAGCTCGCCGCGCGGGCCACGACCGACCTGGGGGACATCCGGGTCGATCCGGGAGCACGGAAGGTCTGGGTCGGCGACGACGAGGTGCACCTGACTCCCACCGAGTTCGACCTCCTCCTCTGCCTGGCCGGCGCTCCGGGGACGGTGCTCACCCGCGACCAGCTCTACCGCGAGGTGTGGGGGTGGTCAGGGGCGTCCGGCACCCGCACCGTCGACAGCCACGTCAAGGCCCTGCGGGCCAAGATCGGCGCCGACCGGGTCCGGACCGTGCACGGCGTCGGCTACGCGCTGGAGATCGCCGGTGGCTAGCGGTCCGCTCGACCTGATCGCGTCGGTGAAGGTCAAGCTCGGCGTACTGGTCGCCGTCAGCGTCCTCGTCGCCACGCTGGTCGGCTCGCTGGGCTCGGTCAGCGACGTCCCCCTCTGGCTGAGCATCCCGGTCACGGTGGCCCTGGCCCTCGGGGTCACACAGCTCCTGGCGGTCGGCATGACCTCACCCCTGCGCGAGATGACCAAGGCCGCCCGCCGGATGGCCCGCGGCGACTACTCCGGCCGGGTGACGGCGACCTCCAACGACGAGGTCGGCGAGCTCGCGCGCGCCTTCAACCGGATGGCCGAGGACCTCCAGGCTGTCGACCGGCAGCGCCGTGAGCTGATCGCGAGCGTCAGCCACGAGCTCCGCACACCGCTCGCCGCGCTCTGCGCGGTCCTCGAGAACCTGGTCGACGGCGTCGGCGGACCGGACCCCGTCGCCCTGAGCACCGCCCTCGACCAGGCCGAGCGGCTGTCGGCCCTGGTCTCCGACCTGTTGGACCTGGCGCGCGTGGACGCCGGCGCGGTGACGCTCTCGACGTCGCGGGTCTCCGTGCCCGATCTCCTGCAGCGCGCGGTCGCCGAGGCGCGGGCGACCGGCCGCGACGTCACGTACGACGTCCGCGTCGACCCGGAGGGCCTGAGCGTCGACGCGGACCCCCAGCGCCTGCACCAGCTGGTCGCCAACCTGCTGGACAACGCCTCGCGGCACAGCCCCGCCGGCGGCACCGTCGTCGTCACCGCGACCGACAGGCCGAGCGGGCATCAGGGCGGCTGGCGACTCGAGGTCACCGACGACGGGCCGGGCATCCCGGCCGCCGACCGTGACCGCGTCTTCGAGCGCTTCGGCACGCTCGATGCCCATGACCAGGCCGGCGGTGGCACCGGCCTGGGGCTGGCCATCGCCCGCTGGGTGACCGACCTGCACCGAGGCGCCATCCGCTTCCTCGACCCCGACCCAGGCCACACCGGTGCCCGGGTGCGGGTCGACCTTCCCCACGACACCGAGGAGCCCGCGATGACCGTCCCCACTCCGCCGACTCCGACGCCGACACCCACGCCTACACCGGCGGCCGTCACGTCGTCGCCGGTGGCGCGTCCGAGCGACTCGATGGACGCGCTGTTCGGTGCCTTCTGGCCCGAACGCGCCCTGCCCGGCAGCCCGCGGGCACTGCTCGGCGCGCTCGCAGCCGGGGTGCTCGCGGGCGTCGTGCTGCCGTTCCGTGACCACGGGCTCGGCACCTTCCTGGTCCTGATGGCCTGTGGGTTGGCCGTGCTCGCGGTAGCCGTGCACCGTCGCTCGGCGTTCACCCTCGCCTGCTCCGGCCTCGGCGTGCTGCTGGCCGGCACGCTGCTGCTGCGCGACGCCGAGTGGATCGTCTTCCTCTGCGTACTCGCCGCGGCCGCGATGTTCGTGATCGGGCTGGTCGAGGGTCGCACCCTCCAGGGCTTCCTGCTCGCCGGCATCGCCTGGCCGCTCGCCGCCCTGCGCGGGCTGCCGTGGTTGGGCCGG
The DNA here is from genome assembly GCF_054779555.1 of Nocardioides dilutus. Classification (NCBI taxonomy): domain Bacteria; kingdom Bacillati; phylum Actinomycetota; class Actinomycetes; order Propionibacteriales; family Nocardioidaceae; genus Nocardioides; species Nocardioides dilutus. Next base: position 818,179 of record NZ_BAAGYA010000003.1, on the reverse strand, counting down.
TCGCTCACGCCGGTGACCGGGTCGGGCAGGCGAGGTGCTGTGCTGCGCACGGCGCTGCTGTCCCTCGTGGCGGTCGCGGTGTTCGGACTGCTCTTCGCCTCGGCCGACGCCCTCTTCGCCGAGTGGGCGGACCGGCTGGTGCCCGACGTCGAGCTGGGCTCGATCGTGCTGCGCGCCTTCCTGGCGGCGTTCGTCGCCGGGGTCGTGCTCGCCGCGGCGTACGTCGGCATCAACCCACCGCGGGTCGAGCCGACGAACGGCTCGGCCGCGCGGCCGGTCGCCCAGCGCTACGAGTGGCTGGTCCCGGTGCTGCTCGTCGACGCGGTGTTCCTCGTCTTCATCGGGGCACAGGCCACCGTCTTCTTCGGCGGCCACGACTACCTCGAGCGCACCACCGGTCTGACCTACGCCGACTACGTCCACCAGGGCTTCGGGCAGCTCACCGTGGCCACGGGGCTCACCCTGCTCGTGGTGTGGGCGGCGGCCCGGAAAGCGCCGCGCGAGACGCCGTCGGACCTGCTCTGGATCCGTGGCTCGCTGGGCATGCTCTGTGCCCTCACCCTGGTCGTGGTGGCCTCGGCGCTCTACCGGATGCACGTCTACCAGGAGGCCTACGGCTTCACCCAGCTGCGGCTGCTGGTCGACGTGTTCGAGGGCTGGCTCGGGTTGGTGGTGCTCGGAGTCATGGTCGCCGGCATCACGCTGCGCGGGGCCTGGTTGCCGCGCGCTGCCGTGCTGAGCGGAGCCGCGGCACTCCTCGGGCTGGCGCTCCTCAACCCGGACGCGTGGATCGCCGAGCGCAACCTGGACCGCTACGCCGAGACAGGCAAGGTCGACTGGGAGTACCTCCAGGGCTTCCTCTCGGAGGACGCCGTGCCGGTGCTGGCCGAGCTGCCCGATGAGGTCGTCGAGTGCGCGCTGATGGGTCACGGCACCGGCGAGGACACCGACGACTGGTTGGAGTGGAACCTGGGCCGGCACCGGGCCGGGCCGATCCTGCGCGAGCAGCACGAGGACTTCGACTACTCCGACGCCGTCTGCGCGGCCGCCGATGCGCAGTAGCGAGCGCGTCACACCGGCGTAACCTGCGCCGCCGCGGTCGCGTTGGTCGGGCATGCGTCGTACCGCCCGAACCGCTAGCGCCATTCTCGCCGTCGCGCTGACCGCAGCCACGGCGACGGCCCTGCCCTCGAGTCCGGCGGCCAACGCGGCCGCCGACCCGTGCGCGGCTTGGATGGACAAGTCGAAGTCGCCGGAGCAGCGCAGCAAGGCGCTGGTCGGGGCGATGAGCCTGGACCAGAAGCTCCACATGGTCACGTTCAGCGACCCGCCGTGGTTCCTCTACTACGGCACTGCGGGGCACATCACCGGGATCGAGGAGCTGTGCATCCCCGAGCTCGTGCTCAGCGACGCCGGGTCCGGGGTGGCGGGGATGCAGTACGGCACGACGACGTTCCCGTCCGGCATCGCGCAGGCCTCGACCTGGGACCCGAAGCTGCAGCGCACGATCGGCCGCACCATCGGGGCCGAGGCCCACGCCAAGGGCATCAACGTGATGCTAGCGCCCGGCATGAACATCGCGCGGACGCCCTACAACGGCCGCAACTTCGAGTATTTCGGCGAGGACCCCTACCTCGCCTCGCGGACCGCCGTCTCGGTCATCCGCGGCATCCAGGACAACCCGGTGATCGCGGACGCCAAGCACTACGCGCTCAACAACCAGGAGGTCGACCGGATGACCGTCGACGCCCGGGCGACCGAGCGGGTGATGCGCGAGATCTACCTGCCGGCGTTCGAAGCCTCGGTCAAGAAGGCCGACGTCGGCTCGGTGATGTGTGCCTACAACAAGGTCAACACCAAGTACGCCTGCGAGAACCCGACCCTCCTCACGGACTACCTGCGCGAGGACTGGGGCTTCGACGGCTTCGTCGTCTCCGACTGGGGCGCCGTGCATTCGACCGCCCCGTCGGCCAACGCCGGCCTCGACCTCGAGATGCACGCCTACGCAATGCCCGCCCCGGCGACCCCGGTCACCGGTACGGGCGGCCGGTTCTTCGACGCCGGCCAGCTCAAGGCGGCGATGGCGGACGGTTCGCTGTCGAAGGCCCGCCTCGACGAGATGGTCGGCAACATCCTGCGGACCATGTTCAGGCACGGCCTCTTCGACAAGCGCACCAACCAGAACGCGGTCGGCTTCACCGCCGACGTCAGCGCCCCGCACCAGGCGATCGCCCGCCGCGCGGCCGCCGAAGCGACGGTCATGCTCAAGAACCGCTCCGGCCTGCTCCCGCTCGCGACGGTGCCCGGGGGCCGCACCATCGCGGTGATCGGCTGGGCGGCGGGGCCGATCGGCGCCATGCACTCCTACTCGGGTGGCGGTTCTTCGCGCACCGGTCTGCCCGGACGGGTGATCAGCCCGCTCGAGGGGATCACCAACCAGGCCCAGGCCAACGGAGACCGGGTCGTCTACGTCGACGGATCGAGCCAGGCCGACGCCGTGGCCGCGGCGGCCGCGGCGGACGTCGCGGTCGTGGTGGCCAACGACGGCTCGTCCGAGGGCGCCGACCGTCCCGACCTCGGGCTGCACCCCGGCATCTGCGCCACGATCTTCTGCCAGAACCTCCCGATCGACCAGACCGACCTGATCGCGGCGGTCACCGCTGCCAACCCGAGCTCGGTCGTCGTGCTCGACATCGGCGCGCCCGTGAAGATGCCCTGGCTCGACCAGGCCGGTGCCGTCCTGGTGCCGTGGTTCGCCGGGCTCCAGCACGGCAACGCGCTGGCCGACGTCCTCTACGGCGTGGCCGAGCCTGGCGGCCGGCTGCCGCAGACGTTCCCCGTCGACGAGAAGCAGGCGTCGTTCCCGGCCGCGCACTACCCCGGGGTCGGCGGCGTCGCGCGCTACGCCGACGGTCTTCTAGTCGGCTACCGCGCCTACGACGCCGCGCGGCGTACGCCGCTCTTCCCGTTCGGCTACGGCCTGGGCTACACGACGTTCTCCTACCGCGGCCTCAAGGTCAGCCCGAGAGGCCGCACCGTCAAGGTCTCCCTCGTCGTCAAGAACACCGGCCAGCGCGCCGGCGCCGCGGTCCCGCAGGTCTACGTCGGGTTTCCGAAGGACACCGGCGAGCCGAAGCGCCAGCTCAAGGGCTTCCGCAAGGTCCGGCTCGCGGCCGGGGCCTCCAAGCGCATCACCATCAGGCTCTCGCCGCGGGCGTTCGCCCACTGGAGCACCAAGCAGGACCAGTGGGTGATCGAGGAGGGCCGCTACCGGATCTGGGTGGGCTCCGACTCGCGGACGCTGCCCCTGCGGGGATCGGTCCAGGTGAAGCGTGCTTTGCTCGCCAGGTGAGCGACGCCTTCGACCGGGACTCCTGGGAACGGCGCTGGGCGGAGGTCCTGCGCAGCCACGCCGACGCGATCGCGGCACGCCCGGCCAACGCCGAGCTGGTGGCGGTGGCGTCGTCGTCGCCCCCGGGTCGGGCGCTCGACGCCGGTTGTGGCCACGGCGCCGAGACGCTCTGGCTGGCCGGGCACGGGTGGCGGGTCACCGCGGTCGACTTCGCCGATGCCGCCCTGGAGGCCGGTCGAGCCACTGCGGCATCGCTGGGTGACGGAGTCGCGGAGCGCATCGACTGGGTGCAGGGCGACCTCGGCGTCTGGGAGCCCGATCCAGCGGCGTACGAACTGGTCGTGTGCCTCTATGTCCACGTCGACGGGGCGGTCGAAGAGATGGTCGGCCGGCTCGGCTCGGCCGTCGCACCCGGCGGGACCCTGCTGCTGGTCGGCCACGTCGACGCGCCCGGACAGCAGCAGGTGACGGTCCCAGCGGCGACGGCCGTGCTGACTGCCCCGGAGTGGGAGGTCCTCGTCGCCGAGGAGCGGACGCGCTCGCACGGGTTGGCGGGCACGGACGCGGTCGTCCGAGCAGTCAGAGCCTGGTGACGCGGTCACCGTCCACCACGAATCGTCGTCCATGCGGGCTGGTCCAGCTGTAGGAGCCGTCGGGGTCGCGCGTGTAGCTCCAGCCGCGGAAGGTCTTGGCCCGGTGATGTCGCCGGCACAAGGGTGCGAGGTTGTCGGGTCGGGTCTGGCCCGGGGGTCCGCCATCGTCCATCTCCACGTAGGCCTCGATGTGGTCGAGGTCGCAGCCGCGGGAGCCCTTGGTGCACCAAGGGAACACACACTCGGGGTCGCGAAGGACGACCGTCTCGCGCATCCACGCGGGCGGGTCGTGTTGGTCGACGGCATCGGTGCGGTCCATCCGGAGGACGGGCTGCAGGGTGAACCGGCTGGTGCCGAGCCACTCCTTGATGGTCCTGATGGTCAACGGCCCGAGCCGCTCGACCGCGCCGACGGCCAGCTTGTCGGGGAGGTCGGCCAGGTCGAAGTGCAGGTAGGCCGTGGTCGGGACACCGGTGGTCGTGGCGGAGATCAGCGAGTTGAGCGCCGCGATCTTGCGGTGCTCGAGGCTGGGCTGCTCCTCGGCGGGACGCGAGGGGTCGAGCTGGTCGTGGGCGCCTTTGGACAGCAGGTCCCTGAAGCGGTGCAGGGTGGGGGTGTCGCCGATCAGCTCCATCCGGCTGGTGCCGACCCAGCCGTCGATGGTGTAGTCGTCGACCCGGACACCCCAAGACGCCTTGGCGGCGTCCTCAACCTCGGCCCGCTCGACCGGGTCGAACCTCGCGGCGGCGTCGTTGACGATCCGCTCGAGCTTGACCGGACCGCAAGAGTCGGCGATCTCGAGCACCTGTGCCTCGACGTACGCCGCGGCCTTCGGCGAGAGGCCGTGGGTGGCCTTCGCGATCCGACGGGCCCGCCACGGTGCGAGGTCGAGCGCCTCCATCAGTGCCCACAGACGGGGGAGCCGGTAGTAGAGGTCGAGGGCGTCGGACAGCAGCTGCAGCGCCGTGCTGGTGCTCACCCCGAGCGCCACGGCGAACGGCTCGACGCAGCCGGCCGCGACCAGGGGTGTGCCTTCGCCGCCGATGGTCTCCTCGATGTCCTTGATATCGCCGTCGCACCAGTGGGCGGCCTTGAGCACATCGCTGACCTGCTTCCGCAGCGCCCACTCCCGGGCGAACCGCAGCTTGCGGCGGTCGGCCTCACGGGACTGGAGCTCGGAGTCCCCGACCAGCCCGAGGAACTCGGCATCGTCGACGTGGTCGGTCACCACCACGTCACCCGAGAGGTCGAACTCCGTCACCATGCGACCACTCAAACACTCGCCGCCGACAGTCATCGGCTCTCCAGTGAAGGGTCTGTGGACAGGCCGTGCGCTGCCGATCCGGGCCAAGCGGCGGCGGGCAGTTGCGCACGGATCAAGCAGCCGAGAGTCGGACGCTACACGGCGCGTCACTCCGCCCAGTTAGACGTGCTTGGACCCTCCGGTGTGGCGCTCACGCACGCTTCAACGCGCTAGACGAGCGCCATACCGAGGTAGTGCAGATCGAAAGACCTCGCGGACGTGGCGCGCAACGGTCGGCACGGGATCGGCCCCGGATCCAGAGCGCTAGAGATCCCGACTGAAACGACGACTACCTACTTGCGCCGGAGTGAGACGAGTAGCGGTTCTAGTTGCTGAAGTCCCGCAAGGACATCGTTTACCGTCTTCAGTGAGATTCCAGGGTCCGGGGGCGTCTGAACACGCCTAGCCGAGTTGTGCGCCACGACGCCCCGAAGAGAGCCAAATGTGTCCATGTCTCCAAGCCAGATGGGATCGAGGTCATTGTCCGTCACGCCGATAGGAAGTAGCAGTCGAAGCAGATTCTTCTGCTTGACCCCGTGATTGTCCTTGGTGACATAGTCGCCGTGCTTCTTGATGACGCTCTTGATAGTTGCATCCAAGGTTTCATTGGGGTTTTGCTTCCCCAACGACGGAGGCGGGATCAGTTGCTTGTCGTTGTACATCATTAACGTGGTCACACAGCGCCCCAACGCCTGTCTATTGACCCAGCGATTCTTGGCGGCGTCAAGCACGCTGCCGACCATATCTTCGACATAGGTCTCCACTTCGGCATGCACAAGCAGGATGAAGCCGCGCACCAAGTCGTACTCTGTGGCTGAATATCGGGCCTTAGCGGGAGGCAAAAATCGGTCGCGCAACTGTTTGGCTCGCCGGTCGAGGAGGTTGTATCTAGCTGTAGGCAATGCGGCCATCCGCGCCACGAGTAGGGATGGAGAGCTGCGCCTGCGACCCGACGACCACCGCAAGCATTGCTCCCCAAATCGACAGCCGGTCGTAGATGGAGTCGGTGCTCTTCGTCGTCGTCGTGACTGACTCTCGGAACTGCGGGTCTTCACACGCCCTCTTGAAGGCTTCGACAACCTCGTCGGCGACAGCCAACATCGCTTCTCGCACTGTTTCGTTTCGGGCGTAGAACATCAGGGTGTCAAACACGGCCCGGTTGAAAGGGCGCTCGTACTGATCAACGTTCCAACGACGGAAGGCGTCGCTCCCGAAAATGGTCCGAATCGCACGGAGACCCGCCAGGCAGTCCTCCGCTTCTTGGTGGACGGCCGACGCGTCTCGCTCCATTTCGCCATTCAAGGATTGACACGTGTAGTCGAACAAGTCCTTCAAATTGCCCGTGTACGTCGGGAGAAAGCGAGCGAACGCGAAGAAGCGCACCAACAACTCCACATCGCGCATTCTGAAGTCGGGACGACCATCGCGCCGAAGGAGTGAGGCGAAATCGGTGTTGTCAGCGGTGTAGTCGTTGACGAAGGCGACAAACTTCCCTGGATGGAGCGCTTGGCGAAGCTCCTGAGGGCTGAGGGGGACATTGGCGGTGTTGAGACGAAGGAAGACCAGGTATAGAAACTCTTCTCGCTTCCAATTCCGCACAACCATGGTTCGAATGGTCTGCGTGTCCAGGGCGAGTCGGTCGCTCTCCGGGAGACTTTCGTATGACGCGCGGTTCAGGTCGCCGCGAAGGTCGAGGCCGCTTAGTTTGAAGTCTCCACGCGCGAACTGCTCGATACTGAGGAGGCGCTGCTTCCCGTCGAGGACCAGGAACTCCCCGCGGCGGCCTTTCCGCTCTGCGAGTACGACCTGGGGGACCGGAAGGCCGACGATCAAAGATTCAATGAACCGGCTCTTCTTGCGACGATCCCAAGCGTCTCGGCGTTGAAAGATCGGATCCAGTTCAAGGTTGCCGCGAACTATCTGACTTAGCAGTGTCTCTGTCGTCCAGTCGGTGGACACCACCATGGCATCGAAGGTGTCGTCAGCGGAAAGGTCACCGAGGTCGTCTTCGGTTTCGGCAAAAAGTTCCTCCTCCTCGTTGGTTACTCGGACCTCGTCCTCTAGATGCTCATTCATCTCGTCCTTCGTCATACGGGAGGTGCGTCAACGGGCGCCGGGTGACTCAGGATAGACATCTACCGTCCACTTGGGCGCTCTGTCGGGGGTCTCCTCCCTCGTGCGAGGGTGAGCGGAAATGCTCACCCTCTACTCAGGCGTGCCGCCGAGGCTCGTGAGTGCATCGCTCTCCGAAGCCGTCACCCAAAACGCGGGGACGGAGACATCCTCCAGAGGCAAACTGCGTGTTTTCCGCCGCTAACGCGCATGGTCGGTGCAGTGCTCGGAAGCGGCGCCGTCGGCGAGGTCTACCCGCCAAGACGTTGGCGCGCCGCTGCTGATGCTGGGTCGCGGCAGACTTCGCGGCATCGCTTTTCTGGGGTTGGGTTTGCGGGCGCACGGTGTCGTGTGACTGCCGAACTGGAGAGTTCCCGTGCAGGCCGAACATCAGCTCCCGGATGGCATGCCGGGTCTCGGCCGAGGTCATAGGGTCTGGGGCGTGAAGTCAGTCGAAGAGTTGGCGACCCGGGCGCGTCGCTACGCCGAAGAGGTGCGGCGAGACATGCGGCACCAGCCCGACACCGGGTTCGGGGAGTACTGGCTTCCCAGCGACGGCAAGGACATCGGGAAGATCAGGGCCCGAGCGACCGCGGCACTGGATTTCTTGCGCGTGTACGCGGGCGACGAATCACAGTGGTTGAAGCGGGCCCAGGGCGTGTACGACGAGAACGAATCGCATGACTCACCCGCGAACGGTGCTTACCAGATAGGAGACGTTCTGGATGCGTGAGCTGATTCTGTAGAGGAAGGCTTCACGTCGATCGTCGGCGACCAAGCCCTGGCCATCCGCGCCGTCGTCGGCACAGACCTCATGGAGCAGGTGCGGGTGCTCAACGAGGACAGGACCGTCACGCCCGCGGCCCCCATGGTGCTTGCGGGGGCGGCCTTAAAAGTCGCGCTTCGCGGGGCAGTTGAGGAAGCCGGTCTGACGGTCACGGGAGCCGGAAACATCAACGCCTACTCCACCGCGCTGCGGTCCGCCGACCTCATCACGAAGCAGGACAAGAAGGACATCGACGCCATGGCGGGCCTGCGCAATGCCGCCGCGCACGGCGAGCACGAAGACCTGAGCCGGGAACGCGCTGGGATGATGGAGCAGCAGGTGAATCTGCTCCTGTCCAGGCTGAGCCCTCTACTCGGCGACTGACGCCACGTTCGGCGCAGCGCGGTGAGCGCCTCCCCGCCCGAGAGCCGATCGCCTTCGGGGTGGGACCGTCGAGCGCCGGAAGACCGCCTGATCTCGCCGTCGCGGCGACGCATCGGACGTCGTCCCTGCCGGCCCGAAGACTTGCCGGATGCCAACGATCGCGTCGTTTCGACCTCGACCGCCGGTGCACTGACGCGACCGGTCGAGCCGCTGCACGGCTATCGTCCCCGGCGTCGTTCGAGAGCGACAGCATTTGCCTCACACCGCCGCGTGCCGGCGTCTCCGCCGCGAAAGTCGACGAGGTGCCGACGGACGGGATCGCGCCGCGAGTCCGGACAGCGCGCTGCTCAAAGCCCGCGAAGTGATGTCCGCAGTCCAGCGGTGTGAGGAGGTCGCCCTCTGTTTCACTTCGGAGGTGAGCGCTGACGATCCGAGTCCCGACGAGGCTGTGGCGTATGCCGTGGTCGAGTCGATCCTTGGCGCCAGGGTCGAGCACCACGACCGCGGCGGACGACAAGCCGTTGTGGATGCCTTTCTGCACCTCTCCGATCGCCGTTGCGGCGCCCTCGAGGTGACCTCCGTCAGGAGCGCTGATCGCCTCAGCCTTGACTCCGCGCTGGCGAAGATCCGCCATCGTCTCCCAGCGGTAGGGCGATGGACTTGGTACATCACCATCCCGCCGGGTGTGAAGCTCCGGGATGTGGAGTCGCGATATGGCGTTGCGCAACGGTGGTTTGAGCAACAAGGCATGCGCTCGTCAGTCCTGCAGCGCCATCGCGAAGCTCCCGACGAGGTGATCTGGCTCAGGAAGGCCAAGGTCCGGATGCACGCATCTGTTGAGTCCGACCTCCCACCCCGAGTTTTCGTGCTCGCTGCAGGTGACGGCGGATTTGCCGACGAAACACTGGACACCCTGCGCGATTCGCTGGCCGACATCTTTGCCAGTCCGTCCATTCAAAGTCGGCTGCGGAAACTGCTTGCCGTCGATGCCGACGAACGTCACATGTTCATCTGGATCACCATCGGAGGCCTCCCGTTTCCGCTGTTGGATGGGATTGGCCGAGGCGACGCGCTTCCGTCAGCACCACCGCCAGTGCCGGCTGCGCTCGACGGACTATGGCTGGGCACGGAGTTCGGCAGACGCGTAATCGTATGGCGAGACAATGAATGGACCGCGCAGCCGGTACCGGCGGAACTCATCGGCTGACGACAGAGCCTCGTTCCGATGCGTCCTTCCGCTGCGGCGAGCGATCACGCGGACCGCTCCGCGTGTCAACGGTTCGTGAGATTGTCGCGTCCATGACAGTCGTTCCTTCGCTTGGTCGTCTCCAGGTCGTCCGACCTCGAGACGTATGGCCTCATGAGGCCCTCGACTTCACGCCGTGGTTGCTCGCGAACGTTGATGTCTTGTCCGATCTTCTCGGGATGGATCTCGTCCTTGAACGGGCTGAGCACCCGGTGGGCGACTTCAGCCTCGACCTCATCGGCTACGACCAGGCCACAAGCGATGTCGTCATCGTCGAGAACCAGCTCGAGATCTCCGATCACACCCATCTCGGCCAGATACTCACCTACGCCGCGGGTACGGACCCGACCACGATCGTTTGGATCGCGACCGGCTTTCGACCCGAACATCGCGCGGCACTCGACTGGCTGAACGAACGGACTGACGACCACACCCGCTTCTTCGGGGTGCAGATCGAAGTAGTCAGAATTGGCGAATCCGAGCCAGCTCCTGCGTTCAGACTTGTGGCTCAGCCGAACGATTGGGAGAAGTCCGTACGGAAGACCACGGCCGCTGCGGGTGAGGTCTCCACGCGCACCGCTACATACCGACGCTTCTGGGAACTGCTGCTTGACCGGATTCGATCCGAACATCCGAGCTGGACCCGCGGACGCACCTCCGACCAGAGCTGGGTCAACACGATCTCGGGCATCCCCGGGGCGGTACTCTCGATGGCCTTTCGGCGGGACGGACTCGTCATGCAGCTCTACTTCGAGGACCGCGACGCAGCCGCGAATGCCACTCGGTTCGAGCTGTTGCGGGCGCGAAAAGCGGAGTTCGAGTCCGCGCTAGGAGCCGCGCCCATCTGGGACGCCATGCCTGAACGCAAGGCTGCTCGTGTTGTTGTCGTCTCCGAGGAATTCAAGGACGTCTCGGATGAAGACCAATGGCCGGCGATGATCGATTGGCTTCTTGACTGGCAGCTCCGCTTCAGAGCCGCCCTCGATGCCGTCGATGTGTTTGACGAAGGTAGTGCCCGAGGAACATAGAGGTTCTGGTTGCCTCCGTACTGCGTCTTTCCGCCCGCGTAGCGGCCGCTCATGTCTTGACGTGGCGGGCACGCGCCTGACACCCAACTTCGTCAACGTGACTAAGCACTCTCGTCCTCCGAGGAGCCCGTGGGGTCTCTGCCCTCAGGCAAACTGAGGATCGCCTGGCCGGTTCTGTTGATGTACTTCAAGTTGGGCGAGGCCGCGACGATGCGCTGCGTGGCAGCTTGAACGTCTGCATCGACGTCAGACTCGTCGGTCTCGGGGTCCGGTTCTGGGGCCCGAACATCGAAGTTGAAGCCGTGGTCGATTCGGTTGGCCATCATCCTCAGCGAACGCAGCAGCTCGATCTCGAGCTCGTAACCGCGACCTGAACGGTCGTCGTCCGCAAACCGCTCCGCGACCACCTCGTCGACGTATTCGCGGATCTTCTCGTCCATCAACGTGTTGACCCGCTCGTCTATGGGTCCGAGCTGATCTTCCAGACCTTGGTCGGCCAGGCCCTGTCGCAGAGTTCTGATCTCGAGGAGGGTCTTGTAGCCGGCAAGGAGCCGCTCGATGGAAACGGCGATGAACGCACCGACGTGCACCGCAGTTTCGAGGTAGACGCCGTAGTCCGACGACGCGATCGTGCGTACCCGCATTGGCTCACGGCCACCGGTCTCGATCTCGACGAAGACACCGAGGATCTTGTTGAGCTCCTCAAACTCGCGACCCAGGTCAACGAGTCGCTCGCTGACCTCGCCGCGCGGGATGGTCACCGCGACCTCGGCCTCTCCGATCTCAAGTTCCTCGGCAGCGATGCTGAAGCGGTCGAAGACAGCGAGCATCTCGGTGAGCGACTTGTCGACCGAGGCCAGATCGGCCGAAAGCTCTTGGACGGCTGTAGACGCGGTGGCCGGCGTGATCTCGTTGGACACGATCGCGCCTTCGACCCGCAGAGCCAGGTTGGAGCCGACGAGGTCGTCCACACCGAGGTCCTCAAGGGTCGCTCGCCAAGCTGCTGGCCAGTCGTCGACGCCCGACGACGCCACCGCTGCTTGGACGGCTTCGCGCGCGGTTGTCACTTGCTGCTGATAGGTGGACTCGCCTGGCTGGCTAGCTAGATTCTGAAGTGCCTCAGCGAGCGAGCTGAGGTGTTGCACCAGCGCCGCCCGTTCGAGGTCGTTGTGGAGTTCCCGGGCGATGAGGTGAAGCCGTTCGACGTTCATGCACGTGCCTCCGTAGGTCGGGCCAACTTCTTGTCACCGCTCCGGTGCACGGACGCCGTTCACGGCCGGTTGGGCCCAGGCTCTGAAACGACTTCACCGTACGCTGGACGGCCGACACCTCCAGTTCTGTGCGCGGGGACTTGCGTCATGTGGCCACTGAGACGGCAGTGCGGACCGAACCGGGCGTCGCCCTAGTCGATCGGCTCGAATCCATCTTCCATGCGCCGGTATCGCGCCGGCGGAGTCTCGATGATCCGCTGCAACTTGAGGGCGCCGCGCGCGTAGTCGAAGTTTGTCGCGTCGTCGTTTGAGGCGCGCACGTAGTCGTGGATCAGTTCGGTCAGCCGTGTGTGGGCGAACAGGTAGCGGTCGACGGAGCTCAGGGCTTTCTGGACACGGCTCACCTTCCGCTGATCGAGTGCGAGTCCATCGAGGCCAGGCTGGTGGTCGTCGACGCTGGTACGGGCGGTGTCTTCGAGGAGTTGCGAGAGCCCGGAATATGCGGTCATGACGCGGACCGTATGCATTGACACGGGCGTTTGGGAATGGCCTTGCACTGACAACTTTGGATATTCCCAAATCGGCACGACTTTGAAACGGTCTTGCGCAGGTCTACCCCGTGGAAAGGTGCTCGAAAGGCATCAACGCTTACCGGGCTCAGTCGTCCATTAGTCGTCGGAACAGTGCCGATATCTCTTTTCGTTCTCAGGCGCGGCCCTGCCCTGCGTACCGAGGACGACATCGCCAACTGTTGAGTACCAAGTCCCTCGGAATGCGTCTTTTCGCCGCCTGCGGACGCATCGGGACTTCTCCGGCGGCGTAGCGTCGGACTGTTTCAAGTGCCTCGCCGCGTTGGCGGCGGGCGGGGTTGAGGCCTGACCGCTTTTGCCGCGTGAGGTGACCCCGACGCCCAACACCAGTCTTCTGCCGTTCCAACCGCTGGCGATGTCGCCGGCCCAGCTGGCCGCGGTGTCCTACCTGGCCCGCTACTCCGGCCGCACCCACACCCTCTACGCCTTCCAGTTGCGCCGCTGGTTCGCCTGGTGCGAGGCCAACGCGCTCGATCCCTTGGTGGGGATCCAGCGAGCCCACGTCGAGCTCGACATCCGCCACCTCGGGGAGTCCGGGCTGATGGACTCCTCGGTGGTCACGATGATGCACGGTGTCCGTGGGTTCTTCCGCTACGCCCACATCGACGGCCTCATTGGCGCCGATCCCGCGGTCTACGCGCGGTTGCCGAAGGTCCACCGCGACGCGTCGCGCACCCAGGGGCTGGATCGGCTCGAGCTGATCCGGTTCCTCCAGATGTCCCAGACCCTCACCGTCCACCACGGTGCGCTCGCGTTCCTGCTCGGCATCAACGCGCTGCGCGCATCGGAGGCCGCGGCGGTGCGGATCGAGGACTACGCCGAGACCCTGCGCGGCCACCGTGTCCTGCACCTGGTCGGCAAGGGCAACAAGCCCGCCACCATGCCTCTGACCGTGCCCGTGCCAGGCGTCATGGAGGCATGCCGCGGCGAACGCAGCACGGGTCCCCTGAACTTGCGTCCGCAGGCCGGCAACCCGATCGACCGGCGGGACGCCTACCGGATGGTCCAACGCATCGCACGAGCCGCGAGCATCCCGCGCCACATCAGCCCGCACTCACTACGGCACGCCGCGATTACCAACGCCCTCGACGCCGGGGTTCCCCTCCGAGACGCCCAGATCCTGGCGCGGCACGCCGACCCGAGGACCACCGAGCACTATGACCGCGCCCGCGGCAACCTCGACCGCCACGGCGTCCACTTCCTCACCGCCCACGTCGCAGGCGTGTAGCCCAGTCGCTGCGCGACGGCGTGCGTCAGCTCCGCCCCCTCTGACGCAGATTGGCCCGTGGCGTCCTCCTCGGAGACTGGCTGGCTGAGTCAAGCGAGGGAGCCACGCGCGCTCAGCGTGGGTCGTTCGGTGCGTGCTCGAGATACTTCGCGATGTTGTCAAGGGTGGTCTGCGCTTTATCTGCAATCTGGTCGTAAGGGATGATCTGCACTCGATGGAGCGAGCGGTTCAATTCGAGTAGAACTTGTCGCTGATGCTCCTCCAATGAGGTCAGTCGGCCAAGCACGATCAGGAGCCTCGGCTCCCGAGCGTTGCGAATGCCTCCTAGTTCCTCAGCAGCACTGGCGTATCGCGTAAGTCGGTCGCGATAGGCCAAAGCCTGTGCGAGCGCCTGGGACAGCCCCGCACTCAACTTGTAGCTGTGTGGACTCGGTACCGGCGCACCCGCCTCGTGCCGAGGGGCCTTGATGATCTTGTCGCTCGGGCCCTTCAGTTCGACTAGGTCGTTGTACCCGTCCAATCGCTCGAGAATAAAGTCCATCGAGCCGCTCGGCCCTCTGAGCTGTGGGCGAATGCGTGCGTATTGAAGCCCGAACAGGAGAGGGTGCTCGGCTAGATACCGCTGCATGTCGGTCTCCGTGGCCTTTGGCTTCACCAGCAAGGCCCTGTATCCCGCCAAGTCCCTTCGCGCGTCCTCGAGGCGGTCTTCGATGCGCTCGCTGAGGACTTCGCCTGTGACCTCCCGCCCTTCCTTGGTCGCGGTCGCATGCCGAATCAAGTCTGCCCGCTGGGCATCATCGGTCACCTTGAGCACGAACTCGATGAGGCGCTGTACTCCCTCTTCGTCGAGCCCGCCGAGAGCGCCAAGGGCGTCGAGGGCCTGCTTCACGGTGGCCGGGTGAGTGTGACCGACATCGACCAGTTCAGCGAGGCGCTGCATCCGTGCGGGATCCTGCTCCAACCACCCTGCTACGTGCTCAACATCCAGTTGCCGCTCAACAAAGGCCCGAACCTCGTCGGCACCCCCCAGTTCCGAGAGTTGTGCGAAGCCGCCCAGTTCCCTTGGGTCGACGCTTAGATGGTTCGCGAGATAGGCGAGAGCCGGGTTGTCGGGAGTGTTCAGCCACTCATCGATATTGAGCACGAATAGTGAATACGTCTCGGTGCTAACAAACCCCTGCTCGACATCGTCCCTTCTCGTTAGCAATAGGGCTGGGGTGAGCCCCGAAGGGCATCGGTCGATCACAGTGCGAGCGAGTACCTGGCCTCGACGGAAGTGGGTCCGATGATCAGGAAAGACATCGCGCCATTGGAAGTCGTAGAAGACAAGGATGCCGCACAGACGCTCCGGAGCGCCCCATCGGTAGTACAGGGGTTCTCCGTCCCAGTCGAGCGGCTTTGCCACCACGGTCAGAGACTAAGTCACGCGTCAACGACGACCCCAGCACAGCTGGGGCCGATGTGAATGCCGTCGAGAGCCATTGCAAGACTGCCCTCGGCACCCGCCTCACGGACTCAACAAGAACTGACAGATCAAGGCCAAACGATGGATCGGCTCAAGGTCTGACGTGCCCCATTCCGCCGCGAGTCGGCGCGCAGGGAGGCATCCGGATCTGCCGATGCGGACGGCAACCAATGCAGAGCCCATGCGATCTGGACACCCGTTGATCGCGACGTGATGCAATGTCTCCGTGGGTGCATGGGGGCCGGCCGTCTTCTCCGACGACACGGCCTGCGACATCCGTTCGGATTACCGGGAGATGCTCGAAGACGGTGTGGACGATGCCGAGGCGATGCAGCGAGTCATCACCGAGTACCGGCACCTCGCGGACGACGAAGGGCACGTTCTCTGGCTTGCGCTTGCTGCCGCCCAGGTTGCCGTGGGACGGCTCGATGCCACGGTAAAGACCGAAGCGTTGCGCATCATCGACGAAGGCATCGGGCTCGACCTATGGGTTGAGGCAGGGCCGAAGGCACTGGCCAGCCGCAAAGCAGCCTTGGCCAAGCTGCGGAAGGCTCTCACCGGTGAGCAGAAGGCTCGCACGAAGGTTCTCAAGCCGTGGGTCCACGTCACTGACTTGCTCCCCGGCGACGTGCTGGCCTACCGCCGTCATCCCGAGGGCAGGTACGCCCTGTTTCGAGTTGCCCGAATAGAAGACGGCCGCCTCGGCGCGGCACCCATTCTCAGACAGTTGAAGTGGGACAAGGCTTCGCTACCGGCGGATTGGCGACTGCGCAGCCTGCGAACACTCGCAGAGACAAAGGCAGGAGGGCCGGAGCCGAGTACGTCATTTCACGTCGCACGAAACAAGAAGAAGGACCCAGATTGGCGGGATGTGGGGTTGTCGCGCATCTCGCGGGTTGACGTGGCCCCAGACGACAACGGGTACTCGCCCAGGTCCTACTGCGATTGGCGAGCGCTAAGTCGCAATCTCGACAACCGCTGGTAGCCGACCACCTTCGAGTGACACAACGACACGTTCGCCCATGCCGCGCCAGCGCGGTTCTGTCGATGGCGTAGTCCTCGGGACGCGTCATACCGGCTCCCTTCTGTTGTCAACCGGTCGCGACGAGGGCGTCTTGGTGGGTCTTCCGGGCCCGCGCTGCCGGGCGTAGCGTCGGGTCTGCGGGTCCGGGAAGTGGCTGATCCGAAGTGTCGATGTGCGGGGGAAGGTCGACCGCGCTGGATTCTTGAGTCGCCCCGCAGTGCCCTCCCGGGCCCGTGCCTGACGCTTCCTTTGCGTCGGCCAGGAGCTGGCGATAGATGGCGTCGGAGATCCTTCGCTTGAGACACCTGATCGCCTCGAGGGGCTTCTTGCCCTCGGCTAGTTTGCGTCGGTAGTAGACGCGGCCGTCGGTGTCGAGGCGGATCTGGCTGATCGCGGCGATGTGGATCATGTGGTTCATCCGCCGGTTCCCGGCCCGAGACAGTCGGTGTCGGTTCTGCTCAC
The DNA here is from genome assembly GCF_054779555.1 of Nocardioides dilutus. Taxonomy (NCBI): domain Bacteria; kingdom Bacillati; phylum Actinomycetota; class Actinomycetes; order Propionibacteriales; family Nocardioidaceae; genus Nocardioides; species Nocardioides dilutus. The sequence goes on along the minus strand of NZ_BAAGYA010000003.1, from coordinate 801,415 downwards.
CGGAGGACGCATCGAGGGGTGCGGTGCCGGTCCAGGATGCGAAGCAGTTGCGGTCGGCGAAGCGGGTGACGTCGCCGACGTCGGCCAGGACCCTGGCGGCGACGACGGGGCCGACTCCGTGGAGGTCCATCAGGTGTGAGCCGCGGGCGAGCACGAGGGTCTTGAGCTCGGCGGTGGCCTTCTTGATCTTGGCCTCGACCGCAATGAGTTCTGCGAGCTCTTCGGCGGCGATGCGTCGGCGGGTCTTCCCGGCGACGTCGCGGGGGCGGACGCTGGCCAGCATCGCCTTGGCCTGGCCGGTGGTGAGGTCGCGTTTGGCCTGCCCAGGCAGCAGTTCTGCGAGCAGGGCCTGAAGCCGGTCGACGGTCTGGACCCGACGCCTGGTGAGTGCTTCGCGTCGGTCGGTGAGCATCCGCAGGGCCTCGAGCTCGCCGTCGACCTGCAGGACTCGCAGGGTCTTGGTGCGGACCGCAACTGCCGCAACCGCGTGGGCATCGTGGGCGTCGGTCTTGCGGTTGTGGCCGGTGTCGAAGAGCCGGACTCGAGCAGCGAGTTTCGCGGGGACGTCGACGACCTGCTCGCCGTCTTCGAGGAGCCGCTGCGCGAGCGGCCGGCCGGCACCGTTGCTGCCCTCGACCGCCCAGACCCGGTCGGGCCACTTCTTCGTGTAGGTCCGCATCGCTGCGTAGCCGGCCCGGTCGGTGGTGAACCGACCTGACCCGAGCAACTGCTCGCGCTGGTCGACGACCTCGATCGTGGCCGACAGCTTGTGGGGATCGACCCCGATGATGACCCGCTCCGCTTGCTGACTCATGTGTTGCTCCCGCCTGTGCTCGATCCGATGTGGACGGCGAGGTGGGCATTGCTACTACGAGCAGGGCAGTCCCTTCTTGAGCCACGCCTCGTCACGGTGACCGACGGGCTGCAGACCGATAGTGAGCCACACCAGATCAGCCGGTGGGCAGCCGCATGAAGAGCTTCCCGCCGATCACCTGGACCGAGTCTGGCCAGACGCCGGTCCTAGAGGAATCGTCTAGTAGCCGCGTAGGCGGCGCTGCCTCATGAGCCCTCTACTGCCAGTGTCGGGTCGTGTTCGCTCGAGGCGACTGGATCTGCCATCGGCTGAGTACCCTCGCTGCTATGTCCGGCCAGTCGCGACGGCGGACCGCGCGGGAGAGTGTCGCGGCATACCATGAGGCGCGGTTGGCTGAGCTGATCGGGCACGTGGAGGAAGCCGTTGACCGACTGCGCGCCGGCGAACTCGACGCCTTCGAGACCGACCAGGTCATCTTCCACTACAGCCGCGCCGCGAAGGAGTTGTGGAAGTTCTGCAACCTTCCTGACGCCGAGTTCACCGCGTCTTTGATTGACGAGCGTGCACCGATCGACTGGTGGGAACGCGGCGCGCCCAAGCGATGAGCCGGTGCTCTCATCAACCCCCACTGGAATGGCGGGCCGATGCCGTTTCATGCCGCAATGCGGGGGCGGCGCCCAACCATCCGCCGAGCAGGGCGGAGCTGCGGACTCAGCCACGGACAGACGTCTAGGGTGCGACCGTGACCCAGCAGGAAGTGGCAATTGTCATCGAGTCGGGCTACAGCTGCTTTGCAGTCTTCGGAGCCGAGCCGGTTGGGGCGGAAGACGATGCGCTGGGAGGGACGCTGCTGGAGTGGCTTCAACCAGCAGCCGATATGCCGCCTGACCTCATCGTGAAAGCCGGAGCCCAGTTCGGCACGTACGACGTCACGATTCGAGTCAGCGATGGCGCTGCCCCGCCCTCGATCGAGTCGTCATGGGAGGACGTCTCTGAGGTCAGCGTCGCCTGCCAAGGGCCACTTGCTCTCGGCGACCTCGAGGACGGCCCAGGCGAGGAACTGCCCGTCTCACCGGGCGCCTACAGACTGCGCGTCAGCGCACGGGGGCGAACCGAGAGTGCAGCACGCGAAGCCCAGTTCCCCGACGACGCCCAGCCCGACGGGGCCGAGGAGCCTCTTGAGCACTACCTGCTCGAGCTGTGGCCAGCAGCCATCGCGCCACCCTCTGTGGTCCGCGAGCAGAGTCAGTTCGCGCGCGACCTCGTGTCCCCGCCTACCCCGGACTGGCCAGTGGAACGTGAACCCGGCCTCGAGGCCGCCAGACGCGTGGCAGCGGACCTGCGCGGACCTGATGGAAGCCGCCGCCTCTCAGGTGACCTGGGCGAAGTCCTGGTGATCGTCGAAGTCCCTGGAACACCAACGCGGATCTTCAACAGGGTCAAGCACGCGAACGGCTGGCCACCCAGCAACGGTGGGGCTCTCAGCCTCAACGAGAGCGTAGGCGACCGTTGCTCGCACTACGGGGCCCCGCCCGACAGCAATGGACTCGCACCTCTCCTCGGCATGCTCGAAACCACCGTGCTCGAAATCGACAAGCCGAAGCGGTTCGCCATGTCATGGAACTGGCGCGTAGCTGGACCTGACGGCAGGCCGTACCCCACGAACCCGCGACTGCTGCAGACCGACAGCACCGTGACTATGTCGTTCGCCAAGGGAAACGCAAAGGACGAGGAAGCGCGCACTCGCGTGAAAATCCACCACGTGGGTGTCCCCGTTGAGTGGGTGGATGACCTACACGCGCTATGGGCGTGGGACGTCACTGTCTTCACCCGGCGCTGAGCCGCCTCGGCAATTTGTATGCCCGCGACGAAAAGTCCGCAGGTGACGCGGACCATGCGTGAAAGCCGTCCGCATCCACCGAAGGACCTCGTTCCTGGCAACTGCAGTTGGTCAGCGTCTGGCGGGCCGCACCGTCCCTGAGCCAGAAAAGGCCGCCAGTTGGACAATCGAGAAACGAGGCGGGACGATCCAGCCATGGCAAAGACCACCATCGTTCAGGTCAGCGACGATCTCGACGGCTCCGCAAATGCAAGCGAAGTTCGCTTCGCATTCGAGGGAACCGAATACACGATCGACCTCAGCGGCAAGAACCGAAAAGCCCTTGAGAAAGCCCTTCGGCCATACATCGAGGCGGGCACCAAAGTGAGTGGCCGGCATTCAGGTACGGCCCGCTCCGCGCGATCCAAGCGCTCCGGGTCCGCCAGAAACTCCGCGGTGGATCTGACCGCTGTCCGCGCGTGGGCAAGGGAGAACGGACACCAAGTGTCAGACCGTGGTCGACTCCCGAAGGCTGTGCTCGACGCCTATACCGCTTCGCAGTAACCAGCTCAGTTGCGTCCTCCGACAGCGGCATCACCTCGTCGCGCGCAGTCACAGACGCAGCTCTAGGAGCAAGTTGGGGTCTCGGCTCGTTGCGTCACACCGCCGCCTGCTGGACACAGGATTCTCCGATGAGCGAACTCGTTGCCGCCCCGCGTTTCGGACAGCCAGCGTGGGATCGTGGAGACGATGAGGCGACACCAGCGCGTCACAGCCAGCGAGGTGCGCTGGCCGCAGAGCGAGCGGCTGCGCCGACGTCAGCGGTGGTACTTCGCCCTGATGGGCGTTTGTCTGGTGCTGATTCTGCTGGCCTGGAACCTGGTCCGGTTGTGGTCGACGACGGCAGCCGTGGTCATGTCAGTCGTCGCTGCCGTGCTCCCAGCGATAGCCGTGGTCATCGCCAACTGGGGCGAGGACCACTGACGACGCGCGCGCCGGTAGTCATCTGCCCGGCGCCGACCCAGGCGACTCCGCCGGTGCGTCGGAATCTCGACGCCCGCGACGTGCGCTGCGGCGTCCGGATCTAGCGCGATCCGCTCGCCACCAAGGTGCCCCATTGCGCCGCCTGTCGGCGCTTCGATCACCCGCATCAGCTGCGCCCAACGCGGCACCGCCGATCAGGCCGCGCGAGCGGTGACCCGCGGCAAGGCGTGCGATGACGGCCGGGGATCACTCCGCGGCGAGCGGCCAATAGACCTCCGTGCGCGTCTGGTCGTCCGGCGTGTTCGGCCCGCTCCAGTATTCCTCCCACATCGGGCCGTCCTCGTCGACTGCCCGGCCCTGGCGGGTGACCTCCGCTTGCAGGTCCTCGTAGGCCGAGGGCAGCTCGGTGTAGGAGCCGAGGTGGGTGGTGTGGGCGACCTCGCATGCGCCGATGTCCAGACGTTCCAGCCCGGGTGGTGCGGTGAACGTGTCCACGACCCCGAAGCCCGCGGCGACGTCGAAGCCGCCGTCCGCCGGCGTGTACGACGCGAAAGCCGGCCCGGCCGGGGAGATGCCCGCCTCGCCGAGTCGGCGGGCAACCATTGTGAAGGCCTCACCCATCTTCTCGCCGATGGTCGGCATGGCGTCCGGGGCGACGTGGATGTGCGTCACCGCCGTCGACCTCGCCGGCGCCTGCACGATCTCCACCGTGTGCGTCACGTCCGGCACCTCCTCAGCCCGTGTGGCCATTCACCCACAGGGGCGCCCGGCACGGGAGGGTCGTTGGTCCCGAGCTCGCCGGCTCCGGGCACCCGAGCGAGGACTCAGGGGCGCATCCGCAGGCGCGGCCACCAGCCCGGCACGTCGTCGCGGTATCGGTCGTACGACGGGCCGAACTGCTCGCGCAGCCGAGGCTCCTCGTAGGTCGCCACGAAGGTCGCGACCACGACCAGAAACGCCACCAACCAGAGCGCGACGCCGACGCTGCGGAACAGCAACGCCTGGCCGGCAATGGCGGAGGCCACGCCGACGTACATCGGGTTGCGCACGTAGCGGTAGAGCCCGCCCACGACGAGCTCCTCGGTCGGGGCCGGCGGCGCCGGCGTACCCCGCCCCTCGGTCACGAACCTTACGAAGCAGGCCACCACCACTGCTACGCCGAGCAGCGCGAGAGCGACTCCGGCCACACCACGCAGGCCGGTGTCCGGCTGGTCCCAGCCGGTGATGAGCCACGGGACGAGCCCGGCCGTCGTGCCGGGTGCCGCGAAGAAGAACAGCGCCGTGAGGATCGCCGGGCGGCTCATGCCTCAGTGTGACAGGCCCTCGCTGCGTGACCACACCCAAGCCGTCCGGCCGGCCGCTGGAGCCGGACACCGCGGACGGACGATGCTGGGTGGGTGGCGCTCGCCGTGTGCTTGCTCTTCGACGCCCGGTCAGACCTCCTGATGCGGGAGCTGTGGTCGCGACTCGAGGACGCGGGAGTCTCCACGCTGGCAACGCACACGCATGGTCGTCACCACCCGCACCTGTCGTATGCGGTGCTCCGAAGCTGGGACGTGGAGAGGGCGCAGGAGGCGCTCGCCGCGCTGCCGGCCGCGGAGCCGTTCACGATGTCCTTCCACGGCACGCTCGCGTTCCCGCGCGGCCGGGCCGCGCTCGCGCCGGCGATCACCGCCGACATGGCCGTGCGCCAGTGGCGCATCGTCACCGCACTCGAGGCCACCGGCGCGGAGCTGCACCGGAACTACGTTCCGGGCCAGTGGGTGCCGCACGTCTCGGTGGCCACGCGGGCCCAGGGCGCTCAGCTGGCCACCGTCGTGAAGGCGATTGCCGACGTCCTGCCGCTGACCGCTCGCGTCGACCGGGCCGCACTTATCGACAGCGCCACCGGTCAGACCTGGCGGCTGCCACACATCCCCTGAGTGACGCACATCCCCTGAGTGAGTGGCCACACTGGGCACCATGGTGCTGACCCTGGCCCCGCTGCCCGCCGAGGAGTACGCCGGGTGGCGGGAGGGCGTGATCGCCCGCCAAGCGGCGTCGCCGCGTTCGCGCGGTGTCCCCGAGGCGCTCGCCGCCCTGCGAGCCCGGGAGATGATCGACCGGCACCTACCCCCGGCCGGGCTGCCCGAGGGCACCGAAGTGCTCGCGGTCGAGGCCGGCGGCCGGCGTGCGGGCACCTTCTTCCTCCTGACGACGGGAGAGGCCGTCCACCTCGGCGACCTGCAGCTGGCCGACCCGACCGACGCGCCCACCCTCCGCGGGGTCCTGGTCGAGCGACTACGGGGCCGGGGTGTCGGAACCCTCGGGGTGGGTGTGACCACCGGCGACCTGGCGGGTGAGGCGTTCGTCGACGGCGCGGGGTTCGGTCTGGTCGCCACGCAGATGCAGCTCGACCTGGCCACCGCGCCTCCCCCTCGCGACCCCGGGCGGGTGACGGTGCGCCCGATGACCGCTGACGAGGTCGCGGTGTACTTCTCGGACGCCGTGGAGACGTTCGCCGACGAGACCATGGCCGCCGACCCCTCACTGACCCGCGAGCGAGCGCTGGCGAACGCACGCGAGGAGCACGAGCGGATCCTGCCGCAGGGGGCCGACACCCCTGGCCACGACTTCCTGGTCGCGCTGGACGCGGCGGCCGGCCGGCGCATCGGGATCACCTGGCTCTTCCACGAGGAGCTGGCCGCGTTCGTCTACGACGTCGAGGTGGACGAGGCGGAGCGCGGAAAGGGGTACGGCCGCGCACTCATGCACGCCGCGGCCGATCACGTGCGTGGCCTGGGGATCGAGATCCTCGGCCTCAACGTCTTCGGCCACAACCACGTGGCGCATGCGCTGTACGACGCCCTCGGCTACGCGGTCGTCGACCAGAGCTTCAACCTGGTGCTCGGTGAACGGTGACCGGACGCGATCAGCCCGCGGCGTACGCCGTCCCGCGTTCCTCGCGCACCCACAGCACACCGTCGCCGGCGGTCGGGCCCTGCGAGATCAGCTCCCGCTTGAGCACCTTGTTGGTGGCCGTGGAGGGGAGGCTGGCGGCGATCCGGACGTAGCGGGGCCAGCCTTTCGTGGACAGGTCGGCCTGGTCGGCGAGGAACGCCTCGAGCTCGGCGGGGGAGAGGCTCGCGTCGTCCTGGAGGACGAGTGCGGCCATCACTTGGTCACCTACGGCGTTGGCGTCGAGGTGGTCGGGGACCGCGTAGACGGCGACCTGGCTGACCGCGGGTAGGCGCAGGAACACCCGCTCGATGGGCGCTGCGGCGAGGTTCTCGCCGTCGACCCGCATCCAGTCGGCGGTGCGACCGGCGAGGTAGATGAAGCCGTCGGCGTCCTTGTAGGCGAGGTCGCCGGACCAGTACATGCCGTGCCGCATCCGCTCGTCGTTGGCCGACGGGTCGTTGTAGTAGCCCTGGAAGAAGCCGGCGCCCTGGGTGTTGACCAGCTCGCCGACGGCCTGGTCGGCGTTGAGCAGCGCGCCGTTCTCGTCGAACTCAGCGACCGCGCACTCGGTCACCGTCTCGGGGTCGTAGATCGCGACGCCCTCGTAGCCCTGCCCGATCGAGCCGCGCGGGGTGCCCTCGACCCGGGTCACGATCACGGCGGACTCGGTGGAGCCGAAGCCGTCCACGACCTGGCAGTCGAAGCGGCGGGCGAACTCCTCGATGTCCCGGTCGCTCGCCTCGTTGCCGAAGGCCACCCGCAGCGGGTTGTCGGCGTCGTCGGGCCGCTCGGGCGTGGCCAGCACGTAGGCGAGCGGCTTGCCGACGTAGTTCATGTACGTCGCGCCGTAGTGGCGGACGTCGTCGAGGAACCGGGACGCCGAGAAGCGGGACGGTGCGATGCCCGCACCGCTGCAGGCCGCGACCGCCCACCCGGCCACCACCGCGTTGGAGTGGAACAGCGGCATCGAGACGTAGCAGACGTCGTCACTGGTCAGCGAGAAGCGGTCGACCAGGTTGGCGCCCGAGAACAGCGGGAAGATGTGCGGCACCTGCACGGCCTTGGGCTCGCCGCTGGTGCCCGAGGTGAAGATCATCATGAACGTGTCCATCGCGCCGACCTCGGCGTGCGGCGTCAGCGGACCCGCGGCCGCCACCGTCTCCGCCCACTCGGCGGAGTCCACGTCGACGACCCGCACCCCGTCGAGGTCGAGACCTTCCAGCAGACCGGCGTGCTCGCCGTTGACCAGGACCAGCTGGCAGTCCGCCCGGCGTACGTCGGCGACCAGGGCGTCGCCGCGACGGGTCGTGTTGAGGCCACCCAGGACGTAGCCGCCGAGCGCGGCCGCGGCCATCGAGCGCAGCATGTCGGGGGTGTTGCCGAGCAGGACGCCGACGTGCAGGGGGCGCTGGGGGTCGGCGACCGCGATGACGGCGGCGGCCTCGGCGGCCGCGTCGGACAGGTGCTCGCGCCAGGTCCACGACATGTCGCCGTAGAGCACCCCGACTCCATCGTCCTCGAGCCGTTCGCGCAGCAGCTGCTGCAGGGTCTCGGCAGGCATGGGTCAGTCAGGCCGGCTCGGCGGCGAGGGTCCTGCCGATGTTGAGGGCCTGTTCGGTGGCGCCGCCGTGCAGGAACTCGAACCGTTTGGCGCCGGTGAAGTAGCGATGCGCCTCGCCGTCCAGGTCGATGCCCACGCCGCCGTGCACGTGCACGGTGGTGTGGGCGATCCGGTGCCCGGCGTCGGCGGCCCAGAGCTTGGCGATGGACACCTCGGTGTCCGCGGGCAGGCCCTCGTCGAGGCGCCAGGCGGCCTGCCAGAGCGTCAGCCGCTGCCCGAGCGTGTCGATATAGCCGTCGGCGAGCCGCTGGGAGACCGCCTGGAAGGTGCCGATCGGGCGGCCGAACTGCTCACGGACCTTGGCGTACTCCGCGGTCAGCCGCAGCGCCCCCTCGGTGATGCCGAGCTGCTCCGCCGCGCCGGCGAGGACCAGCAGGTGCCGCAGCCGCCGGGCCGCCGAGCCGTCGGCCGGCCCGACCTGGCGGGCGCTCGAGACCGCGACGCCCGACAGGTCCAGGCGGGCCACCTCGTCGCCGTCGGAGAAGCGCTGCGGTGTCACCGTGACGCCCTCGTCGCCCGGCTCGACGACGAAGACCGCGACCCCCTCGGGAGTCTCGGCAGGCACCAGGAACGCCGCTGCGACAGTGCCCGCGGGCACGATCGTCTTGGTCCCGGTCAGCCGGAAGCCTTCGGTATCGACGGTCGCCACCGTCGTCGGCCGCTCCGGGGCGAAGGCCCGGTCCTCGGCGACCGCGGCGGTGAGCACGAGCTCGCCGGAGGCGGCGCCGGGGAGCCACTGCTCCTTGAGCTCGTCGCCGGCCAGCTCGGCAACCAGCCGTGAGGCGGGCCCGTGGGCGGCCAGGGGCACGGGCGCGACGGTGCGGCCCACCTCGACGAGGATCCGGCAGAGCTCGACGAGGCCGAGGCCGGCGCCGTCATAGTCCTCCGGGAGCGCGAGGCCGAGCAGCCCCGCTGAGCCCAGCTCGGCCCACAGCTCGCGGTCGAAGCGCGAACCCTCGGCCTCGACGGCCTTCATCCGCTCGTTGGTCGCCCGGTCCTTGAGGATCTTGGCGGCCAGCTCGGCGGCCTCGTCCTGCTCGGGGGTGAAGGTGAAGTCCACGGTGCCCTACCTCTTCGCTGCCGGCAGGCCCAGGCCCACGTAGCCGATGATGTCGCGCTGGATCTCGTTGGTGCCGCCGCCGAACGTCATGACCAGGGCCGAGCGGTAGAAGCGCTCGACCCGGCCGGCGAGGACCGCCCCGTCGGACCCGGCCACGACGCCGGCGTTGGGGCCTACGACCTCCATCAGCGACCGGTAGACCTCGGTGGCGAGCTCGGAGCCGTAGATCTTGGTGGCCGAGGCCTCGGCGGGGGAGAGCGGCACCCCGGCGTCGGCGTCGGCCGCCAGCTTCCAGTTGATCAGGGTCAGCGCCTCGATCTTGGCGTGCGCGCGACCGAGCGCGATCTGCACCCACTCGGAGTCGATCACCCGGTTGCCGTCGGGGTTCTTGGTCTCCTGCGCCCAGTTGCGGACCAGCTTGAGCGACATCGTCAGCGGCGCGGACGACGTCAGCGAGACCCGCTCGTGGTTGAGCTGGTTGGTGATCAGCGGCCACCCGCCGTTGAGCTCGCCGACCAGGTTGGTCACGGGGACCCGGACGTCCTGGTAGTAGGTGGCGCTCGTGGAGACGCCCGCGACGGTGTGGACCGGGGTGTAGGAGAAGCCCTCGGCGTCGGCGGGCACCAGGATCATCGACAGACCCTTGTGGCGAGGCAGGTCGGGGTCGGTGCGGCAGGCGAGCCAGATCCAGTCGGCGTACTGGATCAGCGAGGTCCACATCTTCTGGCCGTTGATGACGAACTCGTCGCCCTCGCGGACCGCCTTGGTCTTCAGCGAGGCCAGGTCGGTGCCCGAGCCGGGCTCGGAGTAGCCGATGGAGAAGTGCAGGTCGCCGGCCAGGATCCTGGGCAGGAAGTAGTTCTTCTGCTCGTCGGTTCCGTAGCGCATGATCGTCGGCCCGACGGTGTTGAGCGTCAGGTAGGGGATCGGCACCCCGAAGTCGGCCGCGACGTCGGTGAAGATCAGCTGCTCGATCATCGAGCGGTTCTGGCCGCCGTACTCCTCCGGCCAGCCGATCCCGAGCCACCCGTCGGTGCCGAGCTGCCGGATGACCGCTCGGTAGACGCCCGCCTCCCCGAACTCCCCTTGATCGAACTGGCCGGTCGCGGAGGCCAGCCCGGCCTTCACCTCCGGCGTGACCAGCTCGGCGAAGTAGCCTTGGAGCTCTTCCTTGAGAGCCACCTGCTCGGGCTCGAGGGCGATGCGCATGGCGCAAAACTATAACGTGTTCTAGTCTTAGTCGAGAGCTTCATCCGACCGGGAGGCCACTCTGATGAGCGACACCGCTACTCGTGCCCTGGATCACGGCGCACCGCCCGAGCGTTTCGCCCGCGGCTGGCACTGCCTGGGTCTCGAGTCGATGTTCAACGACGGTCAGCCGCATGCGGTCGAGGCCTTCGGCGGCAAGCTGGTGGCCTGGTCCGACACGCAGGGCAACATCAACGTGCTCGACGGCTACTGCCGGCACATGGGCGGCGACCTGACCCAGGGGGCCGTCAAGGGTGACGAGATCGCCTGCCCGTTCCACGACTGGCGCTGGGGTGGCGACGGCAAGTGCAAGTCGATCCCCTACGCACGCCGGGTCCCGCTGCGGGCCCGTACGCAGAAATATCCCGTGGTCATCCGCAACGGGCACGTGATGATCTGGCACGACGTCGAGGGCTCCGAGCCCGACATGGACGTGCTGCCCCCCGTGCTGCCGGGCGTCGGGACCGATGAATACACCGACTGGACGTGGGAGGTCCTCGACGTCCCGACCGCGCACTGCCGCGAGATCATCGACAACGTCGTCGACATGGCGCACTTCTTCTACATCCACTTCGCCTTCCCGACGAGCTTCCGCAACGTCTTCGAGGGGCACGTCGCCTCGCAGTTCATGGAGTCGAAGGGCCGCCCCGACATGGGCGGCAGCGGCTACGGCGACGCCAACCTGGTGCTCAAGTCCGAGGCGTCCTACTACGGCCCGTCCTACATGATCAACTGGCTCCACGTGGACTACAAAGGGTTCGAGACCGAGGTCATCCTGATCAACTGCCACGTCCCGACCAGCCAGAACTCCTTCAAGCTCCAGTACGGCGTGTGCGTCAAGAAGCCCGAGGGCGTCGACGAGGAGACCGCGCAGTACATCGGCCGTCGCTACTCCGAGACCTTCAAGGAGGGCTTCGAGCAGGACGTGCACATCTGGCTCAACAAGGCGCCGGTGCAGAATCCTCTCCTGTGCGAGGAGGACGGGCCGGTCTACCAGCTGCGCCGCTGGTACGAGCAGTTCTACGTCGACAAGGCGGACGTCACCGCCGAGATGACCGACCGGTTCGAGTTCGAGGTCGACACCACCAAGGCCAACGAGTACTGGCAGGAGGAGGTCGCCGACAACCTCCGTCGCAAGGCCGAGGCGGAGGGCACCGCCACCGTGCCCACGGCAACCTAGGCGATGACTCCTGCCGTCACGCCCTGCTACGCGACGCCCCACGGGCGCTCCGCCGCGTTGCCGTCGCTCGCAAGACAACCCCGGTATGGCTTCACTCCGGCGCCTTGCGGAGCATCCCGTGGATGCGCCGCTCGCGACGGACGTGAGACAGGAGTCATCGCCTAATGGCCTCATTCGTCCCCTCCAGCCCCGAGACGCTCGAGGACCAGCGTCTCTACACCCAGGCCCGGCTCACCGACGTGGCGTGCCTGGACTGCTTGGCGCGGGTCTCGGTGAAGAAGAACAGCGACCACCACACCTCCATCCAGTGGAACGACCAGGCGCTGCACCAGTGCCCGGAGTTCGCGCGGATGGACCGCAGTCCCGGAGGCCGGCCGGTCCACGCCGCCTGTCCCCGCCTGGTGGCCAGCATCGAGGCCGCCACCCGCGAGGGGCTGGTCCCCATCGGCGCCGAAGACGGTTGGTGACGGGGACCCCCACGACATGGACACCCACGTCTTCGACCTGACCGTGGTCGACGTGGTCGAGGAGACCACGGACGCCCACAGCGTGAGCTTCGCCGTGCCCGAGGGCGCCGAGGCGGAGTTCGACTACAAGCCCGGCCAGTTCCTGACCCTGGCGGTGCCGAGCGACCAGACCGGGGTGGCGGCCCGCTGCTACTCGCTGTCGTCCTCGCCGCACGACGGCGGGCCGCTCACCGTCACGGTGAAGCGCACCGTCGACGGCTACGCCTCCAACTGGATCTGCGACAACCTCCGCGAGGGCGACACCATCAAGGTGCTGCCGCCGTCCGGCATCTTCACGCCCGCCTCCCTGGACGCCGACCTGCTGCTCTTCGCCGGCGGCAGCGGCATCACGCCGATCATGTCGATCACCCGCACCGCGATCGCGCACGGCTCTGGCCGGATCGTGCTGTTCTACGCCAACCGCGACGAGACCTCGGTGATCTTCGCCAAGGAGCTCGCAGCGCTCGCGGCGGCCCACCCGGACCGGCTCGTCGTCGTGCACTGGCTGGAGTCGGTCCAGGGGCTGCCCACCCAGGAGCAGATGAAGTCGTTCATCGAGCCTTTCCTGACCTACGACGCCTTCGTCTGCGGCCCCGCGCCGTTCATGAAGCTGACGATCGCGGCCCTGCGCGACCTGGACTTCCCCCGCGAGCGTCGCCACCAGGAGAGGTTCGTCTCGCTCGGGGGCAACCCGTTCGGCGACGCGATCGAGGTCGAGAAGGCCGAGCACGAGCTCGAGGAGGCGGAGGCGGACGACGCCTTCACCGAGGGCGCGCCCGAGGCGGCCCCCGAGCCCGGCCCCGAGGGTCCCGTCCATCTCGAGGTCGAGCTGGACGGCCAGACCTACGAGTACGACGACTGGGAGCCCGGCACCAAGCTCCTCGAGCACCTGGAGTCGAAAGGCGTGAAGGCGCCCTATTCGTGCCGCGAGGGCGAGTGCTCGGCCTGCGCCATCCGCCTGCTCGAGGGCGAGGTCAAGATGATCCACAACGACGTCCTCGACGACGAGGACATCGCGGAGGGGATCAGGCTCGGCTGCCAGTCGCTGCCGGTGACCGACGTCGTCAGGGTGACCTATCACTGATGCTCGCCGGCCCTAGCGTCATCCGGAGCGTGGGTCAGAGACCTGGATGTGAATGACGTTGCTGATCTCGCGTCGACGGAGCCCTTCCGTCGGTATGAACGGGTGCGGGCGTTTGATCGATCGATCGGTCAAACGCCGAGGAGCAGCGTGGGAGCGCGCTAGCTGCGGCATGGGCGGACGCGTCCGGCTCCCCGTCGGTTCATCAGGGGATCCAGACGAACCTGCAGTTCCCATGCCGAGTTCACCTCGGGGAGTGCGGGTTGAGCGACATCCCTTGATGAAACTGCGGCGACCCCCACTCGGCACGAGCGGACGTCTCAGGGATGACCCCTCATCCCGCGGCATCGACCGGCGACGTCTCCACGTGCTCGACTGATGACGTTCTTGACCGCCGGTCCCACCAGGCCCAACCAGCCATCACCGCACCGGCGGCCGCGACGCCCGCGATCTCGTCGACGACGTAGTGCTCCCCGAAGTAGCAGAGCGCCAGGCCCATGGCGACCGGGTAGAGCAGCAGCACCCAGCGCCACGGTGAGCGCAGGCGGCTCACGGCGTAGAGCGCGACCAGCGCGGCGATGCCGGTGTGGAGGGAAGGCATCGCCGCGACCCGGTTGGGCATGCCGAGCAGGATCATGTTCTGGCGCTCGAGGCCGAGCTCGCCCCAGGCACGGCTGGTGATGCGGGCCGCGTCGATGCCCATCCAGGGGGGAGCGGTCGGGACCAGGAAGTAGCCGGTGAGCCCGACGAACAGCAGCGTGACGTAGCGACGCATCCAGGCCCGCCAGGCGTCCTTGTTGCGTACCCAGAGCGCCAGCCCCAGCAGCATGGCGACGTAGAAGTGCGACGCGTAGACGGTGTTGAGCACGAGGTCCCACCAGCGGGGGTCTCCGCTCCTGAGGCAGGGGACGCCGCACCAGGCGTCCTGCAGCTGCTCGGTCGGTGTCCGGCCGTCGCCGACGAGGCCGCCGAGCCACCGGTCGAAGCGAACCGTGTAGTCGAAGTGGACGTCGAGGAAGGTCTCGTCGGCGAGACCCCGGAAGAACCAGTAGGCGACCAGGGCGACCACGTAGGGGCGCCAGTCGCGCCAGAATCCCTCGTGCCGGTGCGCGATCAGCAGCGCCAGCCAGCCCCACAGCAGGATGCCGAGCGGGTCGTTGGGGATGCCGACGACGGCCGACCAGACGACCAGGGCGGCCAGGTAGGCCACCACGACGAGCCCGCGAGTCACCGGTCCAGCCGGAAGATCGTGAAGTCGCCCGTGGTCGCCGCGAGCCGGTAGCGGTCCCGGAGCGCGCGGTCGGCCGTGGCACCCTCGACACCCCAGGTGTCGATCTCGGCGCCTTGGGTGACGACCCAGGTCGGCGCCCGGTCCCCGAGCAGCACCTCTGTGAACTGCTCGAGCTCGGGGTCGAGGACCCGCACCGGCAGGCTCCAGAGATGCTCGTACGGCGAGGTCAGCCGGGCCTCGCGGAGGATGTTGGCGCCACCGAAGGCGACGACCGCCGTGTCGCCGGGAGTCGCCTCCGCCTGCAGGTAGTCGATGACCGGCGCCTCCTTGCGCTCGATCGGGACCGCGACGACGTAGGCGACCGTGGCCAGCGTCGAGACGACAGCAGCGGCATAGGGGAGGACGATGGTCGGTCCGGCCTGGAGCCGGCGCTGCGACGCGGCAGCCGCCAGGAGCACCAGACCGGGCACCAGCCCCATCAGGTAGTGCAGCCAGAAGCTGCCCCCCAGGAGCACCACGAAGAGCTCCCAGCCGAGCACCGCGACCGCGGGACGACGCAGGTCGCCGACGCCGTACGTCGCCGGGCCGCGCAGCCTGACCAGGAGCCCGACCGCGACGAACGGCGCCGCGCTGGCGACCAGGGCGCCGATCATGCCCGCGAACCGGCGTGGCGTGGTCTCGGTCGACGCCGCCGCGATCACCTGCGCGGCGTCACCGCGGAAGGTGACCACGGCGCTCCACAGCTCACCGGCGGGCGTGCCGAGGTCCTGGCTGACCTGCAGCGCGACCAGCACCGTGAGCCCGGCGCCGGCGAGTGCGCCGACCAGCAGCCGGCGGCGCCGCGTCACCAGGGCGAGCACGAGGACCGCGACGAAGACGTCGAGCTGGCTCTGCTTGGTGAGAGCGGCCAGGGCACCCGCGACTCCGGCCGCGGTCGAGAGGGTCAGCGCTTGCACGTCCGACCTGGCCGTCGACGCCGCGATCACCGCCGCGAGACCCGCCATGACGAAGGGCAGGGCCAACAGCTCCCCGTGGACCACGCTCCCACCGAAGAGGGGCGTGGCGGCGAAGGTCGCCGCGGTGCCGGCGGTCAGCAGCGGGCCGATCCGGGTGGCGGGCGCGGCCAGCCTGCCGATGACCGCCGCGAGCAGCACCGTGAGGAGGACGGCCCCGCAGCCCAGCAGCCGCAGCGCCCACGGGTCGCCGATGCCGTCGGCGAGTGCAAAGAGTCCGATCAGGACCGGGGGACGGTCGACCCAGTAGTCGCCGTACAGGGACGAGCCAGGCCCCCACTGCGAGGCGATGATGAGATAGCCGCCCTCGTCCGGGCTGAGGGGACGCCACAGGAACGGCAGCCAGCCGACGAGCGCGGCCAGGGCCAGTGGTGCCTCACGCATCGATCGGCCGCGCCAGGGCTCGACGGACGTAGGGCGCCACGGGGGAGAACTTCAGTGCCTCGGGGAAGACCAGCACCAGGTCCCGCCGGCCGGTGAGCCGGATCAGGCCGTCGCGCAGGGCGCTGCGCAGCTCGAAGACGCCCTCCCACATCTGGTAGAGCGTGCCGAGCTCGGACTCCAGGAGCAGGTCGACCTCGTGACCGGGGTCGTTGAAGCACAGGGAGACGTCGTGCTTCTCGATGACGAACCAGAAGCGGGTGCGCCGGCCCTCCGGGAGCACGACGTGCAGCACCACCCGGCGGTCGCCGAACGGTTCAGGATCGATACCGCCGCGGATCCACCACATCAGCACGGTCGGGTCGAGCTCGTCCTCGCGGGGCTCGCTGAAGGCCCAGCGGGCACCCCACTCGGCCAGCCCGAAGATGATCGGCCTCAGCTCCTCGCACGCCAGCGTCGGCTCGTAACCCTCGTCCGTGCGGTGGACGAGCCCGGCCCGATCGAGCTGGTCGAGCCGCTTGGACAAGATTGCCCGCGACATCCCAGGGAGGCCGCGGGCGATCTCGTTGAACCGGCGGGCCCCCACGAGCAGGTCGCGGACGATGAGCAGCGTCCAGCGGTCGCCCAGGATCTCCAGGGAGCGCGTGATCGGGCAGTACTGCCCGTACCGGGTCATGTCCCGATCATCGCCCAGCCGGTTCAGTTTCGGAACTAGTCCCCGGCCCGTGTCGAGCCCAACCTGGCGGCATGACACTCATCGAGACCGCTCCCGAGACCGCTCCCGCAACCGCTCCCGCAACCGCTCCCGCAACAGCCCAGTCCCTGACCGACGCCGACATCGTGGCCCTTGCCGCCGAGATGGGCCGGGTCGCTGCCGAGCACGACGCCGGCCACGACCGCGACGCGACGTTCGTGACCGAGGCCTACGACGCCATGCACGCGGCCGGCTACCTGCGGCTCGCCGTGCCGGCCGAGCTCGGCGGGGCCGGAGCGACCATGCGCCAGCTCGTCCTGGCCCAGCACGAGCTCGGCAAGCACTCGGGTGCCGCCGCGCTCTCCTCGACCATGCACCACTACCTGACTCTCGTGCAGTGCTGGCGGCGCCGGCGCGGGGCCCCCGACGCCGACGGCGTGCTGGCGAAGGTCGCCGACGGCCTGGTGATGGCGACCAGCGGCGGCTCGGACTGGGTCGCGCCCACGACGGTCGCCACCGAGGTCGAAGGCGGCTACCTGTTCTCGGGCCGCAAGGTGTTTTGCTCCCAGGCGCCGGTCGCGGGAGTGGTCTCGACCTGCGCGGTGCTGGGCGAGCCAGGCCCGGGCGCCACCGTCCTGCACGCCGGCGTACCGCTGTCCGCTCCGGGAGTCTCGATCGTCGAGACCTGGGACACCCTCGGCATGCGCGGCACGGCCAGCCACGACCTGGTCCTCGAGGACGTCTTCGTGCCGGCCGAGAAGGTCGCCGGCACCAGGCCGTACGGCGAGCTGACCGGCCCGCTCCTGGTTGCGGCCATCCATTTCGCGCCACTGGCCGGTGCGGCCTACCTGGGTGTCGCCGCCGGGGCCTGCGACGAGGCGAACCGCCTCGCCAAGCCCGGTGCGGTGCGCCAGATCGGTGAGATGCGGTCGCGGCTCCGAGTCGCGCTCTGGGCGCTGCTCTCGGCGGTCGACGAGATCGGTGAGGACCCGGCGGCCGACGAGGCGACCCTGGAGACGGTGATGCTCGCCAAGCGGCACGCCGTCAACGAGGCCCGGGCCGTGGTCGACATCGCCCTCGAGGTGGCCGGTGGGTCGGCGTTCTTCCGCGGCTCACCGATCGAGCGCGCCTACCGCGACGTCCGAGGCGGCCCGTTCCACCCGCTCACGCCCGAGGCCACCCTCGAGCTGATCGGCCGGCGGGCGCTGGGCTGAGCTACCAGCCCCGGTCGCGCCACTCCTGCAGGTGCGGCCGCTCGACGCCGAGCGTCGAGTCGTTGCCATGGCCGGGGTAGAACCACGTGTCGTCGGGCAGCCGGGCGAACAGCTTGGCCTCGACGTCGTCGATGAGCTGCTGGAAGGCCGCGGCGTCGCCGAAGGTGTTGCCGACGCCGCCGGGAAAGAGCGAGTCGCCGGTGAACAGGTGCGGGTGGCCCGACGGGTCGCTGTAGAGCAGGCAGATCGAGCCCGGCGTGTGGCCGGTGACGCGGATGACCTCGAGGGCGCAGTCGCCGACCGCGACGGTGTCACCGTCGCCGACCCGGCGGTCGACATCGACCTGGGTCTGCTCGGTGATCGCGTCCGCATCGGGCTCGCCCGCGACCGGCTCCGCGCCGGTCGCCTCGACGAGCGCCTTCAGGGCCCGGTGGTGGTCCCAGTGCTGGTGGGTGGTGACCACGGCGGCCAGCCCGCCGTCGCCGACGAGCGGGAGCAGGATCTCGGGCTCGGCGGCGGCGTCGATGAGGACCTGGTCGCCGGTGTGCTTGCAGCGCAGCAGGTAGGCGTTGTTGGACATCTGCTCGTCGACGGCGACCTTGGTGATCGTCAGGTGCTCGAGCTCGCGAACCTGGGGGCCGCCGCCCGGCTTGACCTCACCGGTGTAGTCGTCAGCCATGGTCACCACGCCTCCATCCTCGGCAGTTCGCCGTCGTCGCTGGTCAACCCGTCGCCGGGGTCCCGGCCCGTTGCCCACCATGCCAGCAGCGGGCCAGGGCCGGACACGGTGGGACCACCCTTCTCTTCGGCTGGGCCGAACGACCAGGACCGGCCGAGGTCGACCGCGTGCGCGGTGAACGGCGGTCCGTCGTGCACCGTGCTGCGGTTGTCGAGGAGCAGGACCGTGAAGTCGCTCGGCCAGTCGGCCCACGTGTAGGCGAGGTCCAGGTCGGCGTGGTGGATCTCCACCTCGCGCAGCCGCATCTCACCGACCCGGCCGGCGGTGAACGTGCGGTCGCTGCCGGGGGTCCGCTCGATCCGGCCGCCGTAGAGCTCCTCGGGGAGTTCCTCGACGCCCTCGTGGATGGCGGAGGTCGACCCCAGCAGCCGGTCTCGCAGGACGGCTGGGTCAGCGCCGGACAGCCGGTCGATATCCCCGTCCCGGGCCTCCTGGGAGGCATACATCGGCACTGCGCGGTGCTCACGCACCCCTTCCAGGGCACCGGCGAGGCCCTCGGCGTTGAGGACCAGGTGGGCGACGACGTGACCGCGGGTCCAGCCGGGCAGCAGGCTGGGCTCGGCGAACTGGAAGTCGGCCATCGCGTCGACGGTGCGGACCAGCCGCCGGGTCGCGGACTCCAGCAGGTGGACCACCTCGGCGTAGGCGGGAGAGTCGGTCATGCGCCCATCGTGCACCACCCTTTGAGGCGACGGATTCAGGACTGTCGGCGGCCCGTGACAGAGTTGGCGACGTGGCGGATCAGCTGATCATCCGGGGTGCCCGGGAGCACAACCTCAAGGACATCTCACTCGACCTGCCGCGGGACTCGCTGATCGTGTTCACCGGCCTGTCCGGTTCTGGGAAGTCCTCCCTCGCCTTCGACACGATCTTCGCCGAGGGCCAGCGGCGCTACGTCGAGTCGCTGTCGGCCTACGCCCGCCAGTTCCTCGGCCAGATGGACAAGCCCGATGTCGACTTCATCGAGGGCCTGTCCCCGGCGGTGTCGATCGACCAGAAGTCGACGTCCAAGAACCCGCGCTCGACGGTCGGCACGATCACCGAGGTCTACGACTACCTCCGGCTGCTCTACGCCCGCGCCGGCCGCCCCCACTGCCCCGTCTGCGGCGCGCCGATCGAGCGGCAGACGCCGCAGCAGATCGTCGACCGGGTGCTCACCCTCGAGGAGGGTGCCCGGTTCCAGGTGCTCGCCCCCGTCATCCGCGGCCGCAAGGGGGAGTACGTCGAGCTGTTCAAGCAGCTCCAGACCCAGGGCTTCTCCCGCGCCCGCGTGGACGGCGAGACCCACGGCCTCGACGATCCACCCAAGCTCGACAAGCAGAAGAAACACACCATCGAGGTGGTCGTCGACCGACTGGCGGTCAAGGAGTCGTCCAAGCGCCGGCTCACCGACTCGGTGGAGACCGCGCTCGGCCTGGCGGGCGGTCTGATCACCTTCGACTTCGTCGACCTGGACCCCAAGGACCCCCACCGCGAGCTCCGGTTCAGCGAGAAGATGTCGTGCCCCAACGACCACACCATCGACACCGACGAGCTCGAGCCGCGCTCCTTCTCGTTCAACAGCCCGTTCGGCGCCTGCCCGGAGTGCCACGGCCTCGGCACCCGCATGGAGGTCGACCCCGAGCTGGTGGTGCCCGACCCGGGCGCGACGCTGGGGGAGGGCGCCATCCAGCCGTGGAGCATGGCCCACGTCGCCGACTACTTCCTCCGCCTGATGGGCGCCCTGGGTGACGAGCTCGGCTTCGACCTCAACACGCCGTGGGAGGACCTCCCGGCCAAGGCCCAGCAGTCGCTCCTCGACGGCCACTCCACCAAGGTCCACGTCGTCACCACCAACCGCTACGGGCGCAAGCGCGCCTACTACGCCGAGTTCGAGGGCGTGCGCACCTACATCGAGCGCCGGCACCGCGAGGCGGAGTCCGACACCAGCCGCGAGCGCTTCGAGGGCTTCATGCGCGAGGTGCCGTGCCCGGTGTGCAAGGGGAGCCGGCTCAAGCCGGTCTCGATGGCCGTGACGCTGGGTCCCAAGGACCCTGTCAACGGCCCAGCCGGTCTCAACATCGCCGACGTCTGCGCGATGCCCATCAACGAGTCTGCCGAATTCCTCCGCAATGTCGACCTGAGCGCCCGCGAGCGTCAGATCGGCGAACGGGTGCTCAAGGAGATCCAGGAGCGTCTCAACTTCCTGCTCGACGTCGGCCTCGACTACCTCTCCCTCGACCGTCCTTCCGGGTCGCTGTCCGGTGGCGAGGCCCAGCGGATCCGGCTCGCCACCCAGATCGGGGCCGGCCTGGTGGGCGTCCTCTACGTCCTCGACGAGCCCTCGATCGGGCTCCACCAGCGGGACAACCAGCGGCTCATCGAGACGCTGGTCCGGCTCAAGGACCTCGGCAACACCCTGATCGTCGTCGAGCACGACGAGGACACCATCAAGACCGCCGACTGGGTCGTCGACATCGGGCCGGGGGCTGGTGAGCACGGTGGCCAGGTGGTCCACAGCGGCACCGTCCAGGGGCTCTACGAGCACCCCGACTCGATCACCGGCCAATACCTCTCCGGCCGTCGTGAGATCCCGGTCCCGGCCGTCCGCCGCCCGCGCACCCCGGGCCGCGAGCTGGCCGTGCTCGGCGCCCGGGAGCACAACCTCCAGGACGTCGACGTCACCTTCCCCCTCGGGCTGTTCGTCGCCGTCACCGGAGTCTCCGGCTCGGGCAAGTCCACGCTGGTCAACGACATCCTCTACACCTCGCTCGCCAAGCAGATCTACCGCTCGCGCACGGTGCCGGGGCGACACCGGACGATCACCGGCGTCGACAACGTCGACAAGGTGATCCACGTCGACCAGTCGCCGATCGGGCGCACCCCGCGGTCCAACCCGGCGACCTACACCGGCGTGTTCGACCACATCCGCAAGCTCTTCGCCTCGACCCCCGAGGCCAAGATGCGCGGCTACCTCCAGGGCCGGTTCTCGTTCAATGTCAAGGGTGGACGCTGCGAGGCGTGCGCCGGCGACGGCACGATCAAGATCGAGATGAACTTCCTCCCCGACGTCTACGTCCCCTGCGAGGTCTGCCACGGCGCCCGCTACAACCGCGAGACGCTCGAGGTGCACTACAAGGGCAAGACCATCGCCGAGGTCCTCGACATGCCGATCGAGGAGGCGGTCGACTTCTTCGCCGCAGTGCCGCCGATCGCCCGCCACATGAAGACCCTGGTCGAGGTGGGGCTGGGCTACGTCCGGCTCGGTCAGCCGGCCACGACGCTGTCCGGCGGCGAGGCGCAGCGTGTGAAGCTGTCGTCCGAGCTCCAGAAACGGTCGACCGGCGGCACCGTCTACGTGCTCGACGAGCCGACGACCGGCCTCCACTTCGAGGACATCCGCAAGCTGCTGCTGGTCCTCGGCCGCCTGGTCGACCAGGGCAACACCGTGCTGGTGATCGAGCACAACCTCGACGTCATCAAGACTGCCGACTGGATCGTCGATATGGGCCCCGAGGGCGGCTCCCGCGGCGGCACCGTCGTCGCCGAGGGCACCCCCGAGGCCGTGGCGGCCAACCCGGAGAGCTACACCGGCCAGTTCCTCAGACCGATTCTCGACGGACGTGAGGCGGCCCAACCCAAGCGGACACGCCAGGCCGGCGCCAAGAAGGCTCCGGCGAAGAAGGCCGCTCCGTCGAAGAAGTCGGCGGCTCGCAGGAGCGCGTGAGGGCCTTCTCAGCGAACTCACATCTGGGCCTCAGTCGGCCCGCAGCAACAACTGGCTAAGGTTTCAACCATGACTCGGGTCTCCCGCCGCACCGTGACCGGGCTGGCCACCGCCGGTCTCAGCCTCCCGTTGCTCGCCGCCTGCGGCGACGACGGCGACACCGGCAGCGCCAGCGACAGCACCAGTGACACCACGAGCGACCCGGGCTCGGGTTCGAGCTCCGGCGGCGCCACCCCCAGCCCGGCCGAGAGCTCGGCGGGAGGGTCCGGCGGCGACGCGCTCGCCTCGACGTCGGACATCGAGGTGGGCGGCGGCTCGATCTTCGCCGACGAGCAGGTCGTTGTGACCCAGCCCAGCGAGGGCGAGTTCAAGGCCTTCAGCTCGACCTGCACCCACCAGGGCTGTCAGGTCGAGTCCGTGTCCGACGGCACCATCAACTGCCCGTGCCACGGCAGCAAGTTCTCGATCGAGGACGGGTCACCGGACGCCGGCCCGGCGACCTCTCCGCTCAAGGAGGTCGCCATCACCATCGACGGCGACTCCATCGTCCTGGCGTAGTCGGGCTGTCGCGGGGTCGGGCCTCTCAGCGAGTCCCGACCCCACGCGCGATCAGCGCACGACGTACGTCACCAGCCGGCTGTTCGCGCCGCCCTCGTCGTCGGCGTCCTCGTCCGCGTCGTCGCAGTCGTCGTCCACGCTGTCGTCGGCGTCCTCGTCGTCCACGCCGTCATCGTCGGAGTCCTCGTCCCCGTCGGAAGTGCCGTCATCGTCGGAGTCGGGGTCGTCCGGGCTCGTTCCGTGCTCTGCCTCGTCCTCGTCGGCGACGCCATCGTCGTCGCTGTCGTCGTCGTCGGCCACGCAGGTCTCGTCGCTGTCGTCTGCATCCTCGTTGTCGATGCCGTCGTGGTCTGCGTCTTCGTCGCCGTCGCTGGTGCCGTCGTCGTCGGTATCCGGGTCGTCGACGTGCGTGGACGTGCTGTGGTCGTGCACCTCGTCGCCGTCGTCGTGACCGTCACCGTCCGTGTCCTCGTCCTGAGGGTCGGTGCCCTTCTTGAACTCACCCAGGTTCTTCAGCCCGTCGTGGTCAGCGTCCTTCTTGGCGTTGGCCTGGTGTGGGTTGAGCCCGTGGCGGGCCTCCCAGCGGTTCGGCATCCCGTCGTGGTCGGAGTCGCGCATACCGGCAACCGCGTCGGAGGACAACGAGCCCAGGGACAGCGGGACTGCGATGCCGGCCAGCCCGGCGGCGAAGTAGGCAGTGGCGCGACGGCGAGTGGTGGGGGGCGTGCTGGTCATCTTGGCTCCTCAGCGGGGTGATAGGACGGCTCACGCTAGGGACGCGAATGTTGTCCGGACCTCAAATCCGGCCAAACTCGGGGTGAGAGAGTTCTTAGGCCGCGCCGCCTCGCGCCGTCGGCGGGCCGCCGTAGGGTTGTTGCGTGCCTGCCGACTACCGCCCGGAGCCGGGGTCGATCCCGACCCAGCCGGGCGTCTACCGGTTCCGGGACGCCCTGGGCCGGGTGATCTACGTCGGCAAGGCCAAGAACCTGCGCGCCCGGCTGTCGTCCTACTTCCAGGACCTCGGCAACCTCCACCAGCGCACCGCCGCGATGGTCACCACCGGTGCCAGCGTGGAGTGGACGGTGGTCAACACCGAGGTCGAGGCTCTCCAGCTCGAGTACTCCTGGATCAAGGAGTTCGACCCGCGGTTCAACGTCAAGTACCGCGACGACAAGTCCTACCCGTGGTTGGCGGTGACCGTGGGCGACGAGTTCCCGCGCGTGATGGTCGGGCGGGGCGCGAAGCGCAAGGGCACCCGCTACTTCGGCCCCTACAGTCACGCCTGGGCGATCCGGGAGACCGTCGACATCCTGTTGCGGGTCTTCCCGATGCGCTCGTGCAGCAACGGGGTGTTCAAGCGCTCCAGCCAGATCGGCCGACCCTGTCTGCTCGGCTACATCGGCAAGTGCGTGGCCCCGTGCGTCGGCAACGTCACCGCCGAGGAGCACCGGGAGATCGTCGACGACTTCTGCGACTTCATGGCGGGGCAGACCCGGCCGTTCATCCGGCGCATCGAGAAGGAGATGTACGCCGCCTCGGACGCCGAGGACTACGAGCGGGCCGCCCGGCTCCGCGACGACCTGGGCGCCATCAACCGGGCGCTGGAGAAGCAGGCGGTCGTCCTCGGTGACGGTGCCGACGCCGACGTCGTGGCGCTGGCCGAGGACCCGCTCGAGGTGGCGGTGCAGATCTTCTACGTGCGCGGCGGACGGGTGCGCGGCCAGCGGGGCTGGGTCGCCGACCGCGTCGAGGAGGGCGGGACTGCCGAGCTCGTCGAGGACTTCCTGCTCCAGCTCTATGCAGGGGCGGACCCCGACTCGATCCCACGGGAGATCCTGGTGCCGGCGCTGCCGCCGGACGTGGCGACGTTCGAGCAGCTGCTCGGCGACCTGCGGGGGAGCCGGGTGCGCATCCGGGTGCCGCAGCGCGGCGACAAGAAGGCGTTGCAGGAGACCGTCGCCCGCAACGCCGGCCAGTCCCTCGCGCTCCACAAGACCAAGCGCGCCAGCGACCTCACCACCCGCAACCTGGCCCTGGAGGAGCTCCAGCAGTCGCTCGGGCTGGACGAGGTGCCGCTGCGGATCGAGTGCTACGACGTGTCCAACCTGCAGGGCACCGAGGTCGTCGCGTCGATGGTC
Source organism: Nocardioides dilutus (assembly GCF_054779555.1). Lineage (NCBI taxonomy): Bacteria > Bacillati > Actinomycetota > Actinomycetes > Propionibacteriales > Nocardioidaceae > Nocardioides > Nocardioides dilutus. Next base: position 776,488 of record NZ_BAAGYA010000003.1, on the reverse strand, counting down.
GTGTTCGAGGACGGGTTGGCGCGCAAGAGCGAATACCGCCGGTTCGTGATCAAGGGCTCAGGCACCGAACCAGTCGGCCAGAACGACGTCGCCGCGATGCACGAGGTGATCACCCGGCGGTTCCGGCGGCTGCTCGACGAGCAGGCCCGCAGCGAGCTGCGGCCGGGGGACGAGACCACCGGCCCGATGCTGGTCGATCCGGAGACCGGCCGCCCGCGCAAGTTCGCCTACGCGCCCGGGCTGGTCGTCGTCGACGGAGGCGCGCCCCAGGTGGCGGCCGCCCAGCGCGCACTCGACGAGCTCGGCATCGACGACATCCCGGTCTGCGGCCTGGCCAAGCGCCTCGAGGAGGTCTGGTTGCCCGGCCAGGAGGACCCCGTCATCCTTCGTCGTTCGTCGGAGGGTCTCTACCTGCTCCAGCGGGTGCGGGACGAGGCCCACCGCTTCGCGATCACCCACCACCGCGGCCGCCGGTCCAAGTCGATGGTCGAGAGCATGCTCGACGACGTGCCCGGCCTCGGAGAGGTCCGCCGCAAGACCCTGCTCAAGCACTTCGGGTCGTTGAAGAAGCTGCGCGAGGCCAGCGCCGACGACATCGCCCAGGTCCCGGGCATCGGGATGCGCACCGCAGGTGCCATCAAGGAGGCTGTCCTCGCAACCAGCGGCAACGCCGGCCCCGCAGGCCGCGGCGTGTCCGTCAACACCGCGACAGGGGAGATCGACGAATGAGACCGGGCGAGCTCGTGGTGGTCACCGGCATGACCGGTGCCGGGCGCAGCACGGCGGCCAAGGAGCTCGAGGACCTCGGGTTCTACGTCGTCGACAACCTGCCGCCGAGCCTGCTCAAGGACGTGGTCGCGCTGGTCGACGAGAGCCGCGGCCCGGAGCAGCCGATCGCCGTGGTCGTCGACGTCCGCTCGGGCTCGTTCTTCGCCTCCCTCGAGGCCAACCTGGCCCACGGGGCCACGGGCCGGCACGCGACCCTGGTCTTCCTCGAGGCCACCGACGAGGTGCTGGTCCGGCGGCAGGAGGCGGCCCGGCGGCCACACCCGCTCCAGGGCGACGGGCGCCTGCTCGACGGTCTCCAGATGGAGCGCGTCGTCCTCGCCTCCCTGCGGGCGGATGCCGACCTGGTGATCGACACCTCGGCCCTCAACGTCCACCAGCTCACCGACCGGATCGCCGAGGAGTTCGGCACTCCGGAGACGGTCCGGCTGCGGGTGAGCGTGGTGAGCTTCGGCTTCAAGTACGGCATCCCCGTGGACGCCGACTACGTCGCGGACATGCGGTTCCTGCCCAACCCCCACTGGATCCCCGAGCTGCGGCCGCAGACCGGCCGGTCCGCGGCCGTGGCCGACTACGTGCTTGGCCAGGAGGGCGCCGAGGAGTTCCTGGCGACCTACACCGACCTGATCGCGGGCGTGGCCGACGGTTACCTGCGCGAGGGCAAGCGGTTCGCGCAGGTGGCGATCGGCTGCACCGGTGGCAAGCACCGCAGCGTCGCGATGGCCGAGGAGCTGGTGCGCCGGCTCACCGAGCGCGGGGTCGAGGCCCGTGCCGTGCACCGGGACCTGGGCCGCGAATGAGCCCAACTCCCCGTGAGGTCGCCCAGTCCGTCGTCGCCTTCGGCGGTGGCCACGGGCTGCACGCCTCCCTCTCCGCGCTGCGCCTGCTCGTCGACGAGCTCGTGGTCGACGACCTCACCGCGGTCGTCACGGTCGCCGACAACGGCGGTTCGTCCGGGCGGCTGCGCGGCGAGTTCGGCGTCCTGCCCCCTGGTGACCTGCGGATGGCCCTGGCGGCACTCTGCGGCACCGATGACTGGGGGGTCACCTGGTCCAAGGTGCTTCAGCACCGGTTCGCCGGTGAGGGCGACATGAACGGCCACGTCGTCGGCAACCTGCTCATCGTCGGGCTCTGGGAGCTGCTCGGCGACCACGTCGACGCCCTGGACTACGTCGGCCGGCTGCTCGGTGCGACCGGCCGCGTGCTGCCGATGGCCCTGACCCCCATGGACATCACCGCCGAGGTCCGGGGGCTTGTGCCCGGAGACCCTGACCGGCTCACCCCGGTCCGCGGCCAGGTCGAGGTCGCGACCACCGAGGGCGTCATCGACTCCATCGCCCTGGTGCCCGCGGACCCCCCGGCCGCCCCCGCCGCCCTGGAGGCGATCGCCGCCGCCGACTGGGTGGTGCTCGGCCCGGGATCGTGGTTCACCTCCGTCATCCCGCACCTTCTCGTCCCGGCCCTGCGCCGGGCGATAGTCAGCACCGACGCCCGGGTGATCGTGGTGCTCAACCTGGTCGACGAGGCGGGGGAGACCACCGGCTTCGCGCCGGCCGACCACCTGGCGGTCCTGGCCGAGCACGCCCCCGACCTCAAGGTGCACACGGTGCTCGTGGACGCCGGCGGCCCGGCCCAGGAGCTCGCGGAGCTGGCCGACGTCGTGTCGGCCTACGGCGCCTCGCTCGCGGTCCACGACGTGGCCGAGAGCCCGGGCAGCGCCCGCCACGACCCGGCCAAGCTGGCCGCCGCATTCGCCTCGATCCTCAGCCCGTAAAGGGTTGTTGACGTGCGTGCGAGGATCGGCCCATGGCGATGACGGCGCAGGTGAAGTCCGAGCTGGCCAGCACCCAGACGACCAAGACCTGCTGCCGCAAGGCCGAGGTGGCGACCATGCTGCGCTTCGCCGGCGGGCTGCACATCGTCAACGGCAAGATCGTCGTCGAGGCCGAGCTCGACACCGGCGCCGCCGCCCGGCGGCTGCGCACCGACGTCGCCGAGGTCTACGGCCACCAGTCCGACGTCGTCATGGTGCAGGGAAGCGGGATCCGCAAGGGGAGCCGCTACCTCGTCCGGGTGGTCAAGGACGGCGAGGCGCTGGCCCGCCAGACCGGTCTGCTCGACCAACGGGGCCGTCCCGTCCGTGGCCTGCCGCCGGCCGTCGTCTCCGGTGGGGGCTGCGACGCGGTGGCCGCATGGCGGGGTGCGTTCCTGGCCCACGGGTCGCTGACCGAGCCCGGGCGGTCGTCCTCGCTGGAGGTCACCTGCCCCGGCCCCGAGGCCGCCCTGGCGCTGGTCGGGGTGGCCCGTCGACTGGGCATCCAAGCCAAGGCGCGCGAGGTGCGGGGCGTCGACCGGGTCGTGCTCCGCGACGGCGACCTGATCGGCCAGCTCCTCACCCGGTTGGGCGCCCACGAGTCGCTGATGGCCTGGGAGGAACGCCGGATGCGTCGCGAGGTCCGCGCCACGGCCAACCGGCTCGCGAACTTCGACGACGCCAACCTGCGCCGGTCGGCCCGGGCCGCCGTGGCGGCCGGCGCGCGCGTCGAGCGGGCCCTGGAGATCCTCGGCGACGAGATCCCCGACCACCTGCGCCAGGCCGGCGACCTCCGCCTGGAGCACAAGCAGGCCTCGCTCGAGGAGCTCGGACAGCTGCACGACCCCGTGCTCACCAAGGATGCGATCGCCGGCCGGATCCGGCGCCTCCTCGCGATGGCCGACCGTCGCGCCGAGGAGCTCGGCATCCCGGACACGGAGGCGTCGCTGACCCCGGAGATGCTGGCCGACGAAGGCTGACCGAGCCTAGTCTCGGCGCGTGTTCCCACGCTTCCGCCGGGTCATCTCCCAGCAGCCACTGGGCCTTCTCGCGCTCGTCGTAGCCATGTCGGGGACGGCGTACGCGGCGTCGTTGCCACGCAACAGCGTGGGTCCCGACCAGATCCGGTCCAACGCTGTCCGCAGTGCCGAGATCAAGGACGGTTCCCTGAGAGCCAAGGACTTCAGGGAAGGTCAGCTCCCACCGGGACCAGCCGGACCCGCCGGGATTTCGGCGAAGAGACTCAGCGGGGCCTTGCACGGCACTGGTACCGCGGCGCTCGGCAGCGTCCTGGGCTATTCGTTCGCCCTCCGCTGTGTGAGCAGCCCGGCGGCGGCGACCGCCTACCTGACGGTCAGCGGCCCGAGCTCGATCGCCGCCGTCAGCCAGTTCCAGTCGATCAACGACGGTCCGGTCACCAGCAAGGTCGACAGGTACGTGGTCGGCACCGACACAGACGTGCTGAGCGCCGAGTCCACGGACGCGACCTCGTTCCTGGAGCTGAGTGGCACGGTGCAGCTGCGGGGGGTCGACAACGACACACCGGTCGTGTCGGTCTCGGCGCACATCATCGTTATCGACAACCCCTACAACACGAAGGACGACTGCGGGATCCTCGGCACCGCGGTCCCCGCGGTGGACTGAACGCGGTTACTCGCACGTACGCCGGACCGCGGACGCCCTGGAGGCGGCTGGCCTATAGGGTCGGTTTGAACGTTCCATCCACCTCCAGGAGCAACTGATCGTGACTGTGCGCGTAGGCATCAACGGCTTCGGCCGCATCGGCCGCAACTTCTTCCGGGCCGCGGTGGCCTCGGGTGCCGACATCGAGATCGTGGCCGCCAACGACCTCACCGACAACAAGACGCTGGCGACGTTGCTGAAGTACGACTCGATCCTGGGCCGGCTCGACGGCGACGTGACCCACACCGACACCGAGATCAGCGCCGCCGGCCACACCTTCAAGGTCTTCGAGGAGCGCGACCCGGCCAAGCTGGACTGGGCCGGCGTCGGCGCCGACGTCGTCATCGAGTCCACCGGCTTCTTCACCGACGCGGTGCAGGCCCGTGCGCACGTCGACGGCGGCGCCAAGAAGGTCATCATCTCCGCCCCCGCGAAGAACGAGGACGTCACCGTCGTGATGGGCGTCAACGAGGGCGACTACGACCCGGCCGCGCACACGATCATCTCCAACGCCTCGTGCACGACCAACTGCCTGGCCCCGATGGCCAAGGTCCTCAACGACGAGTTCGGGATCGTCAAGGGCTTGATGACCACGGTGCACGCCTACACCGGTGACCAGAACCTGCTCGACGGTCCCCACAAGGACCTGCGTCGGGCCCGCTCCGCGGCGACCAACATCGTCCCGACCTCGACGGGTGCCGCCAAGGCCATCGGCCTGGTCCTCCCCGAGCTCAAGGGCAAGCTCGACGGCTACGCGCTGCGCGTGCCGGTGCCGACCGGCTCGGCCACCGACCTCACCTTCGAGGCCGGCCGGGAGACCACCGTCGAGGAGGTCAACGCGGTGGTCAAGGCGGCCGCCGACGGACGCATCCTGCGCTACAGCGAGGACCCGATCGTCTCCAGCGACATCACCACCGACCCGGCGTCCTGCATCTTCGATGCGCCGCTCACCAAGGTCATCGGCAACCAGGTCAAGGTCGTCGGCTGGTACGACAACGAGTGGGGCTACTCCAACCGGCTGGTCGACCTGATCGAGTACGTCGGCAAGACGCTCTGACCATGGGGGAGTACGCCGGGCTCGGCGAGGTCGCGGGAAAGCGCGTCCTGGTCCGCTCCGACCTCAACGTGCCCCTGGACGGTGCGCGGATCACCGACGAGGGCCGGATCCGGGCGAGCCTGCCGACGATCCAGGCGCTGGCCGAGGCCGGTGCGCGCGTCGTCGTCACCGCACACCTCGGCCGGCCCAAGGGCGCCCCCGAGGAGCGCTACAGCCTCCGTCCGGTCGCCGGACGGCTGGGTGAGCTGCTCGGCAGGCCGGTGGCGTTCGCGACCGACACGGTCGGCGAGTCCGCCCGGGCGGTAGTCGGCGGGCTGGGCGACGGGGACGTCGCGGTGCTGGAGAACGTCCGGTTCAACCAGGGCGAGACGAGCAAGGACGATGCCGAGCGAGGCGCGTTCGCCGACGAGCTCGCGGCCCTGGCCGACGCGTTCGTCAGCGACGGCTTCGGGGTGGTGCACCGCAAGCAGGCCTCGGTCTACGACGTGGCGCAGCGGCTCCCGCACGCCATGGGCGGCCTGGTCGCGGCGGAGCTGGAGGTGATGCGCCGGCTGACGGAGGACCCTCGGCGGCCCTACGCGGTGGTCCTGGGCGGCTCGAAGGTTTCGGACAAGCTCGGGGTGATCGACAACCTCCTGGACAAGGCGGACTCCCTGCTCATCGGTGGGGGAATGGTCTTCACGTTCCTTGCCGCCGAGGGCCACGAGGTGGGCAAGAGCCTCCTCGAGGACGACCAGGTCGAGACCTGCAAGGCCTACCTGGCCCGCGCCGAGGAGTCGGGCGTGCGGATCGTCCTGCCGACCGACATCGTGGTCGACACAGCATTCCCCTCCGCCGACCGCGAGGCGCAGCCGCAGGTCGTCCCCGCCGACGAGATCCCGGCCGACGCGCTCGGGCTCGACATCGGCCCGGACTCCGGCCGTGACTTCGCCGAGATCGTCGCCGAGGCCGCCACCGTGTTCTGGAACGGCCCGATGGGGGTCTTCGAGACTGCGGCGTTCGCCGACGGAACCCGGGCGGTGGCCGAGGCGTTGACCGAGGTGACCGCCAAGGGCGGGCTGTCCGTCGTCGGTGGCGGTGACTCGGCCGCGGCGGTCCGCAAGCTGGGCTTCGCCGACGACGCGTTCGGCCACATCTCCACCGGTGGTGGCGCAAGCCTGGAGTTCCTCGAGGGCAAGACCCTCCCCGGTATCGCTGTACTCGAAGACTGATGCACGGGGGCTCCGCCCCCGTGGACCCCCGGGCTGGCACCCTGTCCCAGCCCCCCGACACGAGAGAACCAGATGGCAACCACTCGTACTCCGCTGATGGCGGGCAACTGGAAGATGAACCTCAACCACCAGGAAGCGGTGGTGCTGGTCCAGAAGCTCGCCTGGACGCTGGACGACAAGAAGCACGACTACGGGCGTGTCGAGGTGGTGGTCGTGCCGCCGTTCACCGACATCCGCTCGGTGCAGACGCTCGTCGACGGCGACCGGCTCTCCATCAAGTACGGCGCCCAGGACGTCTCGACGCAGGACTCCGGCGCGTTCACCGGTGAGATCTCCGCCTCGATGCTCGCCAAGCTGGGCTGCTCCTACGTCGTCGTCGGTCACTCCGAGCGGCGCGAGCACCACGCGGAGACCGACGAGGTGGTCAACGCCAAGGCGCACAAGGCGCTGGGCGCCGACATGACCCCCATCGTGTGCGTGGGTGAGGGCCTGGAGGTCCGGCAGGCCGGCGAGCACGTGCCCTACACGATGTCGCAGGTCGAGGGCTCGCTGGCCGGGTTCACCGCCGAGCAGGTCGCCGGCCTGGTGGTCGCCTACGAGCCCGTCTGGGCCATCGGCACCGGCGAGGTGGCCACTCCGCAGGACGCCCAGGAGGTCTGCCAGGCGATCCGTGGCCAGATCCGGGAGGCCTACGGCGATGCCGCGGCGGGCGGCGTACGCATCCTCTACGGCGGCTCGGTGAAGGCATCCAACGTCGCCGGGATCATGGCCGAGGCGGACGTCGACGGGTGCCTCGTCGGTGGCGCCAGCCTCCAGGCCGACGAGTTCGGCGGCATCTGCCGCTTCTACGACATGCCGGCCCTCTGACCTGCGGCTACCCGGCCCGCTCCCGCCACTCGATCACCCCTTCGGGTGATTGACCGAACCTGACGTAGGATTCCCCAACGTGGACCTGTTCTTCACCGTCGTGCTGATGATCTCTAGCGCGCTGATGATTCTTCTCGTGCTCCTCCACAAGGGGCGCGGGGGTGGCCTCTCCGACATGTTCGGGGGCGGCGTCTCCAGCTCATTGGGCGGCTCATCCGTCGCCGAGCGCAACCTCGACCGGCTGACCGTTGGCATCGGTGCCATCTGGTTCGCCTGTGTCATCGCTTTGGGCCTCTTGCTGGCCTACCAGAGCTGAAAGCCTGAGGAAGACACCATGGCTGGTGGTGGAAACGCGATCCGGGGAAGCCGGGTCGGCGCTGGGCCGATGGGGGAGGCGGAGCGCGGCGAGTCCGCGCCCCGGCAGGCGGTCACCTACTTCTGCTCGCACGGACACCGGTCCGTGGTCACCTTCGCGGTCGAGGCCGCCGTCCCCGAGACCTGGGACTGCCCCAAGTGCGGTCTGCCCGCCAGCGTCGACTCGGACAACCCGCCGCCGGCGCCCAAGATCGAGCCCTACAAGACGCACCTCGCCTACGTGAAGGAGCGCCGCTCCGACAAGGAGGCGGCGGACATCCTCGACGAGGCGATCCAGCTGCTGCGCACCCGCCGCAAGGCCGGCGAGATCATCTTCTAGCCCCACGCGCGGCGAGCGAGCGCAGCGAGCGAGACGCGCGAGGGCGGCGCTGGTCGAGGAGGCGCGCTAGCGCCGTCACGAGACCAGGTGAGCTGTCGCTCCCAACACGACCGAGGGCTTGAGTCCCAGCGTCCGTCACCACGTCTCGTGACGCCCGCTGCGCGGGCTCCTCGACGACCGCCGCTCGCCTCGCTCGCTGCGCTCGCTACAGCTCGCTCGCAGCGGCCCGGTCGAGGAACCAGATCGTCTCGATTTGCCCTGACACCCCGGCCGCCGGCGCGTCGTGCACGTCGGTGCCGTCGGCCAGGGCCAGGGCGACCGCATCGGCCTTGTCCTCACCGCTGACCACGAACCACACCGAACGGGCCCGGTTGAGGCAGGGCAACGTCAGGCTGATCCGGTCCGGCGGCGGCTTGGGGGAGTCGTGGACCGCCACCGCGATCTCGTCGGCATCGAGCTGCGGATAGCCGGGGAACAGCGAGGCGACGTGGGCGTCGGGCCCCAGGCCGAGCAGCACGATCTCGAAGGTGCCGCTGCCGTGGGCGCGGAGCTCCTCGGCGTACGCCGCCGCACCGGCCTCGGCCGACTCCGCGGACTCCGTCGACGGCATCGGGTGGACGAGGGCCGGGTCGACGTCGACCTGGTCGAGGAACGCCTCGCGGGCCTGGCGTTCGTTGCGGTCGGGCGAGGCCGGCTCCACGAACCGCTCGTCGCCCCACCAGAAGACCACCCGGGACCAGTCGACCTCGCTGCCGATCTCGCTCTCATGGGTCAGCCGGAGCAGCTCGCGGTGGACCGCGTCGGCGACCGAGCCGCCGGTGAGGGCGATCTGGGGCACGCCGCCGTCTGCCTGCGCGTCGACGAGCCGGGCGACCAGCTCGCCGGCGACGGCCACCGCCAGGTGGTCGCGGTCCTCGTGGACCTCGATAAGCGGTTCGTGTTCGTGGATGTCGGTCATCAGCGGCGATGCCTCCGGTAGTAGGCGATCAGTGCCTGGGTCGAGGAGTCCTGCTGGGCCGCGACGGCCTCGTCACCGGCGACGGCCGGGGCGAGCTGCTGGGCGAGCTGCTTGCCAAGCTCGACCCCCCACTGGTCGAAGCTGTCGATGCCCCAGACCACGCCCTGGGTGAAGGTGATGTGCTCGTAGAGCGCGATGAGCTGCCCCAGCACGGCCGGGGTCAGCTCCGGCGCCATGATCGACGCGGTGGGCCGGTTGCCGGTGAACACCCGGGCCGGGACGATCTCCTCCGCGGTGCCCTCCGCCCGCACCTCCTCGGCGGTCTTGCCGAAGGCCAGCGCCCGGGTCTGGGCGAAGAAGTTGGCAAGGAACAGCTCGTGGACGTCGTTGGTCTGTCCGTCGTGGACGTCGGTCAGCGGGTACGCCGGGTTCGCGAAGGCGATGAAATCCGCGGGCACCAGGCGGGTGCCCTGGTGGATCAGCTGGTAGAACGCGTGCTGCCCGTTGGTGCCGGGCTCGCCCCAGAACACCTCGCCGGTGTCGCTGGTGACCTGCGTGCCGTCCCAGCGGACGCTCTTGCCGTTGGACTCCATGGTCAGCTGCTGGAGATAGGCCGGGAAGCGGTGAAGCAGCTGCGAGTAGGGCAGCACCGCGTGGGTCTGGGCCCCCAGGAAGTCGGCGTACCAGACGTTGATCAGCCCCATCAGGAGCGGCACGTTGCGGGCCGGGTCCGTGGTCCGGAAGTGCTCGTCCATGGCGTGGAGGCCGGCCAGGAACTCGGCGAACCGCACCGGGCCGATCGCCACGACCAGCGACGTGCCGATCGCCGAGCTGACCGAGTAGCGGCCGCCCACCCAGTCCCAGAACCCGAACGCGTTGGCCGGGTCGATGCCGAAGTCCTCGACCTTGTCCAGCGCGGTGGAGACGGCGACGAAGTGCCGGGCGACGGCCTCCTTCTCGTCGTGCTCGCTGAGGCCGTCGAGCAGCCACGACTTGCACAGCCGCGCGTTGGTCAGCGTCTCGAGCGTCCCGAAGGTCTTGCTGGAGACGATGAACAGTGTCGTCGCCGGGTCCAGGCCCTTGAGGGTGGTGCCCGCGTCGGTCGGGTCGATGTTGCTGATGAACCGGCACTCGAGGCCGTCCTGCCGGTACGGCTCCAGCGCCTCGTAGGCCATGACGGGACCGAGGTCCGAGCCGCCGATGCCGATGTTGACCACGGTGCGGATCCGCTCGCCGGTCACCCCGGTCCAGGCTCCGGAACGGACCTGCTCGGCGAAGGCGTACACGCGCTCGAGGACCTCGTGGACATCGGCGACGACGTCCTGGCCGTCGACCTCCAGCGTCGCATCGGCGGGCAGCCGGAGTGCCGTGTGCAGCACCGCCCGGTCCTCGGTGACGTTGATGTGCTCGCCGCGGAACATCGCGTCGCGTCGGGTGGCGACGCCGGTCTCCTCGGCCAGGTCGAGCAGCGCGACGAGGACCTCGCCGTCGACCAGTCCCTTGGACAGGTCGACGATGAGGTCCGCGGCCTCGAACGTCAGCGAAGAGGCGCGCTGCGCGTCCTCCGCGAACCAGGCGCGCAGGTCCGGCGAGAAGTCCGCCGCGAGGTCGGCGAGCCGGCCCCGGGCAGCAGCGGTCACACCCGCCCCACTACGCCTGGTCCATCTGGCTCTGGACGGTCTCGACCAGCTCGTCCCACGACTTCTTGAACTTGTCGACGCCCTCGGTCTCTAGCACCACCAGCACGTCGTCGAAGTCGATCCCGACGGCGGCGAGCTCGTCGAAGACCTCTTGGGCTTCCGCGGCCCGTCCGGAGACCTGGTCGCCCTGGACCTCACCGTGGTCGGCGAAGGCCTCCAGGGTCTTCTCCGGCATCGTGTTGACGGTGTCGGCGACCACCAGGTCGGTGACGTAGAGGGTGTCGGGGTAGTCGGGGTTCTTGACGCCGGTGGAGGCCCACAACGGCCGCTGCGGGTTGGCACCCTTCTCGAGCAGCCTGCGCCAGCGGTCGGAGTCCAGGACCTCCTCGAACGCGGCGTACGCCAGCCGGGCGTTGGCGATCGCCGCCTGGCCGCGCAGGGCGAGGGCGTCGTCGCTGCCGCTCCGTTCGGCGATGGCCTCGAGGCGCTTGTCGACCTCCGTGTCCACCCGGGACACGAAGAACGACGCGACCGACTGGATCCGGGCGAGGTCGAGGCCCGCGTCGAAAGCCCCCTCAAGTCCGGTCAGATAGGCGTCCATGACCTCGCGGTAGCGCTCGGTGCTGAAGATCAGGGTCACGTTGACGCTGATCCCCTCCGAGATGGCCGTGGCGATGGCCGGCAGTCCTTCCTTCGTCGCGGGGATCTTGATCAGCGCGTTGGGCTTGCCGACAGCGGACCAGAGCGCGCGGGCCGAGTCGACGGTGCCCTCGGTGTCGTTGGCCAGGTCGGGCTCGACCTCGATGGAGACCCGGCCGTCGGCCCCTGTCGTCTCCGCGACCGGCGCCAGCACGTCGCACGCGTTGCGCACGTCCTCGGTGGTCAGCTCGAAGACGACCTTGGTGACGTCGGCGCCGCCCGCCACCAGCTTGCGGACCTGGTCGTCGTAACGCTCACCATCTGCGATCGCCGAGGCGAAGATCGTCGGGTTGGTGGTGACGCCGACGACGTGCTTCTCCTTCACGAGGTCGGCCAGGTTGCCGGTCTCGATGCGCTCCCGGGAGAGGTCGTCGAGCCAGATGGACACCCCTGAGTCGGCGAGCTCCTGCAGACGGTCACTCATGAACTGCTCCCTTCTCGGACGCTGTCACGCGCCGCGTCGGCGACTGCCGCAGCGGTGATGCCGTACTCCTGGTAGATCCGCGCGTAGTCGGCCGAGGCGCCGTAGCGGTCGATGGACACGATCCGGCCGCGGTCCCCGACGTACTCTCGCCAACCCTGCTTGACTCCCGCCTCGACGGCCACGCGGGCCTTGACGATCGGCGGGAGGACGGTGTCGCGGTAGGCGGCGTCCTGCTCGTCGAACCACTCCAGGCACGGCAGGGAGACCACCCGGGCCGAGATGCCGTCGGCGGCCAGCAGCTTGCGCGCCTCGACTGCCAGCTGCACCTCCGACCCCGTGGCCATGAGCACGACGTCAGGGGTGCCACTCTCGGCGTCGATGAGCACGTAGCCACCGCGGTGCACCTCCGTGGTGTCGGCGAACCCGTCGACACCACGGGGGAAGACCGGCACGTTCTGCCGGGTCAGGGCGAGGGCCGCCGGGCGGTCGCTGTGGGACAGGACGGTCTGCCAGCAGGCCGAGACCTCGTTGGCGTCGGCCGGGCGGACGACGTCGAGCCCCGGCATCGCCCGCAGGGCGGCGAGGTGCTCGATCGGCTGGTGGGTCGGGCCGTCCTCGCCGAGGCCGATCGAATCGTGGGTCCAGACGTAGGTCACCGGCAGCTGGCTGAGCGCGGCCACCCGCACCGCACCGCGCATGTAGTCGGAGAACGTGAGGAAGGTGCCGCCGAAGACCCGGGTCAGGCCGTCGGCCGCGATGCCGTTCATGATCGCGCCCATGCCGTGCTCGCGGATCCCGAAGTGGAGCACCCGGCCCTGGTAGGGGTCGCCCTGCCACTCCTTGGTCGAGCGGCTCTCCGGGATGAAGGACGGCGCCGACTTGATCGTGGTGTTGTTGGAGCCGGCGAGGTCGGCCGAGCCGCCCCAGAGCTCCGGCATGACCTCGGCGATCGCGTTGATCACCTGGCCCGAGGCCGACCTGGTCGCGACGCCCTTCTCGCTGGGCTCGAAGGTCGGCAGCGCGTCGGCGAAGCCGTCGGGGAGCGTGCGGGCCTTGAGCCGGTGCAGCAGGGTGGCGGACTCGGGGAAGGCCTGTGCCCAGGCGGCGTACTGCTCGTCCCAGGCCGCGCCCCACTCGGCGCCGCGCTCGCGCAGCCGACGGGTGTGCTCGATCACGTCCGCCGGGACCTCGAACGTCTTGTCGGGGTCCCAGCCGAGGATCTTCTTGGTCGCCGCGACCTCCTCTTCGCCGAGCGCGCTGCCGTGTGCCTGCTCGGTGCCCTGGGCGTTCGGTGCGGGCCAGGCGATGATCGTGTCGAGGACGATCAGCGACGGCTTGTCAGTGACCTCGCGGGCCGCGGCCACGGCGGCGAACAGCGCGGGGACGTCTTCTCGGTAGTCGGTGCCGCCGTTGGTCCAGTCGACCACCTGGACGTGCCAGCCGTAGGCCTCGTAGCGGCCCGCGACGTCCTCGGTGAAGGCCACGTCGGTGTCGCCCTCGATCGAGATTCGGTTGCGGTCGTAGATCATCGTGATGTTGCCCAGCTGCTGGGTGCCGGCGATGGAGCTGGCCTCGCCGCTGACGCCCTCCTCGAGGTCGCCGTCGGAGCAGATCACGTAGACGTGGTGGTCGAAGAGGCTCTCGCCGGGCGCGGCGTCGGGGTCGAGCAGCCCGTGGAGGCGACGGCCGGACATCGCCATGCCGACGGCGTTCGCGACACCCTGACCCAGGGGCCCGGTCGTCACCTCGACGCCCGGTGTGTGGTGCAGCTCCGGGTGACCGGGGGTCTTGGAGCCCCACGTGCGGAGCGCCTGGAGGTCCTCCAGCTCGAGACCGAACCCGCCCAGGAAGAGCTGGGTGTAGAGGGTGATGCTCGAGTGTCCGCAGGAGAGCACGAAGCGGTCGCGGGCGATCCACTCGGGGTCGGCGGGGTCGTGACGCATGACCTTCTGGAACAGGAGATACGCCGCCGGTGCCAGGCTCATCGCGGTTCCGGGATGGCCGTTGCCGACCTTCTGGACGGCGTCCATGGCGAGCACCCGGGCGGTGTCCACCGCCTTGTCGTCGAGCTCGGTCCAGTCGAGGGTGGGGGCAGCGCTCACAGGTGTCCTTCCAGGGACTTCGGGTCCTGCCGAGCCTACTCACCGACCGCCGTAGACTCTCCCCGTCCCAGTGCCCGATCTCGCGAGGAAACACGTGACCTACGTCGGCCAGTCCGTGCCGGGCCTCGGGCACCCGGAGGACGCCCGACCCCAGAGCGACGTGGCGACGTGGCGCGACGTCGTCGCGGCCTACGTCGGCCTCACCAAGCCCCGCGTGATCGAGCTCCTGCTGCTGACGACGGTGCCGGTGATGTTCTTCGCCGCTGGGGGAGTCCCGGAGCTGGGCCTGGTCGTGGCGACGGTGGTCGGTGGCGCGTTCTCCGCCGGGTCGGCGTCGGTCTTCAACTGCGTCTACGACCGCGACATCGACGAGCAGATGCGGCGCACCCGCCGTCGGGCGCTGCCGCGCCACCTCGTGTCCCCGCGCTCCGCGCTGGTCTTCGGCTTCGTCCTGGCAGCCCTCTCGACCATCGTCCTGCTGCTCTGGGTCAACCCGTTGTCCGCGGCGCTCGCGCTGCTCGCCAACGCGTTCTACGTCTTCGGCTACACGATGCTGCTCAAGCGCCGCACGACCCAGAACATCGTCTGGGGCGGACTGGCCGGGTGCTTCCCGGCCCTGATCGGCTGGACCGCGGTCACCGGCGAGCTGGCCTGGACGCCGGTCGTGCTGTTCGCGGTGGTGTTCTTCTGGACGCCGCCGCACACCTGGGCGCTCGCCCTGCGCTACCGCGAGGACTACGCCAACGTGGACGTGCCGATGCTGCCGGTGGTGGTGCCCGCACGGGAGGTCGGGCGGCAGGTCGTCGTCTACAGCTGGGTGATGGTCGCGGTATCGCTGCTGCTGTGGCCGGTCGCGCACACCGGGGTCGTCTACCCGGTCGCCGCCATGGTGCTGGGTGCCGGCTTCCTGCTCGAGGCACACCGGATGTGGGGCCGGACGCGGGGGACCGAGGACCTGAGCGTCATCGCGCCGATGCGCCTCTTCCACTCCTCCAACCTCTACCTGTCCCTGCTCTTCGTGGCCGTCGCGCTCGACCCCCTGCTGACCCGTTAGTCAGCGCGCCCCGGACCGCGTCGCCGGGTAGGTCGCCGGCATGTAACGGATCGGGCACGTCCAGACATGATCATCCTGTCGGTCAGTTACGAGTAGCCCAAACGGGCCATGCTCGCTAGCCTGACGACCTGAGTTGACACGTGTCGGGTGCTCCCCCGAGACGTGCCGACGCTGACTGGGGGGTCAGCGCCTGACCTCCCTACCTATGGGGGGTAATCAGCAATGACAGTGGGGATGTCGCGCGGGCAGCGCGACCCGTTCGGACATCTGCGTGGGCGCCGGTCTCGGCAGCCGCGGATCAGCATCGTGGTGCCGGCACTCAACGAGGCTCGAAACCTCGAGGCCGTCCTGCCGACGCTGCCGCCGGTCCACGAGGTGATCCTCGTGGACGGTGGGTCGGTCGACGGCACGGTCGAGGCCGCCCAGGCGACCCTGCCCGGCATCCAGGTGGTGCGTCAGCTCCGCCGCGGAAAGGGCAACGCGCTGGCCGCCGGGTTCGCACAGGTCACCGGTGACATCGTCGTGATGTTCGACGCGGACGGTTCGGCGGATCCGGCGGAGATCCCGCTGTTCGTGGAGGTGCTGGTCAGCGGTGCCGACTTCGCCAAGGGCTCGCGCTTCTGCCCCGGAGGCGGCAGCTCCGACATCACACCGATCCGCAATGTCGGCAACAAGTTCCTCAACACCCTCATGAACGTGTCTTTCCGGACCCGTTTCACCGACCTCTGCTACGGCTACAACGCGTTCTGGGCCGACCTGATCCCGCTCCTGGATCTGCCGGACCACGAGCTCGTGGTGCCGAGCGAGATCGGGATGCTCTGGGGCGACGGCTTCGAGATCGAGACACTCATCAACTGTCGCTTCGCCGCCGCCGGGGTGTCGATCGCCGAGGTGCCCAGCGTCGAGCGCGACCGCATCCACGGGACGAGCAACCTTCGGGCCGTCTCCGACGGGCTGCGCGTGCTGCGCACGCTCCGCACCGAGTACGCACGGTCGCGCGCGGTCATCGCTCACAACGTCTCGCGGAGCACTGCCCCCCTGGCGTCTTGAACCTCTGGCATCCTGACGGGATGGGGTTACGCGTCGGGATGATCGCGACGCGTTGTCAGCCGGAGATCGGGGGCATCGAGTCCCACGTCGCCGAGGTCGCCGGACGGCTGGTCGCACATGGCTACCAGCTCGAGATCCTGACGACCGACCGAAGCGGGACGCTCCCGAAGGTCGAGCGCACCGCCGGTGGCTACACGATCCGGCGTTTCCGCGCCTATCCGGCCTCGCGGGACTGGTACTTCAGCCCCGGCCTGTTCCTCGCGGCGCTGCGCGCGGACTACGACCTCGTGCACGTGCAGGGGGTCCACACCCTGGTGCCGCCGATGGCCATGCTCGCGGCGCTGCTCCGCCGTCGCCCCTATCTGCTGACATTCCACACCGGGGGCAACTCCAGTGCGTTCCGGGAGCGGGCGCGCAGCACCCAGTGGCGCATCCTCGCCCCGCTGCTGCGCCGTGCGGAGCGACTGGTCGGGGTCTCGGTCTACGAGGGCCACCGTTTCGACGAGGTGCTGGGCTGGCCACCGGGCACGATCACGGTCATCCGCAACGGCGGGTCCTTGCCCGCCGTGGACGAGTCGGTCGAGCGAGTGCCGGGACGCATCGTCAGCGTCGGACGGGTCGAGCGCTACAAGGGCCACCACCGAGCCATCGAGGCGCTGCCGCACCTGCTCAAGACCCATCCCGACGCGCACGTGCAGGTGCTGGGCAGCGGACCCTACGAGGACGAGCTGCTCGCGCTCGCGAGGTCCCTGGGTGTGGGCGACCGCGTCAGCGTGGAGTTCATCCCACCCGTGGACCGGGCACTGATGGGGGAGCGGATGGCGTCCGCCAGTGTGATGACCCTGCTGAGTGACTACGAGGCCCATCCGGTGTCGGTCATGGAGGCCCTCACCGCGGGCACCCCGGCCGTGGTCAGCCGCACCTCGGGCCTCACCGAGCTTGCCGACCTGGGGTGGGTGGTCGGCGTCGACCAGCACGCGACGCCGGAGGAGACGGCCGCGGCGATCGCACGCCAGCTCGAGGACCCGGTGCTACCCGATCCGTCCACCTTGCCCACTTGGGAGACGTGTGTTGCTGGTGTGGCGGATACTTACGACTCGATCGTCAAGAACGTAGAGCAGGCTGGTTGATCCTGTTCCACCGCGACCCGGAGGAGACGGGCATGCCGAGGGCGCTGCGCGAGCCGGAGGTGCCCGTAGGGCACAGCTCCGGTGGCTCGGCGGACCAGTCGACCGCCAGCGGCCTCCCCGACTGGGTCGCGCGCCGCCCCGAGACCATCGCGATCCTCGTGTCCCTGGTCGGCCTCTTCGTGCAGGTCGTCGGCTACAGCCTCGGCTGGGCCGGGGACGACGGCACGGCCATCGTGCTCTGGTACGTCGGCTTCGGCCTCATCATCTCGCCCTTCGCCGCGCTGCTCGTGCTCGAGGGCCGCAGCGCCCACCAACGCCTCGGAGCGTCCTTGGCGCTGACCCTGGTCGTCTACGCGTCGTGGCTGCTCTCCAACCCGGTCATGTCCACCCGGTTCGACGAGAACCTGCACGTGACCACCCTGGTCGACCTGATCGAGCACGCCGAGTTCTTCCAGGTCAACAGCATGCTGCCGGTCTCGCCCCACTTCCCTGGGCTCGAGCTGGCCACCGCGGGGATCCACTGGCTGACCGGGCTGCCTCTGTTCGCATGCCAGGTCATCGTGGTGGCGACCGCACGGATCACGTTCGTCACGGCGCTCTTCCTGCTGGCCAGCCGGGTCGGCCGGTCGACCACCGCGGGCGGTTTCGCCGTCCTGGTCTACGCCGCGAGCACGCAGTTCTACTTCTTCAACGCCCAGTTCTCGTACCAGACGGTGGCCATCGCCATGGTGATGGCGGCGTTCTACCTCCTGACCCGCGCGTTCGACAGCCCCGTCGAACGGCCATGGACGCTGCTGGTGACCGCACAGATGTGCCTGGCGGCACTCGCGGTCACGCACCACCTGACCAGCTGGATCACGCTGGCGACACTGTGGGTGCTGGCCTTCTTCTTCTGGTGGGGCGGGGAGCGGCGCCGGTTCCAGCTCACGCTCGTGACCGCCGAGCTGGCAACCGCGGCGGTCGCCGCGTGGACCGCGGTGATCGCGCCGCTGCTCATCGACTACCTGCGCCCCATCTTCAGGGAGGCGACCGACCAGCTCTCCACCGTCCTCGCGGGCGGGACGTCTCGAACCATCGGCGTCGCCGGCGACGGGTCCGCCGCTCCGCAGTGGGAGACCGCGGTGATGGCTGCCTCGGTGGTGCTCTGGTGCCTGCTGCTCCTGCCGGCCGGCTGGCGCGCCTGGCGAGGTGGCTCCATCGGGGCGACCCGGGCCCGCTACGTCCCGCTGCTGGTCGCGCTGGCGTTCCCGGCGCTGCAGGCGTCCCGGTTCTCGACGGCAGCCGGCGAGATCGGCGACCGCGCCTCGACGTTCGTCTTCATGGCCATGGCTCTGGTCGTCGGCGCCTGGGCGGCCGCCAACGTGACCGCGGTCCGCACGGTGGTGGTCCCGTCGGCGCTGGTGCTGGTCCTGGGCGGGACGATCATCGGGAGCGGCCCTGACTGGCAGCGGGTGCCCGGCCCGTTCCTGGCCGGCGCCGAGCAGCGCTCGATCGACGAGACCACGGTCGCGGTGGCCAAGTGGTCGGGCAAGCACCTGCCGGACGGCTCGACGGTCGCCGCTGACTTCACCTTCAGCAGGCTCATCCCCAACTTCGCCGACGTCACCGCCGTCACCCAGCCGGCGGGCTTCGAGAGCGTCACCCCGATGTTCATCTCCGAGTCGATGAACCAGTTCTCCCTCGAGCTGATCCTGCGCAACGAAGTCGACTTCGTCGTCGTCGACACCCGGCTGGTGGGCCAGACGCAGAAGTCCGGCTGCTTCTACGAGGGTTGCGCCGGCTACGGCGCGGAGGCCGCCACGGTGACCGCCGCGATGGTGCAGAAGTTCGAGGACCAGCCGGGGTTCGACCTCGTGCTCGACGGCCCGGTGAGGGTCTACGACGTCCGCGAGCTGCGAGGGGTGCCGGCGCCGTTCGAGGACCGGCCCGACCCGGGGCTGCCTGGTGCGTGGGTTCCCTGGCAGGTGGGACTGGCCGCGCTGCTGGTGCTCGTCGGGGTGGTCCTGCGGCGGAACCTGCTCCACTTCCGCCGCTTCCGGGCCCCTGACGCCTGGCGGTTCGCGCTCTTCCTCCCGGCGGCCATGGCGCTCGGTGCCATCGGCGTACCGCTGGGCTTCACCCCGCTGGCCGGCGCCGTCGCCGCGGGGGTCCTGTTCTACATCCTGCTGCGCCTGAGCACCGACCCGGAGCCCCTGCCGAGCAGGTGGACCCGCGAGTCGTGGCTCTGGGGCGGCGTGATCGGGGCGCTGGGACTGGCCTGCGTCGCCCTGGCGTTGCTCTCGGCCTATCACGGCCTCATGCAGGGGACACCGCTGCTTGCGCCGCTCGGCGGAGGTGGCTCGTGAGGCGGCTCGCGAGCCCGTTCCGGGGCGGGGGAGAGGGTGGCATCTGGTCGCCGTTCCGCTCCCTGCTGACCGCGCAGGTCGTGGGGGCCGTGCTCGGGCTGGTCTTCTGGGTGCTGGCGGCCCGGTTGGTCGACGCGCACGAGGTCGGAGTGGCGGCGGCCGCGATCAGCGCCCAGACCCTCCTGGGCATCGTGACCGTGCTCGGCATCGGGACCGTGCTCATTTCCGACCTGCCCCTGCACGCGCCACACCGTCAGCGGCAGCTGGTCCTCCGTGGCCTCCTCGTGGTCATGGTGTCGTCGGCCGGCCTCGGGTCGGTGCTGGTCGCCCTGAGCCCGCTGTTCACCACGAACCTGAGGGAGGCGCTCGGTGACCCGATCGGGGCCGTGACCTTCGTCGTCGGGGTTGTCGCGGCCGCCTGGTCGATCGTGGCCGACGAGGCCGCGCTGGGTGTGAAGAAGTCGTCTGTGCAGGTGCATCGCAACCTGCTCGCCTCCAGCCTCCGCTTCCCGATCACCGCAGGCCTGCTGGCCCTCGGCCTCACCGATGCCCACGTACTCCAGGTGTGCTGGGTGCTGCCCCTGGTGATCTCGGTGCCGTTCGCGCTGTGGCGGTTGCGGCTGCCGAGGCGGGCCGCCGGCGACGTCTCCAGCCCCTCGCTGCGCAGCGACCTGGCGACCTTCCGCGGCCCTGCCCTGCGCAACCACGCGCTCAGCCTGTCGTTGGCGTCTGCGTCGCAGATGGTCCCGGTGGTCGCGGGTGTCACACTCGCCTCGGTGCCCAACGCGGAGTTCGCGATCGCCTGGCTGATGGCGACGTTCGTGTTCCTTCCGCCGTACCTTCTAGCGATCGCCCTGTTCGCTCACGGCGCCAACGTCTCGACCGAGGAGTTTCGCAAGAGCATGGAGAAGACACTGCCCGCTTCGTTGCTGCTGAGTGCCACGCTCTGCGTCGGCGCTTGGCTGCTCGGCGAACCCGTACTGCGCATCTTCGGAGGGGACTACGCCTCCGAGTCGTGGAAGATCCTCGCGCTCCTGGTGCCCGCCGGACTCTGGATGTGCTTCAAGGACCACCTCGTGGCGCTCTGGCGCTCGCAGCGGCGCTTCGGGCTGGCGACCAAGCTGGCCGGTTCAGCCCTGCTCATCGAGGTCACGGGCGCCACGATCGGTGCAGTCGCAGGCGGTGCGGTCGGGCTGTGCGTGGGGTGGCTCATCGCCATGGCGGTCGAGGCCCTGCTGGCCACCCCATGGCTCCGCGAGGCCTTCGGCGGGCTGCACTGGCAGTCCCCGATCTCGTTGCGACAGCGTGCCGAGACAGGTCGTACGTCGCCGTCCGTCGTCGCCATGGTCGCGATCGTGGCCCTGGTCGTGTCCGTCGGGGTCTGGGCCTCGACCCGTGGCTCGGATGCCGGCCCGGGACCTGCAGGGCCGTCCGCGGATGCCACGACCACCGGCACCACCGAGGACCCCGACGCCTGCGCTCGCACCGATTCGAGTCCCGGGCCGATGATCGACCTCGGGATCCAGGCCTCCCGAGGCAACCAGAGGCCCGCCCAGCTCTCCGTCGCCCAGGTGCGCACGCTGGTCCAGAAGGCCCGGGCTGCAGGTGCCGGGATCATCTCGACATCGGCCTCGTTCAAAGCGCTCAAACCGACCGAGGAAGGCGCCTACCGGTTCGAAAACCTCGACCGTGTCGTCGACCTGGCCCGCGAGGCCGGGCTCGAGGTCAAGCTGCGGATGACCTGGACGCCGCGCTGGGCCCTCGACGAGGACCCGGTCGGTGCCCGTCAGGCACCCCGCAGCGACGCCGAGCTGGCCCGCTGGGAGACCTTCGTCCGCGACGTCATGCGGCACGTCGACGGCAAGGTCGGCTACGTCGAGGTCTGGACCGAACCCAACTCCCAGCGTTACTGGCCGACCGGCCCGGACCCGGTGGAGTTCGCCCGGCTTCTCGACGTCAGCTCCCGGGCGATCCACTCCGCCTCCCCGGATGTCCAGGTGATCGCAGGCGGGTTGCGCGGCAACGACATCGGCTTCCTCCAAGAGATGTACGACGCCTTCGAAACCCTCGGGCTCGAGGGCACCCCGTTCGACATGCTCGGCGTGGAGCCGTTCAACGGCGGCGCCGCACCGGAGGCCTACGACGAGGGTCAGATCTACACGGTCGAGCCCTACGGACAGGTCGACGGCAACTTCCTGGGCTTCGAGACCCTGCGCGACATCATGGTCCAGCACGGCGACGGGGACCTGTCGATCTACATCACCCTGTTCGGCTACTCCACGACCGGCACCCAGCACTCCGCGGGCGTCGACGACGCCACGCGGGCTGCCTACCTCACCTCCGCGCTGGATCTCGCCGCCTGCCGCAGCTATGTCGGCGCGTTCTCGTGGTATGCCTTCCACCCCAACCCGTGGGACCCGTCGCCCTGGACCCTCCTCGACAAGGCGGGCGAGCCGACCGAGACCTACGACGCTCTGGTGGCGTGGAGCGGCGGCACCCCAGAGTGACCAACGATTTTCTCCGTTCTCCACGCGCGGGCTTCCTCGTGGTGCCAGACTTCGAGGTGAAGGCACTCGGGTTGCGTCAGGAGGTGAGTCCGGGTGGCGGCCACGCACTTCGTCCCCCCGGCGGAAGAGCACGCCTCGGACGCAGGGGCGAGCGGCCCGTCGACGGGCGCCCCGGTGGCGACCGGCAGGGCCTGTCAGTGCGGTCACATCGAGGGCGCGCACGAGCACTACCGCCGGGGCACCGACTGCGCGCTCTGCCCGTGTGCCCGGTTCCGGAAGGCGGACCGCCACCTGCGCCGGCAGTCCTAGCCCTCAGCCGTACGTGAGGGTCCTCCAGCTCGCCCAGTTCTACCCTCCCGTCATCGGCGGTGAGGAGCGCCATGTGCGCAACCTGTCGAGCGAGCTCGCGCGTCGCGGGCACGAGGTGCACGTCGCCTGTCTCGACGTCGGCACAGAGCCGGAACACGACCCCGGCGTCACGGTGCACCCGCTGGCCAACGTGGGTGCGAAGATGCCCGCGCTCTACCCGACCGCAGATCGGCCGCTGGCATTGCCCGTGCCGGACCCGTTGGTCGTCCGCGCGCTGGCGCGTGTGGTGCGCCACGTCCAGCCGGACATCGTGCACGCACACAACTGGATCATCAACTCCTACCTGCCGCTGCCCTCGGCACGACGACTGCCGCTCGTCTACTCACTCCACGACTACAGCCACCTGTGTCCGACCAAGCGGCTGATGTACCACGAGGAGCCTTGCTCCGGTCCGGCACCGCGGAAGTGCTTCGAGTGCACGACCGACTGGTACGGCGCGGGTCGCGGACCGGCCATCCAGGCGCTCGTCGCGACCGGCCGGCCGGTGCGCAACCGGCTCGTCGACCTCTTCACCCCCGTGAGCACGTTCGTGGGCCGGGCCAACCAGCTCGACGACCAGGGAGTGACGTGGCGGACCGTTCCCAACTTCGTCCCGGACTCGCTGACGGTCCGTCCGGTCGCCGAGCGGGATCCGGCACTGCCCCCGGGGGACTACCTGTTCTTCGCCGGTGACCTGAGTGCCCAGAAGGGCGTCCCGACGTTGCTGGCGGCGCACCAGCGTCTCGACCCTCGCAGCAGGCCGGCACTCATGCTGGTCGGCAACCCCTCCACGCCGCTCGGCGAGGTCTCGCAGGACGTCCACTTCGGTGACAAGTGGGCCCACGAGCGGGTCGTCTCCGGCTTCCAGCACGCGCTCGGGGCGGTCCTCCCCAGCGTGTGGCCCGACCCGTGCCCGACGACCGTGCTCGAGGCGATGGCGCTGGGCACCCCGCTGGTGACCACGCCCATGGGTGGCATCGCCGACATGGTCACCGACGGCGAGTCCGCGTTGGTGGTGGGACCCGGGGACGTCGAGGCCACCGAGGCGGCACTCAGCCGGCTGGTCGCGGAACCCGGGTTGAGGGACCGACTTGCGGCGGGGGCACGCGTCCGGGTCCAGCCCTACCTGCAGAGCGCGGTGGCGGACACGTTCACCGGCATCTACGGGGACCTGCACTCCCGCTACCGCGACGACCACTAGGTTGACGCGGGTGAACAGCGGCCCGCGGGTGTGCATCGTGGGCCCGGGAACCCGGTTCCTGAGCGGGATCACCTACTACACCTTCGGCCTGGCCGGTGCCCTCGCCGGCGACGTCCGGGTGTCCGCGGTGCTGATGCGCCGGCTGCTGCCGCGCTTCCTCTACCCGGGCAGGGGCCGGGTCGGCGCGGAGATCAGCACCATCGCGATGCCGGACGGCGTCCGGACCTACGACGGCGTCGACTGGTTCTGGCTCCCCAGCATGCTGGGGGCTCTGCGGTTCCTGCGTCGGGAGAGGCCCGACGTCCTCGTGCTCCAGTGGTGGACCGGCACCGTCCTGCACACCTTCCTGGCCCTGGCGATCGCCGCCCGCCGCCGCGGCGCCCGCGTGGTCATCGAGTTCCACGAGTCGCTGGACACGGGCGAGGACCGGGTCGCCCTCTTCAGCAGGTACGTCAACCTGCTGGCCCCCCGGCTGTTCCGGATGGCCGACCAGTACGTCGTGCACTCCGAGTTCGACAGGGACCTGATCGCGCACCGGTTCGGCTTGCCGGTGGACGCCTTCCATGTGGTGCCGCACGCCAGCTACGACAACTACACGAACGCTGCCGACGAGGTGCACCGGGAGGCGCCGGAGGGTGTGCTGGCCATGCTGTACTTCGGGATCATCCGGCCGTTCAAGGGCGTCGAGGACCTGGTCCGGGCGTTCGAGGCCATCCCGGACGACCAGGCGGAGCGGTTCTGGCTGACCGTTGTGGGCGAGACGTGGGAGGGGCACACCCTGCCCACCGAGCTCATCGCGGCGAGCCCCCGGCGGGACCGGATCACGTTCGTCAACCGCTACGTCCAGGACGACGAGGTCGACGCCTACTTCCGTGGCGCGGACATCGTCGTGCTGCCCTACCACCGGTCCTCGATGAGCGGACCCCTGCAGGTCGCGATGGCTTACGGTCTGCCCGTCGTGGTCACCTCCGTCGGGGGACTGGTCGAGGCGGCCTCCTCCTACGGCGGTGCGGTGTTCGTGGCGCCCAGGGACCCCGAGTCACTCCGCGACGGGATCCTGCGGGCCGCCGGGCTCGTCGGCCAGGAGTTCTCCGCCCCGCACGACTGGGACGCCACCCGCGTGCTCTACGGCGAGGTGATCTCAGCCGCTCTCGCGGCGCGAGGGTGACGGACCTCGAGCAGCGCCCACGTGGCCGCTGCCGAGATCAGCGCGGCTCCGAGCAGGTGCAGGCCGACCAGGACGACCGGCAGGTCGGTCGCGTACTGGACGAAGCCGACCGCACCCTGAGCGACCTCGAGGCCGAGCAGCCAGCCGACGGCACGCACGGCGCCCGGCCGGGAACCGGTGGCGAGCAGCGTGAACAGCAGGCCGACGGTCAGCCCCACGAACAGGAACACCAGGTCGGCGTGCAGCCGGCTCATGTTCCCCGGGTCGAGTCCGGTGCGCACCGCGTCCTCGTCGCCTGCGTGTGGGCCCGAGCCGGTGACCACCGTGCCGACGTAGAGGACCACCCAGGCACCGGCGAAGACCACCCAGGCCAGGGTGGTGACCCGGTCGTCGTGCGGCTGTGGGAGTGGCTCGTCCAGCGACATGAGCAGGCGCACCGCCAGCCCGATGATCGCCAGGGACACCAAAAGGTGGAACGCCACGACCCACGGGTTGAGGTCCGTCAGCACGGTGACGCCGCCGATCACCGCCTGAGCCGGGATGCCCAGCGCGAGGACGGTCACCAGGATCCGGACGTCGCGACGTCCGGTGCGCCAGCCCGCGACGAACGTCGCGACGGCCACTGCGGTCAGCACGAAGGTCAGGGTGCGGTTCCCGAACTCGATGGCCGAGTGGTAGTCGAGCTCGCCGTGCGGCACATAGGACTCATCCGTGCACCGCGGCCACGTGGGGCAGCCGAGCCCCGAACCGGTGAGCCGGACCGCGCCCCCGGTCAGCACGATGCCGACGTTGGCGACCAACGTGGCCCAGGCCGCGGGGCGGAGCCAGCGGTTCACTCCCACGAGAACGTCCTCGACGCGGTCACCGCACCCAGGGCCGCCCAGCCGCCCAGAACCGCTAGGTCGCGTCCCGCGAGGCTGCCCTTCAGCAGCGCCTCGCGCATCGCCTCGCCCAGCGCCCCGGACGGCAGCCAGGTCGCGACCTCGCCGAAACCGCCGTACGCCGCGGCGGGCAGGACGACCGCGCCGCCGACCAGCAGGAGCAGGTAGACCAGGTTGGCCATCGCGAGGGTCGCCTCGGCGCGCAGGGTGCCGGCGACCAGGAGCCCGAGGGACGCGAAGGCGGCGGTGCCGACCAGGACCGCGAGCGCCGCACCGACGAGGCCCGCGACGCCGGGCGAGGGCGACCAGCCCAGCAGCGCGCCAGTCACCGAGATGACGGCGACCTGGAGGAGCTCGACGAGCAGCAGCGCCAGGATCTTCCCGGCGAGCAGGCCGGCGCGGGGGAGCGGCGAGGTGCCGAGCCGCTTGAGCACGCCGTAGCGACGCTCGAAACCGGTCGCGATCGCCAGCGAGGTGAACGCCGTGGACAGCACGGCCAGGGCCAGCACCCCGGGCGTGACCACGTCGACCACGGGGTCGTCGTAGTCGAGTCCCAGCGAGTCGGCGGCGCTCACCAGGCCGACCAGGACGATCAGCGGGATCACGATCGCGATCAGCAGCTGCTCGCCGTTGCGGAGCATCAGCCGCGACTCCATGCGCGCCTGGGTCAGGACCATCCGCGGCAACGACGCCGCGCCCGGCATGGGGGTGAAGGTGCCCGTCATGTGGCGAGCTCGCGACCGGTGACCTCGAGGAACACGTCCTCGAGGGTGCGCGTGCCCAGCGTCAGGGACTCCGGGAGGACCTCGTTGTCCTCGCACCAGTGCGACACCCGGGCCAGGGTGGAGGCGTCTGCGAGTCCGGTGACGAGCAGGCTCAGCTCGTCGATGACCACCACCTCGATGTGCTCTCCGAGCGCCGCTTTCAGGGACTCGGGGGCGCCGGGCGGGAACGGCCTGGTCACGACCAGGCGGATGCTCGAGGTCCGGCCGCCACGGGTCAGCTCGATCGGTGAGCCGCTGGCCACCATTCGGCCCCGGTCGATGATGTGGATCCGGTCGGCGAGCCGCTCGGCCTCGTCCATGTAGTGAGTCGTCAGGACCACCGTCACACCGTCCGCGCGCAGCTCCTCCATGATCGCCCAGACATCGCGCCGGACCGCGGGGTCCAGTCCCGCGGTCGGCTCGTCGACGAACACGACCTCGGGCCGGCCGACCAGCGCCATCGCCAGCCCCAGCCGCTGCTTGAGGCCGCCGGAGAGCCGACGGTAGGGCGTCCGGCCGCATTCCGCCAGACCGAGCCGCTCGGTCAGCATGGAGACCTCGAGCGGGTGCGCGTGCAGCGCGGCGATGTGCCTCAGCATCTCGTCGGCGCGGGCTCCGCTCCAGGCGCCGCCCTCCTGCAACATCACGCCTATCCGGGGGAGCAGCGCCCGGGCTTCGCGGACCGGGTCGAGGCCCAGCACCCGGACCGACCCGGACTGTGGGGTCCGGTAGCCCTCGCAGGTCTCCAGCGTGGTGGTCTTGCCCGCGCCGTTGGGCCCGAGGACGGCGGTGATGGTGTGCGGCTCCACGGTCAGCGACAGGCCGTCGACGGCGACGTTGTCGCCGTAGCGCATCACCAGCCCGTCGACGGAGACGGCGGGCTCGGACACGCTGGCGAGTGTAGGAGCCGGGCGGATCAGCCGGCCCGGCGGCGTACCTCGGTGAGGATCTCCGGCTCGTTGGTGATCAGGCCGTTCGCGCCGAGACCGACGACACGGTCCAGCGTCGGCAGATCGTCGACCGGCCAGGTCATCACCACCTCCACGTGGTCACGCAGCATCGCCACGACCGGCTCGTCGAGCAGCGAGGCGTGGACCGAGACACCGTACGGCGTCCCCGGGCCGCCGGCTCGGAGTCGGCGGCGGAGCGCGGCGAGCTCGGCGCGGTTGCGTGCCGAGAGGACCGGACGCACGAAGCCGAGAGCGGCCACCGTGTCCACGTTGGCCCAGAAGCGTCCGCACACGAGGACGTCATGCGCGGGCGCCCAGGAGTGCAGCAGCTCGGCGACGGCGCGGCCGGTGGAGGCCCGGCGGCCTTTCAGGTCGAGCATGAACGTGGTCCCGCGGTGCTCGGCGTCGAGCAGCTCCTGGAGGCCGAGCCGTGGCGCGGAGGCGGACGCCAACTCCCAGGTGTCCCAGAGGAACGGCAGGGGACCGGCGGTCTTCAGGTGGCGGACCTCGAGACGGCCGCGGTGGGCGTGGACGTCGCACTCGATGACGTCGGCTCCCAGGAGGTTGGCCGCATGCAGGCCCGCGAGGGAGTTGCCGGCCCGGTGGGCGATCGCGAGCAGGGTCATGGGCCCGCCCGGGCTCGGCTCGCCCGGACGGGCGACGGCGATCGAAGACCGCGGCGTCGCTCGAGGGCGATCGCGACGGCCAGCCCGAAGAGGGCCAGGGCGACCCCGGCCACCACGTCGACGAGGTAGTGGTTGGCGGTGGCGACGACCGCGAACGCCATGAGCAGGGGCAGGATCCACCCGATGAGACGGACCGCCAGGACCGTGCCGGCACCGGCTATCGAGATGCCGACGAGCAGGTCCCAACCGGCGTGCAGGCTCGGCATCGCGGCGTACTGGTTCACGAAGTTGGGCGGCTGGAGGTAGCGGTAGGCGGAGGAGCGCTCCGTCACCGTGTCGACCAGGTCCTGGTCCACCAGTCGCGGCGGGGCGACCGGGTAGGTGACGAAGACGACCAGCCCGAGGCCGCCGGAGACCAGCATGGCGTCCCGGAGTCGGAGGAAGACCTCCCGGTGTCGCCAGGCGAGCCAGAGCATCGTCGCGATGATGACCGGCCAGTGCCCCCAGATGTAGATCCAGTTTGCGAAGGTCACGAACGCCTCGGAGGGCGCGACTGCGTCCTGAACGGCCGCCTCGACGTCGATTCCCAGGGCGTGCTCGAACCGGATGAGGTCGTGGGCGTGGTCGACGGCGGTGTCCGGATCTGCGGCGGTGAGCCCACGCACCTGGAAGTAGAAGAACACCCCTGAGGCGACGATGAGCGCCTGCCACAGCACCCAGCGGACGCGGCGGTGCCGGAGCGCGACCGCGCGAGGCAGCAGCATCCACAGACCTCCTCGTCCCTCGGCGCGAGCGTGCTGTTAGGTCTCGATACTGACGCTGCCCCAAACTCGCGGGGAGCGCGACGGAATAAGGTCCCGATCCTGGGGACCACCGACCCCCGGGCCGAGGCGACGTCAGGCGAGGGCTGGGGTCATGGCGCGCTGCCTCCGGGTGACCAGCAGGCTCACACCTCCCAGGCTGAGCGCGGGCAGCCAGGCGAGGGCTGCCTTGAGCGTGACCGCCGCGGCGGCTGCCGTCCACGGGACGCCCGCCGCGACCAGACCCACCACCAGCGCCCCGTCGCGAGGGCTGGCGCCGTGCGGTCCCGGAAGGACCCCGGCGAGCTGGCTGGCGCCGAAGGCGCCGAGGACGGTGAGGGGCGAGAGGGTGTGGCCGGTCGCTGCGATCGTGCCCACCAGCAGCGCGGCGATGGAGAGCTGGTAGCCCGCGGACAGCACCAGGGCATGCGCGAGGGCGCGCGGGGGTGGCAGCGGTCGGCTCGGGAGCAGCCCCGGGCGGACCTTGCGCAGCACGAGGACCGCCACGATGGCGGCCAACGAGACTCCCGCGAGCGGGAGGACCAGGGTCAACGGCAGCGCGGTGCCGGCGAAGGCGACGAAAGCGGCCAGCCCGAGCGCGCCCACGAGCCGGTCGGCGCCGACACTGAGGACCGCGTCGCCACGGCCGAGACCGGCTCGCCTGAGCCGGTGCAGCCGCCACAGGTCCGCGCCGACGTGACCGGGGGTGAGCAGTCCCAGGAGCTCGGACTCGGCGTAGGCGCGCACGTGCCAGCGGCGGGACAGTGCGGCGTCGGTGAGTGCCCGCCAGCGGAGGGGGCACAGCAGGTACTTGCCGACGACCCACGGCAGCAGGCCGAGGAGCAGCGGCCAGACGGTGACGTGGGGGAGCTGCGGGAGGGTGAGCACGGGGACCAGGAGGCTCACCAGCACGCCGAGGACGAGCACGACGCGCGATCCCAGCACGGCACGGATACGGGAGAGCACGAAGGTGGATCCTTGGGGAGGGGAAGAACTGCGGGGTTACCCCCATTGTCCGGGGTGGCTGCAACTCGTGGTCGCGGAACCCCGAAATGCGATGGTTAGGGTTGCCTTCCTTGAAGCGCTCGAGCCATTAACGGCACACTGGTGTTGTGATATTCGAGGCGGACCACCCCACGCGGGAGCGCGTGGCCCGGTCGATCCTCGAGCACGGCCCGTCGACCGCTGCCGCGCTCGGTGAGCGCCTCGCCCTCACTCCGGCCGCGGTCCGCCGCCACCTCGACCAGCTGCTCGAGGAGGGCGCGGTCGAGGCGCGTGAGGCGCGCTCGCCGGTGCGACGTGGCCGGGGCCGGCCGGCCAAGGTCTTCGCTCTCACCGAGCACGGCCGCGAGGGCTTCGACCAGCAGTACGACGACCTCGCCGTACAGGCGCTCCGCTTCGTCGCCGAGACCGGCGGGGAGACGGCGGTCCGCGAGTTCGCCAACCGGCGAGTGGCCTTCATCGAGGACCGGTTCGAGGAGGTCACGACCGCCAACCCGCACCTGAGCCCCGCCGAGGTGCTGGCCCAGGTCTTCACCGACGAGGGATACGCCGCCGGCGTACGCGCCCTGCCCCTGGTCAACTCGCAGAGTGCGGGGGAGCAGCTGTGCCAGCAGCACTGCCCGGTCTCCCACGTCGCCCACGAGTTCCCGCAGCTGTGCGAGGCCGAGACCGAGGCGATCAGCCGCGTGCTGGGTCGGCACGTGCAGCGGCTCGCCACGATCGCCCACGGTGACGGGGTGTGCACCACGTGCATCCCGGCCACCCCCATTCCAAGCACGCACACGAGCAAGCCCGCGAAGAAGAAGGAGAAGGTCTCTTGACCTCCATCGAGGAGCGCAACCCCGAGCTCGAGGGACTGGGTCGCTACCAGTTCGGCTGGGCCGACAGCGACGTCGCCGGCGCGGCCGCCAAGCGCGGACTGAGCGAGGAGGTCGTCCGCGACATCTCCGCGAAGAAGAGCGAGCCGCAGTGGATGCTCGACCTGCGGCTCAAGGGGCTCAAGCTGTTCCATCGCAAGCCGATGCCGACCTGGGGCTCGGACCTGTCGGGCATCGACTTCGAGAACATCAAGTACTTCGTCCGTTCCAGTGAGAAGCAGGCGACGACCTGGGACGACCTCCCCGAGGACATCAAGAACACCTACGACAAGCTCGGCATCCCCGAGGCGGAGAAGCAGCGCCTGGTGTCCGGTGTGGCGGCTCAGTACGAGTCCGAGGTCGTCTACCACTCGATCCGCGAGGACCTCGAGGAGCAGGGCGTCCTGTTCCTGGACACCGACACCGCGCTGCGCGAGCAGCCGGAGCTCTTCAGGGAGTACTTCGGGACCGTCATCCCGGTCGGTGACAACAAGTTCGCCGCGCTCAACACCTCTGTGTGGTCGGGCGGCTCGTTCATCTACGTGCCCAAGGGCGTGCACGTCGACATCCCGCTCCAGGCCTACTTCCGGATCAACACCGAGAACATGGGCCAGTTCGAGCGGACGCTGATCATCGTCGACGAGGACGCCTACGTGCACTACGTCGAGGGCTGCACGGCGCCGATCTACTCCAGCGACTCGCTGCACAGCGCGGTCGTGGAGATCATCGTCAAGAAGGGCGGCCGCTGCCGCTACACCACCATCCAGAACTGGTCCAACAACGTCTACAACCTCGTGACCAAGCGCGCGACGTGCGAGGCCGGGGCCACCATGGAGTGGGTCGACGGCAACATCGGCTCGAAGGTGACGATGAAGTACCCCGCCATCTACCTCATGGGCGAGCACGCCAAGGGCGAGACACTCTCGGTCGCATTCGCCGGCGAGGGCCAGCACCAGGACGCCGGCGCCAAGATGGTGCACGCGGCACCGCACACCTCGAGCTCGATCCTGAGCAAGTCGGTGGCGCGCGGTGGCGGGCGGACCTCCTACCGAGGCCTGATCCAGATGAACGAGGGCGCCTACGGCTCCAAGTCCAACGTGCTCTGCGACGCGCTGCTCGTCGACCAGATCAGCAGGTCAGACACCTACCCCTACGTCGACATCCGCGAGGACGACGTGTCCATGGGCCACGAGGCCTCGGTCTCCAAGGTGTCCGACGACCAGCTCTTCTACCTCATGTCGCGTGGCATGGAGCAGGACGAGGCGATGGCGATGATCGTGCGCGGCTTCATCGAGCCGATCGCCAAGGAGCTCCCGATGGAGTACGCGCTCGAGCTCAACCGGCTCATCGAGCTGCAGATGGAGGGCGCTGTCGGCTGACGCTGACAGCCCTCCGACACCCGCACCCGCACGTAGAGAGAACAGGTAGTGACACTCACCGATGCTGCACGCGAGAGCGTGGAGTCCGTGCTCGAGCAGAAGCGCCTCGCGAGCCACCTCAACCCGCCCCCGTCCTACGACCTGGCGGACCACCCGGTCCCCAACGGTCGTGAGGAGATCTGGCGGTTCACGCCGCTCAAGCGGTTGCGCGGGATCCTCGACGGCGAAGCCTCCGACGCACACCTGGCGTGGGAGACCTCTCTGCCCTCCGGGGTGACCCTGACGCAGATCACGGCCGCCGAGGCGCGCGACATCGGCGAGCTCGCGCCCACCGACCGGCCCTCGGCGCTGGCCGTCGCCAACGCGGGCGGGGCGATGCTGCTCGACGTACCTGCCGAGGCGCAGGTCGAGGAGCCGATCGTGCTGCGGCTGCACGGCGACTCGGTCGATGACCTGGTCTGGGGCCAGCTGGTGATCCGGATCGGCCGCTTCGCCAACGCGACCGTCGTGCT
Source organism: Nocardioides dilutus (assembly GCF_054779555.1). NCBI lineage: Bacteria > Bacillati > Actinomycetota > Actinomycetes > Propionibacteriales > Nocardioidaceae > Nocardioides > Nocardioides dilutus. The sequence continues at coordinate 743,980 of NZ_BAAGYA010000003.1, read as the reverse complement.
CACCCACACCGGCTCGGCGCGCTACTCCGCGATCACGACCGTGCTCGTCGGCGACGGCGCCACTGCCAACGTGCTGACCCTCCAGGACTGGGACGACGACGCGGTACACCTGGGCCGCGACGCGATCCGGGTTGGCCGTGACGCCACTGTCAAGCACACCTCGATCTCCTTCGGCGGAGACCTGGTGCGGATGCACGCCAACGTCGAGTACGACGGGAGCGGCGGCGAGGCCGAGCTGCTCGGGCTCTACTTCGCCGACGAGGGCCAGCACCTCGAGCACCGCCTCTTCGCCGACCACACCGCCCCGCGCACCAAGAGCCACGTGCTCTACAAGGGCGCGCTGCAGGGTCAGGGCGCGCACACGGTCTGGATCGGCAACGTGCTGATCCGCAAGGTCGCCGAGGGCATCGAGACCTACGAGGAGAACCGCAACCTGGTCCTCACCGACGGTTGCCAGGCGGACTCGGTGCCCAACCTGGAGATCGAGACCGGTGAGATCGTGGGCGCCGGACACGCCTCGGCCACCGCCCGCTTCGACGACGAGCAGCTGTTCTACCTGCGCTCACGCGGCGTCTCGGAGAAGGAGGCACGGCGCCTGGTCGTGCACGGCTTCTTCAACGACCTGATCCGCAAGGTCGGGATCCCCTCGGTCGAGGCACAGCTGCTCGAGACCGTCGAGGCCGAGCTGGCCAAGAACGTGCTCAAGGACGTCTTCTGATGACGTTCGAACGCGCGTGCGCCCTCGCCGAGGTCCCCCTCGACGAGGCCCTCGGCGTGACGATCGGCCGCTACGACATCGCGGTCGCCCGGCACGGCGACGAGGTCTTCGCCGTCCAGGACCTGTGCTCCCACGCCGCTGTCCCGCTCAGCGAGGGCGAGGTCGAGGACTGCACCGTCGAGTGCTGGCTGCACGGGTCGCGCTTCGACCTGCGCACCGGCAAGCCCACTGGGCTCCCCGCCACCGAGCCGATCGCCACGTTCCCTGTCGACGTACGAGACGGAGACGTCTACGTGGACATCACCACCACCCTGAACGGAGTCACCCCCTCATGAGCACTCTCGAGATCAAGGACCTGCAGGTCTCCGTCGCGACCGACGACGGCGCCAAGGAGATCCTCAAGGGCGTGACGCTGACCATCAAGGACGGCGAGACGCACGCAATCATGGGGCCCAACGGCTCCGGCAAGTCGACCCTGGCCTACTCGATCGCCGGTCACCCGAAGTACGACGTCACCGGCGGCAGCGTGACCTTCGACGGTGAGGACGTCCTCGCGATGTCGGTGGACGAGCGGGCCCGGGCGGGGCTCTTCCTCGCGATGCAGTACCCCGTCGAGGTGCCCGGCGTCTCGGTGTCCAACTTCCTGCGGACCGCGAAGACCGCGCTCGACGGCGAGGCCCCCAAGCTCCGCACCTGGGTCAAGGACGTCAACCGGGCGCTCGAGCAGCTCAACCTGGATCCGACCTTCGGCACTCGCAACGTCAACGAGGGCTTCTCCGGTGGCGAGAAGAAGCGCCACGAGATCGCCCAGCTCGAGCTGCTCAACCCGAAGATGGCGATCCTCGACGAGACCGACTCCGGCCTCGACATCGACGCCCTCAAGATCGTCGCCGAAGGCGTCAACCGGTTCCGGGCGCAGGAGGGCAAGGGCGTCCTGCTCATCACCCACTACACCCGGATCCTGCGCTACATCGAGCCCGACTTCGTCCACGTCTTCGTCGACGGCCGGATCGCCGAGCAGGGCGGACCCGAGCTGGCCGAGGCCCTGGAGGCCGAGGGCTACGACAAGTATCTGCGAGCCGCCGTGTGATCGAGGGACTGCTCCCCGAGCTGGAGGTCATCCGCAAGGACTTCCCCATCCTCGAGCGCACGCTCGCGGGCGGGAAGCCCTTGGTCTACCTCGACAGCGCCAACACCTCGCAGAAGCCCCAGGTCGTCATCGACACGATGGTCGACCACCTCGAGCACCACAACGCCAACATCGCCCGGGCCATGCACCAGCTCGGCGCCGAGTCGACCGCGGCCTTCGAGGCGGCCCGCGACAAGGTGGCGTCCTTCCTCAACGCGCCCTCGCGCAACGAGGTGGTGTTCACCAAGAACGCCACCGAGGCCCTCAACCTGCTGGCCCGCACGATCCCGCTCGGTCCGGGCGACAACGTCGTCATCACCGAGATGGAGCACCACTCCAACATCGTGTCCTGGCAGCTGGCCTGCGAGCGGACCGGCGCCGAGCTGCGCTGGTTCGGCCTGACCGACGACGGGCAGCTCGACCTCGCCAACGCCGACCGGCTGGTCGACGAGAACACCAAGGTCGTGGCCTTCACATGGGTGTCCAACATGCTCGGCACCATCAACCCGGTCGCCGAGCTCGCGGCCCGGGCTGCGAGCGTCGGCGCCTACTCGGTCATCGACGCCTCCCAGGCGGTGCCCCAGCTGCCGGTCGACGTGGCGGCCACCGGTGCCGACTTCCTGGTCTTCACGGGGCACAAGACGGTCGGCCCGACCGGGATCGGCGTGCTGTGGGGACGCGAGGAGCTGCTCAACCAGCTCCCGCCCTTCCACGGTGGCGGCGAGATGATCGAGACGGTCACCATGGCGGGGTCCACGTACGCCAGAGCGCCGCACCGTTTCGAGGCCGGCACCCCGCCGATCGTCGAGGCCATCGGGCTCGGGGCGGCCGTTGACTACCTCGCCCACATCGGCATGGACGCCGTGCACGCGCACGAGCAGGCCGTCACGGCGTACGCGCTCGAGGGCCTGGCCACCGTGCCTGGCCTCACCGTGCTCGGGCCCCTGGACGCCGCCTCGCGCGGGGGAGCGATCTCCTTCGAGCTCGACGGGGTGCACCCGCACGACGTCGCCCAGGTGCTGGACTCCCAGGGCATCGCGGTCCGGGCCGGCCACCACTGCGCCAAGCCCGCGCACGCGCGGTTCGGCGTGCAGAGCTCGACCCGGATGTCGTCCTACCTCTATACGACACCGGCCGAGATCGACGCACTGGTCGAGGGCCTGGAATACACCCGTTCCTACTTCAAGTTGACCTGAGTAGCCATGGACCTCGACAGCCTCTACCAGGAGATCATCCTGGACCACTACAAGCACCCGCACCACGCGGGCTTGCGTGACCCGTTCGAGTCCGAGGTGCACCACGTCAACCCGACCTGCGGTGACGAGGTGACCCTCCGGGTGCACCTGGACGACGGGGTGGCCGGGGAGAAGGTGGTCAGCGACGTCTCCTACGACGCCGTGGGCTGCTCCATCTCCCAGGCCTCGGCCTCGGTGATGACCGACCTGGTCATCGGCAAGACCGTCGACGAGGCGCTGGCCGTGCACGGCGAGTTCCTGGCGCTGATGCAGGGCAAGGGCACCGTCGAGCCCGACGAGGACGTGCTCGAGGACGGCATCGCCTTCGCCGGGGTCGCGAAGTTCCCGGCGCGCGTGAAGTGCGCTCTACTGTCGTGGATGGCCTGGAAGGACGCCACGACCCAATCTCTGGAGGCTCAGCCATGACCGCCCAGCCCGACCACAGCGACCTTCCCGACGTCCCCGAGGCGATGCCATCGGCGAGTGGCGGCACCTCGACGGTCACCGTCGAGGACGTCACGGAGGCGATGAAGGACGTCGTCGACCCCGAGCTCGGCATCAACGTCGTCGATCTCGGACTGGTCTACGACGTGCACCTCGACGATGGCTCCAACTGCGTCCTCGACATGACGCTGACCTCGGCGGCCTGCCCACTGACCGACGTCATCCAGGACCAGACCAACTCGGCCCTCGAGGGCCTGGTCAACGACGTGGCGATCAACTGGGTCTGGATGCCGCCGTGGGGCCCGGACAAGATCACCGACGACGGCCGCGAGCAGCTGCGCGCCCTCGGCTTCAACGTCTGAGTCCGAGCCGCGACACCGCGAGGAACGAGCGGGGTCGCGACGCGAGGAGGTCGAGCGAGCCCGCGGCCGTGTCTCGACGACGCTCGCTGCGCTCACGGCTCGACAACCAAGCTTGCGAACCCGCGACGGCGGGTCGAGACCCAGCCGCTAGCGTCGCGACAGTGACCACCGTCCTCGTCCCGAGCGACCGGGTGGAGCGTTGGGTCGCCAACTTCTCCGATCGCCACGCCGGCGCCGAGCTCCGGGTGACTGACGGGGCGCTCTCCGGCGTCGCAGTCGACGGCTCGAGATTCCAGGCGCGGCTGCCGTTCGTCGGCGACTACGACGGGCTGGCGGACGCTGCGGCGTTCGTGGCGGCGATCCGACCCCCAGACGACTGGGGTGTGCTCCTGGTCCGCAAGGGCGGGTTCGCGGTCGCTCGGCTGGCGGGGGAACGGACCGTCGAGTCCAAGGTCGGCCAGCGGCACGTGCAGGGCCGGACCAAGGCGGGCGGGCAGAGCCAGCAGCGGTTCGCCCGGCGTCGCGACAACCAGGCGCGGCAGGCGTACGAGGCGGCCGCCGAGCACGCCGTCCGCATCCTCGGGCAGCGGCCGCTGCTGGTGGTGGCCGGAGGTGACCGGGCCGCGGTCGACGAGGTGCTGTCCGACCCGCGGCTACGGGGCGTCGTCGTCGTGGAGCCGTGGCTGCCGGTGCCCGACCCCAGGCGAGGAGTGCTCGAGAAGGCGATCGACGACGCGTGCTCGGTCCGGATCGAAGTCCACAATGCCGAAGGACCCGGCTGATCGGGCCATTGGCCCTTCCGCGACCACCGGTCGCTCGGCCAGGCTGGGTGGCGTGACAGACACGTCAGTGATCGACGTCCACGGCCTGGTCAAGACCTTCGGCAACGTCCGGGCCCTCGACGAGCTCGACCTGCACGTGGCCCGCGGCGAGATCCATGGATTCCTCGGGCCCAACGGGGCCGGCAAGTCGACCACGATCCGGGTGCTGCTCGGCCTGTTGCGCAAGGACGCCGGGACGGTGCGGCTGCTCGACGGCGACCCGTGGCAGGAGGCGGCCGAGCTCCACCAGCGGCTCGCCTATGTCCCCGGCGAGGTCAACCTGTGGCCGGGGCTGACCGGTGGCGAGGTGATCGACCTCCTCGGCCGGCTCCGCGGGGGGCTCAACGAGGCCCGGCGCGCCGAGCTCATCGAGCGCTTCGAGCTCGATCCGACGAAGAAGGCACGCAGCTACTCCAAGGGCAACCGGCAGAAGGTGGCCCTGGTCGCGGCGCTCGCCTCCGACGTGGAGCTCCTGCTGCTCGACGAGCCGACGTCGGGACTGGACCCGATCATGGAGTCGGTCTTCCAGGACTACGTCGACGACTTCCGCGACCGCGGCAACACCGTTCTGCTCTCCAGCCACATCCTCGCCGAGGTCGAACGGCTCTGCGACCGGGTGAGCATCATCCGCACCGGCCGGTGTGTGGAGACCGGCACCCTCGGCGAGCTGCGCCACCTCACCCGGACCTCGGTGATGGCCGAGCTCGCGGCGCCACCGCAGGGCCTGGGTGACCTCGCCGGGGTCTACGACCTGCAGGTCGACGGCAACCGCGCCATGTTCGAGGTCGACACGGTCGAGCTCGACAACGCCGTGGGGGTGCTCCACCGGGCCGGCATCGTGTCCCTCACCAGCCAGCCGCCGACCCTCGAGGAGCTGTTCCTGCGTCACTACGGCGACGAGATCCCCCAAGCCCCCGAAGATGTCGAGGCCCAGGTGTCATGACCGGCACCTGGTCGTTCGTCCGGGTCTTCCTGCGGCGTGACCGATGGATGTTCCTGTGGTGGAGCGTCGGCGTCGCGATCCTCTACTGGAGCCAGGCCTGGAGCGTCGACGGTCTCTACACGTCCCAGGCCGACTTCGACCGAGCCGCCGCGAGCATGGAGGGCAACGCCGGGTTCATCGCCATGACCGGGCCGGCGCGGGCGCTCAACACCATCGGCGGCCAGGTGACCTGGCAGTCGGCAGCGTTCGGCGCGATCGCCGCCGGCCTGATGAGCATGTTCCTTGTGGGCCGGCACACGCGGGCCGAGGAGGAGTCGGGGCGCGACGAGATGCTCCGTTCGGCGGCCGTCGGACGGCACTCGACCACGGTCGCGGCGTACGTCACCGCGCTCCTTGCCAACCTGCTGCTCGGCACCCTGGTGGCCGTCAGCCTGGTCACCTACCCGCTCGAGGCCGCCGACTCGGTGGCTCTGGGCGTGGGGGTGGCGCTCTGCGGTGCCTTCTTCAGCGGGATCGCGCTGGTGGCCGCGCAGCTCACCTCGACCACCCGCGCGATGTACGGCATCACCGGCGGCGTGCTCGGCCTCGCCTACGCCCTGCGGGCGATCGGCGACGTCGGCAACCCGGCGTTGAGCTGGATGTCTCCGATCGGGTGGTACCAGGCGATGCACCCGTTCTCCGGACTGCGCTGGTGGCCGGCGCTGCTGCTGTTGGCGGGCTCGGTTGTCGCTGCGGCAGCGGCGTACGCCGTGTTCCTGCGCCGGGACTACGGCTCGGGGGTGCTCGCCGCGCGTCCCGGACCGGCGCGCGCCGCCGGGAGCCTGCATCGCGCTCCCGGGCTCGCCTGGCGCCTGCAGCGGGGATCCGTGCTGGGCTGGACGTTCGGGATGTTCCTCGGCGGTGTCGGCTACGGCACGCTCGGCGACGACGTCGAGGACCTCATGGGCGACTCCGACCTCATCCTGGACATGTTCGCGCAGGGCGGCGGCGCCCTGGTCGACGCGTTCTACGCGACGATGATCCTGACCCTGGCCCTGATCGGTTCGGGCTTCGCGATCTCCTCGGCGCTGCGCCCTCGTGGCGAGGAGGAGGCCGGCCGGGTCGAGGCGCTGCTCGCCACCGGGCTGACGCGGCGCGACTGGCTGCTCGGCCACGTGCTGGTGACCCTGGCCGGCACCGTGCTGGTGCTGATGGTGGCGGGTCTGGGGATGGGCATCGGCTATGCCCTGGTCACCGGCAAGGGCTCGGCGGTCGGCGACTACGTGCTACCGCTGCTCTCCCACCTCCCAGCCGTCCTGGTGCTCGCGGGAGCCGCGCAGCTGCTCTACGGCCTCGCCGCGCGCGTGGCGTTGCTGGCGTGGCTGGGACTGCTGTTCGCCTTCGTGGTCATGATGTTCGGCGCGATCTTCCGGATGCCGCAGTGGCTCCAGGACCTCTCGCCGTTCGAGCACCTGGCGCTGGTGCCGGCCCAGGACTTCGAGTGGACGCCGTTCCTGGTGCTCGGCGCGGTGGCGGCGGCGCTGAGTGTCGCGGGCCAGTTGGCCTTCCTGCGCCGGGACGTGCACTAGCGTCCGAGCCATGTGGCAGCCCGAGCCCGGCTGGGTGGCCCTGCGCAGCGGCACCGGGACCTCGACCGTCGGAGTGTGGCGGACGGTCCTCGGCGGCCGCCCGGTGGTGGTCAAGAGGCTCGGCGCGCCGGGTGAGCACGATCCGCCCGAGCTGAGAGACCCGACGCACTTCGCCTATTGGCGGCGGGCCGCCGACGTCGTCATCTCGGGGGTCGTCCTGCAGACACCCGGTCTCCGTGCGCCCGAGCTCACGTCGGTCGAGGAGGACCCCGAGGGCATCACGCTGACCGCGGACTGGGTGGAGGACGCCGCAAACAGCGGGCTCTTCGCCGCCCACGCCCTGGGCCGGTTCGCGGGCGCCCACCTCGGGGACAGGTCCTGGCTGGCCCGCGACCAGCTCAGGGACCGGATGCGCCGGGTCGAGCACCGCGGCGGCTGGCCCACCCTGGCGCGGACCACGGTCGCCGACATCGCCGACCACCTCTGGCGGCGGCGCGGAGCCCTGCTCGACGAGGCAGACCGGCTGCCGCAGGTGGCGCAGCACGGTGACCCGGTCCCGGCGAACCTGCCCGGCCGCCTCGGCGACGACGTTCTGGCCATCGACTGGGCCACGCTGGGGCACGGCCCGGTCGGCGCCGACCTCGGCTACTACCTCCTCAACGCACGGGAGGAGTTCGAGCCGCTCCTGGACGCCTACCTGCTCGGGCTCCCTGCGGGTCTCGCGACCCGCGAGGAGGTCGCCCACGGCGCTCGCGTGACCGCCGTCCTGACCGCGCTCAGCCGCGCCGAGTGGGCGCTGGCCAGGGTCGCCCGGGGAGAGGGGGCGCTCGCCGGGAAGTACCGTCATCCCGCGGTGGCCCCGCACCTACGCGTTCTCCAGCGACAGTTCCCGCTGATCGAGCAGCTCGTGGAGGGCTGAGGTCAGGGTTCGCCGGGGGCGCCGCGCGAGTGCAGCCGCCAGACCGCCGGTGGCGTCCCGCACTCGCGCTTGAACGCCCGGCTGAACGCCTCCTCGGCGTCGTAGCCGACCTGACGCGCGATCGCGGCGACCGACTGCGTCGTTTCCTGCAGGAGGTGCTTGGCCCGGTGCATCCGCCAGGTGGTGACGTAGTGCATCGGCGCGATGCCGAGGACGGAGCGGAACCGGTCGTCGAGGAGGGACCTGGAGACGCTGACGGCGGACGCCAGCTCGACGACGGTCCACTTGTGGCCGGGGGCGCCGTGCACGAGCGCCAAGGCACGGCCGAGGACCGGGTCGCGCAACGCGGCCAGCAGACCGCTGGGTGAGGTGGGCGCGGTGGCCAGGTGGAGCTTGAGCACCTCGATGAGCAGCATCTCGGGCAGGCGGGTCGTCACGCCGTCCGGGGCGCCCGCACCGATGCTGGTCTGCCGCGCGGCGTACTCGATGTTGGCGCGCACCCAGTCTGCGACGGGTCCCTCCGGCGGACGGACCACGAACACCGGAGGGAAGACCTGGAGTGCGGGGTCGAACAGGACGTCGTCGCTCAGCAGGTAGCCGCAGACGACGTCGGTGCGGGCGCCGTCTGCGCCGTAGCGGATCACCGGCATCTGGGGCCACGGGGGAGGCGGGATGAACGAGCTGACCGAGACCACCTCGGCCGGCTGCGTGCCACCCATCCGGTGCTGGTGACCGTAGGCCAGCACGACCACGTCGCCGGCGTCGGCCCAGTGCCGCTGCTGGTCCACCTCGACCCAGCAGCGGCCCTGGGCGATGAGGTGGAAGAAGGCGATGCGGTCGTTGCCCGGGGCGAGGAAGCCCGCCGTGGCCGGACCGGTCAGCGACTCGTAGGCCCAGGGCTCCTGGTACTCCGCGCGCAGGAAGATGGCGCCCTCCAGGCGGACCTGCTCGAGGGCGGACCGGAGCGCGTGGGTGGTTGCTGGCTGAGCCACCATGGCGCTCCGATCATCCGCCTCGGTCAGGGAGTCATGGTGGTCCTGCGCCCCCGCACCGAGACTCTCACTGTGACACGCCGACCGCGGCGTGACCACAGTCGAAGGGGGAACCGCGATGCCGCTCTACATGGACGTACACCACATGGGGGACCAGGTCGCCGCAGGCGATGTGGCCAAGGCGCACGCAGCCGACCTGGCCACGCAGGCCGCCTACGGCGTCGACTACCGGAGCTACTGGGTCGACGAGAGCAAGGGCAAGATCTTCTGCCTGGTCGAGGCCCCGGACGCCGACACCGCCGCCCGGGTGCACCGCGAGGCGCACGGCCTCGTGGCCGACGAGATCTACGAGGTCACCGAGGGCGTCTGACAGACCCCCGGCAGATCAGAGCTGCGCCGCCGAGAAGGTGTCGCAGTCGTCGATGGAAGCAGCGGCGAAGCCGGTCTCGAACCAGGCGACCCGCTGCTTCGACGAGCCGTGCGTCCAGCCCTCCGGGTTGACCTCGCCACCGGAGGCCTCCTGGATCCGGTCGTCACCGACGGCCTTGGCGGAGTCGATCGCCTCCTCGATGTCGGCGCGGTCGATCGCGTCGAAGATCTTCACGCCCTTGGCGTCGGTGGTGCTCATCGCGCCCTTGGTCCACATGCCGGCGTAGCAGTCGGCCTGGAGCTCCAGGCGCACGGCGTCGCTCTTGGGACCCTGCTGGGTCTGCACCTTGCCCAGGGTGCCCAGCAGGTTCTGGATGTGGTGGCCATATTCGTGCGCCAGCACGTAGGGCTCGACGAAGTCGCCGCCGCTGCCGCCGAGCTGGCCCTCGAGCACGTCCTCGAAGAACGTCGAGTCGAGATAGATGGTCTTGTCGAGCGGGCAGTAGAACGGGCCGACCGCCGAGCTCGCGTTGCCGCAGCCGCCGGTGGACACCGCCTCGGTGAAGGTGACGATCTCGGTGGGCGTGAACGCGGTCCCGGTCTGCGCCTCGAGAGTGCTCTGCCAGTAGGCCCGGAGCGAGTCCTCGACGAGCTCCCGCGCGCAGTCGGCGTTCTTGTTGGCGTCCGCCCCAGTCCTGCACTCGTTGTAGCGGTCCGTGGCGGTGTCGGTACCGGTGCCGCCGCCACCCCCATCGCCGCCCCCGGCGAACTGCACCACCAGGAAGATGATGATGATCAAGATGACGCCCCCGATGCCGCCACCGGCGGCGCCCGAGGGGATCGGCAGCCCTTGGAGTCCGCCCCCGGAGCGACCTCGGCCGGCGTCGCGGACGCCGCCTTTGTCGACGGTGGCCTTCGGGTTGAACCTCACCCCAATACACTAGTCACAGTCATGATCACCGCTCATCAGCTCGAGGTCCGAGCCGGTGCGCGGCTCCTCATGGAGGATGTCAGCTTCCGCGTCGCCCCCGGTGACAAGGTGGGGCTCGTCGGGCGCAACGGCGCCGGCAAGACGACGCTCACCAAGATCCTTGCCGGGGAGGCGCTGCCTGCTGCGGGCACGGTGCACACCACCGGCACCGTCGGCTACCTCCCCCAGGACCCGCGCACGGGCGACCCGACCGTCCTCGCCCGAGAGCGGATCCTGTCCGCGCGCGGGCTCGACGACGTCGTACGCCGCCTGCGTGCCTCGGAGAGCGAGATGGGCAGTGACGACCCGGAGGTACGCGACCGGGCGATGCGCCGCTACGAGCGGGCCGACGCCGACCTGCACGCCGGTGGGGGCTACGCCGCGGAGGCCGAGGCCGCCCAGATCGCCTCGAGCCTCGGCATCGAGGACCGGATCCTGGGACAGCCACTGTCGACGCTGAGCGGCGGTCAGCGGCGTCGCGTCGAGCTGGCCCGGATCCTGTTCTCTGGTGCGGACTCGATGCTGCTCGACGAGCCCACCAACCACCTCGACGCGGACTCGATCATGTGGCTGCGCGAGTTCCTGGCGTCCTACAAGGGCGGCCTGATCGTGATCAGCCACGACACGGGGCTCTTGGAGAGGACGGTCAACAAGGTCCTTCACCTCGACGCCAACCGGGCTGAGATCGACGTCTACAACATGGGCTGGAAGCCCTATCTGCTGCAGCGCGAGACCGACGAGAAGCGCCGCAAACGAGAGCGGATGAACGCCGAGAACAAGGCGAAGACGCTCACCGACCAGGCCAACCGGATGCGCGCCAAGGCCACCAAAGCGCAGGCGGCCCAGTCGATGCTCAAGCGGGCCGAGCGGCTCATGGCGGGCGTCGAGGCCGAACGGCAGTCTGACAAAGTCGCGCGGATCAAGTTCCCCGCCCCGGCGCCCTGTGGCAAGACGCCGCTGACCGCCAACGAGCTGTCGAAGTCCTACGGCTCGCTCGAGGTCTTCACCGACGTCGACCTGGCCATCGACAAGGGCTCACGCGTCGTCATCCTGGGCCTCAACGGCGCCGGCAAGACCACTCTGCTGCGCATCCTGGCAGGCGTCGACCGGTCCGACACGGGGCGCGTCGTCCCGGGGCACGGACTGAAGATCGGCTACTACGCCCAGGAGCACGAGACCCTCGACACCGACCGCACCGTGCTCGAGAACATGCAGAGCGCAGCCCCGCAGCTGACCGACACCGATGCCCGCTCGGTCCTCGGCGCGTTCCTGTTCTCCGGGGACGACGCCCACAAGCCGGCTCGTGTCCTCTCGGGTGGCGAGAAGACCCGGCTGGCCCTCGCCTCCCTCGTCGTCTCCAGCGCCAACGTGCTGCTCCTCGACGAGCCCACCAACAACCTCGACCCGGCCTCGCGCGAGGAAGTGCTCGCGGCGATCCGGACCTACGAGGGCGCGATCATCCTGGTGACCCACGACGAGGGCGCGGTGACGGCGCTCGACCCCGACCGGGTGCTGATCCTCCCCGACGGCGTCGAGGACCTCTGGAACGACGACTACGCGGACCTGGTGGCACTGGCCTGACCGTCGGCACCTCGCCGTACGCTCACCGCCATGACTCCCGACGACCTCACCGAGGCCGGACTGCGCCTCGATGTGACCGACACCGTCGCTACGGTGACGCTCGACCGGCCGGAGGTGCGCAACGCGCAGACGCCGGCGATGTGGCAGGCACTGCGCGAGATCGGCAGGACGCTCCCCGAGGCGGTCCGGGTCGTGGTGGTGCGGGGGAGCGGGCACAGCTTCTCGGCGGGCCTGGACCGGGCGATGCTCGACCCCGGCACGGGTGACGTCGCTCGGCTGCTGCAGCTCGACGACGCCGGGCTGAGCGCAGCCATCGACGGCTACCAGCAGGGCTTCACCTGGCTGCGCGACCCGCGCTTCGTCACCATCGCGGCTGTCCAGGGCTACGCCATCGGCGCGGGCTTCCAGCTCGCCCTGAGCTGTGACCTGCGGGTGGTGACCGAGGACGCCCAGTTCTCCATGAAGGAGGCGGCGCTCGGGCTGGTGCCCGACCTGACGGGAACAAAACCGCTGGTCGAGGCGGTTGGGTACGCCAGAGCACTCGAGATCTGCGCCACGGCGCGGATGGTTGGCGCCGCGGAGGCCGTGGACCTCGGTCTGGCACTGACCGCCGTCCCGGCCGACCGGCTGGACGCCACCGTCGCGGACCTCGTCGCCGCTCTGACCGCCCCGCTCGCGGGTGCGGTGTCCGAGACCAAGAGGCTGTTGCAGAGCGCGGCGGCCGCCGACCTGGAGACGCAACGCCGGGTGGAGCGGGAGGCTCAGTGCCGGCGGTTCCGCGAGCTGGCGCCGCTGATGGGTGCCCAGCCCGCGGGCTGACCCGGGAGCAGCACGGAGGTAGTCGATGAGCATGCACGGACCAGGGCCGGGGGCGGCGTTCCGCCACCTGCGCTCGGACCGCAGCGTCGTCAACAACCGGCTCGACCGGGGCACTGTGCGCCGCGTCATCGGCTTCGCCCGGCCACACCGCCGGCTGATCAGCGTCTTCCTCGGGCTGACCGTGGTCGACGCCGCGATGGTGGTGGTGATCCCCCTGCTGGTGCAGCGCATCGTCGACGAAGGGATCCTCAAGGGCGACAACGCCCTGGTGGCGTGGCTGGCGCTGGCCATGGCCGGGGTCGCGCTGATCAGCGCCGTGCTGGCCGTGCTCGGTGGCTGGCTGTCCTCCCGCATCGGCGAGGGGCTGATCTTCGACCTGCGCACCCAGGTGTTCGGCCACGTGCAGCGCCAGTCGCTCGCCTTCTTCACCCGCACCCAGACCGGCGCCCTTGTGAGCCGCCTCAACAACGACGTCATCGGCGCCCAGCGGGCGTTCACCAGCACCCTGTCGAGCACCGTCGCCAACTCGATCGCCGTGGTCGTCGTCGGCATCACCATGCTCGCCCTGAGCTGGCAGGTGACGCTGATGTGCCTGGCGCTGTTCCCGTTGCTCTTCCTCGTGTCCCGGTTCGTGGGCACCAAGCTCGCCGGCCTGACCCGGCAGCAGATGGACGGCAACGCGGACCTCGGCAACCTGATGACCGAGCGGTTCAACGTCGGCGGGGCGATGTTGCTCAAGCTGTTCGGCCGGCGCGGCGAGGAGGACGAGCAGTTCGCCGTCAAGGCGGCCAGGGTCCGCGACCTCGGGGTCCGCATCTCGCTGATCACCCGGCTCTTCTCCGCCTCGATGATGGCGGTGCCTGCGCTCGCGACCGCCATGGTCTACGGCCTCGGCGGCCAGCTGGCCATCGACGGCACGCTCACCGTCGGCACCCTCCTGGCGCTGGCCACCCTGCTCCTGCGCCTGCTGGGGCCTTTGCAGGGTCTCTCCAACGTGCGCATCGACGTGATGACCGCGCTGGTCAGCTTCGAGCGGGTCTTCGAGGTGCTCGATCTCCCCTCCCTGATCCAGGAGAAGTCCGGAGCCGTCGCCCTGCCACGCACCGCCTCGCGCCTCGAGTTCGACCACGTCGCCTTCACCTACCCCGGTGCCGACGACATCTCGCTGGCCTCGCTCGAGGCGGTGGCCCGGACCGAGTCGCGGGAGACCGTCCAGGTCCTCCACGACATCTCGTTCACCGCCGACAGCGGTCAGATGGTCGCCCTGGTGGGTCCGTCCGGCGCCGGAAAGACGACCATCACCCACCTCGTCGCCCGGCTCTACGACGTCGACTCCGGTGCGGTCCGGGTCGGCGGCCAGGACGTCCGCGACGTGACCCTGCAGTCGCTCGAGGACGTGGTCGGCTACGTCACCCAGGACGCCCACATGTTCCACGACACGATCCGCGCCAACCTGGTCTACGCCCGGCCCGGAGCCAGCGACCTGGAGATCTGGACCGCCCTCGAGGCTGCGCAGATCGCCGGCCTGGTCCGCGGGCTCCCCGACGGCTTGGACACCGTCGTCGGGGACCGGGGCTACCGCCTGTCGGGCGGCGAGCGGCAGCGCCTGGCCATCGCCCGGCTGCTGCTCAAGGCGCCGGCCATCGTGGTCCTCGACGAGGCGACCGCACACCTGGACAGCGAGTCCGAGGCGGCGGTGCAGCGGGCGCTCGACGCGGCCCTGGAGGGCCGCACGTCCCTGGTCATCGCCCACCGGCTCTCCACGGTCCGCGACGCCGACCTGATCCTGGTCGTCGAGGACGGCCGGATCGTCCAGCAGGGCACCCACACCGGCCTGCTCCGCGAGGGCGGTCTCTACGCCGATCTCTACCGCACCCAGTTCGCCGAGGACGTGCCTGCCTAGAGACGTGCCTGCCTAGAGTCGGGTCATGGACCTCGACCTCAAGGACCGCGTCTACATCGTCACCGGGGGGACCCGGGGGCTCGGCCGCGCTACCGCCGAGGTCCTGGTCGGCGAGGGAGCCCGGGTGGTCGTCTCCGGGCGGTCCCAGGAGGCACTCGACGACGTCGCGGCGGCGTACGGCGACTCAGCCCTGCCCGTCCGCGCCGACAACGCCGAAGCCGACACCCCGGGCCGACTGCTCACGGCCGCACGTGATCGCTGGGGCCGGCTCGACGGCGCGCTCATCAGTGTTGGTGGCCCGCCCGCCGGGCAGGTGAGCGCGATCGAGGACGAGCAGTGGCGGGCGGCGTTCGAGTCCGTCTTCCTGGGCGGTGTGCGGTTGTGCCGCGAGATCGGCGCGGCGCTGGGGGAGGGGGGCGCGCTCGCGCTGGTGCTCTCCTCCAGCGTGCGACAACCGGTCGGCAACCTGGCCGTCTCCAACGGGCTACGCCCCGGGCTGGCGATGGTCGCCAAGACCCTGGCTGACGAGCTCGGTCCCCGTGCGGTGCGGGTCAACGGGCTCCTCCCCGGCCGGATCGGCACCAACCGGGTCGCCGAGCTCGACGCTGCGACCGGCGACGCCGCGGCCGCCAAGGCTGCGGCGTTGTCGACCATCCCGCTCGGCCGCTACGGCGAGCCGGAGGAGTTCGGCCGGGCGGCGGCCTTCCTGCTGTCGCCGGCAGCCTCGTTCGTCACCGGGGCCATGCTCCCGGTCGACGGTGGGATGCTCCGCGCACTCTGAGCCGTCCTCGAGTCGCGCTTGCGCCCCTGCCGCTCACCACGCGGGCCGTTCTTCCTCTCGTCCCACGCGAGGTAGCAGAAGCCGAACACCGCCAGCACCCCGAAGAACCACCACTGCAGGCCATAGAAGAAGTGCGGGCCGTTGTCGAGCTCGGGCAGCTCGACGGGCGCCAGGCCCTCGGCCGGGGCCCCGTCCTCGGACCGGAGCTCGACGAACCCGCCGTAGACCTCGCGGCCCAGGGCCGCACCGATCTCCCTGCTGGAGATCGCCCGGGTCGACTGGTCGGTCACCCGGGTGCTGTCACCGGTGCCGTCGGCGCGCGCCCAGCCCGTCACCGTGACCACCCCGGACGGCGGTCCGGGGATGTCGCTGCGGTCGGTGCCGTCTGGTCTGGCCTCGAGCCAGCCCCGGTCGACGAGCAGGGCCGGCCCGTCGGCGGTCACCAGCGGTACGACCACGTCGATCCCGGAGACGCCCTCCCGGCTGCGGTAGCGGACCACCACCGCCTCCTCGGCGGCGTAGGTGCCGGTCGCCTCGACGAGACGCCACTCGTCGGTCTCGGCGACCGGACGGCCCACCGCCAGTACGTCGTCGACGGGCGCCGGGTCTTTGGTCTCGTTGGCCCGGACGACCTGGTTGTCGGCTTTGCGGTCGGTGAGCCGGTCGAACTGCCAGCTGCCGAGCCAGATCGTGCCCGCGACGAGGGCCGCCACCGTCAGGGCGAAGAGCACCCATCGACGGCTGAGCAGGAACCCCCACGAACGCACCCCTCGAGGCTAGCCGGGCCGTTCACCCGCGCGGGACCCGCCGCCGGGCACCCGCCGGGCGCCTACAGTGGGGCCATGCAGCTGGCAGACAGGTACGGGCGGGTCGCCACGGACCTGCGTGTCTCGCTGACCGATCGCTGCAACCTGCGCTGCTCCTACTGCATGCCCGAGGAGGGTCTCGACTGGCTCCAGAAGGCGACGCTGCTCACCGACGACGAGGTAGTGCGCCTGATCCGGATCGGGGTCGAGCTCCTGGGCGTGACCGAGGTCCGCTTCACCGGTGGCGAGCCCCTGCTCCGTCGGGGGCTGGCCGACATCGTGCGGCGTACGGCGGCGCTCGAACCCCGTCCCGAGACCTCGCTCACCACCAACGCACTCGGTCTGTCCCGGACGGCAGGGGCTCTCGCGGCCGCCGGCCTCAACCGGGTCAACGTCAGCCTGGACACGGTGCGGCCCGACACCTTCTGGGAGATCACCCGCCGCGACCGGATCGAGGAGGTCTTCGAAGGCCTCGCCGCCGCGAAGGCGGCGGGCCTGGGACCGGTCAAGGTCAACGCGGTGCTGCTGCGCGGCCTCAACGACGACCAGGCGCCGGAGCTGCTCCACTGGTGCCTCCAGCACGGCTACGACCTGCGCTTCATCGAGCAGATGCCGCTGGACGCCCAGCACGGGTGGAACCGCGACTCGATGGTCACCGCCGAGGAGATCCTGGCCTCGCTGGAGACCCGCTTCTCCCTCTCGCCCGCTTCGGAGCCGCGTGGGAGTGCGCCCGCCGAGCTCTGGACCGTGGACGGGGGCCCCGCCACGGTGGGCGTCATCGCCTCGGTCACCCGCCCCTTCTGCGGTGACTGCGATCGGGTGCGGCTGACCGCTGACGGTCAGGTCCGCAACTGCCTGTTCGCCCGTGACGAGTCGGACCTGCGCACGGCGCTGCGGGCCGGGGCCGACGACCAGGAGATCGCCGAGCGGTGGGTCATCGCGATGCGCGGCAAGCTGCCCGGGCACGGCATCGACGACCCGACCTTCCTCCAGCCCGACCGGCCGATGTCGGCCATCGGCGGCTAGGTCGCCTGCTGCTCCGTGGCCGTGACGAGCTCCGCCAGCAGCTCGCGGAGGGTCTGCACACGGCGCCGGCCGAGCGTGGCCGTCCACTCCGCCTCGATCCGCTCGACGACCGGGCGGCTGAGGGCAACCAGCTCCGCCCCGCGAGGCGCGATGTGCACGACCCGGGCGCGCGCGTCGGCAGGGTCCGGCTCGCGCCGGACGTAGCCGCGGCGCTCGAGCTGGTCGAGGATCGAGGTCAGCGTCTGCTTGGTGACCTGCGCCGCCTCGGCGAGGTCGGCCATCCGCGTACCGTCGGGCGAGATCCGCTGGAACACCCGCGCCTGGCTGATCTGAAGATCGTGGCCGTGCTGCCGGAGCTCGTCGAGGACCGCGGTCTCCATGGCCCGGTAGGGGATGAAGAGAAGCAGTCCCAGATTGAAGGCGGACGGGCCGGTCACGCTTCCTCCTTGCATCAGTCCGAAGTTCGGACCATAGTAGTACGAAGTTCGGACTAACGGAGGCTTCGATGCAGGACGACGCGTACTGGGAGACCGTGGCCCGGCTCCGCCTCGGTGTGGCCGACCAGCTGGAGACCTTGTCCGACGCCGACTGGGACGCACCCTCGCTGTGCGAGGGCTGGCGCGTGCGAGACGTCGCCGGTCATCTGTCGATCATCCCGACCGTGACCACGGCGGAGCTGGTGGCGGCCATGCCGCGCAACGGCTTCAACCTGCACCGGGTCAACACGTTCATTGCGCGCCGCTACGGGGCAGGTGAGCCGGCCGCCATCGTGGCGAGCATCCGTGAGCACGCCCACGACCGCACCACGGCGAAGGCACTCAACACTGCGGACTCGTTGTTCGACCTGGTGGTACACGGCCAGGACATGTTCAGGCCGCTGGGACAGCGTTTCGAGGTGTCGGCGGACGTCGCGGCCGCCGGGCTCGATCGCGTGTGGGAGATGGGGTGGCCGTTCCGGGCCCGACAGCGGCTCGCGCACGTGACTCTGACCGCCACTGACGCCGCTTGGACCACGGGCAGCGGGCCTGAGGTGCGAGGGCCTGCAGTGGCGCTGCTCCTGCTCCTCACGGGCCGCACGCGTGCCGCCTCCGGCGACCTGAGGGGACCCGGCGTCGAGCTGGTGCGGTGACCGTCCTGGCGCTCAGACCGAGAGGTCGGCCCCTGGCTCGTGCGCGACAGTGTCGCGAAGGAAGCCCCGTGCGCCCAAGAAGTCGCTGAGTGACTGCCGGTGGTCGTCGCAGGCCAGCCAGACCTTGCGGCGCTCGGGGGTGTGCAGCTTGGGGTTGTTCCACAGCAGCGCCCAGACGGCCTCACGCTGGCAGCCTTTGGCGGAGCAGAGGTCGGTCACGCCGGGCACTCCGAGGGGGGAGGGGAAATACAAAGTGGTGCCGGCCAACCACGGGGAGAGCTGTCCGGCACCACACCGACCGAGGACGAACCTGGTCGGCCTCCCAAGTCTGGCACGCGCTTGGTTGAAGTCAACTCCGCGCGGTGCCCGGACGGGGGGTGGTGTGGACCGTTTGGCTCCCGGGCCCGAGCTCCGGGCGTCCGGATCCGTCATCCAAGAGCGCGAACCCGTCCGCACGGCGGCTGGAGGCGTTGGCCATGACGACCGCGACGTAGGGCAGCACGAGGGCTCCCACGATCAGGATCGGCCACAGCCAGTGGATCCCGGCCAGGGACGCGAGGATGGCGCCGACGAAGCAGAGGGTGCGCAGCGTCATCGACAGCAGATAGCGGCGCTGGCGCGCCGCGATATCCGCGTTGCGGCTCTCGGCCGCCGTGGTGATGCGGACCGCGTCGTGCCGGTCGCGCCGCTCCCGGGCCATACCGCCACTGTACGACCGGCTCGGTGGACCGGCTGGGTCGCCTAGGCTCGGCGGCATGACGAACAGGACGTACCGCGTGACCGAGATCGTCGGGACCTCGCCGGAGGGCCTCGAGCAGGCCATCCACAACGGGGTCGAGAGAGCCGCCAAGACGCTGCGGCACTGCGACTGGTTCGAGGTCACCGAGGTTCGCGGCCAGGTCAAGGACGGCAAGGTCAACCACTTCCAAGTCGGACTCAAGATCGGGTTCCGGCTCGAGGACGACTAGCCTGCGCGTCACCAGCCGCGGCCCGGCCCGGTTTCGGGCTACCCGGCGGTAGTCGCTAGCGTCGCCGGGGTGAGCGAACCAAGATCCGTCCTGGTCACCGGCGGCAACCGCGGGATCGGGCGCGCGATCGCCGAGGCGTTCGTCGAGCTCGGTGACAAGGTCGCCGTGACGACGCGCAACGGCGGGGCGCCCGAGGGCACTCTCGACGTGCGCTGCGACATCACCGACGCCGCCGCCGTCGAGGCGGCGTTCGCGCAGGTGGAGGAGGCGCACGGTCCCGTCGAGGTGCTGGTCGCCAACGCCGGCATCACCAAGGACACGCTGCTCCTGCGGATGTCTGAGGAGGACTGGTCAGACGTCATCGACACCAACCTCACCGCCTCGTATCGGCTGGCCAAGCGCGCGTCCAAGGGCATGCTTCGGCTCAAGCGGGGCCGCATCATCTTCGTCTCCTCTGTCGTCGGCCTGCTGGGCTCGGCCGGGCAGGTCAACTACGCCGCGTCCAAGTCCGGCCTGGTCGGCATGGCCCGGTCGATTGCGCGGGAGCTCGGCTCGCGCTCGATCACCGCCAACGTCGTGGCGCCCGGGTTCGTCGAGACCGACATGACCGGGGTGCTGAGCGACGAGCAGAGGGCGGCGATCAAGACGCAGGTCCCGCTGGGGCGCTACGCCGTCCCGGAGGAGGTCGCCGCCGCGGTGACCTGGCTGGCCGGAGACGGAGCGGCCTACGTGACCGGGGCCGTGATCCCGGTCGACGGCGGACTCGGAATGGGGCACTGACATGGCAGGCACAGGCACAGGGATCCTCGAGGGCAAGCGCATCCTGGTCGCGGGCGTGACCATGGACAGCTCGATCGGTTTCGCGACCGCCAAGGTGGCGCAGGAGCAGGGCGCGACCGTCCTGATCTCCAACTTCGGTCGCGCGCTCGGCATCACGCGCCGGATCGCGAAGCGGCTCCCGACCGAGCCCCCGGTGCTCGAGCTGGACGTCACTGACGACGACCACCTGGCGGGTCTCGCCGACCAGGTCCGCGAGCACGTCGACGGCCTCGACGGCGTCGTCCACTCGATCGCCTACGGCAACCCCGAGACGTTGCTCGGCGGCAAGTTCCTCACCGGCCCGTGGCCCGACGTCGCGCAGGCCGTGCAGGTCTCGGCCTACTCGCTGAAGTCGCTGACAGAGGCGTGCCGCCCGCTCATGTCCAGCGGTGGCTCGGTGGTCGGCTTGACCTTCGACGCGACGGTCGCGTGGCCGGCGTACGACTGGATGGGCGTGGCCAAGGCGGCCCTCGAGTCCACCTCGCGCTATCTCGCCCGCGATCTGGGTCCTGAGGGCATCCGGGTCAACCTGGTCTCCGCCGGCCCGCTCAAGACGCTCGCGGCCAAGGCGATCCCCGGGTTCGAGGATCTGGAGAACATGTGGAGCACCCGAGCCCCGCTAGGGTGGGACAACACCGACCACGACCCGACGGCACGTGCTGTCTGCGCACTGCTCTCGGACTTCTTCCCCGCGACGACCGGCGAGATCGTGCACGTCGACGGCGGCCTGCACGCGATGGGGGCCTAGCCTCGGACGACCGAGGAGCCGCGGCCGGTAGCGTCCCGCGGGTGACCTCGGAACCGGAGTCCCTCGTCGAGCTGCGTGTCCTGGAGGGCCCGAACCTCTACTTCCCGCGGGCGGCCATCAAGCTGACCCTCGACATCAGCGGGTTGGCAGTCGCCTCCGAGGACTCGGTGCTGCGGTTCGCCGCCCGGATCGGGCTGCGGAACGCCCGACCGGGAGCGCCCGACTCCGGCTTCCGGCAGCGGTTCGCCCTGCGGGCCGTGGGCAGGCTGGTGCGGTCGATCGCCACGGAGGCCGGGACCTCTCGGCTCGGCGTACGGGTGCGACCGACGAGCGACCCGCACCAGATCGTCGTGGCCTACCCATGGGCGCACCGCGAGCGGGCCCGGGTGATGGGTCGAGCGGTGGCCGAGGTGCTCGACGCGCTGCCGCGCGGTGATGTCGAGGAGACCGTCGGCCACGCTGCGGAGATGGTGCGAGCGTCCGAGCCGGGCGCCAAGCCCCACACGATCACGCCGAAGGTGCCGGTGGTGGCCGTCACCGGCACCAACGGCAAGACGACGACCTCGCGGATGATCGCCCACATCGCGCGCACCGACGGTCGGCTCGTCGGCTGGTCCAACACCGACGGCATCTACATCGACGGCGAGCTCATCGAGGCGGGGGACTACTCGGGGCCGAGCGGGGCGGGCCGGGTGCTGGCTCACCCCGAGGTCGAGCTCGCGGTCACCGAGACCGCCCGGGGCGGCATCCTGCTCAAGGGGATCGGGCTGACCCGCAACGACGTCTCGGTCGTGACCAACGTGAGCGCCGACCACCTCGGCCTGCACGGGATCGACACGCTCGACCAGCTCGCCGAGGTCAAGGGCGTCGTGCCGCGGATCACCCGAAGGAGCGGCTGGGCGGTGCTCAACGGCGACGACCCGCGGGTGCTCGCCATGCGCAGCACCATCGTGGCGCAGCCCTGGGTCTTCTCGCGTGACCCGGCCTCGCCGGCGATCCGCGAGGTGATGGACGCGGGTGGGCGGGCGACCACCGTCATCGATGGTTGGGTGGCCGTGCTCAAGCCGGGCGCCGACCCCGACCCGCTGGTCGAGCTGGTCGACGTGCCCATGACCCTGGCCGGTCTCTCCCGCTTCAACGTCGAGAACGCGCTGGCGGCGGCCTCGGCCGCCCTGGCTGTGGGCATCCCGCGCGACGTTGTCGCCGAGGGGCTGCGCAGCTTCCTCCCGGACGCCGAGCACAACCCGGGCCGGATGAACCTCTTCTCGCTGCCGGCGACCCAGGGCGAGGTCAGCGTCGTCATGGACCTGGCCCACAACGAGGCGGGCCTCGAGGCGCTGCTGGAGATCATGGACGGCGTCCGCCGGCCGGGCTCACGCCTCCTGCTCGGCATCGGCGTGGTGGGGGACCGCACGGACGACCTCATCGAGTCGATCGGGGAGATCGCCGCGCGTGACGCGGACGTGATCGCGATCGGCCACAAGGAGCGCTACCTGCGGGGCCGGACCGTCGAGGAGCTCGACGCGCTGATGCGGGCCGGCGCCGAGCGCGTGGGCGTCACCGGTGTCCCGGCCTACCCCACCGAGGTGGCCTGCCTCGCCGCCCTGGTCGGCCAGGCCCTCCCCGGCGACGTCGTGGGCCTGATGTGTCACGCCGAGCGCCAGGAGGCCTACGACTGGATCGCCGAGCACGGCGGCACGCCGGACAGCCCGGACGTGCTCGTCGCCAAGGTGCGCGCCGCCCAGCGAGTCGGCGCTACTGACGAGCAGTAGCGCCGACTCGCGGGTGGGTGGGGTGGCGAGTCGTCGTTACTGACGAGCAGTAGCGCCGACTCGCGGCTCAGGCCTCCGACGGCGCGGCCGGCTGGTAGTCCGGGTCTGCGGCGGGTGCGTCGGCACTGACCCCGGCGCCCGCCTGGGCCTGCGGCGACCAGTTCTCCAGCTCGGTCATCACCTCGGCGTGCATGTCGACGCAGATCACGACGAGGTCGCCCTTGTTGGCGCGGGCCATGGCGTGCCGGACCGCCTCGATCTCCTCGTGGCACTCCTCGACCTGCTTGCAGCGCGCACCCTCGGCCATCGCGGTCCGCACCCCCTCGGCGACCAGCCCGGCCACGTCGCCACGCTCCCGGCCGCGCAGCGCCACGTCCTCGCGGACGATCACCACGTCGAAGTGCTGTGCGGCCACCTGGCCCAGCTCGCGCATGTCCTCGTCGCGGCGGTCTCCGGCGGTCGCGACGACGCCGATCCGGGAGGGACGAGCCAGCTCGTGGGCAGACTCCATGGAGTCGCCCATCCGGTCGACGAAGTCGCCGAGCATTCTCATGCCGGGGGCGTTGTGGCAGTAGTCGACGATGACGTTGACGCCGTTGACCTCGACCTCGTTGAGCCTGCCCGGGGAGAGGTAGTAGTTCGTCGAGAACGAGCGCAGGCCCTGGCGGATGTCATGCAGCGGCGCCCCGGTGGCGAACGCCGCGGCGGCGGCGGCGAGCGCATTCTGGACGTTCATCCGGGCCCGGCCGCCGAACGTGGCGGGCAGCAGGTGGGTCCAGGCGAGCTGCATCTCGCGCGGGCCGTGCTTGACCACGATCATCTCGCCGCGCTCGGACGGGTTGAGGACGAGGGCCTTGCCGCCGCGGCGGCAGTGGGCGTCGATCATGTCCCTGATCTCGGAACCCGGCTCGTCCATGGAGAACCAGACGACCTGGCCCGAGCAGCGGCGACGCATCTCCCGGACCAGTGGGTCGTCGGCGTTCAGCACCGCGTGGCCGTCGCGCGGGACGGCCTCCACCAGGACCGCCTTGACGTCCGCCAGCTGCTCGACGGTGTCGATGCCACGCAGCCCCAGGTGGTCGGGCTGGACGTTGAGGACCACCGCCACGTCGTTGCGCTCGTAGCCGAGGCCCTCGCGCAGGATGCCACCCCGGGCGACCTCGAAGACCGCGGTGTCGACACGCGGGTTCTGGAGCACCATCCGCGCCGACCGCGGACCGGAGGCGTCGGCCCGGATGACCAGCCGCTCGTCGATCACCACGCCGTCGGTGGAGGTCATGCCGACCTTGCGGCCCATGCCCTTGAAGATGTGGCTGATCATCCGCGAGGTGGTCGTCTTGCCGTTGGTGCCGGTGACCGCCACGATCGGGATCCGCGACGTCGCGCCCGGTGGGAAGAGCATGTCGACGACCGGCTTGGCGATGAACTGGGGCTCGCCGATCGTGGGGTGGGTGTGCATCCGGAAGCCCGGGGCCGCGTTGACCTCGCAGATCGCGCCGCCGGTCTCCCGCACCGGCTCGGTGATGTCGGGGCAGATGAAGTCGATCCCGGCGATGTCGAGGCCGACCATCCGGGCCGCCTCCTCGGCGATCTCGACGTTCTCCGGGTGCGCCTCGTAGGTGCGGTCGATGGAGATGCCCCCGGTGGACATGTTGCCGGTGAGCGCGAGCTTCACCATCAGGCCCTCGGGGGGTACGTCGGTCATCTCGAAGCCCTGGTCGCGGACCCGCTCGACCGCCGCGTCGTCGACCTTGATCCGGGTGAGGACCTTCTCGTGGCCGACGCCGCGCCGCGGGTCGGCGTTTGCGGTGTCGACGAGCTGCTCGACGGTGGACGTCCCGTCGCCGGTGACCGACGCGGGTACGCGCTCGGCGATGGCAGCGACCCGGCCGTCGATGATCAGGCAGCGGTAGTCCTTGCCCAGGATGAGCGACTCGACGACGATCACGCCGCGCCGGGACTCGGCCTTGGCGACCTCGAACGCCTCGCGGACCTCGGCCTCGCTGTTGAGGTCGAGGCAGACGCCGCGGCCGTGGTTGCCGTCCAGCGGCTTCAGGACGACCGGGTAGCCGATCCGTTCGGCCACCCGGACCGCCTGGTCCGCGGTGCGCACCGACTCCTGCTTGGGCACCGGCAGCCCAGCGGCGCCCAGGAGGCGGGTGGTGAGGTCCTTGTCCGAGGCGATGTCGACCGCGATCGCCGAGGTCGCCGACGTCATGGTGGCCCGGATCCGCTTCTGGTGGACACCCTGGCCGAGCTGGACCAAGGAGTACTGGTTGAGGCGGAGCCACGGGATGTCCCGGGAGACGGCCTCGTCGAGGATCGCCTGCGTCGAGGGACCGAACGCCGTGCGCTCGGCGCGCAGGATGAAGCTCTCGAGCTCGGCGTCCCAGTCCAGCTCCGGGTCGGGCTGGACGAGGTGGTTGACCAGCCGCACGGCGAGCTTGGCCGCCGCGAGCCCGACCTGCTCGTCGACGTAGCCGAAGATCACGTTGTAGTGGCCGGGTTCGCCCTTCACCGCCCGGGTCTTGCCGCGGCGGATGTCGTGGCCCACCACCTGCTGCAGCGCCAGGGCGGCGTGCTCGGCGACGTGTCCGAGCCACGTGCCCTCGTGCAGGCGCTCGACGAACCCGCCGCGCTTGCCGCGCGAGCACGAGTGTTCGCGCAGGCCGGGGAGCATCTCGAGGATGTGGTCGGTGAAGCCGGGGATCGTGTTGGTCGGGAACTTCTCGAGCGACCCCAGGTCGACGACGAGGTGGATGGCCTTGTCGTAGGACCAGATGTTGGCCCCGCGGTAGACCCGGGTCTCGAGGATCGCGAGGTCGGGCGTCGGGCGTTCGGTCATGGGGTAGTGCCCTCCTGGTCGGAGCGGATCGTCCGTCGGGCGGCGCGCGAGCGTCTCAGCCGGCGCCGCAGCGTGGTGGGCGAGGCGTCGGCGGCGGCGATGTCGCGGGCCATCTGGCGCAGGTCGTGGCCGGCCTCGACGATCTCCAGCTCCTCGAGCGGGTCGACCACCTGCACAGTCGGGAGCAGCGTGCGCGTGGTGAGGTCGAACCTGGACCCGTCGGGAAGCACGTGCAGGACCACCCCGCTGGCGAGGATCGGCACGGAGCGCTTCGCCTCGTAGGCGTTGGTCACCATCTGGGCCGGATCCATGACCGTCACAGCGCCCCGGCCGACGACCCGCAGGATCTCGTGGGGCCCGTCCAGCTCGTCCTGCGTCTCGACGACCGCGGCAGTGTCCTCGTCCACACCCAGACCGAGCAGCGATGGCGACTGGGAGACGATCATCAAGAGCCGACCGTAGCGGTTGCGCTGGTCGAAGTGCTGGTCGATCACCGTGGACCGGAGCAGGCCCAGCCCGGCCGCGACCTGCGTCATCCGCTGCTTGGGGGTGGCGCCACCCACACCGAACGCGACCATGTGGCTGGACTGGATGCTGGCGCCGGCCGACGTGCCTGCCACGACGACGCCCCGTCGGTGTGCCGCGACGATCGCGTCGCCGACCGGCGTACCGCAGATGACCGCGCTCAGCTTGAGCTGGTTGCCACCGGTCATGAAGATGCCGGTGGCGTCCTCGATCCGTTTGACCAGCCCGTCGCTCGACGCCTCCTCACGACTCTGCGGCCGGACCTCGGTCACCTCCGCCGCTCCCTCGGCGCGGAACAGGGCGTCGTAGACGTCGACGATCTCCGGACCGAGCGACGACGCAGTCGGGATCACCGCGATGCGGGCGTCGAGGCCACCCGCGGCCGCCGCGAACTCCTTGAGGATGCGGCGCTTGCGCAGCTTGTCCTCCGCCCCTCCGATGATCATCAGCGGGCCAGCCATGAGCGCAACCCTAGGTCCTGACAGAGTGGGACCCGTGAGGACCATCGTCGTGATGCGCCACGCCAAGGCGGAACACACGGGAGCGACCGACTTCGAGCGCCACCTGGCCCAGCGCGGCCGCGCCGACGCCGCGGAGGCGGGCCGCTGGCTGGCGGCCCGTGGGGTGGAGCCCGAGCTGGCCCTGGTGTCGGCCGCGGTCCGGACCCAGGAGACCTGGGACGCCCTGGTCGAGGGCGCCGGCTGGGACCTGGACGCCGAGCTGCTCGACGGTCTCTACTCCGCGGGCACCCAGACCGCCCTGGACCTGCTGCGCGAGGTCGACGACGGGATCACGAGCGTGATCGTGGTCGGGCACAACCCGACCATCGCCTCGCTGGCCGCGATCCTCGACGACGGCGAGGGCGACGAGGAGGCCGGCAACCAGCTGGCGCTGGGCTACCCGACCTCGGCGCTCACCGTGTTCGAGTACGACGGCAGGTGGTCCGAGCTCGACGAGGCCAGCGCCAGCGTCGTGGCGTTCCACGTCGGGCGCGCGTGAGTTTCACCGGCTAGCCGGTGAAACTCCTCCGCCCCGCTCACACCGGCGGCGCGGGGGTCACCACGCCGGCCTCGAGGTCGGCGGCCTCGATCTCCTCGCGGCTGATGCCGAGCAAGTACATGATCGCGTCGAGGTAGGGGACGTTGACCGCGGTGTCGGCCGCGTCGCGGACGAGCGGCTTGGCGTTGTAGGCGATGCCGAGCCCGGCGGCGTTGAGCATGTCGAGGTCGTTGGCGCCGTCCCCGATGGCGATGGTTGCCGCCTCGGTCAGGCCGAGCTCGGCGGCGAACTCGCGCAGGGCGCGGGCCTTGCCGGCCCGGTCGACTACGTCGCCGACGATGTTGCCGGTGAGCTTGCCGTCCACCACCTCGAGCTCGTTGGCGCGGGAGAAGTGGATGCCGAGGTCCGCGGCCAGCCGGTCGGTGATCTGGCTGAAGCCGCCCGAGACCAGCGCGAAGCGGTAGCCCAGGCGGCGCAGCACCCGGACCAGGGTGCGGGCGCCCGGGGCGAGCACGATGGCGTCGTAGACCTCGTCGAAGGCGGAGACGTCGACCCCCTCGAGCAGCTTGACCCGCGAACGCAGCGACTCCTCGAAGTCCAGGTCGCCGCGCATGGCGGCCTCGGTGACCTCGGCGACCTCGTTGCCGTAGCCGGCGTGCTCGGCGAGCATCTCGATGACCTCGCCCTGGATCAGGGTCGAGTCGACGTCCATGACGATCAGCCGCATGCTGCGCCGCAGCAGGTTGGCGGGCTGGACCGCGACGTCGACACTCTGGGCGGCCGCCTCACTGGCGAGGATGGCCCTGAGCTTCTCGGGTTCGACGCCGGAGACGTGCAGGTCGATGGCGGTGACCGGGTAGCGCGCCATCCGGACGATCCGGTCGATGTTGGCGCCGCTGTCGGCGATCCGCCCGACGATGGCCGCCATCGCCGACGCCTTGAGCGGGGTGCCGATGACCGTGACGTGGGAGCGACCGCCGCGCCGGGCCTTGTTGTCACCGCTGCCGCGCTCGACCTCGACGTTCATACCGAGGCCGGCCGCGGTCTCCTCGACCGCGGCCCGCAGCTTCTTCCAGTCCCGGGGGGCGGTCACCAGGACGCCGAGGACCAGACGGCGCCGCAGCACGATCTGCTCGATGTCGAGGACCTCGACACCCGCCCGCGCCAGCGTCGCGAAGACCGCGGAGCTCACCCCGGGGCGGTCCTTGCCGGTCAGCGTGATGAGCAGGGTGTCAGGGCGTCGTTCGCCGTGCAGGTCACCGTCCATCGCGCCTCGAGGCTATCGCCGCTCGACTGGTGTCGGTGGCAGGGTCCACGGTCAGAGGTCCGGCGGCCAACCCTCCGGCGACGCCGCGGCCACCAGCGCTCGGCGTCCTGCGCGCCCGAGTGGCGCGAGCGCCGAGCGGCGCGCCTGCGCGTCGTGGGCCGTCAGTGCTCCGCCGTCGTCCTCGAGCCCCAGCTCGGCGATCTCCAGTGCCTGCAGCCCACGGGCCGCCAGGTCGGCGCAGCGAGGTGGCACCCCGTTCGGGGCGACCAGTCGGGGCCGGTGCCGCAGGTTCATCAGCCGGTCGGCGACCTCGGGTCGCCAGCGGGCCACCTCGAGCCGGGCGAGCGTGTCGGCGGCCTCCAGCAGGGCCACGCGGAGCTCGCGGTCCGCCTCGCCGACGTCGGGCAGCTGGCGACGGTCGGCCGGGTGGGGGCGCCAGGTAACGGCGGCGCCGACGCGTTCCGGCACCAGCCCGCTGATCGGGAACGACGCCGCGTCCAGCACCAGGACCGCCTCACCGGCCTCGAGCGCCGCGGTGTTGAACGCCGCCGGTCCGCCCAAGCCCACCAGGTCGCCGTCGGCGGGGATCGCCGCCCCGATCGCGTCGGCACCTCTGGACCGTAGGGCCCCGAGCCCGGTCACGAGCGACTCGGCTGGGGTGTCGTGGGCGCCCAGGAGGTGCGTCGCGTCATCGCCCACGACCGCGTCGATCAGCTCGTCCGCGACCACGTGACCGCGCAGCCAGGAGGTGCCCCACCAGGCGAGCCGGATCGATGCAGGGAGCACGACGGAGACGGTAGTGCCACGGCATAGGGTGACGGCCATGGCCGCCGTGATCGAGTTCGCCGGCGTGACGGTCCGGCGGGGAGACGCGGTGCTCCTCGACGAGATCGACTGGGTGGTCGAGGAGGACGAGCGCTGGGTGATCCTCGGGCCCAACGGCGCCGGCAAGACCACGCTGCTCCAGGTCGCCGCCGCCCAGATCCACCCGACCACCGGTGTCGCCGCCGTCCTCGAGGAGGTGCTCGGCACCGTCGACGTCTTCGAGCTCAGGCCCCGGATCGGGCTGACCAGTGCCGCGCTGGGGGAGCGGATCCCCCGCGGCGAGCGCGTGCACGACGTCGTCGTGTCCGCGTCGTACGGCGTGGTGGGCCGCTGGCGGGAGGAGTACGACGACCTCGACCACGGACGGGCCGACCGGCTGCTCGGCGAGCTCGGGGCCGCCCACCTGGCCGACCGGACCTTCGGCACCCTCAGCGAGGGGGAGCGCAAGCGGGTGCAGATCGCCCGGGCACTGATGACCGACCCCGAGCTGCTGCTCCTGGACGAGCCCGCCGCGGGGCTCGACCTCGGCGGCCGCGAGGACCTCGTCGCCACCCTCTCGGTGCTGGCCATGGACCCCGACTCCCCGGCCACTGTCCTGGTGTCGCACCACGTCGAGGAGATCCCGCCCGGCTTCAGCCACGCGCTGCTGCTGCGTGAGGGCGGCACGGTGGCCTCCGGGCTCCTGGACGACGTGCTCACCGAGGAACACCTGTCCACGACGTTCGGGATGCCCTTGGTCCTGGACAAGGCCGACGACAGATGGGCCGCCCGACGGCGGCGGATGCACTAGTCGATGCACTAGGTTTCCGGCATGGACTGGATCAGCGACCACCTCGCCGCGGTGTTCCTCGGTCTGGCGATCGTGCTCGGCGTGGCCGAGCTGGCCAGCATGGACCTGATTCTGCTGATGCTGGCAGCCGGGGCCCTGGCCGGCATGGTCAGCGCCATCGTCGGCGCCGGGTTCGTCGTCTCGGCGCTGGTTGCGGCCGGAGTGGCCACCGCGTGTCTCGCGCTGGTCCGGCCGTCGCTGGTCAAGCGGCTGCACTCCGGCCCGGAGCTGCAGATCGGCCACGGCAAGCTGGTCGGTGCCCAGGGCGTGGTGACCGAGAAGATCACCGGCCTCCAGGCCGGCCGGATCAAGCTCGCCGGCGAGTTCTGGACCGCGGCGCCCTACGACGACACGGTCTCGATCGAACCGGGGGAGACCGTCGAGGTGCTCGAGATCAAGGGCGCCACCGCCTACGTCCACCCGGTCCCCCGGCTGGAGTCCTGACGCGGGGACCGACTGTTGGGAACCGAGGCAGAGTCGTCGTACGTCTTGTAGTGCACAACTGACGCATCACCCAGAGTGAGGAGACGCCCATGGGCGGTCTGATCGTCCTGATCCTCTTGCTGTTGCTGTTCATCCTCGTGATCACGGTGCTGGCCAAGACGGTGCGCATCGTGCCGCAGGCGCGGGCGGGGATCGTGGAGCGCTTCGGCAAGTACAAGCAGACCCTGCCGGCGGGTCTCAACATCGTCATGCCGTTCATCGACCGGGTGCGCTACCTCATCGACCTGCGCGAGCAGGTCGTGAGCTTCCCTCCGCAGCCGGTGATCACCGAGGACAACCTGGTCGTGTCGATCGACACCGTCATCTACTTCCAGGTGACCGACCCGATCGCGGCGACCTACGAGATCGCCAACTACATCCAGGCCGTCGAGCAGCTCACCATGACCACCCTGCGCAACATCGTCGGTGGCATGGACCTCGAGCAGACGCTGACCAGCCGCGAGGAGATCAACCACGGCCTGCGCGGCGTCCTCGACGAGGCGACCGGCAAGTGGGGCATCCGGGTCAACCGGGTGGAGATCAAGGGCATCGACCCGCCGCCGTCCATCAAGGACGCGATGGAGAAGCAGATGCGAGCCGACCGTGACAAGCGGGCGTTGATCCTTACCGCCGAGGGTCAGCGGCAGTCCGCCATCCTCACCGCGGAGGGCAACAAGCAGTCTGCGATCCTCAACGCCGAGGGGGATCGCGAGTCTCTGATCCTCCGGGCCCAGGCGGACCGCGAGTCGTCCATCCTTCGAGCCCAAGGTGAGGGGCAGGCCATCCAGACCGTGTTCCAGGCGATCCACGACGGTCAGCCGGACCAGTCGTTGCTGGCCTACCAGTACCTCCAGATGATGCCCAAGATCGCCGAGGGCGACGCCAACAAGGTGTGGGTCATCCCCTCCGAGATCACCAAGGCGCTCGAGGGCCTCGGCTCGTCGATCCACGAGATCGCCGGCATCCCGAAGCATTCTGGCGGTCCCCGCACCCGGGTGGACATGGGCAGCATGGAGCCGGCCACGCTCGAAGGCAGCGGGGCGCTTCATGATCGGGAGCTGAGCGAGGCCAACCAGGCGGTGCAGGAGGCGATCGCGGCCGCCGAGGACGCCGCCAGCCCCGGCGCCGACACACCGGCCGACGACTCCGGAACGCCGCCGGCGGCGCCGCCCACCTCATAGCGGGTGTCGCTGCTCGAGGCGCTCCTGATCGGGCTGGCCGGGCTCGCGGCGGGGACCATCAACACCGTCGTCGGGTCCGGCACGCTGATCACGTTCCCCACCCTGCTCGCCTTCGGTGTGCCGCCCGTGACGGCCAACGTGTCCAACACCATCGGCCTGGTGCCGGGTTCGCTGTCGGGAGCGATCGGCTACCGGCGTGAGCTGGCCGGCCAGCGCGCTCGGGTCCTGCGGCTCGCGGTCGCGTCCCTCGTCGGGGGTTTCGCCGGCGGAGTGCTCCTCCTGGTGCTGGACGAAGCAGCCTTCGAGGCGATCGTCCCGGTGCTGATCCTGCTGGGCCTGTTCCTGGTGGTCTTCCAGCCGCGGATCTCCGCCTGGGTGGGTCGGCGCCACGAGGCGCTCGGCACCGGCCCGCGTGGCCTCACCGGAGCGTGGTGGGTGTGGCCGGCGGTGCTGCTGACGGGGGTCTACGGCGGCTACTTCGGCGCCGCCCAGGGCGTGCTGCTGATGGCGGTGATGGGCATCGGCATCGCCGAGAGCCTGCAACGGCTCAACGCCGTGAAGAACGTGCTGGCCATGCTGGTCAACGCCGTTGCTGGGGTGCTGTTCGCGATCGTCGCCGACGTGGACTGGCTGGTGGTCGCGCTCATCGCGGTGGGCTCGATCATCGGCGGTCAGGTGGGCGCGACCGTCGGGCGCAGGCTGCCGGACCCGGTGCTGCGGGTGACGATCGTGGTCGTCGGGCTCACCGCGCTCGGGGTGTTCCTGTTCGCCTGAGAGCTACTTCCGGCGCAGGCTGACGATGCCCTGGCCCACCCCCAGCAACGCGGCGCCGGCGAGCAGCGCGGCCCGGGCCGGCTTGACGGACTTGTCCTGGAGACCGAGGGCGGCCGCGCCTGCGTCGGCCGCGTCGACCGCGACCCCGGCCACGATCAGGTTGCGGCGGGCGGTGCCCTTGGCGAGCAGCGTGGCGGCACCCAGCGCCACCTCGCGGGAGCCGGAGAACCGGGTCCCCAGCGCCAGGTCGGGGTTGCGCTGCAGGTCCTGGCCCAGGAGCCGAGCTGCGAGGTCCGGACGCACGAAGAACAGGAGACCGACGACGATCCGGCCGAGCGACAATCCGATGATCGGGTTCATAGGGGGAGCCTAGGGTGCGTCGACGTACGCCTGGCGCCAGGTCTCGATCTCCTCATAGACCTTGGCGCGCGGACCGGGCCGCGACAGCACGACGTCGTGGCGGGCGCCATCGATGGCGACGTAGGTGACGTGCGGGCCGAACGACGTGGCCCAGCGCCGGATCTGGGCCACGTCGAGCACGATGTCGGTCCCGTGGACCTCCTCACCCATCTCGGTGGGCTGCGAGGAGCGGCCGGACGACAGGACCAGGACCGGGCAGCCGACGTTGAGCCCCTGGTGCAGCTGGGTGTGGCCGTTGCGGATGGCCCGGAGCCAGCCCGCGTAGACGGTGAACGACTGGACCGGCTTCCAGAGCAGGTCGAAGTCCCACTCGCCGTCGTGGTCGCGATGCAGGCTGCGGGCGTAGAAGCCGGTGACCTGGCGCTTGATCTCGCGCATCGGCTGGCGCACGCCGACCTGGTTGAGGACCGGTGTGCTCGCCAGGCGCAGCGCGGTGCTGCCGGGGAGGTCGGTCCACGGGGAGTTGAGCACCATGCCGGCGAGCTGCTCGGGCTGGAACGCGTTGGCCCAGAGGCCGATGATCAGGCCTCCGGTGGAGTGCGCGGACAGGACGACGTGGTCGTGCCCGTCGCGGGCGACGATCCGGTGCCAGGCCTCCTCGATCTCGTCGAAGTGCTCCTTCAGGTCGCCGACGTAGTTCGGTGTCTGGTGCCCCCGGAGCGAGCGGCCGTACTTGCGCAGGTCGAGCGCGTAGAAGTCGTAGCCGCGCTCGGTCCACCACTCGGCGAACTCGGTCTGGAAGAAGTAGTCGGCGAAGCCGTGCACATGGAGCACGGCCTTGGTCGTCGTCCTCGCGCGGCTCCTGGTGCCCGCCTTGGTCGGGTAGGCCGGCCGGTGCACCAGCGTCGCGACCACCTCGCCCTCGTGGTCGTCCGGAAGGGTCAACGTCTCGGCGAGGTAGGGCTTGCCGAGCACGTCCGGGACCCAGGTCGTCTCCGTGCTCACGAGGCAGAACGGTACGCCGTCGCGGCTTCGACCAGCCCGGCGAGCAGGCCGACGTCGGCAGCGGTCTCCGGGTGCCACTGCACCCCGACGCAGAACCTTTCGCCGGGGCTCTCCATCGCCTCCAGGGTGCCGTCGGCGGCGCGGGCCGACGCGGTGAAGCCGGGGTGCTCGCGCACGGACTGGTGGTGGTGGCAGCTCACCGCGAGCGACGGGCCGACCAACCTCGCCACCCGGGAACCGGGCTCGGTGGTCACCTCGACCTCGCCGAACACGTCGCCGCCGGGGCTGTGCTCCTCGTGACCGACCAGGTCCGGCGTGTGCTGGTCCAGACTGCCCCCGGCGTGCACGGCCAGGACCTGCATGCCGCGGCACACGCCGAGCACGGGCAGGCCTACGTCGTCCGCCGCGTCGAGCAGCGCCGACTCCCACGCGTCCCGGTCCGGCCGCCAGCCGGCGGTTCGCGGGTGCGGGTCGGCGCCGTAGCGGCTGGGGTCCACGTCGGCGCCGCCGGAGACGACCAGCCCGTCCAGCCGGGACACCGCCGCCTCGGCCGCGCCGGGTGCGGCCGTCGGTGGCAGCAGCACGGGTACGCCGCCCACCGAGGTGACCGCCTCGGCGTACTGCGCCGGCAGCAGGTCGGCGCGCTGCCGCCAGACCCCCCAGGCCGCCTCCTCGCGGTAGACGGTCAGCCCGATGAGCGGTGGTCGCATCTCAGAGCGGCGTCACGTAGGCCGCCGAGATGCCGCCGTCGACGAGGAACGTGCTGGCCGTCATGAACGACGACTCGTCGGAGGCCAGGAACAGCACCGCGTTGGCCATCTCCTCGGGCTCGCCGAACCGGCCCATCGGGACATGCACCAGGCGCCGCGCGGCACGCTCCTCGTCCTTGGCGAACAGCTCCTTCAACAGGGGGGTGTTGACCGGTCCCGGGCACAGCGCGTTGACCCGGACGCCCTCACGGGCGAACTGCACACCGAGCTCGCGGGTCATGGAAAGCACTCCGCCCTTGGACGCCGAGTAGGAGATCTGGGAGGTGGCCGCGCCCATCACCGCCACGAACGAGGCGGTGTTGATGATCGAGCCGCGCTGCTGCTCGAGCATGTAGGGGAGTGCCGCCTTGCAGCACAGGTAGACCGAGGTCAGGTTGACCTCCTGCACCCGGCGCCAGGCGTCCAGGTCCGTGTCCAGGATCGAGTCGTCGTCGGGTGGGCTGATGCCGGCGTTGTTGAACGCGATGTCGACCGAGCCGTAGGTCTCCTTCGCCATCCGGAAGAGCGCGTCGACCGCGTCCTTGCTGGTCACGTCGACGTGGACGTAGGTCGCCACGCCCTCTCCGCCGAGCTCGTCGACGACCTGGGCACCGGCCTCGTCGTTGACGTCCCCGATGACGAGCTTGGCGCCTTCCTCGGCGAACCGCTTCGCGGTCGCCAGGCCGATGCCGGAGCAGCCGCCGGTGATGACCGCCACCCGGTCCTGGATGCGTCCTGCCACTGGTTGCGTACCAGCCTTTCCTTACGAGGTCTCGAGACGGTCGCTGCGCGACCTCCTCGACCACCGACTAATGTGCGATGAAGACGTTCTTCTCCTCGGTGAACGCCAACGGGGCGTCCGGACCGAGCTCGCGGCCGAGGCCTGACTGCTTGTAGCCGCCGAACGGCGTCCAGTAGCGGACCGACGAGTGGCTGTTGACGCTGAGGTTGCCGGCCTCCACCGCCCGGGCGACCCGCAGGCCGCGCCCTAGGTCGTTGGTGAAGATCGAGCCGGAGAGGCCGTACTCGGTGTCGTTGGCCCGGGCGACGGCGTCCGCCTCGTCGTCGAAGGGCATGACCGCCACCACGGGGCCGAACACCTCCTCGCGCCAGATCCGGGTCGCCGGGTCGTCGACGGTGACCACGCTCGGCGGGACCCACCAGCCGGCGCCGTCCGGCCGCGACCCGGTGAAGGCGACCTCCACCTCGTCGAGGTAGGCCTGGACCGAGTCCCGCTGGCCCGAAGACACGAGCGGGCCCATCTCGGAGGCTTCGTCCGCCGGGTCCAGCACCCGCAGCGCCGCCACCGAACGCTGGAGGCCATCGAGGAACTCGTCGTACGCCGACCGCTCCACGAGGATGCGCGACCGCGCGCAGCAGTCCTGGCCGGCGTTGTCGAACACGGCATAGGGCGCCGAGGCGGCGGCGGCCGCGATGTCGGCGTCGGCGAAGACGATGTTAGAGCTCTTGCCGCCGAGCTCGAGGGTGACCGGCTTGACCTGCTCCGCACATCCGGCCATCACCCGCTTGCCCACCTCGGTCGACCCGGTGAAGACGATCTTGCGGACCAGGTCGTGGGTCACGAAGCGCTCGCCGACGACCGAGCCCTTGCCGGGCACCACGTTGAGGACGTGCTCGGGCAGTCCGGCCTCCAGCGCCAGCTCACCGAGCCGGACGGCCGTCAGCGGGGTCAGCTCGGCGGGCTTGAGCACCACCGTGTTGCCGGCCGCCAGGGCGGGAGCGAAGCCCCATCCCGCGATCGGCATGGGGAAGTTCCAGGGGACGATGATGCCGACGACGCCCAGCGGCTCGTAGAAGGTGAGGTCGGTGCCGCCGGCGACCGGGATCTGCTTGCCGAACATCCGCTCCGGGGCTCCGGCGTAGTAGTTGAGGCAGTCGCGGACGTTGCCGGCTTCCCAACGCGCGTTGCCCCAGGTGTGCCCGGCGTTGCGCACCTCCAGCTCGGCGAGCTCCTCGACGTGCTCGTCGACGACCGCGGCGAACCGGCGCAGCAGCCGGGCGCGCTCGCCGGGGGCGACGTCGCGCCACGCCGGGAACGCGGCGTGGGCGCCCTCGATGGCGGTGTCGGTGCCGGCGAGGTCGGTGAGCGGGACGTCGACGACCGGCTGCTCGGTGGCCGGGTTGATGACGGTGAAGGTGCTGGTCACAGTCGCTCGAACCCTCGGTAGAGCTCCCAGTCGGTGACCGCAGCGCCGTACGCCGCCAGCTCGACGTCGGCCATGTTGACGTAGTGGTCGACCACCTCGTCGCCGAAGCACGCGCGGGCGACCTCGGATGCCGCGAACCGGTCGCGGGCCTCGAGCATCGTCGAGGGGACGTGCGGCTTGTCGGAGTCGTAGGCGTTGCCGACCAGCTCCGCCTCCAGCGGCAGCCCCTGCTCGATCCCGTGGAGCCCGCCGGCGACCATCGCGGCGAGCGCGAGGTAGGGGTTCACGTCGGCGCCGGGCACCCGGTTCTCCATCCGCGCACCGGCGCCCTTGCCGACCAGCCGGACCGCGCACGTGCGGTTGTCCTGGCCCCAGGCGATCGCGGTCGGGGCGAAGGACCCGGCTGCGAACCGCTTGTAGGAGTTGATGTTGGGCGCGTAGAGCAGCGTGAAGTCGGCCATCGTCGCCAGGACACCGGCCACGAACGAGTCGTAGAGCGGAGTCGACGTCCCCGCCTCCTGGTCCCAGAACACCAGCGACCCGTCCTCGCCACGGAGTGAGAGGTGGATGTGGCAGGAGCTGCCCTCGCGCTGGTTGTACTTGGCCATGAAGCTGATCGCCTTTCCCTGCTGGGCCGCGATCTCCTTGGCGACGGTCTTGTAGACCGCGTGGTTGTCGGCGGTGGTCAGGGCGTCGGCGTAGAGGAACCCCACCTCGTGCTGGCCGAAGTTGCACTCGCCCTTCGCGCCCTCGACGTCCAGCCCCGCGTCGTACATGGTGTTCCGGATGGCGCGCAGCAGCGGCTCGACCCGGCTGGTGCCGAGGATGGAGTAGTCGACGTTGTACTGGTTGACCGGCGTCAGGTCGCGGTAGCCCGCGTCGGCGGCCGCCTCGTAGGTCGTGTCGAAGGCGATGAACTCGAGCTCGGTTCCGGCGAGCGCTTGCCAGCCCTGGGCGGCGGCCTTGTCGAGCTGGGCCTGGAGGATGCTCCTCGGCGACTGCACCACGGGGGAGTGGTCGAGCCACACGACGTCGCACTGCACCATCGCGGTCTTCGGCAGGTGGGTGAGGAGCCGGATGGTGCGGTCGTCGAGGACGAACTCCATGTCGCCGTAGCCACGCTCCCAGGACGAGATGGCGTAGCCGCCGACGGTGTTCATGTCGACGTCGACGGCCAGCAAGTAGTTGCAGCCCTCGGTGCCGTGCTCGACCACGTGGTCCACGAAGTAGCGGCCGTGCAGCCGCTTGCCCTGGAGCCGGCCCTGCATGTCGGTGAACGCGACGACAACCGTGTCGACCTCACCGTCCTCGATCCGGACGATCAGCTGTTCCATCGACAGGTGTCTGTCGTTGCGGAGCTGGCTCTGGCGGTTGCGGGTCACACTTCCCCTATCCCACGAGGCCGCGCAGGAGCGCGGCCGTGTCGTCGCAGTGCTCTTCCATGACCTTGCGCGCCCGGTCCGGCTTGCCGGCCAGGATCGCGGCGACGAGCCGGGCGTGCTGGCGGTCGGAGTGAGCGATGTTGGTGCCCAGCACGGGGATCGCGAGGAGCATCTCGTTCAGCACGGACTGGACCGACGTGACTGCCTCGATGGTGCGCGGCGAGCCGGTGACCGAGGCGATGGTGAGGTGGAACCGGGAGTCCGCCTGGCGGTGCGCGGCCGGCTTGTCGGCGGAGGCCACCTCGGCGTGCGCCGACTCGAGCTGCTGTCGGCGTACGTCGTCGAGCGGGCGGGCGGCCGCCAGCGCGGCCGCCCCTGGCTCCACGATCCGGCGGAAGTCCAGCGCGTCCAGCCAGTCCTGGCGCCGCGTTCGTGAGATGCGGGCCGCGGCCCGCGCCGATGTGGTGCCCGGCTTGAGGGTGACCACGGTGCCGCCCCCGCGACCGCGGGTGGTCTCGACCAGACCCGCCTGGCGCAGTGCGGCCATCGCCTCGCGCAGCGTCGCCCGGGACACCCCGAGGAGCTCGGCCAGGTCCCGCTCGGCCGGGAGCGTCGTCCCGCGGGGATAGACGCCCAGCCGGATCGCGGTCGCCAGCTGCTCGACGCACGCCTCGAAGGCGTGGTGGCCCCGCACCGGCCGCAGCACTGCCGCGGGGAGGTGGGGGGAAGGCAGGGCCATGGCGGACATCCTCAGGACGAGGCACGGCCAGTGTCAATGTGACCGGCGGGTAAAGGTCTGAGTTCATA
The DNA here is from genome assembly GCF_054779555.1 of Nocardioides dilutus. NCBI lineage: Bacteria > Bacillati > Actinomycetota > Actinomycetes > Propionibacteriales > Nocardioidaceae > Nocardioides > Nocardioides dilutus. The sequence goes on along the minus strand of NZ_BAAGYA010000003.1, from coordinate 704,959 downwards.
CCAATTTTTCACAAGGGTGTTTACACCCCGCGAACCGCAGGTCTAGGTTCCCATGCGTCGAGTCGAACCTAGGAGACGACCATGACCAACCAGAGGCCGACCCAGCCGGCGGCACAGCTCGGCGGAGTGACCTACTCCCACGCCGGCGAGGGCTACTTCGAGAAGCGTCAGCTCAGGCGGACCGCGGGTTTCTGGGGCCTGTGGGGCATCGGTGTAGCCGCCGTCATCTCCGGTGACTTCTCCGGCTGGAACTTCGGCATCGGTGAGGCCGGCTGGGGCGGGCTGCTCGTCGCCTCCCTGGTCATCGTGGTCATGTACTTCGGCATGCTCTTCTCGATCGGGGAGATGGCGGCGGCGATGCCGCACACCGGAGGTGCCTACTCGTTCGCCCGGTCGGCGATGGGCCCGTGGGGTGGCTTCGTCACCGGCCTCGCGGAAACCGTGGAGTACGTCTTCACCACAGCGGTGATCGTCTACTTCTCGGCCGGCTACGCCAACGCTGCCACCGACGAGCTCGTCGGGCTCGACCTCACCGACTCGATGTGGGTCTGGTGGGTCATCCTCTACATCGCCTTCGTGGCGCTCAACTCCGTCGGCGCCGAGGTGTCCTTCAAGTTCGCGATCGTGGTGGCGGTCATGTCGATCGCCATCCTGGTGCTGTTCGCGGTCCTTGCCCTGGCCAACGGTGCCGTCGACCTGGGCCGCCTCGACGACATCGCGCCGGAGGCGGGCAACAGCTCGTTCCTCCCCTTCGGCTGGGAAGGCGTGCTCTACGCACTGCCCTTCGCGGTGTGGTTCTTCCTGGGCATCGAGGAGCTCCCGCTGGCCGCCGAGGAGTCCCACGACCCGGCCACCGACATCCCGCGAGCCGGCATCATCGGGCTCATCACCCTGTGTGCGACCGGGGCCATCGTCCTGGTGCTCAACCCGGCGGTCTCCGGCTCGGCGGCGTTGGCGGCCAGTGATGAGCCGCTGCTCGACGGGTTCCGTGCGTTCATGTCCGACGACTGGGCCGCGGTCCTGTCCCTGTTCGCCCTGGTCGGTCTGCTCGCCAGTCTGCAGGGCATCATGTTCGCCTACGGCCGGAACATGTACTCCCTGTCCCGCGCGGGCTACTACCCGAAGGCCCTCTCCCTCACCGGAGCCCGCCAGACCCCGTGGATCGCCCTCGTGGTGGGTGGGGTGATCGGACTGGTCGCGATCATCATCGTTGACGAGGTCGGGGGCACGGCCGGCGACATCATCCTCAACATCGCGGTCTGGGGTGCGGTCATCGCCTACGTGCTGCAGATGGTCTCCTACGTCCTCCTGCGCCGCCGGTTCCCCAACGTGGTGAGGCCGTACGTCAGTCCCGTCGGTGTCCCGGGAGCAGCGGTCGCCGGGGCGATCGCGGTGCTCACCTTCGTCGGGATCCTCTTCAACGAGGCCTACCGCCCCGCGATCATCGCGATCGCGATCGTGTTCGCTGCCGGCCTGCTCCTGTTCGGCCTCTTCGGGCGGCACCGGCTCATCCTGTCGCCGGAGGAGGAGTACGCCATGAGCGGCGGCGTGCACCGAGACCCGCAGGTCGAGCACTACGGGTCGGAGCTCGAGGCGGAGCTGCCGCCGGAGGACTTCACCAGCTAGGCCGGCAAACGCGGACCGCGGGCCCCCACCGATCGCAGTAGGCTTCATCGGTGGGGGACTCTCGGGCCACGCAGAGCGGGGCCGTCGGGTTCGCCGGCGGCAGGATCCGTGGCTGGCGCACCGGTTCGCGTGAGTCGCAGGTCTTCGTGATGGGCCTGCTGCTGATCGGGATCTCGGTGTCGTTCACGATCTCGCTGGCCCGGCCGCAGTGGATGCCGCTCGCGGCCTACTTCGTCTGGCTGCTGCTCTGCATGCTCCTGCTCAAGTTCGTCCCGCTGGTGGTCGCGGCGCTGTGGGACTGTCTGGCCGCCGTCGTGTCGACGGCCGCCGGGGGTCCCGTGTTGGGCGCCCGGGCGGTCGCGATTGGGCTGTTCCTGGTGGCCGTCGCGATCGTGCTGTTCGAGGCCAGCCGCCGGCGAGGCGGCTTGCCGGTCACGGAGAGCGAAGCGTTGTTCAGCGAGCTGCGCGACCGGCTGCAGCGCCAGGGGACCATCCCCGAGCTGCCGGCCGGCTGGCACGCGCAGTCGGCCATGATCGCCTCACACGGCGTGGACTACGCGGGCGACTTCCTGGTTGCCGACCTCAGCGACGACCAGCGCCGGCTGGAGGTGATCCTGGTCGACGTGGTCGGCAAGGGCACGACCGCCGGTCCGGCCGCTCTCCAGTTCGCCGGGGCACTCGGTGGGCTGCTGGGCGCGCTGCCGCCGGTCGAGCTGTTCCGGGCCGCCAACCACTTCTTGCTCCGCCAGAAGGAGGACGAGCAGTTCGCCACCGCTGTCCACCTGGTCCTCGATCTCGCCGAGGGCACCTATGAGATCACGAGCGCGGGCCACCCACCGGCCCTGCGCTACGACCTGCCGACCGGCGAGTGGGTGATCGACAACGCCCGCGGCACGGCACTCGGCGTGCACAAGGACCCCGAGCTGCACCGGACCGACGGCCGGATCTTCCCCGGCGAGGCGCTGATGTTCTACACCGACGGGGTCGTCGAGTCCCGCACCGAGCACCTGGACGTCGGCATCGCCTGGTTGCAGCGCACCGCCCGCGAAGCAGTCCGCGGCGGCTTCCCGGGCGCCGCCAAGCGGCTCATCGGGCAGGTCGACAGCGGGGAGGACGACCGGGCGGTGCTGATCCTGAGCCGTGATGTCACGCCGGAGGGCTCGAGTAGAGCTCCCGGATGACGTCCTCGATGTCCGGTTCCTGGATGGACAGGTCCGCCACGTCGTACGCCGCCGCGACGGCGGCGACCAGCGGGGCCGCTGACGCGTCTGCGGGGAACGTGAGCCACTGACGCGGTCCTTCGACCCGCCGGGTGGTGGCGCCCGGGACGTCGATGGGTGGCGCCTCGTCGACCAGGTCGACCACCAGCGTCCGGGTCGAACCGCCGCGCTGGTGCAGCCCGGCCAAGCCGCCGTCGTACACCGCGGTGCCGTGGTCGATGACGATGACCCGGTCGCACAGGGCCTCGATGTCCTGCAGGTCGTGGGTGGTCAGGACCAAGGTCGTGCCGTGCTCGGCGTTGAGGGCGCGCAGGAACTCGCGCAGCCGCCCCTTGCTGATCACGTCGAGCCCGATGGTGGGCTCGTCGAGGAAGAGGATCTCGGGGTCGTGCAGGAGCGCCGCGACGATGTCGCCACGCATCCGCTGCCCGAGGCTGAGCTGGCGGACGGGGGTGTCGAGCAGGGCGTGCAGGTCGAGCAGGTCGACGAAGCGCTCGAGGTTGTCCCGGTGACGCGCCGCGTCGACGCGGTAGATCCTCCGCAGGAGGTCGAAGGAGTCGCGCAGCGGCAGGTCCCACCACAGCGTCGTGCGCTGGCCGAAGACCACGCCGATCCGCCGGGCGAGCTCGACCCGGTCACGCTGTGGCTCGAGGCCCGCAACCCGGATCGCACCTGCGGTCGGGACCAGGATCCCGGTGAGCATCTTGATGGTCGTCGACTTCCCGGCACCGTTGGGGCCGATGTAGCCGACCATCTCGCCGGCCTCGACGGCGAAGGTCAGGTGCCGGACCGCGTGCACGACGTCGGTCGTCCGCCGCAAGGCACCGCGCCTGCGTCGGACGACGAAGGTGCGCTCGAGATCCTTCACTTCGATGAGCGGGGTGTCCATCAGGATCCTGTCGAGGTGTAGCGGCGGACGCCGGCGCGCCAGACCACGAGCGCGACGGCGACCATGACCAGGGCGGCGACGGGGGAGCAGAGCTGGAGCCAGCCGGGCAGGCCGAACGGGTCGTCGCGGCCGAGCAGGAAGAGACACGGATACCAGTTCACGAAGGCGACCGGCACGACGAAGGTCAGGGAGCGCATCAGCTCGCGCGGGAAGATCGTGAGCGGATACTGCGTCAGCGTCGCGCCGCCGTAGGTGAATGCGTTGGCGAACTCCGTGGCGTCCTTGGTCAGGAACTGGATGCACGAGAACGCCACGAACAGCCCGAAGAAGATCGCCCCTCCGGAGACGACCATCATCACCGCGACGCCCACCCGGGCCGGCGTCCACTCGACGTACGTCGCCGCCCAGGCGAACACGATGGCCGCCTGCGTGATGCGGCCGAGCCGGCGCAGCGTGAACTGGTCCGCGCAGACCTGGAGGAGCAGGGGCAGCGGCTTGGTGAGCATCTGGTCGAGACGACCGGTCCGGATGTACTCACCGATCCGCTCCACGCTGCCGATCAGGGTGTCCGCGATCCCGAGCCCGAGCGAGGAGGCGCCGTAGAGCAGGGCCACCTCGTGCAGCCCGAACCCGCCGAGGAGGTCGAGCTGGCTGAACATGATCCAGATGGCCACCGCGTCCAGGCCGGTGATCAGCCCGTTCGCGATCACGAGGGTGATGAACGACGTGCGGTAGACCCACGCCGAGCGCACCCAGAGGCCGGCGATCGCGGCGTACATCCCGACGTGTCCCCGGACGGACGACCCGGTCGGCTGTGACACGTCAGCCACCCTGGACCACCACCTTGCGGGTGGCGGCGCGGAGCATCAGCGAGCAGCAGCCGAGCAGCACGATGATCCAGACGACCTGGAACCCGAGGTAGCCCACGATCGCGGAGCCCTCGTGGCGGCCGAGCCACAGGTCGGCGGGCACCTGCATCATGCCGGCCCAAGGCAGCGCCTCCGCGAGCGTCCCGAGCGAGCCTGGGAAGATCACGAGCGGGAGCGTCATCCCGCTGAAGAAGATCGCGAACGCGTCGGAGAGCACTCGGACCCCGTTGGCGTCGAGCAGCCAGAAGGCCGTGCACGCGACCAGGAACCGGATCGCGAAGCTGACCGTGACGGCCAGCGGGACGCTGAGCAGGAACGCCGCAGCGTTCGGGATCGACGGCGGCAGCGTGAGCTCGAACAGCGCGAGGCCGACCACCATCGGCGCCAGCCCGCGGGTGAGCAGGTGGTAGAGCGCACGTCCGAGGTCGCCCGCGAGGTACCAACCGATCAGCCCCACGGGGCGGTAGAGGTCGATCGCGACGTCGCCGGAGCGGATCCGCTCGAGCAGGTCGGTCGTCGTCCCGCCGCTCCAGATCGCCACGGTCATCAGCAGCGCCTGGCCGAGCCAGACGAAGGTCACCGCATCCACGGAGTCGTAGCCGCCGGCGTCCGGGTTCGCGTGCCACAGGGCGAGGTAGGCGTAGGAGTAGATGACCCCGAACACCGAGTTGGTGAAGATCCCGGCCAGCGTGGCCGCCCGATAGGTGGAGTAGCGCCGGAAGGCTCGCGTCGCGACCGCGACGTAGAGGCTCACGGGCGGATCACCGGCGAGAGGTTACCCGCGCTTCGCCCTGGCCACTATCAGCGCGGCAAGCGTGCCGCCGAGGGTGCCCAGCGTCATGTCCCCGAGCGTGTCCTCGTAGGCCGTCTCGATCTCGGTGCCGTGCCGGATGAACGTGTACCACTCGCCGATCTCCCAGCCGAGCGCGAGCATCGAACCGATCCCGGCCACCAGCACCACCCGGGCCCAGGGCGGCCGCACGGCGCCCACGATCAGCAGCCCGATGCCGGCGTTGAGGAAGACCCAGTTGACGAAGTGGTTGAGGTCGTCCCACCACACGAGCGTGTCGTAGAAGTCCAGGCTGTTGCCGGTCGTGTCGACCAGGAAGCCCAGCATGACCAGGGCGAACGCGACGTAGGGGACCTCGGCCTCGGGTCGCCTCCGCTTGACGGCCAGCCACCAGACTGCGGGGACGAACAGCATCATCACCGGGTAGGCCGCCAGCCGGGCGCCGAACGCCTTGTCCTCGAACCGCTCGATGCCCGGCACGAACGTCGCCACCGCCAGCTGGCCGACGGTCGCGAGCAGGATCAGGGCCGGCAGCCAGACCAGGCCGCGCCTCCCCGTGCGTTCCACGGGACGCATCATGCCGGTTCGCCGAGCGTCGCTGTGCTGAGTGGCCCGACGGCCTTGACAACTATTCTTGTCAATGACACGGTTGCCGCGTGTGGGACGTCGAGATCATCGAGAGCGCGGAGGCGGCCGCCGCCGCGCTGGATCCGGTCCGAGCCCGGCTGCTCGGCGAGCTGGCGGTCCCGGCCTCCGCCGCCGGACTCGCCGCCCGGGTCGGCATCGCGCGCCAGAAGGTCAACTACCACCTCAAGGCGCTCGAGGCGCACGGCCTGGTGGAGCTGTCCGAGGAGCGTCGGCACGGGGGTATCACCGAGCGGGTGCTGCGGGCGTCGGCGGCGTCCTACGTCGTGTCGCCGGCGGCCGTCAGCGCGTCCGCGGCCGACCCGGACGCCAACGCCGACCACCTGTCGGCGGGCTACCTCGTCGCGCTGGCCGGCCGGCTGGTGCGCGAGGTCGGAGCCTTGGCGCGCCGGGCCGGCGCGTCCGGGAAGCGCCTGCCGACGCTGACCATCGACACGCACATCGGCTTCCGGTCGGCCGCCGACCGGGCTGCCTTCGCCGACGACCTGACCGCGGCGGTGCTCGACCTGGCCGCCCGCTACCACCACGACGACGGGCGCCCGCACCGGCTCGTCGTCGCCGCCCACCCCCTTCCCGAGGAGAGCGCATGAGCACGACCCCGAACGTTCCCTACCGCCTGGAGTTCAGCGTCGAGGTCCCTGGCACCCCGGAGCAGGTCTGGCAGGCCATCGCCACCGCCAAGGGCATGAGCGCCTGGTTCCTGCCGACCGAGATGGAGGAGCGCAAGGGCGGCCGGCTGCACTTCTCCATGGGTGCCGAGATGGGCTCTGACGGCCACGTCACCGGCTGGGACCCACCGCGCCGCCTCGTCTACGAGGAGGACTGGGCCGCCCTCATGGGCAAGGACCCGGATGCGCTCAGTCCGCTGACGTCGGAGTTCCTCGTCGAGGCGCAGTCCGGCGGCACCTGCGTCGTACGAGTCACCAGCAGCGGCTTCGGGACCGGCGCCGGCTGGGAGTCGGAGTTCTGGGACGACATGGGCGCCAACTGGATGCCGTTCTTCGACAACCTGCGTCTCTACCTGGCGCACTTCCCCGGCCAGGAGGCCACGCAGCTGGAGGTCACGGCCAGCCACCCCGGCGACGCGGACGCGGTCTGGTCGACCCTCTACGAAGCGCTCGGGTTGAGCGAGGAGGGCGCGAGGGTCGAGGTGCGCGGCACCACCGGCACGGTCGAGCGGCTCGGCGAGCGGCAGGCCCTGGTGCGGCTCACCGCGCCGGTCCCCGGGATGCTCAGCGTCTTCGCCCACGCCTACGGCGAGGGCGCCGGGGAGGCGACGGCGGGCCTACGGGCCTACCTGTTCTCCGCCGACGCGGCGGACTACGTGCGACGTGAGGAGCCCGCCTGGCGGGCCTGGCTCCAGGGGCTCTCCGTCCCGGCCTGATCTTCTGCGCGGAATGCTGGTTCGACCCGTGACCTTCGGCCCTGTTCCCCTGGTGGTCGGGGTGATTGTGTGGCCATCGAAGGCGGGCAACAGAGCCGCCGGAACGGCCGATGGGTCCCGCCCTGGAAGGGAGCGGGACCATGTCCGTCGACATCAACCAACCTCGAGACGACGGCACCAGGGTTCTTGATGGGCCGCTGCACGGTCCTGCCCGCCTCGCGGGGGTGACGCGGGCCAATAGGTGGACGGTGACGACGGCCCTGCTGGCGCTGGGTGCCTCCGTGCTCGGGTTGTCCCTCGACGGCGTCTACACCGGCGCAGCGTCCACAGCCGAGATGCTGAGGGGCTACGACCTCGTCACGGCGGGAGTGGTTGTGCCGGTGCTCGCCGTGGTGACGCGGCTGACCCACCGTGGCTCGGTCCGGGCACAACTGGCATCGGTGACCCTGATCGCGTACCTGCTCTACACCTACGCCTACTACCTGTTCGGAACGGGATTCAACGATCTGTTCCTGCTGCACGCCGCGGTCTTCGCAACGGCAGTGGTCGCGATGATCCTGCATCTGACCAGCATCGACACCACTGCCCTTGCCCCAGAGCATCAGGCCGGCAGGTGGCGCGGTGCCGCGGGCGTCCTCGGTGTTCTGGCAGCCGCCTTGGGCGGCATGTGGGTCTACTTCGCCCTCGACAACGCGCTCACCGGCGATGTCCCCGCTGGTAGTCAGCTGGTGGAGACCGACACGATCGTGCACCTGGGCATGGCGCTCGACCTGACCCTGCTGGTGCCGTTGTACGCGGCGGCCGCACTCCTGCTGTGGCGGGGAGCCGCGTGGGGCTATGTCCTCGGCGCGATTTCGCTGGTTGCAGGTCTCCTGCACCAGGTGAGCTACATCGTCGCGCTGCCGTTCCAGGTCGCGGCCGACATCCCCGACGCCGTCCTCTACGACCCCGGAGAGCCGATCGTCGTGCTCGCGTATCTGCTCGGTGCCTTCCTCCTGCTCCGCCGCCACGGGCCGACGCTGAAAGCCTGAACGGAGGCCACTCATGACGCGGATCGAGGGACGCACCACCTTCGCCCGGGACCCGAACACCGGTGAGTCATCCTCCGTCCGGGACCGTCCCCGTTCCGGTCCGCCCAGGAGATCCCGATCCCTGGGACGATGGAGCACATGGAGGTTCGCACCAGCATCGACGTGGCCGCCTCCACGAACCACGTGTGGGAGGTGCTCGTCGACTTCGAGCGGTGGCCGGAATGGACGGACTCGGTCAGCAGCGTCCGCCCGCTGGACGCCGGACCCCTCGCGGTCGGGTCGCGAGTCGAGATATCCCAGCCGCGGCTTCCGACCGCCACCTACACGGTGACAGCGCTCGAACCCCGCCGCGCCTTCACCTGGGAGCAGCAGCAGCCAGGCAGCAGGGTGTCCGCGCACCACGAGTGCGCCCCGCTGCCGGACGGCGGGACGCGGGTCGAGCTGAGGGTCGTGATGAGCGGACTCCTCGGCAGCATCATGGGCCGGCTGTACCGCCGGCTCACCGAGCGCTACCTCGCGATGGAGGCCGCTGGTCTCAAGTCCCGGGCGGAAGGCATTGCCCACTGAGCCGCGCGGTCCGCGGTCCTGTGGCCAGCTGCCCCGATCAGGCGGACGCCGCCTGCTCGGCGATCCAGGCATCGACCCGCCGCTGCGCCTCCTCGGGGCTGACGTCCTCGACCCGGGTGAGGACGGCCCAGCGGTGTCCCCAGGGGTCCAGCAGCGAGCAGAACCGGTCGCCGGTCACGAAGGTCTGCGGCGCCTCGTAGCTCCTCGCCCCTGCGGCGACCGCCTTGCCGTGGACCGCGTCGACGTCGGGGACGTAGACGACGGTGGAGTGGTGGACGTCGTCGACACCCGACGGCGGCACCAGGTGGTGCGCGGGGTCGGGGTCGCTCAGCTGCATCCGGCCGCTGGGCAGCTGCAGCTCGCAATGGGCGACCGTCCCGTCCGGTCCGTCGTTGCGCGACACGACCTGCGCGCCGAACACCGAGGTGTAGAAGTCGATGGCCGCGGCGGCCCCGTCGACGCAGAGGAAGGGGGTGAGGCTGGTGTAGCCGTCCGGCATGAAGTTCGTCATGTCCGTGATCCTCCCTACGCTCCAGCCGTGGGTTCTTGGACGAACACGACAACCGAGCGCGCCGTGGGGATCCTGCGCCCCGAGCTCCACGACTCCGTCGTCCGCCGCGACAGGCTTGCACCCGCCGCCGCCCTCACGGCCTGGGTCGAGCACTACTGGTCTGTCGAGTGGGACCTCGAGGACAGGTCTCCGTTCGTGGCAGAGGTCGTCTCCCACCCCTCGATACACATAACGGTGGAGAGCGGCAGCCGGCCGCGGTTCGGCCACACCATGCCGGCCGGCCTTCTGCACGGCGTGGTCACCCGAAGGTTCAGCCACGAGCTCGTCGGCTCCGGCCGGGTCTTCGGGGTGAAGTTCCACCCCGGCGGCTTCGGGGCGTTCACAGGTGCGGACGTCGCCGCGTGGACCGACCGGGTGCTGCCGCTGTCGGTGGCGTTCGGAGGCTCTGCAGAACCCCTCGTCCGAGCCGTCCTCGCCGCGCCGGCCGACGCCGAGCGGGTCGACGCCGTCGACGACTTCCTCATGACCCGGGCGCCCGAGCGCGACGAGCGCTACGACGCGGTCCTGGACCTGGTCCGGGAGATCCGGGACGACCCGACGCTGACGACGGTCGAAGCTGCCGCGCGCCGGCACGCCCTGTCCGAGCGCACACTCCAGCGGCTGTTCCGGCGCTACGTGGGGGTCGGGCCCAAGTGGGTGCTGCGGCGGGCCCGGCTGCTCGATGCCGTCGACCGGATCGACACCGGCCGTTACGACGACCTCGCCTCGCTCGCCCACCAACTGGGCTGGTTCGACCAGGCGCACTTCACCCGGGACTTCAGCGCGCTGGTCGGGCAGCCGCCGGCGGCCTACGCCGCCCGCCGGGCCTGAGCCTCAGTGCTGGTAGGTCCCGTGGATGATCGCCCGGGCGGCGGTCTTGAAGGCCAGGTTGAACGACACCACCGCGGGGGAGGCGTCGGAGTCGACGCCGAGGCTCTCCTCCTTCACCGCGTGCACCACGAAGAAGTAGCGGTGCACCTGGTCGCCCTGCGGAGGAGCGGCGCCCATGAAACCCTTGACCCCGCCGTCGTTGCGGCACATGAAGGCGCTGCCGGGCAGCGAGGCGCCCTCGGCGCCGGCACCCGCGTCGAGCGAGGTGCAGTCGGCAGGCAGGTCGACGAGAACCCAGTGCCAGAAGCCGCTGGGGGTGGGCGCGTCCGGGTCGAAGCAGGTGACCGTGAAGCTCTTGGTGTCCTCGGGGAAACCCGACCAGGACAGCTGCGGCGAGCGGTCTCCGTGAGCGTTGACCTGGTCGTCCTTGAGCGGCTGTCCGTCGGTCACGTCGTCGCTGGTGACGGTGAACGACGGGACCGCCGGCAGCAGGTCGTAGGGGTCTGGGGCGACGGGACGGTCGAGGCTCATCACGGCTCCTGTGTCTTACGGCGGCTGGACGGTTCCCGACCCTAGTCCGCGGACCGCGATGATGGACCAGTGGACGAGGAGGCGACGTACCCCGCGGGGCTGCGGCTCGGTGGACGGCGCGTGGTGGTCGTGGGCGGCGGGCACGTCGCCCAGCGCCGCGTCCCCCAGCTGATCGCTGCGGGGGCCGAGGTCGTCCTCGTCTCGCCCCTGGTCACGCCCGCCATCGAGGGGATGGCGGCCGACGGCGAGATCCGGTGGGAGCCGCGTGGTTTCGTCGACGCCGACCTGGACGGAGCCTGGTACGTCATCGCGGCCACCGACGACCGCGAGGTCAACGAGCAGGTCAGCGCCGGTGCCGAGGCGCGACGGGTCTTCTGCGTGCGGTCGGACGACGCCACCCGGGCCAGCGCCTGGACGCCCGCGGTCGGCCGGCACGCCGGGGTGACGGTGGCGGTTCTCGGCAACCGCGAGCCGCGCCGCTCGGCCGCGGTGCGTGACGAGATCCTCGAGGGTCTGCGCGAGGGTCGGATCTCCGCGCGGCACCAGCGCGACCACACCCCCGGCGTGACCCTGGTCGGTGGCGGACCGGGCGACCCCGAGCTCATCGCCGTCGCGGGACGCAAGGCGCTGATGGAGGCCGACGTCGTGGTCGCCGACCGCCTAGCGCCACGCGAGCTCCTGGGTGAGCTGCCCGCCGACGTCGAGCTCATCGACGTCGCCAAGCTGCCCCGCGGACGCTCGGCCCAGCAGGAGGAGATCAACCGGCTCATCGTCGAGCACGCCCGCGCCGGCAAGCGGGTCGTGCGTTTCAAGGGCGGCGACAGCTTCGTCTTCGGCCGGGGCTACGAGGAGGTGCTGGCCTGCCGTGCGGCCGGCGTACCGGTCACCGTGATCCCCGGCCTGACGAGTCCCGTGTCCGTGCCGGGCCTGGCGAGCATCCCTGTCACCCACCGGGGTGTCGCCCACGACTTCACGGTGATCTCCGGTCATCTCCCGCCCGGCCACCCCGACTCGCTGACCGACTGGGGCGCGGTCGCGCGCCTCACCGGCACCCTCGTGCTGATGATGGCCGTCGAGAACGCATCGGCGATCGCCGACGTGCTGCTGGCCGGGGGCCGCAAGCCGGACACCCCGGTGGCGGTCATCTGCCAGGGCAGCATGCCGGCGGAGCGGACCGTCCTGTCGACGCTCGCCGGGCTGGGCGACGACCTCGTCCGTGAGTCGGTCGCACCGCCCGCGATCCTGGTGATCGGTGAGGTGGTCGCCGTGGCCCACCCCGAGCGCTACCCCTGATGGCGGCGCTGATCGAGGTCACCGACCCGGCCGACCCCAGGCTCGCCGACTATCGCGACCTGCGCGACGTCGAGCTGCGCAAGCACCTCGAGACCGAGCACGGGCTGTTCCTCGCCGAGGGCGAGAAGGTCGTACGCCGGGCGGCGGCCGCCGGCTTCACGCCGCGCTCGTTCCTCATGGCGCCGCGCTGGCTGGAGGGTCTGCGCGACGTGCTCGACGCGACGAGCGCCCCCTGCTTCGTCGTGAGCGAGGAGCTTGCCGAGGAGGTCACCGGGTTCCACGTCCACCGCGGCGCGCTGGCCTCGCTCGAACGCCGACCGCTGCCGGCGGTCGAGGACGTCCTGGCGGGCGCCCGCACGGTCCTGGTGCTCGAGGACGTCGTCGACCACACCAACGTCGGCGCGATCTTCCGCTGCGGTGCGGCGTTCGGCTTCGACGCCGTCCTGCTGGCGCCCCGCTGTGCCGACCCGCTCTACCGTCGGTCGGTCAAGGTGGCCATGGGCGCCGTCTTCGCGCTGCCCTGGACCCGGCTCCCGGACTGGGCGGACGCCCTGCCGTCGCTGAGCCGCCTCGGCTTCACGACGGTCGCCCTGACGCTGGCGACGGACGCTCGGCCGGTGGAGGACGCGGTCGCCGGCCTCGACCACGTCGCACTCGTCCTGGGGTCCGAGGGGCACGGTCTCTCCCGGCGGTGGGAGGAGGCTGCCGACCGGCGCGCCATCATCCCCATGTCGGGCGACGTCGACTCCCTCAACGTCGCCGCTGCTGCGGCCGTCGCGTGCTACGTGACCGCCCGCCGCTGAGCCGTCTACGGTCGGCGGGTGACCGACTACCGCACGCACGAGGCCGACTCGCCCTACCACCGCACCCTGCCGATCGGCGAGCGGCTGGACAGCTCACCTCTGGTCGCGGACTCACTCTCCTGTTTCGAGAGTGTGACGCTCAAAGCGCTCGAGCCGATGCTGGTGCCGGAGGAGCCGCGATACGCCGTCGGTGACCCCGAGAGCTGTGGGCACTGCCAGCCGTCGGAGCACACGATCTGGACCGACGACCTGTGGCACGTCAACGCGGGCTGGACCCGGATGGGCATCCCGTACGTCGGCGGTCTGGCGCCCAACCGGCACTGCACGCTCAACACGGCACCCCTGGACGTGCTGGCGACGCTCGGGCCGCTGATGCAGCGGCTCAACATCGCGGTGAAGTCGATCCCCGGGGTGGCGCGCACCCACTTCGCCCGCTGGGGCGACGGCAGCGAGCACTTCCACATGTGGGCACTGGCCCGCCCCGAAGGGATGATGCAGGGCCGCGGCCCGATGCTCGCGTTCTGGGATGACGTGCTCCCAGCGATGCCCGACGACCTGATGGCCGAGCACCTGCGGATCGTCGCCGAGAGCCTGGCCTCCGGTGGGGGTACGGCCTTCCCGAACCGGACCTGAGCTAAGCGGGCCAGGACTCCGGGTAGTCCTCCGCGGCCTTCTCCATCGCCTTCTGCAGCCGCTTGCGAGCCTTGGTCGGGAGCCGGTCACCGAAAACCGTGCCCACGGTGTGGTCGGTCTCGTGCTGCAGGCACCTGGCCAGCAGGCCGTCGCCCGAGAACTCGACGGGCTCGCCGTCGAGCCCGGTGCCGGTGACCGTGGCGAAGTCCGGACGCGCCAGCTCGACGAAGGCGCCGGGGTAGGAGAGGCAGCCCTCGTCCGTCTCGTCGAGGCGCCGGTCGCGCCCCTCCGGCAGCGTCAGCACCGGGTTGCAGACCACTCCTACGGTGCGCTGGCCTGACTCGTCGGGGCAGTCGAAGACGAACATCGCGAGGTCGACGCCGATCTGGCAGGCGGCGAGACCGACCCCGTCGGCGGCGTACATCGTCTCGACCATGTCGGCGGCGAGGCTGCGCAGGTCGTCGTCGTACGCCTCGACGGGCTGCTGGGCCCGGTGCATGACGGGCGTCCCCCAGCGGGTGATCGGACGGACGCTGCCGCCGCGTGGGAGTGGCCCGTGGGGTGCGCGCCCGAGCTCTGAGGACACGTCGGCCATGCCGGTGATCCTAGGTCGCGGCAGGAGACGCGCGGATCTGGCCTCCGGCGGGGATCCGCGGTGACCGAGGAGTCCGCGTGAGCGCGGTGCTTCGGCGGTGTGAGGCGAGACACCAGACCAACGTGTAGCCGCGTGTGTAACTCGGAGTTACATTTGCCGCATGTCGTTGTTGCCCAACCTCCGCCCAGGTGGACGCCCCGTCAGTAGGCACGGCGTGGTGTCCACCGAGACCCGTGACCCGATCGGTTACCTCGTCGCCGGCCTGAGCCGGCTGGCGCAGGCCGACCTGCTCGACCGGCTCAAGCTGCGCAAGCAGGCCGAGCAGACCGTGTTCACGGTGACCAGCGGCGGCTTCAAGGTGGTCACCGCCGCCAGCCGCCAGTTCTCGCGCCGTGGATCCAGCAAGAAGCAGGGCGTCCGGGCTCCGGGGGTGAGCGCTCCCGGCACTTTCGACCTGACGCCCACCGAGGACGAGCAGCTGCTCGTCGACGTCGTCACCGAGTTCGCCGACGAGGTGGTCCGGCCGGCCGCAGCAGAGGCCGACGAGTCCTGTGCGGCGCCGGTGGAGCTTCTCGAGGCGAGCCTGGAGATCGGGCTCCCCATCCTCGGCGTTCCCGAGGCGCTCGGCGGGGTCTCGGAGGCGCGCTCGGCGATGGCCGGCACGCTCGTCGCGGAGGCGCTCGGGAAGGGCGACATGGGCCTGGCCGTCGCCGCCCTGGCCTCGGGCTCGGTCGCCACGGCCATCGGTCTGTGGGGGACCGACGAGCAGCAGCAGACCTACCTGCCCGCGTTCACCGAGCCCTCCAACGGTGGCGCGAAGGGTGAGCAGGTGCCGGCCGCCGCCCTGGCGCTGGCCGAGCCGGCCGTGCTGTTCGACGCACTCTCCCCGGCGACCACCGCCACCAGGTCCGGCGACGGGTTCGTGCTCGACGGGGTGAAGTCGATGGTGCCCCGCGGTGCCGAGGCCGAGCTGTTCGTCGTCGGCGCCATGCTGGACGACGCGCCCGCGCTGTTCCTCATCGAGTCCTCGACCTCCGGCCTCACCGTCGAGGCCGACCCGTCGATGGGTGTGCGGGCCGCGTCCCTGACCACCCTGCGGCTCGACGGCGCGCAGGTCGGCGCCAACGCGGTGCTCGGCCCCAGCGACGGCTCGACGTACGCCGAGTGCGTGCGGCTGTCCCGGCTCGCCTGGTGTGCGCTCGCGGTGGGCACCGCCCAGGCGGTGCTCGACTACGTGACGCCCTACGTCAAGGAGCGCGAGGCCTTCGGTGAGCCGATCGCGCACCGCCAGTCGGTCGCCTTCATGGTCGCCGACATGGCCACCGAGCTGCAGGCGATGCGGCTGCTCACCTACAAGGCCGCGGCCCGCGCCGCCGCCGGCAAGGACTTCGCCAAGCAGGTCGCGATGGCCCGCCAGCTGTGTGCGGACAAGGGCATGCGGATCGGCCTCGACGGGGTCCAGCTGCTCGGCGGCCACGGCTTCGTCAAGGAGCACCCGGTCGAGCGGTGGTATCGCGACCTCAGAGCCGTCGGCATCGCGGAAGGAGCCGTTCTCGTATGACCATCTGGCTGGACGACCCGAAGAAGTTCCGGACCCTGACCGGGCAGGCCCACCAGGTCGCGATGAACATGCTGCGGCCGATCTCCCGGACCTATGACCGCGCCGAGCACGAGTATCCCAAGGAGCTCGACATGCTGGCCGCCATGATCGACGGGCTCGCCGAGTCAGGCGCCAGCGAGGGCGCGGGCGCGGGCGGCGTACGCCGGGACGAGTCCGGTGGCGATACGGGCGTGAAGAACGGCACCAACCTCGCCTCGGTGTTGTCCATCGCCGAGATGTGCTGGGGCGACGTCGGCCTGCTGCTGTCGATGCCCCGCCAGGGACTCGGCAACTCCGCGATCGCCTCGGTTGCCGACGACGAGCAGCTCAAGCGGTTCGAGGGCGTGTGGGCCGGGATGGCCATCACCGAGCCCGGCACCGGCTCAGACTCGGCCAACATCAGGACCACGGCCGTCCTCGACGGCGACGAGTACGTCATCAACGGCGAGAAGATCTTCGTCACCTCGGGCGACCGGGCCGACCACGTCGTGGTGTGGGCGACCCTGGACCGCGACCTCGGTCGGTCGGCCATCAAGTCGTTCGTGGTGCCCAAGGGCACCCCGGGGATGCGGGTGGAACGGCTGGAGCACAAGCTCGGCATCCGGGCCTCCGACACCGCCACGATCATCTTCGAGAACTGCCGGGTGCCGAAGGACAACCTCCTCGGCTCGCCCGAGGTCGACCCCAAGCAGGGCTTCGCAGGCGCGATGGCGACCTTCGACAACACCCGGCCGTTGGTGGCCTCCATGGCCGTCGGCTGCGCGACCGCGGCGCTGGACCTGACCCGCGAGCTCCTGGCCGAGGCCGGAGTGGTCGTCGACTACGACCGTCCGGCGCACCTCCAGTCGGCCGCCGCGGCGAAGGTGCTGCAGATGGAGGCCGACCTCGAGGCGGCGCGGCTGTTGATGCTCCAGGCCGCCTGGATGGCCGACAACCGCAAGCCCAACTCGCTGGAGGCCTCGATGGCGAAGGCGAAGGCCGGCCGGGTCGGCTCGGACGTCACGCTGAGCTGCGTGGAGCTGTGCGGCACGGTCGGTTACAGCGAGAACGAGCTGCTCGAGAAGTGGGCGCGCGACTCCAAGATCCTCGACATCTTCGAGGGCACGCAGCAGATCCAGCAGCTGATCATCGCCCGCCGGGTCCTGGGTCTGTCGAGCGCCGAGCTGAAGTAGCTCAGGCCAGCACCGGAGCGAGCCGAGCGAGGTCCTCGGGGGACTCGAGGTCGGCGAGCGCCACGAACACGGTGTCCACGCCGGCTTCGGCCAGTGCGCCGTAGCGGTCGCGCTGCTGAGCGCCGGTGCCGGCATGCGTGCGCGCGGCGTACGCCGCCGCGGGCGTCCGTCCCCGGAGCCGCTCGACCCTGGACCAAGTGTCCTCCCGGTCCCGGCCCACGGTCGGAAGGTCCAGCACGGTGACCAGGACGGTCTCGGAGTGGCGGCGCAGGGTCGCGATGTGGCCGTCGAGCGCGGGCTGGGCGGACGGCACGTTCGCAGCGTCGCCGAGCGTGGCGGCGACCCGCAGCGTCCGCGCACCTGCGCCACCGACGATCACGGGGATGCGACCTGTCGGCCGCGGGTACGCCGTCGTCTCTGGGAGCGACACGCGTTCGCCGTCGTAGGCCTTGGTGCCCGGGGCCCACAACGCGCGCATCGTCTCGATCCCGCGCTCCAGTGCGTCCAGCCGGTCCTTGGCCGGCGGGAACGGCAGCCCGAAGGCGGCGTGCTCGCGTTCCCACCAACCGGCGCCCACCCCCACGAAGGCGCGTCCACCCGTCAGCGCGTCGAGCGTCGCCGCGGCCTTGGCCGTGATCCCCGGTGCTCGAAAGCTGATCGGCGTGACCAGGGTGCCCAGCTCGAGGTCCGTGCCCAGCCCAGCGACGGCGCCCAGGGTCACCCACGGCTCCGGGATCGGCGACCAGGCGCGATCGACCTGCGGGATCTGGATGAGGTGGTCCATGAAGGCCAGCCCCGCGAACCCGGCGCGGTCCGCCTCGGTCGCCATCTCCCGGACCCAGGCGAAGGGATCCTCGCCCCAAGGGAACCGGCTGAGCTGGAGCACGACCTTGAGCCCCTGGGAGGTACGGAGGTCCCCGGAGGTATGCGGCTCCGGGACCCGCGTGATGTCCACCGGCGGCTCGTCACCGGTCACCGTGTGGACCACGTCCCAGCCCTCGTCCCGCAGGCGGGCCACGTGCTCGCGGTGACGCTTCAGCTGTGCGGCGAGCACCGCGGCCGGGACCGGGACGGTGCGGCCGGCGTTTCGGGCCCGGCAGGTGGCCTCCGGTACGTCGAGGACGACGGCGACGGCCGGCAGCCCGGCGGCCCTGGCCCGGGCCAGCCATCCGAGGCGGCGACCTGTGTCGGTGCCGAGGGTGTCTACGACCGTGCTGAGCCCACGGCCGAGCCGCGCGGCGACGATCGTCTCGAGCAGCGCGAACGCCTCGTCGGAGGCGTCGAGGTCGTGCGGGCCGCTGCCCACCACGCCGCGCAGCGCGTCCGAGGAGACGATCTCAGCGGGCCGGTAGCGTCCCGCGGCCCACGTGGACTTGCCGGAACCCGACGGCCCGACCAGCACGACCAGCGCGGGGTCGGGCAGCGGCATGGCTCAGGTGCTGGGGCGGGTGACCGGGAGCTTGGCGCCGGGCACCGACCGGGGCTTGCGCTTCGCCGGGCTCTTGGCCGTGGGCCGGGGCCCGGCGACGTTGCGGGCCACGATGGCGGGGGAGGGCGCTCCGGTCCTCGCAGCGGCGGGCTCGGCCACCGACACCGCGGGAGCAGGCTCGTCGACCGCCGCCGGAGCGGGGGTGAACGTCTCCGGGGGCGAGGGTGCCGGGCGCGACCGCCGAGGCAGGTGCGAGGACACCCGCCCCGCGACGCCGACCACGATCGGGCCGGCCGTGCGGACGGCCCGGTCCGCGACACCGCGGGCGAAGGGGATCGCAGTGGAGAGGGTCCAGTTGAGTGAGGGGATCCGCGCCATGGGCCGAGTCAACCACGGCTCCGAAGCGACGCGGCACGGTCTCAGCCGGGGGACCGGCCCGACCCCGGGGACTTCTTGGTCGGGGCCCTTCTCGCCGTCTTCTTGGCCGCCGTCTTCTTGGCCGCCGTCTTCTTGGTGGCTGTCTTCTTGCCCAGGGCCGTCTCGTCCGGAGTGGGGATCTCGGGCCGGCCCGCCGACGCGAGCTTCTTGGCCGCTGCCTTCTTGGCCGGCGCCTTCTTGGCAGCGGGCTTCACCGGGTCACCGTGTGAGCGAGTAGGCGCGTCCTGGGGGACGGCGTGCAGCGTCGAGGACTCCGGATCGTGCCGAGACCTCGGGGACTTGCGGCGACCGGGCACCCGGGAGGTGACGGCGCCTACCGCGCCGGCCGCTTGTCCGATCGCCTGGCCCACGACCTTCTGGCCGGTGTCGACCACCGTGACGACGGCGGCGCCGGTCAGCTGGCCGGCGGTGTCCTTGATCTTGGCGATCGGGCTCTTGCTGGGCACGGGCGTCCTTCCGGTCGGGTGAGGCGGGTGCTCCAGGTGGCAGCACCCGCCTGGTACCCATCAGGACACGGATCGGAACGGGTCGTGCTCCGCGAGGAGCTTGTCGACGCGGGCCTGGTCGAGGCGGGTGACCACCGCGGCGTCCTCCTGCGCGTCTCGGATGCACTTGGCGAGCGTGAAGGCCGAGGTGGTCAGGTAGAGCGTGCCGAGCCCGAGGAAGGAGCGGACCCACGGGTCCACGGGCAGGTAGAGGATCGCGAAGAGCATGGCCCCGAGCGCGATGGCGAACGAGAGGCCGGCCTGGGCGAAGAAGGCGGGGGTGTTCTTGGTCTGTGCGGGAGAGTTCGTCATGGCTCAAGGCTCGTCCGCCGCGAGAGCATCGGCGCTCGTCCTCGTACTCGACCTGGTCTGAGTACGGTGCCTCAGATGATCGAGGCGCCAGCGGACGGGACCGCGCGGAGGTGACCGGGCGCCGCGAAGCCCTCGAGTGCGAACGCCGCGTCGATCGCGCGCATGACCGCGTCGACGCGCTCGTCGGGGACGACCGCGACACTGGACCCGCCGAAGCCCCCGCCGGTCATCCGGGCGGCGACGGCACCCGCCTCGACGGCGACCGCGACCGCGACGTCCAGCTCGGGACAGCTGATCTCGAAATCGTCGCGCATGGACGCGTGTGACGCGGCGAAGAGCGCTCCGACGGCCGCCAGGTCGCCGGACGTCAGGGCTTCGACGCACCGGGAGACCCGGGCGATCT
Source organism: Nocardioides dilutus (assembly GCF_054779555.1). Classification (NCBI taxonomy): domain Bacteria; kingdom Bacillati; phylum Actinomycetota; class Actinomycetes; order Propionibacteriales; family Nocardioidaceae; genus Nocardioides; species Nocardioides dilutus. Next base: position 684,863 of record NZ_BAAGYA010000003.1, on the reverse strand, counting down.
CGGTGACGATGTGCGTCGCCCGGCGACGCACGCGGTCGTCGGCCAGCGTCGCGACGGCGCTGAGGTCGGCCTGTCGCAGCGACGGCACACCGAGGGCAATGGCTGCCTCCTCGCAGTCCGCCCGGCGCTGCCCGTAGCCCCCGTCGACCAGCGCATGGGAGACGCGCGTGTCCGTGACCAGGAGAGTGTGGCCCTCGAGGGCGAGTGGGACCGGAGTGGTGCGTCCCCGGTCGGCGGGCAGGTCGAAGTCGATGAGGAGTGCGGCACCGAGCTCGCCCAGCATGGCGACCGTCTGGTCCATCCCGCCGGTGGGGGCGCCGACCACCTCCGTCTCCGCGCGCATCCCCACCTCCACGAGCTCGCGACGCAGGTCAGCGGTGAGCCGGAGGCCAAGCGCACCGGCGACGGCCACCCCCACCGCGCACTCGAGCGCCGCGGAGCTGGACAGCCCGGCACCCAGTGGCACGGTGCTGTCCACGAACAGGTCGACACCTGGGATGTCATGACCCGTCTCACGCAGCGCCCACACCACGCCCACGGCGTATGCCGCCCAACCCGAGACGGCGCCCGGCCCGATCGCGGACAGCGGCCCCTCCCAGGTCTCCGGGATCTGGGCGCTGGCGACGCGCACCGTGCCGGCCGGCGAGCCCCCGTCGATACGGGCCGCGGCGTACGTCGCATGCGGGAGGGCGACCGGTAGGACCAGTCCGTGGTTGTAGTCGGTGTGCTCGCCGATCAGGTTCACTCGCCCGGGCGCCCGGCCGACGGTGGCGGGTTCGACGCCGTACCGTTCCGCGAACCCGGCCCGGACCGAGCTGGCGCAATCGTGCGGGTCGCCCGCCTCGACGTAGGTCACGGCAGCAGACTAGGTGCGTGCGCTTCCTCGACGACCGGGTCCCCGCCCACGAACTGACCTACGACGACGTCTTCATGGTTCCGCGGCAGTCCTCGGTGGCCAGCCGCTACGACGTCAACCTGCGGACGGGGGACGGGACGGGGGCCACCATCCCGCTCGTGGTCGCCAACATGACCGCCATCGCCGGCAAGCGGATGGCCGAGACGGTAGCGCGCCGGGGCGGGCTCGTGGTGATCCCGCAGGACATCCCGATCCCCGTGGTCGCCGAGGTGATCTCCTGGGTCAAGTCCCGCCATCTGGTCGTCGACACGGCGATCGAGCTCGCACCGACCCAGACCGTCGCCGAGGCCATCGCGCTGATGCCGAAGCGGGCGCACCGAGCGGCCGTGGTCGTCGACGGGTCGGGCACCCCGCTGGGCGTCGTGACCGCGGAGGACTGCGCCGAGGTCGACCGGTTCGCCCAGGTGCACCACGTGATGCGGCCCGCCGACGCCACCATCTCCGCCGACAGCGATCCGCGGGAGGCGTTCGAGCGCATCGACGCGGCCCGGGCCGCCTTTGCCGTCGCGGTCGACGACGCCGGCCACCTGGTCGGGGTCCTGACTCGCGACGGCGCCCTGCGCGCCACGCTCTACGAGCCGGCCGTGGACGGATCCGCCCGGCTGCGGGTCGCGGCCGCGGTGGGCGTGACCGGCGAGGTGGCCGACAAGGCCGGCCGGCTCCTGGAGGCCGGCGTCGACTGCCTGGTGGTGGATACCGCCCACGGCCACCAGGACCGGATGGTCGAGGCGCTCGGCGCCGTCCGGTCGCTCGGACCGACCGTGCCGGTGGTCGCCGGCAACGTCGTCTCGGCGGAAGGGACGCGCGCGCTCCTCGAGGCCGGCGCGGACATCGTCAAGGTGGGTGTCGGCCCGGGTGCCATGTGCACGACCCGGATGATGACCGGGGTCGGCCGGCCGCAGTTCTCGGCCGTGCTGGAGTGCGCCTCGGCCGCGGCCGAGCTCGGCAGCCACGTGTGGGCCGACGGGGGAGTGCGGCACCCGCGCGACGTCGCGCTCGCCCTGGCCGCCGGCGCCTCGTCGGTGATGATCGGCTCGTGGTTCGCGGGCACGCACGAGTCACCGGGTGACCTGCTCGAGGACTCGTCGGGCCGCGCCTACAAGATCTCGTTCGGCATGGCCTCCGCCCGCGCGGTGGCCAACCGGACCGCCGGCGAGTCGGCCTACGACCGCGCCCGCAAGGGGCTCTACGAGGAGGGCATCTCGTCCTCGCGGATGTACCTCGACCCGGCGCGCCCCGGCGTGGAGGACCTCATCGACGAGATCTGCTCGGGCGTGCGCTCGGCCTGCACCTATGCCGGCGCGGGGACCCTCCAGGAGCTGCGTGAGCGGGCCGTCGTGGGCGTCCAGTCGGCCGCCGGGTTCACGGAGGGCCGGCCGCTGGCGACGTCCTGGTGACTCAGGACCGCGAGCTGCGCTCGCTGCGGCCGCGGACGATGCCGATGAACCTCTGGACCCGCTCGTCCTCGTCGTCGACGCGCCAGGCCAGGCCCACGGTCGTCGGTGGCAGGTCGACCACGGTCCGGTAGGTGACGTCCTTGCGGTGGTGCAGCCTGGCCACCGACATCGGCACCACGACGACGCCGGTCCCGGCCGCGACGGTCGCCACGACGTCGGCCGTCGACAGGTCGCCCCAGTCCTGGTGCTCCTCGGCGAGGTCGGTCCGCGTGACCTCCTCGAGCAGGGTCAGGGTGTTGTCGACGCTCATGACCGCGACCGGCAGCTCCTCGTAGAGCGGGATGAGGTGCAGTCCCTCACGCTCCACCGGCAGGCGGACCAGCGCCATCGACTGCGTCCCGTCCCGAACCCCGTCGAGCTGGGTGTCCTCAGTGAGAGGGACCAGCTCGAGCCGCTCCTTCGTCCGCTCCCGCCAGACACGCGCCCACTTGTCGGGGGTCGCGCCGGTGACGAAGCCGACGGTGAAGGTCATACGGGCAGTGTCACAGGCTGAGCCTCACAGCCGGCAGCCGGCCGCCTCGCACCTGAGCAGCAGGTGGAGCGTCCGCCGGAGGTCGCGGACCAGCTCCTGCTGCCACGGTGGCATCAGCTTGAGCGACTGCCAGCCGCCCACCATCAGGTTGTCGAGCTCGTAGGGGTCGCGGCGCAGGTCGTAGAGCTCCTCGCGATCGCTGTTGATGTAGTCGACGAGCTTCCAGCGCTCGGTGACCACGGCGTTGAAGTCCGAGAGCCGCGCGTGCCGCGGGCTCTCGACGATCGTCTCTGGGAACTCCTCGACAGCCGACAGCGCCTCCTTCTCCAGCGGGATCAGGCCTCGGCTGAGGAGGAGGTGGTCGCGGGGCAGGGACCGGTCCGCTCCGGTCAGGAGGGGAAGGAGCGACAGACCGTCGACCCGGTCCGGCGCGGGAGTACCGGTCATGTCGGCGATGGTGGGCGCGAGGTCGATGTTGCCGGCCAGCTCGCTGATCGTGGTGCCGGGCTCGATGCCCGGGCCGCGCACCAGCAACGGCACGCTGACGGTCTCCTCGAACTGGTTGTACTTCGCGATGTCGAGGCGATGCTCGCCCATGTTGTAGCCGTTGTCGGAGGTGAACACGATGTAGGTGTTGTCGAGGGTGCCCTGCGCCTCCAGCCTCCGGACCAGCGCCCCGACATTCGCGTCGAGGACCTGCACCGACCTGATCCGCTGCCGGAAGGTCTCGTCGATCTCGGCAGCCTTCTCGGCGGTCATCGGCCCGCGGACGGCGCTCAGCCCGTACTTGTCGCTGACGTCGGCCTCGTCGAAGCTCGGCCTCCGGGGGTAGCGCACGGCGCGGAACTCGGTGTCATAGCGGTCGGGCGCGGCGTACGGCGAGTGCGGCGCGTAGGACGCGTAGTAGAGGAACTTGCCGCCCTCGCGCAGGTTCATCCCGTCCAGGCCGTCGACCAGGTCGAGCATGCGGTCGCCCATGAGCTGGTCGAGGAAGTCGGTGCGCGGCGCCTCGTCCACGACGCCGTTGACGTTCACGACCGTGTCGCGCTGGCGGTAGGGCGTCCCGTCGACGGGGCTGAACCACGACTGCCAGCCGGGCGGGACGAACTCCTCGAGGGCCTGCTTCTCGGCCGCGGTGCCGTTGTATCCGCCCGGGTAGGGGTACTCGTTCAGGTACTTGCCGAGCAGTGCGCTGCGGTAGCCGTTGGACTCCAGCCAGGTCGGCAGGGCAGTCGACTCACGCCCCTCGTGCCAGCGGAAGAACCCTCCGGCCGGGTAGTGGTTGCCGCGCACCCCGTGGTTGTGGGTGTACTCACCGGACAGGATGCTCGCCCGCGAGGTGCAGCAGGTGGACTGCTCGACGTAGTAGCGGTCGAAGGTCGCTCCCTGGTCCGCGACCAGGCGCCGGGTCTGTGGCATCCACCTGAGCAGCAACTTGTCGAGGTCGTCCGCGACGATCACGACCACGTTGGGCCTCGGTGACGGCTTCGTGGCGTCCGAGGGGTCCGCTGCTGAGTGAAGGGCCGCGACACCGCTCCAGTTGGAGCCGACGAGTCCCAGGAGGACGGTCACGACCACCAGCCCGAACGCGGCCGACCAGCCCCTAGCCACGTGCGCTACCACTCCCTGGTCGTCGTCGTCCCCGTTGTCAGCGAACCAAGAACCCGCAGGTCAGAGGGCCTGCGGGTTCGGATCTGTGTCCGAGGGGGGACTTGAACCCCCACGCCCGATAAAGGGCACTAGCACCTCAAGCTAGCGCGTCTGCCAATTCCGCCACCCGGACGAGTGCGCCGAAACCCTAGCAAAGCAGCAGGCCGATCCTCGCATCGGTGGAACGGGCTCCGTGCAGCCGTGGATGACATGCTGGACGGCATGTCGGAGAGCAGCGAGCCGGGCGTGGACGCCGAGGTCGTCGACCTCTGCCGCGAGCTCGTCCGGATGGACACGAGCAACTACGGCGACGACTCCGGGCCGGGGGAGCGGAAGGCTGCGGAGCACGTCGCAGCGCTGCTCGACGAGGTCGGGATCGAGTCCCGGCTCTACGAGTCCGAGCCGGGCCGAACGTCACTGGTGGCGCACTGGGGCGGATCCGACGGGGACGCGCTCCTGCTGCACGGCCACCTGGACGTCGTACCAGCGGCCGCCGAGGACTGGCAGGTCGACCCGTTCGCCGGCGAGATCCAGGACGGCTATCTCTGGGGCCGCGGCACCGTCGACATGAAGGACTTCGACGCCATGCTGCTCGCGGTGGTCCGGCACCGCCAGCGCACGGGCCGGGTCCCCGACCGGCCGATCGTCCTGGCCTTCACCGCCGACGAGGAGGCGGGCGGCCACCTCGGCGCCCAGGTCCTGGTCGAGCAGCACCGTGAGGAGCTGGAGCGCTGCACCGAGGCCGTTGGGGAGGTCGGGGGCTTCAGCACCACGGTCCGGGGCCGGCGCCTCTACCTGATCGAGGCCGCCGAGAAGGGCATGGCCTGGCTCAAGCTCACCGCCCGGGGCACGGCCGGGCACGGCTCGATGATCAACCCGGACAACGCGGTGGCGCGCCTGACCGCGGCGGTGGCCCGACTCAGTGCCTACGAGTGGCCCGTCCGCCTGACTCCGACGATGGAGATCCTGCTGGCGACGGTGGCTGATCTCGCCGGCACCGAGGTCACCCCGGACAACGCGCCTGAACTGGTGCAGGAGTTCGGCGGCGCGGCGCGGATGCTGGGCGCGGTCATCAGCAACACCTTGCAGCCGACGATGCTGCAGGCCGGCTACAAGGTCAACGTGGTGCCCACCGAGGCGTCCGCCTACGTCGACGGCCGGTTCCTGCCCGGCTTCGAGGACGAGTTCCGGACCACGCTCGAGGAGCTGGTGGGCGAGGACATCACCATCGACGCGCTGAGCTGGCAGCAGCCGTGGGAGACGCCGTACGACGGTGCGCTGGTCGCGTCGATGGAACGGAGCATCCTCGCCGAGGACCCCGACGGGATCGTCGCGCCCTACCTGATGAGCGGCGGGACCGACGCCAAGCACTTCCGCGCCCTGGGCCTGCGCTCCTACGGGTTCGCACCGCTGCGGCTACCGGCCGATCTGGACTTCACTGCCCTCTTCCACGGCGTCGACGAGCGGGTGCCGACCGAGTCGCTCGAGTTCGGCGCGCGGGTGCTCGATCGCTTTCTGGACGAGGTCTAGGCGGTCCTGACGGCCCTGATGATCTTGCGTCGCAGGATCACCCGGCGTACGCCGTCGGACCCGATCCGCACCCGGTCGAGCTCCCAGCCGCCGTGCTCGGCACGCTCGACGAGCAGCTTGGTGACCACGGTGCGCGGGAACTCACGGTCGAAGACGACCTTGTCGAACTCCCACTCGACTCGTCGGGTCCCGGCTGTGCTCCTGGTCACGCTCACCAGACGCCCCCCGATACGTCATCGAGTGCCGAGGCGATCTCCTCCGGTAGCACCTTGTCCTCGATGTCGAGCGCGTCCTGGAGTTGTGCGGAGGTGCGCGCCCCGACGATCGGCGCAGTCACCCCGGGCCGGTCCCGCACCCAGACGAGCGCGACCTGGAGCGGTGTCCAGCCGAGCCCGTCCGCGGCCTTGGCCGTCGCCTCGACGATGCCGCGGCCCCGGTCGTCGAGATATGCGTCGACGAAGCCGCTGAAGATCCGGGAGGCGCCACGGGAGTCGGACGGGGTTCCGGTGCGGTACTTGCCGGTCAGGACGCCGCGGCCGAGCGGCGACCACGGCAGGACGCCGAGGCCCAGCGCCCGCGCCGCCGGCAGCACCTCCTGCTCGACCTTGCGGTTGACCAGCGAGTATTCGACCTGGGTCGAGGCCAGCGGCGCCCGGCCCGGCACTGATCGCTGCCAGGTGGCGGCCTGGCCGGTCTGCCAGCCGTTGTAGTTGGAGATGCCGACGTACGCCGCCCGCCCGGTGCTCACCGCGAAGTCCAGCGCACCGAGCGTCTCCTCCACGGGCGTCTCGTCCGTCCACACGTGCACCTGCCACAGGTCCACGTGGTCGACGCCGAGCCGCTTGAGCGAAGCGTCCAGGGTCGCCAAGAGCGTGCCCCGCGAGGTGTCGAGCACCCGGGTTCCCGTCCGCCGTGAGATGCCGGCCTTGGTGGCGATGACGACCTCGTCGCGCGGCACCACCGACCCGACGAGCGAACCGAGCAGCTCCTCCGAGCGGCCGTCGGTGTAGCCGGCCGCGGTGTCCACCAGGTTGCCGCCGGCACCGAGGAACCCGGTGAGCTGGTCGCGGGCCTCGTGCTCGTCGGTGTCGCCGCCCCAGGTCATGGTGCCGAGGCCCAGCCTCGAGACTCGAAGACCGGTGTGTCCCAGAGCCCTCCGCTGCATGGCGGAAACCGTAGTCCCCATAGGGTCGGGAGCCGTGGAGGACGTGCTGAAGGCTGTGGTGCTCGGTCTCATCCAGGGCCTCACGGAGTTCCTGCCCATCTCCAGCAGCGCTCATCTGCGGATCTACCCCGAGCTCGTCGGCTGGGGCGACCCGGGCGCGGCGTTCACGGCGGTCATCCAGATCGGCACCGAGCTCGCCGTGCTCATCTACTTCCGCAAGGACATCTGGCGGATCTTCTCCACCTGGGCGCGTTCCCTGGTCCGCCCGGAGTACCGAGGGCACCTCGATGCCCGGATGGGCTGGTACGTCATCGTGGGCTCGGTGCCGATCGTGGTGCTCGGCATCCTGCTCAAGGACGTGATCGAGCGCGACTTCCGCAGCCTCTGGCTGATCGCCGGGACCCTGGTCGTCTTCGGTGTGATCCTGGGGATCGCCGACCGGGTCGGCTCCACCGACCGGCAGATTCGGGAGATGCACCTCACGCACGCCGTCCTGCTGGGTCTGGCCCAGGCCTGCGCGCTCGTCCCTGGTGTCTCCCGCTCGGGTGCCACGCTGTCGATGGGCCGCTTCCTCGGCTACGACCGGGAGGCCGCGACCCGCTACGCGTTCCTGCTGGCCATTCCGGCGGTCGTCGGCGCCGGGCTGTTCGAGATCCCGGAGATCAGCTCTGGCGACAACGCCTACGGCTGGGGGCCGACGATCACCGCCACGGTGGTCTCGTTCGTCGTCGGCTACACCGCGATCGCGTGGCTGCTCCGCTACGTCTCCACGAACTCCTACACGCCGTTCGTCCTCTACCGCGTCGCTCTGGGGGTCGCCACGTTCGCCCTGCTGGGAACAGGCGTCCTCAGCAGCTAGCCGAAGGGGGCGAAGCCTTGCGAGCGCAGCGAGCGTCGCCATGGTCCCGGGGCCGAAGCTCACGAGGGTTATGTCACAGCCAGCCCGACTTCTTGAAGAACACCAGGAGCCCCGCTGACGACAGCACCATCAGGAGCAGGGCGAACGGGTAGCCGAACACCCAGCCGAGCTCGGGCATGTCGTCGAAGTTCATGCCATAGACGCCGGCGATGAGGGTCGGCATCGCGACCAGGCCGATGCCTGCCGAGATCGTGCGCATGTCTTTGTTCTGCTGGACCGACACGCGGGCCAGGTGGGCGTCGAACGCCGTCGACAGCAGGCTGTCCAGGGTCTCGACCATGTCGGCGGTCTGGTTGAGGTGGTCGAGGACGTCGCGGAAGAACGGGCCCGACTCCTTCTCGATTCCGGGGACCCGGGCCTCGGCGAAGCGGCGCATCGGCTCACGCAGCGGCATCACCGCCCGGCGGACCTCGGCGATCTCGCGCTTGAGGGTGTAGATCCGGACCGAGTCGTTGGTCCGGGACGGGGAGAACACCGACTCCTCCACCTCGTCCACGTCGACCTCGAGCTCGTCGACGACCGCGACGTAGCCGTCCACCACGGTGTCGCAGACGGCGTAGACGACGGCCGAGGGTCCATGGGTGAGCACGCTCTCCCGTGACTCGAGGAACGCTCGTGCCGACTGGAGCTGCAGGCCCTGGCCGTGCCGCACGGTCACGACGAAGTCATGGCCCAGGAAGATGCTGATCTCGCCGGTCTCGACCGCGTCGGTCTCGTCGACGTACCAAAGCGTCTTCAGCACCAGGAACAGGCTGTCCTCGTAGTGCTCGAGCTTGGGGCGCTGATGGGCCTTGACGGCGTCCTCGACGGCCAGGTGGTGCAGGCCGAAGGACTTGGCCACGTCCGCCAGCTCGTCCGCGGTGGGCTGGTAGAGCCCCACCCAGACGAAGTCGCCCGGTTCGGTGGCATGGGCGCGCAGCGTGTCGTACTCGTGGGTCTGGCAGTCGACCTCGATCCGCTGCCCCTTGCGGTAGAGGGCGCCGTCGACGATCACACCAACGAGGGTAGGCCTCGCGGCGGGCCGCATCGCTACTGTTCGCGGCATGGCGACGGTGATCCTCGTGCGGCACGGCCGAACCACCGCCAACGTCTCGGGGGTGCTCGCCGGTCGCGCCTCAGGGGTCTCCCTCGACGACCTCGGACGGACCCAGGCCGCCGCCGTGGGGGAGCGGCTGGCCGCGGTGCCCCTGGTGGCCGTCGTGAGCAGCCCGCTCGACCGCTGCAAGCAGACGGCCGCGGCGATCGCCGGCGCCCAGCAGGGCAAGCCGGCCCGGCTGACCGACAAGGGGCTCACGGAGTGCGACTACGGCGAGTGGCAGGGCCGCGAGCTCAAGACCCTGGCCAAGGAGGCGCTGTGGAAGACCGTTCAGACACAGCCGTCGGCGGCGGTCTTCCCGGGCGGCGAGTCCATGACCGCGATGCAGGCGCGTGCGGTCACCGCCGTACGCCGTCGTGACGCCGCCTTCGAGCAGGAGCACGGACCCGGCGCGGTGTGGGTCGCGGTGAGCCACGGCGACGTCATCAAGTCCGTGCTGGCCGATGCCCTGGGCATGCACCTCGACCTGTTCCAGCGCCTCCACGTCGACCCGGCCTCGGTCTCCATCATCCGCTACACCTCGGCCCGCCCGTTCGTGCTGGCGAGCAACACCCACGCCGGGGACCTGGCCTGGTTGGCGCCCCGGAAGCGGGGGCGGGGGCGGGGATCGGCCCGGAGCGACGCGATGGTGGGCGGAGGCGCCGGTCCCTCCCCAGCAGCCTCATAGGGTGAGGACATGCCTCCGCTGATCCACGGCTTCGACCCGCCGGAGCGCTTCGTCACCGGCACCGTCGGCCCGCCCGGGCAACGCACCTTCTTCCTCCAGGCGCGCAGCGGCAGCCGCCTGGTCAGCGTGTCGCTGGAGAAGCAGCAGGTGGTTGCCCTGGCCGAGCGGGTGGACCAGCTGCTGGACGAGGTGATGAGCAGCCGCAGCACCGAGGGGATCGTCCCAGCGCTCGCACCGCTCGACCTGGAGGACTCCGAGCCGCTCGAGCAGCCGATCGAGGAGGAGTTCCGCGCCGGGACGATGACGCTCTCGTGGGACCCCGACGACGAGCGGGTCGTCATCGAGGTCTTCCCGTTCACCGAGGCGGCGGTCGTCTCGCCCGACCAGGTCGACGAGGACTTCGAGGAGCCGGAGCCCGAGGAGATCTTCCTGGTGCGCCTCGACGCCGGCAGCGCCCGGGCCTTCGTCAAGCGCGCGGAGCGGGTACTCGAGGCCGGCCGCCCCACGTGCCCCTTCTGCGGTGGCCCTATCGACCCGGACGGCCACCTGTGCGTGCGGGCCAACGGCTTCCGGCGCCGGGATCCCTAGACAGATGGCCCGCGCGGGCAGCCTCATGGAGGACGAGCTCGTCCTGCACGGGCGGATCATGCCGGCCTCCAACGCGACGTTCCTCGGAGAGATCGGGGACGTCCGAGTCGTCTACAAGCCGGTGTCGGGCGAGCGCCCCCTGTGGGACTTCCCGCACGGCACCCTGGCCGACCGGGAGGTAGCCGCCTACCTCGTCTCCGAGGCCATGGGCTGGGACGTCGTGCCCCGCACCTGGATCCGCGACGGGCCGCACGGCCGGGGCATGGTGCAGGTCTGGCAGGAGCCGGACCCGGACCAGGAGGCGGTCACCCTGGTGCCGCAGGGCCAGGTCCCCGAGGGGTGGCGGCTCGTCTTCGACGGCATCGACGGGCACGACCGGCCCATCTCGCTCGTCCACGAGGACACCGTGCCGCTGCGCCGGATGGCGGTGTTCGACGCGGTCGTCAACAATGCCGACCGCAAGGGCGGGCACGTCCTGGAGATGGCCGACGGGCACCGGTACGGCGTGGACCACGGCGTGTCACTGCACGCGGAGGCGAAGCTGCGCACCGTGCTGTGGGGCTGGGCGGGGGAGCCGCTCACCAACGACGAGGTGACCGTGGTCGCCGACCTGCGCGCCGCCGTTCTCGGCGAGCTGGGCGAGACCCTTTCCCAGCACCTGACGCCGCGCGAGGTCGACGCCCTGGCCCGCCGTTGCGCCAGACTGGCGGACCGCGGAGTCCTGCCGCAGCCGCGGGGGGACTATCCCGCCATCCCGTGGCCGCCGTTCTGACCTGTCCCTACTAGGCTCCCCGCATGCGTGCGTGGCCCTCTCCGGACGTCCCGGAGCTCACCGAGACCGGCCCACCCGTCGCTCTTCACGACACCGCGACCGGGACTTTGGTGACCACCGAGCCGGACGGTCCCGCGCGGATGTACGTCTGCGGCATCACGCCCTACGACGCCACCCACCTGGGCCACGCCGCGACCTACGTCGCCTTCGACCTCCTCAACCGGGCGTGGCGCAACGCCGGGCTCGAGGTCGTCTACGTCCAGAACGTCACCGACGTCGACGACCCGCTGCTGGAGCGGGCAGAGCGCGTGCACGTCGACTGGCGCGAGCTGGCCGAGCGCGAGACCGAGCTGTTCCGCCAGGACATGACCGCGCTGCGGGTGCTCGCACCCGACCACTACGTCGGCGCGGTCGAGTCGATCCCGCTGGTCATCGGCCTGGTGGAGCGGCTCCAGGCCGCCGGCACGGTCTACCGGGTCGACGACGACCTCTACTTCTCGGTCACCTCGGACCCGGCCTTCGGGGAGGAGTCGGGTCTCACCCGCGACGAGATGCTCGAGATCTACCCCGAACGCGGCGGCGACCCGGAGCGCCCCGGCAAGAAGGATCCCCTCGACTGTGTCGTCTGGCGCGGGCCTCGCGACGGTGAGCCGAGCTGGGACAGCCCGTTCGGCCCCGGACGGCCCGGGTGGCACATCGAGTGCACGGCCATCGCCCAGGAGCACCTCGGTGCCGCCTTCGACGTCCAGGCGGGCGGCAGCGACCTCGTCTTTCCCCACCACGAGATGTGCGCCGGGCACGCCCAGGTCGCGGACCCGTCGGCACCGTTCGCCAGGGTCTACTCGCACGCCGGGATGGTGGCCTACGACGGCGAGAAGATGTCGAAGTCGCTGGGCAACCTGGTCTTCGTGTCGGCGCTGCGCAACAGCGATGTCGACCCGATGGCGATCCGGCTGGTGCTGCTGCGCCACCACTACCGGTCGGACTGGGAGTGGCTCGACGCCGAGCTCTGGGATGCCGTCGACACCCTCGAGTCGTGGCGCCGCGCGCTGTCCCTGGGCGCCGGGGCTCCCGCGGGGCCGGTGGTGACCGAGGTGCTGGCCGCACTGGCCGACGACCTCGACGCCCCGCGCGCGGTCGCCGCCGTCCAGGCCTGGGTCGACGCGACCCTGGGCAGCACCGGCCACCTGGCCGAGACCTCGGATCCCGATGCCGCCCTGACGATGCACGCGCTGTTGGATGCGGCGCTAGGGCTGGCCCTCTAGTCCCTCGGTGGTCGAGAGGTCGCGCAGCGCGTAGGTCTGTGCCGGCTTCTCAGGCGAACCTGCCTCCCCCGCAACGCTTCACCCCACGACCTTGAGTGCTCCCCCGCTTCGCTCCTCCGCACACAAGCCCGCGGGGACCCCGAAGCCGCTCCTCCGTCAGTTTCACCCGAGAAGGCGGCAACGTGGTCGCGTTGGGCGTTCGCCTACGAGTTCAGCCTTCATCCTCTTTGCGCTTCAAGAACTTCTCGAACTCCCGGGCGATGGCCTCGCCGGACGCCTCGGGGAGGTCCGCGGTGTCGCGAGTCTCCTCAAGGGAGCGCACGTAGTCGGCGACGTCCTCGTCCTCCTCGGCGAGCTCGTCCACGCCGCGCTCCCAGGCGCGTGCGTCCTCCGGGAGCTCGCCGAGCGGGATGCTGCACTCGAGCAGGTCCTCGAGCTGGCCCAGCAGGGCGAGCGTGGCCTTGGGGCACGGCGGCTGGGCGACGTAGTGGGGGACCGCCGCCCAGTAGGACACCGCCGGGATGTCGAGACGAAGGCAGGCGTCCTGGAACACGCCGACGATGCCGGTGGGCCCCTCGTAGGTCGACTGCTCGAGCTTGAGCCGGTCGACGAGGTCCGGCTCGGAAGCGGTCCCGGTGACGGGGATCGGCCGGGTGTGGGGCGTGTCGGCCAGGAGAGCACCGAGGGTCACCACGAGGCTGCCGCCCAGGTCGTCGCAGGCCGCCAGCAGCTCGGCGCAGAAGAGCCGCCAGCGCATGTTGGGCTCGATGCCCCGGATGAGGATGACGTCCCGGTCGAGGTCCGGTGGGGAGGCCACCGCGATCTGGGTGCCGGGCCACTGGATCCTGCGGTGGCCGGACGCGTCGGTGCCGACGTAGGGACGGTTGACCTGGAAGTCGTAGAACTCGTCAGGGTCGATCGTGCCGACGACGCGCGCCGACCAGACGGTCATCAAGTGGTCGACCACCGAGGAGGCTGCATCCGCTGCGTCGTTCCACCCCTCGAACGCCGCGATCACCACAGGATCCACCAGGCCCGGCACGTCCTCGATCTCGATCACTCAGCAAGTCTAGGGAGAGGGCAGGTGGCGCCGAGGATTTAGATCGAGCGGCGGGCGAGTGTCACCATCTGGGAATCCTGTCCGTTCCTCGGACTGCCCGGAAATGATGATGCCTAGGCTCGATGGACGCAGGGGAAGGGGGGTCACCGTGAGCGAGTCGTTCAGGCCGGACGCGACCGAGGCGCTGACCGCGACCCTGCGCGAGCGGATCATGGTGATCGACGGTGCGATGGGCACCGCCATCCAACGGGACCGACCCTCTGAGGAGGGCTACCGCGGTGAACGGTTCGCCGACTGGCCGAGCGACCTCCAGGGCAACAACGACCTGCTCACGCTGACCCAGCCCGAGATCATCGCCGGCATCCACCGGGAATATCTCGAGGCCGGGGCCGACATCCTCGAGACCAACACGTTCAACGCCAACGCGGTGTCGCTGGCCGACTACGGCATGGAAGAGCTCGCCCACGAGCTCAACCTCGAGGCCGCCCGGCTCGCCCGGCGGGTCGCCGACGAGGTCTCGACGCCCGATCGACCGCGCTACGTCGCGGGCGCCCTCGGCCCGACCACCCGCACGGCGTCGATCTCGCCGGACGTCAACGACCCCGGCGCACGCAACGTCTCCTACGACCAGCTCGTCGCTGCGTACGCCGAGGCCACGCGCGGCCTGCTCGAGGGCGGTTCCGACCTGCTGTTCATCGAGACGATCTTCGACACCCTCAACGCCAAGGCGGCGATCTTCGCCGTCGAGAGCGTCTTCGAGGACTACGGCCGGCGCTGGCCGGTGATCGTCTCCGGCACCATCACCGACGCCTCCGGGCGCACCCTCTCCGGGCAGGTCACCGAGGCGTTCTGGGGCTCGGTGCGTCACGTCAACCCCCTCGCGGTCGGCCTCAACTGCGCGCTGGGCGCCAAGGAGATGCGGCCCTACATCGCGGAGATGTCCCGGATCGCCGACTCCTTCGTGTCCTGCTACCCCAACGCCGGCCTGCCCAACGCCTTCGGCGAGTACGACGAGGCGCCGGAGGAGACCGCGGCCTTCCTCGGCGAGTTCGCCGAGTCCGGCTTCGTCAACCTGGTCGGCGGCTGCTGCGGCACCACCCCCGACCACATCGCCGCCATCGCCGCCGCGGTCGAGGGCAAGGAGCGCCGGGAGCCGCGCGCCATCGAGCCCGCCATGCGCCTGGCCGGCCTGGAGCCGTTCACGATCACCGAGGACAGCCTCTTCGTGAACGTGGGGGAGCGGACCAACATCACCGGCTCGGCGAGGTTCCGCAACCTGATCAAGGACGGTGACTACGACGCCGCACTGACCGTCGCCGCGCAGCAGGTCGAGAACGGCGCGCAGGTCATCGACATCAACATGGACGAAGGGATGATCGACGGCGTCGCTGCGATGGACCGGTTCACCAAGCTGGTCGCGAGCGAGCCCGACATCAGTCGGGTGCCGGTGATGGTCGACTCCTCGAAGTGGGAGGTCATCGAGGCCGGGCTCAAGAACGTCCAAGGCAAGCCGATCGTCAACTCGATCTCGATGAAGGAGGGCGAGGAGAAGTTCCGCGAGCAGGCCCGGCTGTGCCGCAAGTACGGCGCGGCCGCCGTGGTGATGGCCTTCGACGAGGACGGCCAGGCCGACAACCTCGAGCGTCGCAAGGCGATCTGCGAGCGGGCCTACCGGATCCTGGTCGACGAGGTGGGGTTCCCGCCCGAGGACATCATCTTCGACCCCAACGTCTTCGCGGTCGCGACGGGCATCGAGGAGCACGCGTCCTACGGCCTGGACTTCATCGAGGCGACCCGCTGGATCAAGCAGAACCTGCCGGGCGCCAAGGTCTCCGGCGGCATCTCCAACGTGAGCTTCTCGTTCCGCGGCAACAACCCGGTGCGGGAGGCCATCCACGCGGTGTTCCTCTACCACGCGATCGAGGCCGGACTCGACATGGGCATCGTCAACGCCGGCGCCCTGGTGGTCTACGACCAGGTCGAGCCCGAGCTCCGCGAGCGGATCGAGGACGTCGTCCTCAACCGGCGGCCGGACGCCGCCGAGCGCCTGCTCGAGATCGCCGAGGCCCACAACAAGCAGGGCGAGGCCGTCGAGGCGGAGGCGGAGGAGTGGCGCGCTCTGCCCGTCGGCGAGCGGATCACGCATGCCCTGGTCAAGGGGATCGACGCCTACGCCGAGAGCGACACCGAGGAGCTGCGGCAGGAGATCGCCGCCCGCGGTGGCCGGCCAATCGAGGTGATCGAGGGGCCGTTGATGGACGGCATGAACGTCGTGGGCGACCTGTTCGGCGCCGGCAAGATGTTCCTCCCGCAGGTGGTCAAGTCGGCGCGCGTGATGAAGAAGGCCGTCGCCTACCTGATCCCGTTCATCGAGCAGGAGAAGCTCGACAACCCCGAGTACGCCACCGCCAAGGACACCAACGGCACCATCGTGATGGCCACGGTCAAGGGCGACGTCCATGACATCGGCAAGAACATCGTCGGCGTGGTCCTCCAGTGCAACAACTACGAGGTCGTCGACCTCGGGGTGATGGTGCCGACCCAGAAGATCCTCGACACCGCCCAGGAGATCGGCGCGGACGCCGTCGGCCTGTCGGGGCTCATCACGCCCTCGCTCGACGAGATGGTCGGCGTCGCCACGGAGATGCAGCGCCGAAGGTTCGAGATCCCGCTGATGATCGGCGGCGCCACGACGTCGCGCGCCCACACCGCGGTCAAGGTCGACGGGAAGTACGACGGTCCGGTCGTCTGGGTCAAGGACGCGTCCCGGTCAGTGCCGACCCTGGCCGCCCTGCTGAGCGACGCGCAGCGTCCGCAGCTGCTCGCCGATCTCAAGGCCGACTACGACTCGCTGCGCACCCGGCACGCCGGCAAGGGCGACCGCAAGCTGCTGACCTACGAGCAGGCCAAAGCGGCGGCGACGCCCATCGACTGGGAGGGCTACGTCCCTCCGTCCCCCAAGGCCCCCGGTGTCCACGTGCTCGACGACTACGACATCGGCGAGCTGCGCGAATACATCGACTGGCAGCCGTTCTTCAACGCCTGGGAGATGAAGGGGAAGTTCCCCGACATCCTCAACAACCCGACCAGCGGTGAGACCGCCCGAAAGCTCTACGACGACGCCCAGGCGATGCTCGACCGGATCGTGGCCGAGAAGTGGCTGGTCGCCACGGGGGTCTTCGGCATCTTCCCGGCGGCCGGGAGCGGCGACGACACCCTCGTCTACGCCGACGACGCCCGCACCGAGGTGGTGGCCACGCTGCACCACCTCCGTCAGCAGGGTGTCCACCGTGAGGGGGTGCCCAACAGGTCACTTGCCGACTTCATCGCTCCCCGCGAGACCGGGGCAGCGGACCACGTCGGTGGCTTCGCGGTCACGGCGGGGATCGGTCTCCCCGAGCGCGTCCAGGCGTTCAAGGACGAGCACGACGACTACAACGCCATCCTGCTCGAGTCCCTGGCCGACCGGCTCGCCGAAGCGTTCGCCGAGCGCCTGCACCAGCGGGTGCGCACCGAGTTCTGGGGCCACCAGGCCGACGAGTCACTGAGCAACGACGACCTGATCGCCGAGCGCTACACCGGCATCCGGCCGGCGCCCGGCTACCCCGCCTGCCCCGACCACACCGAGAAGCAGACTCTCTGGGAGCTCCTCGACGCCGAGGCGGCGGCGGGGATCACCCTCACCGAGTCGATGGCCATGTGGCCGGGCGCCTCGGTGTCGGGCTGGTACTTCAGCCACCCCGACTCGCAGTACTTCGTGGTCGGGCGGCTGGGTCGCGACCAGGTCGCCGACTACGCCGAGCGCAAGGGATGGACCCTGGCAGAGGCTGAGCGCTGGCTCTCGCCCAACCTGGGCTATGACCCGGATGACTGAGCCGGCTCCCGGCGGGACGCTCGCGTGAAGGCCGTCCTCTGGGACCTCGACGGCACGCTCGTGGACACCGAGCCCTACTGGATCGCCACCGAGTTCGCACTCGCCGAGCAACACGGCGCGACGTGGAGCCACGAGCACGCGCTCGAGCTCGTCGGCAACGACCTGCTGGCGTCCGGCCACTACATCCGCGAGGTCATGGGCCTGGAGATGAGCGCCGAGGAGGTCGTGGACTACCTCGTCGAGGGCGTCGTCTCACAGGTGGAGCACGCAGTGCCCTGGCGACCGGGAGCCGTCGAGCTGCTCGAGGGACTCCGCGCGGCCGAGATCCCGTGCGGTCTCGTCACGATGTCCTACCAGCGCCTGGTCGCCCCGATCCTCACTGGCCTGCCCCCCGAGACGTTCCGGGTGATCGTCACCGGCGACCAGGTCGAGCGCGGGAAGCCGCACCCCGAGCCCTACCTGACCGCGGCCGCCGCCCTCGGCCTGGCTCCGGCGGAGTGCGTGGCCATCGAGGACTCCAACACGGGGGCCACCTCGGCACAGGCCGCCGGCTGCCCGGTCCTGGTCGTCCAGAACCACGTCGAGGTCACCCCCGCCCGAGGCCGGACCTTCGCCGCCTCTCTCACCGGGGTCACCGTGGAATCTCTCGCCGGATTGGCCTGATCCCGCGAAGTTCCTCGCCGAATCGTTGCCGGATCGCGACCTGTCCGGAGCCGCTGGGCTCTGGCGACCCCGCTGCTGCGGGGTTAGGTTCCTGAGGGCAACTCGGCCTATCGGGAGGTACACACGTGTTTCGAGCACGACGGGCTCTGGCCCTGGCCGGCGTGAGCGGCCTGATCCTCACGCTCGCTGCCTGCGGCAGCGACGACGACGGTGACGGTGACGGCGGCGGCGGCGGCGGAGACGCCGGGGCCAGCGCGCCCTGGGTCCTCGGCACCACTGAGTCGGTGACCGCGATGGATCCCGCCGGGTCCTACGACTTCGGCTCCTGGAACGTGCAGTACCAGGTCTTCGAGCAGCTACTCACCATCCCCGCGGGCGCGGAGGAGCCGGTCAGCGACGCGGCAGAGTCCTGCGCCTACGACGACCCGCAGACGATCACCTGCACGCTCCGCGAGGGCCTGAAGTTCTCCAACGGCAACGACCTCACGTCGTCCGACGTCCTGTTCTCGCTGAAGCGCAACATCGAGATCGCGGACCCCAACGGCTCCTCGGTCCTCCTCTACAACATCAGCAACGGCGACGAGGAGGCCCCGGCCCTGGCCGACGGCGCCATCGAGACCCCCGACGACCTGACGGTGGTCTTCCACCTCAACGCGGCGGACACGACGTTCCTCAAGCTGCTGTCGACCGCCACCACGTCGATCGTGGACGAGGAGACGTTCCCCGCTGACGCGCTGATGGCCGACGACGCCATCATCGGCTCCGGGCCCTACATGCTCAGCCAGTACAAGGCCGGCGAGCAGGCGGTCTTCGAGGCCAACCCGGAGTACGACGGCCCGCGGACCCCGAAGGCCGACCAGGTCGCGGTGCAGTACTTCGCCGACCCGGCGCCGCTGAAGACCGCGATCGAGACCGGGCAGGTCGACATCGCCTGGCGCACGCTGAGCCCCACCGACATCAACGACCTCGAGCAGGGCGGCGAGGTCGAGGTGCTCCGTGGTGAAGGATCGGAGTTCCGCTACTGGGTCTGGCAGCTCAACAACGAGGTGGCCAAGGACAAGGCGGTCCGCCAGGCAGCCGCGCAGATCATCGACCGTGATGCGATCACGGCGAACGCCTACGACGGCACGACCGCGCCGTCCTACTCGATCGTGCCTCCGGGCTTCGGCGGGCAGAAGGACTCGTTCAAGGAGAAGTACGGCGCTCCTGACCCGGCGAAGGCCAAGGCGATCCTCGATGAGGCGGGCGTCAAGACCCCCGTGAGCATCACCCTCGGCTACACGCCTACGCACTACGGCCCCAACGCCGTGGACGAGGCCAACGAGTTCGCCGACCAGCTCACCTCGAGCGGCCTCTTCGAGGTCGAGCTCGCCGATGCCGAGTGGGAGGAGTACCAGACGCTCTACAAGGAGGGCGCCTACGACCTGTTCATCCTGGGCTGGTACCCCGACATCCTGGACGCGGACAACTACCTGACCCCGTTCATCCGTGACGGGGGCTTCTTCGCCAACGGCTACAGCAACGAGGAGGTCAACGCCCTGCTCGACTCCGAGCTGGCGGAGACCGACGAGGCAGCCCGCGAGGAGCAGATCGGCCAGCTCCAGGACATCGTGGCCGAGGATGTCCCGCTCATCCCCTCGTGGAACGGGCAGAACGTCGCGGTCACGACCGACCAGATCGAAGGCGTCCAGGAGACGCTGGACCCGACGTACATCTTCCGGTTCTGGGGGATCAGCAAGTCCGAGTGACGTGGGACCCCTCGGGGACCCACTCTGACGGCGGTGGGCGCCGGACCTGATAGACCAGGGTCCGGCGCCCACCCACAGACCCGACTCGGAACGGAGACGCGCTCTTGAGCTCCTCGTCAGGTTCCCTGGCCCGCTACATCGCGGTCCGGCTCCTGCTGGTCATACCGATGATCTGGGTGCTCCTGACCATCGTCTTCTTCCTGCTGCGGGTGGCGCCGGGAGACCCGGTGTCCGCGGCGGTGGGTGGCAAGCTGAGCGAGGAGGCCCTGGACACCCGGCGCGCCGCGCTCGGCCTCGACCGCCCCTTGGTGGTGCAGTACCTCGACTACCTCGGAGACGTCGCCCGCCTCGACTTCGGGGCCACGATCAGCGACAACCGACCGGTCCTCGACATCATCCGCGACCAAGGCGGCGCGACCCTGACGCTGACCCTCGGCGCCTTCCTCTTCGCGCTGCTCATCGGCCTGCCGCTGGGGCGGCTGGCCGGGCGTCGCCGGGACACCGCCCTCGACGCCGGGATCCGCGTATTCGGCGTCGTGAGCTACGCCGCGCCGATCTTCTGGGTCGGCATCATGCTCGTCCTGCTCGTGGTCAAGCTGTTCCCCGGCTGGCCGACCTATGACATCGCCAGCGTCACGACCAAGTTCACGACCGAGCCCGTCACCCATGTCCTGTTGATCGACACGATCCTGGCCGGTGACGGCGCGGCGGTGCAGGACGTCCTCAAGCACCACGTCCTGCCGTGTTTCGCACTCGGTCTGCTGTTGTCCGGCGTCATCATCCGGCTGGTCCGGGTCAACGTCATCCAGGCCATGCAGGGCGACTACGTCGAGGCCGCCCGGGCCCGCGGCATCCCCGAGCGACAGGTCGTGCGCCGGCACGCGTTCCGCAACGCGCTCGTCCCGGTCATCACGGTGATCGGCCTGCAGGTCGCGCTGACCCTGTCGGGTGCGATCCTCACCGAGCGCACGTTCAACTGGCCGGGCCTCGGCACTGAGCTGGTGCAGTACGTCACCGCGCGTGACTACGTCGCGGTGCAGGGCCTGGTGACCTTCTTCGCCCTGGTCGTCGTGATCGTGAGCCTGCTCGTCGACGTCCTCAACGCCCTGGTCGACCCGAGGGTGAGGTACTGAGGTGACGGGGAGGTGAGACACCGATGAGGCACTGGTTCAACACGATCTGGAACACGCGTGGCCTGGCCCGGTGGATCCTGGTCGCCGGGCTGGTCATCGTGGTCGCCTTCGTGGTGCTGGCGGCCCTGGCTCCGTGGGTCGCCCCCTACGAGTTCAACCAGTCCAAGGTCGACGGCACCAAGCTGCCGAAGCTCGCGCACCCGTCGGGCGAGCACTGGCTCGGGACCAACGACCAGTTCTACGACGTCTGGTCCAGGGTGATCTGGGGGGCCCGCACCGCACTGGAGGTCATCCTCCTCTCCGTCGCGTTCTCGATCTTCCTGGGCGTCCCGCTCGGGCTGGTGTCGGGGTTCGTCGGGGGCTGGGTCGACCGGGCCCTGGTCTTCGTCATGGACTCGCTCTACGCGCTGCCCTCGCTCCTGCTCGCCATCGTGTTCTCGTTCCTCCTGCGCGGGCCGCTCGGCGGCGGCGTCGTCGCGGCCGCGCTGTCGCTGACGTGCATCTACATCCCGCAGTACTTCCGCGTCGTGCGCAACACGACGGTCTCGACCAAGGAGGCCGTCTATGTCGAGGCCGCGCGCGCGATCGGCGCCCCGCCGCGGACGATCATGCGCAAGTACCTCTTCGGCAACGTCGTCCAGTCCGTGCCCGTGATCGGGACCCTCAACGCCGCCGACGCGCTGAGCACCCTGGCCGCACTCGGCTTTCTCGGCTTCGGCATCCAGCCCACGGAGGCGTCCGAGTGGGGCTACGACCTCAGCCGGGCGCTGGACGACGCGCAGGCCGGCACGTGGTGGCCGGCCCTGTTCCCGGGACTCGCGATCATCCTGCTGATCACCGGTCTGACGCTGGTCGGTGAGGGGCTCAACGAGACCCTCAACCCGGCGCTGCGCCGGCGGCGGCTGATCCCGGTGCGGATGCCCTCGCTCGCGGTCACCGACCACGCGGGGGCGCTGCCCACGATGGGCGGACGGGGAGGGCAGCGGCCGTGAGGACCGACGACGTGGTGATCTCCGCCCGCGACCTGCGGGTCTGGTACGGCACGGCCGGCCTGCCCGTGCGGGCGGTCGACGGCGTGAGCTTCGAGATCCGGGCGGGGGAGATCCTGGGCCTGGTCGGGGAGTCCGGCTGCGGCAAGTCCACCCTGGGGCGTGGCCTGCTCGGCCTGCTCCCCGAGGGCGCGGCCCGGGACGGTCAGCTGTTCTTCCGGGACCGCGACATGCTCCGCCTGAAGCGGCGTGAGCAGCACGCCCTCCGTGGCCGCGAGCTGGGCCTGATCTTCCAGGAGCCGCTGACCCGGCTCAACCCGCTGATGCGGATCTCCGAGCACTTCTCGGAGACGTTGAGGACGCACCACCGGGGGATCGGCAAGGACGAGATCGAGGCCCGGTCGCTCGAGGCGCTCCGGGTGATGGGCATCCCGCCCACCCGGTTCCGGGCCTATCCCCACGAGTTCTCGGGTGGGATGCGACAGCGGCTGATGATCGCCCTCACCCTGGTGCTACGACCCTCGTTCGTCGTCGCCGACGAGCCGACGACCGCGCTGGATGTGCTGGTCGAGGCACAGATCATCAGGATGCTGCACGACCTCCGCGACACCTACGAGACATCGCTGCTGCTGATCACCCACAACCTCGGGATCATCGCCGAGGCCTGCGACCGGGTCGCGGTGATGTACGCCGGGCGGATCGTCGAGATCGGCGACGCCCACACCGTGTTCCGGTCGCCGCAGCACCCCTACACCCGCGAGCTGCTGCGCTCGACGATCTCGCTCTCCACGACCGGCCTCAACTACATCGAGGGTGCGCCCCCGGATCTGAGCGACCCGCCCCCGGGCTGCCGGTTCCACCCGCGGTGCCCCGACGCCATGCAGGTGTGCGAGCGCCAGGCGCCCGGACCGAAGGAGATGCCGGGGGGCAGCCGGGTGGAGTGCTGGGCCGCCGATCTCGCCCACGGCCTGGTGCGGCTCACCGAGGACGAGCGCATTCCCTTGGCCAAGGAGGTGATCTCGGTTGCCGACGAAGCCTGAGAGCCAGACACGCACCGCCGCCGACGCAGTCGTCGAGGCCCACGACCTCGAGGTGCACTTCGCCCTCCAGGGCAGCGCCCTGGCGCGGCTGCTCGGCCGTCGGGGCCGCACGGTCAAGGCGATCGACGGGGTCAACGTCGCCCTCCGCCGGGGCGAGGTGCTCGGCCTGGTGGGGGAGTCCGGCAGCGGGAAGACGACCCTGGGGCGCGCCATCCTCGGCCTGGTGCCGGCCACAGCGGGGAGCATCACCTACCACGGCCGGGACCGCGGGGACGTCGTCGTCTCCGAGCTCGGCGGGCGGGACCTCCGGGCCCTGCGCACCAGCATGCAGATGGTCTTCCAGGACCCCGGCGCGGCGCTCAACCCCGGGATGACCATCGAAGAGGCGATCGGGCACCCGCTCGTCATCCACCGCAAGCTGAAGGGAGCCGAGCTGCGGGCCCAGGTCTGCGAGGCGCTGGAGCGGGTCGGGCTCTCCCCGGTCGAGCGCTACCTCACGAAGTACCCCGCCGACCTCTCCGGCGGCCAGAAGCAACGGGCCGTCATCGCCCGCGCGATCATCCTCGAGCCCGAGGTCCTGATCGCCGACGAGCCGGTGTCGATGCTGGACATGAGCGTCCGCGCCAAGATCCTGCAGCTGATGCTCGACCTCAAGGCCCAGCTCGACCTCAGCTACGTCTACATCACCCACGACCTCGCCAGTGCGAAATACATCTGCGACCGGATCGCGATCATGTACCTCGGCCGGATCGTGGAGATCGGGCCGAGCGACGAGATCTTCGCCAACCCCCGCCACCCCTACACCAAGGCGCTGCTG
Organism: Nocardioides dilutus; assembly: GCF_054779555.1. Taxonomy (NCBI): domain Bacteria; kingdom Bacillati; phylum Actinomycetota; class Actinomycetes; order Propionibacteriales; family Nocardioidaceae; genus Nocardioides; species Nocardioides dilutus. The sequence continues at coordinate 661,042 of NZ_BAAGYA010000003.1, read as the reverse complement.
AAGGCGATCCCCGAGCCGGACCCTGACCGGATGGTGCCTCGTGACCTGCCCCGGGGGGAGATCCCCGACGCCGCCGTGCCACCGCTCGGCTGCTCGTTCCACCCCCGGTGCCCGGTCGCGGTCCAGGAGTGCGGCTGGGAGTCGCGGGACCTGCGCACGCTGTTGGAGGAGCACTGGACCCGCAACCCGGGCGCGACCTACGACGTCGAGCGCGACATGGTCGGTGACCTCGACAAGCTCGACAAGCCGGAGCTGTCGGCCCACCTGGGCGTCAAGGACAGCCAGGGCACCCTGGCCCTGCTCAACCGGATCCGTGCCGAGAACCCCGAGGAGCCCTTCTGGCGCGGCGTCGCCGGGATCGAGGAGGACGGGAGCGGGGTGCGGCTCGAGTTCCACCCGCCGCACGACCCGGCCCTGCGGCCCGTCGGTGGGGTCGAGGTGGCGTGCGTGCTCTATCCGGACGAGCGCGAGAAGAGCTGACGCAGCCGGGCCTTGAGACGTGCCCAGCGTGACGCCGGGGTCCGCGGCCGCCGGGGCGGGAGCGGCGGCGGGGTGCCGCCGAAGACTGGGCACAACGCGTGGTGGGCGCACCAGTCGCAGTTGCGGCCGGGGCTCGGCTGGTAGTCCCCGGTCTCCCGGGCCGCCTGGATCGCCGCCCAGATCGCCTGGATCTTGCGCTCGGTCGCGACCAGGTCGGCCTCGTCGGGCTCGCAAGAGACGATCTGGCCGTCGCCGAGGTAGACGAGCCGGATGACGCTCGGGATCACGCCCCTGGTGCGCCAGATCATGAGCCCGTAGAACCGGAGCTGGAACAGTGCCCTGGCCTCGAAGCCCTCGGCGACGGCGTTCCCGGTCTTGTAGTCACTGATCCGCACGGCACCGTCGGGCGCCACGTCGATCCGGTCGATGATGCCGCGCAGCATCAGGCCGGAGTCGAGCAGACACTCGACGAGCGCCTCCCGCTCGGCGGGCTCGAGACGGGTCGGGTCCTCCAGCTCGAACCAACGATCCACGGCCTCCTGCGCGGACCGCAGCCAGGCGCTCTCGTCCAGGCCGTCCAGGATCCCTGCCGCTCGGGGCTCCTCGGCCTGCAGGGCCGCCCAGGTGGGCTCGAGCATCGCGTGCGCGGTCTCCCTGGTCCGCTGGGCGGCGGGGAGGTCGAAGACGTCCTCGAGGACCTTGTGCACCAGCGTCCCGCGCACGGCGTCGGGCGAGGAGGGCTCGGGCAGCCGGTCGACGGTGCGGAACCGGAACATCAGCGCGCAGCTCAGGAAGTCCGCGGCGCGGCTGGGCGACAGCGAGCCCACGACCCGTGGACTCGCGGCCCCGCTGACGCCGCCGGTCATGCGGCGAGCGTAGGGGGCAGCGCCGACGGTGGGAGGTCGACGTAGATTGGACACGTGTCCGAGCCCGCGTCGTCCCCCACGCCGCGACCGCCGGGCACCTTCCGGATCGGCACCCTCGCCGGCGCCGATGTCCTGGTGTCGTCCACCTGGTTCGTCATCGCGGGGCTGATCGCGATCCTCGTCGCCCCGCGGATCGAGCAGGTTCAGCCCGACCTCGGAGCCTTCAAGTACGTCGCGGGCCTGGCGTTCGCGGTGATCCTCTATCTGTCCGTGCTCCTGCACGAGGCCTCGCACGCCTACATGGCCCGCCACTACGGCTACCGGGTCACCTCGATCACCCTGCACTTCCTGGGCGGCATGACCGCGATCGACTCCGAGGCCCGGAGGCCGAGACAGGAGTTCTGGATCGCGGTCGTCGGGCCGTTCACGTCGCTCGTCGTGGGCGCCGGGGCGGTCGGGCTCTGGTTCGTGACGCCGGACGGCCTGCTCCTGGTGGCGGTCGAGGGACTCGCCGGGGCCAACCTGCTGGTCGGCGCGCTCAACCTGGTCCCAGGGCTGCCCCTGGACGGCGGCCGGGTGCTCAAGGCGGCCGTCTGGGGAGCGACCGGCGACCCCCACCGGGGATCGATCGTCGCGGGCTGGACCGGCCGGGGCGTGGCGGGTCTGGTGCTGTTCTGGCCCGTCGCCCAGGAGCGTCTGCTCGGCGAGCCCCCGGACGTCGTGGACTACATCCTGGCGTTCGTCATTGCGATGTTCCTGTGGACCGGGGCGACCGCGGCGATCAACGCCGCCCGGGTGCGCCGGCGGTTCCCCGTCCTGGTCGCCCGCAGCCTGGCGCGCCGCACCCTCGCCGTTCCGGGTGATCTCCCGCTCGCCGAGGCCGTACGCCGTGCCCAGGACGCCGAGGCGGGGGGCATCGTCACCGTCACCAGCGGCGGCGCGCCCGTCGGTGTGGTCAACGAGGCGGCCCTGCTGGCGACCCCCGTCGACCGTCGGCCGTGGGTCGCCACCTCCACCGTGGCCCGGGAGCTGGCGGACGGGCTACGGCTGCCTGCCGACATCTCAGGTGAGGCGCTGGTGCGCGCGATCACCACGACGCCCGCTACCGAGTACCTCCTGGTCGAGCCGGACGGGTCGATCTACGGCGTGCTGACCACCGCTGACGTGGACCGGGCGTTCCGTGAGGCCGGGCGACCCTGAGCCTGGATCCGGGCTGAGCAGCGGTCGGGCCGACTAGGGTTCCGCAGGTGTCCGATGAGCCCGAGGTTTCGCAGCACGCCTGGTCCGGAGTCCAGCGTGGCCCGCTCCGTGAAGGCGAGTGGGTCCGGCTGGTGGACCAGAAGGGCCGCCGCCACAACTTCGCGCTCGAGGCGGGCAAGAGGTTCTTCTCCAACCGCGGTCATCTGGAGCACGACGAGCTGATCGGGCGGGAGGAGGGCTTCACGGTGACCTCGTCGGCCGGCGGCGACTATTTGGTGTTCCGGCCGCTGTTGAGCGAGTTCGTGGTGTCGATGCCGCGTGGTGCTGCGGTGGTCTACCCCAAGGACGCTGCGCAGATCGTCGCGATGGCCGACATCTTCCCGGGTGCCCACGTGGTGGAGGCCGGGGTCGGCTCCGGCGCGCTGACCTGTTCGTTGCTCCGGGCGGTCGGCCCCGAGGGCCGGGTGTCGTCCTACGAGCTGCGCGAGGAGTTCGCCGAGGTGGCCCGCGCCAACGTGACCCAGTTCTTCGGCGTCAAGGACGGGCAGAGCCACCCGGCCTGGCACCTCACGCTGGGTGACCTGGCCGAGGCGCTGCCGGCCTCGGGGGAGCGGTGCGACCGGATCATCCTCGACATGGTCAACCCCTGGGCGTGCGTGGACGCCGCGGCGGACGCCCTCCGTCCCGGCGGCATCATCTGCGCCTACGTCGCCACCACGACCCAGCTCTCGCTCTTCGTCGAGACGGTCCGCGTGCACGGTGGCTTCACCGAGCCGCACGCCTGGGAGTCGCTGGTGCGGGACTGGCACGTCGAAGGCCTCGCGGTGCGCCCCACCCACTCGATGATCGGGCACACCGCCTTCCTGGTCACCGCGCGGCGGATGGCGCCGGGAGAGCGTCCGCCGGTCAAGAAGCGACGGCCGGCCCCTGGTGCCTACGGCCCCGACTACACGGGTCCGCGTCCGCCCGGAGTGCCCGAGCAACCCCCGCACGACACTGCTGAGGATCCGGCCACCGCTGCGAAACCGTGACCAACACCGCCCGGTATGCGCTTTTCTGGGTGGTGAACGCAGGTAGGGTCGCAAACACAGGAGGTGACACCTATGCCGACATCGGACAGTCGTTCCAACGGGGACCTGAGTCCCGAGGAGCTGGCCAGCCAGGTGCGTTTCCTGGAGGCCGAGGTCTCCGACCTCCGGCGTCGGCTCTCCGACGCGCCGACCGGCTCCCGCGGACTGGAGCTCCGCCTCGCCGACGCGCAGCGCTCCCTGGCCGCGGTGACGTCGCAGAACGAGCGCCTCGCCCAGACTCTGCGTGAGGCCCGCGACCAGATCATGAAGCTGAAGGAGGAGGTCGACCGGCTCGCCCAGCCGCCGGCCGGGTTCGGCACCTTCCTGACCCGCAACGACGACGACTCCGTCGATGTGTTCACCGGTGGCCGCAAGCTCCGGGTCAACGTCAGCCCCTCGGTCGACATCGAGTCCCTGCGCCGCGGCCAGGAGGTCATGCTCAACGAGGCCCTCAACGTGGTCGCCGCCTTCGACTTCGAAGAGGTCGGCGAGGTCGTGATGTTCAAGGAGCTGCTCGCCGACGGCGAGCGTGCCCTGGTGATCGCGAGCGCCGACGAGGAGCGGGTGGTCCGCCTCGCCGAGCCACTGCGCAACGAGACCATCCGAGCCGGCGACTCGCTGCTGCTCGACTCGCGGGCCGGCTACGTCTACGAGAAGGTCCCGAAGTCCGAGGTCGAGGAGCTGGTCCTCGAGGAGGTCCCGGACATCGCCTACGAGTCGATCGGTGGGCTCGCGGGCCAGATCGAGCAGATCCGGGACGCTGTCGAGCTGCCCTACCTCCACCCCGAGCTCTTCAAGGAACACCAGCTGAAGCCGCCCAAGGGTGTGCTGCTCTATGGCCCGCCCGGCTGTGGCAAGACGCTGATCGCCAAGGCGGTCGCCAACTCGCTGGCCAAGAAGGTCAGCGAGAAGACCGGCCAGGAGGGGAAGTCCTACTTCCTCAACATCAAGGGCCCAGAGCTGCTCAACAAGTACGTCGGCGAGACCGAGCGCCACATCCGGCTGGTGTTCCAGCGCGCCCGCGAGAAGGCGAGCATGGGCACCCCCGTGATCGTGTTCTTCGACGAGATGGACTCGCTGTTCCGAACCCGCGGCTCCGGGGTGTCCTCCGACGTGGAGAACACCATCGTCCCCCAGCTGCTCAGTGAGATCGACGGCGTCGAGCTCCTCGAGAACGTCCTGGTGATCGGTGCCTCCAACCGCGAGGACATGATCGACCCGGCGATCCTCCGACCCGGGCGCCTCGACGTGAAGATCAAGATCGAGCGTCCGGACGCCGAGTCCGCCCGCGACATCTTCAGCAAGTACCTCCTCACCTCGCTGCCGCTGCACGCCGACGACATCGCCGAGTTCGGCGGTGACCGTGACGCTTGTGTCGCCGGGATGATCCAGGCGACCGTCGAGCGGATGTACACCGAGACCGAGGAGAACAGGTTCCTCGAGGTCACCTACGCCAACGGTGACAAGGAGGTCCTCTACTTCAAGGACTTCAACTCCGGCGCGATGATCCAGAACATCGTCGACCGGGCCAAGAAGATGGCTATCAAGGACTTCCTCGACCACGACCAGCGCGGCCTGCGCGTGTCACACCTGCTCCAGGCCTGCGTGGACGAGTTCAAGGAGAACGAGGACCTCCCCAACACCACCAACCCCGACGACTGGGCGCGGATCTCGGGCAAGAAGGGCGAGCGGATCGTGTTCATCCGCACCCTCATCACGGGCAAGTCCGGCACCGAGCCGGGCCGGTCCATCGACACCGTCGCCAACACCGGCCAGTACCTCTAGGGGCTCCACGCGTGCTACCGGGCCGTTGCGGGTACCGGTCCGGCATGCGAACCGTACTCATCATCCTGGCCGTCATCGGCGTCATCGCCCTCGTCCTCATGCTCATGCGCGGACGGGGTCGCAGCAGGATCTGAGGCGGTCGCCACACGCCCATCCGGCCCTGCCCGGCGAGGCGCCCCGCGTAGTCTCGTGCCATGAGCGTGCGCCGGGTGATGGGCACCGAGGTCGAGTACGGCATCTCGGTGGTCGGTCAGCCGACGGCTAACCCGATGGTGGCCTCCTCGCAGGTGGTCAACGCCTACGCCTCGGCCACGCTCAAGGCCCGACGGGCGCGCTGGGACTTCGAGGAGGAGTCGCCACTGCGCGACGCCCGCGGCTTCGACATGTCCCGCCAGGTCGCTGACCCGAGCCAGCTCACCGACGAAGACATGGGCCTGGCCAACGTCATCCTGACCAACGGGGCGCGGCTCTACGTCGACCACGCACACCCGGAATACTCCACACCCGAGGTCACCACCCCGCTCGACATCGTGCGCTGGGACAAGGCGGGGGAGCAGGTGATGCTCGACGCCGCACGCCGGGCCAGCCAGCTGCCGGGTGGAGCGCCGATCGTGCTCTACAAGAACAACACCGACAACAAGGGCGCGTCCTACGGCGCCCACGAGAACTACCTGATGCGGCGCTCGACGCCGTTCGCCGACATCGTCCGGCACCTCACCCCGTTCTTCGTCAGCCGGCAGGTCGTGACCGGGGCCGGCCGGGTCGGGATCGGCCAGGACGGCCGCGACGACGGGTTCCAGATCAGCCAGCGCGCCGACTTCTTCGAGGTCGAGGTCGGCCTGGAGACCACGCTGAAGCGGCCGATCATCAACACCCGCGACGAGCCGCACGCGGACCCGGAGAAGTACCGACGGCTGCACGTCATCATCGGCGATGCCAACCTGTCCGAGGTCTCCACCTACCTCAAGGTCGGCACCACCGCGCTGGTGCTGTCGATGATCGAGGACCGGTTCCTCGGCGCGCCGCTCACCGTGGATGGGCCGGTGTCGGCACTGCGCGCCGTGTCGCACGACCCGACGCTCAAGCAGACCGTCACGATGGCCGACGGACGTGTGCTGACGGCCGTGCAGCTCCAGCTGGAATACCTCGACCTCGCGAAGAAGTACGTCGAGGACAGGTACGGCGCGGACGCCGACGCGCAGACCGTCGACGTGCTGGCGCGCTGGGAGTCCGTGCTGGACCGGCTGGAGCGAGACCCGATGCTGTGCGCCTCGGAGCTCGACTGGGTGGCCAAGCTGAAGCTCCTCGAGCAGTACCGGCAGCGCGACGGCCTGGACTGGGGCGACGCCAAGCTCGAGCTGATCGACTACCAGTACTCCGACATCCGCCCGGAGAAGGGCCTCTACCACCGGCTCGTCGCGGCCGGCCGGATCGAGCGACTGCTCGCCGACGCGGAGGTCGACGCCGCGATGCACGAGCCGCCGGAGGACACCCGGGCCTACTTCCGGGGCCGCTGCCTCTCCAAGTTCGCCGGCGCGGTCGCCGCAGCCTCATGGGACTCGGTGATCTTCGACCTGCCCGGCCGCGAGTCCCTCCAGCGCGTGCCCACCATCGACCCCCTGCGCGGCAGCAAGGCGCACGTCGGAGACCTGCTCGACCGCTCCGAGACCGCTGAGGCCCTGGTCGCGGAGCTGACGAGGTAGCTCCGAGGAACGAGGAGCAACCGCGTCGATGCTGGTCGAGCAGCGACTGCGACCGAGGGACGAGGTCGCAACGGAGCGTGACGAGACCTCCGCAAGGTTCGCTGGGACCTAGCCCAGGTCGTTCGGGTTGGCAGCGCCCGGTTTCGGTGGGTCTCGACCCGCCCGTCGGGACCTCGTTCCTCGGTCCCGGGGCTTGCTCGACCTCCCGAGACACGTCGAGTGCTCCTGCGTCCCACTCGACTAGTCTCGTGACATGGCCCAGGAGCAGAAGCAGCCGCGCAAGTCCACGGAGGCGGAGGAGACGACCGAAGAGGTCGTCGAGACCGACGTCGCGGAGCGCAAGGAGGCGCTCGACGACGACATCGACGCGATCCTCGACGAGATCGACGACGTGCTCGAGACCAACGCCGAGGACTTCGTCAAGTCGTTCATCCAGAAGGGCGGCGAGTGATCGCGCCCCACGGCGACAGCCGTCTCCCGGCTGCCTATCTCCAGCCGGGCACGTCCTCCTTCGCCGACTTCCTGGCCGGGCAGGCGCCAGACCTGCTTCCCGCCCGCCGTGGCCTTCCGGGTGGTGACGCCTCCGACCTGGCGCCCCACGGCACCACGATCGTGGCCGCCACCTTCCCCGGCGGGGTCGTGATGGCCGGCGACCGCCGGGCCACCATGGGCAACATCATCGCCCAGCGGGACATCCAGAAGGTCTTCCCGGCCGACGAGTTCTCCGCCGTCGGGATCGCCGGCGCAGCAGGACTCGCGGTGGAGCTGGTCCGGCTCTTCCAGACCGAGCTCGAGCACTACGAGAAGATCGAGGGCATCACGCTCTCGATGGACGGCAAGGCCAACCGTCTCGCCGCACTCATCCGCGGCAACCTGGGGATGGCGATGCAGGGCCTCGCCGTGGTCCCGCTCTTCGCCGGCTACGACCTCGAGGCCGGCCAGGGCCGGATCTTCAGCTACGACGTGACCGGCGGGCGCTACGAGGAGACCGCCTTCCACTCGGTCGGCTCCGGCTCGATGTTCGCCCGCGGGGCGCTCAAGAAGCTCTACCGCGACGACCTCGACGTCGAAGGCTGCATCACAGCGGTCATCCAGGCGCTCTACGACGCCGCCGACGACGACTCCGCCACCGGCGGACCGGACCTGGCCCGCCGGATCTTCCCGGTCATCCAGGTGATCACGGTCGAAGGCGGGCGCCGGGTGCCCGACGCCGACGTCGCCGCCCTGGCCGACCGCGTGATCGCCGGCCGGATGACCCGCCCCGACGGGCCCGCCTCCGAGCTGACCGGCGGGGGTGACGACGCATGAGCATGCCGTTCTACGTCTCGCCCGAGCAGCTGATGAAGGACCGGGCGGACTTCGCGCGCAAGGGCATCTCCCGGGGGCGTTCGGTGGTCGCGGTGCAGTACGCCGACGGCGTGCTGTTCGCCAGTGAGAACCCGTCCCAAGCCCTCCACAAGGTCTCCGAGATCTACGACCGCATCGCGTTCGCCGCGGTCGGCCGCTACAACGAGTTCGAGAACCTCCGGATCGCCGGCGTCCGGCTCGCGGACATGCGTGGCTACGCCTACGACCGCCGCGACGTCACCGGTCGCGGACTGGCCAACGCCTACGCACAGACCCTCGGCACGATCTTCTCCAGCGGCGGTGAGAAGCCCTACGAGGTCGAGCTCTTCGTGGCCGAGATCGGCGACGCGCCCGGCGACGACCAGATCTACCGGCTCACCTACGACGGACAGGTGGCCGACGAGCACCGCTACGCCGTCATGGGCGGCGCGGCCGACGTCGTCGCGGGCTACCTCGCCGAGCACTACCAGGAAGGGTCCGCCCTGGCCGAGGCCGTCGCCCTGGCGGTCGCCGCCCTGGGTCACACCACCGACGAGCGCGGCGAGCCGCAGGACCGGGTGATCCCGGTCAAGGATCTCGAGGTGGCCGTCCTGGACCGCACCCGCGCCCAGCCACGCAAGTTCGCCCGGATCGGCCCCTACCGGCTCGAGGCACTCCTCGGCGACCGTGGCCCGTCCTCGCCGGCACCGGCCGGTGACATGGCACCGGCGGCCGAACCGGACGCCCATGCGCCAGGTGCGGCCTCGACAGACGGCACCCCCGACGACCCCACGGACCCGACCGACCAGGTCAGCGGCGACGTGCCGCCTCTCCAGGACCCGGTCGCACCTCCGCCGGTGTCACCGCCTCCCACCGACGCTGAGCAGGAGCCTGGCGGCGGTCCGCCGGACTGAGCGCCGGGCGGGTCCGTCCCAGGCCTCCGAGGTCCTTCTTCCCTGGCGGAGCACCGCCACCTCGGCCGAGCATGAAGCATGGACGCCGGCTCGCCGGGCGGCGGGCCTGCGCCCGCTGGGAGCGCCGATGCGGCCGACAGGCGCGCTTCCACCCGGCACGTCTACGTGGACAACCTCAAGACGCTGCTGATCGGCGCGATCATCGTGGTCCACGCCGTCCTGGGATACGCCGACGCCCTCGAGGTGTGGACCTACACCGAGTTCCGCGAGGTGACGCTGACCCAGGTGACCCAGGTCGCGCTGTTCGTGGTGGCCGGCCCGTTCGGCCTGTTCGTGATCCCGCTCTTCTTCCTGGTGGCCGGGCTCCTGACGCCCGGGTCCCTGGACCGCAAGGGCACCAAGCGCTTCGTCTCGGACCGGCTGTTGCGACTGGGGGTCCCGTTCCTGGTCTACGTGCTGCTGGTGCAGCCCGGGTTGAAGTACGCCCTGGTGCACCAGGTGGGCAGCAGCGACGGCCCGTATCGGGTGGACAGCGGGTTCTGGGACCTCTACCTGGTCCAGGGCCGGCTCGACACGGGCCCGCTGTGGTTCGTCGGCGTCCTCCTGGTCTTCTCGCTCGCCTACGCAGGCTCACGGCGGCTCACCACCTCGCGGTCGCGCAGCCCTCGCGACCTGACCGTCGGACGGCTGCTCCTGCTCGCGGCCGCGATCGCACCCGTCTCCTTCGCCGTCAGGCTGCTCTGGCCGTACGGGTCGGAGAGCGGGTTCACCGACCTGAACTTCTGGGAGTGGCCCGCGTGCGCCGCCGTGTTCGTCCTCGGCACGCGAGGCGCGAGGGGGAGCCTGGCCACGGCGGTTCCGGCGCCCCTCCTGAGGGGCTCGCGTACGGCGACCCTGCTGGCCGCGGGAGCCATGGCCATGCTCACGGCGCTGGCCGTGCTGCTCGACCGCGTGGACGACGCACTCGGAGGCTGGAGCTGGCCCGCCGCGGCGTTCGCAGCGGTCGAGGCGGTGCTCACGCTCACCGGGTCCATCTGGCTTCTCGGTGTCGCCCAGCGCCGCCTCGACCGCAGGTTCCGCGGCGACAGGGTGCTCAACCGGGCCGCCTACGGCGCGTTCATGCTGCAGACGGTGTTCCTCCTGGGGATCGCGGTCCTGATCCGGCCCCTCGAGCTGCCTGCGGAGGTCAAGGCGGTGGTCGTCGCCATCGCGGCGGTGGCTTCCTCCTTCGCGGCGGCGCACCTGCTGATCCACCGGGTTCCCGGAGTCCAGCGGCTCCTGTGAGGTGCTCCTGACCGGCGGCGTCGCCGCAGAATGATCCCCGACGACCCGGCGCGACGTGCACCCCGACCGCGCTGCGCCCCGTAGGCTCGTACCGTGGACCGCCGGATCTTCGGGATCGAGAACGAGTACGGCGTCACGTGCACGTTCAAGGGCCAGCGGCGGTTGAGCCCCGACGAGGTCGCCCGCTACCTGTTCCGCAAGGTGGTCAGCTGGGGGCGCAGCAGCAACGTGTTCCTGCGCAACGGCGCCCGCCTCTACCTCGACGTGGGCAGCCATCCCGAGTACGCCACCCCCGAGTGCGACGACGTCGTCGAACTGGTCACCCATGACAAGGCGGGGGAGCGGGTGCTCGAGGGCCTGCTCCTCGACGCCGAGCAGCGGCTCCACGACGAGGGCATCGCCGGCGAGATCTACCTGTTCAAGAACAACACCGACTCGGCGGGCAACTCCTACGGCTGCCACGAGAACTACCTGGTGGGCCGGGCGGGCGAGTTCAGCCGGCTCGCAGACGTCCTGATCCCGTTCCTGGTGACCCGCCAGATCATCGTCGGCGCGGGCAAGGTCACCCAGACCCCGCGCGGGGCGTCCTACTCCGTCTCCCAGCGGGCCGAGCACATCTGGGAGGGCGTCTCGAGCGCGACCACCCGGAGCCGGCCGATCATCAACACCCGCGACGAGCCGCACGCGGACGCGGAGAAGTACCGCCGCCTCCACGTGATCGTCGGCGACTCCAACATGAGCGAGACGACGACGCTGCTGAAGGTCGCCAGCTGCGACCTGGTGCTGCGGATGATCGAGGAGGGCGTGGTGATGCGCGACCTCACGATGGAGAACCCGATCCGCGCGATCAGGGAGATCTCCCACGACGTCACCGGACAGCGGAAGGTGCGGCTGGCCAACGGGCGGGAGGCCAGCGCGCTGGAGATCCAGGCCGAATACCTCGGCAAGGCGCGTGACTTCGTCGACCGGCGCGGCATCAGCACGCCGACGATCGAGCGGACCCTCGACCTCTGGGAGCGGGCCCTCAAGGCGGTCGAGTCCGACGACCTCGGTCTCGTCGACCGGGAGATCGACTGGGTCATCAAGTGGAAGCTGATCGAGCGCTACCGGGCCAAGCACGGCCTTCCGCTCGGTCACCCGCGGATCGCCCAGCTGGACCTGGCCTACCACGACATCCATCGCGGCCGAGGGCTCTACTACCTGCTGGAGAAGCGCGGGGCGGTGGCCCGGGTGACGACCGACCTCAAGATCTTCGAGGCCAAGTCCGTGCCGCCCCAGAACACCCGGGCCCGGCTGCGCGGCGAGTTCATCCGGCGGGCGCAGGAACGCCGCCGCGACTTCACCGTCGACTGGGTGCACCTCAAGCTCAACGACCAGGCGCAGCGCACCGTGCTGTGCAAGGACCCGTTCCGTGCCTACGACGAGCGCGTTCAACGGCTCATCGACGGCATGTAACAACTCTCAGGCGAGCCCGTTAGGGTTTCGCCCGGTACTTGCCGCCCTTACTCGAAGGTCTCCACGTGTCTGCCCTGCGCCGTCTGCCCCTGCTCGTCCCTGCACTGCTGAGTCTGTGCCTGTCCTTGGCTCTGGCCGCCTGCGGCGACGAGCCCGCCCCTGCCGAGCCCACGAAGGAGCGCCTGGCCGCCGTGGAGATCAGCGGCGAGGTCGGCCAGGAGCCGCAGGTGAGCTGGACCAGCCAGATGACCGCCGGAAAGATCGAGGCGGAGACCCTGGTGACCGGCGAAGGTGCCGAGCTCGAGGACGGCGACCAGGTCCTGGCGCACCTGTGGATCGGCAACGGGTTCACCGAGACCAAGGCGTTCAGCACCCACGACGAGGACGCCACCGCCGAGCTCGTGACCGTCGACGACCAGCTCCCGCCGTTCCTGACCTCCATCAAGGGCGCCACCATCGGGTCCCGGATCGCCGTGACGAGCTCGGCGGAGGAGGCGTTCGGCGAGGCCGGCAACGCCACACTCGGCATCGGCAACAAGGACTCCGTCCTGGTGATCGTCGACCTGGCCTCGGGCATCGACGACGGCCCCACGGGCACCCGCCCGCCCGCGCCGGCCTGGGTGCCGGCCCTGGAGTTCAAGAAGGGTGTTGTCTCGGGGTTCGACTTCGAGGGCGTGCCCGAGCCGACTCCCGACCTCCAGAAGGCGGTGCTGTTCGAGGGCGACGGCGCCGTGGTCGAGACGGGCAACGCGATCGTGGTGCGCTACCTCGGCCAGGTCTACGGCGGCAAGAAGCCGTTCGACGAGAACTTCAGCACCACGCCGACCTCGTTCGCGATCGGCAAGGGTGCGGTCATCAAGGGCTGGGACCAGGCGCTCGTCGGAGCCACCGTCGGCACCCGGATGGTGATCGCGGTCCCACCGGACCTGGGCTACGGCGAGGAGGGCAACCCCGACGCCGGGATCAAGCGCACGGACACCCTCTACTTCGTGATCGACGTCCTGGCCACGGCCTGAGCGACCGGGACCCGGGGTGTCGACCACGAGCAAGAGCGAGCGGCTGCTCAACCTGCTCATCATGCTGCTGGTCCAGCGCCGCTACGTCAGCAAGGACCGGATCCGGGAGATCCTCTACCCGGACTCCACCGTCGACGCCTTCGAGAAGATGTTCGAGCGCGACAAGGAGGAGCTGCGCAGCCTCGGCGTCCCGATCGAGGTCGGCCAGATGGACGCCTACTTCGACGACGAGCCCGGCTACCGGGTGCAGGCCGACCTGCTGGCGCTCCCCGACATCAGCCTGACCGCCGACGAGATGGCCGTGGTCGGCCTGGCGACCAAGGTGTGGCAGCACGCCAAGCTCGCCCGGGCGACCACCGAGGCGGTCCGCAAGCTGACCGCGCTCGGGGCCGACCTGGACGTCTCGGCCCTCGACATCGTCGAGCCCCGCCTCAACGCCGACGAGCCGTCCTTCGACGTGTTCCTGGAGGCGACCCAGGAGCGTCAGGCCGTCACCTTCGGCTATCGACGCCCCGGCCAGACCGAGTCCACCACCCGTCATCTCCAGCCTTGGGGCGTCACCCGCTACTCCGGCCGCTGGTACGTCGTCGGCTTCGACACCGACCGCGGGGCAGAGCGGGTCTTCCGGCTGTCCCGGGTGGAGGGGCAGCCCCGGAAGGTCGGCCCGGCCGGGGCCTACGAGGTGCCCGACGACGTCGACCTGGGCGAGGTCGCCCGGCGGCTCGCGCCGCCGGTCTCGACCGAGCGTGTGGTGCTCCTCGTGCGTCGCGGGGCCGGGCTGTCACTGCGCCGCGGCGCGGACGTCGTGGCAACCGCGGTCACCGGTCCGGACGGCGCGAGCGACTGGGACCGCGTGGAGATCGACCGCGCCCCGGGCCGTGTGGTCGACGAGGTGCTCGCCTTCGGCCCCGACGTCGTGGTCGAGGGGCCACCCGAGGTCCGGCAGCGGGTCGTCGACCGGCTCGCCGCCGCGCTGGCGGAGGCCACCCCGTGACGGCGTCCGCCGCGGTCGGCGCGAAGGACCAGGTCGCCCGCCTGCTCACCCTGGTGCCCTACCTGAGGGCCCGCGGCGAGGTGCGCCTCGACGAGGCGGCCACGGCGCTCGGGGTGAGCGCGGAGCAGCTCCTCAAGGACCTCAAGGTCCTCTGGATGTGCGGGACACCCGGCGGGTTGCCCGACGACCTCATCGACGTCGACGTGGCGGCGCTGGAGCCCGAGGACGGCGACGGCATCCGGACCGACGGGATCATCCGGGTCTCCAACGCCGACTACCTCGCCAAGCCGCTACGACTGACCACGACCGAGGCCACGGCGCTGATCGTCGCGCTGCGGGCGCTGCGTTCCGGCGCCGGCGACGACACTCGCGAGGTCGTCGACCGGGCCCTGGCCAAGCTCGAGGCCGCCGCCGCGGAAGGGGCCGAGGCGGCCCGCGTCCATCCCGGCAACGACGCCGCGAACACCGACCAGGCCCTGCTCGCCACCCGGCTGCAGGGCGCCGCCGACCGGCGGCGACAGGTGCGCCTCAGCTACTACGTGCCCTCACGCGACGAGCAGTCCGAGCGCGTGGTCGATCCCCGGGGGGTCGTCAACCGCGACGGCCACGCCTACCTCGACGCCTGGTGCCACCTCGCCGAGGCGCCGCGGCTGTTCCGGCTCGACCGGATCGTCAGCGCCGAGGTCCTCGCCGAGCCGATCGCGACCGAGCCGATCGCGCCGCGCGACCTCGGCGACGGCTTCTTCACCCGTGACACCGAGGTGACCCGGGCCACCGTGCTCCTCGAGCCCGCCGCCCGCTGGGTCACCGACTACTACCCGGTGGAGGCTCTCCGTGAGCTGGGGGAGGGCCGACTGGAGGTCGACCTCCTGGTCGCCGACCAGCGGTGGCTCACCCGGCTGGTCCTCGGGCTGCTGCCCCATGCGCGGGTCCTCGCGCCGCAGTCGGCGGCGGACGCGGTCATGGCGGCCGCACAGGAGACGCTCAGCCTGTACGGATGACCGTGGTCGTACGATGGAGGACGACCGCACCACCCACGTGAGGACCGACATGTCGCCGCTCGTCATCGGAGGGCTTGGCACGACCGAGCTCCTCATCATCCTGGCCGTCCTGGTCCTGCTGTTCGGCGCCACCAAGCTCCCCGAGCTCGCCCGCGGCAGCGGCCGGGCCCTGCGCATCTTCAAGGCTGAGACCAAGGGCCTGATGGACGACGAGGACTCCGTCGACGGTTCAGCGATGAAGACGCCCGAGCAGCTCGAGATCGACAAGCGCCACGCCGCCGAGCAGCGCGCCGCCGAGCTCGAGGCCGAGGCCGAGCGGTTGCGCCGCGGCGAGACCGCCTGATCGACGTCCTCTGATCCTGAGCAGCCGTTGATCCGACGCCTGGCCGGCCTCCTGCGAGGCGCGCCCGTCCACCCTGTCGGCCCGGACGGCCGGATGGCGCTCTCCGACCACCTGCGCGAGCTCCGGGCCCGGCTGGTGCGGTCGGCGATCGTCGTGGTCGTCCTCTTCGGCGTCGCCATCGTCTTCTACGACCAGCTGCTCGACCTGCTGCTCATCCCTTACAACGAGGCACTGGACGAGCTCGGCCAGAAGAAGGTCGAGTCCGAGATCGTCGTCAACGACATCACCGGTCCGCTGATGCTCCAGCTGAAGCTGTGCGGCGTCTCGGCGGTGATCGGGGCCAGCCCCTACTGGCTCTACCAGATCTGGGCCTTCATCCTGCCCGGGCTCCACTCGACCGAGCGCAAGTGGTCACGGATCTTCGCGGCTATCGCCGGACCGCTGTTCCTGGCCGGCGTGGCGACCTGCTTCTACATCCTGCCGAAGGCGATCTCCGTCCTGGTCGGGTTCACGCCGGACTTCGCGACCAACCTGGTGGAGTTCCAGAGGTTCTTCTCGTTCATCATGCGGATGGTGCTGGTCTTCGGCATCTCCTTCGAGATCCCGCTGTTCGTCGTGATGCTCAACCTGGCCGGCGTCGTCTCCGGCAAGACCCTGGGCCGCTACCGGCCCTGGATCGTCATCGGCACCTTCGTCTTCGCAGCGGTGGCCACACCCTCCACCGACCCCTTCGGCATGCTCTTCCTCGCGGTGCCGATGATCGTCCTGTTCCTGGTCGCCGAGGTCATCGCCCGGATCATCGACCGGTCGCGCGGGCGCGACGACGAGCTCGCCGGGCTGGCGGACGACGAAGCCTCGGTCCTGTGACGCCCCTCGACGCGTTCGACCTGCCGGACTGGCTGGGGGAGGGGGAGGTCACCTGGACCTCCGACGACGTCACCCGCAGCGGCGCATCGGTGGCGGGGTGCCTGGTCGGACCCGGCGCGGAGAGGCAGCCCTGCGACCTGCTGGCCGTCGACCTGGCCTACCCGGCGCCCGTCGTCGGCGACCAGATCCGCACGGCCGCCCACCAGGCCTGGAAGCACGGCCAGGTGCTCCTGCTGGACCGCGACGGTCGACCCGCCCTGGCGGTGCCCGGCACGTCGTTCACCGCGGACACCGTGCTCGATGCGATCACCCGGCTGGCCAGAGCGGTCGGTGCCGCCCCTGCGGACTACTCGGTGCGGTTGCGGCTCGGCGGCGACTGAGCACCCCACCACCGGCCAGCACGCACTAGCCTGCCCCCGTGCCCCGCGAGATCGCGCTCCTGACCAACCCCACCGCCGGCAAGGGCCGGGGGGCCAGGGCCCGTGCCGCGGTGCGCGACCGGCTGGCCGCCTCGGGCGCGCAGGTGCAGGACCTCCAGGGCCGCGACGCCGACGAGGCGCTCGACCTGGCCCGAGGGCTCGTGGCGGACGGCGTCGAGGCGCTGGTCGTCATCGGCGGGGACGGCATGGTGCACCTGGGCGTCAACGCCGTCGCGGGGACACAGACCACGCTGGGCATCATCCCGACCGGCACCGGCAACGACGTCGCCCGCTACTTCGACCTGCCGCGCAAGGACCCGCTCGCCGCCGCGGACCGGGTGGTGGCCGGGGCGACCCGCACCAGTGACCTGGCCCGCAGCGGCACGAAGTACTACACGACCGTGCTGTGCGCAGGGTTCGACGCCGTGGTCAACGAGCGCGCCAACGGCATGACCTGGCCCAAGGGACAGATGCGCTACAACCTGGCCACGGTCGCGGAGCTGCGCACGTTCACCCCGCTGCAGTACACCCTCGACCTCGACGGGGCGACCCGCCGGGTCGAGGCGATGATGGTCTCGGTCGGCAACGGGCCGTCGTTCGGCGGGGGTCTTCGGATCACCGAGGGCGCCAGCCTCGACGACGGTCTCCTCGACGTGGTGATCATCAAGCCGATGGGTCGCGCGGAGCTGGTCCGGACCTACCCGAAGCTGTTCAAGGGAACCCACACCACCCATCCGCAGTACGAGCGTCACCAGGTGCGCCGGGTCACGGTGGCCTCGCCGGGCATCACCACCTACGCCGACGGCGAGCGGTTCGGCGCGCTGCCCCTGACCGTGGAGTGCGTGTCGGGGGCGCTCACGGTCTACGCGTAGGTCCCAGTACATACTCTGGGGCAATGAGCACCGACGAGCGGTCGCCGTCGGAGCGCTACGCCGAGTTCCAGCGGGACCGGGAGCACCCGGTCACCAAGGACTTCCAGGCCCTCTACGCGTTCCCCCTGGATCCGTTCCAGGTGCAGGCCTGCCACGAGATCGAGGACGGACGCGGCGTCCTGGTGGCCGCGCCCACCGGATCCGGTAAGACGGTGGTGGGGGAGTTCGCCATCCACCTGGCCCGCGCCACCGGGCGCAAGTGCTTCTACACGACGCCGATCAAGGCGCTGTCCAACCAGAAGTTCCACGACCTCGTGGACCGCTACGGGCCCGAGGACGTCGGCCTGCTCACCGGTGACAACGTGGTCAACGGCGAGGCACCGATCGTGGTGATGACCACCGAGGTGCTCCGCAACATGCTCTACGCGGGCTCCCAGACCCTGCTCGGGCTCGGGTTCGTGGTGATGGACGAGGTGCACTACCTCGCCGACCGCTCGCGCGGCGCGGTGTGGGAGGAGGTGATCATCCACCTGCCGGAGTCGGTGTCAGTGGTCAGCCTGTCGGCCACCGTCTCCAACGCCGAGGAGTTCGGCGAGTGGCTGGCCACAGTTCGGGGGGAGACGACCACGATCGTCGAGGAGCGCCGCCCGGTCCCGCTCTACCAGCACGTGATGGTCGGCCGGCGGCTGCTGGACCTGTTCGCCTCCTCCGACGTCGACGCCTCCGCGGGCTTCGTCAAGGAGGGCGCCCCGGTCAACGACGAGCTGGTCCGGATCGCCCGCGACGACTGGGCCAGCACCCGGCTGATGCGCGACCGGAGGTCGCCCCGCAAGGGCCGCCCGGGCTCGTCGAAGAACCCCAGGTCGGTCGGCAACGGCCGACGGGTCTGGATCCCGAGCAGGGCCGACGTGGTCGACCGGCTCGACCGCGAAGGGCTGCTGCCGGCCATCGTGTTCATCTTCAGCCGGGTCGGCTGCGACGCGGCGGTCACGCAGTGCCTCAACGCGGGGGTCCGGCTCACCTCTCCGGAGGAGCGCGACGAGATCTACGCCTACGTCGAGGCGGCCTGCCGCGACCTGCCGGACGACGACCTGCACGTCCTCGGCTACCACGACTTCCTCGACGGTCTCACCCGCGGCATCGCCGCCCACCACGCGGGCATGCTGCCGGCGTTCAAGCAGGTGGTGGAGGAGCTCTTCGTCCGCGGCCTCTGCAAGGTCGTCTTCGCGACCGAGACGCTGGCCCTGGGCATCAACATGCCGGCCCGCACGGTCGTCATCGAGAAGCTCAGCAAGTGGAACGGCGAGACGCACGCCGACATCACCCCGGGGGAGTACACCCAGCTGACCGGCCGCGCCGGCCGCCGGGGTCTCGACGTCGAGGGCCACGGCGTTGTGCTGTGGCAGCCGGGCATGAACCCTCGCGAGGTGGCCGGGCTCGCCTCGACCCGCACCTACCCGCTCCGGTCGTCGTTCCGCCCGTCGTACAACATGGCGGTCAACCTGGTGCACCAGTTCGGCCGGGACACCTCGCGCGA
Organism: Nocardioides dilutus; assembly: GCF_054779555.1. Lineage (NCBI taxonomy): Bacteria > Bacillati > Actinomycetota > Actinomycetes > Propionibacteriales > Nocardioidaceae > Nocardioides > Nocardioides dilutus. Next base: position 641,910 of record NZ_BAAGYA010000003.1, on the reverse strand, counting down.
GCTGCTCGAGCAGTCCTTCGCGCAGTTCCAGGCCGACCGGGCGGTCGTCGGCCTCGCCCGCCAGCTCCGCAAGAGCGAGGAGGCCCTCGAGGGCTACCGGGAGGCCGCTGCGTGCCACCTGGGCGACTTCATGGAGTACGCCGCCCTCCGGCGCCGCATCGGCGAGCTCGAGAAGGGCGCCAGCAAGGCCAAGCGTGCCGACCGGCGCGAGGAGGCCCTCGAGTCGCTCGCGCAGCTCAAGCCGGGCGACGTGATCGAGATCCCCGCCGGCAAGTTCGCGGGCTACGCCGTCGTGGTCGACCCCGGCTACGCGCCGGAGGGTCCCCGGCCCTACGTCGTCACCGCCGACCGGCAGGCCCGGCGCCTGGCGATGGTCGACTTCCCGACCCCCGTGGTGGCGCTGGCCCGGCTCAAGATCCCCAGGTCCTTCAACGGCCGCAACCCCCAGATGCGCCGCGACCTCGCCTCGGCACTGCGCAGCCGCACCCATGACCTGGCACCCCCTCCGCCCAACCGCCGTGGCGGACCGGACCGGAACAGGTCCGCCTCCAGGTTCGACTCCTCGCCGGTCGACCGCGAGATCGGGGCACTGCGGGCCGAGCTGAAGGCACATCCCTGTCACGCCTGCCCGGACCGGGAGGACCACGCCCGGTGGTCCGAGCGCTACTTCAAGCTGGAGCGGGACGCCGCGACACTCAAGCGGCGAGTCGAGCGGCGGACCAATACGGTGGCCCGGCAGTTCGACCGGGTCTGCGAGGTGCTGACCACACTGGGCTACCTGGAGCAGGACGGCGCCGAGGCCAGGGTCACCGAGCAGGGCCGGCACCTGATGCGGCTCTACTCGGAGCTGGACCTGGTCGCGGCCGAGTGCCTGAGGCGAGGCCTTTGGGACGGTCTGTCCGTGCCCGAGCTGGCCGCGGTGCTCTCGGTGCTGGTCTTCGAGGCCAGGCGGCCCGACGACGCGTCGGCGCCGAGGATGCCGGGAGGCCCGGTCAAGCAGGTCCTCGCGGAGATGGTGAAGCTGTGGGCCGAGCTCGACGAGCTCGAGCGTGAGCACCACCTCGACTTTCTCCGCCAGCCCGACCTCGGGTTCACCTGGGCCGCCTACCGATGGGCCGAGGGCGACGAGCTCGACGACGTGCTGAGCGAGGTCGACCTGGCCGCCGGCGACTTCGTCAGGTGGATGAAGCAGCTGCTGGACGTGGCGGGCCAGGTGGCGGACGCCGCCGGAGACGCCGCGCTGCGGGACACGGCCCGCGAGGTCGTCCGGGCGCTGCGCCGTGGCGTGGTGGCCTACTCGGGGCTCGCCGACGAGTGATGGACGCGGAGCGGGCTGGCGTGCGTCTCCGCGCCCAGCCAGCGGTCCAGCGTGTCTCCGGACTCCAGGACCATCGAGTGCTCCCCGACCTCGCAGGCAGCGCCCAGGTGGACAATCTGGTCGAGCACCCGATGCGGGCCGAGACCCGTGGCGCAGTCCAGGTCCTCGACCAGCAGGGGTGACCCCTCCCTCGCGATGTCCGTGCGGCACCGCAGCCGGCCGGGTGCCTCGCCCGTCCGGCCCAGGACCATGGTCTCCCGCAGCACGAGTGACGCCCCGGCGCCGAGACCGACACCGAGCGTGCGGCGTACGTCGGCGCCCTCGGCGACGACGAACGGCTCGCCGTGCCACAGCAGGCGCCCGGCCTCCTCGACCTCGATGTGCACGTCCCACCTCGCTTCGTGGCCGCGCATCGCGTAGGCGACCGTCCCTCCGGGCTCGATGACCTCCAGCGAGCGGCCGGCGGGCACCCGAACCGACACCGTCACGTGGTCACCGGCCAGCAGGACGGCCTGCTCAGGGACCAGAGCCAGCCGGTCGACCCCGTCGACCGTGGGGAGCCGGAACGCCCGCAGGTGGCTCGACCGGACCTCGACGTCAGCGATCGTGGGCGTGCGCATGGGAGTGTGCCGCCATCGGACCGGGGTCGACGGGCACCAGGCCGCCGGCCCGGAAGTGGGCCAGCCGCTCGGTGACCCAGCCGACCAGGCCAGCGACCGAGGCCGGGTCAGTGCGGGACAGCGCGAGGACTGGCCGTCCGTCGCGCGCGTGCTCGGCGTCGAGGACCATCCGGTCGACGTCCACCTCGACGTACGGCGCCAGGTCGGTCTTGTTGATGACCAGCAGGTCGGCCCGCTCGATCCCGGGGCCGCCCTTGCGGGCCACGTCGCCGCCGCCGGCCACGTCCAGGACGAAGATCTGGGTGTCCACGAGCGCGGGGGAGAAGGTCGCAGTGAGGTTGTCGCCACCGGACTCGACCAGCACGACATCGAGGGGCGCGAAGCGCTGCTCGAGGTCCTCCACCGCCATCAGGTTGGCCGTCACGTCGTCGCGGATCGCCGTGTGCGGGCACGCGCCCGTCTCGACACCCACGATCCGCTCCTTCGGCAGCACGCCGGCCGAGCGCATGAACCGGGCGTCCTCGTCGGTGTAGATGTCGTTGGTCACGACGGCGAGCTCGAGGCTCCCGGCCAGCTCGCGGCAGATCGTCGCGATGAGCGAGCTCTTGCCGGTGCCCACGGGCCCGCAGACCCCGAGGCGCAGCGAACGGGTGGAGTCAGGCACTGAACAACCTCCTGGTCGTGCGGGCGTGGGCCTGCGCCCACGCCTCGATCTGCGGTGACCCGGTGGCCGGGATGTCGGCGGCGTCGGTGAGGTCCTGCAGGTCCACGGCGAACCGGTCGATGTCCGGCAGCAGCCCGACGCACCACGAGGCCGCGTCGGCGGGGTCGAGTGGGAGCAGCTTGAGGGCGGCGGCCAGCACGGTCTGGACGTCGTCATAGGCGACGACCCGCGCGAGGTCGACGGCCGGCAGCCCGGCCTGTGCCGCGACCGCGCCGAGCACCAGGGGCCGGGGCGGCCGGTCGTCCGGAGACCAGCGGCCGACGGCTCCGGGCCAGGCGGTCCGGGCCAGGCGGATGAGCCCTCGGCCGAGCGCCCGCGACGTGGCGCGGATGGCGTCGCTCGGGGTGCGGGCCGCCCACGCGGCCTCGACCGGACCCAGCGGGGCTTCGAGCCGGGCCTGGTGACGCGCCACCACCGCGGTCGCCGCCTCCGTCCGGGTGACCGTCACCAGCCGGGTGCGGCAGTACGCCGGCAGCCCGGCCGGGTCCAGCCCGCGGGCCAGCCCCGGCTCGAGACCGGCGGACTGGGTGTGGCCGGCAGCAGGAAGCCGAGCGTCGGCGAGGAGCAGGGCGAGAGCGGTCATGTGGCTGGGAATCCGTGGTCAGAACATCGAGTAGAGCTGCGCGAGCGGGAGCTCGGCGGCCGGCTGCGGCTCGACGAGGTCACCGTCGATGGTGATCGCGAACGTCTCGGGGTCGACATCGATGGCCGGCAGCGCGCTGTTGTTGACCATGTCCGCCTTGCCGACGTCCCGGGTCGGGGTGACCGCCGCGAGCCGGCGCCGCAGCCCGAGCCGCGCGGCGAGGCCGTCCTCCAGTGCCGCCGGTGCCACGAAGGTGACCGCGTGGTCGCTCCCGTCGGCGTCGACCAGCGTGGGCCGCATCAGCACCGGCTGCGGTGTGGGGATCGAGGCGTTGGGGTCGCCCAGCGCGGCCCGGACCAGCGCACCGCCCTTGATCACCAGCTCGGGGCGGATCCCGAAGAACCGCGGGTCCCACAGCACCAGGTCCGCCAGCTTCCCGACCTCGACGGACCCGACCTCATGGGCGATGCCGTGCGCGATCGCGGGGTTGATCGTGTACTTGGCGACGTAGCGCCTGGCTCGCTCATTGTCGGCGGGCAGGGACCCGCCGAGCGGCCCCCGGCGGGCCTTCATCACGTGCGCCACCTGCCAGGTGCGGCAGACGACCTCGCCGATCCGGCCCATCGCCTGCGCGTCGGACGACGTGATCGACAGCGCCCCCATGTCGTGAAGGAGGTCCTCGGCGGCGATCGTGGTCGCCCGGATCCGGGACTCGGCGAACGCCAGGTCCTCGGGGACCCGGGGGCTGAGGTGGTGGCAGACCATCAGCATGTCGAGGTGCTCGGCCACCGTGTTCACGGTGTGCGGGAGGGTCGGGTTGGTGGACCCGGGGATGACATGGGGCAGCGAGGCGACCTCGATGATGTCGGGCGCGTGACCGCCGCCGGCGCCCTCGGTGTGGAAGGCGTGGATCGAACGTCCCGCGATGGCCGCGACGGTCGACTCGAGGAACCCGGCCTCGTTGAGCGAGTCCGAGTGCAGCGCGACCTGGAGGCCGTGCTCGTCGGCGGCCCGGAGCGCCGCGTCGATGGCCGCGGGCGTGGAGCCCCAGTCCTCGTGCACCTTGTACGCCGCCGCGCCGGCGAGCGCCTGCTCGGCGAGCCCCGCCGCGCTGACGGTGTTGCCCTTGCCCATCAGCAGCACGTTCACAGGCAGGTGGTCGAGGGCCCGGTGCACCGACTGCAGGTGCCAGGCGCCCGGGGTGACCGTCGTGGCCCGTGACCCCTCGGACGGTCCGGTCCCGCCGCCCCCGACGGTCGTGATGCCGGTGGCGAGCGCCTCGTGCACCTGGGAGGTCGAGAGGAAGTGGACGTGCATGTCGATGGCCCCGGCCGTGAGGATGCGCCCCTCGCCGGAGACGACGTCTGTCGACGGTCCGATCGCCAGGGCGGGATGGACACCGTCGGCGATGTCGGGGTTGCCGGCGCGTCCGAGCGCCGCGATCCGGCCGTCCCTGATCCCGACGTCGGCCTTGACCACGCCCCAGTGGTCGAGGACCACCACGTTGGTGATGACGGTGTCGGGTGCTCCCTCGGCACGGCTGGTGGTGCCCTGCGCCATCGACTCTCGGATGGATTTCCCGCCGCCGAAGACCGCTTCCTCCCCGCCGAACGTCAGGTCCTGCTCGACCTCGACCCACAGGTCCGTGTCGCCGAGTCGGACCTGGTCGCCCGTCGTGGCGCCGTACAGCGCGGCGTACCCGGCCCGGCTGAGCTCAGCCATCGGCCCGCACCTGGATGCCGGGCACGACGCGACGCCCACGCAACGCGACGGTCGCCACTTCGCGGGAGGCGCCCGGCTCGAACCGGCGTGACGTCCCCGACGGGATGTCCAGCCGGAGTCCCTGGGCTGCCGCCCGGTCGAACTCGAGTGCCGGGTTGGCGTCGGGCAGGTGGAGGTGCGAGCCGATCTGGACGGGCCGGTCCCCGGTGTTGACGATCACGAGCCGGCGGCGCTCGTCGGGGTCGCGGTCCGCGTTCAGCTCGACGGTGCCGCTGGCGACGCGGGTTGCACCGGGGGACTCGTCGGCGCCGTGCCCGAGCGGGTCGTGGATGGTGACCAGCTTGCGACCGTCCGGGAAGGTCGCCTCGACCTGCACGTCGTGCAGCATCTCCGGGACGCCCGGCATCACCTGGTCCGGGGTGAGGACGGTCCTGCCGTCCTCCATGAGCTGGGCGAGGCCGACACCCTCGCGGGCCCGCTCGATGATCCACGTGCTGAGCAGGGCGACGGTCTCGGGGTGGTTGAGCAGGACCCCTCGTTCGAGACGGTCCCGCGCCACCATGCCGGCCACGGCCAGTAGCAGCTTCTCGGTGTCGCCAGGCGTCAGGTGCATCCGGCGACGGTAGGTGCGGCGTGTTTCAGGCGTGTATCAGCCTGCGAACCCTCCAGCAGCGCCGGATGCGAGCGCGAACCGCTTGGGGTTCTCCGGTTCGACACGGAGCGGGATCCGGTCGCCCGGAGACGGCCAGACGCCCATCTCGTAGAGCATCGCCAGGGCACCGCGGTAGGTCCCGGAGCCGTCAGCAGACGATCATCACCACGACCTGCGTGACGCGACTCATCGCGTGAGCGCCTGCACGAGCCGGGCTGCCGGGCTCTCCAGGTTGTAGCGCTCGGCCAGCTCGAGTACCCGCCCCGGATCGGACGGAGTCACTGGACAGGCGAACCCGCTGCGGTCCAGGTCGAGATCGCGTGCGACCGCGACGACCTGCGGTGCCACGGCCAGGTAGTCCGCGGCCGCCCTGATCTTGCCACGCGGGCCGGGGCCGAGGTCCGAGGCGGGGTCGTCGACCGCCGCCAGGATCCCGGCCATGTCGCCGAACCGGTTGAGCAGCGTCGCCGCGGTCTTGTCGCCGACCCCGGGCACGCCTGGCAGCCCGTCGGAGGGGTCGCCGCGCAGCGTCGCGAAGTCGGCGTACTGCCGGGCGTCGATGCCGTACTTCGTGCGGACCCAGTCGTTGTCGACGCGCTCGTGCTTGGCGACTCCACGGCCGATGTAGAGCACTCGCACGTCGGCCTCGTCGTCGACGAGCTGGAACAGGTCGCGGTCGCCCGTGACGACGTCGACCGGCTGCCCGGCGCCGGTCGCCAGGGTGCCGATGACGTCGTCGGCCTCGGCGGCCGGGGCACCGACCACGCAGATCCCGAAGGCGTCGAGCACCTCCAGGATGATCGGGATCTGGACCTCCAGCGGGTCGGGGACCTCCTCGATGTCGACGGCGCTCGGCCGGGCCACCACCACGCGGTGCGCCTTGTAGGTCGGCAGCAGGTCGACGCGCCACTGCGGGCGCCAGTCCTCGTCCCAGCAGCACACGAGGTCGGTGGGGCGGTACTCACCGACCAGCCGGGCGATCATGTCGAGCAGCCCGCGCACCGCGTTGACCGGCGTGCCGTCGGGAGCAGTGATGTCGGGGACACCGAAGAAGGCACGGAAGTACATCGAGGCGGTGTCCAGGAGCATCAGCCGGCCGGGCTCCGCGTCACTGCGGGCTTGCGTTGTGGTCACGCCGGGCATCGTGCCAGAACGCGCTCTATCGTTTGACTCGTGACGCTGTCCGATGTGGAGCCCACCGATCGCAAGATCCTCGAGCTGCTGGCCGTCGACGGCCGGATGTCCTTCACCGACCTCGGCAAGGCCACCGGACTTTCCACGTCGGCGGTCCACCAGCGGGTCAAACGGCTGGAGCAGCGCGGGCTGATCCTCGGTTACGGCGCCACGGTCAACCACGACGAGATCGGGCTGCCGCTGACCGCGTTCATCTCGATCCGGCCGATCGACCCGTCCCAGCCGGACGACTCGCCGGACCGGCTGCGCGACATCCCCGAGATCGAGTCGTGCTGGTCGGTGGCCGGCGAGGAGTCCTACATCCTCAAGGTCCGCCTCGGCACGCCATCCCAGCTCGAGGAGCTGCTGGCCCGCATCCGGGCTGCCGCCAACGTCTCGACGCGCACCACCATCGTGCTCTCGACCTACTACGAGAACCGCCCCGTCACCGGAGGGTGACGGGGCAATTCTCTACGGTGTGTCCGGGTCCACCCTCCCTCAGGAACAGGGGAGATAGGTCCGGGTCACGGTTGCGGTGCCCTTGCCGCGTACCTTCAGCCTGGCCTCGATGACGAGCTCGTCGGTGTCCGGCAGGCCACTGAGGGTCACGTTGGTCCTGGACGCCCGTCGGCTCGGGTCGACGCTATGGGCACCAGTGGGGCCGGCGCATGACCCAGACGGGCCATTGAGGGTCAGTGCGCTTGGAGCGCGGCCAGCCGTCTCGACGCCTCGGCCATCTCGGCCGCCTTGAGCGCCGTGTCGTCGTCGCGGGCGTGTTCGGCCCACCACTCCTGGCCGGCCGCGGGCAGCGTGTGGATCGGGTCGTAGTAGGCGTAGGTGCGGGTCAGCGCCTCCGGATCGGCCGCCTCGATGGAGGTGCGGTAGTTCTTGGTCCAGTAGGAGATGCCACGTTCGGTGTCGTAGTCAGCCAGCTGGTGGACCCAACGCTTGCCGACGAACGGGACGTCGCAGACGATCCGCGGGGTCGCGAAGCCGGGCAGGTAGCCCATGATCGCGTGCTGGAGGCGCTGGGCGTCGGCGACCGAGACCCGCCAGTGCTCCGAGAACGGGATCATGTCGCACATGTAGAAGTAGTAGGGCATGATCTGCGCGCCGTCTAGCAGCCGGAAGCACAGGTCGAGCAGGGCGTGGGGGTCGGCGTTGACGCCGTTGAGGATCACGCCCTGGTTGCGGACGTCGCGCAGCCCGGCGTCGAGCATCGCCCGGGTCGCCTCGGCCACGATCGGGGTGATCGAGTGCGCGTGGTTGGCGTGGGTGTGCATGGCGATCGAGACACCGCGCTGGCGGGCGATCGTCGAGACGCGGGTGACCCCCTCGACGACGTCGGGCTGGAGCCAGTGCTGGGGCAGGCCGATCAGGGCCTTGGTGGCGAGCCGGATATCGCGGATGTTGTCGATGGCCAGGACCTCGGTGAGGAACGCCTCGAGCCGGGGCCACGGCATGTTCGCGACGTCACCGCCGGACACGACCACATCGCGCACGGCCGGCGTCCGTCGCAGGTAGTCGAGCATGTCGGCCAGCCGGTCGTTCGGCTTGGCGACGAACTTGAGTTTGTCGATGACCGGCGTCGAGTTGCCGACCAGGTCCATGCGGGTGCAGTGCCCGCAGTACTGCGGGCAGGTGGGGAGGAGCTCGGCGAGCACCTTGGTGGGATAGCGGTGCGTCAGCCCCTCGGTCGCCCACATGTCGTGCTCGTGCAGCGAGTCGCGGGTGGCGTGCGGGTGGGACGGCCAGTCGGTGCGGCGGTCGGAGAAGACCGGCAGCATGTAGTGGCGGATCGGGTCGGCGTAGAACGCATCCGTCAGCGACCCGGGGCCGCCTGGGACGGCGTTCGGGACCATCGTGTTCATCATCTGCGGGGGGACGAGCATCGACATGGTCGCGCGCTCGTTCTGGTCGCGCTCGAGGTCGGCGTAGAACCGGTCGTCGACGAGGTCGCCGAGCAGCTCGCGCAGCTGCTTGACGTTCTTGACGCAGTGGGCCCGCTGCCACTGCACCGAGGCCCAGTCCACGGCGGTGACGTCACGCCATCCGGGGAAGCGGGTCCAGTCCGGCTCGACGAGCTCGACACGCTGGTAGGGGTAGGGCTGCCCGGTCCCGAGCCCGATGGACGTTTCAATGGTCACTATGACACTGTAGGTGGAGGATCTACGGCGTGTCCAAGCACGCGCCGCAAATCCTCCTGTCCCGTTAAGTTACCGAGGAGAAACTTCGTGCGCGCCAGCGATCCGACCGGGTTGCACCGGGTGCTGGACCGGCCGGCGGTGCTGCCGCAGGCCGCCACCCACCTCGACACCCGTCCGGAGCTGTGGCCCGACGAGGTCCGGGTGCGCGTCGAGCGGCTCAACCTGGACGCCGCCTCGTTCCGTCAGCTGGAGCGGGTGCACGGGGGAGACGGCGACGCCGTTCGTGCGCACGTGCTGCAGATCGTGGCCGAGCGGGGCAAGATGCAGAACCCCGAGACGGGCTCGGGAGGCATGCTGGTCGGCACGGTCGAGGAAGTGGGCCCCGAGTCACCGCTCGGCCTCGCGGTGGGCGACCGGGTCGCCACCCTGGTGTCGCTCACCCTCACTCCGCTCGTCATCGAGGACGGACTGGCGGATTGGGACGGCCGGTCGGAGCAGGTTCCGTGCGACGGGTACGCCATCCTCTTCGGGCGCTCCATCGCCGCGGTGATCCCCGACGACCTACCCGCCGAGCTCAGCCTCGCGATCATGGACGTCTGCGGTGCCCCGGCACTGACTCACCGGGTGGTCAGCCGTTACGAGCAGCCCGTGGTGGCGGTGATCGGCGGGGCCGGCAAGTCCGGGTCGCTGAGCCTGGCCGCCGCGGCGAAGGCGGGTGCGCGCCGGACGGTAGGGGTCGTGCCCCACGAGCCGGAGGCGGAGCTGCTGCGCGGCACCGGCCTCGCCGACGACGTCGTGGTCGCGGACGCCCGCGACCCGATCGCGACCCGGGACGCCGTGGTGTCGGCCGTCGGAGGGACGGCCGACATCACCGTCGTCTGCGTCGACGTGCCCGGCTGCGAGGGCGGCGCCATCCTGTCCACCTCTTCGGGCGGGACCGTCATCTTCTTCTCGATGGCGACGTCCTTCTCCGCCGCCGCCCTCGGTGCGGAGGGCTTGGCCGCTGACGTGACCATGCTGGTCGGCAACGGCTACGTCCCCGGTCACGCGGACTACGCGATGGGACTGCTCCGGGACAACGACGCGGTCCGGCGCCTGTTCGAGGGTCGGCTGGTGCACGCATGAACACCCCACGCGTGACCAAGCGAAAGCCCGTCCTGCAGCTCGACCCCGCCGACGTACGCCGGGCGCGGAGCCTGGCCCGCAAGGCCGCCAGGCCCATCGTCAAGCTGGCCCAGCAGCACACGACGGTCTCCGTGGAGCGCGCCACCCTCCGGCTCGCGGGGCTCGCGGGTGCCGACGCGGAAGGCACTCCCTGGGTCAACCGGCTCACCGACGTCGTCCGGGCCGACCTCGACGACTCTGCCGACTCTGGGGGAGGCCTCGCCCACGGCGTGGCGCTGCCGGTGTGGGACGCGCTGCTGCGAGGCGAGGCTGAGGACCTGGCCACCCTGGCGCAGAAGGCGAGCGCGGGATCGGTGCGGTTCCGTCTCCCCGAGGGCCGCGACGCACAACGCGCCCGGACCGCGGCCAAGCGCCAGGTCGGCGCGGGCCTCAGGCTCATCGACAAGCGCCGGCTCGAGCGGGAGCGGATGATCGCCAAGCATGGGGACGCCCCACGCCAGCCGTGGATCTACCTCATCGTGGCCACCGGCGACATCCTCGAGGACATCCCGCAGGCCCAGCAGGCGGCCCGCGAGGGCGCCGACGTGATCGCGGTGATCCGCTCGACCGGCCAGAGCCTGCTCGACTACGTGCCCGAGGGGGCCACGCGCGAGGGTTTCGCCGGCACCTACGCCACCCAGGAGAACTTCCGGCTGATGAGGGCCGCGCTCGACGAGTCGAGCAAGGAGCTGGGGCGCTACGTGCGGCTCACCAACTACGCGTCAGGTCTCTGCATGCCCGAGATCGCCACCCTCGCCGGGCTCCAGCGTCTCGACATGATGCTCAACGACTCGATGTACGGGATCCTCTTCCGCGACATCAACCCGATCCGCACCTTCGTCGACCAGCGCTTCAGCCGGCAGATCCACGCCCGCGCGGGGATCATCATCAACACCGGCGAGGACAACTACCTGACCACCGCGGACGCCGTCGAGGCCGCGCACACGGTGACGACGAGCCAGCTGCTCAACGAGTACTTCGCCAAGGAGGCCGGCCTCGAGGACTGGCAGCTGGGCCTGGGCCACGCCTTCGAGATCGACCCGGACGTGCCGGAGTCGTTCCGCCTCGAGCTGGCGCACGCCCTGCTCGCCCGGGAGCTGTTCCCCGACGCGCCGCTCAAGTGGATGCCCCCGACCCGCCACATGACCGGTGACGTGTTCCGCGGCTACCTGCTCGACGGGTTCTTCAACCTGGTCGGCGCGCTCACCGGGCAGGGCATCCTCCTCGTCGGGATGATGACCGAGGCGGTGGTGACCCCGTGGCTGTCGGACCGCGACCTCGCCCTGCAGAACGTCCGCTACGTCATGAACGCCGCCGGCAACCTGCACGAGGACTTCCGCCCGGCGCCCGACGGCTTCATCGCCAACCGAGCGCGGGAGGTCCTCGGGGAGTCGGTGGAGCTGCTCGAGCGCATCATCGACCACCCGGGCGGCCTCCTGGACGCCATCGCCGACGGGACCTTCGGGCTGATGAAGCGTCCCGCCGACGCGGGCCGCGGCCTGGACGGCGTGGCCCGCCGGTCGGCGGCGTACTACAACCCGGCGACCGACCTGCTGGAGTCGGGGCAGTGAGCATCATCCGGCCCTACGGCGACACGACCGGCGACGGGATGGTGCAGACCAGCTTCACGCTGCCCATCCCGCACTCGAAGCATGCCGAGGGGGCCGCGCTGCAGCTCGCGAACAAGATGGGCATCGACCCCGCGCTGGTGGTCCACAGCAAGGCGATGGGGCCCGGCTTCACGTTCTTCGTCGTCTACGGGCGGGTGAACCACCTGGTCGACACCGACGCGGTCGAGATCGTCGAGCGCGACTTCCCCCTGCTGACGCCCAAGGAAGTCAACGCCGCGGTGAAGCGCAGCCTGCGGCGCCGGCTGGTCGTGGTCGGTGCGTGCATCGGCACCGACGCACACACCGTGGGGATCGACGCGATCCTCAACATCAAGGGGTTCGCTGGCGAGAAGGGCCTCGAGTACTACCGCGAGCTCAAGGTCGTCAACCTGGGAGCCCAGGTGTCGGTGCCGCAGCTCGTTGCCCGCGCCGCCGAGGAGAAGGCCGACGCGGTGCTCGTCTCGCAGGTCGTCACGCAGCGCGAGGCGCACCTCCTCAACACCCGGGAGATGTCGGCGGCCTTCCGCGAGGCATACCCACCCGCCAGGCGACCGCTGCTGGTCGTCGGCGGGCCGCGCTTCGACGAGGCGATGGCCGACCAGCTCGGCGTCGATCGGGTGTTCACCCGGGGTACCACGCCCGGGGAAGTGGCATCGTTCCTGGTGCACAGGCTCGTCCAGAGGAAGGCTTCGTGATGGCGTCCCCCGCAGGGGCACGGGTGGGAGCGTCCGTGACCCATCGGCACTACGTGCCCTACTCGCACGCCCACTACGCCGGCTCGCTGGTCGACGGCGCCTACGGCCTCGGGCTCTTCGGCGACGCCGCCACGGACCTGTGCATTGCGACCGATGGCGACGAGGGCCTCTTCGCGAGCTATGCCGACGTGCAGTTCCTGGCGCCGGTCCGCGCGGGCGACGTCGTCGAGGTGACCGCCGAGCTGGTGCGGGTCGGCAGCCGCTCGAGGGAGATCGCGTTCACCCTGAGCGTGGTCGCTCGAGGGGAGCCCACCGAGTCGGCGCCAGGGGCGGCTCGGCCACTCACCCCGCCAGTGGTAGCGACGACCGCGACCGGCACCGTCGTGGTGCCGCCGCGCTGAGCGCGGCACGGCCACGCACCGGCGTGTCGTCGGCGACACGCCGGGCCAGGCAAAAATCCCGCGGGAATTCTGTAAACGGGCCGTTAACAACAGGTGCCCTTTGACCTGCGAGGACGCGCGTTGTCGCAGGTCACGAGGCGGTTGACAACGCCGCGCCCGGAGAGTGAAAGTGTCGGCCGTCCGCTCATGCAGATCGTGGGAGGCGCACCGGTTCACCGGGCCTGACCGAGGGTGAGATGCCATCACCTGAACGGCCGGGACAGGGAGATCGGAGCACTCCGCGAGAGTGGGGGCGGAGGGGCCCACACCCCCTAGACAACAGCCCGACCACGTCATCCAGTCGCTTCTCGGGCTGGACCGAAGGGTTGTGGGACCCCTCCGACCTCTGCAGGCCCAGCAGAAGCACGAGCAGGTAGCGTTGGCGCGTGACTGCGCGCCGCCTTCTCTGCGCCGTCGTCGCGGGGCTGGCGCTGAGCGCCGCCTTCGAGCCTGTGACGCTGCCCTGGCTCATCCCGTTCTCCGTGGCGGCCTTCGCCCTGGTCACCCGTGGGCAGCGGGCGCGCTCGGCATTCGTCCTCGGCCTGGCGTTCGGCGCCCCCTTCTACTTCACTCACGTCATCTGGATGCAAGCCGTCGGACTCCCGGCGTGGATCGCCCTGTCGCTGCTGGAGACCTCGTTCTACGCCGTGCTGGGGTCGGTTTCGGCGGTGCTGCAACGGCACCGGCTCTGGCCCCTGTGGTTCGCCGCCGCCTGGACCTCGGCCGAGGTCCTGCGCAGCGGCTGGCCCCTCGGTGGCATGCCGTGGGGACGTCTGGCCTTCGCGGTCGTGGACACTCCCGTCGCCTCGGCGCTGCCCTACGTCGGCGCCGTCGGTGTCAGCTTCCTGCTCGCTGCGCTGGGCGCGCTGCTCGCCGCCCTGCTCGTGGCGATCCACGACCGGACTCCGGTCCGACCGGCGGCACTGGCGCTGACCGGTCTGTGTGCCGGACTCGCGGTGCCGGTCGTGCTGCCCTGGCAGGCCGCCGAGGAGGGCGACCCGAGCGTGCAGATCGCCGTCGTCCAGGGCGACGTGCCCGGACGCGGCGACGACATTCTCTACGACCACCAGCAGGTCACCCGGAACCACGCCGACGCGACCGTCGCGCTCGGCCGGCGCGTGGCCGATGGTGAGGTCCCGGAGCCGCAATTCGTGCTGTGGCCGGAGAACTCCACGGCGACCGACCCCTTCGAGAGCGAGCCGATCCAAGCCGAGATTCTCCGGGCCAGCGACGCGGTCGGTGTCCCGATCCTGGTGGGTGCCATCGTCGACGGCGGACCCAACCAGGTGCTCAACCAGGGGATCGTCTGGGATCCGCAGACCGGGGCGGGGGAGCGCTACACCAAGCGGCATCCCGTGCCCTTCGGGGAGTACGTCCCGCTGCGCTCGGTCTTCCTGCGCTACAACTTCTTCGACCGACTCCGCGATGTGGGTCGCGACATGCTGACCGGAACCCGGGACGAACCCCTCGACGTGGGAGGCGTGAGTGTGGCCGACGCCATCTGCTTCGATGTCGCCTACGACGACGGCATCCACGCCCAGGTCTCCAGGGGGGCCGAGCTGCTCGTGGTGCAGACCAGCAACGCGACGTTCATCCGGACCGACCAGATCGACCAGCAGTTCGCCATCACCCGCGTGCGCGCCATCGAGACCGGCCGGTGGACTGCGGTCGCATCGACCAACGGGGTCAGCGGTGTGATCGCCCCCGACGGCGACGTCGTCGACACGGCCGAGCCACGCACCCAGGACGTGCTGCTGCAGGAGGTGCAGCTCATCGACACGTTCACTCCCGCGACCCGGATCGGTCCCTGGACCGGACGTCTGGCCGCCGTGGGCACGCTCGTCGGCCTCGGGCTCGCCCTCGGCCGCCGCCGTCAGGTACCGCGACCGGAGGGTCCCGCCACCCAGGCCGACCCCGAGTTGGTGGAGGTCCGGTGACGGGCGACCTGGGACGCGTCGTCATGGTCGTGCCGACCTATGACGAGGCGCAGAACCTGGAGTGGATCGTCGGACGGCTCCGCGCGGCCCAGCCCGAGGTCGACGTGCTCGTGGTCGACGACGCGTCGCCCGACGGCACCGGGACCCTCGCCGACGCACTGGCCGCGAAGGATGCCGGCGTCCACGTGCTGCACCGGCACCAGAAGGCGGGCCTGGGCGCTGCCTATCTCGCCGGCTTCGCCTGGGCGCTGGACGCCGGCTACGACGTCATCGGTGAGATGGACGCGGACGGCTCCCACCAGCCCGAGCAGCTGCAACGGCTGCTCACAGCGCTGACCGACGCCGACCTGGCGATCGGGTCGCGGTGGGTGCCGGGCGGGTCGGTGGTCAACTGGCCGCTGCGCCGCGAGCTCCTCTCCCGCGGGGGCAACCTCTACGTGCGGCTGCTCCTCGGCATCGACGTGCGCGACGCGACCGCGGGCTTCCGGCTGTTCCGCCGGTCCGCCCTGGAGAAGATCGACCTCACGTCGGTGAAGTCCACCGGCTACGTGTTCCAGACCGACCTCGTCACCCGGTGCCTGCGCGCCGGACTGACTGTGCGGGAGGTGCCGATCGAGTTCGTCGAGCGGGTGCGCGGCGACTCCAAGATGAGCGGAGCGGTCGCCACCGAGTCCCTGCGCCGGATCACCGCGTGGGGGCTGCGCGAGCGCCGCGACCAGCTGCGGCAGAGCCTGCGCCGCGATCGGCGTCCGCCGTCGTGAGCGGCCGGCGCAGGGGAACGCTGGGTTGGGCGCTGGTCGCCGCCTTCGTCGTGGTGCCCCTGGTCGAGATCTACGTCCTGATCCAGGTCGGTCAGGCCATCGGGGCCTGGTGGACGATCCTCATCCTCATCGCCGACAGCATCCTGGGCACCTGGCTGATCCGGCGCGAGGGCGGACGGGCGTGGAGGGCGCTCCAGAACGCGCTCAGCAGCGGCCGGATGCCCGCCCGGGAGCTCGCGGACGGGGCGCTGATCCTGATCGGCGGCACGCTGATGCTCACCCCGGGATTCGTCACGGACGTGTTCGGGATCCTGCTGATCCTGCCGTTCACGCGGCCGGTGGCCAGACGTCTGCTCACCACCGTGGTCGCGCGACGGCTCGTGGTGATCCCATCCTCACGGCGCCCACCCGGCGATGACGGCAGTGACGGCGGCCCGGTGGTGCCGGGCGAGGTGGTCGACCCCTGACGAGGGCCGGCCGCTCAGGCGGAGGCGCGACGCTTGCGAGCGTTGGCGCGGTGCAGGTGTGCGGGGCCGATCTGACCGTCGCGCAGCAACTCGAGACGCTCCTTGAGGATGTCCTCGAGCTCCTTCTCCGAGCGCCGCTCGAGCAGCATGTCCCAGTGGGTGCGGACCGGCTTCTCGGCCTTGACGACCTTCTCGATCCCGTCGGTGCTCAGCGCCTCGGCGCCGCACCGGGGGCACTCCCACACGGCTGGGATCTCCGCCTCGATGGACATGGTGATCTCGAACGCGTGTCCCTCGGGGCAGCGGTAGCCGACCTGCTGACGAGCAGCGAACTCGATTCCGCGCTCGTCCTCGAAGCTCTGGCCTCCCAGGCGTGCACCACGCAATGTGCGCTCAGCCATGAGGCACCTCCCAGTCTGTGTTCCCCGTTGTGTCTGACGTCCCGGGGGGTTGGACGCTAGGCGCGACACACAAGTTGCACCGTCGGTGCATCCCGCACTCCCGAGAGGTTCAACGCTACCGGTAACCACACTGTTCCTGAAATTTCAATACATACCGAGAGTACGGCCCGCAACTGACTAGACAGCTACGGCCGGAAGGGGCGGTCAGAGATTGCGAGGCACGGTGTTGCCGGCCTCCTGGATGCCCTTCTCGGGGTCGACCTTGTAGAGCAGGATGCCGCCCACTAGGAAGAACAGGATCAGCGCGAAGATGGCGGGGCGGTAGGAGTCCGTGACCTGGTGGACGAGCCCGAACACCAGGGTGCCGAGCCAGCTGGTGCCCCGTTCGGCCGCCTGGTAGAGGGAGAAGTACTCCGCCTCCCGGCCGTGTGGGATCAGCTGGCTGAAGAACGAGCGGGACAGCGCCTGGGTGCCGCCGAGGACGAGCCCGATCGCTGCGGCCAGGGCCAGGAAGAGCCCGAGGTTCTTCTCGGGGAGGAAGAAGCCCGCGATGACGACCAGCATCCAGACGCCGAGTCCACCGAGGATCACCGTCCGGGCCCCGCGGCTCTCCGCGAGCCTGCCGAAGATCAGTGCGCCGAAGAAGGCGACGAACTGCACCAGCAGGATCGTGACGATCAGAACGGAGGTCTCGAAGCCCAGCTCCTTCTCGCCGTAGACCGAAGCGGAGACGATCACCGTCTGGATGCCGTCGTTGTAGAAGAGGTAGCCCACGAGGAAGGTCAGTGTCACCGGGTAGCTGCGCATGTCGCGCAGGGTGGTGAAGAGCTGTCCGAAGCTCTGCCGGACGAGCCCGCCCGACTCGGGCACCACCCCTCGGGGCTGGCGGTTGCGGATGCCTCGGTACGGGATGATCGTGAAGATCCCCCACCACGCCGCGGCGGACAGCAGGCTGATCCGGACCGCCATGGACGTGCTGAGCCCGAGGCTGTCGTGCAGGGTGACGATCGCCAGGTTGACGGCGAGCAGGAGGCCGCCGCCGAGGTAGCCCAGCGCCCAGCCCCGCGAGGACACCCGGTCACGCTCGTCGGGCTCGGCGATCTCGCAGAGGATGGCGTCGTAGACGACCAGCGACGACCCGAGGCAGATGTTCGCAGCGAACAGCAGGATCACCCCGAGCTGCCAGTTCTCGCCGGCGACGAAGAACATCAGGGCTGCGGACAGGCTGCCGGCCCAGGCGAAGCCGGCCATGATGTTCTTCTTGCGGGCGGACCGGTCGGCCGCCGCCCCCACGATCGGCAGCACGAGTGCGGACACGATGGTGGCGATCGTGAACACGTAGAACACCAGGGACCCGGGCGAGATACTGATCCCCAGGACGTCCAGGTGCTCGGAGCACTTGAGGCCCTTGTCCTCGTCGGTCACGAAGCCGCAGGCGGCCCGCTCGGCCACCGATGTCAGGTAGGGGGCGAACAGGACGGTCGCGACCACGGTCACGTAGGCGCTGTTCGCCCAGTCGTACCAGTACCAGGACCTCTGTTCCTTGGCTCGCTCGAGCGGCCCGAGATCCGCGATCCCCGCAGGGTCAGTGGTGGTCATGCGAATCCCTCCAGTCGCCGCGCTCGGTGAGCACGTGCTTCAACACATCCGTGCGGTCGGTGAAGATGCCATCGACCCCGCGGTCCAGTAGCTCCTGCATCTCGTCGGGGTCGTCGATCGTCCAGACGTGGACGGGGCGCCCCGCCGCGTGCGCCCGGCGCACCAGCCCCCGTGAGGCCACAGTCAGCCGCCCTCGGCGGTGTGGGATCTGAAGGGCCGCCACCGTACGACCGGTGAGCCGGTCGGCGAGCCGCCCGCTGGGCAGGAAGCGGAAAAGCACGATGTCGAACGCCGTCGCGGAGGTCGGCACCCGCCCCTGGGTGAGCCGGCGGAACTCGCGCAGGCGGCGGCGACTGAACGAGCCGACCAGCACCCGGTCCCAAGCCTCGCGCTCGGCGATGAACCCCGCGAGCGCCGCGGCCCCTCCGTCGGACTTCAGGTCGATGTTGAAGCGGGCCGCGGGGAACTCGTCGAAGAGCTGGGCCAGGGTGGGCACCTGCTCCCGGCCGCCCACCAGGGCCCGGCGTACCTCCTCGAAGGTCAGCTCCGAGATCGCCCCCTCCTGGTCGGTGACCCGGTCCAGGACGCTGTCGTGGAAGGCCAGCAGCACTCCGTCAGAGGTGACGTGGACGTCTGTCTCGAGGTAGTCGTAGCCGAGTGCGACGGCATGCTTGAACGCCGCCAGCGTGTTTTCCAAGCCCTCGATCTCAGGGTGGTAGGCACCGCCCCGGTGCGCGAACGCGAGCACGCCTCCCGGCGTGGCCCACTCACTCGCCGGCCTGGACGCCTCCCCAACCACGCTGTGCAGTATGTACCCGGCGCGGGTCCCCGGCGAGCAGCCACGACCGGGCTAGCCTCGGGGTATGCGCTGTCCCGTGTGCGAAGCCGAGATGGACGCCCGGCCGCTCGGCGACGGCGAGGTCAACAGCTGCCCTGCCGGTCACGGGGTGTTCCTGCGGCGCGCCGATCTCGGCAGCCTGGTCGAGGCGGAGTCCGACTGGCACCGGCATGCCGGCCAGCACACCCAGCCGCTGCCCCGCATCACCGCGGACATGACCGCACCGCCCCAGGGCAAGCCGCCGGCGCGGGCCTGGGTGGAGACCCTGTTCGGCTGAACCGGGCCGAAGCTCGCGCGCACCGAGCCGAGCATGGCCAGGCTCACGAGTAAGGGCTTGCGAGGCTAAATATCCCGGAACGGCTCGATGTTGGCCCCGAGCTCGTTGAGGCGCTCGGCGAGGTCCTCGTAGCCGCGGTGGATGACGTAGGTCGAGCGCAGGACCGATGTGCCCTTCGAGGCCAGCATCGCCAGCAGGATGACCACAGCGGGACGTAGTGCCGGCGGACAGACGATCTCGGTGCCGGAGAAGTGGGTCGGGCCCTCGATCATCACGCGGTGCGGGTCGAGCAGCTTGACCTGTCCGCCGAGCTTGTTGAGCTCGGTGAGGTAGATGGCGCGGTTCTCGTAGACCCAGTCGTGCAGCAGGGTCTGGCCCTCGGCGACCGCGGCGATCACCGCGAAGAACGGCAGGTTGTCGATGTTGAGGCCTGGGAACGGCATCGGGTGGATCTTGTCGAGCGGCGCGTGCAGGTCCGATGGGTGGGTCGTGAGGTCGACCAGCCGGGTGCTGCCGTTGCGGGCGACGTACTCCTCGGAGAGGGAGTAGCGGAAGCCCATCTCGCTGAGGGTCGCCAGCTCGATCTCGAGGAACTCGATCGGCACCCGCCGAATGGTGATCTCCGAGCGGGTCACGATGGCTGCGGCGAGCAGCGACATCGCCTCGATGGGGTCCTCGCTCGGGGCGTAGTCGACGTCCACGTCGATCTCCTCCAGCCCGGTGATCGTCAGCGTCGTGGTGCCGATGCCGTCGACCTGGACGCCGAGCTTGAGCAGGTAGAAGCAGAGGTCCTGGACCATGTAGTTGGAGGACGCGTTGCGGATGATCGTGGTGCCCGGGTGGAGCGCCGCCGCCATCAGGGCGTTCTCGGTGACGGTGTCGCCGCGCTCGGTGAGCACGATCGGCACCTGCGGCTCGATGGCCCGGTTGACCTGTGCGTGGTAGGAACCGTCGGTGGCCTTGACCTCGAGCCCGAAGGGGCGGAGCGCGTACATGTGCGGCTCGACGGTCCGGGTGCCGAGGTTGCAGCCGCCGGCGTAGGGCAGCTCGAACACGTCCGCACGGTGCAGGAGCGGCCCGAGGAACATGATGATCGAGCGGGTGCGGCGAGCCGCCTCCTCGTCGATGTGGGCGAGGTCGAGCTCCTTCGGAGGGACGATCTCCAGGTCTTCCTTGTTGTCGGGGTCGTCGCCGATCCAGCGGGTCTGGACGCCCAGGCTGTTGAGCACCTCGAGCAGCCGGTTGACCTCCTCGATCCGGGCGACCTTGCGCAGCGTGGTGCGGCCGCGGTTGAGCAGCGAGGCGCAGAGCAGCGCCACCCCGGCGTTCTTGGAGGTCTTGACGTCGATGCTGCCGGACAGCGTCGTGGGGCCGGTGACCCGGAGGTGCGTGGGACCGGCGCCGAGCGCGACGATCTCGGAGTCCAGGGCGGCGCCGATCCTCGCGAGCATCTCGAGCGAGAGGTTCTGGTGACCCTTCTCGATCCGGTTGATGGCGCTCTGGCTGGTCGACAGCAGCTCGGCCAGCTGGGCCTGGGTCAGCCCGCGGTGCTTGCGGGCATCACGGATGATGTTGCCGATCCGGCCCTTGTAGTCGCCCGTGTAGCCGGCAACCGGTCCGAGTTGCGTGTCACTCATGACAGCCACGGTAACTCACATGTGAGATAGCGCAACTCCGCCCGGCCTCGGGCGAGTCGGGCACGCGGGAGGAGCGGGGGAGCGGGGGAACGCCGGGATGCAAGGATCGAGGACATGCGCGCCACGACCATCCACGGGATCCGTGACGTCCGCCTCTCCGAGGTCGCCGAGCCCACGATCGAGGCACCGACCGACGCGATCATCAAGGTGACGGCCGCCTGCATCTGCGGCTCGGACCTGTGGCCCTACCGCGGGGAGAACGACATCACCCCCGGCGACACCATCGGTCACGAGTGCATCGGCGTGGTGGAGGAGGTGGGCGCCGAGGTGCGGGACTTCGCCCCAGGCGACTTCGTCATTGTGCCGTTCTGCCACAGCGACAACACCTGCCCGCACTGCCTGGCCGGGTTCCACTCAGCCTGCACCCACGCCAGCATGACGAGCAGCGGCCAGGCGGAGTACGCGCGCGTCGGCCAGGCTGACGGCAGCCTGGTGCGGACCGACGGCGTGCCCGACCGCGACCTTTTCCCGTCGCTGCTGACCCTCAGCGATGTCATGGCCACCGGCTGGCATGCGGCGGTCGCGTCCGGAGTGCGCCAGGGCGGCACGGCGGTGGTCGTGGGCGACGGCGCCGTCGGGCTGTGCGGCGTCCTGGCCGCCTCCGTCATGGGGGCCGAGACGATCATCGCCATGTCCCACCACGAGCCCCGCCAGAAGATCGCGACCGAGTTCGGTGCGACCCACGTCGTCGCCGAACGGGGCAGGGAGGGCGGCCAGGAGGTCAAGGAGATCACCGGGGGAGTGGGGGCGGACGCCGTCTTGGAGTGCGTCGGTACCGGCGACGCGATGGACCTGGCGTTCGCGGTCGCGCGGCCGGGCGCCACCGTCGGCTTCGTCGGCGTACCCCACGGCGTCGAGCTGCCGCTGCGTCGGATGTTCGCAAAGAACATCGGGCTCGCCGGCGGGATCGCCCCCGTGCGCCGCTACCTGCCGGAGCTGCTGGACCTGGTGACCGCTGGGCGGATCGACCCGGGGAAGGTGTTCGACCTGACCCTGCCGCTGGACGAGGTGGCGGAGGGCTACCGGGCGATGGACGAGCGCCGGGCGATCAAGGTCATGCTGGAGCCCTGAGAGTCAGGGCTGAGCGATCTGGGCCGGGCGGTCAGGCGACCACGAGCTCCTTCTCGCCGGGCATCAGGGCCGGGGCGCAGCTGCAGTTGGCGTCGCACGTCAGGAACCTGTGCATGGCGTGGCCGCAGCGCGGGCAGGGCATGTCGTGTGACAGGTGCTCCCGGTGGGTCTCAACGGTGTCCCACATGATCATCGGCCTCCCTCATGGCCTCGAACCCGAGAAATCAACGGTTCGTACTCACGACGGTAACGAGACATGTCCTCCGGCGCGGGGGAACGGCCGAACCCGAGGGCATGTCTGACCGAACGTCTGCCGGGAGGATGGCCCGAACGGGCCATCTGATACCTGGGGACGGGTGACGACCGGCCCCGGGGACTCCGGGGCATCCCCGGGCCACCCCTGGGGCCGGCCCCTGATGCTTCGGGGCTCCGGGGGTGATGGCCCTGATTCCCGAAGGGCCGTGACGCTGGTCGGCTGGAGCCATGACGTTGCTGCTGCCCGCACCGGTCGTCCTGCGGTCCAGGTCGGTGGCGTTCGCCGCCCAGCAAGCGGTCCTGCTGGCGGCTGCTATGGCGACGTACTTCATGGTCCGGAGCCTCACCGCGGGCAGTGCCACGGTCGCCGAGGGAAACGCGGACCTGCTCGTCGAGCTGGAGCGGTCGCTGGGCGTGTTCGTGGAACGCGACGTGCAGCGGTGGATGCTCGACGTCGACGGGGCGGCGACCGTCCTCAACGCGATCTACATCTGGGGGCACTGGCCGGTCATCGCCGCGGTCCTCGGCTGGCTCGCGTGGCGTCGCCGCGACGCGTTCGTGGTCTATCGCAACGCGCTTCTGGTCTCGGGGCTGGTGGGGATGGTCATCGTGGCGACGTTCCCCGTCGCGCCGCCGCGGCTCATGGACTTCGGGTTCCTGGACACGGTCACGATGCACTCCGAGGCCTACCGCGTCCTGCAGCCCCCGTCGTTCACCAACCAGTACGCCGCCATGCCCAGC
The DNA here is from genome assembly GCF_054779555.1 of Nocardioides dilutus. Taxonomy (NCBI): domain Bacteria; kingdom Bacillati; phylum Actinomycetota; class Actinomycetes; order Propionibacteriales; family Nocardioidaceae; genus Nocardioides; species Nocardioides dilutus. Next base: position 619,018 of record NZ_BAAGYA010000003.1, on the reverse strand, counting down.
TTCCACGTCGGTTGGGACCTGCTCATGGGCATCGCCCTAGTGCGGGAAGGCGGCCGCGCGTCGCTGCGGGTCGTGGGCACCGCCCTGCCGCTCCTGATGCTGATCGCAGTCGTGGGGACCGGCAACCACTACCTGGTCGACGCAGTGGTCGGCGACGCCATCGTGCTGGCGTCCCTGCGACTGGCCACGTGGCACCATCGGACCCGTGACCGGGACACCGTCGGACCGCCTGCGCGACCTGGCGATGCTCCGGCGGGTCCGCGACCGGATGGACCGGGAGTACGCCCAGCCGCTCGACGTCGAGTCGCTGGCCCGCGGGGTGCACGTCTCGGCGGGGCACCTGAGCCGGGAGTTCAAGAAGGCGTACGGCGAGTCGCCGTACTCCTACCTGATGACCCGCCGGATCGAGCGGGCCATGACCCTGCTCCGGCGTGGCGACCTGAGCGTCACCGAGGTGTGCTTCGCGGTCGGCTGCCAGTCGCTCGGGACGTTCAGCACCCGGTTTACCGAGCTGGTAGGGACGTCACCGAGCGCATACCGGAAGCAGGCGACGGCCGAGCTGGGCGCCCTTCCGTCGTGCGAGACCAAGAAGGTCACCAGACCGATCAGGAATCGAGAAGCAACCTCTGTGAGCCGCCCCTAGCGTGATGGCCATGGACATCAGCATTCACACCACGTTCCTCCCGCACGACGACCCCGAGGCCGCGCTCGCCTTCTACCGGGACGTCCTCGGCTTCGAGCTGCGCAACGACGTCGGCTTCCAGGGCATGCGCTGGCTGACCGTCGGCCCGCCCGGCCAGCCCGAGGTCAACATCGTCCTGCACCCACCGGGCGCCGACCCGGGGATCACCGAGGAGGAGCGCCGGACCATCGCCGAGATGATGGCCAAGGGCACCTACGCCAGCATCATGCTCTCCACGCCCGACCTGGACGGCACCTTCGAGCAGCTCCAGGGCCAGGACGTCGACATCGTGCAGGAGCCGATCGAGCAGGACTGGGGGATGCGTGACTGCGCCGTCCGCGACCCCGCCGGCAACATGGTCCGCATCCAGGAGGTGAAGTGACATGGCCTCGACCGTGCACAGCAAGCCGACCAAGACCATGACCTGTGCCCAGCTCGGCGGCGTCTGCGACCTGCCCCTCACGGGCGAGAGCGCCGACGAGGTGATCAAGCTGCAGGACCGACACCTCCGCGAGGCCGTCCGGGCCGGCGACGCCGCGCACGAGCCCGCCCACGAGGACATGAAGAACCGCTGGCGGCACCCCTTCAAGAACCTCGGTTGGTACCGGGACACCAAGCGCGCCTTCGCTGCGCTTCCGGAGGACTGCCCCCGAGCGCGCACGCGATCGATGACTCGACGGGTCCGTCCGGGTCAGTAGGCTCGCCGGCCTGGACGGACCCGGCAGGCAGCTGCCCGTCCGCACTCCCACACGCCCGAGAAGGACACGATGCCCGGCAAGACCACCGCCCACGAGGCTGACCGCCACGACACCATCTCCGTCCAGGGGGCGCGCGAGAACAACCTCAAGGACATCAGCGTCGAGCTGCCAAAACGGCGGCTGACGGCCTTCACCGGCGTGTCCGGGTCCGGCAAGAGCTCGCTGGTCTTCGACACGATCGCCGCGGAGTCGCAGCGGCTGATCAACGAGACCTACAGCGCGTTCGTGCAGGGCTTCATGCCGTCCCTGGCGCGGCCCGACGTGGACCGTCTCGAGGGGCTCACCACAGCGATCATCGTCGACCAGGAGCGGATGGGCGCCAACCCGCGGTCGACGGTCGGCACTGCCACCGACGCCAATGCGATGCTCCGGATCCTCTACAGCCGCATCGGCAATCCGCACGTCGGTCCGCCGACGGCGTATTCGTTCAACGTGCCCACCCGCAAGGCCAGCGGGGTCATGTCCACCGAGAAGAGCGGTGGGCGCGTCGAGAAGAACGTGGTGAGCCAGGCCGTCTACCTCGGCGGCATGTGCCCGCGCTGCGAGGGCATGGGCAACGTCAGCGACATCGACCTCACCGCGCTCTACGACGAGACGAAGTCGCTCAGCGAGGGAGCGCTCACGATTCCCGGCTACTCGATGGACGGGTGGTACGGCCGGCTCTTCGAGGGCGTCGGGCTGCCGATGGACAAGCCCATCGCCGAGTTCACCAAGAAGCAACTCGACACGATGCTCTACGCCGAGCCGACCAAGATCAAGGTCGAGGGCATCAACCTCACCTTCGACGGGATCATCCCAAAGATCCAGAAGTCGATGCTGTCCAAGGACCCCGAGGCCATGCAGCCGCACGTGCGGCGGTTCGTCGAGCGCGCGGTGACCTTCCAGACCTGCCCCGATTGCGAGGGCACGAGGCTGACCAAGGAGGTGCTCGCGTCCAAGATCAAGGGCAAGAACATCGCCGAGGTCTGCCGCATGCAGATCACCGACCTCGCCGAGTGGCTGCGCGGGGTGAAGGAACCCGGCGTCGCGCCGCTCCTCGCCGGGCTGCAGCACCTGCTGGACTCGTTCGAGGCCATCGGCCTGGGCTACCTCTCGCTCGACCGGCCCGCCGGAACCCTGAGCGGGGGAGAGTCGCAGAGGACCAAGATGATCCGGCACCTCGGCTCGTCGCTCACCGACGTCACCTACGTCTTCGACGAGCCCACGATCGGGCTGCATCCGCACGACATCGAGCGGATGAACCAGCTGCTGCTGCAGCTGCGCGACAAGGGCAACACCGTGCTGGTCGTCGAACACAAGCCCGAGACGATCGCGATCGCCGACCACGTCGTCGACCTCGGTCCCGGCGCGGGGACCGCCGGCGGGGAGATCGTCTTCGAGGGATCGTTCGACGAGCTGCGCAGGAGCAAGACGATCACCGGGCGGCACCTCGACGACCGGGTGGCCCTCAAGGCCGAGGTGCGGCAGCCCGCCGGCACGATCGAGGTGCGCAAGGCCACGACCAACAACCTGAAGAAGGTCGACGTCGACATCCCGACCGGCGTCCTGTGCGTCCTCACCGGGGTCGCCGGGTCCGGGAAGAGCTCACTGGTGCACGGCTCGGTGGCCGGGCGCGAGGGCGTCGTGGTCGTCGACCAGGGCGCGATCAAGGGCTCACGGCGCAGCAACCCCGCGACGTACACCGGGCTCCTCGAGCCCATCCGCAAGGCGTTCGCCAAGGCGACCGGCGAGAAGGCCGCACTGTTCAGCGCCAACTCCGAGGGCGCCTGCCCGGCGTGCAAGGGCGCCGGCGTCATCTTCACCGAGCTCGGCGTGATGGCCACCGTGGAGTCGACGTGCGAGGAGTGCGAGGGGAGACGCTTCCAGCCCGCGGTACTCGAGCACCGGTTCGGCGGCAAGAACATCGCCGAGGTCCTGGCCATGCCTGTCTCGGAGGCGCTCGAGTTTTTCGGTGAGGGCGAGGCGGCCACGCCCGCCGCGCACCGGATCCTCGAGCGGCTGCAGGACGTGGGGCTGAGTTATGTCAGTCTGGGTCAGTCGCTCACGACCCTCTCCGGAGGGGAGCGGCAGCGGCTCAAGCTGGCCGTCCAGATGGCCGACAAGGGCGACGTCTACATCCTCGACGAGCCGACCACCGGCCTGCACCTCGCGGACGTGGAGCAACTGCTCGGGCTGCTGGACCGATTGGTGGACGCCGGGAGGTCGGTGATCGTCATCGAGCACCACCAGGCGGTGATGGCGCACGCCGACTGGATCATCGACCTCGGCCCGGGCGCGGGTCATGACGGCGGACGGGTGGTCTTCGAGGGCACGCCGGCCGACCTGGTCGCATCCCGCTCCACCCTCACCGGCAAGCACCTCGCCGAGTACGCCGCGGGCTGACGGTCCACTCGTGCGTCAGGTCGCGCTGCGCGGCGTCGAGGGCGTCCGCCTGGTCCCGGAGTCGGCCTGCGGCGTCGGCGGGGCCGCCTGGGCACACCTCGCCGAGCTGCTCGTCGCACCGCCCCCCGCCCGACCCTCCGACTAGTGCCAGTTGCTGATCCGGACGTCGTTCGGCGCCGGCCGGCCCTCCCCACCCTCGAGCAGCCCCTTGAGGCTCATCAGGAACGTCGCCCACTTGGTGCTGCAGTGGGACATGAACTCCACGGGCTCCCGCCAGCCGGCATGCTGGAACAGGACGATCGTCCACTCGTCCTCCTGCCTGAGCTCGAAGCGGACCGTGGTGCCGACCCACTCCTCGGGACCGGCCACGACCTCCCAGAGCACGAGCTTGTCGGGCACGGCCTCCCGGACCGACATGTCGAATCCGCCCGGCTCGGGAGCCCCGGCGAACCGGAACCGGATCACGCCACCAGGGGCCGGGTCGCCCGTGGTGTCCTCGGTCCACCAGCCCGCCAGTCCCTCCAGCGTGGTCAGGGCCGTATAGACCTCGCCGATCGGCCTCGTGACTCCGACCCTGTGCAGGATGTCGACCATGGCAGTACCTCTTTCCTGTGTCGTCTGCCGGCCCTTCGGGCGCGGCTCATCGACGGCGCCACGGGCGTGACGTCGTTGGTGCGGGGGAGGCCTCAGTCCCCGGCGTTCTCCTCTGACCGTCGCTCGGAGCGCTGGATCGCCTCCGCGATTCCCTTGATGCGCTGCAGCCGGGCGTCCCAGCTCGTCCCGACCCTCGCCAGCTGGGCGATGGCCCGGGCCAGCTGCCTCTCGTCGACGTCGTAACGGCGTTCGCGTCCGGCGGGCGTGGCGTGGACCAGGCCGGCCCGGTCGAGCACGCCCAGGTGCTTCGCGACCGCCTGCCGGGTGACCGGCAGCTGTGCGCTCAGCGTGGTCGCGGTGCCGCCGCCCTCGGAGAGCAGCAGGTCGAGCATGCGGCGCCGGGTCGGGTCGCCGACGGCCGACCAGAGGTCGTCGTCGATGGCGACGGTCATGGCGTGGCGACCAACCGGTCGATGTAGGAGACGAGACGGGGGAGGAAGTGGTCCCAGCCGCTGACGTGGTCGTGGAACTGCTCCTCGAGCACGGCCGCCTCCCAGCCCTTCTCCCGGAACCCGGTCTCGCTGAAGCGAAGCAGAGTGCCGGTGCCCGACGGCTCGAGGTCGAACGTGACCAGCAGCGAGCTGCCCGGCCCCAGCGGTTGGTCGTCGTCGGCAACCCAACGGAAAGAGAACCTGCGCGGCGGGTCGGCCTCGACCACGGACAGCGGCTCACCCACGTCGCCGAAGCGGATCACACCGGTGCCGCCGGGGACCGGCTCGAGCTCGGCCTCGTCGGGCCACCACTCCCGCAGGTGCTCGGGGCGGCTCACCACCTCGTAGACGATTTCGGGCGCCGCCTGGATGTGGATCTCGCGCTCGATGCTGCCCAGCTCCATGTGCCGCTCCCTATGAATCGCAACCGATGGTTGCACAAACGTACGCCAGCGCGAACCAACGCGCAACCTCTAGTTGCGTATGGACTCGGCGCGTCGCCGATGATCTGGGTGGACCCCGCCCGATGGCCTCCCCGCGAGCAGGGACCATCCCCTGTCGATGAGTTGGTGCTTCCAGGCCGGTCCAAGCTCGTGACGACCCACGCACGGAAGGAAACCGCCATGTCGGAGCTTCTCGTCGACTTCATCACCTCCCTCGATGGATATGCCTCGGGGGAGGGATGGCCCGGGTTCTGGGGCCTCGAGGGACCGGAGTACCTCGCCTGGCTCGGTGAGCAGCCCGAGGTCACCTACCTGATGGGATCGAACACCTACCGCCTGATGTCGGGCTTCTCCGCCGGTGACGTGCCGGACGGCGCAGACGAGTTCAGGCCCGAGGAGGAGGCGTCCCTCGACGAGCTCACGCAGGCGTCCAAGGTGGTGTTCTCCTCGTCACTCGAAGACCCACTGACGTGGGCCAACTCCACGCTCGTCCGCGACGACGCTGTCGAAGCGGTCCGCGCCATGAAGGCCACCAGCTCGGGCCTCCTCAGCACCCTGGGCAGCCTCAGCCTGGCCAGGTCCCTGCTGCGAGCCGGGCTCGTCGACCGCTTCCGGGTCGTGATGTTCCCGGTGATCACCGGGGCCACGGGTGCGGAACGCATCTACGACGGCTATCCGGACGTCGCGCTCGAGATGACCGATCAACGCACCTTCGACGGCCGCATCCAGCTGGTCGAGTACAAGCCCAGCGTGCTCGAGCACCCGCCGCTCGGCGCCCCCAGCTGAACCTGCAAGTGGCGGTTGAGGCGTCTTCTACTCCCGTCGCTTATCGCCGATAAGCGACATTATGTCAGTTAGTGCAGGTACAACCCTGCGGTGGCCCCACGACCGAGAGGCTAGAGATCGGCGGTGCGCAGCGCGAAGGCGTTGACGATCGCTGCCGTGAGCTCGCGTTCCTGGCGCTCGAAGAGGAACCCAAGGTGGCGGCCCAGCGCGGTCTTGTCGATGGTGATGATGTTGTCGCAGCTGACGACGCACGCCTGGTCCAGCCCGTTTGCAGGCCCGAGGGACACCTCGGTGCTGAGGCCTTTGATGGTCGAGGTGATCGGAGCGACGGTGACCCGGCGCATGGCGGCACGCACCGGCTCGCGTGTCAGCACCACGACCGGACGCGCCTTGTCGAGGTGCGCGATGTGAATGTCGCGCATCACTCGTCGATCAGCGAGTGGCCGACCAGGTCGTCGAAGTCGTCGTAGTCGCCCGTCTCCTCCAGGATCCGCGCATCCTCTTCGCCCCTCAGCTGCTGCTGGTAGAGGTTCAGCGCGCGAACGACGACCGCGGCGCGTGACCCGGCGCCGTCGCGCACCAGGCCGTCGACGTACTCGACGAGCTCATCGGGCAGGCGCACGCCGATTTGGGTGGTCATACCGATATGGTATCAGTTTGGGAGTCGTTCCACGGGTGTCTGACGCGGTCTCGCGACGGACCTCAGGACGGCTGGGGGCCGGTCCCGGCGAGGTCGAGCGTCGTCACGATCGCCGGGTGGTCGGAGGCGACCCGGACCTGTCGGTGGCTCACGACCTCGACGCCGTCGGGATAGAAGACGTACATCACCGCGCTGTCCTTGGCGTAGCCGTAGCCGGCCGCCGACAACCTGGCAGCTGCGGTCCAGGCTCCCTCGCGGCCGTGCGTGTTCATGTCGCCACCGACGATGACCGGCCCGTGGGCGGCCAGGGTGCGCACCGTCTGGACCAGGACGTCCATCCCGACGCCGTACTGCTGGGCCCGTGACATCCGCGGGCGACCGTGCTGGCCCGGGTAGCGCGCGGGGTTGGTCATCATGTGGGTCGAGACCACCGACACGATCGCGCCGTCCGGGCGCTGGAGCATGGCCCAGGTGGCGTAGCGGTCCCAGATGAAGGGCTTGCCCAGCCGGAAGCCCCGGTCGTCGTCGACCAGCTTCACCCGTCCGGCATCGATGAGCGACCAGTCTGCTGCGCGCCACATCACCACGTTGTTCATCGACTGCGACCCGCCGCCCTGGGTGCCGTCGGGGCGCTCGTCGCGGTAGGCGTCGTAGCCCGGCGCCATGGCCCGCAGCTCGTCGGTGTCGTGCCGGCTGACCTCGTTGAGCATGACGAAGTCCGGCCCGTCGGAGACCAGGGTGCGCATCGACCCCGCGAACGGCCCGTCGCCGGTCCGGTTGGGGATGTTGGCCACCGCAGTGGTGACCGTGCCGGTCACGGCGGGGCCTACCGGTGCCTCGACCGCGGTCAGCGGTCCGAGGGCGAACCCGGTGCCCACCCGCCCGGTGCTGGGTGGTGCCAGCACCGGCTCCGGCTCCACGGGCTTCTGGGGCCGTGGTTTCCGGAGCAGCACCTGGCCCTTCACGACCTGCTGCGGGACGGCGGGCGTGCTGATCTCGGCGGCGGGCGGCGCGGCGGCCGAGGGTCCCGCGTCCTGACCGTCCTCCGGCTCGGGACCCAGAGCGTCGTGGAGGAGGAGGCCTCCCAGCAGGAGCACAGTCACGACCCCGGCGACCGGGCGCAGCAGGCCGAGTCCGGCTCTGGACCTCGAGTGCTCCCCCACATCGTCGAGCGTAACGAGGGCGCCCGTGACCCGGGCCGTATCCGGTGAGACCTCGGCCGACCTGCGCAGCCGGGGATCAGCGGTGCCGGACCGCGACCAGCACCCCGATCTTGTCGATCCGGTGCTCCGGGTTGTCGAACTCGTCGGCCCAGTAGTTGCCCGCGGCGTGATCCTCCTGGGTGGCACAGGTCGACAACGTGATCATCGCCCTGGTGGGTGGGACACCCGGTCGTCCCGGGACCGGCGCCCGCTGCGCTCTCAGGGAGGCGGCTGACCGGAACGAGGTCACCCGGGTCCGGGTGACCAGGTAGACATAACGTGATGTGGCTCCCCCGGGCTCGGGTACGTCGACGACGACCCGTTCGCCTCGACGGACGTCGGGCAGGAACTCGAAGGCGCGGGTGGACGACGTCCGGTGGGCGGTCACCTGGTAGTTGCCGACGCCTCCGGGACCGACCCCTCCTCGTGGCCCGTGCGGACTGGCCGCCCTGCCGCCGTTCTGGATCTCCGTCCCCGGGGCGTCGTCGGTCCAGCCGACGTACGGAACGACGAGGACCCGTACGTCGATGGACGGAATCGACAGGACGGCCCGACGGGGTCGGCCGTCGCTGGGGGTCGGGCCGGCCGGCTCCGCCCCGGAAGGCGACATGGGGTTCGGGACGGGAACCGGCACACTGCTCGGCGCGGGAGCTGCTCCCGTGGACTTGGCCGCGGTCGTGGGTGTCGGGTCCGCCCGCGGCCCGGCCATCGCCGCGCAGCCCTGAACGGCAAGAGCCAAGGCGAGGCCCGCGACGACCCGGACGATCACCTCACCAGCATGACGCGCGGGTGGGCATCTGCCGGTGGGTCGGCCCCTGGATCGTGGCGAGAGGCTACTCACCTGGCATCGACCAAGGCGGGCTCTAGCCTGGCCGGGTGCCTGCACCCACGCCGTACCTCCAGGTCGATCTCGGCCGGATGCGTCGCAACGTGCGCGCGGCGGCCGAGCGCGCGAGCGTCGCCAAGGTCGCGCTGCGCCCGCACGCCAAGACGCACAAGAGCGTCGAGATCGCCCGGCTGCAGCTGGCCTCCGGAGCGGCCGGGCTGACCGTCGCCACCCTCGGCGAGGCGGAGGTCTTCGTCCGGCACGACTGCGACGACGTGTTCATCGCCTACCCCCTGTGGCTCGACGACCGAGCCGCCGGGCGGCTCCGCGACCTGTCCGAGCGCGCCACCATCGCCTTCGGGGTCGACTCGGTCGAGGCGGCCGCCAACGCCGGGCGGCTGCTGGGCGGGACCGGCATCGACGTCCTCGTCGAGGTCGACAGCGGCCAGCACCGCACCGGGTGTGCGCCCGCTGACGCCGGCGCCGTCGCGGCCGTGGCGGCGCGCGCAGGCCTGCGGGTGCGCGGTGTCTTCACCTTTCCCGGTCACGCCTACTCCCCCGGCGGACGTGCGAGCGCGGCGGGCGACGAGAGCCGCGCGCTGGCGGCGGCTCGGGACTCGATGCAGGCCCAGGGGCTCGAAGTGAGGGTCGTCAGCGGTGGCTCGACCCCGAGCCTGTGGGAGACCGACACCGGCACCGTCGACGAGCTGCGTCCCGGCGTCTACGTCTTCGGGGACGCTCAGCAGTGGGAGCTGGGTGCCATGCCTCGTGAGGACATCGCGCTGACCGCCGTCGCCACTGTGGTGAGCCACGCGGGTGGCCGGGCCGTCCTCGATGCGGGCAGCAAGGTTCTGGGCGCCGACCGGGCGGCGTACGCCACCGGCTACGGGCGGCTGCTCGACCAGCCCGCAGCCCGCATCGTCACGCTGTCCGAGCACCACGCGGTGGTCGACCTCGCCGGCGCCCCACTCCCCCGCCTCGGTGAGCCCGTCAAGGTCGTCCCCAACCACGTCTGCGCCGCGGTCAACCTGGTCGACAGCCTGTGGGTGGAGGAACACGGGACATTGCGCGCGTGGCCGGTCTCCGCACGCGGGCGCAACAGCTGAGTCACGCTGATCTAGCCTTTGCCCCATGTCTCGCCGCCTGATCGCTCTGCCCGCCGCGATGCTCGCGCTCACGTTCCTCGCCGGCTGTGGCGACGACGACAAGGCGACCGATGACGGCTCCGGCGAGGGCACGTCGGCCGGAGTCGCGCCGGACCGCCAGCCCACGGGCGTCACCTGCGACTACCCGGAGGACGGCACCGAGCCCGCCAAGGAGGTCGAGCCGCCTCCCGCCGACGCCACCGTCAGCGGTGAGGTTCCGGTGACCTTCGACACGAGCGTCGGCACGTTCAACGCGACGCTGGACGCCGACACCACGCCGTGCACCGCCAACTCGTTCGTGTCGTTGGCCGATCAGGGCTACTTCGACGACACCCAGTGCCACCGGATGACGACCGAGGGCATCTACGTCCTCCAGTGCGGCGACCCGACGGCGTCCGGCAGGGGCGGCCCCGGTTACTCCTTCGCCGACGAGCTCAGCGGCGAGGAGACCTACGGCGCCGGCACGCTGGCGATGGCGAACGCCGGCCCCAACACCAACGGCTCGCAGTTCTTCATCGTCTACGAGGAAACGCCCCTGCCCCCCAGCTACACGGTGTTCGGCAGCGTCGACGAGGCCACTGTCGAGCTGCTCAGGGACGTCGCGGAGGACGGGACGACGCCGGAGTTCGACGGCACGCCCAACACCGCGGTCGACATCGAGTCGGTCGCCGCCGGGTAGGAGACGTCACAGCGGGAAGGTCACGCCGCTCAGGCGCTCGGACTCGGCCCACAACGCCTTGGCGAGATCCGGGTCGAGCGCCCGGTCGCTGCGGCCCACGGGGGCCGGCCACCCGATCATCTCGCCCAGCCGGTGCGGCCCGAGGTAGGTGTTGCCCGGGACGTCCATGGTGGCGGCGTAGAGCGTCGGCAACGCGCCCTGCCACGCCGGCATCCCCACCAGTCGGTGTCCGTACTTGCCCACCATCTTCTTCGGCCAGCTCGCCGAGCCGGACGTGATCTGGGTCGAGGTCGTGCCGGGGTGCGCCCCAGTCACCCGCAGGGTCGAGCCGGCAGCGGTGAGACGGCGCTGCAGCTCGGCGAGGAAGAGCAGGTTGGCGAGCTTGGAGGCGCCGTACGCCGCGTAGCCGCTGTATCGCCGGCGCTCCCAGGTCAGGTCGTCGAGGTCGAGATCGCCGGACCGGTGCGAGGCCGAGCCGACGACGACGACCCGGTCCGTCAGCCGCGGGAGCAGGAGGTTGGCGAGCGCGAAGTGGCCGAGATGGTTGGTGGCGAAGTGCATCTCGACGCCGTCGGGCGACAGACCGAAGGGCAGGCCCAGCACCCCGGCATTGTTGATGAGCACGTCCACCGGGCCGGCGGCGTCTGCGAAGGCCCGCACCGAGGCGAGATCGGCGACATCGAGGGCAGCCACCTCGACATCGCCCGACATCTGGTCCGCTGCGGCCCTGCCCTTGTCGAGGTTGCGCACAGCGAGGACGACCTGCGCACCGGCCGCAGCGAGTGCCTTGGCGGTCTCCAAGCCGATCCCGCTGCTGGCACCGGTCACCACGAACCGTCGTCCGTCCTGCCTGGGCACCTCGCGCCAGGGCTTCACCCGAGGCATCAGCTCGGGAGCGCGCCGGCTCGGTAGCTGACCGGCTCGCCGAGGGCGACCGTCCGGCCCACCGTGCACAGCCGGTCCTGGATCTGCTGCAGCGTGCGGGGCACCACCTCGCGTGCCTGGTCGCCGGTCTCGCCGTCGGGGAACGCCACGTCCAGGGTCACCGACAGCTGGACGAGGTGGCTCCCCTGCTCGTCACGCACCTTGTGGCCCTCGGCGCGGGCGGCGAACGACGTGAACGGCGCGCGCTTCTTGGTCACCCACTCCAGGTCGATCGCGCCGCAGCCCGCCAGCGCCGCCAGCAGTAGCTCCACCGGTGTGAAGTCCGGATCCTCGCCCTGGCCGATCGGCAGGACGCCACCTCGGACGTTGGTCGCCTTGAAGCGACCCTCCCCCATGATGGTGAGGTCGACGGTGCGCAAGGTGCCGGGCGGCGGATGCTCACTCATGGGCACAGACTGCCAGAGCATCCGGGCCCGGCGACGCGGCCTCAGGCGGTCTTGCGGCGAAGCGCCCGAGCGGCTCGCCGCTGCTGGTGGCGGGCGAGCTCCACGGTCCGGACCAACGCGAGGTCCTGGTGCGTGTGAACTCGTCCCTCGACGATCCCGCGGGCCAGGTACAGCTGCGTGGTCATGGAGACTCATCCTCGTTTCTGATGTAACTAGTAGATCGCAGTTACGACCCTTACACCATAACCTCGCGCAGGGCGCGCGAATGCCCGTTCGGGCGGTGACGTCCACCACCACCCGAACGGGCCTCGCAGTGCCGGTTCGCGCCCGGGTCAGCCCTTGGCCTTGGGCGCCTTCACCACGATCTTGAGCCGCTTGAAACCGCTCACGACCTTGTCCGCCGGACCGGCGGTCGTGTCCTTCTGGATCTCACCGGAGCCCTTGCAGCCGATGCACTCCTCCTCGCCCGGCCCGCTCGGGTAGCTCCCGATGAACAGCTGCGCGGCAATCTCGTCGTTGCGCACCAGCCCGTCGATGTAGCCCTTGATGTCCGCCAGGCTCTTCGACCCACCGAACTCGCCGTAGAAGAAGTCCTCCGAGAAGTAGTCGTTGCCGCCGGTCAGGAAGACCTGGCCCTTGTTGCCGGCGGCCCGCTTCGGGATCTTGAACGAGTAGGGCACCTTGGCGGTGCTGCCGTCACTGCCGCGCAGCACTACGCGGAGCCGGAGCCGCTGGCCCGCGCGCACCGTGGCCGGGTTGCGGTTGTTGACCTTGTGCCACTCGCCCTTGCGGAACTGCTCGTTGCCGCCGACCGAGTAGGTCGCCGCGCTGTTGGTGACGTCGCCGTCGACGGCGACGCTGTCCAGGTCGATTCCCTCGACGCTGCTGAGCAGGTAGACGATGTCGGCCAGCTCGTAGGACGCGTCGAAGGAGATGTCGTAGCTCGAGGTGAACCGGTCGCTGTGGCTGAAGGTGAACGGGGTCCCACCCTGGGAGCCCTTGATGACCCAGGACTGGCTCTCCGAACCCTTGCGGATCGCGTCGACGACCCGATCGTGGTTGGCGAGCTGCTGGTAGAAGGTCACCGATGCCCAGGCGGCGGGCACCGTCACGTTCGAGCTGCCGAGCCGGTTGGTCCCGGCGTAGCTGACGTCGGAGCTGATAGTTGTGAAGGCTGGCTGCGGACCGAACACGCCGGTGATCCCGGTCAGGTGGTCCTCGCTGATGGTGCCCACGGGGTCCGCGAAGTTCGCCACCTTGAACGGCGCACCGAGCGAGTCGGGCTGGACGTAGAGGGCGTCGGCCGGGTGCAGGCTCATCGAGGTCTCACCGAGGAAGTCCATCGGGTGCCCGAAGCCCACGACCTTGCTGTTGCAGACGGAGGTCGCCGTGCCCACGCCGCCCATGGTGATGTCGCCGTAGGAGTAGGACGCGGCCAGGTTGCCGCCCGCCTCGACGTCGTCCTCGGTCGCGACACCGGGCGTGACCCGCCCTGCGGCGTAGGCGCTCTTGGGGAAGTAGGCGCGCTTGGCATGGGTCAGCTTGGCGAGCCGGGCCGCGCCCACGCCGGACACACCGGTCGGGACTCCGAGCGGCTCGAAGCCCTGCTCGGCCTGCGCGGCCGTGACGTCCGAGGCCTCGGCGATTGCCTGGGCCATGTCGCTGTCGACGTCGCCACGGGGCTTGGCGGCCGCCATGTAGTCGTCCATGTCCTCGAAGGGAGTCACCCCCGCGATCGGCGAGGGGCCCCAGGCAAGGCCGTAGGCGACGGCTCCGATGAGGTCGCCGTTGGTGTCGTAGACCGGAGAGCCGGACATCCCCTGCCAGATGCCGCCGGCCGCCTGGATCGCTGGTGAGTCCAGGTCGACGATGACCATGTCGAGGCCTGGGGCGATGCCGTCGTTGAGGACGCCGATGACCTCGCCGGTGAAGGGATCCGGCGTCACACCCTGGGAGACGGTCAGACCGTCGACCAGGTCACCTTGGTTGAGGGTGGAGACGTCGACCGGCACCGCGCAGTCGTTGGTGGGGGCCGCCTGAGCGGAGGAGCCGAGTGTGGCGGTCGCCGTGCTGGCCACGAGACCGGCTGCGGTGAGTACGGCGAGCGCGCGGCGTCGGCGACGGACGGACGGTGACGACATGAAGATGCCTTCCTGTTTCTGGACGAGGCGAGGAGACGGGTCGTCACCCTCACACGGTGGTGCCCTTGATGCTCGGTAGACGCGCTGGGAATGGGAATGGTTGCGGATACTCATCCACGTATCCGTTTCGCTGTCCATCGTGGTCCTGACCCGGTGCCCAGAGGCACTTCTGAGTCGGACATACGCTGACCCGGTGACCTCGCCGTACGCCTCCCTCCAGCACACCGAGGCGCTGGCGCGCCGCGAACTCCTTGCCGTGACGTCCTACGACGTGGAGCTCGACCTGTCCGGCGACGAGGCGACGTTCGGCTCGGTCACCACCATCGCCCTGGAGAGCCACGGCGGGACGACCTTCCTCGACCTCAAGCCGGTCTCGGTGCGAGCGGTCCGGCTGGACGGGCGGCCGCTCGACGTCGACCTGCTGGAGCGCGGCCGATTTCCGCTGGACCTGCCGCAGGGTCAGCACGAGCTCGTGGTGGAGGCGACGATGGCGTTCCGTCGCGACGGCGAGGGCCTGCATCGCAGTGTCGACCCCGCCGACGGCCTGGCCTACGTCTATGGCATGAGCTTCATGGACGCCGCCCCGAGCATCTTCGCCTGCTTCGACCAGCCGGACCTCAAGGCGCCGTACACGATGCACGTGACCGCGCCGTCGGACTGGGTGGTGATCTGCAACGCCGCGGCGGTGGAGCCGGTCTCGGCGGGCGACGGCATCTCGCGCTGGGACTTCGCCCCCACTCCCCCGCTCTCCACCTACTTCGTGACCCTGGTGGCGGGGCCCTACCACGTCATCCGTGACGAGCACGACGGCATCCCCCTCGGTCTCAGCTCCCGGCTAAGCCTCGCGTCGGCGCTCGACAAGGACGCCGAGGAAATCCTGACGGTCACCAAGCAGTCCTTCGACGAGCTGCACCGCTTGTTCGGTATCCGGTACCCGTTCGGTGACTACCACCAGGCGTTCGTGCCTGAGTTCAACGCCGGTGCGATGGAGAACCCGGGTTGCGTGACCTTCCGCGACCCGCTGGTCTTCTCGAGCCGGGCAACCCGAGCCCTTCACATCGCCCGCGCCGCCACGATCGCCCACGAGATGGCGCACCAGTGGTTCGGGGACATCGTGACGCCGTCGTGGTGGGACGACCTCTGGCTCAACGAGTCGTTCGCCGAATACCTCGGCAACCGGGTCACCGCCGACGTCACCGAGTTTGCCGACGTGTGGACCGACATGACCTACGCGCGGCGTCAGTGGGGACTGATCGCGGACCAGGGGCCGAGTACCCACCCGGTCGCCGGCAACGGCGCCTTCGACGCGTCGGCCGCGCTGCAGGACTTCGACGGCATCTCCTACGCCAAGGGCTCGAGCATCCTCAAGCAGCTCAACGCGTCCTTGGGCGACCAGGTCTTCTTCGACGGCGTCATCGACCACCTGACCCGGCACCGGTTCGGCAACGCGACGATGCTCGATCTCTTCGAGAGCTGGGAGCGGGCCGGTGCCGGCGAGCTCGACGACTTCACCACCAACTGGCTGCGCACGGCCGGCCCGGACGCGCTGACGCTCGACCGCGCGGCCGGTGTGGTGCGCCGTACGCCGCCGGCCGCACACCCGGCCGACCGGCCGCACACGATCCGGGCCGCAGTGGGCGTGGAGGGCGTGTGGACCGACCGGACGTTGGAGCTCGACTCTCCCGAGACCCCGTTCGGTGAACTTCCGGAGAACAGTGCGGTCATCCTCGACGCCTACGTCGAGAGCTGGGTCGCCTCCGTCCCCGACGCGACCACGGTGCGCGCCCTGGTCGACCTCCTCCCGAACGTCGAGGACGACCTGCTGCGCGCTGGGATCTGGGACAACCTACGCAGCGGCTACCACCACGGTGCACTGGACCCTGCGGACGTCCTCGACGTCGCTGTGGCCAGCCTGCCGGTCGAGGACACCGAGGACTCCGAACGACGCACGATGCGCTGGCTGCTGGGCTCGGTCGTCCCGTTGGCCGGCGTCGACGCGCTCAGCCGGGTTCACGCGGCAGCGGTAGCGAAGACCGAGGCCACACAGCCCGGATCCGGCCAGCAGCTCGCGGCGTTCCGCACCGTCGTCTCCACCGCCGTCGACAGCGGGGCACTCGAGCTGTGGGCCGGGGGCGCCAACCTGCCCCAGGGGATCGCCCTCGACGTCGACCTGAGGTGGCGGATCCTGGTGCGCCTGGCCACGCTGGGGGCCGTCGACCTCGACCGGCTCGACACCGAGCTCGCCTCCGAGCCGACCGGTGAAGCCCAGGTCAGCCACGCCAAGGCCCGGGCCTCCCTGCCGACACTGGAGGCCAAGGCCTGGGCGTGGTCCTGCTTCACCGGCGAGACCGAGGTGGCCAACTACGAGCTGACGGCGGCCGGGATCGGCCTGTGGCGCGGCGGCCAGGAGGCCGTCACCGCGTCGTACGTCGACAGATACTTCGCCGATCTCCCCGAGACCGTGCAGGTGCGCAGCGGCTGGATGCTCGCCGACGCCGCGCAGTACTTCTTCCCGACCACCTCCCTCGAGGACGAGACGTTGGCCAAGGCGCAGGCGCTGGTGGCGGACGGCTCCCTGGACCTGTCACTGCGCCGTCGCCTGGCCGACCAGGCCGCCGAGCTGGAGCGACTGCTGGCCGTGCGGCGCGCCTTCCCCCATGAGTGAACACCGATGAGCACGCGCAAACCCGCGGTCCGGACCACCGTCACCGTTGTCACCGATGAGGCGCAACGGCAGCACGAGGACCGGCTCGCGACCGAGGAACCGCTGGAGATCCGCCTCGCGTGGCCGGGCGCGACGGCCCGCCGGGTGTGGGTGACGATGCGGACCCCGGGCCACGACTTCGAGCTGGCTGCCGGGTGGGTCCGGCACGAGGGCCTCGCCGCGATGGTCCACACGGTCGCATACTGCACCGATCAGGAGCTGACCGAGGACGAGCAGTTCAACGTCGTCACGGTCACCCTCGATGGCGCACCCCTTCGGGACCCGGGCCACCGGCACGAGGCCGTCTCGAGCGGGTCGTCGGCCTGCGGCGTCTGCGGCAAGGACAGCATCGCCGAGGCGCTCGCGACGCCGGGAGCCGCTCGCTGGCCTGGCCCGCTGCCCGAGCCGGACGTCGTACGCCGCCTGCCGGACCTCGTGAGAGCACACCAGCCCGTCTTCGACCGGACCGGCGGAGTGCACGCAGCCGCCCTCGCCACCGCAGACGGCGAGGTGCTGGTCGTCCGTGAGGACGTCGGCCGACACAACGCGGTGGACAAGGTGACCGGCGCGCGGGTCCTGGCGGGCCTCTCCCCCGCCGAGGCATGCCTGGTCGTGAGCGGCCGGGCCGGCTTCGAGCTGGTGCAGAAGGCCGTCGCGGCCGGCGTGGGCACGCTGGTCGCGGTCGGTGCTCCGACCTCGCTCGCGGTCGACCTGGCACGCCGCGCCGGCCTGGCCGTCTATGGGTTCACCTCGGCCGACCGGACCGTCCGCTACACCTAGGCCTGGAGGCGCCCATGAGCGAACCGGACAGCAGCCGACGGACCCCCCGCTGGCGTCTGTTCGGCGCGAGCGTCCTGCTGGTCGCCGGCGTGCTGATCCTGCTCTCGGTGTTCCTCGCGGCCCAGGACGGCGACGGCGACGCGGCGCCGCCCACGACGGGACCGCCGTCCGACTGCGAGAAGGCCGCTCCGGTGGACCTGCCGGACCTGGAGGTGTCCCCGGACACGCCGTTCGACGTGTCCGCGCCCGAGTCACTGCCGGCCAGCTGCGAGCGGCTCTCCCTGCGGATCTTCCCGGACTCCGAGGCGGAGGTCATCCAGACCGACGCACGGCGATGGCGCGCGTCACTGCCTGCCGGGGTCTACGACTACGAGTTCGTCGCCCCGCCCCAGGTCAGCCTGGGCAGAGCCTCCATCTACGTCACCGACAACCAGGAGGCCGTGCTCCTCCACGAAGGCCTGCGAGGAATGGTGGCCGGCCTCGAGGTGGACGCGTCCGACCAGCCACGGCGGCTCGATCGCGGCGACGAGACCGAGTTCGTCCTCGACCTCACCATCCCGCCGATCGCGACCAGCCCCCAGACCGACCGCATCGTCTCGGTCACGACCTGCACCAGGGTTCGCGGCGCGGAGCTGGACGGCCCCGAGTGCAGCGACCGGTCGATCACGGTAGGGAGCGGCGACCGCTGGCAGCAGTCCGTGACCGTGGTTGCCGGTGAGGCCGACCGGATCTCCGTGACTGTCGAGGTCGAGGCCGTGGCCCAGGTGGGCGACATAGAGGTCCGGACGAGCGCCGTCTCCTCCCTGCCCGGCATCGACGTGTCGACGACCCTGTGGCAGCGGTCGAGCGCGGGCTGGAACGGCGCCATCGGGTTCCTCGGCGGCGTCATGACGCTGGTGGGAGCCGTGGGTGGAGTGCGAGAGCTCCGGCAACGCGTCACGAAGCAGGCTCAGGAAGCAGGCTCAGGCCGCCCGTGACGGGTGATGCCGGCCTCCGCGTGGACGACGTGTGTGCCTGACCCGTCGACAAGTCGCCAGAGTCCGTGGGGCGTGCGCCACAGGTAACGACCGAGGCCGAGCTGGTGGACCTGGTAGGCCTGGTGGGTCTTGGCCCGGTGGTGTCGGCGTCCGAGCGGGGCGTGGTTGTGGTCGCCGGTCTGGCCCGGTGGCCCGTTGGGCTCGTAGGGGCCGGGGTGGTCGTTGTCGAGCCGTCGGGACTGGCTCTGGGCGTGTGGGAAGACGTCGCCGGTGGTGCGCAGGTGGCCACGCTCTTTGACGTCGGCGGGGTGCTCGTACTGGTTGACCGAGCGGCCGGTGTTGAGGTCGATGACCGGCTTGAGGGTCAAGTCGGCGCGGCAGGTCAACGCCAGGAACGTCTCGAGCAGCATCGGGCCGAGCTCCTCGACGCGGACCACGATCCCGTCGGCCGACCCGCGGAGCCGAGCCTCGACGGCCGCCTGCGAAAGGTGGGCGTGCAGCACCACGCGGGGCCCAGGCACGCGGGTCGACTCGGGTGTCGCCTCGGGGCTTTCCTCGTCCAGCCCGTAGCTGCCGTCGAGGAGCGCGATCACCGCTTCGGGGTGCGCCAGCCAGCCGAACGCCTCGGCGCGCAGCTCGTCGCGGGTCTCGCACGTGGCCAGGTCGGGCCGACTCTCGAGCGCGTCGGCGATCCGCTCGACCATGGCGTCGAGCCAGGCGGCGTCCCCGGCGGCGATGCGGGCGAAGACCGCCCGCAGGCCGTCCTCGTCGGAGCGGCCGATCACCAGGCAGCGGCGTCGCCGGCGTTCCTCCTCCACCTGCCGCGCGTGCTCGGGATCGGCGCGGAGCACCGCTGCCTCGGCGATCGACAGGACCCGGCCCGGGGACTCGTCGATGGCCTCGGTCACCGCGACGTCGACGATCCGAACCCGCTCACGACCCAGATGGCGCGACATCCTCGCAATCCTGCGGCCGACCCACACCTCGCCCTGCCCGCGGCGGAGGCCGGCCCAGTAGCCGGGCAACCGGTGCGCGAGGTCGAGGACATCAGCAACCCGGCTGCGGGCCGAGGCCTCGGTGATGCCGCGCGCGATCGCCAGCTCACACAGCGGCAGGTCCTGGACCGGCGGCGCGCCGTCTCCGGACAGCTGGACCAGCTTGTTGCCAGCCACCTCCCACTGGGCCAGCGTCATCCCGCGACGGCCGGCCTCCCTCAGTGCCGGGCGCGGCCCCCGCTGTGCCTGCGGGTCATCGGAGTGGAGCGCTGCGAAGTGCAGGTCGACCTCGAGCTCCCTGACCTCGGCAGCGTGTCGAGCCGCAGTGGACTCCCCCGCTGCGGCCAGGGTCTGCGCCACGTCGAGCCCGTCCAGCCCGGCGAGCATGCGCTCCGAGCCAGCGTCGTAGCTGGGAACGGGGCCGAGGCTCATGGCGCACTCCGACAAGGAGAGAAGGTTCAGACCTGTGTCCGGAGCCAAAGCCCGGTTCTTTGTCCTGGTGTACGCCGTCCAGCTGCTCGTGTTCATTCATTAGAACATATGTTCGATTCCACGTCAAACGACCGTCCGGATGTGTTGAGACACAACAGACCGCCACCGCCTCCAGGTCGGCTGACGTCCCAACCGGTGATGATGGAGCGATGACGAGCTATACCGGCACGAAGGAGTTCGAAGGCGCGACCTTCGTCAAGGCCAGCTTCAAGGGCGCCACCCTGCGGTTCTCTGATGTCAGCGGTGTGACGATGCGCAGTGTCGACGTGGACGGACTCGACATCGACAGCCACGACCTGTTCTTCGGCAGCCTCATTGTCAACGGGATCGACGTGGTGCCCCTGGTGGACGCCGAGCTCAACCGGCAGTTCCCGGGTCGCGAGCTGCAGAAGGCGCAGTCGCCCGAAGGCCTACGCGAAGGTTGGGTCGCAGTGCAGTCAGCGTGGGAGACGACGGTGGCGGGTACGCCGCCGGACCTCGTGGACGCCCACGTCGAGGAGGAGTGGTCCTTGGCCGAGACCCTGCGGCACCTCATCCTGGCGACCGACGCCTGGCTCCGGGGCGGGATCCTGCGGATCCCGCAGCCGTTCCACGAGATCGGCCAGATCTTCACCGGCGCCGACGAGATGGGGTTCGACATGTCGATCTTCCGGGCAGACCCGCCGGCGTACGAGGAGATCCTCGCGGTGCGTGCCGAGCGCCAGCAGATCGTGACCGACTTCCTGGCCACGGCCACGACGGAGCTGCTCGCGGAAGAACGCGAGAACCCGTGGGGCGGCGATGACTGGCGCCCCAGCGTCGGTGACTGCATCCGCGTGATCCTGGAGGAGGAGTGGGCGCACCTGCGCTACATACGACGGGATCTCGCTCAGCTACGCGGCGAGTCAGCCCAGCCAATCGGCGTAGAAGATCCCGAGGCCGGCCACAACGCATAGACCGGCGATGATCCAGAAGCGGATGACCACGGTGACCTCGTCCCATCCCAGGTGCTCGAAATGATGGTGGATAGGGGCGATTCGGAAGATCCGGCGTCCTGTTCCCGTGATTCGCCTGGTCAGCTTGAAGTAGCTCATCTGCAGGAGCACGGACAACATCTCGAGCACGAACAATCCCGCGATGACGGTCATGAGGAGCTCGGTCCTCGACATGATCGCCAAGCCGGCCAGAGCACCTCCAATGGCGAGCGAGCCGACGTCGCCCATGATGATCTGGGCTGGTTTGGCGTTCCACCAGAGAAGGCCGACGCAGGCCATGGCGATGGCTGCTGAGAAGACCGCGAGGTCGAGGGGGTCGCGCGCCTGGTAGCGCTGGGACTCCACCGCAGTGGGCTCGAGGGATCCGCACAGATGGTTGTTCTGCCAGAAGTTCACGATCGTGTATGCGCCGAAGACCATGGCCGAGCTGCCGGCGAGCAAGCCGTCGGCGCCGTCCGCGAAGTTGGCGCCGTTGGAAGTCGCGGTCACGATGAACCAGATCACCACTAGGACCACGACCAGGGGCAGCTTGAACCCCCAGTCGTGAGTCGTCGAGATGTACTGCGATGCGGGCCTGATGCCTCGTTCATCGGCAAAGAAGCTAGTCGACAGGATCCCGAACCCGAGGGCGACCACCGTCTGTCCCGCCATCTTCGCGCGACTGGCCAGGCCCTGGTTGTTCTGGGTGTAGACCTTGATGAAGTCGTCGAGAAACCCCACCACTCCACAGCCGAGGAACAGGAGCAGGAGGAGCCCGACGCTGGCGCTGGGCCGACCACCGGTCACCATTGTGGCGACGACGTAGGCAGCCGTGGCGCTCATCAGGATCACCAGGCCGCCCATGGTCGGCGTGCCCCGTTTGATGTGATGTGTCGTGGGTCCGTCGTCCCTGATCGGCTGACCCAAGCCGTGGCTCGTGAACCAACCGATGGCGAGTCGGGTCCCGAACAGGGAGACGACCACTGCCAGTCCACTGCTCAGCAGGATTGCCCGCATCTAGTTCGCCTCTCGACCTTCCGGACTCGGGTCGCCGCGCGGGCAAAGGGGCCGCCCGGCGGACATTGTGCGGCATGAACGTCCGGCTCAACGACCCACGCACGTGGTTGGGCGTGGGATCCAGGGTTCTGTCGGTGCTGTGGGTGACGATGCCTGCATGAC
Organism: Nocardioides dilutus; assembly: GCF_054779555.1. Taxonomy (NCBI): domain Bacteria; kingdom Bacillati; phylum Actinomycetota; class Actinomycetes; order Propionibacteriales; family Nocardioidaceae; genus Nocardioides; species Nocardioides dilutus. The sequence continues at coordinate 596,838 of NZ_BAAGYA010000003.1, read as the reverse complement.
CACACCGCTTCTCCTGCTCCTCGCCCTGGCCGCCGGCCTGGCGGTCGGTGTGCTGCTCGGCCGTCAACAGTCCGCGAGCCGTGACGAGCGCGAGCTCGCCCGTGCCCGCGAGGAGCTCGCCAACTCGCGTGCTGACGCGGCCGAGGCCCGCACCGAGGCCGCCGAGGCGCGCACGGGCGCGGCTGAGGCCGAGGCGATGGTGGCCCACGCACAGGCGCAGGTGGCCAAGGCGGTGGCCGAGCGCGACGGTGCTGTAGCGCGTGCCCAGGAGATCGCGGCGGACCGTGAGGCGATGCTCGACCAGTTCAAGGTGCTGTCGGCCCAGACCGCCGAGCAGCAGGGCAAGTCGGTCAACGAGCTGACCGCCCACCGGCTCGAGGCCACCGAGCAGGTGCTCGCTCCAGTCAGGGCGAGCCTGGAGCAGTTCCAGGCTCGACTCACCCAGGTGGAGAAGGAGCGGGTCGCGATGACCACCGCGCTCCAGGCCCAGGTCACCGCCGTGCGGGAGACGGGCGAAGCCGTCCGCCGCGAGACCCAGACGCTCGTCACGGCGCTCCGCAAGCCCCAGGTCCGCGGCGCCTGGGGCGAGACGACGCTCCGGAACGTCGCGAGACTGGCGGGCATGGTCGAGCGTTGCGACTTCGACCTGCAGGTGACAGGCCAGTCGGACGGCCAGACCCAGCGCCCCGACATGGTGGTGCACCTCGCCGAGGGCAAGCACGTCGTCGTCGACTCCAAGGTGCCGCTCAGCGCGTTCCTCGATGCGGCCGAGACCGCCGACGAGCATGCGAAGGCGGCCTTCCTGAGCAGCTTCGCCAAGCACGTGCGTGGCCACGTCGACGGCCTTTCCGGCAAGCAGTACTGGAAGGCCGCGGGATCGCCGGAGTTCGTCGTGCTCTTCCTTCCCAACGAGGGCTTCTTCTCCGCCGCGCTCGACCAGATGCCCGACCTCTACGAATACGCGGCGACGAGGGATGTCGTCATCGCCACCCCGACGACGCTGATCGCGATGCTGCGTGCGATCTCCTACGGCTGGAAGCAGGCGGCGCTTGCCGAGGATGCCGCAGAAGTCGCTCGCCTGGGACGCGAGCTCTACGAACGCCTCGGCGTGATGGGCAACAGGTTCGACACCCTCGGCCGTGCCCTCGACCGGACGGTGAAGGCCTACAACGAGACGATCGGCACGGTCGAGGGTCGGGTCCTCCCTCAGGCCCGCAAGATGCGGGACCTCAAGGTCGCTGACAAGGAGCTGAAGTCGGTCGACCCCGTGGACCGCGGCGTTCGCCAGATCCAGGCCCCCGAGCTCGTCGAGGACGCGGCGAGAGTCGAGCCCATGCTCTCCCTGTGGCGCACCGACCCCGACCTCGAGGAGCTGGTCGCCCCCGAGGCCGACAGCGACCGGGGACAGGACGGGGAGTCCGCCGTAGGGTCCTGACGTGGCATTCAGCGACGCTGACTCCTACGCCCGCTTCATGGGCCGGTTCTCCGAGCCGCTCGCCCCGGCGTTCGCCGACCTGGTCGACCTCCCGCCGGACGGCCGGGTGCTCGACGTGGGCTGCGGCCCGGGGGTGCTGACCGCGGTCCTCGTCGAGCAGTACGGCGCCGACCGGGTCGACGCGATCGACCCGACCCCCGCCTTCGTCGAGGCCGCCCGAGCCCGGCTGCCGGGGGTCGACGTCCGGCAGGGCTCGGCCGAGGAGCTGCCCTGGCCGGACGTTTCCTACGCCGCGGTGCTGGCGCAGCTCGTCGTGCACTTCATGCGCGACCCCGCGCGCGGGCTGCGCGAGATGCACCGGGTGGCGAAGCCTGGCGCGTTGGTGGCCGCCAGCGTCTGGGACCACCCCGGCGGGCGTGGACCCCTCACGCCGTTTTGGTCGGCGGTGGAGGAGCTCGATCCCGGTGGTGTCGCCGAGGCCTCGGCCGGCTCACACCAGGGCGAGCTGGAGCAGATGTTCGAGGACGCCGGTCTCACCGACGTCCACGGCGGCGAGCTGTCCGTCACCGTGCCGATGGCTTCGTTCGAGGAGTGGTGGACGCCCTACCTCTCGCCGGCCGGCTCGGTCGGCGACTACCTCGCGACCCGGACGCCCGAAGAGGTGGCCGCGCTCCGCGAGCGGTGCCGGGCGCGGCTCGGCGACGGCCCGTTCGAGGTGACCGCCTGGACCTGGGTCGCTACTGGTGTGTCTGCCACGCGCTGAGGTCGAGGCCCCACTCGTCGGTGAGACGCGCGCGCTGCGGCGCGTAGAGGACCTCGAGCGACTCCTTCAGCCCCTCCGGCCAGTCCCAGTCCGCGCGGCTGCTCGACCCGGAGGCGCTGTCGACGTCGTGGAGCGGCACCGGCTCCAGGCCGAGGGACCGCCAGACGGCGTCGGCGTGGGTCTGCGGGTCGGCGCGGACCGTCTCGTAGACCATGACCCGCATCCGGTCGCGCCCGACGTGGTGCGCCCACGCCGCCAGCTGGTCGGCGTAGAAGCCGGTCCAGGTCTGCACCGTGATCGGCACGGGGTAGGGCCACGACGACTTCCCCGTTGCCGCGAGCCGCGTCGCGTGCAGCCGCATCGCAGACCTGAAGCGCTCCACCGGCTCACGCAGCAGGACCAGCACGAGCGAGTCCGGCACGTGGCGCGCGGCCGCGGCCGGGGCGGAGGCGTGTCGCAGCGACTGGGGGGTCCACTCCCCCCGCATCACGCCGTCGTCCGGGAACAGGTCGAGGTAGGCCGCGGCCGGCTCGCGGCCGTCGGCGACCTTGTGGAGCAGGTGCTGCTCCTTCTTGCCGTTGGTGCCGAGACCGACCTGCGGGTGCTGGGTCAGGAGATCGGTGAACCACGTCGTCCCGCTGCGCTGGGCACCGATGCCGAGCCACGCGGGAGCCGCCATGGAGCCAAACCTAATGGCCGCGCGACATCGATCAGGCACGGGATAGGTTCGGGCGCATGCCGGAGATCGACCCCACCTTCACCGCGCTGCCCTACCGCGAGCTGGGGGCCGCCGCACTCGCCCGCGCGCAGGAGCTCGGTGTCACCCACGCGGACTTCCGTTTCGAGCGGGTGCGCTACCAGCACGTCGGGGTCCGCGACGGCGCGCTCCAGGGCGCGAGCGACACCGAGGACCTGGGCTTCGCGGTCCGGGTGATCCACCGCGGAGCCTGGGGCTTCGCCTCCGGCGTCATCCTCACCAACGACGAGGCCGTGCGGCTCGCCGAGCGCGCGGTCGCGGTCGCCGCGGTCGCCGCAGAGATGACGACCGTTCCGGTCGAGCTCGCGCCCGAGCCGGTCTACGACGACGTCACCTGGGTCTCGTCGTACGTCGTCAACCCGCTCGACGTGCCGACCGCGGAGAAGGTCGACCTGCTCGTGGACTGGACCGACCGGCTGCGCCAGGGCGCCGCGGTCGACCACGCCTCCGCTTCCGCACAGCAGGTCCAGGAGAACAAGTACTACGCCGACCTGGCCGGGACGACGACGACCCAGCAGCGGATCCGCATCCACCCGACGTTCGAGGCCATGGGCGCCGGCGCCGACACGTTCGACTCGATGTCCAGCATCGCGCCCCCGGTCGGCAAGGGATGGGAGTACCTCACCGACCCCGCCTCGGCCGGCGGCTACGACTGGGACGTCGAGCTCGACGAGGTTCCGGAGCTGCTCGCCGAAAAGCTCAAGGCACCCAGCATCGAGGCCGGGCGCTACGACCTGGTGATCCATCCCTCCAACCTGTGGCTCACCATCCACGAGTCGATCGGCCACGCCACCGAGCTGGACCGGGCCCTCGGCTACGAGGCCAACTACGCCGGCACCTCGTTCGCGACCTACGACAAGCTGAACACGCTCCAGTACGGCTCGCGGGTGATGAACGTGACCGGCGACCGCACCATCGAGCACGGGCTCGCGACGGTCGGCTACGACGACGAGGGCGTCCAGACCCAGTCATGGGACATCGTGCGGAACGGGGTGTTGGTCGGCTACCAGCTCGACCGTCCGATGGGACACATGAAACCGGAACTCAACGCGGGCCGCTCCAACGGCTGCGCCTACGCCGACTCCCCCGGGCACATCCCCATCCAGCGGATGGCCAACGTCTCGCTCCAGCCGGCTCCCGACGGTCCCAGCTGCGAGGAGCTGATCAGCAGCGTCGGGCACGGCCTCTACGTCGTGGGCGACAAGTCGTGGTCGATCGACATGCAGCGCTTCAACTTCCAGTTCACCGCCCAGCGGTTCTACCGGATCGAGAAGGGCGAGCTCGTCGGCCAGGTGCGCGACGTCGCCTACCAGGCCACCACGACGGACTTCTGGGGCGCCATGGAGGCCGTCGGCGGCCCGGACACGTGGGAGCTGCACGGTGCCTTCAACTGCGGCAAGGCCCAGCCCGGGCAGGTCGCGGCGGTGAGCCACGGCGCACCGGTCTGCCTGTTCCGCGACATCCGGATCCTCAACACCACCGAGGAGGGCGGCCAGTGAGCTCCGCCATCGCCAGCAGCCCAGTCACGCCGCAGTCCCTGGTCGAGCACGCGCTCGCCACATCGGTCGCCGACGACACCGTCGTCATCGTCCGCGACGCCACCAGCGCCAACCTGCGCTGGGCCAACAACACCCTCACCACCAACGGCGTGATGCACGGCATCCAGGTGACCGTCATTGCCTTCGTCCACCGCGCTGGCGCAGATGCCGGAGGAACCTCGGTCGGTTCGGTCAGCGGCAGCGCAAGCACGCAGGCCCAGGTCACCGAGCTCGTCGAGGCGGCGTACGCCGCCGCCCGGGCGGCCGGTCCGGCCGAGGACGCGGCCGAGCTCGTCCGGGACCGCCAGTCGGGCGACTGGGACCTCGGGCCGGGGCGCACCGACATCACTGTCTACGACGAGTTCGCCCCCGCGCTCGGCGAGGCGTTCGGACGCGCGAGTGCCGAGGGTCGGGTGCTCTACGGGTTCGTCAACCACGAGGTCACCACCACCTACCTCGGGTCGTCCACCGGTCTGCGGCTGCGCCACGTCCAGCCCACCGGCCATTGGGCCTGCACCGGCAAGCCGGCGGACCTGAGCCAGAGCGCCTGGGTGGGCGGGGCCACCCGCGACTTCGCCGACGTCGACCCGCTCGCCTTCGACGCGGCGCTGGCCCAGCGGCTCGGCTGGGGCAAGCACCGCCTCCATCTCGAGGCGGGCCGCTACGACACGATCCTCCCGCCCAGCTCGGTCGCCGACGTGATGATCGACGCCTACTGGTACGCCGGCGCGCGGGTCGCCTGGGAGGGGCAGTCGGTCTACAGCCGCCGCCCGACGGGCACCCGGATCGGCGAGGTCATCACCCGACCGGAGGTCACCCTCTACTCCGACCCGGCGTTCCCCGGGCTGGAGTGCGCACCGTTCGCGATGGCGGCGTCCTCGTCCAACGAGAGCTCGGTGTTCGACAACGGCATCGGACTCGAGCGCACCGACTGGATCCGCGGGGGCGAGCTGACCTCCCTGGTGCAGACCCGGCACTCCGCGTCGATGACGAGCCAGCCGGTCACCCCTGCGATCGACAACCTCGTGCTCGACATCGACGGCGGGAGCGGCTCGGTCGACGATCTGGTGGCGGGCATGGACGACGGGCTCCTGGTCACGTGCTTCTGGTACATCCGGGAAGTGGACCCGCAGACCCTGCTCCTGACCGGCCTCACCCGCGACGGTGTCTACAAGGTCGAACGTGGCGAGATCGTGGGGGTGGTCAACAACTTCCGCTGGAACGAGAGCCCGGTCGACCTGCTCCGCCGGTTCTCGCACGCGTCGGCCACGGTGCCCAGCTTCAGCCGGGAGTGGGGCGACGACTACTTCTCCCGCACGGCGACTCCCGCGATCCGGGTGCCCGACTTCAACATGTCGAGCGTCTCCCCGGCCCAGTAGCGGGTTAGGCTCCGCCCATGACCCGGAGCCGTCGTGCCGCCGCCATCTTGCTGACCATCGCCACCTCGGCCCTCGGCTTGGTGGTGCTCGCCGCGCCGGCCCAGGCGGCGGCACCGGTCACCGTTGCCGACACTGCCTCGATGTACCCCGGCAACATCGTCGAGGTCGCGCCGCTGGCCAACGACACGGACGCCGACGGCGACGACCTGGCCATCTGCCGGATCGCCGAGTCGAGCTACAAGCGGGTCAGCCTGATCGCCGGGTTCGACGAGGAGGGCCAGCCGAGCGAGACGCTGCTGCTCATCTCGGGCACGAGGGCCAAGCCCGGCACCTACACGTTCACCTATTACGCCTGCGACTTCGAGACGCTGGTCGCCGGCACGATCACCCTGACCATCAACGAGCCGCCGGCGATCACCGCGAAGGCGCTGCCCGGCAAGCCCGGCAAGATCAAGGTGAAGAACCCGGCGGACTTCAAGATCCGCTTCCTCTACGGCTCGTTCAAGGAGCCCAACCCCGATGGCGTCGTCAGGATCGCCAGGAACAGCTCGGTCATCCTCACCGTGCGCCGCACCCGCATCGACTGGATCGCGCTCACCCGCAAGGGCGAGTTCCTCGTCCGGGGCAAGATCGAGAACATCGTGTTGCCGCCCGGCACCACCCCGCCCGCGGCTGGACGGTTCGGCCCTCGGGTGGCCCGTCTGTGGGACGCGGGCGTCTGATCCTCGCGGGGGTCACCAGTCAGCGAGGTCCATGGCGGCCTCGAGGTCGCGCCAGGCGCTCCGAGCCTGGGCGAGCAGCGAGGCCTCGTTGCGCTCCTCCTCCGCGTGGAGGCGCCCGTAGGTGAACGTGTCCTCCCCGGCGCTCGAGGCAGCACGGGAGAGGACCACCAAGGCTGACCGGGCGGTCACCGTGTCCTGTCGCGCGCCCAGGACCTCGGTGAGGGCCTGTGCCGCTTCGCGCGGACCAGCCGCTCGCGTCGGCCAGACCGGCTCGACGACCTCGAGCGCGTGGCGTAGCCGCTTGGCGGCCTTGCGCAGCTCGTGCGGGTCCTCCGTCTCCCGACGGACCCGTTGGGTCCGGACCCACTCCTTCCGGATCCGCCGCGGGAGCACCTGGTCGGCACGCGTCTCCGCATGCCCGGTCCAGGCGGGCTCGTCGACGAGCCCGTCGAGAGCGGTCCGGAGCTGGTGGTACCTGGCGGAGCCCAGGACCTCCAAGGCGGCGCGGCGCGTCAGGGTCGTCCCGGCCTCACCCCACGCCTGCAGGCGCGCATGCACCGGACCGACCACCAGCTCGTCGGGCTGCTCGTCGAGCAGCCGGTCTAGTCGCGTCCGGACCACCTCGTGGTCACGGGCCTCCCCCAGCTCGCCCGCGAACCAGCGCAGCTCGGCCCGGAGCGGCTCGGCCTGCCTCCGGTCGAGAAGCGGACCGTACGCGGCCAGCACGGCCCGGAGGCGGCGACATGCCTTCCGGATGCCGTGGACCCCACCCGGTCCGTCGCGCCGCACCTGTGGGTCCAGATGCTCGATCTCCCCGACCTGGGCGACCAGGTAGGGATGCAGGACCAGGCGCGCAGGCCCCCTCCGGGTGGCCGGATCGGGGGCGCTCGCTCGGGCGGGACAGCCCTGCACCATCGCGGTCTACTGCTCGGCGAAGGCCTCCGGGGGCGGGCAGGCGCAGACCAGATGGCGGTCGCCGTAGGCCTGATCGATGCGTGCCACCGGCGGCCAGTACTTGTCGGGGTCCGGTCCGGTGGGGAACACCGCGAGCTCACGGGAGTAGCCGCGGTCCCACTCGCCCACCAGGGCCCGGGAGGTGTGCGGTGCACCGCGCAGGGGTGAGTCCTCGGGAGTCCACTCCCCCGCACCGACCCGGTCGATCTCCGCCTTGATCGCGATCATCGCCTCGCAGAACCGGTCGAGCTCGCCGAGGTCCTCGGACTCGGTCGGCTCGACCATCAACGTGCCCGCGACCGGGAAGGACATCGTCGGCGCGTGGAAGCCGTAGTCGATGAGCCGCTTGGCCACGTCGTCGACGGTGACGCCGGTGTCCTTGGTGAGACCACGGACGTCCAGGATGCACTCGTGCGCCACCAGCCCCCCATGGCCGCGGTAGAGCACCGGGAAGTGCTCGCCGAGCCGGGCCGCGACGTAGTTGGCCGACAGCACGGCAACGGCGGTCGCGCGGGTCAGCCCCTCGGCGCCCATCAGCCGGACGTAGGCCCAGGAGATGGGCAGGATGCCCGCCGAGCCGTAGGGCGCGGCACTGATCGGTCCGATGCCCTCGCGCTTGGCCGGGTCGGGGTGCATCCCATGGGTTGGCAGGTAGGGCGCGAGGTGGGCGCGCACCGCGACCGGGCCGACGCCCGGTCCTCCACCGCCGTGCGGGATGCAGAACGTCTTGTGGAGGTTGAGGTGCGAGACGTCGCCGCCGAACTCGCCAGGTTTGGCGTAGCCGAGCAGGGCGTTGAGGTTGGCGCCGTCGACGTAGACCTGTCCCCCGTGGTCGTGGACGATCTTGCACAGGTCGCTGATCGTGTTCTCGTAGGCACCGTGGGTCGAGGGATAAGTGACCATGATCGCCGCGAGGTCCTGGGCATGGGTCTCGCACTGCGCGCGCAGGTCGTCGAGGTCGACCGACCCGTCGTCGTTCGCCTTGACCACGACCACGCGCATTCCGGCCATCACCGCGGAGGCGGCGTTGGTGCCATGCGCCGACGACGGGATGAGACAGACGTTGCGGGCGTGGTCGCCGTTGGCGCGGTGGTAGGCCCGGATGGCCAACAGGCCGGAGAGCTCGCCCTGGGAGCCGGCGTTGGGTTGGATCGAGACCGAGTCGTAGCCGGTCACCTCGGCCAGCCATGACTCCAGCTGGCCGACGAGCTCGGCGTAGCCCTGCGCGTCCTCGGCCGGGGCGAACGGGTGCAGGTCGGCGAACCCCGGCAGCGAGACCGGCTCCATCTCCGTGGTCGCGTTGAGCTTCATGGTGCACGAGCCGAGCGGGATCATCCCGCGGTCCAGTGCATAGTCACGGGCGGACAGCCGCCGCAGGTAGCGCAGCATCTGGGTCTCGCTGTGGTGGCTGGAGAACACCTCGTGGGTGAGGAAGGGGGTGCTGCGGACCAGGTCGCCGGGGAGCGCGTCCGCAGGCTCGGTCCGCTGGGGCGTGACCCCGAACGCGGCGTGCACCTTGCGCAGCGTGGCGGCCGTGCTCACCTCGGAGAAGGACAAGCCCACGGTGTCGTCGTCGACCAGGAGCAGGTGCAGGCCCTCCGCGCGGGCGACGGCCACGACCTCCGCGGCGCGGCCGGGGACGGACACCCGGAACGTGTCGAAGAACCGGTCGGTCAGGACCGTCAGCCCAGCGCCCGAGAGCGATGCCGCGGCGCGGGCGGCCAGGTCGTGGACCCGGCCCGCGATCGCCTTGAGGCCGTCGGGTCCGTGGTAGACGGCGTACATCGAGGCCACGACGGCCAGCAGCACCTGCGCGGTGCAGATGTTGGAGGTCGCCTTGTCGCGGCGGATGTGCTGCTCGCGGGTCTGCAGTGCGAGGCGGTAGGCCGGCCGCCCCTCGGCGTCGACCGACACGCCGACCAGCCGCCCGGGCAGGTGTCGCTCGAGCCCGGCCGCGACGGCCATGTAGCCGGCGTGCGGACCGCCGTAGAAGAGGGGCACACCGAAGCGCTGGGTCGACCCGACCACGACGTCCGCACCGAACGCTCCGGGGGCCTCGAGCAGCGTCAGGGCGAGCAGGTCGGCGGCGACCACCGCCAGCCCGTCGCGGGCGTGCGCCTCCTCGATGACCGGCCGCGGGTCGATGACCCGGCCTGAGGCACCGGGATACTGCAGCAGGACCCCACAGAGCTCGCCCTCGGGCAGCCCCTCGGCGAGGTCGGCCACCACGACGTCGATCCCCATCGCATCGGCCCTGGTGCGCACGACCTCGATGGTCTGCGGCAGTGCGTCGGCGTCGACGACGAAGGGGCCGGCCGCCTTACGGTTGCCGCGGCGGATCAGCGTCATCGCCTCCGCAGCCGCGGTGCCCTCGTCCAGCAGGGACGCGTTGGCGATCGGCAGCCCCGTCAGGTCGCCGACGACGGTCTGGAAGTTGAGCAGCGCCTCGAGCCGGCCCTGCGAGATCTCCGGCTGGTACGGCGTGTAGGCGGTGTACCAGCTCGGGTCCTCGAGCACGTTGCGCCGGATGACCGGCGGGGTCAGCGTGCCGTGGTAGCCCAGGCCGATCATCGGCTCGGCGACCCGGTTGCGCGCGGCCAGACCTCTGAGCTCGGCGGCGACGGCCTCCTCGGTCGCGGCGTGTGGCAGTTCCAGTGACGCGGCCGTCCTGATGCCTCCGGGGACCGCCGCGGACATCAGCCCGTCGAGCGACTCGTGGCCGACCACCTCGAGCATGTGGTCGATGTCGGCGCTGCGCAGCCCGATGTGACGCTCGGCGAACTGCGACTCCACGAATGACATGGGGGCTCCTGGGATCGGCTCGGAACCCTCCCCCTCTGTCGCCCCCACAGTGGGGCTTCAGAGTTGCCTGGCCCGCGCGGTCCTGGTGCCTGAGAGGTTCTGAGGAGGAGTTGCCCCTTCGGCGTCCCCCATCAGTGCAGCAGAGGGACTCTCCCGTGCGGGATTGTCAGCGAAGCCGAGTCTAACCCCGTGGCTAGCCGGTCTGACGCGCGGCGCGTCGAGCGGCGAGCTCGTCGCCTGCGACCGGCGACTCGTCAGTGGCGGTGCGCTCGCTGGGCAGCTCGGCGAGGGTGCCCTCGATCTCGCGCCACACGCCGCCGATGGCGATGCCGAAGACACCCTGACCGCCCTGGAGCAGGTCGATGACCTCGTCGTTGCTGGTGCACTCGTAGACCGAGGCCCCGTCACTCATCAAGGTGACGCGCGTGAGGTCGTCGGTGCCCCGCTCGCGCAGGTGGGAGACCGCGGTGCGGATCTGCTGGAGCGAGATGCCGGCGTCCAGCAGTCGCTTGATCACCTTGAGGATGAGGATGTCGCGGAAGGAGTAGAGCCGCTGCGAGCCCGACCCTGTCGCACTGCGTACGGTCGGCTCGACCAGACCGGTGCGCGCCCAGTAGTCGAGCTGTCGGTAGGTGATTCCCGCCGCGTTGCACGCCGTGGGACCCCGGTAGCCGGTGTCGCTGGGCAGGGGCGAGACGTCGTCGGTGAAGAGCAGACCCTGCTCACCGGCCGTCTCGGCCGCCAGCGCCGCGTCGACAGTCGTCTGTGGGTCCTGCTGCCCTTGCGTTCCGTGCTCGTTCACGGCTGCTCCTCTGAAGTCCCGATGGCCGCTCGCTCCACGTGGTCGTACAACAGCGTTGGAGTTACAACGGCGACAGTTCAAGGTACGTCGGGTGGGTGGCCGGGTCAACGAGGCTCGCGGGGTGTGTCTCACCCTGAGGTAGAGGTTGATGGTTGCGTTCGCTGCGCCACGTCGACCTGAGCTTCGGGCTCGGGCCCACTGCTCGCCCGACCCTCGCTTCGCTCGGGCCGGGCTCTCAGTGGGCGTCGAAGTCCTCGGGAGTGACCTGGTCGAGGAACTCCCGGAACTTCTCGACCTCGTCCTCCTGCTCGGCGGGCACCGCGAGCCCGGCCTCGTCGAGCACCTCCTCGGCACAGACGATGCGGGTCCCGGTCCGCAGGGCGAGGGCGATGGAGTCCGAAGGCCTGGCGCTGACCTCGGCGCCGGAGCCGAACACCAGGGTGGCGAAGAAGACCCCATCGCGGACCTCGGTGATGCGCACCTCGTCGAGGCTGTTGCCGGTCGCGTCGAGCATGTCCTTCATCAGGTCGTGGGTGAGCGGTCGCGGGGGGACGACGCCCTGCTGGGCGAACGCGATAGCAGTGGCCTCGACGGCGCCGATCCAGATCGGTAGGTAGCGCTCGCCGGTGACCTCGCGCAGAAGCACGATCGGCTGGTTGGAGGGCATCTCGACCCTGACTCCCATGACGTCGACTTCGCGCACGTCGCCAGACTACGCCGCTAGGCCCACCCGTCACAGGCGCTTGAGGCCGGACTTCACCAACGTCGCGTGCAGCTTCAGCGACAGAGCCGCGATCTGCGCGACGGTGTCCTCGGTCCGGGCTCGGGCGGCGGCATCGGTGGCGCGGCGTTGGGGCGCGACCACCTGCTCGACCAACCCCACCTCGCGGTCGGCTGCGGCCTTGAAGGCGCGCAGGTGCCGGGGCTCGAGGCCGTACGCCGCGAGCTCGCGGGCGGTGGTGCAGACGACCAGCGCGTCGGTGTCGAAATGTCCGGTGCCGGGCCTGGCTGCCACAAGCCCGAAATCCTCCAGCTGGCCGAGGAGCTCGTCGGAGATCTCGGCGATCTTGAGCACCTCCTTGCGCGAGAGACGCAGGTCGTCGTTGCGACGGAAGGACTCGGGGCTCGGCATCCCGTCGGACGACAGCGCCACCTCGGGCACGGTCGGGGTGAGTGACATCAACGGTGGTGGCTCCAGCCCCCGGTCGATCGCGTCGAGGATCTCCGCGATCCGCTTGTGCGGCTGGTGGTGGTCACGTTGCAGCACCAGCACGTAGCGCAGCCGCTCCACGTCGGCGTGGGAGTACTTGCGGTAGCCGGCCGGCGTCCGTTCGGGCGAGACGAGCCCCTGCTCCTCGAGAAAGCGGATCTTGGGGATGCTGATCGTCGGGTGCTCCGGGCGCAGCAGCTCAAGGACCTGCCCGATGTTCATCAGCCCGGAGGCCGGCTCTTCGGCGCCCGGCCGTGCGGCGCCCGAGGTCAAGGCGTGTGCCCCGCGAAGAAGACGAGCCGGTACTTGCCGACCTGGACCTCGTCGCCGTCGGTCAGGTGCACTGTGTCGATGCGGTCGCGGTTGACGTAGGTGCCGTTGAGGCTGCCGGAGTCGGTGACCGTGAACGAGTCTCCCGTGCGGTGGAACTCCGCGTGCTGACGCGAGACCGTCACGTCGTCGAGGAAGATGTCGCTGTCCGGGTTGCGTCCCGCGTGCACGACGTCCTTGTCGAGCAGGAACCTGCTGCCCGAGCCCGGGCCGCGCTGCACGACGAGCAGGGCGTGGCCGCTGGGCAGCGCATCGACTGCCGCCGCGTCCACCGGGTTGAGCTGGCGGTCGGAGGTGTCGGTCTTGGCCGCGGACTCCGGGACGCCGCCGATCTGGATGGTGGCGGTCGACTCTCCCGCGCCCTCGGGCACCGAACTGTCGGTCGCTTCGAGCCGGGTGCCGCACTGGGAGCAGAAGCGCGCGCTGTCGGGGTTGTGATGCCCGCAGTTGGTGCAGAACGGCATCGTGGCTCCCCTCATGACTGGCCTCGTAGGCGACCGGCTGGCCTGTCCTGCGAACCTATCAAGAACCCGGGCGTCCGCTCAGGGACACGCGGCTCGGCCAGGATCCCGGCCAGGAACTCGCCGGCGAGCCCGGCTCAGCCGCCGAGGGACTCCTCGTAGGTCGCCGCGTCGAGGAGCCCGTCGAGCTGGCTGGTGTCGCTCGGGACCACCTCGAAGAGCCACCCCCCGCCGTAGGGGTCGTTGTTGACCAGCTCGGGGGTGGCATCCAGCGAGTCGTTGCGGGCGACCACCTCGCCCGACACCGGGGCGTAGACGTCGCTGACCGACTTGGTGGACTCCAGCTCGCCGCAGGTCGAGCCCGCCTCGACGGTCTGGCCGAGCTCGGGCAGGGAGACGTAGACGATGTCGCCCAGCGCGTCCTGTGCGTAGTGGGTGATCCCGACCCGCACCGAGCCATCGGTCTCACCGGGACGGCGTAGCCATTCGTGCTCGGAGGTGTAGAGGAGGTCATCGGGGTACATGTCGGCAAACCTACTCATCGGTCTGGGGCTCGGCGACCTCCGGTGGGGTCGCTTGGTGCACGGACTCGATGTCGAGCGAGGTCAGCTCGTCGTAGGTCAGCTCGGCGACGTCGTCCTTGGCGAACTGGTCCGCCGGGCCGTCCGGGAACAGGAGCGCTGCTCCGAGCGCCTCCGGAGAGCCGATCACGTCGATGATGAATGGCGCCTTCTGGACCTGACCGCCCGCCAGGATCCCACCGCGGACGTCCTGGAACGACGTCGAGGCGACGACCCGGACAGAGCCGTTGATCTGGATGGCCTCCGCACCCGCGCTCCGCAGTGCCTGCACCATGTCGATGAACGGCTCGACGCGCACCTGTCCGGCGACCTCCTTGATGGTGATCCGCACTCCGGGGCCGGTCACTGCCACGGTCCCGGCGATGATCGACAGCGTCTCGAGCTCGTTGCGCGCCGCCTCGAGGGCCGCCTCGCGGGATCGGGTCTCCGACAACAGGTCGTCGCGGGTCTCCTCCAGGCGTTGGATCTCCGCCTGCGCCCGCTGCGCCGTCCCGGCGAGACCGTCGAGAATGTCGATGAGGTCCTGCTCCCGCAGCCCGGCGTAGGTGTCGTCGACTGTGTTGGTGCGCACCTGAGTCACACCTGCGAACCCGACGACCGCGAGGAGCACCGCAACGGTGAGCTGGACCCGGGTCGGGCGGAGCAGCGCGCGCCACAGCAGCCCCCGGCCACGATCCCCCGGCCGCTCCTCAGCGCGCTCTGTCTCAGGCATGGAAAAGGTGCCTGCGGATGGCGGCGACGTTGGCGAAGATCCGGATGCCGAGGACCACGATCACCCCTGTGGACAGCTGCCCACCGACCCCGAGCTGGTCGCCGAGGAAGACGATGCCGGCGGCGATCACGACGTTGCTGACGAAGGAGATGACGAAGACCTTGTCGTCGAAGATGCCGTCCAGGTAGGCACGCAACCCGCCGAACACCGCGTCCAGCGCGGCCACGACGGCGATCGGCAGGTAGGGCTCGAGGGCGAGCGGTACGTCGGGGCGCAGGAGCAGCCCCAGCACGATCCCGACGACGAGTCCGAGCACTGCGATCACGGGTTCGAGTCCCCCTGGTCTCCTGGTCCGTTGGCGGACGGCCGCTCCGCGAAGCGCAGCCGCTGCATCGCCGCCGGGGCCGCGGGCACCAGCAGCGACGACACAGTGTCACGTTCGACCACAAATCCGAACTGTTCGGCCAGGGCGAGGAAGGTCAGGCCGGACCCCGTCTCGACGAAGTCGGCGTCCAGGTTCTGCCCGCCGATGGCCTCGACGACGTAGGGCGGGGACAGCGGGCCCTTGTTGACCTGGATGGCGATGCTGGAGTTCACGATCGCGCTGAGGGAGGTCAGCCGCCGTCCATTGATGGCGATCGCCTCCGCTCCCGCCTGCCACAGTCCGTTGACCAGGACCCGAAGGTCGGTCGCTCGCACCAGGCCGTCAGGATCCCCTTGCGGCTGGTCGTCCACGGTCACCCGGAGCCCAGGGCCCTCGACCGCCACGAAGCCGGCGCCCAGCGCCAGGTCCTGGCGTGCCTCGTCGACGTTCTCGGTGGTCGCGACCAGGTCGACCACCCGGTCGACCAGGCGCTCGTTCGTCGCCCTCAGTTCCACGATCCGGTCCTGGATCGACGAAACGGCGTCCTTGCGCACCTCGATGCGCTCGACCAGTGCGTCCCGGCTGGCCTTGTCGACGTCGGCGTTGCGCGAGTTCTGGACAGCCGCGACCGCCACCAGCAGCCCGAAGACGCCAACCGCGACTGCGGCGCCCCGGTGGGGGGTGGGCCCGTTGACCGGGCCGGGCTTCGCGCGCCGGCTCGCGACCTCCTGGTAGTCGAGGTCGAGCGACTCGCGGGTGACCAGCTCGAGCAACGGGGTGCGTGCCCGGTCCCCGGCGGAACGCTCGCGGGTCTCAGTCATCGGGGGTTCTCGCGCGGACCTGACGCGGGCGGCGTTCGGTGGTCGCCAGCAGCCGATGGACCTGGTAGGCGTAGAGCACGCCCGCCCACCAGTAGAGCCCCACACCCCAGAAGGCGAACGCCCAGCCGAAGACCTCGGCCAACCGGGCGATCGTGCCCTCTCCGTCGCCCAGGAGCAGGAGCGGGAACGCGTAGAGCAGGTTGAACGTCGCGGCCTTGCCGAGGAAGTGCACGGGCAGCGCGCTGTAGCCGCGGGTGCGCAGGAGGGGCACCAGCCCCCACATGAGGAGGTCGCGAAGGGGCAGGGAGACCGCGAGCCACCACGGGATGACGTCGCGCAGCGCCAGCCCGATGACCACGGCCAGGATGTAGAGCCGGTCGGCGACCGGGTCGAGGATCTGTCCGACGACGGTCTGCTGGTTGAGCTTGCGGGCGAGGTAGCCGTCGAGGTAGTCGGTGACACCGGACACCATGAGGACGACCAGCGCCCATCCGTCGGCCTCCGGGCCGAGCACCAGGTAGAGGAAGACCGGCACCCCGGCCAGCCGCGCCATGCTGAGCAGGTTGGGGACGGTCCAGACGCGAGTGCTCGGCGGCTGCGTCACCCGGTCCGGCTCAGTCACGACCAAAGGGTAATGGTGCAGGTCATCGCGGGTCGTGAGCACGCTCGCTGGGGCGCTCGTCGGATCGTTCATCGAGGTGCGCGGCGTCGCGGATCTCCCCGACCAGCTCCTCGATGACGTCCTCGAGGGTCGCGAGCCCCAGCGTCGTACCGTCCCCGTCGACGACCACCGCCATATGCGCGCCCTTGCGCTGGAGCGTCTCCAGCGCGTCGTGGAGCAGGTCGTCCGCGGCGACCGGCGCGAACGGTCGCACCCACTTGTCCTCGATGACCCGGTGACGCAATGTCTCGTCGGTCTCGAGCACGTCCTTGATGTGCAGATAGCCGAGCAGCCCGCCGTCCCGGTCGTCGACCACGGGGAAGCGGCTGAAGCCGGTGGCGGCGCACAACGCCTCTACGTCCGCACCCGTCGACCCTCGACGCACCGTGGTGAGGGACTCCGGTGGCATGAGCACGGTCGCCACAGGTTTCTCGGTGAAGCCGAGGGCGCCGGCGAGCCGGTCGTACTCCTCCGGCTCGATGAGCCCTTCTCCTCGGGACTCCTCGACCAGGGCCGCGACCTCCTCGCGGGTGTAGGTCGAGCTGACCTCGTCCATCATCCTCACCCCGACCAGCCGCAGGACCACCGAGGCGCAGGCGTTGATCGCCAGGATGACAGGACGCAGGACTGTGACGATCGCCCAGATCGGGGGGCCGAGCACCAGCGCGGCCCGATCCGGGCCGGCGAGCGCGATGTTCTTGGGGATCATCTCGCCGAGCACGACGTGCAGATAGACGACGATCGACAGGGCGATCACGAACGCGATCGGGTGCAGCAGCGACTCCGGCACGTGCGCGGCGTGCAGCACCGGTTCGACGAGGTGTGCCACGGCGGGCTCGCCGACAGCTCCGAGGACCAGCGAGCAGACGGTGATGCCGAGCTGGTTGACGCCGATGACCAGGGACATGTTCTCCATGGCGCGCAGCGTGATCTGCGCCATCGCGGACCCGGCGTCGGCGCGCGGCTCGATCTGGGTGCGCCTGGCGGAGACAAGGGCGAACTCGGCGCCGACGAAGAAGGCGTTGCCCAGCAGGAGGAGGAAGGCGACCGTCAATGCCACGGGGCCACTCATCGCTCCTCCCCCGGCTCACCGTCGAGGACGTGCATCGCCACCCGGTCGACACGCAGCCCGTCCATGTGCTCGACGCTCAGCGTGACCAGTCGCTGGCGGGACGCGTCGTCGTCGGAGGCCTCCGGCACCGGCACCTCGGCGATGTCGCCGCGCTCAGGGATGCGGCCGAGCACCTGCAGGACCAGGCCTGCCACGGTGTCGTAGTCCTCGGACTCCGGCAGCGGCACGCCGGTGAGGTCCTCGACCTCGTCGGGCCGCAGCAGCCCAGACAGGAGCCACGAGCCGTCGCGGCGCTTCCGCGCCCGGGAGCCGAACCGGTCGTGCTCGTCGGCGATGTCCCCGACGATCTCCTCGACCACGTCCTCGAGCGTGACGATCCCGGCGTGGCCGCCGTACTCGTCCAGCACCACCGCCAGCTGGAATCCGTCACTGCGGAGCAGGGCCAGCAGCGGGTCGAGCCGCAGTGAGTCCGGCACGACGATCGGCTTGACCATGAGGTGCTTGACCCGGGTGGTCGCCCGCTCGTGGACCGGAAGGGCCACCGCGTTCTTGACGTGGACGGTACCGACGACCGTGTCGTCGGCGTCGAGGACCGGAAACCGCGAGTGGCCACTGCTTCGTGCCAGCTCGATCACCTGCAGCGCCCGGTCGCCCACCTCGAGCGACAGGGTCCGGACCCGCGGGGTCATGATCTCGCCGGCCGTGCGGGTGCCGAACTCGACCGAGCGTTCCATGAGCTCCGCCGTGTCGGGGTCGAGCGTCCCGACCGAGGCCGACCGCGAGATGAGAGAGGCCAGCTCGGTCGAGCTGCGCGCCGAGCGCAGCTCCTCCTGGGGCTCGAGCCCGATCCGGCGGATGAAGGCGTTCGCCGAGCCGTTGAGGAACCGGATGGGCAGCCGCATCGCCGCCGTGAACGCCCGCATCGCCCGCTGGGTGGCCCGGGCGGTCTGCATCGGCTTGGCGATCGCCAGGTTCTTCGGCACGAGCTCGCCGAAGACCATCGTGAGGATCGTGCCCAGGGCGAGCCCGATCGCAGTCGCAACCGGCCGGACCGCACCGCCGGGCACACCGGCCGACTCGAGCGGGCCCCGGATGAGGTGCGATACCGCAGGCTCGGCCAGGAAGCCGATCGCCAGGTTGGTCACGGTGATCCCGACCTGCGCCCCGGAGAGCTGGGTGGACAGCGAGCGCAGCGCGCTCTGCACACCCAGGGCCGCGTGGTCGCCGGCCAGCGCGTCGCGGTCGATCTGGGCCCGATCGACGGTGACGAATGCGAACTCAGCCGCGACGAACAACCCACAGGCCGCGATGAGCAGCAGCGCGAGGGCCAGAAGCAGCAGGTCGGTCACGGCGGGGTCAGTCTAGGGGCGGGGCGGTGCGCCCCGGACGGCTGTGGTGCCCGGGTGGGCACCACAGCCCGTGCCGGCCAGTGGTCTGAGACGGTCGGGGAATCCCCGCTCGGGGCTCAGGAAGTGCTGAGATCGATGTCGCACTCTTCCTTGGCGTGCTTCTCGATGTTCTCGGTGGCCTTCTGGAACTCCTCGCTGCCGAGCGCCTGCGCCTCGGTCATGGCCTCGGTGAGCGCCTCCATGTCGACGTCCTCGGGGATCTCCCCGCTGCTGAGACCCTCGAGGTCCTCGGGCTCGAGCCCGGCGTCCTCCAGCGCCTTCACGAAGGCCTTGAACGCCTCGGCCAGCACCTTCCAGTCGTCCTTCACCTCATCGGGCGCGTCGTCGGCGAACTCCTCGACCTGGTCCGTGAACTCCTCGAAGCTCGAGAAGTCGGAGCCCTCGAAGTTCTCGAAGTCCTTCTGGGTCTCCTTCAAGGCATCGCAGTAGCTGTCGGTCCCGCCGCCACAGCCGGACAGGAGGCTGGCTGCGATCGCGGTGGCAGCGAGCATGGATGTCAAACGCTTCACGGAGAACTCCTGTCGACAGGGTGTCGCCGCCGGCGATGGTGGCCGGTGGCCGGACCCGCGTGGACCGCGTGGACCGCGTGGCTCATCCTGCCAGTCGCGGGGTGCGTGTCAACGAACGCCGCAAGCGGTACGGTCCGGCTGTGTCGAGTACGAGAGACCATGCGACCGATGGTCACCCCGGCCTGCACAGGCCCCTCGCGTTGCTGGTGCTCGTCGCGGCCGGCGTGTTCAGCCTCCCCCTGTCGGCCGCCTTTCTGGACGGCGAGAACACGGAGAACTGGATCCTGCCCGCCGCACTCGTCGCGATGGCTGTGCTCGGTGCCATCGTCGGCTCGGTGCTGCCCGGCGTCGCCGGCCCGCACGCCAGCGTCAGCAGAGGCCGCTGGGTGGGCATGGGCATCGGGATCGCGATGGTCGTCCTGGGCACACTGATCTTCTTCCTGCTGCTCAACGGCTTCGACGGGGCCTGACCGCCGCACGTGGGCGACGCGACCGAGCCCGGCGAGCAGGTCGTCGGGCACGGGACGCCGGTCGCCCGGGAGGACACGGATCCCCTGACCGGCTCGTCCTCGTGGTTCCCGCGCCAGAGCGGGATTGCCTGAGACTCCTGCACAACCGGACCGGGCTGCCCTATGGTGCTGGGGCGGCTCTGCGGGGGGAGCCCGAACCCGTCCCCCATGCCTCGGGAGTTCCTCACATGGCCGCCACCCCCCGCGTCCACCCGGCTCCGCCGACCGCACCGCACACCACCGCCGGCGCCACTCGTGGCGCACCTGCTGCGGTGGGCCGCCGCTTCGCCGTGGCGGGTGCGCTCGCGTCGGCCGCGGTCGGCGGCTCGGCGGGAGCTGCGGCTGCCGACGACCTGTCGGACTACCTGCCCGCCCGGTTCAAGGGCGCGGACAAGCTGCTGTCGAGGCACGAACGTCACCTGGTCAGTCGCTTCTCCTACGGGGTGACACCCGACCTCGCGCGCGACGTCCGCAGGGCCGGAGGAGCACACGCCTGGTTCGAGCGGCAGCTCAAGCCGAAGTCGATCAAGGACCGCAAAGCCGGACAGCTCCAGGCCTGGTGGCCGAGCCTCAAGCGCGGCCCCAAGGAGCTCTGGCAGCGCCAGATCACCGGCGTCGAGGGCGGCTGGGAGGTCATGAACGACTACGCCCGCTGGTCGATGATGCGGCGGATGGTCTCGAAGAGACAGGTCTTCGAGGTCATGGCGGAGTTCTGGGAGAACCACCTGCACGTGCCGGCGCTCGGCGACGCCCAGTTCACGCATCGCGTCGACTACGGCAACAAGGTGCGCGAGCACGCGCTGGGGCGGTTCGAGGACATGCTCATGGCCGCCGCGACCCATCCGGCCATGCTCATCTACCTCGACGCCGCCGAGTCGACGAAGGAACACCCCAACGAGAACCTCGGCCGCGAGCTGCTCGAGCTGCACACGGTCGGCGACGGCAACTACAACGAGCGGGACGTCAAGGGCTCGGCGCGGATCTTGACCGGCTGGTCGGTCGACATGTGGGAGACGTGGCGTCCGGAGTACCACGAGGACGACCACTACCTGGGCACCGTCAAGGTCAAGGGCTTCAAGGACAAGAACCGCAAGGCCAACGGCAAGGCGCTGACCGCGGCCTACCTGCGCTACCTCGCCCACCACCCAGACACCGCCAGGCACCTCGCCACCAAGCTGTGCGAGAAGTTCATCGGCGATTCGGTGCCCAAGTCGCTGGTCAAGAAGCTGGCGAAGGTCTACCTCGACAACGACACGGAGATCGTGCCGGTGCTCCGGGCGCTCGTCGACTCCGACAAGTTCCGGCACTCGATCGACGACAAGGTGCGGGACCCCGCCGAGGACCTGGTGGCGACCTACCGCGCCCTGCGCATCGACGTTCGCCCGCCGCCAGACGACAAAGACACCTACAACGGCTCGGCTATCGCCGCCATGATCTGGCAGGTCCGGGGCATCGGCCTGGTCCCGTTCAGCTGGGCGACCCCCGACGGTCAGCCGATCGACAACGAATCCTGGTCCTCGCCAGGGCGGTTGATGGGCTCCATGGACGTGCACTGGCAGCTCGCGCACGGGCACTACCCGGACGAGGCCGTGCGCTACAAGGACCCGATGAAGTGGATGCCGGCGCCTGCGGTGCGCTTCGACGAGCTCGTCGACCACCTGAGCCAGCAGCTGCTGCACCGGCATTCAGATGCCCGACTTCTCAAGGCGTGCTCCAAGGCCACGGACGTGAAGCCCAAGGACTACATCATCGAGGACCACGAGCTCATCGAGTGGAAGTTCGGCCGCCTCCTCGCCACCATCCTCGACTCCCCCGCCCACTACAGCCGGTGACCGCGATGACGACTCCCTCCTCACCTCCGCCCACCTCCGCCCAGCCCTGTTGCGAGGAGTACGCCGCCATGCAGCGCGCCGCCGACGGCGCGCCCACCGGTGTCAGCCGGCGCGGCGTCCTGGGTGGCGCGCTCGCACTGGCCGGCGCCTCGACGATGGTCGGCGGTGCCGTGGTGACGGCCTCCCCCGCGATGGCCGCCAGCGCGGCTTCGGTCCTGGTCGTGGTCTCGCTGCGTGGCGGCTCCGACGGGCTCAACATGGTCGTCCCGCACGCGGACCCCGACTACTACCGGGCCCGCCCCAACATCGCGATCCCGTCCGACCGGCTGCTCGTCAAGGACGGGATGTTCGGGCTGCACCCCGCGATGGCCTCCCTGGTCCCGCTGTGGACGGCCGGCCAGATCGCCACCGTGCACGCGGCCGGACTGCCGGTGGCCAACCGGTCCCACTTCGACGCGATGGAGGAGGTCGAGGACGCGGATCCGGGGTCACGGGCCCGCGTCGGTTGGCTCAACCGGCTGATCGGCACGACTCCCGGCAGCGCGCCGCTGCAGGGCTTCAGCGCCGGCTCCAACATGATCCCCACCTCCTTGTTCGGGCCGCAGCCCGCGATGTCGGCGGACCGGGTCGAGGACGTCGGGCTCCCGGGCGCCGGCGACGAGGGATGGCGCGAGGCGTCGGTGCGCGAGCTGTGGTCGGGCAACCGGACCACCCTCGGCCGGAGCATGTCGGCGACGCTCACCGCGATCGACATGTTCGGCACCGTCGAGACCACCGAGGACAACCGGTCTCTCTACCCGGGCAACGACCTGGGTCGGGCCCTGTCCACCGCCGCGCGCATCATCCGCGGCGACGTCGGGGTCGAGGTGATCACCGTCGACCAGGGCGACTGGGACATGCACTCCGGTGCCGGCGGGCCCGACGGCGGCTGGATGTATGGCAACAACGAGGGGTTCGCCGACGCCATCGCCGCGTTCCTGGGCGACCTGGGCACGCAGGCTTCCAAGGTCACACTGGTCACCCTCAGCGAGTTCGGCAGGCGGGTCCAGGAGAACGACAACTACGGCACCGACCACGGCTATGGCAACGTCATGTTCGTGGCCGGCGCCGGGGTCCGGGGCGGCTACCACGGCCGCTGGCCGGGACTGGCCAACAGCTACGACTCCGACCTCACGGTGACTACCGACTACCGCCAGGTGCTCGCCGACATCGTCCAGGCCCGGTTCGGTGGCGCCTCCATCCCCAAGGTCTTCCCTGGGCTGAAGCGGCAGTCCACCGGCTGCATGCTCGGTGTCTGACCTGCCCTCACCACTAGAGTCACGCCGTGAACAGGGTGTCGGTGCTTCTCAACCGCGGCGTGCACGCGGCCCGGCGCTGGGTCGACCGGGTCGGTGAGATCGTCCCGGGCACTCATGCCGCTGCGCAGTTCGGCAGCTTCGGGGAGGGCAGCTGCATCGACTTCCCCCCAGCCACCCTGCTCAACGTCGAGGCGATCCACATCGGCTCGGGCACGCTGGTCGGACGCTACGCCACGCTCTCCGTCGGCTACGGCGTCGGAGACGTCCATCTCGCGGAACGAGGGCTGTTCATCGGCGACCGGTGCGTCCTGGGTGCCCGGACCACGATCACCGCGCACCAGCGCATCGAGATCGGCGACGCGGTGTTCTTCGGACAGGGCGTTTTCGTCACCGATGCCAGCCACGGCTATCAGGACCCCGGACTGCCGATCGGCAAGCAGCTCGGCGCCCACCAGCCGGTGACGATCGGGGCCGGCACCTGGGTCGGCCACGGCGCGGTCATCCTGCCCGGGGCCCGGATCGGCCGAAACGTCGTGGTGGCGGCCGGCGCCATCGTCCGCGGCGAGATCGAGGACTTCGCGGTCGTGGCAGGCAGCCCCGCCCGCGTGGTGCGGCGGCTCGAGCCTGGGGTCGGCTGGGTGGGCTCGGCCGACGTCCGCCCGGTCGTCGACCAGGCACAGCTGCTCGCTGACGGTTGACCCGCGGAAAGTCACCCCTTCGGGTGAAGGGTAGGTCCTTGCCAGAACGCCCGCCCAACAGAGAATGCGGGCATGGCCTCAGACCCACTCCAGGTGGCGGTCGTGAGTCCACAGCCGGTGGTCCGGCACGGTCTCGTCGACCTGCTCGCCCGGCATCCCGACCGGGTGGTGGTGGTGCCCTGCCCGGACGGCCACGAGCCGGACGTGGTCCTGTTCGACGTGGTCGACCTCGTCGACGGCGATGCCTCCGGGCTTCAGGACCTGCTCTCCTCGACAGCGGGGAAGGTGCTGGCGGTCGGACGCGACCTGAGACCCGACCTCGCCGCCCGGGCGCTCGCGGTCGGCGCCGACGGATTCTTCTCCATGGGGGTCAGTGAGTCCGAGCTCATCGACGCGGTCGAGTCGGCCGTGAGCGGCAACGGCCCGGACGGGCCCGAGGCGGCGGACGGACACCCCCGGCTCGGCGCCGAGGCCCGACTGACCACCCGGGAGGTGGAGGTGGTCACCCTGATCGCCCAAGGCCGGACCAACCGGGAGATCGCCGCGGAGCTCTATCTCAGCCCCAACTCGATCAAGACCTACGTGCGCACGGCCTACCGCAAGATCGGCGCCGCGAGCAGGTCCCAGGCGGTCGCCTGGGCGATCCGCAACGGCTTCCCGATCGAAGGAGAGCCGCCACAGTCCTAGTAGCGTCCGCGGCATGACGGGGTTCCCCCACCTGCTCCGCCCGGGCCGGATCGGGACGATGACACTTCGCAACCGCCTCGTGATGTCCCCGATGGAGACGCTGTACGGCACCCCCGAGGGGATCCCTTCGGATCGGACGCGGGCCTACTTCGCCGCCCGCGCCGTCGGCGGTGTCGGTCTGGTGACCGTCGGCGCGACCGGCATCGACCACCAACATCCCGAGACGCCTGGCGGCCTCCAGATCGCCACCGACGCCGCTGTCGGGGCGCACCGCGCGCTGGTCGAGGCCGTGCACGAGCACGGCGCGCGAATCCAGCCGCAGATCGTGCACGCCGGACCCGACGGCCTCGGACCCGAGATGTTCGGCGTCCAGTCGCTCGGCCCCTCGGTGATCCAGTCCTACCTGACCGGACGGGCCTCCACCGAGATCTCCCCGGAGCAGTGGTCGGGGGTCCTGGACCAGTACCGCGCCGCGGCTCGCCGGGTCCGGGAGGCGGGCTACGACGGCCTCGAGCTGCACGCCGCCCACGGCTACATGCTCCTGGGGTCCTTTCTCGCGCCGGTGCGCAACCGCCGCGTCGACGGCTACCGGGGCAGCTCGGTCCGGGGCCGGTGGCGCGCGGTGTTCGAGGCACTCGCGGCGGTCCGGAGCGAGGTCGGGACTGACTTCCCGATCACCCTGAGGGTCTCCGGTCACGAGCGGGTCGCCGGCGGCCGGCCGTCCTACGAGCTCGCCAGGGTCGCGCCCCGGCTCGCCTCGGCCGGCGTAGACGCGTTCCATGTCAGCGGCGGGGTCATCGACCGGTACGTGACCCAGATGGTCAACGGCGCGGACGACGGCGAGGCCCTCAACGTCGGGGCCGCGGCCGCCGTGCGCGAGGTCGTCGACGTCCCCGTGATCGCCGTGGGGCGGATCCATGATCCCGGGCTCGCCGAGCGGATCCTCGCCCAGGGGCGAGCCGACTTCGTCGCCATGGGCCGCCCGCTGCTGGCCGACCCCGACCTCCCGAGCAAGCTGGCGGCCGGCACGCCCGACCGCATCCGGCGCTGCATCTCCTGTGAGAACTGCATCGACGCCATGGAGCTGAGGTTCTCCGTCGACTGCGCGGTCAATCCGCGCACCGGCAAGGAGCTGGAGCTGACGCCAGTTGCCACACCGTCGCCGCGCAGCGTGGTGGTCGTGGGCGGGGGGCCGGCTGGGTTGGAGGCGGCCCGGGTGGCGGCCGGTCGCGGTCACCGGGTGACGCTGTTCGAGCGGTCGGCACAGCTCGGCGGCTCGATGGTCCTTGCCGCTGCCGTGCACCCGGAGAACCGGCCGTTCCTCGACTGGCTCGTCGCCGAGGTGGCCGGCCTGCCCGTCGACGTACGCCTGAACGCCCCGGTGGACGCCGCCGCGCTCGCAGAGCTCTCCCCGGACGCCGTCGTGGTGGCTGCCGGTGGCCGGGTCGTCCACCCGGAGCTGCCCGGCGCCGACCTCCCGCACGTCCTCAGGCTGCGCGACCTCGACCTCGACCTGGGCTCGGATCTCGGCTCGGAACTGGGGTCGGTCGGTCCGCGGGTGGCGGTGGTGGGCGGTGGGCTGGCCGGGATCCAGCTGGCCGAGGTCCTCGCGGCCCGCGGTCGCCAGGTCGCGGTCTTCGAGACCGGCGACACCGTCGCGCCGGAGATCGGGTGGAAGCGCAAGACCGAGCACCTGCTCCGGCTCGACCGGCTGGGCGTCACGCTGCACACCGAGGTGACCCTCCAGGAGGTGGTGAGCGACGGGCTGGCCTTCACGCCCGCCGAGGGCACCCGGCGGACCCATCAGGCCGACACCGTCCTGCTGGTCGGTGTCGTCGAGAAGGACTCGTCGCTGCACGACGACTTGGTCGCCCGGCTGCCGGGCGTCGAGGTGGTGCCGGTCGGTGACGGCGCCGGGCCAGGGCTCATCCAGAAAGCGGTCGAGGACGGCGCCCGGGCGGGCACCGTCCTCTGACCAGGGGCGCTGCCCAGGAGTCCGCTAGCCGACCCGGCGGGTCACCGAGTCGAGCACGCCCGCTCGATCCACCCAGACGATCCTCACCTTGTGCCTGCCGCGGCCGGCATCGAGCCGGAGGTTGAAGGCCGCGAGACCGAACGTCCGGTCGATGCGCTGCTTCTTCACCAGCTTGCCGTCCACGAACACCTTGACCCACTCTCGGGCAGGCAGGGGGCAACCGTTGGGGGTGCCCCCTGGCTTGTTCCTGCACTTGTCGGACTTGTCCGGGACCCCGTCGAGGTCGGCGTCCGGGCAGCCCGTCGGAGCCGGCCCCTTCTTCTTCCGGCACTGGTCGCCGGGATCGGTCAGGCCGTCCCGGTCCGAGTCGGGGCCGATCGGGGTGACCTTGGCCGTGAGGGTGTACGTCGCGCCGTTGGGGCTGACGAAGAAGGGCTTGACCGTGAGGTCGAGCAGCCCCCGGACCGAGTCGAGCACGACCTTCTCCGGCTTGCCCCCCTCTCCATACGTGGCGTCCGCGCCCTGTTTGCCGACGGTGAGGTCGAGGTCGGAGGCCTCGTCGTCCCAGTCCAGGGTGACCTCGACCTTGCTCGGCGACCGGACGTCCATCGCGTAGGCGACGTTGTCAGCGACCAGGGTCTCGCCGGCGTTGGTGCTGCTGACCGCGAACGAGTTGCCCCCCTGCTGCTTGAACTCCACGGTGTAGGGCTTTGTGCCCAGCGGCGGGTCGAAGGCGAGTGAGCTCTCCTTCACCGGCCGCAGCGCGGGGCCGGTGACCCCGATCGTCCGCTCACCCTCAGGCGCGCGGTCGTCGACGAAGCCGAAGCGCTTGCCGCTCTGCACGTTGGCCTGGCTGCCGACGTAGTAGGGCGCGGTGATCCCGTACTTCGCGAGGTAGGCGCGCGACAGGTGGAAGCGCACGGTGTTGGTCGCCGCGTCCCAGGTCGACGAGTCGGGCAGGTAGACCTCGCGGCCGTTGTCCCAGGTCATGACCTCGGACTCACCGGCGGGAATGAACGAGTCGAAACGGTGGCCGTTGATGACGACGCTGTAGCCGCCGACGCTGGTCACCTGCGTTGTCGGCCAGAGCTGGCCGAGCGTCACGAAGGCGTCCACGCTGGAGTCGGTGACCGACACCGTCAGCTTGCGTACGTCGTTGAACGGGCTGGTCGAGTCTCCACTGCGGTCCTCGGCCGAGGCAGTCGACTTGGTGGGCTGCGGGCCGGTCGGGGCATAACCGACGGTGCCGGCGAGCCGGAGGGAGCCGCGCTTGTTCTTCGCCGTGCCCAGCGTCAGGCGAGGTTCGCTGTTCGCGACCGGGGTAGGCGTCCAGTCGGTGGGGGTGCCCGGCAGCGTCCCGAGGTCGGGCTGGGGGCAGTCCATCGGCTGGCCCGTGTCCGAGGCATACAGGTGGTCGCTCGGACTCTGCACCTGGAACGGGTTCCTCCCGTCGCCCGGCACGTCGTTGACGGTGAGGACGTCGGTCTCGTTGACCGCGCCGTCGCCGTTGCGGTCGAGGTAGCGGCTCATCCGCACCGCGAACGCCTCGACGTCGAGCGTGGAGACGCACTTGGTCCGTCCGGGAGGGTCCTCGCTGTAGGACATGATGTCGTTGGTCGGCACCACTCCCCAGGAGCCCTCGGCGCCGTCGCCGACGTGACCCAGGGTCAGACAGTGACCGACCTCGTGGGTGATCAGGTCGAAGATGCCGAAGAAGTCCGTCGTCCCGGGGACGGGGTCGATGGCCCCGTTGACCGCGAAGCAGACGTTGCCACCCGCACCGCCGCAGTCCTCGACGTAGACGCCCTCGTCCTCGCTGTGGTGGCTGTCGAAACCGGGCATGGCCTGCCAGGTGCCGAAGTCGAACGGGTTCGTGACCCCGTGGCAGGGCACCCCGTCCGTGTCGTAGATCTCGAGCTCGTTGAGGAACTGGGTCGGGTCGATGCCGATCCCGATGCCGCCGACCGGGTTGCTCGCGATGACCACGATCTCAGGGTCGACGACCGGGTAGGTGTCGACGTTGCCGACGGCGTCCACGGTGATCCGGAAGTCCACCTCGGTGAGCCACGGCATACCCATCTCGTCGGCGAGGTAGTCGATCCCGCCTTCCCACATCTCGATGGCCTGCCGCATGATCCGCATGTCGCGCTCGGCGAACGGGGAGAGCGGCACGAGGATCAGGACGTCGACCTTGGGCGAGTCCAGGGCGTTCAGCCCGGTCCGCATGTGGAAGCAGAGGTTCTCCGGGTTGTCCGGGGACATGCTCCGGATGCACCCCGGTGGCAGGTTGCCGTCACCGAAGTGGGTGCCGGAGTAGGTCTGGGACGGGCTGGCGCTCGCCGTGACGTTGGCGACCAGCGTTGTCAGGACGACTGCGACGGCCACGACGGTGGACAGCAGCAGACCGAGCCACTTGCGCATGGGGGTCCTCTCCGCGACGGGGTACGCCGGAAGAACGACGCACCACCACCGGTGTTACGGGAGGTGCTCGTCTCACCCCGGGCGGCATCCGCAAGGATTCCCTGCGTCTTCCGGCGGATTTTTCTGCAAGGTTCGTCTCGGTCGGCCCTCCTACCTGTGCCCACACCAGAGCCGGAGGAGAACGATGTGCCCGCGATGCGCAGACCGAGCGGCCGCCCACGCCCTAGGCTTCGCGCATGATCGCGCCGTCGGACGCGCAGCTGGTCTCGGGGGTCCTCGCCGGCGACCCGGAGGCGTTCGCGCAGGTCTACGACCGCTACGCCGACCGGCTCCACGACTTCGCCTACTCGATGCTGCGCCACCGCGAGGACGCGGCGGACGCGGTGGCCGACGCCTTCGTGACGACCGCCGAACGACTGGACCAGCTGCGCGACCCCGAACGGCTTCGACCATGGTTGTACGCCGTCGTGAGGCGTGAGTGCCTGCGGCGGCTCAAGGCGCGCTCGCGCACGGCCTACGGCGGCGACGACGAGCTCCTCGACCTGCCGGACCAGACCGCCGCCCCGGAGACGGTCGCCGAGCAGGAGTCCCTGCGAGCGCTGGTGTGGGAGGCCGCGGGCGGACTCAACGAGCGGGACCGCGCGATGCTCGACCTGCACCTGCGCCAGGGGCTCGACGGCGCTGAGCTCGGCGAGGCGATGGGGATGAGCGCCGACAACGCCTACGTCGGCCTCAGCCGGCTCCGCGACCAGGTCGAGCGGTCGATCGGCGCGCTGCTGGTCGCCCGGACGTCCCGCGACGACTGCACCGAGCTGACCGCCGTCCTCGACGACTGGGACGGCGCCTTCACACCGCTGGTCCGCAAGCGGGTCGCCCGCCACGTCGACCGCTGCCGCAGCTGCACTGCCCGGCGGGTCGCGCTGGCCAGCCCGGCCGCACTGCTGGCCGGCGTGCCCGCCTTCGCCGCCCCCCTCGTGCTGCGCGACCGGGTGCTGCAGGACACCCGGCTCGTGTCCGCCCTGGCCTCCCGCCGGACCGACAACGACACCGACATCGACCTCGGTGCCGGACCCGGGTCTCGCCCTGGCAAGGGTGGTTGGCGGGACCGGCGGGCCGTGGGGGCGGTCCTCGCGCTGCTCCTCGCGGTCGCCGGAACGGTCGGAGTGGTCGCGTGGCACGACAGCTCAGCCGACGAGCCGGCCCGGGTCGGGGACGACCTGGGCGCCTCGGCCACCGACGACGCCCCCACCCCCGACGCCGATCAGTCACCCGTCCAGGAGGCGACGCAGGTCGAGCCGCCAACCCTTTCGCCCACCCTGTCGCCCTCGGGACAGCCCACCTCGTCGGTGAGCGTGACGCCCACCGAGGAGGTCAGCCCGGAGCCCACCGACCCCGCGACCGACCCGAGCCCCTCGGACCCGGCCGAGCCGACGGCCACCGCGGCCCCGGGTCGCCTGGTCGCGGCGCCGCGAACGCTGAGCCTGGGCACCTCGGGCGGCCGCAGCCTGACCGTCAGCAACACGGGCGGCACCACCGTGTCGTACGCCGTCGAGGCCGGGGACTCGTGGCTGTCGGCGTCTCCGGCGAAGGGCACCCTCAAGCCGGGTCAGTCACGCTCCGTGAGCGTGTCGGCCCAGCGAGCGGGGCTGCCGGAGGGCAGCTCGAGGGGACGGCTCACCGTGCGCTGGGACGACGGCACGGTGCCGATCGCGGTCACCGCCGCGCGTGAGACACCCCCGACGATCGGAGCGGTCTCCGTCGTACGCACCGACTGCGGTCAGGGTGGCCGGACGGTCGTCATCGCCGTGCCCGTCGACGACGAGTCCGGCGTCGCCTCGGCGTCCGTCGTGTGGAACGGCCCGACGGTCTCGGGCACGACCGCCCTGACGGCGTCAGGTGGGTCGTGGGCCGGGCCCATCGGCCCGTTCGCGGTCGGCGGCACCGTCCAGCTGACGTTCGTCGCGACGGACAGCCGGGGCAACACCGCGCGGCGGAACGCCGCGATCGAGGTCGACCCCTGCCCGCAGTGAGGTCCTGGTCCGAGTCCTAGTCGCCCCAGCCCATCGGGAACACCTCGAACGCGGCCCCGAAAGCGACCCCCAGCCGCTGGCCGGTGCCCCGCGCGAACCCCTCCAGGAACTCGCGCGGGTCGAAGTGCTCCCAACCCAAGCCGTCGATGTAGGCACGGTGCGCCTCCAGCGAGGCCACTCCGAGCTCGAACGTCTCGGACGTGTCGACGCCGTGGGTCGCCTGCGGTGAACCGAACGCCCAGACTGCCCGGACCCCACCCCAGGGCTCGGTCCCGTCGGTGAGCTGCTCGGGGAAGATCCACCGGTTCCCGGCGTCGCGTACGGCGTCGACCACGGCCTTGCCGACGGCGATGTGGTCGGCCTGGTTGAGGTTCGCCCCGCCCCACGTGTCGCGGAAGTTGCCGGTGACCACGATGTCCGGGCGGTGCCTGCGCACCACGGCCGCGATCGCGGCGCGGAGGGCGACGCCGTACTCGAGGATGCCGTCTGGGAGCCCGAGGAACTCGACCTCGTCGACGCCCACGATCCGGGCGGACTCGACCTGCTCCGCCTCCCGTACGACCCGGCACTCGTCGGGCGCCATGCCGTCGATCCCGGCCTCACCGCTGGTCACCATGCAGTAGACGACCCGCTTGCCCTGCCCGGTCCACCGAGCGACCGCCGCAGCCGCCCCGAACTCCAGGTCGTCCGGATGGGCCACGACGCACAGCGCCGCCTCCCAGTCCTCGTCGAGCGGCTCGAGCGGCGATGGGCGGTCGGGTGCGTCGGTCATGGGGACAGCGTGCCAGTTGTTCCCGCTCGGGGTACCTGTCCCAGGTGAGCTCCAACAAGCGACTGATGCATGCGACCCCCGGCCAGGTGTGGCAGGTGCTGTCCGACGGCTGGCTCTACCCGCTGTGGGTGGTGGGCGCCTCGCGGATGCGTGACGTCGACGACGGCTGGCCCGCGCCGGGGACCCGGCTGCACCACTCGGTCGGCACCTGGCCGCTGCTCATCGACGACGTGACCGAGTCGGTGGAGCAGCGGCCCGGCTCACGGCTCGTCCTGCACGCCCATGCCTGGCCGGCCGGCCGGGCGACCGTCACCCTGGGGCTCTCCCCCGTCGGAACGGACACCGAGGTGTCCATCGAGGAGCAGGCGACGGCCGGCCCCGGCGCCCTGGTCCCCCGCCTGCTGCAGGACCCGATGCTGGCGTGGCGCAACGTGGAGACCCTGCGCCGGCTCGCCTTCCTGGTCGAGCGGCGCCAGCAGGAGGCCGCATGACGACCGCTGCGCGCGGCACGTCCCGGACGGTGGACTTCGAGGGCCTCCGGATCGACTACGACGAGCGCGTGCTCGAGCCACGGCCCTGGACCGCCCGACAGTCCCACTGGGCCGCCGAGCTGATCAGGTCTGCGCCGCCCGGCCCCGTACTGGAGCTCTGCTCGGGGGCTGGACACATCGGGCTTCTCGCGGTCACGCTCTCACCGCGGTCGCTGGTGTGCGTGGACGCCGACGCCACTGCCTGCGCCTACCTGCGCAGGAACGCCGCCAACGCAGGCATCCGCGTCGATGTGCGGGAAGGGTCGATGGACGGAGTGCTCGACGCCGACGAGCGGTTCGCCGTGGTCATCGCCGACCCCCCGTGGGTGTCGAGCGACGAGGTCATGCGCTACCCCACCGACCCGCTCTCGGCCATCGACGGCGGTGTGGACGGTCTCGACCTGGTGCGCGCCTGCCTGGAGGTCATCGACGGCCACCTGGTCGACGGCGGCCACGCCCTGCTCCAGATCGGCCCCGACCAGGCCGAGGCAGTGGCCGCGCTGGTCTCGGCGTACCCCCTGCTCTCGGTGCGCGAGGTGCGCGGCGAGGAGCGCGGTGCGCTGGTCCGGATCGACCGTTCCTTGGCGGCGGACTAGGGCCGGAGCCGGGCCGGCAACAGCTTGTGGGTGCCGTCGCACCACGGCTTCGCGGCCGACTTGCCGCAGCGGCAGACCGCGGAGACCGGTCGGGTCGTGCGGTGCTCGACGCCGTCGTCGTCGCGCACGACATGGTCACCACGCAGCAGCATCGGTCCGCCCGGGCACAGCTCGACGCTGGGGCGGGGGGGCACCCCGGTCACGCCGCCACTCCCCAGGAGGTGAGGAGTCGGCGGGCGGTGCGGTTCTCCAGGTCCAGGCACGTCCAGGCCCCGAACCACACGTCCTCCTCCAAGTGGGGCTCGTCGGCGACAAGCGCGACACAGACGTCCCGCAACGCGACCTGCTCGTGCACCGCGTCGGCCTCGACATGCTCGGTGTAGTAGCCGACCAGCTCGGCGGGGAACCCGAGCCGCTGGAGACCCTGAGCCATCCGCCTCGACGGCAGCGAGCTCGTCGCCTCGAACGCGGCAAGGTGTCCGACCGCGGCCCCGCGCAGGCGCCGCTGCAGACCGAACATCGACAGGGCGTTGTTCTGCTCGAGGATTTCGACCGAGGCCTCGTCCACATAGGCACCTGGCTCGGGCCGCAGACCAGTGGCATCCAGGCCCCGTGCGAACAGGTGGCTGTGCAGCCGCGCCGGGTCGCCGACCCCGTACTCGTCGTACTGCAGCTCCACCAATGCGGCCTTGGCCGCCGCCGGGAGCCGCGGGATGACCCAGGTCGTGGGGTCGGCCTCCTTGAGGTGGTAGAGCGACCGCACCCGGAGCAGGTCGAGGACCTGGTCCGCGGTGGCGTGGGCCTGGACGTGCCGGGCGAGGGACGGCCCGTCCTGCCCGGCGACCCAGTCGAAGAAGCCGGTGGACAGGTCGACCTCGGGGACGCCGGGCCACCGGCCGCGCAGGCCCGCCTCGAGGTCCTGCTCGAGCCGACGACGGACGCGCAGGAGCTCGGGCTCGCACTCGGCCCGGTCGTCGACCTCGTCGAATCCGCCGTACGCCAGCTCGTGCAGAGCCCAGAGGGTGATCGCGGCGTCGTCACGCGACTCGGGGGGTAGGTCGATCCGCGGCAGGTCCCGCGCCGGGACGTCGACCAGAGCGTCCAGCACGGCCACGCTGAGCTCGCCGCGCGGCTTCGGAAGGGCGGTCATGCAGTTGCGGTACCCCGATGCGGAAGACACCGGACTGCTGGTCCCTCGAGCACCTCACCCTCCTCGTCGAAGCGGGACCCGTGCAGCGGGCAGTCCCAGCTCCGCTCGGCATCGTTCCACCGGAGCACTCCGCCCAGGTGGGTGCACACCCGGGTGATGCCTCGTCGGCGGAGCGACCGACCAGCCACCGCGCCCACCCAGCCGCGGGTCAGCTCCACGGCGACCTCGGCATTGGTCTTGGCCGCGGTCGGCAGGCCGCGCAGCTCGGTCGGTCCGTAGGTACGGAGCACCTCGGACCAGGAGGGTGTCGAGCCGTCGAGGATGCGGGCCGCCAGCGTCAGCGCCGCCGCCGGGGCGCCCGTCATCCCCCACTTCGAGAAGCCACCAGCCACCATGATCTCGTCGGCACCGGGCAGGATCGGACCTACGAACGGCAGCGCACGGTGCGGCACGTAGTCCTGGGCCGACCAGGCGTGCGTCTCCACGACCTCCGGCCACAGCTCGCGGGTCCAGGCCCGGAGGTCGTCGAGTCTGTCCTCGGTGGACCCGCCGCGGCCCGTCGTGTGGCCGTTCCCGCCGACCAGGAGGAGGTGCCCGTTCTCGATCGGCGCGTCGCGCAGGGAACGCGTCGGCTGGTCGGCGGACAGGTACATCGCGTCCACCACGGGCCGCTCGGTCCGGAAGGCCACGACGTAGGAGCGCGCAGGCTTCATCCGGGCGAAGAAGCCGCCCCGGTCGAGCACCGGCAGGTTGGTGGCGACGACGACGCGCCCCGCCTCGATGGAGCCGGCCTCGACACGACCGGACTCGGTGGTGAGTCGCACCGGGTCGGTCCCGCGCACCCGGATGACCCGCGTGTCCTCGACGACGCGGACGCCGTGAGCGACCGCCTCTCGCTGGAGGGCCTCGAGCACCTCGACCGGGTCGACCTGGGCCTGTCCGGCCAGGCGGACCGCCCCGCGCACCGGGAACGGCAGCGGCAGCTCGTCTAGCCACTCGACCTCGAGCCCCGCCCGGCCGGCGACTTCGAGCTCCGACCGGATCGCCCGCTCCCCCGACGCGTCCCGGGCGAAGGTGACGGCATCCCGGCGCTGCCGGGTCACGCCGTGGTCGTCGCAGAACCTCTCCAGCCACGCAGCCCCCTCACGCTGCGCCTCGACGTAGGCGTCCACGACGCCCTGCGGGTGCCGGGAGCGGATCGTGGAGAGCTGGGTGCCCTGGAGCAGGCTCAGCTTCGCGCTGCTCCGCCCGGTGGTCCCGTCGCCGATCCGACCCGCCTCCAGGACCACGACCGACCGACCGGCGCGGCCCAGGAGCAGGGCGGTGGTGAGCCCGGTCAGTCCCGCCCCGATCACCGCCACGTCATAGCGGCCCAAGGCCTCGGCCGCGGCGTCCGGCCTCGTGCGGGGTCTGCGGTCCTGCCAGAGGGACTGGAGCGTCACCGTGATCCTTCTTCCGGTTTGGGGGTCGACATGTGCCGGTACCCCGCGTTCCCGCGACCCTCACGTCCAGCACCACGTTGATGGCACGGGCAGCGCGGGGTACCTGCCCGGCATGAGATTCGGCTACTTCCTGTCCTGCGAGGAGTACACCCCGGCCCAGCTGGTCGAGCAGGCGATCGCCGCCGAGGACGCGGGGTTCGAGGCCCTGTGGGTCAGCGACCACTACCACCCCTGGAACGAGGCCCAGGCCCAGAGCCCCTTCGTCTGGGGCATCATCGGCGCCGTCTCCCAGGCCTGTTCGCTGCCGGTGACCACAGCCGTCACCTGCCCGACCGTCCGGATCCACCCAGCAGTCATCGCCCAGGCCGCAGCGACCGCGGCCGTCCAGCTCGAGGGCAGGTTCGTCCTCGGGGTCGGTAGCGGAGAGGCGCTCAACGAGCACGTCCTCGGCGGACCCTGGCCGTCCGCAGACGTCCGGCTCGAAATGCTCGAAGAGGCCGTCGAGCTGATCCGGGAGCTGTGGACGGGCGAGGTCGTGACCCGGGACGGCAAGCACTACAGGACCGACACGGCCCGCATCTACACCCGGCCCGACGAACCGCCGCCGATCTACGTGTCCGCGTTCGGCCCGAAGGCTCTCGACCTCGCGGCCCGGATCGGCGACGGCTTCATCAACACCGCCGACGATGCCGACGCGGTGGCCTCGTTCAAGGAGAAGTCCGGCGGCAAGCCCGCCCAGGGCGGGGTCAAGGTCGCGTGGGCCGAGACCGAGGACGAGGGCGTGGACCACGCCCACCGGCTGTGGGCCAACTCCGGACTGCCCGGCGAGCTCGCCCAGGTCCTGCCCAGCCCGCAGCACTTCGAGCAGGCGTCCGAGCTGGTGACCCGGGAGTCCACGGCCGAGAGCATCGTGGCCGGCAGCGACACCGACAAGCACGTCCAGCAGTTGCAGGACTACGTCGACGCCGGTTATGACGAGGTCTACGTCGCCAACATGGGCCCGAACTACGCCGCGATGATCGAGGCGTACGGCCGCGACGTCCTGCCGAGGCTGCGCGGCTGACCAATTCCGCCGGGCCAGGGTCGATCAAGAGTGTGGACCGGCGACTGCCTCCCGATGCGTGATCGGGAGCCGAGACGCCGGCACCCCATCTGTACCCCTGGCGGGGATCCGCCTTCTCCACCCGCACGGGTGAACTCTCTCCGTCCGCAATGACAACGGCTCCGCGTCAGCTGCTCGCGGACGGCATCACTTGGCCCGCCTTTCGTCCCGGCGACACCGTGGACCAAGGTCCCGACCGGGCGGGCCCGAGTCCCGTGGCCGCGGACGCCGGCGGGACCTCACGCTGACGACATGACAGACCGTGACCGGGACCGCGTGCTCAGCGTGGTACGCCACCCCTCCTTCGCGCCGGAGATCGCGGCCCGCGTCGTGGACGGGCTGAGCTGGCACGACCTGCAGAGCATCTGGGACGTGTCGGAGAAGGCCGTCCAGGCGACGCAGCCGCCGCGCGAGATGATGTCGTTCGTCCTGCTCCGGGACGCGCTGCTGGGCGAGATGGAACACCGCCATCCGGACCTGTTCCCCGGCTGGTACGACGCCCGGCTGCGCCGCCGGCAGCGGCGTGCCGGGCTGCCCGGCCGGCTGAGGGCCTTGCTCCGTCGATGAGTGGAGCAGGACGAGGGTCACCCGCTTGTCACGGGTGACCCTCGTCCCTGAGTCGAGCCTCGGGCTACGGCTGCTGGCTGATCCGGTCCGTCGGCGTCGGCGCCGTCGGGTCGTTGGGCGGCGCCAGGTAGGAGACCAGCGAGTCGATGTCCAGGCCACCGACCAGCTTGTTGGTTCCCTGCTTGAAGGTGGCGAAGTTGTCGCCACCGTCCGACAGGAAGATGTTGGCGACGACCCGGTAGGTCGTCCCGTTGTCCAACGGAACCATCGCCGTGTTGGAGTCGCCGTCATGGTCGATCAGCGGGATGCCGACGATCGCGTTCGCCGCCGGCAGGCCGGCGTCCGACACGTCCCAGGTGTAGCTCAGCCCGGAGACCTGCAGGATCTTGCGCGAGTTGGCCGGCTCGTTGTTGCCGTTCCACTGCTCGTTGAGGATCGCTGTGATCTGGGCGCCGGTGAGGTCCATGGAGACCACGTTGTTGTTGAACGGCTGCACCGAGAACGCGGCGCCGTAGGTGACGTCACCGTTGGCGTTCTCCACCAGGTCGGCCCGGATCCCACCCGGGTTCATCAGCGCGACGACCGGCTTCTGGCCGTTGCTGATCACGGTCGTGTCCGCCTTCTGGGCGTCCGCGATGAGGTTGCCCAGTGGTGAGTCTCCACCGTTGGCGTCAGCGGTGCGCACGATCGAGGTGCCGGTCAGGTGCCCGATCACCGCGTTGGCGATCGGCTCGACCAGGGTCTTGTAGACGTTGATCAGGGTGTTGATCTTCTTGGACTGCGCCTGACCCTCGCTGTTGCCGACGATGATGTTGTGGGCGTAGGCGGCCGGACGCACGATGTCGCGGGTCTTCGGGTCGATGAGGAAGTGCAGCTTGGTGACGATCCGGCCGAACGACGACGCGCTGGTCAACAGCCGCGGCTTGCCCGCCGGATCCTTGACCACGCAGTTGTAGGGCTGGTGGGTGTGGCCGCTGATGACCGCGTCGATCTTGGGGCTCAGGTTCTTGGCGATGTCCAGCGCTGGGCCGGTGGCGACGGTGCAGTCGTTGTAGGCCGTCGCGTCCGTGGGCGTCACACCCTCGTGCAGCAGCACGATGATCGACTTGACGCCCTTCTTGCGCAGCTTGGGCACCAGTGCGTTGGCGGTCTCGACCTCGTCGGCGAACTCGATCTCGGCGATGCCTGCCTGGGCGACGATCGTGTCGGTGTCCTCCAGGGTCATGCCGATGAAGGCGACCTTCTGGTCGCCGACCTTGACGATCTTGGTCGCCGGGAAGACCGAGCGCTTGCGCTTGGGGTCCTTCCACATCACGTTGGCGCCCAGGTACTTGAACTTGGCCCCCTCGAAGGTCTTGCCACCGGGGCAGGAGTTCTGGCCGTTGGCACCGTTGGGTCCGTCGGCGAGACAGCCGCCGTTCTGCATCCGCTTGAGCTCGCGCCATCCCTCGTCGAACTCATGGTTGCCCACGGAGGCGATGTCGAGCTTCATCTTGTTCATGGCCTCGATGGTGGGCTCGTCGTGGAACGCCGCGGAGAGCAGCGGCGAGGCGCCGATCAGGTCACCGGCGGCCACCGTCACCGTCTTGGCGCCCGCGGCCCGCGACTTCTTCCGCTCCTGGTTGAGCAGCGAGGCGAGGTAGGCGCCACCACCCGCGGGGGTGGAGTTGATCCGGCCACTCGAGCTCGATGACGGGATCACCTCGAGGTTGCCGTGGAAGTCATTGATGGCGAGGACGTCGAGCTTGACGTAGTCGGACTTCTTCGCGAGTGAGGCATAGGCCTTCTTGCCGTCCGTCCCCGAGCGTGAGTCGGGTGCGGTGGAGCTGGCCGTGGCGGTGAGGCCGAGGGTGAGTGCGACCGCTGACGCGGCCGCCGCGGCGATGGCGCGGCGTGGGGTGCGTGGAATGACGGACACTGGTGGTTCTCCTCCGGAAGGCGTGAACCCGCAAGGGCTTCGCTGCATGCTTACACGGCAGCATGTGACCTGGCTAACAGGGTCCGCTCGGCGCTTGCGTCACGTCAGGTCCGGGTCCGCAGGTGGGACACGAACCCGGGGTTCGTCAAGGCCCACGGTCCGCGGGCCCGGCGCACCAGCGCGATGGCGTCGTCGGGCGCGTGCCCGAGCCGCACCAAGCTCGACGCCACGACCAGTCCCGACCGGTTGAGGCCGCCCGAGCACCTCACCAGGACCCGTCGCCCGGCCCCGAGCGCCTCGGCGACGATGCCGGCGAGCTCGTCCACGCGGGCGGCGATGACGGCGTCCACCCCGGCGTCCGCCATCCTCGCGACGTGGTGCTCGACGCCCTCCTCCGGCCCGTAGCCCTCCCGAGTCGTCATGCTCACGACCAGGTCGAACTCGTCGGTGACCACGCACGCCGTCCATGACTGCGACCGGACGTCGTGGCCGCCTTGGAAGAGCCCCGGGACGACCTCGTTCCACGGGTCCTCGCACAGCGGGATCGAGCTCGCGCGCCCCGTCCCCCGGCAGGCCGGGCAGTCCGGCACTGCGTGGGGCTCGGCGTAGCAGGCGTGGCAGAGCACGCCTCAGTATCGCGGGCGGTCGAGCTGGGCTCAGCGTGGACCCAGGCTCAGAACTCGAAGACGAGCCGGGCCGGCGTCCGGCCCTGCAGGACCTCCTCGATGGCCTCGTTGACCTCGTCGAGCTTGCGGGTCTGGGCCACCACCCGGGTGCGCCCGAGCGCGTGCAGGGCGAACACCTCGGCGAGGTCCTGGCGGGTGCCGACGATCGAGCCGATCACCGAGATCCCCTTGAGGACGGTCGGGAAGATCGGCAGGCTCATCGGGCCCTCGGACTCCGGCGGGAGACCTACGCAGACCAGGCGACCACCTCGACGCAGCGAAGCGAAGGCTTGCTCGAACACCTGGGGGATGACGGCCGTCACGACGGCGACGTCGAGCCCGCCGAGCGCCTCGATGGCCGCCACGGGGTCGGTCGTCCGGGCGTTGACGGTGTGGTCGGCGCCGAGCTCGGTGGCCAGCTCGAGCTTCTCGTCCTCGACGTCGACGGCGACCACCTCGCCGCCCACCAGCCGGGCATACTGCACCGCGAGGTGCCCGAGGCCGCCGACACCGAAGATGCCGACCCGCTCGCTGGGCTCGATGCGCGCGACCTTGATCGCCTTGTAGGTCGTCACTCCGGCGCAGGTCAGCGGGGCAGCGTCGGTGGGCTCGACCGCGTCCGGGACGGGCACGACGTAGTCGGCGTCGGCGACGGCGTACTCGGCGAACGCGCCGTCGATGGAGTAGCCGCTGTTCTGCTGCTCCTCGCACAGCGTCTCCCAGCCACGGACGCAGGCGCGGCAGTGGCCGCAGGCGTGACCCAGCCAGGCGATCGCGACCCGGTCGCCGACCGCCCGGACGGTCACACCCGCACCGACCTGCTCGACGATGCCGACGCCCTCGTGTCCTGGGATGAACGGCGGGGTGGGCTTGACCGGCCAGTCACCGTGAGCCGCGTGGATGTCGGTGTGGCAGAGGCCACAGGCCTCCATCCGCACCAGCACCTGACCCGGGCCGGGCTCGGGCACCGCGAGCTCCTGGACCTCCAGCGGGGCGGTGAAGTCGGTGACGACTGCTGCTTTCATCGATGGGCCTCCTCAGGCCTGGGGGACTTGCCGGACGCCAGCCTTCTGCATCCGTGCCCTGTGCACCGGGGGCGAAGGACACCGATCCCCCGGGACCTAGTGCCATGTCGTCGAGGTCTGTCCCGGGTCATGGTCGAACCATGGCCGCCGACGGGACCTTCTCCAGGCGGGTGGAGGCGCTGGCGGCCAGGACTCCCGCCGACCGCAGCCGTGCTGTCGACCTGGTGCGCGTCCTCGCGCTGGGTGCCGTCGTGCTCGGCCACTGGCTCAAACAGGGGTGGTACGTCGACGCGGCCGGCGATCTGCATCGCGCGGGACTGCTCGGCATCGCGACCTGGACCCACCCCCTCACGTGGGTGTTCCAGGTGATCCCCGTCTTCTTCGTCGTGGGAGGCTTCGCCAATCTGCGCTCCTGGCGGACAGCCCAGGGCCGCGCGATCTCCTACGGCGCGTGGCTGGCCGGCCGCACCGAGCGGCTCACCCGCCCGGTCGTGCCCCTCCTGTTGTTCTGGGTCGTGACGACACCTCTGGCACCGGTGCTCGGGCTCGAAGATGACTGGCTGCGGATCGCCTCGGTGACCTCACTGGTGCCGACGTGGTTCCTCGCGACCTACGTCGTCATCGTCGCCCTCACCCCGCTCTCACTCGCCGCCTGGGACCGTTGGGGAGCTCGGGCACTGCTGGCCGGCCTCGTGGCGACGAGCCTGGTCGATCTGGCGAGCATCCGGACCGGCAGTACGGCGGTCGGGGCCCTCAACCTGCTGCTTGTCTACGGGACCCTGCAACAGGTCGGCTTCGCCTGGGCCGACGGCTGGTTCTCCGACCGGCGCCGGGCGGTGGCGTGCTCGCTGGTCGGACTCTCCGCGACCATGCTCCTGGTCTGGCTCGGGCCCTACGGCATGTCCATGGTGGGGGTCTCCGGCCACGGGCTCAACAACACCTATCCCCCGCGAGCCACCGTGCTGTTCATCGGCCTGTTCCTGGCCGGCGGCGCGATCGCCGTGGAGGCCCGGCTGACCCGGGTCGTCGCCGGACCGCGACGCTGGCGGGCGACCGTGGCGCTCGAGGGACGCCTGATGACCATCTACCTGTGGCACCTCACCGCCCTCGGCGTGCTGGGTGCTGCCGCTCTCTCCGTCGGCGGGTTCGGTCTCTCGGCCTATCCCAACACCCGGGACTGGTGGCTCACCCGGCCCGCCTGGCTGCTCGCGCTGGCCGCCACGACGGTGGCTCTCACCCTGGTCCTTGGCAGGTGGGAGGACCCCACCGCCCGCGAGGCGGCGTCCGGGACGGGCCCGCTGCTGCCCCTCCTGGAGGTGGCCGTGGCCAGCGCTGGCCTCGGCTACCTGGCCAGCGAGGGCATGACCCGGGGAGCGACCAGCTGGGCCGTGGCGGCCGCGACCGTCTCGGGCCTGGTGGTCCTGGACCGGCTACTGTGCCCGCCGCGGCACGGCGCACCGGCCCGCCGCTGACTCAGATGTCCTCCGGCACCATGCGAATGGCTCCTGCGGGGCACTCCTCGACGCAGATCCCGCATCCCTTGCAGTAGTCGAGGTCGATCTCGTACTCACCGGGCGGCCCGATCTTGAGGACCGCGTTGTCGGGGCACAGCGCATAGCAGTTGTCACACGAGAAGCAGCTGCCGCACGACAAGCAGCGGCGCGCCTCGAACAGCGCGGTGTCGGGGTCCAGACCATGCACGACCTCGTCGAAGGTGGAGCTGCGCCGCGCCTGCTCCAACATCGGGCGGTGGGTGCGCGCCGCGTCCTCGAAGTACCAGGTGTTGAGTGCGTCATAGGGCGCCAGGTCCGGCGCGGGAGGTGGCGGGCCGGGCCTGCCGGCCAGCCACGCGTCGATGCTCTCGGCGACCCTTCGGCCATGACCGATGGCCACGGTCACGGACCGGTCGCCCGCGACCACGTCGCCGCCCGCGAAGACGCCGGGCACGCCCGTGGCGAAGGTGTGGTCGGTCTCGACGGTGCCGTCGCTGACCCGGCAGCCGCTGTCCGGTCCCAGCAGGGACAGGTCGGTGTCCTGGCCGAGTGCCAGCAACACCGAGTCGGCGGCCAGTCGCTCCGTGCGTCCGGTCGGCTGGGGGAAGCCGGTCTCGTCCAGCTCCATCTGCTCGATGAGGATGCCGTCGGGCTCGACACGCTCGATCGTCGAAAGCCAGTGGAACTCGACGCCTTCCTGCTCGGCCTGGGTGACCTCGTCCTCGTGGGCCGGCATCCGGTCCCGGGTCCGGCGGTAGACGACGACGGCGTCCGAGGCGCCGAGCCGCTTGGCGGTCCGGGCCGCGTCGAGGGCGGTGTTGCCGCCCCCGTAGACCGCCACCCGACGACCCAGCAGGGGCCGCTCCCCCGCCTCGAGGCCGTGGAGCATGGACACGGCGTCGATCACCTTCGCAGCCGATGCAGCCGGCAGATAGGTGCGCCGCCCGAGCTGTGCGCCCACGGCCAGGAACACCGCGTCCCAACCCTCAGCCGTGGTGGCGTCGAGGTCGGTGACGGGTGAGTCCAGCTCGAGGGAGACACCGAGCGCCAGCACCCGCGCCACCTCGGCGTCGAGCACCTCGCGCGGCAGTCGGTAGCGAGGGATGCCGTAGCGCATCATCCCGCCCGCGGCCGGCGCGGACTCCCGCACGGTGACCGCGTGGCCGCGCCGGGCGAGGTGATAGGCCGCGGACAGGCCGGCCGGCCCGGAGC
Organism: Nocardioides dilutus; assembly: GCF_054779555.1. NCBI lineage: Bacteria > Bacillati > Actinomycetota > Actinomycetes > Propionibacteriales > Nocardioidaceae > Nocardioides > Nocardioides dilutus. The sequence goes on along the minus strand of NZ_BAAGYA010000003.1, from coordinate 553,634 downwards.
CGATGACCAGTACCCGGCGCCCCGTCGCCTCGACGCCGACCTGCACGTCCCAGCCCTGCTCCAGGGCCTCGTCTCCCAGGAACCGCTCCACCGAGTTGATCCCCACGGCCTCGTCGAGCTGACCACGGTTGCAGGCGGTCTCGCACGGGTGATAGCAGACCCGTCCCGTGATGGCCGGGAACGGGTTGGTCTCCATGATCTTGCGCCAGGCGGCCTCGTAACCGGCGCCCCCGCTCTCGGCCAGGTAGAGCCAGGTCCGCACGTCCTCGCCCGCCGGGCAGGCGTTCCCGCACGGCGCCACCAGCGTCTGGTAGACGGGTCGCTCGGTCCGCCAGCTGCCGGTCAGGTCCGCGGCGCTCGACCCAGGGCCGAGGCTGAGGGCGTACGGGAGCTTCATGGCGTCTCCTCCTCGACATCGGCCGCGTCCAGCAGGCCGAACCGGGCGATGTTGCGGTCCGCCCGCTCCTGGAGCGCCGCGACGACGTCCGGGCGGCCCTCCCCTCGGAACAGGTGGTCGAACCGGCGCTGAGGCCGCAGGTAGTCCTCGACCGGGACCTGTGACCGGATCAGGGTCCTGCTCGTGACCGCCCCATCCTTGGCCTCGAAGACCGGGAAGAGCCCGGACTGTGCCGCCAGACGGGCCACCCGGATCGTCTCCGACGACGCGGACCCCCAGCCGAGCGGGCAGGGCACCAGGACGTGCAGGTATCGGGCACCCTGCAACGACATCGCGGTCACGACCTTGGCCTCGAGGTCGTGGAGGTCGGCGACGGTCGCGGTGGCGACGTAGGGGATCTCGTGGGCCATCGCGATCAGGGGCAGGCTCTTGCCCGTCCCGAAGGCGTTGCCCACCGAGGTCCCGACCGGACGAGTGGTGGCGGTGCTGGCCGCGGGCGGGGTGGCCCCCGAGCGTTGCACGCCGGTGTTCATGTAGCCCTGGTTGTCGTAACAGACGAACAGCACGTCGTCGTTGCGCTCGAACATGCCGGAGAGGCAGCCCAGACCGATGTCCACGGTGCCGCCGTCACCCGCCTGCGCCACGACCCGGACGTCATCGCGCCCTGTGGCCCGGAGCGCTGCCGCGACGCCCGAGGCCACGGCGGCGGCGTTGCCGAAGAGGGAGTGGAGCCACGGCACCTGCCATGCCGACTCCGGGTAGGGGGTCGAGAACACCTCCAGGCAGCCGGTGGCGTTGACGGTCACCAGGCGGCCGGCGGCCGCGCGCGACGCCGCGTCGAGCACGACACGGGCCGCGAGGGCCTCCCCGCAGCCGCGGCACGCCCGGTGACCGGAGGTGATGGCGTTGCCGCGGTCGATGCTCGACTGGACGGCGTGCTCCGCGGGGTCGAGCAGCCGGTTGCCGGCCGCGAAGGTGCCGATCTGGTAGAGCGTGGTCATCGGGAGACCTCCGTCTCGAAGGCAGCCTCGCGAGCCAGCTCCCGCTCGACCGCCCCACGGTCGAGGTCGGCGAAATGCAGTGCCTGGTCCGGGACGCGGCCCGCAAGGACGTCGCGCACCAGGTCGCGGAGACCGGTCCGGGTCACCGGCCGTCCGCCGAGCCCGAGGACGACGTCGTGGACCACCGTCGACCTGGGCACGCTCAGCCGCACGTCGCGACCCACGATGCTCCCGGCCCCCACCTCGATCGCCCGGTTGACCACGACCACCCGCGGCGTGCCGGCCAGGGCCGCTCGCACCTCGTCGTAGGGCCAGGGCCGGTAGCAGCCGATGCCCAGCAACCCGACCGGGACACCTTCGGCGCGCAGCTCGTCGACCACGTCGCTGGCCGAGCCCAGGACCGAGCCCATGGCCACGAGGACCACGTCGGCGTCGTCGGTGCGGTAGGACCGAACCAGTCCGCCCGAGTCGCGGCCGAACGCGGAGCGGAACTGCGCGGAGACCTCTGCCACCGCATCGAGCGCCCGGAGCTGACGGTCGGCCATCAGGTACTTCACCTCGGTGAAGGCCTCGGGTCCGACCATGGCCCCGATGGTCACCGGGTCGTCCGGGTCCAGCCACTGCCTGGGCCGGAACGCGGGAAGGAACGCGTCGACCTCGGCCTGGTCCGGCACGTCGACCTCCTCCATGGCGTGGGTGAGCACGAAGCCGTCCATGTTGACCATGACCGGAAGAGACAGCCGCTCGGCCAGGGCGAATGCCTGCACGTGCAGGTCGACCGCCTCCTGGTTGGACGCCGCGAACAGCTGCACCCAGCCGGCGTCCCGCTGAGACAGCGCGTCTGAGTGGTCGTTCCAGATGTTGATCGGCGCCCCCAACGCGCGGTTGGCGACGGTCATGACGATCGGAAGGCCGAGCCCCGAGGCGTTGGGCAGGGCCTCGGCCATGAAGAGCAGCCCCTGGCTGGCGGTGGCGGTGTAGGCGCGGGCCCCTGCGGCGGAGGCACCGATGCACGCCGACATGGCACCGAACTCCGACTCGACCAGCAGGTACTCGCACGGCGCGAGCTCACCGGAGGTGACCAGGTCGGACAGCGCCTCCACGATGTGGGTCTGCGGGGAGATCGGGTATGCCGCGATGACGGCGGGGCGACAGCGCGCGACCGTCTCGGCGACCGCCTTCGAGCCCTCCAGCTGCTTAAGCACAGTGAGCCCCCCTGGTGCCGATGACCAGGTCATGGGCGTCCTCGGCGAGACGCAGGTTGCCGGCGACCATCAGCCTTCCGCGGGAGTCGAACCGGTCGGCGATGGCACGCCGCACGGCGGCCAGGCTGACGACTCCCGTGGCCGCCGCCACGGCGCCCAGGAGCGCGGTGTTGGGCAGCGGGTGGCCCAGGCGCTCGCGCGCCAGCTCGGTCGCCGGCACCGTCAGGGCGCGCTGTCCCGGCTCCAACCGGAGGCCGGCCTCGATGAGCTCGGCGACCGAACGGCTGGAGTTGATGACGACCAGACCGTCCTCGGCCAGCCCCAGCAACACCTCGCCTCCGGAGAGCAGGGTCGGGTCCTGCACGATGACGACGTCCGGCGTGTCCACGGGGTCGTGCGCCCGGATCGGCTGGTCGTCGACCCGGCAGAAGGCGACGACGGGCGCTCCCGTGCGCTCCGAGCCGAAACTCGGCAGGGCCTGGGCGTGGAGACCCTGGTCGAACGCGGCGAGCGACAGCAGCTCGGCAGCGGTGACGACGCCCTGGCCGCCGCGGCCGTGGATCCGGACGTCCAGCCTCATGACCGGGCCCCGCCCCCGGCCTCCCGGCCGACGAGCCGCACCAGCTCGGCGAGACGGCACACGTAGCCCCACTCGTTGTCGTACCAGCCGAAGACCTTGACGAGACGACCGGCCGCCTGCGTGAGGGACGAGTCGAAGACGCACGAGGCATCGTCGCCCACCACGTCGACGGACACGAACGGCTCGTTCTCGTAGCGAAGCCGCCCGGCGAAGGCCTCGGTGTGCGTGGCCGCCTCGAAGGCGGCGTTGACCTCCCCGACGGTGACGTCACGCTCCAGGAGCACTGCCAGGTCGACCAGCGACCCGGTCACGACGGGCACCCGCAGGGCCACCCCGTCCAGGCGGCCGTCGAGCTCGGGCAGCACCTGGCCCACCGCCCGCGCGGCGCCGGTGGTGGTGGGGATGATGTTGACCGCGGCCGACCGGGCCCGGCGCAGGTCCTTGTGTGGGCCGTCGAGCAGGTTCTGGTCGGCCGTGTAGGCGTGCACCGTGGTCATGAAGCCCTGCTGGATGCCGAACGCGTCGTGCAGGACCTTCACCATGGGCGCCACGCAGTTGGTGGTGCAGGAGGCGTTGGAGACCACGTCGTGGTGAGCCGGGTCGTAGCTGCCGTCGTTGATACCCATCACCACCGTCACGTCCACGCCCTTGCCGGGCGCCGAGATGACGACCTTGCGGGCACCGGCCTCCAGGTGGCCGCCCGCCGTGTCGGCGGTGCGGAACCTGCCAGTGCACTCGACGGCGACGTCGACCGCCAGCTCTCCCCACGGGAGGTCCGCGGGGGTCGTGTTGCTGGAGCACGGGATCTTGTGCCCGTCGATGACCAGGCAGTCGTCGGTCGCCTCGACCTCGACCGGGAACCGTCCGTAGGTGGAGTCCCGGCGCAACAGGGCCCGCAGTGTCTTGGGGTCGGCGACGTCGTTGACACCGACCACGTCGAGGTCGTCGCTCAGCACCGCCTGCCGCAGGAGCGCCCGGCCGACCCTGCCCAGCCCGTTGATGGCGATCCTCGTGGTCATGTCCTACCTCCTCGGCGGGCCACCGTGGCCCGACCCACGTCGAGCCTCCGACACGTGGCGACGACCGGGCAGGGTCGCAGGTCCTCAGGAGGCGGGGACCTTGGTGCCGGCCAGCTCCCACCACGCGGCCTCGATCCCGTCGACGAGGACGTGGAGGTCGCTGACGGCTCGGTCACCCGTGACGCCGAAGGTGAGCTGGCCGTCGTAGGTGAACATCGCGACCCCGATGGGCACCCGGTCGGCGATCGGCACGTACGGCAGCATCTGCTCCACCTCGCTGCCCAGGCAGGACAACCTGCGGCGCGGACCTGGGACGTTGGTGGTCACCGTGCTGAGGTGGTGGTGCGGGAACCGCAGGGCCCAGCGGGTGGCGGCGCCGACGATCGCGTAGGGCATCGCGCCCAGCAGCTGCTGGGCCAGAACGCCGGCCTCCGGCTCGCCGGCGTGCCGGAGCTGGGCCACCAGCTCGTGCACGGCACGAACCCGCGCGACCGGCTCGGCGACATGCACGGGCAGATCCGCCAGCATGAGGGTCACGTGGTTGTCGGGCCCGTCCGTGGGACTGCCGGTCCACGCCGAGACCGGGACCAGCGAACGCACGGCCCGCGGGTGCGGGTCGAGCCCCCGATGCTCGAGCAGGGCACGGAATCCGCCGGTCGCGGCCGCCAGGGCGACGTCGTTCACGGTGACCCCGAGGTCGTGCCGGACCGCCCGGGCCGAGCTCAGGGGCACAGTGGTCCAGCAGTAGCGACGCCTGGGACCCACGTGACCCGACACGGACGCCCCGTGCACCGGGACGATCGCGGACCCCAGGGCGAGACCGCCGCGGCCCGCCGAGAACGACGCCGTGACAGCTCGTTGGAGCCGGGACCCGGGCCGTTGACGCACCCCGACCTGCGGGGGTGCCGCCTCGTCCGGGATGTCGTAGAGCACCCGCAGCAGCTCGGTGCCCGAGACACCGTCGGCGAGCGCGTGGTGCACCCGGCACAGCAGTCCCCAACGGCCACCCTCGAGATCTCGGCACACGGTGACGTCCCAGAGGGGGTGCTCGCGGTCCATCCGGACGGCCATCCTCCGGCCGATCAGCTCGGCCACCTGCCGCTCACCACCCGGCGCCGGGACCGACATCCGCTGCACGTGCCGGGCGATGGCGAAGTCGGGGTCGTCCTCCCAGACCGGGGCCTTCAGGTCGAAGGGGGTGCGCCGGACCCGCTGTCGGTATCGCGACGGAAGTCGCCGCTCGACGTGACGACGCAGCTCCGCGAGCGTCGGGACCGGCCCGTTCAGCACGGAGAACGAGCCGATCACCAGTGAGACGCCCGGGTCGACGTCCTCCGCGACGAGGAACGCGGAGGACAGGGCGTTGAGGGTGTCGGTCACTGCGCGGTCACTGCGTCAGACAGCGGTCGGCGTCGCCGGGACGGGGACCGCTCCGGGCGCGGGCGAGGGCTCGACCACGAGGACCGGGCACTTCGCCTCATGCAGCACGTGGCGCAGGACGGGACCCAGGTGCGAGCCGAAGGGCAGGACGGGATCGCGCCGCGCGACCACGAGCAGGGACGAGCGTTGCGTGGCCGCGACCAGGACGTCGGCGGGGCGGCCCCACCGCACGGCGAAGGTGCACGGCACGCGCTCGCGGATCTCGGCGGGCAGGTCCACGTCGTGCTCCAGCTCGTCGCGCGCCGCGACCAGCATCTCCTCGTGGCTGACCTGGTGGCGCAGCATCTCCTCGAAGGCGGGGGCGAGGTAGGTCGCCCGGAGCACGACGACCGGTGCGTCGTTGACCGCGGCGAGGCCGAGGGCGGTCCAGATCTCCGCTGCCCCCCTCGGGGCGTCCTCCACAGCCACGGTGATCGGCCGCGGCCTGGTGCTCGGCCGCCAGGACGCGGGGACGGAGACCACAGGGGCGTGCGCGCGGGCCGCCACGGCTGCCGTCACCGAACCGGACCCCCAGCGCTCCCGGCGGTCGAGGTCCCGGTGCTCGAGCACCACGAGCTGGGCGAGGGCGCTCTGCTCGATCAGGTTGTCGATCACGTCTCCCCGCAGCAGCTGTCCGTGCACTGCTTGGGACCCTGCCACTCGGTCGCGGACCCGGCGTACCGCATCGTCCAGAAGTGCCTGGCCCCGAGGGACCATCTCGTCGAGCGCCAGGTCCTGCGCAGCGACGTCCCACGTCGCCGGCGCCTGGCTGGCGAGGTCGGGGACGACGTGCAGGAGCTCGACGTCGAGACCCAGCTGGGTCGCGGTTGTCGCGGCGAAGTCGATCGTGCCCTCAGACAGGTGGCTGTCGGGGCCTACACCGATGAGGACGGGTCCTTCCTGGCCGGAGCCGGTGAGGACGGACGAGCCGGCCCGGGTCATGCTGTGGCGCTTCATGACTGACCTCCTACGTACGACGATCACACCGACAGGCCCGGTCGCGTCAGGGTCCTTGGTCCTCCGATCGGGAGACCCCGGACCGGAGGCGACGGCGCTCAGGCGACCCGGCCGTCACCATCGGTGTCGGCCACGGCCAGCACGTTGGTCAGCAGCTCCACGAAGCGCTTCGGGTCACTGATCAGCCAGCCGTGGTCACCCGGGACGGTCACGACCTCGGGGTCGCCCAGAGCGGTGATCAGCGACTGTGCGCACGCCCAGGGCACGACGGTGTCCTCGCGACCCCACAGCACCGCGACGGGTAGGCGACGCCGTTTCAGCTCCTCGAGCTCGACGCCCAGCGATGCCTGGCGGGCCAGCCGTCCGACCCGCCACATGGTGGCGGGCCGGGTGAGGGCATGGCGCAGCGCGTCGGAGGCCACCACGGGCAGGACCCGGGTCAGGCCGCGGGCCGACATCAGCTCACTCCCCAGGTGCACGCCCCAGTCACCGAGCGGGCGGTCGGACATCGAGCGCAGCCTGCCGTCGGTGGACCAGGTGGCACCCCCGATGGAGTTCACCAGCACCAGCTGGGAGACCCGCTCGGGGAACGCATAGGCGAACTTGATGGCCACCGCGCCCCCGAAGGAGTGACCGACCACGGCCACCGGACCATCAACGCCAACGGCCTCGAGGAATGCCTCCAGCCACGCGGCGTACCCACCCAGCGAGAGCTGGTCCTCGGGCAGCGGCGCCGTCCCCCGGAAGCTCGGCAGAGCGGGAGCGAGGACCACATGGCCGGCGCGCGCCAGCCGGTTCAGGCTGCCCCGGTAGGTGCGGTCGGACAGGGCCCATCCGTGCAGGAACACCACCGTCCTGCCGCCCCCGCCCTCAGGCCGGACAGCCTCCCCGTAGACGGCGGACCGACCGTCGACCACCATGCGCCGCCACACCATGGTGGCCGCCGTGCCGGGCGGGGTGGTGCTCATCGTTCATCCGCTGTTCGCGTGCGCCTGGTGGTCGGGCTCGGGCACGTTGAGCCGGAACCGCCGGCCGGTCACGACTTCGGGCGCGAGCTCGACGACGTCGTACTTCAAGGTCGGCACCCACGGCTGGAGAGGCAGGTCGTCGACTCGTTCGGCCTCGTCCTCGGGCAGTCGGCGGAGCCGACCGCGCGCGACGACGGACCAGGCGGCGAGATCGTCGTGCCAGTCGATCTCGAGCGCGACGTCCGAGTGCAGCGCCGCGGCGAGCAGCTTGTTGCCGGACGTCGTGCGGAACAGCAGTGTCCGTCCGTCGACCAGGTAGTTGATGGGCACCAGATGGACCTCGTCGACGAGTCGGTAGGCGAGGCGGCCGAACTGTTCTTCCTCGAGCAGCTCCCAGCACTCCTCGGTCGTCAGCACGACCACGGGCTCCTCGTCCGTGGGAAGCGTCATCGTCACCACCGTCTCTCCGGATGCTGTCTCCCGATCGGGACCGTTGTGCCCGGTCGACTTGGGACGACGCTAGGTCGCGTCCGGTGCTCGAGATCAGGGCCCTTGGTCACCAGTTCACGGGACCGTACGGCGGAGACGTCGTCCGGTGAGCGCGACCAGGATCCCGGGCAGCGCGGCCAGGGACAACAGCAGGAGCATGGTGGTCCCGCCCACCGGCTCGGTCCCGAGGAGCTCGCGCACTCCCGGGATCGCGACCCCGGTCAGCTGGCACGCCGCCGCCAGGAGCACGGCCACCTCGAGGCCGCGTTCGCGCCAGTCCCACCCGGTCCGCGGAGCACGCAGGGCCAACGCGACCGCCAGCTGCCCGAGACCGAGGGTGAGGAACACCGCGGTGCGCACGTCCTCGCCCAGGTAGGACGCGAGCAGCCCGGCCGCCAGCGAGGCGATCGACACCATCACACCGGCCGCCACGATCTGGCCGATCAGGCCGTGGTCCAGTACGGACCGCTGGGGCGGGGGCGAGGGCCGGCGCATCAGATCGGGGTCCATCGGCTCGCCACCGAACGCCACCCCCGGCAGGCCGTGGGTGACCATGTTGACCCACAGGATCATCGCCGGGGTCAACGGGATGGGCATCCCCAGGAAGGGGGCGACGAGCAGGACGACGATCTCGGCGAAGCCTCCGGCAAGCCCGTAGCGGAGGAACGTGCGGATGTTGGCGTGGATCCGCCGGCCCTCCCCCACGGCGGCCACCAACGTGCGCAGGTCGTCGTCCAGGAGTACCAGGTCAGCGGCCTGCCGGGCGACCTCGGTCCCGCCTCGACCCATCGCGACCCCGATGTCGGCCCGTCGCAGCGCGGGGGCGTCGTTGACGCCGTCACCGGTCATCGCGACCACGTCACCGTGAGCCTGCCACGCATCCACGATGCCGACCTTCTGCTCGGGCCGGACCCGGGCGTAGACATCGATGACCTCCACCCGGTCGACGTGCTCGCCCCGGGCGACCGCGTCACCCTCGACCACCTCACCACCTTCCCCGAGGATGCCGAGCTCGCCGGCCACGACCCGGGCCGTCGCCGGGTGGTCACCGGTGACCAGCACGATCCGGATGCCGGCCGCGCGGCACTGCTCGACGACCTCGGCGGCGTCGGGCTGCGGTGGGTCGGTGACGGCGACCAGGCCCACGGTGCGGCGGTCCTCCACAACCGCGAGCACCCGGTGACCACCGGCCGCCCACAGTTCTGCCTGAGCCTGGGCGGCGGCCTGGTCCGGTCCCGGCGGGAGCATGGGCAGCAGCTTCTCCGGGGCGCCCTTGTGGACCTCCACCTCGCCGCCGTCGGGCGTGTGGTGCACCGTGCGCGAGAAGCCGACATCGCTGTCGAACGGGGACTCCTCGATCCGGTGCCAGCGCGTGAGCGAGCCTGGATCGACACCCCCCTTGGCCGCAGCCACGAGCAGGGCGACGTCGAATGGGTCACCCACCGCGGTCCAGTCCCCGTCGGCCCCCTTGCTCAGGGCCGCGTCGTTGCACAGTGCGGCGTTGCGGAGCAGCCGCTCAGCCGCGACCAGCGCTACCGGCGAACCGATGACCCGGCCGTCGACGGCGTACGCCGTGCCGCTGATCTCGCACGACCCGGCCGGCGTCCAGAGCATCCGCGCGGTGAGGATCCCTTGCGTCAGGGTGCCGGTCTTGTCGGAGGCCAGGACGGTGACCGAGCCCAGCGTCTCGACCGCCGGCAGCCGGCGCACGACCGCGGAGCGGCGTGCCATCCGGCGGGCGCCCATGGCCAGGGAGATCGTCACCACGGCGGGCAGGGACTCGGGGACCGCGGCCACACCCAGGCTGACCGCGAGCACCGACGCCCCGGTCCAGGACATCCCTTGCGCCACCGCCAGCACGAACACCCCGACACAGATCACGCTGGTGACCAGCACCAGCTGACGCGACAGGCGGGCCAGTCGGAGCTGTAGCGGCGTCGGCCGGATGCCCGCGCCGGCCACGAGCGCCGCGATCTGGCCGAGGCCGCTGTTGGCGCCGGTGCGGACCACCCGTCCGATGCCTCGCCCCCGGGTGACCACGGTCCCCGAGACGACCTCCTCGGCGGCGTCGCGGGGAACCGGCATCGACTCCCCCGTCATGGTGGACTCGTCCACCTGGAGCGACGACGCCTCCACGAGGAGCAGGTCCGCCGGGACGATGTCGCCCGCTTCGAGCCGGACACTGTCGCCGGGCACCAGCTCACCTGCGGGCAGGTCGACCAGGACGCCGTCTCGCCACACGTGCGCCCGGGGCGCCGCCATCCGGGACAGCGCGTCGACCGCGTGCTGGGCGCGGACGTCCTGGATGACCCCGATGGCGGTGTTGAGCACGATCACGGCGGCGATGATCACCGCGTCGGCGTGGTCACCAACGGCGACCACCAGCACCAGCGCGCCGCACAGCAGCAGGATCATCGGGTCGCGCAGCTGCTGGCCGATCCGGGCTGCCAGCCCCATCGTCTGTTCGTGGGGCAGCTCGTTGGCGCCGTGCTCGACCAGCCGACGCGAGGCCTCCAGCGTCGTCAGGCCGCTGGTGGTCACTTGACCGGAGCCCCCGACTCCTCGAGGACGAGAGTGTCCTCGCCAGACTCCGCCGCAGCGCCCAGGAAGGGGACCACGAGGACCGGGACGTCACTCGTCCTCAGCACCGCGTGCGTGACGCCGCCGAGGTGCCCGAACGGCGGCACGGCGTGGCGCCGACGGGAGAGGACCAGGAGATCGCTGTCCCGGCTGGCCGCGAGCAGGACGTCGGCGGCGCGTCCGTGCTGGACCCGGACGTCGATCTCGACGTCGGCGAAGTCGGCGCGGTAGGGGGCCACCACGTCCTCGATGACCCGTCGGCCCTCCGCCTCCCACTCGTCGGCGTGGGTGCGCAGCTCGATCCGGTCCAGGTAGGGATCCGGTAGCTCCCAGGCGGTGACGATGGTGAGCCGGGCACCGCGGGCGCGGGCCTGGGTGAAGGCCTCCCCGAGCACCGCGGGCGCGTTCGAGCGCGACTTGAGCGCAACGACCACCCGGGCTCGTGCGTGCTCGCCGGACCAGAACGACGGCACGACGGCGACCTCGCACGGGGCGTGCGCGGCCACCCCGGCGGTCACCGCGCCCACCAGGATCCTGTCGACGCCGTGCTGGGTCTCGCGTCCGACCACGACCAGCTGGGCGTCCTGGGCCGCCTCGATGATCGCCCCACTCCGGGAACCGGCGCTCAGGCGGGTGGACACCTCGAGGTCCGGCGCGATGTCACGCACCACCCTGACGGCACCGTCGAGGATCGACGCCGCCACCTCGCGCAGGTCGTCTCCCGCGACACCACTCATGGGCACCCCGGGCCACACGGGGGCGTTCACCGGCAACGCGTGCACCAGCCGCACGGGGGCGTTTCGACGTAGCGCCTCGGCGACCGCGTAGCGCAACGCGCCGGCACTGCCGGGCGTGCCGTCCACGCCGACGACGACCGGACCGGTCTGGGGAACCTTCATGGAAGACCTCCTTCGGCCACCTCAATCCTGGTCGCAGGGGTGCGCCGCGAGGAGGGCCCTAGGTCCCCCCGCCCCGGGCCCCAAGGCCGTACGCCGGCCCGGCTCGGCGGCCGAGAGTGGAGACGTGACCAGAGAGATCCCCGCAGGCAGCGTCGTGGTCGGCACCGACGGCTCGCCGCACGCCGAGCGCGCGGTCGTGTGGGCGACCCACCAGGCAGTGGCCGAGAGACGTGCCCTGGACGTCGTGCACGCCTACGGCCGGGTCGGCGTGGGTGAGCTCGCCTGGCTCGGGACGCCGGGTCTCGACCAGAGCCAGCTGGCCAGGGCGTTGCGTGCTGCCGGCGAGACCCTGGTGGAGGAGGCACGGCAGCTCGCCCTCGCCGAGGCCCCGCGTCTCGACGTGCGGACCCACGTGCTGGATGGCGACGCCCGCGACGCCCTCGTGGAGGCCTCTGCGTCGGCCCACCTCGTCGTGGTCGGCTCCCGCGGCCGCGGTCCACTGCGCTCGATGCTGCTCGGCTCGGTCAGCGAGTCGGTGGCCCGGCTGGGCAGGTGCCCGGTCGTGGTCTGCCGCCCACCCGAGCAGCACGACACAGGCCACGAGGTTCTCGTCGGGGCCGACGGAAACGTCGCCTCGCTCCCCGTCATCGAGTTCGCCTTCCAGCAGGCCTCCGTGCACCGCCTGCCCCTGGTGGTGATGCACACGTTCGTCGACCCGACCCTGGCGAGGCGTCCTGGCGACGGCGCCGGCCCGGCGGAACCCAGCGACATCGTCGAGCTGAGGATGCTGCTCTCGGAGTCGGTCGCCGGTCTGCGCGAGAAGTACCCCGACGTGCAGGTCGACCTCCAGCTGTCGCGCGGGCTCGTCGACCAGTGCCTGCTCAACGAGGCACCCGAGGCTCGCCTGCTCGTCGTCGGTCGCAGCGACGTCACCGGCTGGTCGCGGTTCCTGTACTCGTCCAGCGCGCTGGCCGTCCTCGAGCGCGCCAGGACCACCGTCGTCGTGGTGCCCGAGCACCCCACCAAGTGACGCGGGCACACGCCCGCGCAGAGAGGAGACCCCGATGAGCGCACCGAGCGACGTCATCGTCGTAGGGGTCGGCGACGACTCATCCGGCTCCGGCGTACGGTTCGCCGTCGACGAGGCCCGCCGTTCGGGTCGGCCTGTGCACCTGGTCCACGTCCTGCAGGTCCCGCCGGGCGAGGCCTACGCCGGCCTCTACGGCGGTGCCCTCGAGGACGCTCGCGCGACCCTGGATGCCGCGGTGACCCACGCTGACCACCTCGCCGAAGGCGACTTCGCCGTGACCTCCGAGCTGGTCGACAGCGGGCGCGCGGTCGACGAGCTGGTGGCGCGCTCCGCGGACGGCCAGCTGCTGGTGCTCGAGCACCGCTCACTGGGCCGGCTGCGCCGCGCGGTCGGCGGGTCCGTCGTCCAGAGCGTCGCCGGGCGGGCGCACGGGCCGGTCGTCTCGGTCCCTGAGGACTGGTCACCCCGGGCCGGCCGGCCCCCGGTGGTGACGGCCGCCGTCCAGGACCCCGTCGAGGCACCGGTGGTCCTGCGCGCCGCCTTCGAGGGGGCTCGGGCCCGCGGCGCCTCGCTCGTCGTGCTGCACGCCTGGTGGCTCGCTTCGGGCTTCGACTCAGTGCTGCTCGACGAGACCTCGCTCAGCGAGTGGACGGCGCGCTGGCGTCGAGACCTCGACCCCGTGCTCGCGCCGCTGCACTCGGCGTTCTCCGACGTGGACGTCGAGGTCGAGGTGCGCCACGCCCCGGCCGCGGAGGCGGTGCTCGACGCGGCGGAGGTCTCCGACCTGCTCGTCCTCGGGCGGCGTCATCACCTGCTCCCCCTGCGCACGCACCTCGGCCCTGTGGCCAGGGCGGCGCTGAGCCATGCCACCTCTCCCGTGCTCATCACCCCGGAGGCTCCGGTGACCGCCAAGGACGTGCGGCGTTCGGATCGCGAGCACCGCCTCCTCGAGACGTTGGCTCCCATCGAGTGAGAGGAACGACCATGGACATCGAGCAGCACGTCACCACCTGGACGGTGAAGCTGCACCTGAGCGACCAGGAAGGTCATACCCACGCCGAGGCACGGCTGATGGCCGGCAACCACGCCTGGCCGGCCGTCACCGGCCGGGCGGAACTGTCGCCACAGGACCCGGAGGACGTGGCGGAGGTGGGCTACGAGCTTGCCGCCGGCCGCGCGCTGCTAGAGCTGGGCCGCCAGCTCGTCGAGGCCGGACTGGCGGATGCCGCAGACGTCCCCGAGACAGAGGTCGGCGGCTGGAGGGTCTCCGACCTGGAGTCCTAGTCATGGACACTCCGGTCCGGACTGCGCAGGAGCTGGTGGCACCCGGGAAGGGGATCCTGGCCGCGGACGAGAGCACCCCGACGATGGCCAAGCGGCTGGCGGCCATCGGCGTCGAGTCCACTGAACCGGTGCGCCGCTCCTACCGCGAGATGCTCGTGACCACCGAGGGCCTCGCCGAGCACGTCAGCGGCGTCATCCTCTTCGACGAGACGCTCCGCCAGCGTGCGGCCGACGGGCGCCGGTTCGCCGACGTCGTCAGCGAGGCCGGCATGGTGCCCGGCATCAAGGTCGACGGCGGGACCCGGCCGATGGCCGGCTTCCCCGGCGAGGTCGTCACCGAGGGTCTCGACGGCCTGCGCGACCGCTTCACCGAGTACGTCGGCCTGGGCGCGCGGTTCGCCAAGTGGCGAGCGGTCATCCGCATCGACGACGGACTCCCGACGCGGGCCTGCATCGAGTCCCATGCGCACGCTCTGGCGCGGTACGCGGCCCTGGCCCAGGAGGCCGGCCTCACTCCGATCGTCGAGCCGGAAGTGCTGATGGACGGCGCACACCCGCTGGACCGCTGCGCAAGCGTGACCGCGGACGTGCTCCGAGAGGTCTACGCCCAGCTCGCCCGGCACCGGGTCGTCCTCGAAGGCACCCTCCTCAAGCCCAACATGGTCGTCCCCGGGGCGGAGGCCACGGAACCCGTCGACGACGACCGGATCGCGAGGGCCACCGTGGACGTCCTGCGCGCGGCCGTCCCGGCCGCCGTGCCCGGCATCCTCTTCCTCTCCGGCGGGATGAGCGACACGCAGGCCACCTCGCGGCTCAACGCGATCAACAGGCTCGGGCGGCAACCCTGGGAGCTGAGCTTCTCCTTCGGGCGGGCCCTGCAGGGCCCGGTCCTGCGGGCCTGGGCCGGCGACGACGCGAACTGGGACGCGGCCCAGGCCGCCCTCCGGCACCGGGCAAACCTCAATGGAGCGGCCCGCCACGGCAGCTATCGATCCGACCTGGAGAACCGGCAGCCGACCTGAGCCTTCAGTCGAGCCGAACCCGCTCACCAGGCGCCGGAACGACCGCGCACCAGCCGAGCTCGTCCCGGATCCGACCGGCCAGCGCCTCGGACGAGGCCGTCTCGCCGTGCACCACGTAGACGATCTCAGGGGGCTCGGGCGCCGAGGCCAGCCACGTGCAGATCTCGCCGCTGTCCGCGTGGACCGAGAAGTCCTGCACGTCGACCACCTCGGCGCGCACCGGGACGTATCGACCGTGGATCTTGACCTGCCGGGCGCCCTCGAGGAGCTGTCGGCCACGCGTGCCGACCGCCTGGTAGCCGGTGAGCACCACGACGTTCCGCGGGTCGGGGAGCTGACTGGCGAGGTGATGGATCACGCGTCCTCCGGTGGCCATCCCGGAGGCGGAGATCACGATGCACGGCATCTCCGGACGGTTCAGCCGCATCGATCCCGCTGCGTCCGTGACCCCGTGCGCGTCGACGGCGTCCAAGGCAGCCCGCATCTCATCGAGATCCGGACGAAGCTGTGGTGACGGCGAACGGAGCGCGCGACGGTAGACGTTCAGCGCGGCGATGGCCATCGGACTGTCCACGAAGAGCGGGAGCCGGGGGATCCGCCCCTCAGCCATCAGCCGGTCGATGGTCAGGACCACCAGCTCGGTCCGGTCCACGGCGAACGCCGGGATCAACACCGACCCGCCACGGTGTGCGGCCCGTCGGATCGCCTCGGCGAGCACGTCGGGGGTGGCCGGTGCGTGGGTCCGGTCGCCGTACGTCGACTCGACGACCACGGAGTGTGCCGCCGGCGGTGGTGCGGGCGGCCTCAGGAGCGGGTGGGTGGGACGGCCCAGGTCGCCGCTGAACAGGGTCCGGCGGCCGGCGGTCTCGACGAGGACGGTCGCCGAGCCCAGGATGTGGCCGGCCGGGTGCAACGTCATGCGCGCCTCCGGCCCGAGCTCGACCGTGGCCCCGAACTCGACCGGGCGCAGGAGCGGCAAGGTCCGTTCGACGTCCTCTCCGTCGTACAGCGGGAGCGCCGGCCGGTGCTTCGAGTACCCCCCGAAGTTGGCGTGCTGGGCGTCCTCCTCCTGCAGGTGCGCACTGTCGCGCAGCACGATCTCCACCAGCTCGGCGGTGTCCGCCGTACAGAGGATGGGGCCCGAGAACCCCTCGCGCACCAGCCGGGGCAGGTGTCCGCAGTGGTCGAGGTGCGCGTGGCTCACGATCACCGAGTCGACGGTCGCGGCCGGCACCGGGAACGGTTCCCAGTTGCGACGGCGCAGGTCCGGCGGCCCCTGGAACAGCCCGGCGTCGACGAGGAGGCGCGAGTCACCGACGTCGACCAGGAACTTGCTGCCGGTCACGGTGGCGGTCGCGCCCAGGAAGGTCAGGACTGGACTGGTCACGATCTCCACCTCCGCGCCCTCGCTGATCCGGCCTGCCCAGCATCGGCCCCCACGAGATCCGGACGTCAGGGGTGCAGGTCCCCGTCAGAGCTGACCTTCGACCCTGCCGTGGTGCCGAGCGCGCTTGGCGGCCGCGTCGACCAGCAGCAGCACGAGGGCGCCGGCACCCGCGGCGAGCCAGCCCAGCGGCGAGGGCCAGCCGCCACCAAGCAGCCCGGCCAGGCTCGGGACGCCCAGGAACACGACCAGCAGCACCAGCTCCGCACCCACGGCCGCCAGGACCAGCCGATTGCCGAGGAACGGCATCCGCCAGGCGGGCAGGACGGCACTGCGACAGGCGAACGCGTTCGCCATCTGCGCGACCGCGATCGTGGCGAAGGTGGAGCCCGATGCGACGGCGAGCAGTCGCGAGGACGGCACCTCCCCCCACGACCAGCCTCCGGAGAGCAGCACCAGCGTGCACACGCTCATGGCCAGTGCTGCCTCGGTGAGCCCGAGGACCCCGAGCGCCCGCAGGAGCAGGGGACGGTCGACCAGCCTTCTCCCCGACCGTCCTCGCATGATTCCTTGGCGGGGGGGCTCGGCCCCCAGGGCCAGCGCCGGCAGCATGTCGGTGCCGATGTCCAGGGCGAGGACCTGCAGGACCGTGATCGCGAGAGGGTAGTTACCGCCGCTCAGGGCCCACACCGCGAACGGCGTCAGCTCGGCCACGTTGTCGGTGAGGTGGTAGGTGAGGAACCTCCGGATGTTGCGGAAGGTGGCCCGCCCGAGCTCGATCGCCGCCACGATCGTCGCGAAGTGGTCGTCGAGGAGGACGAGGTCCGCAGCTTCGCGCGCGACATCGGATCCGCTGGCCCCCATCGCGATCCCGACATCGGCCTCCCGGAGTGCTGGGGCGTCGTTGACGCCGTCACCAGTCATCGCAACCACGTGGCCGCGTCCGCGCAGGGCCGCGGCGATGCGGAACTTGTCAGCCGGGGACACCCGGGCGACGACCACTCCGCCGCGTCGGTCGAGGAGCGCACCCAGGGCGGCGTCGTCCAGAGGCAGCTGGTCACCCGAGACGACCAGTCCGCCCTCGTCCAGGAGCCCGACCTCACGGGCGATGGCTTCCGCGGTGCGGGGGTGGTCGCCGGTGATCATCGCCACCCTGATGTCGGCCTCGCGACAGGCGGCCAGGGCCTCCCGGACGTCGGGTCGCGGCGGGTCCTCGAGGGCGACCAGCCCGAGGAGCTCCAGGTCCGCCTCCATCTCGGGAGAGGCGGCACCGGTCCAGGTGCGCCTCGCCACCGCGAGGACGCGCTGACCGCTCACCGTGAGTCTGTCGAGGTCTTCCTCGAACACCGCGGCGAGGTCGGCGGCGCAGCGCCCGAGCACTCCTTCCGGCGCTCCCAGCACCGACACCTCCCCCTGTCGGTCCAGGGCCGAGGTGAGCATCCGGTCACTCGTGTAGGGGCGCCGCTGGGTGGTGTCGTGGTCGGGCACCTCCGCCGCCGCGCGCAGCGCGAAACAGTGGAGAGCCGCCTCCATCGGGTCGCCGAGCGGGTGCCACCCGCCATGCTCCGCGGCCCCTTCGACCACTCGTCCCGTGACGCAGGCGACGGCCGCCAGCGCCGCGGCGCGCGCCAGGCCGACGGCCTCGGGAGGGCCGTGCAGCGTGGCGACCGGCTCGTAGCCGGCCCCGCTGATGGTCACCGAGCCGGCGGGCGTGACCACCTCGACGACGTTCATCCGGTTCTGGGTCAGGGTCCCCGTCTTGTCCGTGCAGATGAACGTGGTCGCACCCAGGGTCTCGACCGCATCCAGCCGGCGCACGAGTGCCCGGCGGGCGGCCATGTTCTGCGCCCCCCGGGCCAGGGACAGCGTGACGGACGGCAGCATCCCCTCCGGCACCAGGGCGACCGCGACACCGACACCGAACAGGAACGCGTCGGTGGTCGACAGTCCGAGCCCGATCGCAGCGGCGCCCAGACCGACCCCCGTGCCGGTGGCGATGACGGCGAGGACACGGACGACGCGGTCGAGCTGGCGGGTCAGCGGGCTCGGCGGCCGGTCGGCGCTCTCGGCGAGCTCGGCGATCCCGGCGAGCTCGGTCTCGCGCCCCGTCGCCACGACCAGGCAGGTCGCCTCCCCCTGGACCACGAAGCTCCCGCCCAACAGGCCGTCTCCCTCGTGGCGCGGGACCGAACCGCTCTCGCCGGTCACCAGCGACTCGTCCATGCCGAGCCCCCGGGCCGAGAGGACCACGAGGTCGGCGGCCACCCGGTCCCCTGCCTCCAGGAGGACGACGTCGTCGACGACCAGGTCGGCGGCGTCGACGAGGACCCGCCGACCGTCCCGGAGCACCCGGGTGGACGACGGGAGCAGTGCCTTGAGCTTCTGCGCGGATCGGTCGGCCCGGAACTCCTGCCAGAACGCGAAGACGCCGTTGAGCAGGATGATCACGACGATGGCTGCCGACAGCTGCGGCATCCCGGCCAGCAGTGCGAGACCGGCCGCGACCCACAGCAGCAGGGCCAGCAGGTGGGTGAGCTGAGCGGTCAGCAGCCGCAGCGGCGAGGGCCGTCTGGGCTCGGGGAGGAGGTTCGGGCCGTCCCGCTGCAACCGGTCCTCGACCTGCGCACTCGTGAGTCCGACCTGTCCCACACGAACGACGATGCCACCGACGAACGACGCAGGGAGAGAGTCGTTGGTCCCAGCCCGCCGAGACCTCGGTCCGAGGGTGATGACCGACGACCGAACGGGCGAGGTCGTTCGGCCCTGTCCGCGCCCCGGCGTACGCAGCAACCTGGCGGCGTGACTGGTCGACGTGTGCTTCTGGTGCCCGCCTGCCTGCTCTCCCTGGTCAGCTTCGCGGCAGGACTCGGCCTCGCCCTGCCACGACTGAGCAAGGACGACGGCGGGGTGGTCGCCTGGCTCGGCCTGCTGGCTCTGGCTGGGGGCGGGTCGGCCACCATCTGGTGCTGCTGGCGGCTGCTGCGGGCCGTGCGCCGACGCTGGTGGCTGCTGGTCCTCCCGGCTCTCCTCGTCGCCGCCTACCTCGTCCTGTGGACGGTCACCCAAGGCGTCATGGCTGGCCTGCCGGCACACCCTGCCCTGGGTTCGCGCACCCCGGCCGATGTCGGCCTGGGCTACGAGTCCGTGGCTGTGCGGACCGACGACGGTGTCGAGCTTGCCGCGTGGTGGGTGCCCGGTGAGAACGGAGCGGCCATCGTGCTCCTCCACGGTGCCGGGTCAACCAGGACCGCCGTCCTGGCCCACGCCGACGTGCTCGCCACGCACGGCTACGGAGTCCTCCTGCTCGACGCCCGAGGCCACGGTGGCAGCGAGGGTCGGGGCATGGACTTCGGGTGGTACGGCGAGCTGGACGTCGCCGCGGCCCTGGACTTCCTCGGCGACCAGCCGGAGGTCGCGCCGGACGGTCTCGGTGTGGTCGGGCTGTCGATGGGCGGCGAGGAGGCCATCGGGGCCGCCGGTGCCGACCCGCGCGTGCGCGTCGTGGTGGCCGAGGGTGCGACCCACCGGGTGGCGGCGGACAAGGCCTACCTGTCCGAGTACGGCGTCCGCGGGGACATCCAGCGCGCCATCGACCGGGGCACCTACGGCGTCGCCGCACTGCTCAGCCCGGCACCCGAGCCGCCACCCCTGCGGGAGTCGGTCGCGGACGCCCAGGCGGACGGCTCAGCCACCCCGATCCTGCTGGTGGTCGCCGGCGAGGTCGAGACGGAGGGTCTCGCCGCGAGGCTCCTGGACCGGGCGGCCCCTGAAGCGGTCCAGATCTGGACCGTCCCGGGCGCCGGGCACACCGCCGGCCTGCGGACCGAGCCGGAGGAGTGGCAACGCCGGGTGCTGGAGTTCCTGGACGCCGCCCTCGTCCGAACGGGCGAAGGCCGCCTCCGGCTTGGAGACGCCTCTGACCTGCGAAAACTCTGTCGGGCTGACAGGATTTGAACCTGCGACCCCTTCACCCCCAGTGAAGTGCGCTACCAAACTGCGCCACAGCCCGATGGCCCTCACCAGGGACGGCCAGCGAGCAGGCTACCGCAGTGCGCAGGGCCCTCCGAATCGGGTCCGAGCGGATTGTCCGCGGCCGGAACTAGCGTGCCGAGCATGACCGGCAGCACCTACACCGACGGCGAGCTGGCTCGCGCCGTCGCGATTTCCCGTTCGTGGCGGGGAGTGCTTCGTGAGCTCGGTCTCAACGACAACTCCGCGTCGGCGTGTCGCTCTGCACGCAGGCGCGCCGCCAGGCTGGGGCTCGACGTGGATCACTTCACCGGCGGTCGGCGTTGGACGGTGGACGAGCTCGCCGCAGCAGTCGCTGCGTCGACCACCTGGGCGGAGGTCGTGTCGGCGCTCGGCTTGTCCGGAGCGTCCAGCCAGATAGCCCTCAAGGGTCATGCGGTTCGGATGGGCATCGACATCACCCACCTCGGACGAGGCCCCCAGCCGCCCACTGACATGGCCCGCCTTCGACCGGACCCAGCGCACCTCGCCAGGTCCGGCTCGCTCCTGGCGGCCGCCTGGTTCAGCCTGTGCGGCTACGAGATCGCCTGGCCACTCGAGCCCTGTCACTACGACATCATCGCCAGTCGCGACGGGGAGCTCTTGCGCGTGCAGGTCAAGACCACGAGGTCCCGTCCAGCCAACAGCTGGCTGGTGTCTCTCGGGAGCACCAGCCGCAGTGCGCGCGGCTACGACCCGGACGAGATCGACTACTTCTTCCTGATCGACGGCGACCTCGAGTACTACCTGATCCCCGTTGCTGTCGTGGGCGGACTCCTCCAGATCAGTCTCTCCAAGTACCACCGGTTCCGACTTGACCGGAGCGTGCCCTCCACGAGCGCGCGGCTTCAGCCCACCTGAGCCGAGTCCGGGGAGACCTGCAGCGACGAGGTGTCGACCGCGACGAACTGGTCAGCCGGGATCTGCTTGAGGTCCTCGATGAGCTGGTCGGGCCACTTGCGGTGCTGCTCGCCCTGGAAGAACCACGGTGAGCCGTTGTCGGCGAGGACCAGGCCGTACTTCTTCATCGCCGCGACGACCCGCTGGGCGTAGGGCGAGAGGCCCGAGGCGTCGTAGGACGCGTTGAGCCGGAACCGCGCGCCCATCGGCGGGTAGTTGGGGTCGTCGGTGGAGCCGGCGTGGTGGCGCGCCGGCCACAGGTGATGGTTCGAGGTCTCGTCGGTGGTGAAGCGGATGGCGTGGTCGATCCGGTCGGTGCGGACCTCGTTCCAGCGCAGCAGACCGGGCAGGATCGGCAGGCCGGCGGCGTCCGCGGAGGTCCAGCCGTCCGGGCGGAGGTTGTTCCTCTTCAGCGACCACACCGCTCCGGAGCCGGCCCGCCACCTGCCGGCGACCTTGCGGGTGTCGTAGACCTCGTAGAGCTTGCACCGCGACTTGTCGACGATGATGGCGTGCCGGTCGCCGTCGCTGTTGCGGCCGCCCTCGATCCGGGTGTCCTTGCCGAGCGGGTAGCGGACCTTGTCGCTCTCCGAGCCGTAGTAGAACGACACCTTGACCTTGCGGTGGGTCCTGTCGACGACGGTGATGGGGATCCCGTAGTTGGGTCCGTCGCCGTAGGACGGACCGAAGTCCGGGTGCAGGTCGACGTCGGTCGACATGCGCGAGAGCCAGGAGGCGCTGCGCGCATGCACCGGCAGGCCGCTGACGTCGGCGTGCCACCAGTTGTCTGCCGGGAACTCCGAGCACTGCGTCTTGGCGATCGGCTTGTGCGGGGTCGGCGGGACGGCCGCGGAGGGGACGACGAACGTCGAGACGCCGAGCCCGCCCGCGAAGAGCAGTGCCGGCAGAACCGTACGCAGAGCGGGGGGCATCCCTCGAGGTTAGAAGATGCGGAGCATCAGCGCTTGCGCTTCTCGCGCACCCGCTGGGTGATCACGATCGGGGTGCCGACGAACCCGTACTCCTCGCGCAGCCGGCGCTCGACGTAGCGCTCGTAGGACGCCTCCAGCTTGCCGCTGGTGAAGAGCACGAAGGTCGGTGGTGCGGTCGACGGCTGGGTCGCGAAGAGGATCTTGGGCTGCTTGCCGCCGCGGACCGGGTGCGGGTGCTCGGCGACCAGACGGCCGAGGAACGCGTTGAGCGTGCCGGTGCCGACCCGGGTCTCCCACCCCTCCAACGCCCGGTCCAGGGCGGGGACCAGCCGGTCGACGTGCCAGCCGGTCCGCGCGGTGACGTTGATGCGCGGCGCCCATTGCACCTGCACCAGGTCGCGCTCGATCTCCCGCTCCAGGTAGTAGCGGCGCTCCTCGTCGACCAGGTCCCACTTGTTGAACGCGATGACCAGAGCGCGACCCGCCTCCCGGACCGTCTGCAGGATCCGGACGTCCTGCTCGGCGACCGATTGGGAGGCGTCGAGGACCAGGACGGCCACCTCGGCGCGGTCGATCGCGGTGGAGGTGCGCAGCGAGGCGTAGTACTCGTGGCCGGACGCCTCCTTGACGCGCTTGCGGATGCCGGCAGTGTCGATGAAGCGCCAGGTGCGGCCGCCGAGCTCGACCAGCTCGTCGACGGGGTCCACGGTCGTCCCGGCGACATCGTCGACGACGACCCGCTCGGCCCCGGCCAGCCGGTTGAGCAGCGAGGACTTGCCGACGTTGGGCCGGCCGACGATGGCGATCCGCCGGGGTCCGCCGACCACGGTCTCCTGCTCGGGGGGCGGTTCGGGGAGCGCAGCGAGGATGGCGTCGAGCATGTCGCCGGACCCGCGGCCGTGCAGCGCCGAGACGGGCATCGGCTCGCCCAGGCCGAGGTTCCACAGGCCGTAGGCCTCGGCCTCGGTGCGCTGGTCGTCGACCTTGTTGGCCGCGAGGACGACGGGCTTGCCCGACTTGCGCAGGATCTTGACGACCGCCTCGTCGATGTCGGTGATCCCGACCGTCGCGTCGACGACGAAGAGCACGGCGTCGGCCAGTGAGACCGCGATCTCGGCCTGTCCGGCGATCCGTTCGGCCAGCCCGCGAGCATCGGGGTCCCAGCCGCCGGTGTCCACGACGGTGAACGCGCGGCCGTTCCACTGCGCGTCGTAGGAGACCCGGTCGCGGGTCACGCCGGGCACGTCCTCGACCACCGCCTCGCGGCGGCCGATGATCCGGTTGACCAGGGTCGACTTGCCGACGTTGGGGCGGCCGACCACGGCCAGCACGGGCACCACCACGGATGCCTCGTCAGGGGTGTCGAATTCCTGGGAGTCACTCACGTCGGGATGCTCGTGTCCGGGTCTGGGTCCTTGTCCTTGGCCGCGGGGATCGGGCCTGGGAGCGTGCGGCCGGTCAGCTGCTTGGCATGCTCGAGGTGGTCGACCATGAACTCGCGCAGCCTGCGCGAGGCATCCTCGACCGCCTGCTTGGTGCGCGGCCAGTGGATGGGCTCGAAGGTGTAGGGCGCGCCGTAGACGAGATGCACCTGCCCGCCCTTCTTGGGCAGCGCGCTGCTCCCGTCGCCCGGCTCGCGGGTGCCGAACTGGATGACCGGGACGATCGGGGCGCCGGAGACCAGGCCCAGGTAGGCGGCGCCGCGGTGGAAGCGATGGAACTCACCGGAGCCGCGTGACCCCTCCGGGAAGATCCCCACCACTCCCCCGTCGCGAAGGACCCGGAGGCAGACCTTCACGGCCGCGGGGTCGGAGTTGAAGCGATCCAGCGGGACCTGCCCGGACCGGAGGAGGAAGCCTCCGAGCCGGCCCTCGAACATCTCCTGCTTGGTGAGCGCGTGGACCGGGCGCGGGCCGTAGATCGCCAGCAGCGGCCCGTCGGCGATGCCGACGTGGTTGCTCGCCAGGATCACCGGTCCGGCGGCAGGGAAGTGCTCGACCCCGTGCAGGGTCACGGAGATGCGGCGCTGGACGACGAGCCTGGCCGGCCGGCGCAGGTTGTGGAGCAGGAACCGGCTGGGATGCTTCGAGGCGCTGGCCGGGAGCAGGCTGCGGTCGCGGACGTCGTTCACGGCGCGTTCACCCCGTCCCGGGCGTCCGCGACCATGCGCACGATGCGGTCGATGGCCTGGTCCAGGGTGAGGTCTGTTGTGTCGAGGTGGACGGCTCCCTCGGCAAGGACCAGCGGCGAGACGGCGCGTCCGGAGTCGATCTTGTCGCGGGCGAGCAGCGACTCGCGGGTGGCATCGACGTCGCTGCCACCCTCCTCAAGGGCGCGTCGGTGGGCACGCGCCGCGGCGTCCGCGGAGAGGTAGATCTTGACGGCGGCGTCCGGCCAGACCACGGACCCGATGTCGCGGCCCTCGACGACGATCCCGCCGTCCGCGAGCGCAGCCTCGATGATCTGGCGCTGCATGACCTGCATCCGGGCGCGCACCCGCGGCACCGCGCTGACCGGCGACACCGCGGCGTTGACGTCGTCCCCGCGGATCTCGACGGCGACGTCCTCGCCGTCGACGGTGATCGTGGGGGCCACCGGGTCCGTGCCGGACTCGATCCGGGCTTCCTCGCAGCGTGCGGCGACCGCGGCGGCGTCGTGCACGTCGACACCGTGGCGGAGCATCCACCAGGTGACCGCGCGGTACATGGCCCCGGTGTCGAGGTAGCGCAGACCGAGCCGCCTGGCGACGCCGCGGGAGGTGCTCGACTTGCCCGATCCCGACGTGCCGTCGACGGCGACGACGACCCCGTCTCCGGGGCCTGGACCAGCGTTGTTCACGAGGGGCGAGCCTACCGGTGGGTCACCCATTCCTTGGCTTCCAGGGACGAGAGCAGGTGCTCGGCCAGGTCCTCCTCGACGACCAGCTCGACCAGACCGGTGTCGCGGCCCGGGTCGTGGTCGATGCGCACGTCCTCGATGTTGACCCCACTCTCGCCGGCGTCGGCGAACAGCCGGGCGAGCTCGCCGGGGTGGTCGGGCACCGAGACGAACACCGAGCGGGTCGGGCGGACGGGTCCTCCGTGCTTGCCGGGGATCGCGCGGGTGCCGGCGACTCCGTCGCGCAGCAACGACTCCAGCCAGACTCGGTCGCGCCCGTCCAGGGCCTGGATGACATCGTCCAGGCGGTCCCGGACGTCGAGCAGCAGAGCCAGCACCTGGTCGCCGTTCGCCGCGACGATCTGGCCGTAGAGCGCGGGGTCACCGCCCGCCACGCGGGTGACGTCGCGGACGCCCTGTCCTGAGAGCGTCAGGTGGTCGGCGGGCGCGTTGAGCAGCTGTCCGGCGACCAGCGAGGCGAGCACATGGGGCACGTGCGAGGTCCGGGCGACCGCCGCGTCGTGCTCGACGGGACTCAGCCGCACCGGGACCGCCCCGCAGAGCCGAGCCAGCGCCTCCACCACCTCGACGGCACCGGGCTCGGAGGTCTCGTGCGGGGTGACCGCCCAGGGTCGGCCGTCGAACAGCGCCGGGCTCGCGGCCAGGGGTCCGGAGCGTTCGCTGCCCGCCATCGGATGGCCCCCGACGTAGCGTTCGAGCCCGGGCGTGCCGAGCACGGCTGCCAAAGGGCCCGACTTGACGCTTCCCACGTCGGTCACCACCGCGCGGGTCCGCTCGAGGGCGTTCCTGATCACCGTACCGAGGTGGTCCGGGGGAACCGCGACCACCACCAGCCGCGGCTGGTCCTCGGCCGTCGCAGGCCGCCCGGCGCCGAGGCCCGAGGCCGTCCGCAGGTGGTCGGTGTTCTCGTCGGCCAGGATCACGTCGACCCCGGCCCGGCGCAGCGCCAGCCCGATGGACGTGCCGACCAACCCCGCCCCGATGATCTCGACGGGTCCCGTGAGAGGTGTCGTCGTCTCACTCATCGGGCGTCGACCGGGTGCGAGTCAGGTCGCTGCGCAGCGCGGCCGCGCCGTGTAGGTAGACGTGGGTGATGTCGGCGCGCGGCAGGTCGGTCTCCACGTGGGCGAGCATCCGCACCACCCGCGGCATCGAGCCGGCGATCTCGAGCTCACGGGCACACAGCAGCGGCACCTCGCCGAACCCGAGCTGGCGGGCGGCGTACGCCGGGAACTCCGAGACCAGGTCGGAGGTCGCGGTGAAGATCACCGAGATGAAGTCGTCGACCTCGAGGCCGTTGGCGCTCATCGAGTCCAGCACCATCTCCGCGACCCGGTCGAGCATGTGCTCACGGACGTCCTGATCGAGCTGGGTCGCCCCGCGCACCGCCCTGACCGCCACAGGCGACAAGGCTAGTGGTTGCCCGCCTCAGAGCTCCGCGCTGTCCAGCAGCACGCCCAGCTCGTCGCGGGTCAGCTCGCGCAGCTCGCCCTCGGGCAGCCGCCCGAGGCGCACCGGTCCGATGGCCGTTCGGGTCAGCCGCTTGACCGGGTGGCCCACCTGGTCGAGGAGCCGACGAACGATCCGGTTGCGGCCCTCGTGGATGACCAGCTCGACGATGGACTTGCCCTTGCCGTGCTGCACGACCCTGGCCCTGGAGACGGTCACCGGACCGTCCTCGAGGGTGACGCCCTCGCGCAGGGTGCGCAGCGTCGCCTTCGTGACCTCGCCGTCGACCTCGGCGACGTAGGTCTTGTCCACCTCGTAGGACGGGTGGGCGAGCCGCTGGGCGAAGTCGCCGTCGTTGGTGAGCACGATCAAGCCGGAGGTGTCGGTGTCGAGGCGGCCCACGTGGAAGAGCCGCTCGGGCCGGTCCGCGACCAGGTCTCCCAGCGTCCGGCGCCCCTGCGGGTCGGACATCGTGGAGACCACGCCGCGCGGCTTGTTGAGCACCAGGTAGACGTGGGGCGAGACCGGTGGCAGGCGCCGGCCGCTGACCCTGATCACGGCGGTCGCCGGGTCGACCTTGGTGCCGAGCCGGGTGACGACCTCCCCGTCGACCTCGACCTCCCCGGCGAGCATCAGCTCCTCGCACTTGCGGCGGGAGGCGACGCCCGAGGTCGCCAGCAGCTTCTGGAGGCGGATGAGCCCGTCGTCGTCGACCGCGGGGCCGGTGATCATGTTTTTCGGGGTCCCCGCCGGATCGTGGGCGGAGGAGCGAAGCGGGGGAGCTCGCGATCTGGTGGGGTGATCATGTGGGCTCGGTGCCGCCGTCGGGCTCCGTGCTGGGCCCTTCGTCCGGAGTGGGCAGGTTCTCGCCGCCGAGCACGGCCTCCATCCCGTCCATGTCCTCCATGTCTGCCAGGTCCGGGAGGTAGGGCGCGAGCTCGGGGAGCTCCTCGATGCTGGTCACGCCGATCCGCTCGAGGAAGTAGCTGGTCGTCCGGAACAGCGTCGCCCCCGAGGACTCGTCCTGGCCGGCCTCCTCGACCAGGCCGCGGGTGAGCAGGGTGCGCATGACCCCGTCGACGTTGACGCCTCGGATCGCGGACACCCGGGCCCGCGAGACCGGCTGCTTGTAGGCGACCACGGCCAGGGTCTCGAGCGCGGCCTGCGTGAGCCGGGCCTGCTGCCCCTCGAGCACGAACCCCTCGACCACCGAGGCGTACTCCTCGCGGGTGTAGTAGCGCCATCCCCCGGCGACGTTGCGCAGCTCGAAGCCGCGCCCCTGCTCGTCGTACTCCTCGGTCAGCGTCTGCAGCGCCGCCACGACCTCGTCGACGGGGTAGCCGACCGCGGTGGCCAGGCTGGTCGCGTCCAGAGGCTCGTCGGCCACCATCAGCACCGCTTCGAGCGCCGGGGCGAGCTCGGTCGTCGCCACCGCGAGCGTGTCCTGGGTCATTCGGGGTCCTCTTCTCGGCCCTCGTCCTGTGGTTGTTCCGACGGTACGCCGGGGGGCGCGCCGTCGAACTCGTCGTCGATGACGTGGTCGACCCAGTCCTCGGCGTCGGCGTCGTCGGACCCGGTCCAGCGGACGGTCAGCTCGCCGAGCGGGCTGACCTGGTCGAAGGCCACCGCTCCCTCGCGGAACAGCTCGAGCAGCGAGAGGAACCGGGCGACGGTGGTGAGGGTGTCGGGTGAGTCGCCACACAGCGCCCGGAAGGTCATCGCGCCGCTGCGCCGCAACCGGTCGACCACGAGCGCGGCCTGCTCGCGCACGCTGACCCGCGGCGCGTGGATGTGGTGCAGGGTCAGCTCGGCCTCGGTCCGGGGCTCCAGCGCCTTGGCCGCGAGTTGGGCGAACTGGTCGAGACCGATGCCGATGAGCACCTCGGGCAGCAGGGTCGCGAACCGGTCCTCGAGCCCGACCGCCCGCGGGTGGCGGCGCGACTCCCCCGCCAGCCGCTTCTCCAGGACCCCGGCGACCTGCTTGAACGCGCGGTACTGGAGCAGGCGGGCGAACAGCAGGTCGCGCGCCTCGAGCAGCGCGAGGTCCTCCTCGTCCTCGACGTCGCCCTGCGGGAGCAGCCGCGCCGCCTTGAGGTCGAGCAGGGTGGCCGCCACGAGGAGGAACGACGAGGTCTGTTCGAGGTCCCACTCTCCCTCCCCCTCGGCGGTGTCGCGCGCCGAGGCGCCCGCCTTGACGTGGGCGATGAACTCGTCGGTGACCTGCGAGAGCGAGACCTCGGTGATGTCGAGCTTGTGCTTGGAGATGAGGCTGAGGAGCAGGTCGAACGGGCCCTCGAAGTTGTCCAGGTGGAGCGCGAACGACGCCTCGGCGAGGTCAGGACTCTCACCCGACATGAGGGTCGCGGTCATCCCTCGCTCAGCCGGCGGACCAGGGCGCTCTTCTCGCCGTTCTCCTCGAGGTCGGCGAGGACCAGCGAGACCGCCTCGCGCAACAGGCGTCCCCGGTCGACCGCGAGACCGTGCGCGCTGCGCAGCGCCAGCCGGGCGTGCTCGATGTCGAGAAGCTCCTGCGAGGTGACGTAGACGGTCACCTTCTCGTCGTGCCGGATCCGCCCGCTGGGCTTCTTCGCCATCGACTCCTGCTCGGGAGCCGGGTCGGGCACGGCACGGACGGCGCGCTTCCCCGACGCGCCTTCCTTCGCCGGGTCGTCGGTGGACCGGAACAGGTCGTCGGCCGCAGGCAGGTTCACCCGCCTACTCACGCGGGGTCCCCGCGGAGTCATCGGCGGAGGAGCGCAGCGGAGGAGCCGAGGAGTCCGTGGGGTGCAGACACCTTGCGAGCACCTCCTTGGCCAGCAGGCGGTAGGAGTCCGCGCCCTGCGAGGTCGCCGCGTAGGTCGTGATCGGCTCACCGGCGACGGTGGAGTCGGAGAACTTCACGGTCCGGCGGATGACGGTGTGGAAGACCTTGTCACCCCACGCCTCGACCAGCCGGTCCATCACCTCACGGCTGTGCAGGGTGCGGCCGTCGAACATGGTGCCGAGCACACCGTCGATCTCCAGGGCCGGGTTGAGACGCTCGCGCACCTTGTCGATCGTGGTCTTGAGCAGCGCCACCCCGCGCAGCGCGAAGTATTCGCACTCGAGTGGCACGATCACGCCCTGAGAGGCGGTCAGCGCGTTGACGGTGAGCAGGCCGAGCGACGGCTGGCAGTCGATGAGGATGACGTCGTACTCGTCCATGGCGTCGGCCAGGGCCCGCTGGAGCGTCTGCTCGCGGCCGACCTCGTGCACCAGCTGCACCTCGGCGGCCGCGAGGTCGATGTTGGAGGGCAGCAGGTCCATCCCCGGGACGACCGTGGGCACCACGACGTCGTGCAGGCCGACGTCCTTCTGCATGAGCAGGTTGTAGACGGTCAGGTCCATCTCGTGCGGGTTGAGACCGAGACCGACCGACAGCGACCCCTGCGGGTCGAAGTCGACGAGCAGGACCTTGCGGCCGTACTCCACCAGGGAGGCACCCAGGTTGATGGTCGTCGTGGTCTTGCCCACACCGCCCTTCTGGTTGCACATCGAGATCACCCGGGCGTTGCCGTGGGTGGTGAGCGCGCGTGGCTCGGGGATGAACGGCATGGGCCGGCCGGTCGGGCCGAGCGGCTCGTCGGGGGCCACCGGCTCGACGGGAGCGAGGGGCTCGTCGAGCAGCGCCAGCTCCTCCGCAGGGGTCGGTGACGTCTCGTCCTGACGGCGCTGGAAGGGCAGGTGCACGGCGTCTCCCTGGGTGTGGACCGGGTCCGGGACCGGCGGACGGGTCAGCGGTGGCATCTCCGGGGCACTCGAGCCTGCGTGCTCCTGGAAGCTGTCGGTCATCCGCTGTTCCTCCCGGGCCGGTCCGGCCAGAATCGTTCTGTTGTCCGCACCGTAATTTGTCGACACGGCGACATGTGGGCGACGCGCGGAAGGACTCTAGGTCGGTCCGGCGAGGACCGACAAGGCGCCCCCCGGTTACCCCCAGGCACTGGCCTGGATCTGTGCAGGACGTGTGCACTCGCTCCCGCTGGGGTGCACAGGCATCCCGGGGCTGTGCAGCAATCTGTGGACAGTGAGCTGGCGGGTCAACCGGCCGGAGCCGGTCAGACCATCGAGCCGACCAGGTCCTGGTAGTCCGGGTGCTTCTCGATCCAGCGCCGGATGAACGGACACCTGGGCAGCACCTTTCGGGTGCCATCGGCGTGTACGGCGTCCAGAGCACTCCGGGCCAGCGCAGACCCGACGCCCTGCCCCTCGAAGGCGTCGAAGATCTCGGTGTGGGTGAACACGATCAGGTCGTCGGTGTTGTCGTAGGCCGCGAAGCCGGCGAGCTCACCGTCCACGTGGGCCTCGAAGCGGGACTCGCCTGGATTGTCGGACACCTGGACGTCGCTCATGTTCCCGACCCTACGCAGCCCATCCCATGGGCGTCACAGCTGCCTCAGGGCCTCGGTCGCCAGCACCAGCTCCCCCGCCTCGTCCGAGGCGTCGAGGTCCGCGACCGCGTCGATCACCCAGTCGTGGTGGCCCTCGGGGTCGCTGAGGGTCTGCCGGACCCGCCAGGCCCGTCCGCCTGCCTCGGGGTGGGGTTCGATCCGCAGCAGCGCCGGTCCCCGCGCGTCCGCGCCGAGGTCGACCCGGTCGTGCTCGCCGTAGTAGGCCTCGATCGCCTCGTCCCACCGCGACCGGGTCATCACGACCTCCCCCGGCGGGTCGGTCCGGTCGGCCGCCGCCCGCTCCAGCGCCATCAGCCCGTCGAGGTCGTCGCGGGCGACGAGCTCCACGCGCCGCCACATCGCGTTGCGGATCATCACCCGGAACGCCCGATCCTGCTTCGAGATCGGCCGCGGTGAGGCCGGCAGCTGGTTGGTCGCCAACTGGGCGGCCCGCCGGGCGACCGCCTCAGGGTCGGTGAGTGCCTCCCATTCGTCCAGCAACGACGAGTCGGTCTGCCTGATGGTCTCCCCCAGCCACTCGGCGAGGTCGTCGAGCTCGGGAGTGCGGTGCGAGTCCGGCACCGTCTGGCGGAGCGTCCGGTAGGCGTCGGTCAGGTAGCGCAGCACCAGGCCCTCGGACCGGGCCAGCTGGTAGCGGCCCACGAAGTCGGTGAAGCTCATCCCCTGCTCGTACATCTCGCGGACGATCGACTTGGGCTGCAGCGCGTCCGCGTGGAGCCACGGATGGCTGCGCCGGTAGAGCTCGTACGTCGCCTCGAGGAGCTCCGCCAGCGGCTGCGGCCAGGTCACCTGGTCGAGCAACGCCATCCGCTCCTCGTAGTCGATGCCGTCGGCCTTCATCTCGTTGACCGCCTCCCCGCGGGCGGCGTACTGCTGGGCGAACAGGATCTGCCGCGGGCCCTCCAGCACCGACTCGATCACCGAGACGATGTCGAGCGTGTGCTCCTCCGCCTCCGGGTCGAGCACGTCCAGGGCCGCGAGGGCGAAGTGCGCGAGCTCCTGGTTGAGGGCGAAGTCCTCGGGCAGGTCGACAGTGAGCACGTAGCGCCGGCCGAACTCGTCGGGCTGGTCCAGGCGGGTGAGCGTGCCGGACTGCCGCAGGCTGCGCGCCAGGCGGACCGCGCGCCGCGCGAGCCGGCGCTTGTCGCGCTCGGACTCGTGGTTGTCGGTGAGGATCCGGCGCAGGACCGGGAACGCGTCCTCCTCGCGGCCGAGCACGTTGATGAGCATCGAGTTGTCGACCCGCATCCGCGACACCAGCTGCTCGGGTGTGCCGTTGACCAGCCGGTCGAAGGTCTGCTCGGTCCACACGACTGTGCCCTCGGGCGGCTTGCGGAGCTGGGCCTTGCTCTTGCGCTTGGCCTGCTTCTCCACGCTCATCGCAGCGTTCTTGGCGTCCGCCTTGGCCTTTGCCTTCTCGTTCTCGATCGTGTGCGGCGGCGCCTGGACGACGACGTTGCCGGCGGTGTCGAAGCCGGCTCGGCCGGCCCGGCCGGCGATCTGGTGGAACTCCCTGATCCGCAGGATCCGGCTGCGGTTGCCGTCGTACTTCGCCAGACCGGTGAAGAGCACGGTCCGGATCGGCACGTTGATGCCGACGCCCAGGGTGTCGGTGCCGCAGATGACGGTGAGCAGGCCCGCCTGGGCCAGCTGCTCGACCAACCGCCGGTAGCGCGGCAGTAGCCCGGCGTGGTGGACCCCGATGCCGCGGCGCAGCAGCTTCGACAGCGTCTTGCCGAACCCGGCCCCGAACCGGAACCCCGCCAACCGTTCCTTCAGCTGGTCGAGTGCGGCGCCGGACGCTCCAAGCTTGGCGTTGAGCAACCCGGTGGCGTGCTCGACGGCGTCCTTCTGGGTGAAGTGCACGACGTAGACCGGGGCCTGGTGGGTGTGCACCAGCTCCTCCAGCGTCTCGGCGAGGGGGGTGAGCGCCCACGTGAACGTCAGCGGCACCGGGCGCTCGGCATCGGTCACCAGCGCCGTCTCGCGGCCGTTGCGCCGGGAGATGTCGGCGGCGAGCTCGGTGACGTCGCCGAGGGTGGCCGACATCAGCACGAACTGGGCCTGTGTGAGCTCGATGAGCGGGACCTGCCAGGCCCAGCCGCGGTCGGGCTCGGCGTAGAAGTGGAACTCGTCCATCACCACGAGCCCGACGTCGGCCTTGGTCCCCTCGCGCAGGGCGATGTTGGCGAGGATCTCGGCGGTGCAGCAGATGACCGGCGCGTCGGCGTTGACCGAGGCGTCGCCGGTGAGCATGCCGACGTCCTGCGCCCCGAAGACCTCGCAGAGTGCGAAGAACTTCTCGCTCACCAGCGCCTTGATCGGGGCCGTGTAGTAGGTGACCTGGTCCTGCGCCAGCGCCGCGGCATGGGCGGCCACGGCGACCAGCGACTTGCCTGACCCCGTGGGGGTCGACAGCACCACGTTGGAGCCGCCGAGCAGCTCGATCACCGCCTCGTCCTGGTGCGGGTAGAGCTCCAGCCCCTCCTCCGCCGCCCAGTCGACGACCGCGGAGTAGACGTCGTCGGGTGAGTCTCCCGCGGAGACCTTCAGCCGGGTCACCGGCTAGTCCCGCGCCCGCGGGTGCGCGCTGGCGAAGACCTCGCGCAGGCTGTCGACGGTGACCAGCGTGTAGATCTGGGTGGTCGTGACCGACGCATGGCCGAGCAGCTCCTGCACCACGCGGACGTCGGCGCCGCCGTCCAGCAAGTGGGTGGCGAACGAGTGGCGCAGTGTGTGCGGGGAGACGTCGGCCGTGACTCCCGCGCGCTCGGCGGCCTTGACCAGGATCGCCCAGGCGGACTGGCGTGAGAGCCGGCCACCCCGGGCGTTGAGGAAGAGGGCGGGTCCACCCTTGCCCGTGGACACCAGCTCCGGGCGGCCGCGCACCAGGTAGGCGTCGACCGCCTCGAGCGCGTAGGAGCCGATCGGCACGACGCGCTCCTTGCCGCCCTTGCCGCGCAGCTTGACCACCGCGTCCACCGTGTCGAGATCGTCGACGTCGAGGCCCACGGCCTCCGAGATGCGCGCCCCGGTGCCGTAGAGCACCTCGAGCAGCGCGCGGTCGCGGAGCGCGAGCGTGGTGCCGGGCTCACCCGCGACCTCGAGGATCGACTCGACGTCGCTGAGCGGCAGTGCCTTGGGCAGCCGTTT
Source organism: Nocardioides dilutus (assembly GCF_054779555.1). Lineage (NCBI taxonomy): Bacteria > Bacillati > Actinomycetota > Actinomycetes > Propionibacteriales > Nocardioidaceae > Nocardioides > Nocardioides dilutus. Next base: position 519,612 of record NZ_BAAGYA010000003.1, on the reverse strand, counting down.
CGTCGGCGTCGGCGGCTTCACCGCGCCGGCCGGGTCGGTCGAGGCCAGACCGTCGGCGAGCGCGAACCGGTGGAACCCCCGCACCGCCACGACGGTCCGGGCGGCCGAGGTCGAGCTGAGCGGCGGGTGGTCGGCGTCGCCCTCACGCAGCCGGACCAGGAAGTCCGCGACCGTCTGCTCGGTGACCCGGTCCAGGTCTTCGACGCCGAGGCCGGCCAGGTGGTCGAGGTAGCGCCGCAGGTCCCGCCGGTAGGAGGAGAGGGTGTTCGACGCCAGCCCGCGCTCGACGGCCAGGTGGTCGAGATAGGTGCGGACCGCCCGCCCTGGATCAGCCATGAGCGTCAGCCATCGCGGTCAGCCAAGCACGGACTCCAGCGAGACGGCCTCGATGCCGACCGCCTCACCCACCGGGGCGTTGGTCAGCTGCCCGGCGTAGGTGTTGAGGCCCAGGGCGAGGCTGTGGTCGTCGCGGCAGGCCTGCTCCCAGCCCTTGTTGGCCAGCGCGACGGCGTAGGGCATGGTCGCGTTGGTCAGGGCGTAGGTCGACGTGTTGGGCACCGCGCCCGGCATGTTGGCCACGCAGTAGAAGATCGAGTTGTGGACCGGGAACGTCGGGTCCGAGTGCGTGGTCGGGTGCGTGTCCTCGAAGCACCCGCCCTGGTCGACCGCGATGTCCACGAGCACCGAGCCGGGCTTCATCCGCGAGACCAGGTCGTTGCTGACCAGCTTGGGCGCCGCCGCGCCCGGGATGAGCACCGCGCCGATGACCATGTCGGCCTGCGTCACGTGCTGCTCGACGGCCAGCTTGGACGACGCCAGTCCGTGGACCTGGTTGTTGTAGCGCCAGAACGACATCCGCAGCTTGTCCAGGTCGGTGTCGAGCAGGGTCACGTCCGCGCCCATGCCGAGCGCGATGTTGGCCGCGTTCTGCCCGGAGACCCCCGCGCCGATGATGACCACCTTGGCGTTGGCGACCCCGCCTACACCGCCCAGCAGCACCCCGCTGCCGCCCTGGGCCTTGAGCAGCGCGTGCGCACCGACCTGGGGCGCCAGGCAGCCGGCCACCTCCGACATCGGGTAGAGCAGCGGTAGCGCACCGCCCGGCGTCTGCACGGTCTCGTAGGCGATGCCGGTGACCTTGCGGGCGAGCAGCTCCTCGGTCAGCGGCTTGTCCGCCGCCAGGTGCAGGTAGGTGAAGAGCGTCTGCCCCTCCCGCATCCGCGCGTACTCCTCGGCGACGGGTTCCTTGACCTTGAGGATCATCTCGGCCTCGCCCCACACGGCGTCCGCGTCCGGCAGGATCTTCGCCCCCGCCGCGACGTACTCCTCGTCAGGGATGCCCGAGCCGACACCCGCCTCGGTCTGGATCACCACCTCGTGATCGTGGGCGACCAGCTCGTGGACGCCGATCGGGGTGATGGCCACGCGGTACTCGTGGTCCTTGACTTCCTTCGGGATGCCGACCTTCACGAGAACCGACCCTAGCCCCCGGCGGTCCCGCCCACGAGGCCACGGGCCCGAGCCAGCAGCACCGCGTTGATCAGCGGCGCGTTCGCCACCCGCCCGGCCAGGACCCCCCGCACGAGATCGTCGAACGGCATCCACAGCAGGTGCATGTCGGCCTCCTCGTGCTCGGGCTCGAAATCGCCGCGGTCGGCCGGGGTGAGGTCGCGGGCCAAGTAGAGGTGGATGACCTCCCCGGTGATGCCCGGAGAGCTGTACGTCGAGCCGAGGTGGGTCCAGGAGCGGGCGTCGTACCCCGCCTCCTCGACGAGCTCGCGCCGGGCCGCCTCCTCGGGGTCCTCGCCGGGCATGTCGAGCAGGCCGGCGGGCAGCTCGACCAGCCGCTGGCCCACCGGATGGCGGTACTGACGCACGACGAGCACGCGGTCCCGTTCGTCCACGGCGAGCACCACCGCCGCCCCCGGGTGCTCGAGCACCACCCGGTCGAACGCCTCCTCGTCCGAGTGGTCCCGGTGACGGAGACGGTCCGAGCGCACCGCGAAGGGAGCCGCGCCCCGGTAGAGGTCCTCGGACCCGACCACCGGCCACTCCTCGGCAGCGTCCGACAGATCGGGGGGTGCGTCGTCCGGTGCTCCGTTGTCCGAGGGCATGGCCGGTGAGGCTACCGTTCCGGTGTGCCGGACTCCTCGCCGCTCAGCCTCACCCATGACGAGGCCCGGGCCCGCGCCGCGATGCTGGAGGTCGAGCGCTACGACATCGAGGTCGACCTGCGCGGCATGCTCGACGGGCCTGACTGGGTCGCCACCTCGACGGTGAGGTTCCGGTGCCACCAACCCGGGTCGTCGACGTTCGTCGACTGCGACGCAGACGTCCAGCGGGCCACGCTCAACGGCGTGGACCTCGACGTCTCCACCTGCGCAGAGGGCCGGCTGCCGCTGCTCGACCTGGCCGATCACAACGTCCTGGTCGTCTCGTCGGTCCAGCGCGACACCGGCCGTGGGGCCGCCATCCTGCGCAGCGTCGACCCCTCCGACAAGCAGGTCTACGTCTGGAGCTCTTTCGAGCCCGACGGCGCCCGCCGCGCGTGGGCCTGTTTCGACCAGCCGGATCTCAAGGCCCCCCACCGCTTCACCGTGACCGCCCCGGAGTCGTGGGTGGTCACGAGCAACACCGCACCCGACTCGGTCGAGGACCGGGAGGACGGGTGCCGTGTGTGGTCGTTCCCGGACACGCCGCGCCTGTCGACCTACGTCGTCGTGGTCAACGCCGGACCGTTCCACGAGATCCGCGAGCAGCGGGGCGAGCACAGCCTGGGCCTCTACTGCCGTCAGTCGCTGCGCCGCTTCCTCGAGCGGGACTCCACCGAGCTGTTCCGGTTGACCGAGCAGGGGCTCGCGTTCTTCGGGGAGCGCTTCGGCGCCCCGTTCCCCCAGGAGCGCTACGACCAGGTCTTCGTCCCGGACCTCGGGGGCGCCATGGAGAACTGGGGCTGTGTCACCTGGAGTGACACCTTCCTCCACCGCAGCCGACCCACTCACGGTCAGCGGGAGTTCGCCGCCACCGTGCTGCTCCACGAGATGGCCCACCAGTGGTTCGGCGACCTGGTGACCATGCGCTGGTGGGACGACCTGTGGCTCAACGAGGCGTTCGCGTCATGGGCCGCCACCTGGGCGGCCGAACGGGCGACGGACTACACCGACGCCGACGCGACCATCCTCGCCACGCTGGAGCTGCGCGGATATCAGGCGGACATGGGCCCGGGCAGCCACCCCATCCGCTCCGAGGTGGCCGATGTCGGGGCGGCGTTCGCCAACTTCGACGAGATCACCTACGAGAAGGGCCAGGCCGTCCTCCGGCAGCTCGTCGCCTACGTCGGCGAGGACCAGTTCGTCAACGGACTGCGCGCCTACTTCCGCGACCACGCGTGGGGCAACACGACTCTCGAGGACCTGATGCACGCCGTCGGCGCCGCCGCGGGCCGGGACCTCACGAGCTGGCAGGCGGGCTGGCTGGACCGGCCCGGGACCGACACGATCGTCCTGCTGCCGGACCCACGGAGCCCGCTGGGGAGTCGCCAGCTGCTCACGACGAGCGCCGACGGCGCAGAGCCCAGGCCCCACCGCCTGCGCATCGGCTCCTACCGTCGCACCGGCGGCGACCCTGGCGACCCGCCCGTCGAGCTGGTGGCGACCACCGACGTGGAGACGACCGGGCCCACGACCCCGGTCGACCTCCCCGCCGCCGACCTCCACCTGCTCAACGACGGCGACCTGACCTTCGCCGCGGTGCGAACCGACGAGGAGTCGCTGGAGGCGATGCTGACCCTCGCCCCGGGCCTGCCGGACGCCGTCTCGCGGGCGCAGGCGGTCACGACCGCCTGGGACATGCTGGCCAAGGGTGAGCTGTCGGCGGGCGACTTCCTGGACTGCGTGCTGGCCGTGCTGGCGACCGAGCGCGCCGCCGGACTCGTCGAGCCGTTCTTCTCCCTGGCCCTGCAGGCCGCCGAACGCTGGAGCCCGACCGCGCTGGTGCCTCGCCGGCTGGCCCGAGTGGCGGAGCTGGCCGCGCGCCGGGCCGCGGAGACCGACCATCGCACCGCCTCCCTCAACGCCCTGGCCCGGTCCGCAGCGCTACCCGCGCACTTCGAGCTCCTGGACCGCGAGTCGGCGTCCAACCTCGACCTGGCCTGGCGGGTGTTGATCCGTCGCGCGTCACTGGGGAGGTTCGACGAGCGGGCGGTCGCGGCGCTGCTCGAGCGTGACCCCGACCCGGACGCCGCCGTACGTGCCTTCGCCGTCCGGGCGGCGTTGCCGACGGTCGAGGCCAAGGCGGAAGCCTGGTCCAGGGTGTTCGAGGAGCGGGCCGTGCCTCCCGGCCCACCGCTGCAGGAGATGGCCGGAGCCTTCTGGCGGCCCGTCCAGCACCACCTGCTCACGCCGTGGGCCGACCGCTACCTCGACGTGGTCACCTCACTGCGCGGGGAAGGGATGCTGGCGACCCTCAGCCTGGTCAAGACGATGGTGCCGGTCACCGCCTCGGACGACTGGCCCGACCGGGCCAGCAGCGCGGCGCGGGCCGACGGAGTCGACCCGCTGGTCCGCAACGCTCTGCTCACGGCCGCCGACACGCTCGGCCGGATGCTCCGGGCGAGGTCCTAGCGTTCTGGCTGGCTACCGCCTGCAGTCCTAGATCGTGTCCTCCTCGACCGCGGCGGGCTCGACCTCGATCGGGAAGCGCAGCTCCTTCTGGCGCTCGATCGCCGCGCCCACCAGGCCCGCGAACAGCGGGTGCGGACGGGTCGGCCGGGACCGCAGCTCGGGGTGCGCCTGGGTGGCCACGTAGTAGGGGTGCACGTCGCGCGGCAGCTCGACGAACTCGACCAGGTTGTTGTCGGGCGAGGTGCCCGAGAACACCAGCCCGGACTCCTCGAGTTGGTCGCGGTAGATGTTGTTGACCTCGTAGCGGTGCCGGTGCCGTTCCTCGATGAGGTCTGCGCCGTACGCCTCTCGGACCACAGATCCCGGCTTGAGTGCCGCCGGGTAGAGCCCCAGCCGCATCGTCCCGCCCAGGTCCCCCGCGCCCTCGACGTAGGCCACCTGCTCGGCCATGGTTGCGATCACCGGTTCCGGGCTGTCGGGGTCGAACTCGGTCGAGTCGGCCTTCTCCAGCCCGGCCACGCTGCGGGCGTACTCGATGACCATGCACTGCAGGCCGAGGCAGAGACCCAGCGTCGGGATCCCGTGGGTGCGTGCATAGGTCAGGGCGCCGATCTTGCCGTCGAGGCCGCGGACGCCGAACCCGCCGGGCACGCAGATCGCGTCCACGTCCTGGAGGAGCCGAGCGGCTCCCTGCGGCGAGGCACACTCGTCGGAGGCGATCCAGCGGATGTCGACCTTCGCCTCGTGGGCGAACCCGCCGGCGCGGAGCGCCTCGGCCACCGAGAGGTAGGCGTCATGCAGGTCGACGTACTTGCCGACCAGGCCGACGGTCACCTCCTCGGCCGGGTGGTGGACGCGCCGGAGCAGGTCGTCCCACGCGGTCCAGTCGACGTCACGGAACGGCAGCCCCAGCCTGCGCACGACGTAGGCGTCGAGTCCCTGACGGTGCAGCACCTTGGGGATGTCGTAGATCGACGGGGCGTCGGCGGCGGTGACCACCGCCTCCTCGTCGACATCGCACATCAGCGAGATCTTGCGCTTGATGGAGTCGGGCAGCTCGCGGTCGGCACGGCAGACGATGGCGTCGGGCTGGATGCCCACCTGGCGCAACGCGGCCACCGAGTGCTGGGTCGGCTTGGTCTTGAGCTCCCCAGACGGACCGATGTAGGGCACCAGGGAGATGTGCAGGAAGAAGCAGTTGTCGCGGCCGATGTCGTGGCGGACCTGGCGGGCCGCCTCGAGGAACGGCAGCGACTCGATGTCGCCGACGGTGCCGCCCACCTCGGTGATGACGACGTCGACGTCGTCGCTCCCCATGGCCCGGATCCGGTCCTTGATCTCGTTGGTGATGTGGGGGATCACCTGCACGGTGTCACCGAGGTAGTCGCCGCGCCGCTCCTTGGCGATCACGCTGGAGTAGACCTGCCCGGTGGTGACGTTGGCGATCTGGCCGAGATCGGTGTCGAGGAACCGCTCGTAGTGCCCGATGTCGAGGTCGGTCTCGGCCCCGTCGTTGGTCACGAACACCTCGCCGTGCTGGAACGGGTTCATCGTCCCGGGGTCGACGTTGAGGTAGGGGTCCAGCTTCTGCATGGTGACCCGCAGCCCGCGCGAGCGCAGCAGCCGCCCGAGGCTCGAAGCAGTGAGGCCCTTGCCGAGCGAGGAGGCGACCCCTCCGGTGACGAACACGTGCTTGGTCGGCATCGGGTGCTTCATGGACCTCTAGCCTACGAGATAGGTACGGCTCCGTCCGAACCCGACGCACCGTAGGCGCCCACACTTCCGTCGAGAGAGTCGATCAGCGCCAGCATGGCGGTCACCTGGCCGATGACGGTGTCCCCTCCGTCGACCGTCGCGATCGTGCTCGTCACGAGCTCGTCGCGGCGCAGCTCGGTCAGCAGCCCTGCCTCCCCGGACCTGGTGTCGCCGAGCAGCACGACGCCGGCGGCGTCGACCCGCAGACCGGTCGTCAGCCCCTGGTAGATCGCCGCCTCGGCCAAGGCCTCCTCCGGCACAGGGTCGCCGCCGGCGGGCAGCAGGACCATCACCAGTGGGGCCAGCCGCGCGTCGGCCGGCCCGGTCAGCAGGCCGCCCGCGGACAGGCTGGCTCGCACGGTCTCGGCAGGGGCGTCCGCCCGGCGCCCGTCCTTGACCGGGGTGGCGACCGCGAGGCTCACCAGCTGGCCCAGCCGCACGTACGTCGAGGCGGCGGGGTCGATCCGGGTGTCGCCCAGCTGGGTCATCAGCTGGCTGCCCAGGCTGTCGACCAGTGAGGTCTCGCCGCGATCGACCGTCTGCGCAGTGATCTCGAAGACCCCGGTGAGACCGCCACCCGCGGCGGCCACCTGGGTGACCATCGTGTCGACGAGTCCTGGAGGCACGCCGGGCATGGCGACGATCACGGTGGGGTGACCCCTCAGGGCAGAGTCGTAGAGCCGGGCCGCGGCCGCGGCGGCGAAGGCGTCCGCGAACCCGCCCTCGGCGGGAGGCGGCGCCTCGTCGTCTGTGGACTCCGACTCCTCGGTGTCGGGCGGCGGCTCGTCCCGCGCGGTTGTCTGAGGAGTGTCGTCATCCGGGACATAGCTGAGCGGCCCCCCACCGAGGGCGATCCCCACGGCCAACGCGAACAGGGCGGCCACGACGGCGAGGACGTGGCGACGGAGACCGATCATGAACGCATCGGTCACAGCAGGGATCCCAGGTTGTCGGCAAGGGACTCGAGCATCGCCTGGCCGGCCGGTGTGACGGCCACCGCTGTCCCCACCGCCAACAGTCCCGCCAGTAGCAGTGTCACGACCTGTCCGGTGGTGGCACCATTGGTGTGCAGAGCCGGGACCGCGCTGGCATCCACCAACCGCGACCCCACCTTGAGTCGAGTGGCGAAGGTGCTGGCCAGGCCCGCTTGCCGCCGGTCGAGGAAGTCCTCGAGACGGGCGTTGAGGCCGACCCCGACCAGGGGGACGACGTCGTAGCGGTCCGCCAGCAGCAGCGCGAGGTCCTCGGGCGTGGCCGAGGACTCGACCAAGGTCGGTGAGATCCCGAGGCGCACGACACCGGTCACCGCCTCGACCTCCTCGGGTCCCGCGCCGTGCGTGCAGACCAGGACGACGTCGGAGGCGGCCTGGAGCGCGTCCGCGGACGGCAGCCCCCCTGGCTCCTTGACCGACGCGACGACCACGTCGGCCACCCAGCCGAAGCCCATCAGGTCGTCGGCGGCGGTCCCAACAGCCAGGATCGCGGGATCCTGCTCGGCCACGTAGCGCCGTAGCGGCACCAGCTCGTCGTGCTCGAAGCCGACGACGACCAGCGCGGGCCGACGGCTCAGCGGGGTGACCAGGTCGGGGAGGCCCCGGCCGTCCAGCAGCAGGTCCTGCTCGCGGCGCAGGAACTCGCCGGCGTTCTGGGTGAGGGTGTCGAGCTGCACCGCCAGGCCCGAGCGAGCCTGCTCCATCTCGGCGCGCAGCTGGCTCAACGTGACCACCCGGCCGTGTGCGACCGCGGTGTCGTCGGCGTAGACCACCCCGTCGTCGATGCGCACCGGCAGGTTGTCGGGCACCGCGGCCCAGCCACCTTCGCCCACCTGGTCCACCAGCACGAGACCGGCCTCGGCCAGCACCTCCGGTCCGAGGTTGGCGTAGCGCCCGGAGATCATCGGCGCGGCGTTGACGACCCCGACGACTCCCTTGTCGACCAGGCGCAACGCCGTCTCCCGGTCGAGGTCGTGGTGGTCGATCACCACGATGTCACCCTCCCGGAGTCGCGAGAGCAGCTGGGGAGCGCGGCGCGCCACCCGGGCGGTGCCACTGACGCCCGGGAGCGTGGTGATCTGCGTGCGTCGGGAGTTGAACTTCATCCCAGCACCCTCATCCCGGCACTCTCATCCCAGCGCTCTCCTCCCAGGTGTCCATCACGCGGAGCGCGCCTCGCGGGCCACCGTGAGCAGCTCGCGGGCGTGGGCCAGGGCGGTGTCGGAGTCGGCCAGACCGGCCAGCATCCGCGACAGCTCACGCTCGCGCGACGCGTCGTCCAGGACGCTCAGTCCCGAGCTCGTCACTGACCCGTCGTCGGACTTCTCCACCAGCACGTGCCGGTCGGCGTAGGCGGCGACCTGCGGAAGGTGCGTGACGACGAGGACCTGGGCGGTGCGGGCCAGCTGGGCCAGCCGCCGCCCGACCTCGACCGCGGCCGCGCCCCCGACGCCGGCATCGACCTCGTCGAACACGAACGTCGGCACGGGGCTGGTGCCCGCCAGCGCCACCTCCAGCGCGAGCATCACCCGGGACAGCTCTCCGCCCGAGGCCCCCTTGTGAAGGGGCCGGGGACCGGAGCCGACGTTGGCGGCGAGCCGGAACTCCACCTCGTCGACGCCTGACGCCGTGGCGCCGGTCCGGGTGATCTCGATCTCGAAGGTCGCATCCGGCATGGCCAGCAGGCCGAGCTCGTCGGTGACCTGCGCAGAGAGCCGCTCCGCGGCCTCGCTGCGGGCGCTCGACAGGGCTTCCGCCGCGGCCGCGAGCTCGGCGGCCAGGTGCTGCTGTTCGGTCCTCAGGGCCTCGATGCGCTCGTCGGTTCCGTCGAGGTCGAGCAGCCGGGCCGCGGAGGACTGCGCCCAGGCGAGCACGTCATCGATCGTCTCGCCGTACTTCCGGGTGAGCGCGGTCAGGGCCGCCCGGCGTTCAGACACTGCGGCGAGACGGTGGGGGTCGGTCTCGAGCCGCGAGGCGTAGGACGCCACATCCGCGGCGACGTCGGAGAGCAGGTAGGTGACCTCCGCGAGCCGGTCGGCGAGCTCGCCGGCCTCCGGATCGTGGTCGCGGACCCCCTCGAGCAGCGTGCGCGCGGCTGATGTGGTCGACAGCGCGTCGTCGGCGGTGGGGTCGTCGCTGGACAGCGACTCGCGGGCGGACTCCGCAGCCGTGCGCAGGGTGTCGGCGAACCCCAGCCGGGACTCCTCGGCCGCCAGTGCGACGTCCTCGCCGCTGGCCGGGTCCACGGCCTCGATCTCCCCAAGGCCGAACCTGAGCACGTCGGCCTCGCGGGCGCGCTCGCGGGAGCTGCTGACGACGTCAGCGAGCTCGCGTTCGGTGGTCTTGAGGCGGTGGTAGACACCTGAGTAGGTCGTCAGCAGGTCTGCGACGCGTGGCCCGCCGAACCTGTCCAGCGCCTCACGCTGGGCACGTTGCTGGAGCAGCCGGTGCTGGTCGGACTGTCCGTGCACCGCGACGAGCACTTCGGTCACCTCGGCGAGCTTGGCGACCGGCACCGACGCGCCGCCGACGAACGCCCGGGAACGGCCCTCCGCTGTGAGGTTGCGTGCCAGGACAACCCGCCCGTCCTCGACCTCACCCCCGGCCTCGTCGACCGCGTCCGCGAAGCCCTCCAGGCCGGAGACGTCCACGACCCCCTCGATCCGCGCGGTCCGGGCGCCGGTGCGCACCGCGCCCGAGTCGGCGCGCGCACCGAGCAGGAGTCCGAGCGCGGTCACGACCATGGTCTTGCCGGCGCCGGTCTCCCCCGTGATCACCGTGAGGCCCGGTCCGAGCTCCAGCGTCGACGACTCGATCACCCCGAGCTGCACGATCCGGATCTCCTCAAGCACCAGCCCCTCCGCTCGACGAGCCGTCTGCTGCGGAGCCCTCGCCCCGCCGACGGCGTTCGGCGGACCCGCGCCAGCCGTCCACGGGCAGGTCGAACTTGGCCACCAGCCGGTCGGTGAACGGTCCACGATGCAGCCGAGCCAGGCGGACCGGCCGATCACCGCGGCGCACCTCGATCCGGGCGCCTGGAGGTAGGTCCACCGCCCGGCGGCCGTCGCACCAGAGCACCCCGGCACCGTCGGTCCGCGCGATGACCTCGACGGCGACCACCGAGTCGGGCGAGACCACCAGGGGCCGGGCGAAGAGCGCATGCGCGCTGATCGGCACGACGACCAGCGCCTCGACCCCCGGCCACACCACCGGACCGCCCGCGCTGAAGTTGTAGGCGGTGGACCCCGTGGGTGTCGACAGCACCACTCCGTCGCAGCCCCACCGGGACAGCGGCCGGTTGTCGATCTCCACGACCACCTCGATCATCCGCTCGCGCGCGGCCTTCTCGACGCTGGCCTCGTTGAGCGCGAAGGTCTGGGTCACCAGCTCGCCGTCCCGGAACGCCCGGACGTCGAGGGTGAGCCGGTCCTCGGGGGTCCACGTGCGGTCCACGATCGCCTCGATCGTGGTCTCGACGTCGTCCGACTCGGCCTCGGCCAGGAAGCCGACGTGTCCCAGGTTGACGCCCAGGACAGGGGTCCCGCTCGCCCGAGTCACCTCGGCCGCCCTCAGGATCGACCCGTCGCCGCCCACGACGACCGCGATCTCGCAGTCGGCACCCGCGTCCGCGTCCGGACCGACGAGCTCGAGCGGCGGGTCGTAGGAGGCGGGATCGAGCTCGAGATCGGCGACCTCCGAGGCCAGCATCCGCACGCTCAGCCCGTGGCCGGTCAGCGCCTTGCAGAACGCGAGCGTCACCTCACGCGCGGCGTCGCGGCCGGTGTGGGCGAGCAGCAGCACCCGGCGCACGGTCATGGGTCAAGCCTGTCAGACGGCTCCCCCACGGAGGTGGCGCCATGCACAACCCGAGCGATGTCATCCGGCCCGACCTCTGCCGGTCCGTGGCGCAGCCACAGGAAGAACTCCACGTTGCCCGCCGGCCCGGGCAGCGGGCTGGTGGCCACTGCACGTGCTCCCCACCCTCGGCGGGCGGCCGCCTCGGCGACCGTGGTCACCGCCTCGGACCTCAGCGTGGGGTCGCGGACCACCCCACCCTTGCCGAGCCGGTCCTTCCCGACCTCGAACTGCGGCTTGACCATCAGTGCCAGGTCGCCGTCCTCGCGGGTCACCCCGATCAGCGGCTCGAGTACGAGAAGCAGCGAGATGAACGACAGGTCCCCCACGACCACGTCGACGGGACCGCCGATCATCTCGGTGGTGAGCTCGCGGACGTTGGTGCGGTCGTGCACCGTCACCCTCTCGTCCTGACGCAGCGGCCAGGCGAGCTGGCCGTAGCCCACGTCGACCGCGACCACCTGCGCGGCTCCTGCCCTCAGCAGCACGTCGGTGAACCCGCCTGTCGACGCCCCGGCGTCCAGACAACGCCGCCCCTCCACCCGGAAGCCCAGCGGGCCGAAGACCCTCAGCGCGCCGGCGAGCTTGTGCCCGCCACGGGAGACATACTCCTCGCCGTCGGGGTCCTCACGTACCACGATCGCGACGTCGGTGGTCACGGCGGTGGCCGGCTTGGTCGCGGCGCCGCCGGAGACGGTGACGCGCCCCGACGCCACCAGCTCGGCCGCGTGGTCGCGTGACCGCGCCAGCCCCCGGCGGACCAGCTCGGCGTCGAGGCGGAGGCGACGCGGCGGCACTGCTAGTCGTCCGAGGTGTCGTCCAGCGCTCGGCGCAGCTGCTCGTGGGCGTCCTCGAGGACGGCCACATGCTCCACGACGGGCCGGTCTTCCAGGGCCGCCAGGGACTCGACCACCGCGTCCACGCTCGCCAGGCCGGTGGTGTGCTCGGTCGCGCCCTCAGACATGCTGCGAGGCTATCGCGGCGGCTGGAGGCCCTCGATGGCGACATGCTGTCCGCAGCGGTCGTAGTGGTCCCAGGCCACCACTGCCACCACCCGCCACCAGTCGTCGGGATCGCCGCCACCTCGGACGACGAGCCTCCCCGCGTCGACGCGGGCGGTCCACCCACCAAGCGTCGCGACGCCCTCCACGGCAGTGACCGCCGGGTGGGCGACCGCCATGCCGCCGAGGTCGGCCGAGAGGAACGTCGGCCGCTCCCCCGGGCGGGCGGCCACCAGCTCAGGCAGGCCGGTCACCCCGGTCAGGACGAGCAGCGAGTCGATGCCGGCGTTGGCGGCGCCCTCGATGTCGGTGTCGAGGCGGTCGCCGACCATCAGCGGTCGGTCACCCCCCACTCGGCGGACCGTCTCGTCCAGCAACGGCCGTGCGGGCTTTCCGGCGACCTCCGCCTCGACACCACTGAACCTGCTGATCGTCTCGACCAGGACGCCATGGCCCGGAGCCACGCCGTAGGACGTGGGGATCGTCATGTCGCCGTTCGTCGCTACCCACCAGAGGCCGGCGCGGACTCGCACTGCGGCCCGCATGATGTCGCGCCAACGCACGTCCGGGCCGTAGCCGGTCACCAGAGCCTCGGCATCGTCGGTCACGCCCACCGGCTCCAGGCCGGCCGCGACCATCGCCTCCGCCAGCCCGTCGGCACCGAGCAGGACGACACGGGCACCTGGGCTCAGCCGGTCGGCGAGGAGCTGGGCAGCCGCCTGCGCCGAGGTCACCACGTCCGCGGCCTGTGCCGCGATGCCGAGGCCGCTCAGGTGTGCGGCGACCGCCGCGGGAGGCCGCCGGGCGTTGTTGGTGATGAACGCGACTCGCATCCCTGCCGCCCGGGCCCGGTCCACGTGTTCTGGAGCTCCAGGCACGGCGGCGGCGCCGACGTAGACCACACCGTCGAGGTCGAGCATCGCCAGGTCGTAGAGCTGGGACAACGGCCGTTCGGAGCGTTCAAGGCTCACCGGTTTGCTGCGCTCCTAGACTCGACTGATGGACTCGAGCGCGGTGGTGACCCCTCCGTACGTCGGTCGCCCCCTGCGCCTCGAGCCGTTCCACGCCCTGAGGCTGAACCCCCGACGGGTCGGGGACCCCGCCTCGCGGCGGCTCTTCGCCCGACCGTACCGGGCGGTCGCCGCGCGTCTCATCCAGTGGCAGGAACGCGGCCAGCTGCGCCGCGACGCCGACCCCGCACTGTGGCTGCACGAGTACACCGAGGCCGGGCTGACCGTGCGCGGCCTGGTCGGCGCACTCGACGTGTCCCACCGGGCCTCCAGCCCCAGCGACCGGGCCGTGCTCCCCCACGAGGGCATCCACCCTGCGCAGGCGGACTCGCTCGCCGACCGGATGACCCAGCTCGCGCTCAACCCCGCGCCGATCCTCCTGGTGCACAGGGGCCCGGAGGCGGTCCGGCGTCTTGTGCACCAGGTCGTGGCCACTGCGCCAACCGACGACTTCGTGGACCGCAACGACCAGCGCCACCGCATCTGGGCGATCCGGGACGCAGACCTGCTCGGCGGGCTCGCCGAGGGCCTCGCCGGCTGCCAGGCGCTGATCGCCGACGGACACCACCGCTATGCGGCATACCTCCGCATGCAGGCACGCGACCCCGGAGGCGCGTTCGACCGCGGCCTGGCGATGCTGGTCGACCAGGAGGACACGCCGTTGTTCCTCGGCCCCATCCACCGCGTGCTGACGGGGGTGAGCCTCGACGACCTTGCCGCGGCCGCCGAGATCGCCGGCGCCGGATACGACGTGAGGGACCAGACCTCCGCGTTCGAGGCGCTGGGGCCGCACACCCTGGTCGCGACCGACGGGCGGACGTGGGCGACGCTCAAGCTGGACCTGCCCCCCGACCGGGCCGCGGTCGAGGCCCTGCACGACGACGTGGTGCCCTCACTGGGACGTGGGCCCGCCCGGATCCACCACCACCACTCGGTCGAGGCCACGCTCAGCCAGCTGCGGCGCTCGGGAGGCGTCGCCGTGCTGATGCCGGCGCCTGACGTCGACGTCGTGCTCCGCGTCGCCGCGGCCGACCGGCTGCTGCCTGAGAAGGCCACCTCCTTCCAGCCCAAGCCGAGCCCCGGCGTGCTCATCCGCTCGCTGCGCGACGAATGACCCGGCCGCCGACCACCTCCACCTGGTAGCGCGACACCTTCGCCGCCCCGGCGGCGTAGAACCTTCGTCGGACCGCGCCGGTCACCTCCACCAGGTCCCCCTCGGACCAGGTCGGCACGGACCGTTTGACCCGCCCTCCCCACACCGCGCAGTCCAGCGTGTCGAACTGCTGGCCCCGCCGGGTGCCCGCGCCTGATCGCTCCACGACCAAGCGGAAGGTCCAGAGCGTGTCGCCGCTGGACAGGCTCACCTCGGCAGGGTCGGCCGACAGCCGGCCGACCAGCCGCACCTCGTTGACGTGTGAGAAGTCCTTCGTGCCTGAGCTCGTGGCTGTTGTCATGTCACCACCTCCGCGGACAACGCTCGCGGCAGGCGTCGACGGTCCCGTCGGTATGCGGAGCGCCCCTGTGGACACGTGGGCGGCCCGGAGGCTTGTGGACAGGAGGTGGCCGGGAATGGTCGCATAACGTCCCGAAATGACACCAGGGCCACCCCGTAATGGGGTGGCCCTGGCAAAAGAATGTCCGGCGGCGTCCTACTCTCCCACAGCCTCGCGACTGCAGTACCATCGGCGCTGAAGGGCTTGACTTCCGGGTTCGGGATGGGACCGGGTATTTCCCCTTCGCTGTGGCCGCCGTAACTCTTGAGCGAAATGCATCGAGGCCCAGAAGATCATGGAGCCCTGATGCACCCGCAAAATCGTGGGTGACTCTTGTTAGTGGACGCGAGCGCGTGTGTGGTCTTGGTTGAGCATTTGTGGGACAAGCCCTCGGCCTATTAGTACCGGTCGGCTAGGCATTACTGCTGTACACCTCCGGCCTATCAACCCAGTGTTCTGCTGGGGGCCTTACCTACTTAACGTAGTGGGAAACCTCATCTTGAAACGTGCTTCCCGCTTAGATGCATTCAGCGGTTATCACTTCCGAACGTAGCCAACCAGCCGTGCTCCTGGCGGAACAACTGGCACACCAGAGGTTCGTCCATCCCGGTCCTCTCGTACTAGGGACAGCCTTTCTCAAGTTTCCTGCGCGCGCGGCGGATAGGGACCGAACTGTCTCACGACGTTCTAAACCCAGCTCGCGTGCCGCTTTAATGGGCGAACAGCCCAACCCTTGGGACCTACTCCAGCCCCAGGATGCGACGAGCCGACATCGAGGTGCCAAACCATCCCGTCGATATGGACTCTTGGGGAAGATCAGCCTGTTATCCCCGGGGTACCTTTTATCCGTTGAGCGACGCCGCTTCCACGTGCCGGCGCCGGATCACTAGTTCCGACTTTCGTCCCTGCTCGACATGTACGTCTCACAGTCAAGCTCCCTTGTGCACTTACACTCAACACCTGATTGCCAACCAGGCTGAGGGAACCTTTGAGCGCCTCCGTTACATTTTAGGAGGCAACCGCCCCAGTTAAACTACCCATCAGGCACTGTCCCTGATCCGGATTACGGACCTAGGTTAGACATCTAGTACGACCAGAGTGGTATTTCAACGTTGACTCCACCTGAACTGGCGTCCAAGCTTCAAAGTCTCCCACCTATCCTACACAAGCCGAACCAAACACCAATACCAAACTATAGTAAAGGTCCCGGGGTCTTTCCGTCCTGCCGCGCGTAACGAGCATCTTTACTCGTAGTGCAATTTCGCCGAGTCCACGGTTGAGACAGCGCCCAAGTCGTTACTCCATTCGTGCAGGTCGGAACTTACCCGACAAGGAATTTCGCTACCTTAGGATGGTTATAGTTACCACCGCCGTTTACTGGGGCTTAAGTTCTGAGCTTCGCCACCGAAGTGGCTGACCCGTCCCCTTAACCTTCCAGCACCGGGCAGGAGTCAGTCCGTATACATCGTCTTACGACTTCGCACGGACCTGTGTTTTTAGTAAACAGTCGCTTGGGCCTGGTCTCTGCGGCCATCACCGCTTCACACCGCAAGGGTGTTAACGGATCCGGCCCCCCTTCTCCCGAAGTTACGGGGGCATTTTGCCGAGTTCCTTAACCATGGTTCACTCGATCGCCTTGGTATTCTCTACCTGATCACCTGAGTCGGTTTGGGGTACGGGCGGCGCGTAGCTCGCTAGAGGTTTTTCTCGACAGCATAGGATCATCCACTTCGCCAATAATGGCTCCCTGTCCCGTCTCAGGCATGTGAGTGACGGATTTGCCTATCACTCGCCCTACGCGGTTAGCCGTGGTCAACCATCGCCACGGTTGGACTACCTTCCTGCGTCACCCCATCGCTTGACTACTACCGGTTCGGGTCCCGCGCTCCGCCATGCCCCATCCCCCCGAAGGGTTCAGTAAGCATGGTTTCGGGCGGTTAGCATCACCGGGTTCGTCATGGGCGCTACTTTGCCGGTACGGGAATATCAACCCGTTGTCCATCGACTACGCCTGTCGGCCTCGCCTTAGGTCCCGACTTACCCAGGGCAGATTAGCTTGACCCTGGAACCCTTGATCATTCGGCGGAGGAGTTTCTCACTCCTCATTCGCTACTCATGCCTGCATTCTCACTCGTGTCGCGTCCACCCCTGGATCACTCCGAGGCTTCACTCGCGACACGACGCTCCCCTACCCATCCACGCACCTGAACCACAAGGGCTTGGCTTACGCGTGAATGCCATAGCTTCGGCGGATGACTTGAGCCCCGCTACATTGTCGGCGCGGAATCACTTGACCAGTGAGCTATTACGCACTCTTTCAAGGGTGGCTGCTTCCAAGCCAACCTCCTGGTTGTCACTGCAACTCCACATCCTTTTCCACTTAGTCACCGCTTAGGGGCCTTAGCTGATGGTCTGGGCTGTTTCCCTCTCGACTACGGAGCTTATCCCCCGCAGTCTCACTGCTGCGCTCTCACTTACCGGCATTCGGAGTTTGGCTAACGTCAGTAACCTGGTCGGGCCCATCGGCTATCCAGTGCTCTACCTCCGGTAAGAAACACGCAACGCTGCACCTAAATGCATTTCGGGGAGAACCAGCTATCACGGAGTTTGATTGGCCTTTCACCCCTATCCACAGGTCATCCCCTCAGTTTTCAACCTAAGTGGGTTCGGTCCTCCACGCGGTCTTACCCGCGCTTCAACCTGCCCATGGATAGATCACTCCGCTTCGGGTCTTGATCGTGCTACTCAGTCGCCCTATTCGGACTCGCTTTCGCTACGGCTTCCCCACACGGGTTAACCTCGCAACACAACGCAAACTCGCAGGCTCATTCTTCAAAAGGCACGCTGTCACCCGACACAAGGTCAGGCTCCAACGGATTGTAGGCACATGGTTTCAGGTACTATTTCACTCCCCGCCAGGGGTACTTTTCACCTTTCCCTCACGGTACTTGTCCGCTATCGGTCATCAAGGAGTATTTAGGCTTAACGGGTGGTCCCGCCAGATTCACACGGAATTTCAGGGGTTCCGTGTTACTTGGGATACCAGACCGAAGGCTCGGGCTTACGCATACGGGGCTATCACCCTCTATGGCGTGGCTTTCCAGCCAGCTTCGACTTCCTCCGAGCTTTGTGACTTCGTGACCGACCGGCAGATCGATCTGTCTGGTCCCACAACCCCCCAACTGCAACCCCTGCCGGGTATCACACAGATGAGGTTTGGCCTCTTCCGATTTCGCTCGCCACTACTCTCGGAATCACTATTGTTTTCTCTTCCTGTGGGTACTGAGATGTTTCACTTCCCCACGTTCCCTCCTCACGCCCTATACATTCAGGCGCGGGTAACTGGACATGACTCCAGCTGGGTTTCCCCATTCGGAAATCCCCGGATCACAGCTCGTTTGCCAACTCCCCAGGGCTTATCGCAGGCTACTACGTCCTTCATCGGCTCTTGATGCCAAGGCATCCACCATGTGCCCTTCATAGCTTGTCTCACAAATACTCAACGAAGACCACACGCCGCTTCTGAGGGCGTCGTGCTTCACTTCGACGAGCTGAACTCTTACTCAGCTACAAAAGACCAGTCGTCTCTCACACATCAAAACATGCAAGAGAGACTGAAAATCGCGACACCCTCACCCGCAAGGGTAGGAATGCCGCGAAGATGCTCGCGTCCACTATTAAGAGATCAATGTGCGGGTCCGCGCGGGCCGGCCACCGGTAGGTGAACGGTCCCGTGGGACGGAGAGCTCGAGGCTCTGCTAGACGCAGGGGCCTGATGTCTCAGGACCCAACAGTGTGTCAGGACTCCGCTCTTCCTTGCGGTGCGCACTTTCCACGCCTGGTCCCCTGCAAGAAGCAGAGGGGGCAGTACTGAGCGACCGTTCGGTCGAACGGTGTCATTCATCGACGATTCCACTAGTGAGTAGCACCATCAGGCCAGCCCTTATGGCTGAACCATTCATGGCCACTGACTCCTTAGAAAGGAGGTGATCCAGCCGCACCTTCCGGTACGGCTACCTTGTTACGACTTCGTCCCAATCGCCAGCCCCACCTTCGACGGCTCCCTCCACAAGGGTTGGGCCACCGGCTTCGGGTGTTGCCGACTTTCGTGACGTGACGGGCGGTGTGTACAAGGCCCGGGAACGTATTCACCGCAGCGTTGCTGATCTGCGATTACTAGCGACTCCGACTTCATGGGGTCGAGTTGCAGACCCCAATCCGAACTGAGACCGGCTTTTTGGGATTCGCTCCACCTTGCGGTATCGCAGCCCTTTGTACCGGCCATTGTAGCATGCGTGAAGCCCTGGACATAAGGGGCATGATGACTTGACGTCATCCCCACCTTCCTCCGAGTTGACCCCGGCAGTCTCCTATGAGTCCCCACCATTACGTGCTGGCAACATAGGACGAGGGTTGCGCTCGTTGCGGGACTTAACCCAACATCTCACGACACGAGCTGACGACAGCCATGCACCACCTGTATACCGACAAAAGGGGCTCTATCTCTAGAGCTTTCCGGCATATGTCAAACCCAGGTAAGGTTCTTCGCGTTGCATCGAATTAATCCGCATGCTCCGCCGCTTGTGCGGGCCCCCGTCAATTCCTTTGAGTTTTAGCCTTGCGGCCGTACTCCCCAGGCGGGGCGCTTAATGCGTTAGCTGCGGCACGGAACCCATGGAATAGGCCCCACACCTAGCGCCCAACGTTTACGGTGTGGACTACCAGGGTATCTAATCCTGTTCGCTCCCCACACTTTCGCTCCTCAGCGTCAGAACATTCCCAGAGAACCGCCTTCGCCACCGGTGTTCCTCCTGATATCTGCGCATTTCACCGCTACACCAGGAATTCCGTTCTCCCCTGAATGCCTCAAGTCTGCCCGTATCGAAAGCAAGTTCACAGTTAAGCTGTAAGATTTCACTCCCGACGTGACAAACCGCCTACGAGCCCTTTACGCCCAATAATTCCGGACAACGCTCGGACCCTACGTATTACCGCGGCTGCTGGCACGTAGTTGGCCGGTCCTTCTTCTGTATCTACCGTCACCACCCGACAGGGCGCTTCGTCGATACTGAAAGAGGTTTACAACCCGAAGGCCGTCATCCCTCACGCGGCGTTGCTGGATCAGGCTTTCGCCCATTGTCCAATATTCCCCACTGCTGCCTCCCGTAGGAGTCTGGGCCGTGTCTCAGTCCCAGTGTGGCCGGTCACCCTCTCAGGCCGGCTACCCGTCGAAGCCTTGGTAGGCCATTACCCCACCAACAAGCTGATAGGCCGCGAGCACATCCTTCACCGAAAAGACTTTCCACCAGCACCTCATGCGAGGACTGGTCGTATTCGGTATTAGCCACCGTTTCCGGTGGTTATCCCGAAGTGAAGGGCAGATTACTCACGTGTTACTCACCCGTTCGCCGCTCGTGTACTCCCGAAGGAGCCTTACCGCTCGACTTGCATGTGTTAAGCACGCCGCCAGCGTTCGTCCTGAGCCAGGATCAAACTCTCCATTGAAATTTTGCAGCCGACTCCACCAAGGTGGTGCCGACAAGAAGAGATGCCTGACAAGAGAACGAGACTGACTATTGTCAGAATCATTGTCTCACCAAAAGAACCGTCTCTGATCTCTGCTCCGAAGAGCTTCGACACAGAGGACGGGGCATAACAAACTAATTCGTCGACTATGACACACTGTTGAGTTCTCAAACATCAGACGCGCACCGCCTCCGTCCCTCTCGGGATCGGCCTCGGGGCAACCTGCAAAAACTTACCGGAACCGCCTGACTCGGTCAACTCGACGAGTGGAGCGTGTCGGGCTGGTCCTGGCTGCCGCTCGGGCTGCTCCCACTTGTTCGGGCCGAAGGCCCCAGATTGGGGGAGCCGCGCTGTGCGACGTGGAGAAACTTAGCAACCCCATCCGCCCCATGCCAAATCGGGGGTCCTAGGCCGTCGCCGGGCCCGATCCACGCCTGCGCAGGGGCGCCGCCGGGCGGTAGACGGACACCGTCGGGTCCCCCGTCACCCAGAATCTCCAGGCCCGGTCCGGGGCGCCGCGGAGGCCAACCCTGGGGCCAGTCGACACGGTCGTGACGGGCTCCCCCGCCTCCAGGCGAACCGCACCGGTGCCCAGGTCGACACCGTCGTGCTCCAGACCGATGCCGAGCGCTCGGCACAGCCGGGCGGGGCCCCGGGCCAGGTCGCGATCGGAGGCGGCCGGTCTCCGCGAGCGGGCGAGCTCGACTCCGGACACCACCTCGCCGGCTCGCACCAGGACCGCTCCCGGGTCGCCCGTCTCCCCGACCACGACGTTGGCGCAGACGTGCATCCCGTAGGTGAAGTAGCAGTAGAGGTGGCCGCGCGGACCGAACATCACCGCGTTGCGCCGGGTCTGGCCTCGGAAGGCGTGAGACCCCGGGTCGTCCGGACCGGCGTAGGCCTCGACCTCGGTGAGCCGGACCGCCACGTCACCGTGCCGCAGGACGGCACCGAGCAGACGGGGCGCCACCTCCACCGAGGTGCCGTCCAGCAGTGCGGCGAGCTCAGGCAAGCGGCCCCCGCGCCGCAGCGACCGCCGCGGTCAGCTCGGCCAGCTGGTCGGCGACCCGCACCGGTGCGGTGCCGCCCCGCCCGTCCCGCGACGCGACCGAGCCCTCGACCGTGAGCACCTCGCGCACGGCGGGGGTCAGGGCGGGATGGATCTCCGCGAGCGTTTCGTCGGTGAGCCCCTCGAGCTCGACCCCGAGCTCCTCACAACGGCGCACACATGCGCCGGCCACCTCGTGGGCGACCCGGAACGGCACGTCCTGGCGCACCAACCACTCCGCGACGTCCGTGGCGAGCGAGAAGCCCTGCGGGGCGAGCTCGGCCATCCGTGCGGTGTCGAAGTCGAGGGTCGCCACCAGGCCCGTCACCGCGGGCAGGAGGACCTCCAGGGTGTCGACGGAGTCGAAGACCGGCTCCTTGTCCTCCTGCAGGTCTCGGTTGTAGGCGAGAGGCAGAGCCTTGAGCGTCGCCATCAGACCGGTGAGGTTGCCGATCACCCGGCCGGCCTTGCCGCGCGCGAGCTCAGCGATGTCGGGGTTCTTCTTCTGCGGCATGATGCTCGACCCCGTCGACCAGGAGTCGTGGAGCGTCACGAAGCCGAACTCCCTGGTCGACCAGAGGATCACCTCCTCCGCCAGCCTGCTCACGTCGACACCGATCTGCGCACACACGAAGGCGAACTCAGCGGCGAAGTCTCGGGCCGACGTGCCGTCGATCGAGTTGGCTGACGGACCGGCGAACCCGAGCTCCGCGGCGACCAGGGCGGGATCGAGACCGAGGCTCGAGCCGGCCAGGGCTCCCCCGCCGTACGGCGACTCGGCGGAGGTACGGCGGCGCCAGTCCGCCAGCCGGTCGACGTCGCGCAGCAGCGGCCAGGCGTGCGCGAGCAGGTGGTGGCTCAGCAGGACCGGTTGGGCGTGCTGCAGGTGAGTTCGGCCGGGCATGACCGCGCCGAGGTGCGCCTTCGCCTGGGCGGCCAGGGCGTCCACGAGGTCGAGCACGACGGCGGCGATCGTGAGTGAGTGGTCGAGGAGGTAGCAGCGCAGCAGCGTGGCGATCTGGTCGTTGCGGGAGCGGCCGGCTCGCAGCCGTCCGCCGAGGTCGGCGCCGACCTCCTCGAGCAGCAGCCGCTCCAGCGCGCCGTGCACGTCCTCGTCGGAGGGGTCAGGGTGCAGCTGCCCCGCCTCGAAGCGCCGGGCCAGCGCGTCCAGCCCTGCGTGGAGCGCCACCTCGTCGTCCGGGGTGAGCAGGCCGGCCGCCGCGAGTGCCTTGGCGTGGGCGTGCGAGCCGGCGATGTCGTAGAGCGTCAGTCGCCAGTCGAAGTGGGTGGACCGGGACAGCGCCTCGAGCTCCAGGGAGGGGCCGCCGGCGAAGCGAGCGCCCCAGAGCATGCCGGTGTTGGTCCCCTGCGGTCCCGTCGGTTCGCTGCTCATCAGTCGGTGCCGGCCTCCATGGCCGCGGCGTCGAGCGCCTTGTCCACGGCGTCGTCCTCGGTGCTGCCTTCGAGCTCGGGGTTGGCGGTGATCCGGTCGGCACCGCCGGCGGGCAGCGCGCCGAACAGTGTCCCGTGCTCCACGAGCACCTGCCCCTGGTCGAGCGGCTGCGTGGCGTAGAGCTCGAGCATCGCGCGCGAGTCGGCGATGTCGAGGTTGCGCATGGTGAGCTGGCCGATGCGGTCGGTGGGTCCGAAGACGGCGTTCTCGGTGCGCTCCATCGACAGCTTGTCGGGGTGGTAGGAGAAGTTCGGGCCGTCCGTGCGCAGGATCGAGTAGTCCTCACCGCGCCGCAGCCGCAGGGTCACCTCACCGGTGACCACCGACGCGACCCAACGCTGGAGCGACTCCCGCATCATCAGCGCCTGGGGGTCCAGCCAGCGGCCCTCGTAGAGGAGCCGGCCGAGCCGGCGGCCCTCGGCGTGGTAGTTGGCGACGGTGTCCTCGTTGTGGGTCGCGTTGAGTAGTCGCTCGTAGGCGATCCACAGCAGGGCCATCCCGGGCGCCTCGTAGATGCCGCGGGACTTGGCCTCGATGATCCGGTTC
Organism: Nocardioides dilutus; assembly: GCF_054779555.1. NCBI lineage: Bacteria > Bacillati > Actinomycetota > Actinomycetes > Propionibacteriales > Nocardioidaceae > Nocardioides > Nocardioides dilutus. Next base: position 496,311 of record NZ_BAAGYA010000003.1, on the reverse strand, counting down.
TCGATCTGGTCCGACATCCCGAGCCCGTGCCGGCCACCGACCGCGTTGGCCTCCTGGACCAGGGCGACCGGGTCGTCGAAGCGGACGCCGTTGATGGTCACGGGGCGGCCCTGGACGAAGCCGACCGTGACGTCCTCGGGCGCGATCTCGACGGCCGGGTCCCAGAACCGCACCCCCATGATGGGCTGCACCGACTCCAGCGAGACGTCGAGATGCTCCAGGGTCTTGGCCTCGTGGGTGGCGCCCCAGATGTTGGCGTCGGTGGAGTAGGCCTTCTCCGCGCTGTCCCGGTAGGGCAGGTCGTGCTCGGTCAGCCAGGCGCTCATCTCGGCCCGCCCGCCCAGCTCGTGCACGAAGTCGGCGTCGAGCCACGGCTTGTAGATACGCAGGTCCGGGTTGGCCAGCAGTCCGTAGCGGTAGAACCGCTCGATGTCGTTGCCCTTGAACGTCGACCCGTCGCCCCAGATGTCGACGCCGTCGTCGTGCATGGCCCGCACCAGCATCGTCCCGGTGACGGCCCGGCCGAGCGGGGTGGTGTTGAAGTAGGCGCGGCCACCGGAGCGGACGTGGAACGCCCCACAGGCGAGCGCGGCCAGACCCTCCTCGACCAGGGGACGCCGGCAGTCGATGGCACGGGCGATCTCGGCGCCGTACTCCTTCGCACGCGCCGGCACGCCGGAGATGTCGGGCTCGTCGTACTGCCCGATGTCCGCGGTGTATGTGCACGGAATGGCGCCCTTGTCGCGCATCCACGCGACGGCGACCGAGGTGTCGAGGCCGCCGGAGAACGCGATACCGACCCGCTCCCCCTTCGGGAGGGTGGTCAGGACCTTGCTCATCAGTCTTCCTTCGGGTCTGGGTGGGGGTGGTCGGCCAGTGCGAGGAATCGTCGCACCAGCTCATCGCCACCCTGCGGGTCCCGGCCGATCACCAGGACGGTGTCGTCGCCGGCGATCGTGCCGAGGATGTCAGGCAGCTCGGCCTTGTCGAACGCCGAGGCCAGGAACTGCGCGGCCCCCGGCGGGGTGCGCAGGACGACCAGGTTGGCGCTCGCCTCGGCGCTGACGAGCAGCTCGGAGCACAGGCGCGCGAGCCGCGTGGTGCCGGCCGCGGTCTCTCCGGGGACGGTGGGGCGCCGGTCGCCACCTTCGCCGGGCACGGCATAGACGAGCGCACCGGAGACGGAGCGCACCTTGACCGCGTCGAGCTCGTCGAGGTCACGCGAGAGGGTCGCCTGGGTGACGTGCACCCCCTGGTCGGCGAGCAGCGCGGCGAGCTCGCCCTGCGAGTGCACCTCGTGATGGGTGACCAGCTCGACGATCTGCTGGTGCCGGGCGTTCTTGGTGGCGGGCCGGAGCGCCGACTCGGTCATGACTGCCCTCCTGACGCCGGCGCCGAGGCCTGCATCAAGAACGTCAGGATCGCCTTCTGCGCGTGCCTGCGGTTCTCCGCCTCGTCCCACACGACGCTCTGCGGGCCGTCGATCACCGCCGCCGAGATCTCCTTGCCGCGGTAGGCCGGCAGGCAGTGGAGCACGATCGCGTCGGGCTCGGCGTGGGACAGGAGCTCCTCGGTCAGGGAGTACGGCGCGAACACGGCCGCGCGGGCCGCCTCCTCGTCCTCCTTGCCCATCGAAACCCAGGTGTCGGTGACGACCACGTCGGCGCCCTGCACGGCGGCGACCGGGTCCGGGAGACCAGTCACCGAGCCGCCGGTCGTAGCGGCGATCCCGGCGGCGCGCGCGAACATCTCGTCGGTCGGGAGGTAGCCGCTCGGCCCGGCGAGACGAAGGTGCATGCCGGCGGTGGCTCCGGCGAGCAGCCAGGAGTTGCCCATGTTGTTGGCCGCGTCGCCGACGAACGCCACGGTCAGCCCGGCCAGGGTGCTCTTGTGCTCGCGCACCGTCAGTAGGTCGGCGATGAGCTGGCACGGGTGGAACTCGTCGGTGAGGGCGTTGACCACGGGCACGCCCGCGTGCTGGGCCATCAGCTCGAGACTGGCCTGCTCGAAGGTCCGCCACACGACGGTCGCGACCTGCCGGCCCAGGACCCGGGCCACGTCCTCCACGGACTCACGGACGCCGATGCCGGCGAGCCTGCCCTCGACGAGCATCGGGTAGCCCCCCAGCTCGGCGATCCCGGCCGCGAAGGACACCTGGGTGCGCAGCGTCGGCTTGTCGAAGACCAGGGCGACCGACTGTGGCCCCTCGTAGGGACGGGCGTCGTAGGGCGCCGCCTTCAGCCGCGCCGCCAGGTCGAGCACCTGCGCCTGCTCCTCGGCAGTGAGGTCGTCGTCGGCCAGGAAGTGCCGCACCGTCATGACAGCCCCGCCTCGTCCAGGATGCCCGGCCACGCCGCCAGGAACGCCGCGGCGTCGTCGTCCCCCAGGACCAGCGGGGGCGCCAGCCGGATCCGGCCGGGCGTGGGGTTGTTGACGATGAACCCGGCGGCCAGCGCGGCGGCGGCCACCTCGGCCGACCGGTCCTCGGTCAGGTCGAGCCCGATCAGCAGTCCCTCGCCGCGGACCTCGGTGACCCGCGGGTCGGCGGCCAGGCCGTCGCGGAGCTTGTGGCCGAGCACCGTCACGTGGTCGAGCAGCCCCTCCCCCTCGATGGTGGCCAGGACGGCGAGGGCCGCGGCGCAGGCGACCGGGTTGCCGCCGAAGGTCGTGCCGTGGTTGCCGGGCTCGAGCAGGTCGCCGGCCGCGCCGACGCCGATGCAGGCACCGATCGGAAAGCCGCCGCCGAGCCCCTTCGCCAAGGTGACCACGTCCGGCTTCACGCCGCCCCCGATGTGGTCGGCCTGGTGCGCGAACCACCGACCGGTGCGGCCCATGCCGGACTGCACCTCGTCGAGCCACAGGAGCGCGCCGTGCGCGTCCGCGGCCGCGCGCGCCGCCGTGAGGTAGCCCTCGGGTGGCACCACGACACCGGCCTCGCCCTGGATGGGTTCCAGAAGGATGGCCGCGGTCTCGTCGGTCACCGCGGCCGCCAGCGCCTCCGCGTCGCCGTAGGGCACGAACGTGACCTCGCCGGGGAGCGGAGCGAACGGCGTCCGGTAGGCCTCCTTGGACGTCAGCGCGAGCGAACCCATGGTGCGGCCGTGGAAGCCGCCCTCGGCTGCGACGACGTGCGTCCGGCCGGTGCGCCGGGTGAGCTTGAACGCCGCCTCGTTGGCCTCGGTGCCGGAGTTGGTGAGGAACACCTTCGCCGGGCCGGCATCCAGGAGTGCGACGAGCTTCTCGGCGAGCTCGACCTGGGCCGGGCTGGTGAAGAAGTTGGAGATGTGCCCCAGCGTCTGCAGCTGGGTCGTCACAGCGTCGACGAGTGCGGGGTGGCCGTGACCGAGAGCGTTGACCGCGATGCCGCCGAGGAGGTCGACGTACTCGTTGCCCTGGTCGTCCCACACGTGGGCGCCCTCGCCCCGCACCAGCGTCAGCTTGGGCGGGCCGAAGGTGTTCATCAGGCTGGCGGCGTAGCGCTCCTTGAAGCTGGTCATGACCGTGCCTCTCCGAAGTCCCGTGCCTTCCGGGTCTTGGTCTCGACGCCGGGCAGGACCTGCGTGCCGACGCCCTCCTTGGTGAACAGCTCGACGAGGACGGCGTGCGGCTCGCGGCCGTCGACGACGGTGGCCCGGGGTACGCCGCCGCGCACCGCGTCGAGGCAGGCGGACATCTTGGGGATCATCCCGGCGTCGAGCGTGGGGAGCACCTCGGCCAGCGCCTCCGGGCTGATCTCGCCCACGACGTCCTGGACGTCCGGCCACTCGAGGAAGAGCCCCTCGACGTCGGTGAGGACCAGCAGCTTCTCGGCCCCGAGCGCGACCGCGAGGGCGGCCGCCGCCGAGTCGGCGTTGACGTTGTGCACGATGCCGCTGACGTCCGGCGCGACGCTGGAGACGACCGGGATCCGGCCGGCCTCGATCAGGTCGAGCACCGACTCCGGGCGCACGTGCGCGACCTCGCCGACCAGGCCGAGGTCGACCTCCTCGCCGTCCACCACGGTGTTGGTCTGCGTGGCGGTGAACAATCCGGCATCCTCGCCGGACAGCCCGACCGCGAGCGGGCCGTGCTCGTTGATGAGGCCCACGAGCTCGCGCTGCACCTGGCCGACCAGCACCATCCGGACGACGTCCATGGCCTCGGGGGTGGTGACCCGCAGTCCGCCCCGGAACTCCGACTCGATGCCGAGCCGGTCGAGCATCCGCGAGATCTGCGGCCCGCCACCGTGCACCACGACCGGCTTGAAGCCGGCGAACCGCAGGAACGCGATGTCCTCGGCGAACGCGCGCTTGAGCACGTCGTCGGTCATGGCGTTGCCGCCGTACTTCACCACGACGATCTTGCCGTGGTAGGTCTTCAGCCAGGGCAGGGCAGCGGCCAGGACGTCGGCCTTGATCGTCTTGTCGGTCATGAGGAGTACGCGCTGTTCTCGTGGACGTAGGCGTGGGTCAGGTCGTTGGTCCACACCGTCGCTCGCTCGGTGCCGGACTTGAGGTCGATGGTCACCGTGACCTCGCGCCCCGACAGGTCGACATCGGCCGGGTCGGCGTGCGGCTCGGAGCCCTTGCAGACCCAGACGCCGTTCATGGCGACGTCGAGGTCGGCAGGGTCGAACGTCGCATGGGTGGTGCCGATGCTGGCCAGCACCCGCCCCCAGTTGGGGTCCTTGCCGAACACCGCGGCCTTGAACAGGTTGCTGCGCGCCACGCTGCGCGAGACCTCGACGGCGTCGTCCTCGCTGACCGCGTTGAGGGTCGTGATGGCGATGTCGTGGTCGGCGCCCTCGGCGTCGCGGAGCAGCTGCATGGCCAGGTCGGTGCAGAGCTGGGTGAGTGCCTCGGTGAAGTCCGGCAGCGACGGGGTGATGCCGCTCGCGCCGCTCGCCATCAGGGTCACCGTGTCGTTGGTCGACATGCAGCCGTCGGAGTCGAGCCGGTCGAAGCTGACCCGGGTCGCGGCCCGCAGCGCGGTATCGAGGTCCGCGGCGTCGACCACGGCGTCCGTGGTGAGCACCACGAGCATCGTGGCGAGCTGGGGCGCGAGCATCCCGGCGCCCTTGGCCATCCCGCCCAGGCTCCAGCCGGCGCCCTGGACGACGGCCTGCTTGCTCACCGAGTCCGTGGTCATGATCGCCTCGGCGGCGGCCTGGCCGCCCTCGGCCGACAGGCCGTCGTACGCCGCGTCGACGCCGGCCAGCAGCGCGTCACGGTCGTTGGCCAGGCCGATCAGGCCGGTCGAGCAGACGACCACGTCGATGGCGCCGATGCCGAGCCTCTCGGCCACCCGCTCGGCCACCGCATGCGTGGTCTGGAAGCCCTGGGGGCCGGTGTAGCAGTTGGCGCCGCCGGAGTTGAGGACGACCGCCCGGACGACACCGTCCTTGACGACCTCCTTGCTCCACAGCACGGGGTTGGCCTGGCAGCGATTGGCGGTGAAGACGCTCGCGGAGTCGAACCGCGGGCCGTCGTTGACGACCAGCGCGACGTCCTTGCCGCCGGAGGTCTTGAGCCCGGCGGTGACGCCGTGGGCCCGGAAACCTGCGGGGGTGGTGACTGTCATGGGTGCTTCTTCTTCCTGGACGGAGTGGCGGGGACGGCGGGGCTGACCTCGTGCCCCGATCGTCGCCACTCCTCCTCGGCCCGGTCGGCGTCGCCGGCGGGAACGAGGATCCAGTCGGTGTCGAACGTCGACAGCGTGAAGACGCTGATCTCGGCGGCGGCCAGCGGCGTGAGCAGGCCGGCGAGGACACCCGTCAGCGCGAAGTCGAGGGGCCCCTCGACCTCGAAGGCGGTGAACGGCCGTTGGTGGACCGACTTCTTCGGCACGCTCCGCGCGGCGCAGACGACCGACGTCTCGGTGGCGGTCGCGGTGACCGAGAGGATCGAGGACGACTCCGCCCAGGCGGGCAGGTCGGTCCCGGGACCGAGCTTCACCACGGCCAGGGTCTCCGGGTAGCGGGACAGCTTCATGACACGGCTTTCACGGCGCCAGCCCCACGGTGGAGAGGCCGAGCGCCTCGTCCAGGCCCAGCGCGAGGTTCATGCACTGCACGGCAGCACCGGCGGTCCCCTTGGCGAGGTTGTCCACGGCACCGACCGCGACCATCCGGTTCGCCGCGGCGTCGGCGGTCACCTGGACGTGCACGGCGTTGGAGCCGGTGACCGACTTGGTCTGCGGCCACTGCCCCTCGGGCAGCAGGTGCACGAACGGCTCGTCGGCATAGGCCTTGACGTAGGTCGCGCGCAGGTCCGCCTCCGTCACCCCGTCCGTGAGCGGCGCGGAGCAGGTGGCGAGAATGCCGCGGGGCATCGGCACCAGGAGCGGGGTGAAGCTCACCCGGACGGTGGCCGACGGGCCGGGCAGGAGCGCGGAGAGGTTCTGGGTGATCTCGGGCGTGTGCCGGTGCGTCCCGCCGACGGCGTACGCCGTGACGTTGCCCATCACCTCGCTGCCGAGGAGGTTGGTCTTCGCGGCCTTCCCGGCACCGCTGGTGCCCGACGCGGCCACCACCACGACGTCGGGCTCGACCAGCCCGGCGGCCACCGCGGGCGCCAGGGTCAGCGTCGAGACGGTCGGGTAGCAGCCGGGGACGGCGATCCGGGTGGCGGCACGCAGGACGTCGCGCTGGCCGGGGAGCTCGGGGAGGCCGTAGGGCCAGGTGCCGGCGTGGGTGCCCCCGTAGAACCGCTCCCACTCCCCCGCGTCGGCGAGCCGGAAGTCGGCGCCGCAGTCGATGACGACGGTCCCCGCGGAGACCTCCGCGAGCGCCGCGGCGAGCTCGCCGGACTGGCCGTGCGGGAGCGCCAGGAACACCACGTCGTGGCCGGCGAGGATCTCGAGCTCGGTGGGCTCGAGGACCCGCTCCGCCAGTGGCACCAGGTGTGGCTGGAGCGTGCCAAGGAGCTCCCCGGCGTTGCTGGCTCCGGTCAGGGCGCCGATCTCGACCTGGGGGTGACCCAGCAGGAGACGCAGCAGCTCACCACCGGCGTACCCGCTGGCTCCGGCGATCGCGACGGTCTTCCTGCTCATGTCGCATGACTATACATATATCTGCATGTCTATGAAATCGAGGGGTGTCCGTCGGTGGTCGTGCGTAGCGTCGCCGGCATGGCGCCCCTGTCGTTCCCTGTCTACCTCGACCACATCCGCACCGAGTCCGCTCGCTTCCGAGCGGTGCTGGCCGACTGCGACCCGGCGGCCCGGGTTCCCGCCTGCCCCGACTGGGACGCGGCCGACCTGCTGTGGCACCTGACCACCGTGCAGGCGTTCTGGGCGAAGGTGATCCGCACGCGTCCCGAGCCCGCCGACGAGGGCGACGAGGGACGTCTGGAGCGCCCCGAGGCCTACGACCCCCTGCTGGCTGCCTTCGACGAGCACTCCGCCGCGCTGGTGGACGCGCTCACGGGAGCCGATCCCGCCGACGAGGCGTGGCACTGGTCGAGCGACCGAACCGTCGGCGCCAGCTATCGCCGGCAGGCGCACGAGGCACTCATCCACCGGCTCGATGCCGAGGAGACCGCCGGGTCGGTGACCGGTCTCGACCCGGAGCTGGCGGCGGACGGGGTCCTCGAGGCCCTCACCGTGATGTACGGCGGCTGCCCGCCCTGGGGCACGATCACCCCCTCCGAGCGGGTCGTCGCGATCCGGCTGACCGACACCGGCGACGAGCTGCGGGTCGCGCTGGCCCGGTTCACCGGCACCGACCCCGACGGCAAGAGCTACGACGAGCCCGACCTCGCCGTGGTGGGCGACGACGGCATATCCCCCCTCGCGACGATCAGCGGCAGCGCCGGTGACCTCGACACCTGGCTGTGGCACCGCGGTCAGGGTCGCGTGGAGCCTGTGTTCGACGGCGACCAAACGACCCTCGACGAGCTCCGCGGGATCCTGGCCCAGCCGATCAACTGAGTCAGCGCTGGACGGCGCCGCATCGCTGCGCGGCGACGGCCACCGCGGCGTCGCGGGCGGCACCCGCCTCGGCCTCGGTCAGGGTGCGGTCTGGCGCGCGGAAGCGCAGCGCGAACGCGAGCGACTTGTGTCCCTCGCCCACCTGCGCACCGGTGTAGACGTCGAACAGCCGCACCGACTCGAGCAGCTCGCCGGCCCCCTCGCGCAGCGCCGCCTCCACCTCGGCCGAGGTGACCGAGTCGGCGACGACCAGCGCGACGTCCTCCTTGGCGACCGGGTAGGTCGAGAAGGCCGGCCCGCTGACGACCTCGGGCGCGCTGAGCATGAGCACGTCCAGGTCGATCTCGAGGGCCGCCGTGCGGGCGGGTACGCCGACCGCCCGGCAGACCTGCGGATGCAGCTCACCGGCGTGCCCGAGGGCGGCTCCGTCCACGAAGAGCGCGGCACAGCGCCCGGGGTGCCAGGGCGCGTAGGCCGCCGACCGGACCTCGAGGGACACGGACAGCTCCTCGGCCAGGCGGCGCACCAGGGCGATGGCATCGGACCAGCCGGCCTGCCGCCCGCTCCCCCACCAGCCCGAGCGCTCGCGCTCGCCGGCGAGCACCACGGCCAGGTGCAGCGGCTGCTCGGGGATGGTGCTGAGCATCTTGGCGAGCTCGTCCTCGCTGGGCCGCCAGTCGACTCCGTAGATCGGCGTCGGACCGCGGTCGACCGGGAACGCCACGGTCCCGGTCTCGAACAGCGCGACGCCGGGGGCGCCCCGGCCGAGGTTGCGCGCGGCTGCCTCCAGCAGGCCAGGGAGCAACGTCGTCGTGTAGGCCGGCTCCTCGCTCGACAGTGGGTTGGCCAGCCGCACGGTGCGGCGACGCCGGTCGTCCGCCGGCAGCCCGAGCCTGTCGAACGCCGCGTCCCCGACGAACGGGAAGCTGACGACCTCGACACAGCCGGCGCCCGCCAGCGAGTGGCCGATCCGGCGCCGGAGCCGCTGCGTGCGGGTCAGCCCCCGGCCCGTCGCCTCGCGCGGAAGCACCGAGGGCACCTGGTCGTAGCCGACGATCCGGGCGACCTCCTCGACCAGGTCGTAGGGGTCGGTGAGGTCGGGACGCCAGGTGGGCGGTGTGACGCCGATGCCGTCGGGGTCGGCGTCGACACGGCACCCGATCGCCTGCAGGCACGCCACGGTGTCCTCGGACTCGATCGGTATGCCGGTGATCCGGGCCGGGAGGTCGTAGGCGATGCGGATGGACTCGCGCGGCGGCGCCGCGCCGACGACAGTGACGCCGGGCTCGGCGGTGCCGCCGCCGTGGGCGACCAGGAGCTCGACCACCCGGTCGGCGGCGGCGGCGGTGATCGCCGGGTCGACCCCGCGCTCGTTGCGCTTGCCCGCCTCGGAGGTGAGCTTGTGGCGCTTGCCGGTGCGGAACATCGAGACGGCGTCCCAGTGGGCCGCCTCGACGAGGACCCGCGTGGTCGTCTCCGACATCTCGGTCGTCTCGCCGCCCATGACGCCACCGAGGCCGATGATCCCGCTGTCGTCGGTGACGACCAGGTCCTCGGGAGACAGCGCGCGGTCCACGCCGTCGAGGGTCGTGAGCCGCTCGCCGTCGACCGCCCGGCGGACCCGGATCGGCCCGGACAGCTTGTCGGCGTCGTAGCCGTGGATGGGGCGCCCCAGCTCGAGCATCACGTAGTTGGTGACGTCGACGGCCAATGAGATCGAGCGCTGGCCGCACTGGGCCAGCCGCTGGACCATCCACTCAGGGGTCGGCGCACCGGGATCGAAGCCACTGACCGTCCTGGCCACGAACACCGGGCAGCCCGCCGGGTCTTCGATGATGACCGGGTAGCCGTCGCCGTCGGGCTCCGGCACGTCGCGGTTCGCCGGGTCGGTGTAGGCCGCGTCGAACCCGAGCGCCGCCTCGCGGGCGATCCCGCGCAGCGACATCGCGTAGGCCCGGTCGGGGTTGATCTCGAACTCGATGACCTCCTCGCGCAGGCCGAGCACGTCGCGGGCGTCCTCACCGGGCTCGCCGGCGTCCAGCGGCAGCACGATGATCCCTTCGTGGTCCTCGCCGAGGCCGAGCTCGCGGGCCGAGCAGATCATCCCCGCGGAGACGTGGCCATAGGTCTTGCGCGCGGTGATCTCGAAGTCACCCGGGAGGACGCCGCCGGGAAGGATCACCACGACGAGGTCGCCGGGCGCGAAGTTGTGGGCGCCGCAGACGATGCCCTGGGGCTCGCCGGTGCCGTTGGCGTCGCCGACATCGACCTGACACCACTCGATGGTCTTGCCGTTCTTCTGCGGCTCGGGCTCCATGCTCAGCACCCGCCCGACGACGAGCGGCCCGCGGATCTGGTCGCCCGGCTTCTCGATCGCCTCGAGCTTGAGCCCGAGCGCGGTCAGCCGCGCGGCCAGCTGCTCGGCCGTCAGGTCGGCCGGCAGGTCGACGTACTCACGGATCCAGGAGACGGGCGCCTTCATGCGAGCTCCGATCCGAACGCCGTGGTGAACCGGACGTCGCCCTCGAAGAGCTCGCGCAGGTCCTCGATCCCGTGGCGGAACATCAGCGTCCGGTCGATGCCCATGCCGAAGGCGAAGCCGGTGTAACGGTCGGGGTCCACCCCGCAGGCGCGCAGCACCCGCGGGTTGACGATCCCGCAGCCACCCCACTCGATCCAGCCCTCACCTCTGCAGGTGCGGCAGGTGGCGCCGTCGAGGGCGCCCGTGCCACGGCAGACGAAGCAGACCAGGTCGACCTCGGCGGACGGCTCGGTGAACGGGAAGTAGGACGGCCGGAACCGGGTCGTGATGCCGTCGCCGAACATCTGTGTCGCAAAGTGGTCGAGCGTGCCCTTGAGGTGGGCCATCGTGATGCCCTCGTCGACGGCCAGCCCCTCCACCTGGTGGAAGACCGGGCTGTGCGTCGCGTCGTACTCGTCGGTGCGGAACACCCGGCCTGGGCAGACGACGTAGATCGGCGGCGTGCGGCTGAGCATGGTGCGGGCCTGGACGGGCGAGGTGTGCGTGCGCAGCACCAGCCCGTGGTCCTCGGGCTCGGTCCAGAACGTGTCCTGCATGGTCCGCGCCGGGTGGTCGGGGCCCAGGTTGAGCGCGTCGAAGTTGAGCCACTCGGCCTCGATGACGGGACCCTCGGCCACCTCCCAGCCCATGGCCACAAAGATGTCGGCGATCAGCTCGGACCCGGTGGTGATCGGGTGGCGGGCGCCCGCGGGGGTGCGGTCCGTGGGCAGGGTGACGTCAACGGTCTCCTCCGCCAGCATCCGCGCCTCGGCCTCCGCCTCGAGCTCGGCCTGTCGCGCGGCGAGTGCCTGACCCACGGCACCCTTGGCCTGGCCGATGCGCTGCCCGGCCTCCTTGCGCGCCTGCGGCGGCAGGGCGCCGATCTCCCGGTTGGCCAGCGCGAGCGGCGAGCGGTCGCCGATGTGGTCGATCCGGACCTGTTTCAGCTCCTCGAGATCCCGCGCGGCGGCGATCGCGGCGAGCGCGGCGTCGCGCGCGGCGTCGACCTCCTGGGGCTGCACGGCGTTGACCTCCACGGGGTCGTAGTCGGTGTTGGGTCCGGACACGGTGCCTAACTGTATGGAGGGGCCGGGATTTGCCGCGACAGGGTTCCGAGCCTCGGCCCGATTACGCCTGGTCCAGAGAGGCCGCCGGCCAGGTGACCACGATCCGCGCGCCGCCCCCGGGCGCGTCCACGATGGCGACGGAGCCACCGTGGGCCTTCGTCAGCCCGCCGACGATGTAGAGCCCGAGGCCCGAGCCGCCGCGAGCCCCGCCCTTCCAGAACTTCGTGAAGACCTGGCGGCGCAGATCCGAGGCGATCCCCTCACCCTCGTCGTCCACGAGCACGACCACGCCCTCGGCAAAGGGGGCGTCGTCGCTCGCCTCGACCGCGCGGACGCGCACCGAGACGGTGCCCTCCCCATGGCGTACGCCGTTTTCGACCAGGTTCATGAACACCTGGGTGAACTTGTCGGGGTCGGCCCACAGCTCGGGCAGACCTTCGTCGACCTGGAGGACGATCGGGCGAGCGGTGCCGGCCGCGACGGACTCGACGATCCGGGTGATGAGGACACCGGCGTCGCAGGGGCGCGGATGCAGCTGGAGACGCCCGGTGTCGATGCGGGCGACGTCGAGGAGCTCGGCGATCAACCGGCTCAGCCGGTCGCTGTCGGCCGAGACCGTCTGGAGCATCAGCTTCTTCTGCTCGTCGCTGAGCTTGTCCCAGCGGTTGAGCAGCGCCTGGACGAAGCCCTTGACGCCGGTGAGCGGTGAGCGCAGCTCGTGGGCCACCGTGGCCACAAGGTCCGAACGCTCGCGGTCCAGCCGGGCTCGCCCACGACCGGACCGCAGGGTCACCGCGACCTGCTCGACCGGCTGGTCGAGCGAGGGCCGGTGCAGCTTGGCGGCGACGAGGACCTCGGTCCCGTTGGGCAGCAGCCAGGTCTGCTCCGGGATCGCGGTGCGAGTCGGCAGGCCCTCGTAGGGCCGGTTGTGGCTCATCCAGTCGTTGCCGTCGTGGTCGGTCAGGGCGAGCACGAACTCCAGCGGCTGGCCGACCGGTTGGCCCTCCACGCCCAGCATCCGCACCGCGAGGGCGGAGACCAGCTCGACACGCCCGCGGCGATCCGCGATGACCACGCCGTCGGGCAGCGCGTCGACGACCTGCTGCGCGTCCGGAGGCCCCACGCGGCCACCTTGGCACACCCGACTGGGTCAGCGAGGGGTGCGGCGCGCGGACTCGTAGAGGCAGAGCGCGGCCGCCGTCGACAGGTTGAGGCTCTCGGCGCGGCCGTGGATCGGGATCGACACCCGGTGGTCGGCGAGCGAGGCCAGCTCGGGTGGCAGACCGTGGGCCTCGTTGCCGAACAGCCACGCGGTCCGACCGTCGAACGGCGCGACGGCGTCGAACAGCGACAGCTCGCCATCGCCTGCGGCGGCCAGGACCGTCAGCCCGGCGTGGCGGAGCGCGGTCACGACGTCGGCCGCGTCGGACTCCACGGCGATCGGCACGTGGAACAGGCTGCCGACGCTGGCCCGGACGGTCTTGGGGTTGTAGGCGTCGACCGAGGTGCCGGCCAGTACGACGAGGTCGGCGCCGGCCGCGTCCGCGCAGCGGATGACCGTCCCGGCGTTGCCGGGGTCGCGGACATCGGCGCAGACGGCGACCAGCCGCGGTGCGGCGGCGAGCAGGTCGGCCAGCGGTCGGTCCAGGGACCGGCACACTGCGACGACGCCGGCCGGGGTCACGCTGTCGCTCAGCGAGGCCAGGGCGCGCTCGTCGACCGGGATCCAGGCGGCGCCTACCGAGGCGGCGGCGTCGGCCAGCGCGGCGTACCTGTGGGTGGCGTCCGGCGTGGCGTAGACCTCGACGACGCAGCCCGGTGTGGCCAGGGCCGCCTCGACGGCTTTCGGGCCGTCGGCGAGGAACAGCCGTCGCTCGGTTCGCACCGAGCGACGGCTGAGCTTGCGTGCCTCCTTGACCCGGGTCGACCCGGACGTCAGAGGCACCGCGGGGGAAGTCAGGCGGTGGCCTCGGCCTTGGGGGCGTTGACGTCCTCGGGCAGGGCCGCCTTGGCGACCTCGACGAGCGCGTTGAACGCGGCGACGTCGTTGACCGCCAGCTCGGCGAGGACCTTGCGGTCGACCTCGACGCCGGCCAGGCCGAGACCCTGGATGAAGCGGTTGTAGGTCATCCCCTGCGCGCGGGCCGCGGCGTTGATCCGCTGGATCCACAGGCGCCGGAAGTTGCCCTTGTTCTTGCGCCGGTCGTTGTAGGAGTAGACCAGCGAGTGGGTGACCTGCTCCTTCGCCTTGCGGTAGAGGCGCGAGCGCTGGCCGCGGTAGCCGCTGGCGCGCTCGAGGGTGGTACGGCGCTTCTTCTGGGCGTTGACCGCCCGCTTGACGCGTGCCATGAGTGTGCTCCTTGGTGCTGTGAGGAAGTTCGGGTCGGGAGAGTCAGCAGTCGGTCAGAGACCGAGAAGCTTCTTGGCGCGCGGAACATCGTTCTTCGCGACCTCGGTGGTGCCGGACATCCGGCGGGTCACCTTCGACGGCTTCTTCTCCAGGTTGTGGCGCAGACCCGTCTTCTGGCGGCGGATCTTGCCTGACCCGGTCACCCGGAAGCGCTTGCTGGCACCGGAGTGGGTCTTGTTCTTCGGCATGGCGTTCTCCTACGTCGTGCTGCGTCGTACGTGGTGGTCTGGTGGGCCTGGGGCCTCGGTCAGGCTTCGATCTCCGGATCGAGGTTCTCGGAGCGGCCGCGCTCCTTCTTCTGGGCGACCGGGCGCTTGACCAGGGCCGCCTCGCGGGCTGCTTGCTCCTCGGCCTCCTCGGCGGCACGCTCGGCGGCGCGCTCCTCCTTGGCTGCCTTCATCTCGACCTTGGCGTCGGCCTTCTTCTTGTGCGGGCCGAGCACCATGATCATGTTGCGGCCGTCCTGCTTGGGCGAGGACTCCACGAAGCCCAGCTCGGTGACGTCCTCCGCCAGGCGCTGGAGCAGCCGGAACCCGAGCTCGGGGCGGTGCTGCTCGCGGCCGCGGAACATGATCGTGATCTTGACCTTGTCGCCGGCCTTGAGGAACCGCACGACGTGACCCTTCTTGGTCTCGTAGTCGTGCGCGTCGATCTTGGGACGAAGCTTCATCTCCTTGATGATCACGTTCGTCTGGTTCCGGCGAGCCTCACGGGCCTTCTGGGCGTTCTCGTACTTGAACTTCCCGTAGTCCATGAGCTTGCAGACCGGGGGCTTGCCCTGCGGCGCGATCTCGACCAGGTCCAGGTCGGCCTCCTGGGCCAGCTTGAGTGCCTGGTCGGTCGGCACGATGCCGACGGTCTCGCCGTTGGGGCCCACGAGGCGCACCTCGGGGACCCTGATCCGGTCGTTGATACGGAGCTCGGTGCTGATGTGTCCTCCTGCTGTCGGTGACTGGGTCCGGTGGCCCTGCCCCCCAAAAGGAGAAAGGCCTCCGCTTGCAAGCGGAGGCCTTGGTCTGCCTCCATTTCCATGCCGTAGCACGGGTGGCGGAGGCCACCGGGACCTGGACCCGACGACCTGTCGATGATGCTGGTGCTGCTGGCGGTCGATGCGGGTGGGAGACGATGGAACCTTGTCTCCGCTTGCGTGATCGGCTTCCCAGACGTGCTGGGTCACTGATCGGTCAACACCGCATGCTATCCGGACATTCCGGTCCCTGCCCAATCGACTCCGTCCCATCGATGGCAGACCGGGGTGGGACCTAGGCTGAGCTCATGGACGAGGCCGCCTGGGGAGCATTGGCGATCACGCTGACACTCCTGGGCGGGCTCTACACCTACGTCGCCTACCAACGGCGCGGCCTCCCGGCCGCCGTCCGGGGCGGCGCGATCACCTTGTTGCCCGTCGCCGCGTGGCTCACCGGGGTCCTCGAGCTGCTCACCGAGATGGGCGGCGCCGTCGGCAGCTGGGCCGCTGACCTCGCCTTCAGCCCGACGATGTGGCTCGGGGCCGGTCTGGCCGGCCTGGCGGCCGTGCTCTTCGTAGTCTCCGGCTTCCTGGCCAACCGGGAGATCGGCGAGAGGCCGAAGGAGTCGAGAAGGGCCCCGAAGGAACTGCGTGCCCCTCGGACGCCCGCGCAGGCGCCCGTCGTGGACAGCGGCGCAGGCTCCGATGTCGACGCCGAGATGGCCGAGATCGAGGCGATCCTGCGCAAGCGCGGGATCACGTGAGCTCCCCGGCGGACAGCATCGAGCGCAACCGCCTCTGGTCCCGGCTCCAGCACGCGGTCGACGCGCACGAGGCCCCGCTGCCGACCCCGCTCATGGTGGTGGACCTGGACGCCTTCGACGCGAACGCCAACGACCTGGTCCGCCGGGCGCACGGACTGCCGATCCGGGTGGCTTCGAAGTCCCTGCGGGTGCCGGCGCTGATCCGACGGGCGCTGGCCCACGACGGGTTCGCGGGCGTCCTGTCATACACCTTGGCCGAGGCCTTGTGGCTGGAGCAGGAGAGCGTCACCGACGACCTGGTGGTCGCCTACCCGACCGTCGACCGGTCTGCCCTGAGCCGGCTGGTCGCCTCGCCCGCGGCCGCGGACCGGATCACCCTCATGGTCGACGATGTGGCCCACCTCGACGTGATCGACTCGGTCCGGGCCTCGCAGGCGGTGCAGGTGCGGGTCGCGATCGACGTCGACGCCGGGTTGTGGGTGGGCGGTCAGCATGTCGGGCCCAAGCGGTCCCCCCTCCACGACGCCTCCGCGGTGCTCGACCTGGCCCGCACCATCACCGAGCGCCACGGCTTCCAGCTGGTCGGGGTGATGACCTACGAGGGCCAGGTCGCCGGGGTTGCCGACGACGTACCCACCCAGCGCGCCAGGTCCGCCGTCATCCGCCGCCTCAAGGCGCTGTCGCTGACGCAGCTCGAGACGCGGCGGGCCGAGATCGCGGCGGCTCTGCGCGATCTGGTCAAGCTCGAGTTCTGGAACGCCGGCGGGTCCGGCTCGGTCGAGGCCACCGCGGCCGACCCCGTCGTCACCGAGATCGCCGCCGGCTCGGGCCTGCTGGTCCCCACGCTGTTCGACCACTACCGCAGCTTCGAGCCGCGCCCAGCGGCGTACGTCGGCCTGCCGGTCACCCGCCGACCCTCCCCCACCATCGCGACCGTCCACGGCGGCGGGCTGGTGGCCTCCGGGCCTGCGGGCGCGGACCGGCTGCCGACCCCGTGGGCGCCCGCAGGCCTGCATCTGACCGGCCTCGAGGGGGCCGGCGAGGTGCAGACCCCGCTGACCGGCCGCGCCGCGGCGATGCTGGAGGTCGGCGACCTGGTGTGGTTCCGGCACGCGAAGTCGGGCGAGCCGTTCGAGCACGCCAACACCGTGCAGCTGCTCGTCGGCGAGGGCGCCGAGGCGCGGTTCGTCGACGAGGCGCTCACCTACCGTGGCCACGGGCTCGCCACCTGACGTCGCGGGCCTGGTCGTCGAGCTCGCGGCGTCCCGGGCTCCGACGCTCGGCGCGGGACGGCTGATCTGCATCGACGGCCCCGCCGGGTCGGGCAAGACCACGCTCGCCGCCGCGATCGCCGAGCGCACCGGCGCGGCGGTTGTCAACACCGATGAGCTCATGGAGGGCTGGGGCGGCTTCGACACGGTCACGACCCAGCTGACCGCCCTTGTGGCGGCGCTGGCCGATGGCTGGACCGGCGACTACCACCGCTACCTCTGGGGCCAGGGGCGCTTCGACGACGCGCTGACCTACGTGGCGCCGGGACCGTGGCTCGTCGTCGAGGGGGTGGGCAGCGCCGAGCCGGCGATCGCCACCCACATCACCGTGCTGGTGTGGGTCGAGGTGGACGACGACCTGCGCCTGGCCAGGGGGTTGCACCGCGACGGCGCCCACCTGGAGCCCGAGTGGCGGGAGTTCATGCCCGCCGAGCGGGAGATCTTCGCTCGTGACCGGACCTTCGAGCGGGCCGACGTACTGGTCGACGGGACAGGTGCCCGGCCGCCCGTGGTTCGTTCCTAGACCACGGAGCTGATGACGTGCCCCGTCGCGTCGACGCTGGCAGCGGGAGTCAGGTCGTCCACGTCGATCACGAGGTCGCCGATGCCGTCGTCGTCCATCTGCTGTTGGTCACGGAGGGCCCGGGCCAGCACCCGCTGTCGGTGGTTCGCCGTCGCGTCTGCGAGATCGTCGCCAGTGAGCCGGGCCTCGTTGCCGCCCAGCCGGTCGAGGATGTGGTGCTCCAGGGTGTCGGCGTCAGCGCGGAGACGGACGACGACGACCCCGGGGAGATGGCGTCGCAGGCGGGCGATCTCGTCCTCCTGGCGCAGGTGGCCGTTGGCGATGAACAGCCGGGCGCCCTTGCTGGCGAACAGCGACGCCATGGCGGCGAGGTTGGAGATGCCGAGACTTTGGTGCGTCCGTGTGGTCCCGGTGGCGCGCACGAACGAGAGCTGCTCGAGGTCGGCGAACCCGGCCCGCGTTCCCACGGACCACGCGCGGCGGGCCAGGCCGAACCCCACGGTCGAACAGCCGACCCCGCGGGGTCCGGTGATGAAGACCGTCCGTTCGGGGAGGACGGTGACCGGCTCGCCATCGACCTGTCCGCAGTCCACGTCGGGCATGGCCGAAAGCTCAGCGCGCACTCGCTCGGCGGCCGCGGCGACCGGCTGGTCGGTCGTGTCGATGATGCTGTCGGCAAAGCCCATCGCGCTGAGATGGGCTTGCTCGGCGGCCATCTCGTCGGCGTCCGACTCGTCCCAGCCGCGCTCCAGAAGGCGGCGGCGCAGCTCCTGGTCGTCAACGATGAGCAGGCAGTAGCGCAGGCCGGCCCGTTCGAGTCTGACCGTCTCGCCGGGTTCGCGCGGATCCACGACTCCGGACACCAGCAGACGTCCTGCGCCTGCCGCGGTGAGGTTCGACGCGATCGCGTGGACGGCCTCGTTCTTGAGCGAATAGCCGTACTCGTCGGTCTCGTCGTCGGGGTAGAGCATCCCGACCTGGTCGACATCGAGGTAGGCGAGCGCCTCGGACCCAGGGCCGGTGAAGGCCTGCCAGGCTGTGACGGACTTGCCCACGCCAGCGACGCCTGTGAGCCAGAGGATGGACGTCACCGACCGATCCTGCGTTGCCGGCGCCCCGGGCGTCCATCGGATTGAGCGATCAGCCGCATATCGGCACGAGCCAGTGCTTCGGAAGGGGCCTCGGTTGGTCAGAACGGCCGCCGCCGTGGTCACCGCACCGCACCGCAACCGGACGGACACGGCCGTCTCGGCGAGACGCGCCCAGCCATAGAGGACTGGGTGGCCCCGTTGGCGGCGCCTGTAGTTGAGCAGCGCCAGTCGCAGCTGCAGGCCGAGGAGCGCCGCCTCAGCCTGTCGAAGACGGCGAGCGCAATCCGCGGCACAAGCCAGAAGCTCTTCCTTGGTCATCCGAGACAGGTCGGTCTTCGCGTTCATGCGAGCACCTCAGCAGCGCGCACCTACCCGACCGGGCGATCACCGACTGCCCGTCCACAGCCAGTCCAAGCGCACGAGGCTGTGAGTTCTAGCTGGATCCCTCAGCGGGGTCCGACAACCTCGCCACCAGCCGGCGCAGCTCACGGGCCGCCTGCTGCGCTCGCGCGCCGTCCGAGCCCTGGATCCCCATCGCGGACGCCGTATCACCGTCGGCCAGGTCGAGCGTCACCCAGGGCGCGCCGGGAGGCAGGTTGACCGCGACGATCTGCGCCCAGGCGTACTCGCGCCGGCGGTAGCCGTTGACGACCACGAGCCGGTCGTGGTGTGCCTCCACCCGGGAGCGGATCAGCCCCAGGAGGAGCGCGAACGCCAGCAGCCCGAGCGCGATCAGCGTGCCTCGCTGGAACGGCGTGAACCGCTGCCGGGTCTCCTCGTCGAAGGTGAACCACGAGAACACGCAGATCACGAGGAGGCCGGCGCCCACGGCGATGCCCACCACCCGCGGCCCGAGCGGCCGCCAGGTGATCGGCAGCTCGGGGAGCTGGGGCTCAGAGTCGGCAGGCATGGATGTCGGTGACCAGGATCCCGCGGGCGCCGACCTCGTAGAGCTCGTCCATGAGCCGCTGGGAACCGGCCCGCGGCACCATCGCCCGGACCGCGACCCAGCCTTCACGGCGCAGCGGCGAGATGGTCGGACCCTCGATCCCGGGCGTGAGCTCGACGGCGCGGGCCACGTGCTCCTCGGCGATGTCGTAGTCCATCATCACGTAGGCGCGGGCCACGAGGACGCCCTCGATGCGCCGCCGGAAGACCTCGAAGCCGGGGGGCTCCTGGCCGTCGCGGGTGATCAGGACGGCCTCGGAGTCGAGGATCGTCTCCCCGAACACCTCCAGCCCGGCCTGCCGCAGCGTGCTGCCGGTCTCGACGACGTCGGCGATGGCGTCGGCGACCCCGAGCTGGACACTCGTCTCCACGGCACCGTCGAGGCGCACGACCTCGGCGACGATGCCGCGCTGCGCCAGGAACTGCGAGACGACGCCGACGTACGACGTCGCGACCCGCTTGCCGGCGAGCTGGTCGATGGCCGTGAAGGCCCCGACCGGTCCGGCGAACCGGAACCGGCTGCGGCCGAAGCCGAGCGCCAGCGTCTCGGCAGCATGGGCACCCGAGTCGCGCAGCAGGTCACGACCGGTGATCCCGAGGTCCAGGGTGCCCTCCCCGACGTAGATCGCGATGTCGCGAGGACGGAGGTAGAAGAACTCGACCCCGTTGTCGGGGTCGCTCAGGGTGAGCTGCTTGGCGTCGTCACGCTGGCGGTAGCCGGACTCGCGCAGGATCTCGGCGGCCGACTGGGCCAGCGACCCCTTGTTGGGGACCGCGATCTTGAGGGTCATGGTGTGGCTCTCAGAGGTGGGCGTAGACGTCGTCGAGCTCGATGCCGGTCGCCAGCATGAGCACCTGGGCGTGGTAGAGCAGCTGGCTGATCTCCTCGGCCGCCCGGTCGGCGCCCTCGTGCTCGGCGGCCATCCAGGACTCGGCGGCCTCCTCGACCAGCTTCTTGCCGATGGCATGGACGCCGGCGTCGAGCTGTGCGACGGTGCCGGACCCGTCGGGACGGGTCCGGGCCTTCTCGCTGAGCTCGGACCAGAGCTCGTCGAACGTCTTCACGGGCGACAAGGCTACGGGCTGCGTAAGGATGGCTCCCGTGACCCCTACCGTCCCCGAGATCGGCTGGCCGCTCCATACCGAGCGGCTCACCCTCCGCATGGCCACCCCCGAGGACCTGCCTGCGGTCTTCGAGATCCGTTCGCTACCCGCGGTGGGCCAGTGGATGCCGGACCTGCCGACCTCATACGACGCCTGGGTGCTGGCCCAGGGCGAACGCGGAGGCGTGGAGCGGATGGTCGTGGTGCTCCTGGGCGAGGTGCTCATCGGCCACCTCTACCTGCACGTCGAGGACGCCTGGTCACAGACCGAGGTGCGCGACCAGGCCACTCGCAGCCAGGCCGAGATCGGCTGGGCCTTCGACCCGGCCCACCAGGGCGAGGGCTACGCCACCGAAGCCGTCCGCGAGCTGCTGCGGGTCTGCTTCGAGGATCTCGGCGTACGCCGGGTCGTGGCGCTGGCCTTCGCCGACAACGCCCCGTCGCTGAGGGTGATGGAGAAGGTCGGGATGCGCCGTGAGGCGCTGATGGTGCGGGAGTCGCTGCACCGCGAGCTCGGCTGGGTCGACGGCGTGTCGTACGCCCTGCTGGCCGACGAGTGGGTCAGCCGGCGCTGATCCCGCGGATCGCCCGCACCGTCGCGAGCGCCGCCGCCGCGGCCTCGTAGCCCTTGTCCTCGACCGAACCCTCGAGCCCCGCGCGGTCCAGGGCCTGCTGCTCGGTGTCGCACGTGAGCAGCCCGAAGCCCACGGGCACCCCGTGGTCGAGGGCCACCCGGCCGAGCCCGTCGGTCGCGGCGCTGCAGACGTAGTCGAAGTGCGGAGTGCCGCCGCGGATGACCACGCCGAGCGCAACGACGGCGTCGTAGCCCTGCTCGGCGAGTGCCCCGGCAGCCACCGGCAGCTCGAACGCGCCGGGGACCCGCACCACCGCTGCGTCGGGCAGGCCGTGGTCGGCCAGGGCTCGCCGGGCTCCGGCGATCAGCCCGTCCATGACGACCGTGTGCCAGCTCGCCGCCACCACGGCGACGCGCAGGCCGCTGGCGTCGAACGGCTCGACGGCGGCCGCGCCCTCGCCGCTCACTTGCGCGTCTCCACGGCCTCGAGGTCCGGCAGGTGGTGGCCCATCCGGTCCCGCTTGGTGAGCAGGTAGGCCAGGTTGTGGTCGTTGGGGTGCGGGGTCAGGGGCACGCGCTCGGTGACGGCGATGCCGTACTCCTCGAGGTTGGTGACCTTGTCGGGGTTGTTGGTGAGCAGCCGGACCTTGTGGACGTCGAGGTCCTTGAGGATCTGGGTTGCGGCGCCGTAGTGACGGGCGTCGGCCGGCAGGCCCAGGTCGAGGTTGGCGTCGACGGTGTCGCGGCCGCCGTCCTGCAGCTGGTAGGCCTGCAGCTTCGCGACCAACCCGATGCCGCGGCCCTCGTGACCGCGCAGGTAGACCACGACGCCGCGGCCCTCCGCGACGATCCGCTCGAGCGCCTCGTCCAGCTGCGGGCCACAGTCGCACCGACTGCTGCCGAAGACGTCGCCGGTCAGGCACTCGGAATGGACCCGGGTCAGCACCGGCACCCCCTCGGGACCCGACGAGCCGCTGACGTCGCCGTAGACCAGGGCGACGTGCTCGGAGTCGTCCACGGTGATCTGGTAGCCGTAGGCGGTGAAGTCACCGTGCCGCGTCGGCAGCCGGGTCTCGGCGACCCGGTCGACCAGCACCTCGTAGCGACGGCGGTAGCGCACCAGGTCCTCGATCGAGATCATGGCCAGCCCGTGCTCGTCGGCGAACTCGCGCAGCTCGGGGGCGCGCTTGAGGGTGCCGTCGTCGTTGACGATCTCGACCAGGACGCCGGCGGGTGTGAGCCCGGCCAGCCGGGCCAGGTCGACCGCGGCCTCGGTGTGCCCTCGCCGCGCCAGCACGCCGCCCTCGCGGTAGCGCAGCGGGAAGACGTGACCCGGCCGGGTGATCTCCCACGGCTCGGTCGCCGAGTCGGCCAGGACCCGCGCGGTGTGCGCCCGGTCGGCGGCCGAGATGCCGGTCGAGACGCCGTCGCGGGCGTCGACCGAGATCGTGTACGCCGTCCGCATCCGGTCCTTGTTGTGCGGCGTCATCAGCGGGATCTCCAGGCGGTCGAGCATGGAGCCCGGCATCGGCACGCAGATCACGCCGCTGCTGTGGCGGATGGTGAAGCCCATCAGCTCCGGAGTCGCCTTGGCGGCGGCGAAGATCAGGTCGCCCTCGTTCTCGCGGTTCTCGTCGTCCACGACGACGACCGCCTTGCCGGCGGCGATGTCCTCGATGGCCCGCTCGATGGGGTCCATCCGGACGCCGGCGTGCTGCGGCTCTGTCATGAGAGGTCCTTCCGGTGTGCCAGCAGCTTCTCGACGTGCTTGGCGATGACGTCCACCTCCAGGTTGACCCGGTCGCCGGGCTGCCGGCTCCCGAGGGTGGTGCGGGCCAGCGTCTCGGGGATCAGGCTGACCGTGAACCGGTCGTCCCCCGCCTCGACGACGGTCAGGCTCACGCCGTCCACGGTGATCGAGCCCTTGTCGACGAGATAGCGCGCGAGGCCCCCCTG
Source organism: Nocardioides dilutus (assembly GCF_054779555.1). Lineage (NCBI taxonomy): Bacteria > Bacillati > Actinomycetota > Actinomycetes > Propionibacteriales > Nocardioidaceae > Nocardioides > Nocardioides dilutus. The sequence goes on along the minus strand of NZ_BAAGYA010000003.1, from coordinate 473,208 downwards.
TTCATCTGGGGCCGGCAACGACACCTCGACGACCTCCCAGTGCTCACTGGGGGTGCGGCTCAGGATCGTGCCGACGCCGTCGACGTGCCCCTGCACGATGTGGCCGCCGAGCCGGGCCTGCGGGGTCACTGCCCGCTCGAGGTTGACCCGGTCACCCGGCTGGACGCCGGCGAGGCTGGTCTTGTCGAGGGTCTCCTGCATGACGTCGGCGGTCCACGTGTCGCCGTCGCGCTCGGCGACGGTCAGGCAGCAGCCGTTGACGGCGATCGAGTCGCCCAACCCGGCGTCCGCGAGCACGTGGGGCGAGTGGACGGTGAGCCGGAGCGCGTCGCCCTGGTCCTCGATCCCGGCCACGGTGCCGAGCTCCTCGACGATCCCGGTGAACATCAGTGGGTTCCCTTCGCTGGGGTGAGCATGAGGCGTACGTCGGTCTGGCCGTCCTCGGCCGGCGGCAGGACGGTCACATCGGCGACCTGCAGGCGCAGCGCCTCAGACATCGTGGTGATTCCCAGGTCCCCGACCGCCGAGGCCCCAGCGCCCAGCAGCAGCGGGGCGACGTAGGCGACCACCTCGTCCACGAGCCCGGCGTCGAGGAAGGCGGCGGCCAGCGTCGGACCGCCCTCGAGGAACACGTGCTGCCGGTCGCGGGCGAACAGGTCGGCGAGCGCCTCGTGCGGGTCCCTGGTGCGCAGGTGGAGGGTCTCCGCCGCGTCGTCGAAGACCCGGCGGCCGGGGTCGAGGTCGCGCTCCCCCATCACCACGCGCAGCGGCTGGTGCGGGAGGTCCTCTCCGGCGTCGTCGCGCACGGTGAGGCGGGGGTCGTCGACGGCCACGGTGTTGGCGCCCACCAGCATCACGTCGCAGACCGCGCGCAGGCGGTGGGTGTCCCGGCGCGAAGCCAGCCCGGAGACCCAGCGGCTGGTGCCGTCGGCGGCGGCGCTGCGGCCGTCGAGAGTGGTGGCGAACTTCCAGGTGACGAAGGGCCGGCCGTGTTCGACGGCGAACGTCCAGACCCTGTTGAGCGCCCGTGCCTCGGCGTGCGCGAGGCCCCCGACGACCTCGATGCCGGCCTCTCGCAGCCGGTCGGCACCGCCCCCGGCGACCGGGTTGGGGTCGCCCTGCGCGAAGACCACGCGGCGTACGCCGGCGGCGACCAGGGCCTCGGTGCACGGGCCGGTGCGACCGGTGTGGCTGCACGGCTCGAGCGTGACGACGGCGGTCGCCCCGCGGGCCGCCTCGCCGGCCCGGGCCAGCGCGTCCACCTCGGCGTGCGCCGAGCCGGCGCCGCGGTGGTAGCCCTCGGCGACCGTGAGGCCGTCCGGGGTCAGGAGCACGCACCCGACCCTTGGGTTGGGGCCGAGCGGCACGCCCGGGGTCGCGGCCAGCTCGAGCGCGCGCGACATCGCCGACCGCTCGGCAGCCGTGGTCTCCGCCGTCGTACTCACTGTGGTGTCGCCTCTCCGGTCCGCTCACGGACTCCGGGGCGACGGCGCGTCCCACGTGCCCGCCGAACCGGCGGGACGTCGCGGACCACGCCTGCGTGCGCTTCCCATCCGGACTTTGACCGTCGGTCCAGGATTTCCACCTGGTCAACCGATGACTGGCTGCCATCGGGTCGCGGACTTCTGATGACTCAGTTACCGCCGGTGCGGAATTTCACCGCCCCCAGAGCACGCGAGCTTGTCTGCTCGTCGGTTCGAGTCTGCCACAGGAGGCGGGTGCGGGTCCCGGTGACGTCGCCCACATGGCAACCGGACTTGCCTGCCACCAGGGCGAGGTCGCCCCGGCGCGCCAGTCAGTCGGCCACCGGGGCCAGGGGGCGCGCCGGCTCGCACCACTGCCGCTCGGCGGGTACGTCGACGATCTCGCGCTCGGGGTAGCGCAGCGCGGTCAGCCGGCCGCCGAACACCACGCCGGTGTCGAGGCACAGCGTGTTGTTGACCCACACCGCCTCGGTCACGGGCGTGTGCCCGTAGACCACCGTCGCCGCACCGCGGTAGGACTGCTGCCACGGCAGCCGGACCGGCAGGCCGTGGGCGTCACGCTGGCCGTTGGTATCGCCGTAGAGCGCGAACGAGCGGGCCCGCGGCGAGTCGACGCCGTGCAGGTCCTCGCGCAGTCCGGCGTGCGCCACCACGAGGCGACCCTCGTCGAGGACCAGCTGGTGCGGGAGGCCCACCATGAACTCGACGACGGCGTCGCGGAACGGCGGGGACTCCGCGGCGAGCTGCTCCATGGACTCGGCGAGGCCGTGGCTCATCCGCACGGGTGCGCCGCGCAGGGCGCGGACCAGCTTGGCCTCGTGGTTGCCGGCCACGCAGAGCGCGGTGCCGGCCTCGGCCATCGCCATGACCTGGCGCAGCACGCCCGGGGTGTCGGGACCGCGGTCGACCAGATCGCCGACGAAGACTGCAACCCGTCCCTCGGGATGGCTCGTCTCCTCCCAGCCGAGCCGGCCGAGCAGGGAGTCCAGCTCGGAGCGGCAGCCGTGGACGTCACCGATCAGGTCGTAGCGCGGCTGCACCGGTCCAGTGTGCCGGTCGCAACCTTCGGGCGGCTCCGGGAGTCCCACGATCGTGACCACTCGGGCCTTGCTCACCGCCATGCTGGCGATCAGCCTGTTGGGCTGCGCCGACCCGGCACCTCGCGGCGCACCCGAGGTCGGTCCGAGTCCGACGGCGACGGCGACGGCGACGGCGACGGCGACGGCAATTGCACCCACTCCCGCCGGACCGCGGCGACCCACGCCGGAGGCGATCGTGGCGGACCCCCGGTCCGTCCTGACGGGCGCCCGGCTGCGGCGCTCCGTGGACGGCTTCCTCGTGGTGGCTGCCTGGAGTCTCGCCAAGGAGCAGGGGGGAGCCTGGCAGGCACTCGCCACGAGCGACGACGGGTTCCAGACCGCGTCGTACGAGCGCTGGACCCACGACGGCTTCTACGAACTGATCCCGTTCGAGGAACCCTCGGAGCCCGGGCCTCCGACAGACGGTCTCCTGGCTTCCCCCGCAGTCTCTCTCCACGCGGGGATCGTCGGCTACGTCCTGGGTGGCGACGGCGCCACCTTGTTCCCGTTCCAGCGAACCGCGCGCTCCACCGACGGAGGGAGGTCCTGGACGACCTTCGACGTCGCTCGTGTGGAAGGCGAGATGGGCTATCTCACCGGCCAGGTCGTGCTGAGCGACGGCCGTCTCCTCGTCAACCTCACCAACTGGAGCGGCGACCGGCGGGGCCACCCCAGCCGGGCGCATCACGGGCTCTGGATCAGCGATGGGCAGGACTGGGGCCGCTTCACGCCCTACGAGCCGCCGTTCTCCCCGCCCGCGCCAACGACACCCTCCGCGGAGCCGGCCCACCAGTCACTCTCGGCCACCCGTTCGTCGGCTGGGTCGGTCGTCTGGACCTCCGGCCCGGAGGGTCTCCTCTACGTCTCCACCGACGAGGCGAAGACCTTCACCGCGATCCCGGCTCGCTAGCCGACGACCGCCTCCGCCGCCGCACGGAGCTCGGCGACCATCCGGTCCGGGTCATCGGCGGAGTAGACGGCCGACCCGGCGACGAACACGTCCGCGCCGGCCTCGACGCAGCGCTCGATGGTCTCCATGGAGATGCCGCCGTCGACCTGGAGCCAGGTCTCGACGCCATGCTTCTCCATGAGCTGGCGGGCGGTGCGGATCTTGGGCAGGCAGAGCTCGAGGAACTTCTGGCCGCCGAAGCCCGGCTCGACAGTCATGATCAGCAGCATGTCGAGCTCGGGGAGCAGCTCCTCGTAGGGCTCGACCGCGGTCGCCGGCTTGAGCGCCATGGCCGCCCGGGCGCCGGCCTTGCGGATCTCCCGGGCCAGGCGGACCGGGGCGCCGGCGGCCTCGACGTGGAACGTGACCGAGCCGCAGCCGGCGTCGACGTAGTCCAGGGCCCGGCGGTCGGGGTCGTCGATCATGAGGTGCGCGTCCAGCGGCACCGACGTCCGCCGCGACAGCGCCTCGACCATGGTGGGCCCGAACGTGAGGTTGGGGACGAAGTGGTCGTCCATCACGTCGACATGCACCCAGTCGGCGCTGCCGATCCGCGCCACCTCGTCGCCGAGGGACGCGAAGTCGGCGTTGAGGATGCTCGGCGTGATCTGGATGCCCACGGGTCCAGACTATTGACCGAGAAGCCGCTGGGCGGTCACCTGGGCCGGGCAGCGCCCCGCGGGTCGGCCGCACGCCGAGAAGTCACAGGTGCGGCACCACCACGCCGGGGAGTCGCCGTGGTCGCGGCGGCGCTTGACGCGCACGGCGACCCTGGCCTCGACGAGCTTGGAGAGCAGGCCCTCGAGGTGAGCAGCCTCGGCTTCGCTCAGAGCGCTGGTCGTCTCGCGCACCACGGCGTCCCGCGCGGCTCGGGCCGCTGCCGCCGTACGCCGCCCCGCGGCCGTCAGCCGCACCTCGACGCGGCGGCGGTCAGCGCCGGTCCGTCGCTCCGCCAGCCTCTCCCCCTCGAGCTGGGTGACCAGCCGCACCGCTCCCGAGTGGGTCAGCCCCATGACCTCGGCGAGGCGGCCGACATGTGAGTCGCCGAGGAACTCGTCCAGCGCCAGCAGCGCCAACGCGGCGTTGCCGGCCAGCCCGGAGGCTTCCGCCATGGCGAAGCGCGACTCCTCGGCGAGGTTGAGCGAGAGCGACGCCAACAGGTTGTCCAGGCGGGGGTTTACGGGAGCGGCCACCTGGTTATTGTATGAGTGCCTCATACAATTTCGAGGAGATGAGCACGATGACCGGATTCGTCGCCACTGCGGAGGTCCACGTCGCCGCCGGCCCCGAGCGGGTCTGGGCCGCCCTGACCGAGCCGGACCAGATCGCCGGCTACATGTACGGCTCCCGGGTCGAGACCACCTGGGCTGTCGGCTCCCCCATCACGTGGGAGGGGGAGTACGAGGGCCGGCCCTACCAGGACAAGGGCGAGGTCCTGGCCTACGACGAGCCGCACGGGCTCTCGGTCACCCACTACAGCCCGATGCTGGGCCAGCCGGACGAACCGGAGAACTACCACACGCTGGTCTACACGCTCACCGAGAGGGACGGCGGCACACAGCTCGAGCTGACCCAGGACGGCAACGAGTCGGAGGAGCAGGCCGCGCAGTTCAGCCGGACCTGGCAGCAGATGCTCGACGGTCTGAAGGCGCAGGTCGAGGGCGGGCAGAACGACTAGGACACCTCGGGCTCGACGGGAGTCTCCGCTCCCTCGGCCTCGTCCCGCTCTGCCCACTCCAGCAACGGCCGGAAGTCGAAGGCGTGGCCGTCGATCTCGGCGTGCAGGTCGCCGAGCTCGGCGAACCGCGCGGGCATCGTCGCGATCGTGAAGTCGTGCGGGTCGGCGATGTCGACCTCGTCCCAGCGGATCGGCGCGGACACCCGGGCGTCGGGCAGGCCGCGCACCGAGTAGGCCGCGGCGATCGTGTGGTCGCGTGCGTTCTGGTTGTAGTCGACGAAGACCTTGCGCGGGTCCCGGTCCCTGCGCCACCAGGTGGTGGTGACGTCGTCGGTCCGGCGCTCGACCTCGCGGGCGAACGCGAGCGCGCCGCGGCGTACGTCCTTGAAGCCGTGCTCGGGGTGGATGCGCACGTAGATGTGCAGCCCGCTGCCGCCACTGGTCTTGGGGAAGCCGGTGGCACCCAGCTCGTCGAGCACCTCGTGGGCGACGTGGGCGACCCGCTGGACGGTCGCGTAGTCGCAGTCGTCGCCGGGGTCGAGGTCGATGCGCCACTCGTCGGGCTTCTCGGTGTCGGCGCGGCGGCTGTTCCAGGGGTGGAACTCGACCGTCGACATCTGCACCGCCCAGATCACTGACCCCAGCTCCGTCACGCAGAGCTCGTCGGCGGTGCGGCCCCAGCGCGGGAAGTAGAGCTGCACGGTCTCGACCCAGTCGGGCGCGCCCGCGGGCAGCCGCTTCTGGTGGACCTTCTTGTCGGCCAACCCCTTGGGAAACCGGTGGAGCATGCACGGCCGCTCGAAGAGCGCGTTGACGATGCCGGGACCGACGGCCAGGTAGTAGTCGACGAGGTCGAGCTTGGTGGCTCCCGTCTCCGGGAAGTAGACACGGTCGGGATTGCTGACCCGGACGACGCGGTCGTCGACCTCGATCTCGACCGACGGCGGCTTCGAGGCCACGGGTCAGGCCTCGAGGCGCCGGAAGAGCGCCATGAACATCGCGTCCGTGCCGTGCCGGTGCGGCCACAGCTGCAGGGTGCCGGGGATCGGTCCGGCGCAGTCCGGGACCTGGCTCAGCAACGGTGCGGCGTCCTCGAGCACCACGTCGTGCCGGGTCTGCGCGATGGCGCCGACGACGCTCGCCGTCTCCGAGAGAACCGGGGAGCAGGTGGCATATAGGAGCACTCCACCCGGGCGCACCAGGTCCAGCGCCGCGCTGGTCAGGGAGCGCTGGAGCATCACCAGGGTCAGCAGGTCGTCGGGCTTTCGCGCCCAGCGTGCCTCCGGCCGCCGGCGGAGAGCACCGAGGCCGGTGCAGGGAGCGTCGACCAGGACCCGGTCGAAGCTGCCGGCCCGGTAGGGCGGCCTGGTGCCGTCGCCCGTGACGATGCCTCCCACGCCGTCAGCACCGCGCAGCGCCCGGGCCACGAGGCCGGTTCGGTGCGGCTGCAGCTCGTTGGCGACCAGGGTTGCACCCCGTTCCGTGGCGAGGCCGGCCAGCAGAGCCGACTTGCCTCCCGGTCCGGCGCACAGGTCGAGCCAGAGCCGGTCCTGCCCCACCAGCGGCGCGGCGGCGAGCACGGCTGCGACCAGCTGGGACCCCTCGTCCTGGACGCCGGCCCGACCCTCGGCGACCGCGGGCACGGCCCCGGGGTCGCCACCGGCCATCACGACGCCGTACGGCGAGTAGCGCGTCGGCTCACCGGGCAGCTCCTCGCGGGTGGACCGGCCTGGCCGCGCCACCAACGTGACGGCGGGCGCGACGTTGTCGGCGGCGAGCAGCTCGGGGAGCTCGACCGCGCCGACGGCGCCCCGCAGCTCGTCGATGATCCAGTCCGGATGGCTGTAGGCGATCGAGTCGTGCCGGGTCGGCGAGGTCTTCGGGTCAGGGGCGACCCGGGCGATCCACTCGTCGAGGTCGTGCTGCGCGACCCTGCGCAGGACGGCGTTGGCGAAGCCGGCAGCGCCCGATCCGGTACGCAGGTGCACGATGTCGACGGTGGTGCTGATGGCCGCGTGCGAAGGCACCCGCATCGACAGGAGCTGGTGGGCACCGAGGCGGAGGGCGTCGAGCACCCGGGCCTCGATCTTGGTCATCGGGCGGTCCGAGCAGGCGGCGATGATGGCGTCATAGGTGCCGCGCAGCCGGATAGTCCCCGAGGCGAGCTCGGTGGTGAGGGCCGCGTCGCGTCCGGCGAGCTTGTAGTGAGTGATCGCTGCGGGCAGGACCAGGTTGGTGTAGGCCTTGTCGACCCGCACTGTCTTGAGCACGTCGAACGCGGCGAGCCGGGCCGGGTCGACCTCGATGCGGCGAGTGCCCCCACGACCCTCGACCGCGACGGCCGGCTGCTTCCCCCGTGGTCGGGGCTCAGCCATCGCGCCCCCGGCTGATGCTCATGCCACGAACCTAACGGAAGCGGACGATCGTCTCGCGCCGCAACCCGCGGGCCCAGTCGGCCGCGGGCATCTGCCGGGACCCGAACGCCTTGACCTCGCCGAGGCGCACCGCGGTCGTGCCGGTGCCGACCAGCACCTCGGACTTGCCGACCCGCACCTCCCCCGGCGGCAGGACCTCGTCGGTGACCGTCACCGGCCCGAGCTTGACCCGCTGCTCGTCGTACGTCGTCCACGCGCCTGGCGCCGGAGTGCAGGCCCGGACCCGGCGGTCGACGAGGTCGGCCGGCTCGGACCACGACACGTGCGCGTCCTCGACGGTGATCTTGGGCGCGAGCGACACCCCGTCGACGGGCTGGTCGCGCGCCTCCAGGGAGCCGTCCTCGATGCCGTCGAGCGTGGCGACGAGGAGCCCCGCGCCCCCCTCGGCCAAGCGGGCGAGCAGGTCGCCGGCAGTGTCGGTCGGCCGGATCCGTTCGGTCATCACGCCGAAGGTCGGTCCGGCGTCGAGCTCGCGGACGATCCGGAACGTGGTGGCCCCGGTGACCTCGTCGCCGGCCCAGATCGCGTGCTGCACCGGGGCGGCGCCGCGCCAGGCGGGCAGACACGAGAAGTGCAGGTTGACCCAGCCGTGCTGCGGGATGTCGAGCGCAGACTGGGGCAGCAGCGCGCCGTAGGCCACGACGGGGCAGCAGTCGGGCGCGAGAGCCCGCAGCGCTTCCTGGAACTCCGGGTCCCGGGGGTGGTCGGGCTTGAGGACGGGGACGCCGAGCTCCTCGGCCCGCGTGGCCACCGGGCTGGGGGTGAGCCGCCGGCCCCGGCCGGCCGGCGCGTCCGGTCGGGTGACCACGCCGACCAGGTCGTGGCCGGAGTCGGCGATGGCCTGGAGCGAGGGCAGGGCCGGCTCTGGCGTGCCTGCGAAGACGACCCTCATCGGCTGCCGCTCACCGGCCGAGCCCGCCGGTGGCGTGCGGGCTGACCTTGATGGTGGGCTGCTCGGCGGCGAACCAGTCGGACTCGCGGATCTCCCTCATCGCCGTCCGGCGGGCCTCCCGGTCCAGCCGGTCGAGGAACAGGATGCCGTCGAGGTGGTCGGTCTCGTGCTGGATCGCCCGGGCCAGCCGCTCGCTGCCCTCCACGACGACCGGCTCACCGTGCATGTCGTAGCCGTGGGCGACCACCGAGAGCGCGCGGCGGCAGTCGATGACCAGGCCAGGGATCGACAGGCAGCCCTCCGGCCCGTCCTGGACCTCCTCGGAGAGGGTGAGGGTCGGGTTGACGAGGTGGCCGACCTCGTCGTCGACGTACCAGGTGAACACCCGGAGCCCGACCCCGATCTGCGGCGCGGCGAGTCCGGCGCCGGGCGCGTCCAGCATGGTCTCGGTGAGGTCCTGCACCAGCCGGCGCAGCTCCTTGTCGAAGTCGACGACCTCGGTGGCGCGGCTGCGCAGCACCGGGTCGCCCAGGAGCCGGATGGGGACGATCACGGCGGCAGTCTAGGGACGCGTCACAACGTGGGCGGGTCGACCTGGATGCGCACCGGGTCGAGCTTGCGCGCCGAGCGGAGGCGTTGGACCTCGCCCAGGGCGTCGGACAGGGCGCCCCCGTGGATGCGCGGCACCCGGACCACGGCTCGCACCTGCCCGGCATCGAGCCCGGGGACCGGTGCCGGTCCGAGCACCTCGGTGCCCTCGGGGCGGTCGAGCAGGGTCAGCACGTCGTCGACCGCGCCCAGCTCTCCGGTCAGCGTCGCCAGCCGGGACGCCGGCGGCAGGTGCACCTCGCGGCGGGCCTCGGCCTCCCGCTCGGCGAACCCCGGCTGGTCCCAGCGCACCAGCGCCTGAAGCGCCGGATGTCCGGGGTCGCCGACCGCGATCGCGCGCCCGCCGGGACGCAGCAGGCCGACCGCGTTGCTCCACCGGCGCAGAGCCTCCTCGTCAGCGCGCAGGTGCTCGAGGCCGAGGGTGAGCCAGGTGTCCAGCAGAACGACCGCGGCGTAGCCGCCTGCGGCCACCGGCTCTGCGCCCGGCGTCGCCACCACGACGCCGGGGGTCGCCTCCACGTGGGCCAGCACGTGCTCGCCCGCCGACATCCGGACCACGGCTCCGGGGAACGCGCGGCCGAGCTCCTCGGCGGTGCGCGCCTCACCGACGACGGGCGCCCGCAGTCCACGGTCGCCACACTCGGGGCAGGCCCAGGCCTCGGCCACCGTCCCGCACCAGCGACAGCTGGGCGGGCTGGTCGCGGAGGTGAGGGCCAGCGGCCCGCGACAGGCGGTGCAGCGCGCAGGGGTGTGGCACCGGACGCAGGCGAGCGAGGTGACGTAGCCCGCGCGTGGGTTCTGCACCAGCACCGGCCCCGCCGCCAAGGCGTCGCGCACCAGGCGGTGCACCTGGCTCGGCAGGCGCGCGGCGCGGGCGAACGGGTCGCGGTCGAGGCTGTGGTCGTCGGCGCCTGCGATCTCGATGCGCGCACGGGTGCGCAGCTCACCCCGCTCCAGCGCGAGCGGCCGAGCCCAGCCGGTGCGCAGCAGCTGCTGCCCCTCCACGGTCCGGGCGAACCCACCGACCAGCATCGCGGCGCCCTCGCGCTCGGCCCGGATGAGCAGCACCTCGCGAGCGTGGGGGTAGGGAGCGCGCGGTTCGGCGTGGAGGTCGTCGCCGTCGTCCCAGATCACGACCAGCCCGAGGTCGTGGACCGGAGCGAACGCGGCAGCACGAGTGCCCACGACGACCCGGCGCTGGCCGCGCACGACCTGCAGGAACTCCCGGTAGCGCCGGGCCGGACCGGCGTCGGCCGTCAGCACGACGTGCTGCCCGTCACCGAGCACCGCCGCGAGAGCCGCATCGACGCGGGCGACATCGGCGTGGTCCGGCACGACGACCAGCGCTCCCCGCCCGCTGGCACAGGTCGCCGCGACCGCATGTGCGACGAGCGCCGGCCAGTCCGTGCCCGGTCCGGCCCCCCACACCGCGCGCGGTGCGCCACCCTCGGCGAGATGGCGCAGGAAGGCCGGGGCGGCGGTGTAGCCCGCCCACGCCCGGTCTCCCGCGGCGAGGTCCGCGTCGTGGGGTCCGGCGACCGACTGCGGGTCCTGCTTCTCGACCGTCGCGTGCCGTGGCGGGATGGCCAGCCTCAGCACGTCGGCGCGGGTCCCCGCGTAGCGCCGTGCGACCTCCTCGCAGAGCGCCGCCACCGCCGGAGAGAGCACCGGCTCGGGGCTGACGATCCGGCGCAGTGCGGTGAGCGTGCCCGTGTGGTCACTCGTCGCGCAGCGCTCCACGAGGAAGCCGTCGACGTCCTGCCCGGCGAACCGCACCTTGACGCGCACCCCCGGCCGTGCGGCCTCGGCCAGCGCGGCCGGCACCGCGTAGTCGAAGGCCCGGTCGAGGTGGGCCAGCGGCAGGTCGACCAGGACCCGGGCCACCGGGTCGTCGGCGGCGACCGGCGCCGCGGCGGCCTTGCGCGCCCGGGTCGCCGAGGCCTTCCGGGCCCGGGCGACCTCGGCACGCACCAGCCCGGGGAGCAGCTCGGCCTGCTCCCCGGACTCGTCGCGTTGCTGATCGGGCCGGGACACGGCGACATGGATATCACTCGCCACCCCTCGTCCCCGGGGCCCGACCACGTGCGGCCCCAGTATCTGTTGACCTTCGCAACGGCTGGGGCGAAGGTGGGGGTCGCGGATGCAGCGGGCATTCGCATCCCCCTTGGAGGCAGTCCGATGGCACCTTCGCGCAACCGACAGCGCGTCCTAGCGGCGACGGGAGCACTTGCCGCCGTTCTCGTGGCGGCGACCCTCAGCGGCATCACACAGGCCTCCGCCAGCGGAACCGACGGGTTCGGTCCTGGTGTGACCCTCGACCGCCAGGACGAGACCGGCAAGGTCGGCTTCATCGGCACCGCAGCGGGCAAACCGATCGACTCCGGCTTCGGGGCCGGTGCCAACGCGACGACTGTCGCCCGCTCGTTCCTGGCCGCACACGCAGGCCAGCTCGGCCTCAGCGGGTCCGACCTGAGACTGATCGAGAAGCACGCAACCCCGGGTGGCGGGACCGCCGTCCGCATGGGCCAGACCTACTCCGGCGTGCCCGTGCTCGGCGGTGAGTTCGTCGTCACCCTCGACGGTGCCAACGACGTGCTGTCCGTGCTCGGCGAGGCGAGCCCGATCCGTGCGGTGTCGACCAAGCCCGCCGTGTCCGCCGCCGCCGCCGCGAGGACCGCGGTCGCAGCCGTGGCCAAGGAGACCGGGGCGAAGGCCGCCAGCCTCGCCACCTCCACCGCCCCGCAGCTGATGCTCTACGACCCGAGGCTGCTCAGCGCCCCCGGGCCGTTCCAGACCGCGCGGCTCGCCTGGGTCACCGAGGTCCGCGGAGCCGGCAAGGTGACCGACATCGGCCGACGTGTCGTCGTGGACGCCGCGTCAGGCACCGTCGCCCTGAGCTTCGAGACCATCCACGCCGCCAAGGACCGGGAGGTCTGCGACGCGAACGAGGTCATAGGAGCGGACTACCCGTGCGTCGCCCCGGACCGCACCGAGGCCAGCCCGCCGGTGCCGGCCGACGACGACGACATGGAGCTGGCCTTCGAATTCGCCGGCGACACCTACGACTTCTTCTTCACCCGGTTCGGCCGGGACAGCCTCGACGGCGCGGGCCTGACACTGACCTCGACCACCGACTACTGCCCCGACGCGCCGAACTGCCCCTACGAGAACGCGTTCTGGGACGGCGCGCAGATGGTGTACGGCAACGGATTCGCCAGCGCAGACGACGTGGTCGGCCACGAGCTGACCCATGGCTTCACCGACTTCAGCTCGAGCCTCTTCTACTACCAGCAGTCCGGCGCCATCAACGAGTCGATGTCCGACGTCTTCGGTGAGTACATCGACCTGGTCAACGGGGCCGGCACCGACACCCCGGCCGTCCGCTGGCTGATGGGCGAGGACATCCCCGGGTTCGGCGCGATCCGCGACATGGAGGACCCCCCGGCGTTCGGTGACCCCGACCGGATGCTCAGCCCGAACTACACCTCCGACCCTGGTGAAGGGGACGGCGGTGGCGTCCACTCCAACAGCGGCGTCAACAACAAGGCAGCCTTCCTGATGGTTGACGGCGGCAACTTCAACGGCCAGACGATCACCGGCCTCGGCATCACGAAGGCCGCACGGATCTACTACACGGTCAACAACAGCATGCTGATCTCGGGCTCGGACTACGCCGACCTGGCCAACGCGCTGCGTCAGGCGTGCACCAACCTGATCGGGACCGACGGGATCATCGCGGCGGACTGCACCGAGGTCAACGAGATCGTGCAGGCCACCGAGATGGACCAGAACCCGACGAACTCGCCGACCCGCACGGCCACGCCGTGCCCGACCGGCACCAACCTGACCTCCACCGTGCTCTCGGACAACCTGGAGACGCCTGCGGGCCAGTTCACCACGGGCGCGATCACCGGGGCGAACGCCTGGTCCTACCCGCAGAACCCGAACCCGCTGTCCGGCTTCGGTTTCGACGCGACCTACGCGACGAGCGGCAGCACCAACGCGTGGGGCTACAACCGGCCGACGGTCAGCGACTCCTTCATCAGGATGACCAACCCGGTGGTGCTCCCCGCGAACGCGCACCTGCACTTCAACCACTCGTTCGGCTTCGAGGACGACCCGAGCTTCGCCTACGACGGTGGCGTGTTGGAGTACTCGACCACCGGGGCCGGCGGCCCGTGGACCGACGCCGGGTCGTTGTTCGCTGCGCCCGGCGGCGCGAACGGCTACACCGGGGCCATCGCCGCGCCCTTCACCAACCCCCTTGCTGGGCGGTCGGCGTTCGTCCGGGAGAGCAACGGCTACGGGTCCAGCCGAGCCGATCTCGCCTCTCTCGCTGGTCAGAGCGTGATGTTCCGCTGGCGGATCGGCACGGACAACGTGGCCGACGACTACGGCTGGTTCCTCGACGACATCCGGATCGTCACGTGTGTCACGCCTGACACCACGCCGCCGCAGACGACCATCACCAAACACCCGAAGAAGAAGACCTTCAGCCACAAGGCGAAGTTCCGCTTCACCTCGAGCGAGCCGGGCTCGACGTTCAAGTGCAAGCTGGACAAGAAGAAGTGGAAGCCCTGCACCTCGCCCAAGAAGTACAAGAACCTGAAGGTCGGGAAGCACAAGTTCCAGGTCTACGCCATCGACGCCGCCGGCAACGCCGACCCGACGCCGGCCAAGTGGAGGTGGAAGATCCTGCCCTAGCGGCCTGCGGGCGCGTGGCGCGCCGTCGGGGGCTCAGCCCCCGACGGCCGCCTTCAGCTCCTCGACGCGGTCGGTGCGCTCCCAGGTGAACTCGGGGAGCTCGCGGCCGAAGTGGCCGTAGGCGGCTGTCTTGGCATAGATCGGGCGGAGCAGGTCGAGGTCGCGGATGATCGCGGCCGGCCGCAGGTCGAAGACCTCGAGCACGGCCTCCTGGATCGCCTCGTCGGAGGCGGTGCCGGTGCCGAAGGTCTCGATGAAGACACCGACCGGCTGGGCCTTGCCGATCGCGTAGGCGACCTGGGCCTCGCACCGGCGGGCGAGCCCGGCGGCGACGACGTTCTTGGCGACCCAACGCATGGCATAGGCCGCGGAGCGGTCGACCTTCGACGGGTCCTTGCCCGAGAAGGCCCCACCACCGTGGCGGGCCATGCCGCCGTAGGTGTCCACGATGATCTTGCGGCCGGTGAGGCCGGCGTCGCCCATCGGGCCGCCGACCACGAACCGCCCGGTCGGGTTCACCAGCAGCCGGTAGCCCTCCGACGGCAGGTCGAAGGTGGCGAGCACGGGGTCGATCACGTGCTTCTTGACGTCGGCCTCGAGGGTCGAGAGGTCGGTCTCCTCGTCGTGCTGGGTGGAGAGCACGACGGTGTCGACGCGGACCGGACGGTTGTCCGCGTCGTACTCGATGGTGACCTGGGTCTTCCCGTCGGGGCGCAGGTAGGGCAGCGTGCCGTCCTTGCGCACCTCGGTGAGCTTCTCGGCGAGCAGCTGGGCCATCACGATCGGGAGCGGCATGAGCACGTCGGTGTCGTCGCAGGCGTAACCGAACATCAGCCCCTGGTCACCGGCGCCCTGCTTGTCCATCGCGTCGACCGAGCCGGTGCGGGCCTCGTGGCCACTGTCGACACCCTGGGCGATGTCGCCCGACTGGCCGCCGATGGCGACCAGGACGCCGCAGGAGTGCCCGTCGAAGCCCTTGTGGGACGAGTCGTAGCCGATCTCGATGATCCGCTTGCGGACCACGTCCTTGACGTCGACGTAGCCGTTGGTGGTCACCTCGCCGGCGACCACCACCAGTCCGGTGGTGAGCAGGGTCTCGACCGCCACCCGGCTGTAGGGGTCGTTGCGCAGCATCTCGTCGAGGACGGAGTCGCTGATCTGGTCGGCGATCTTGTCCGGGTGACCCTCGGTCACGGACTCCGAGGTGAACAAGCGTCCAGGCACAGGTCTACTCCGATCGGTGTGCGGGGTGAGCAGGTCAATCTTGCAGTCTGGCGACCACTTCGTCCCAAATGGCATGCGCCACCTGGGTCTTGGAGCCTCGTGGCACGTCGCGGCTGCCGCCGTCGGCGGCGAGGATCACGGCCTCGTTGTCAGCGCTGCCGAACACCGCTCCCCCGCTCACGTCGTTGACCACGAGCAGGTCGCAGCCCTTGCGGGCGAGCTTGGCGCGGGCCAGCTCGAGGACCGACCCGGAGGCATCGCCGGTCTCGGCGGCGAACCCGACCACGACCTGCCCGGCCCGTGACCGGTTCGAGCTCAGCTCGTGGAGGATGTCGGGGTTCTGCGCGAGCTCGATGGCCGGCGCCGAGCCGTCGTCGGCCTTCTTGATCTTGGCGTCACTCACCGACGTCGGCCGGAAGTCCGCCGGGGCGGCGGCCATCACGACGGCGTCGGCGGACGCTGCGGCGGCGAGCACCTCGACGCGGAGCTGTTGGGTCGTCTCGACGCGCACGACCTTGACCCCGGCGGGCTCGGGCAGCGTGGTGTTGGCCGCGACCAAGGTCACCTCGGCACCCCGAGATGCCGCGGCGCGGGCCAGGGCGTATCCCTGCCGACCACTGGAGCGGTTGCCGAGGAACCGGACGGGGTCGAGGTATTCGCGGGTCCCACCAGCCGACACGACCACCTGGCGGCCGGCGAGGTCTTGGACGGCGATCCCCCGGGCCAGCACGTCGAGACAGACATCGAAGATCTCGGCGGCCTCGGGGAGCCGGCCCTTGCCGGAGTCGGCGCCGGTCAACCTGCCCTCGGCAGGCTCGAGGACCAGCACGCCTCGGTCACGCAGCGTCGCGACGTTGGCCTGCGTGGCGGCGTGCTCCCACATCTCCGTGTGCATGGCCGGCGCGAGGACGACCGGGCAACGGGCGGTGAGCAGGGTGTTGGTCAGGAGGTCGTCGGCCAGCCCGTGTGCGGCCTTGGCGAGCAGGTCCGCGGTCGCCGGAGCCACCACGACCAGGTCGGCGGACTGGCCGATCCGGACGTGCGGCACCTCATGCACCTCGTCCCACACCTCGGTGGACACGGGCTTGCCGGAGAGCGCTGACCACGTGGGCGCACCCACGAACCGCAGGGCGGCGGCCGTCGGCACGACGGTCACGTCGTGGCCGGACTCGGTCAGGAGCCGCAGCAGCTCACAGGCCTTGTACGCCGCGATGCCGCCGGAGACCCCCAGGACGACCCGGGGCTTCGGCTGTGCGCTCTGCTCGGCGTCAGCCAAGCTCTACTCCGCGGCGGGGCCGGCGTCGAAGGACTTGGAGCCGTCGGCGACAGCGGCCTTGGCGGCGGCCTCCTCGGCGGCGAGCTCGGCCGGGTCGACGTCCTCGCAGGTCAGCAGGTCGCCGTTGATCTCGCGCAGCGCGATCGAGAGCGGCTTCTCCTGGACGTGGGTCTCGACGAGCGGGCCGACGTACTCCAGCAGACCCTCGCCGAGCTGGGAGTAGTAGGCGTTGATCTGCCGGGCGCGCTTGGCGCTGTAGAGGACCAGCTTGTACTTGCTGTCGGTCTTGGTGAGCAGGTCGTCGATCGAGGGGTTGGTGACGCCCTCGGCCGCGATGTTGGGTGCAGACACGCAGAAGCCTCGCTCAGTCAGTCAGGTCGCTCGGATGGCCGCTCAGATGATCCGGACCAGAAATGTCCCGATCGAGCCTCATCAAGGCTACCAACTCCTCCGCGGAAGCGTGAACTTCGTGGTTGACGATGCTCACGTCGAACTCGGGCTCGGCGGCCAGTTCCTCGATCGCGGTCGCCAGCCGGCGCTCCCGCTCGGCCTCGTCCTCGGTGCCGCGACCGACCAGCCTGCGGACCAGCTCCTCCCACGACGGCGGGGCGAGGAAGACGAACAGCGCCTCCGGCATCGAGGCACGCACCTGGCGCGCGCCCTGGAGGTCTATCTCCAACAGGGCCGGCCGGCCGGCGGCGAGCACCTGCTCGACGGCGCCCCGGGGAGTCCCGTAGCGGGCGGAGTTGTGCACGACCGCCCACTCGAGCAGCTCGTCGTCGGCGACCATCCGGTCGAACTCCTCGTCGGAGACGAACCAGTAGTGGACGCCGTCCTCCTCGCCGGGTCGCGGAGCCCGGGTCGTCACCGACACCGAGATCCACACCTCCGGGTGGTGCGCGCGGATGTCGGCCGAGACGCTGCCCTTGCCGACCGCGGTCGGCCCCGCAAGCACTGTCAGGCGGCTGGGAGCCTCACTCACCTGGGGCGAACTCACGCTCCAGGGCGGCGACCTGCTTGGTGCCGAGCCCCCGGACCCGGCGGCTCTCGGCGATCTCGAGCCGCTCCATGAGCTGGCGGGCGCGGACCTTGCCGAGGCCCGGCATCGACTGGAGCAGGTCGATGACCCGCATCTTGCCGATCACCTCGTTGGTGTGGCCCTCGGCGAGGACCTCGCTGATGGTGGCGCCGTTGTGCTTCAGCCGGTTCTTGACCTCGGCGCGCTCACGACGGGAGGCCGCAGCCTTCTCGAGCGCCGCCTGGCGCTGCTCGGGCGTGAGCGGGGGCAGGGCCACGTTGCAGAGTCCTCGTCGTCGGCGGTGAGAGAGCGTGGTCAATCTAGTCGTGCCCTCGTGGCGCCACAACGGGGAGTGGCCCTCAGAGCCGGAGAGGCGTCTTGCAGACGTCTCGCGCCTGCTGCTCCACCGCGGCGAAGGCGGCCACCGAGTCCTCGGTGGTGAGCTCCTGGGCCGCGGCGTCGATCCGGTCGCGCTCCTCCTCGCTCACACCCTCCGGCGGGTTGTCGCGGTCGTAGGTCGCGGGGTCGACCCCGGCGTCGTCGAGCGCGGACTCGAGGGCCTCCAGCCCGGTGACGACGACCTTCCAGTCGTCGCGGATGTCCGGGGGCGCGGCGTCCTCGAGCTCGCGGAAGACCGGGAGGGCCCGTAGCAGGACGTCGGGTCCGCCTTCGCCGAGGATCCGGGTGAGCTCCTCCTGGTTGTCGGTGACGACCTCGCAGTAGTCAGCGTGCGGGTCGTCGGAGCACGACACCGACACTCCGGCCAGCAGTGCCAGGGCCACCACGGCTCCCCTCCACGGACGCGTCATGACCGGAGCTCGTCGTTGAGGCGCACCGCCTCGATCCGCAGCGCCTCCACCGAGGGCCCCTTGCGCAGGAGCTCGCGCGACGAGCTCGGGGTGACCGCGGCCACCGCACTGCCGAAGATCCGCCGGATGTCGGCGACGGTGCCCCCCTGCGCGCCGAAGCCGGGCGCCAGGATCGGTCCGTTGAAGGCGAAGTCGAGCTCGGCTCCGGACTCGGGGAGCGAGCCGATCGTCGCCCCGATCACCGCGCCGAACGAGCCGAGCGGCTCGGCTCCGGCGTTGAGCGCCCGCAAGTGGTCCAGCATCCGGCCGGCGACGAGCGCACCGTCCTCGGTGCGTGCGTGCTGCACCTCGGCGCCCTCCTTGTTGGAGGTCAGCGCCAGGACGAACACCCCGGCGTCGAACCGCCTTGCGGTGTCGATCATCGGCTCCAGCGAGCCGAACCCGAGGTAGGGGCTCGCCGTGATCGCGTCGGCGGCCAGCGGCGAGGCGGGATCGAGGTAGGCGTCCGCGTAGGCCTGGGTCGTCGAGCCGATGTCGCCGCGCTTGACGTCCAGGAGCACCAGCGCACCCGCGGCGCGCGAGGCCGCGATCACCCGCTCCAGGACGGCGACGCCCTTGCTTCCGAACCGTTCGTAGAACGCGGACTGCGGTTTGACCAGCGCGACGTGGGGCGCCAACCCCTCGACCGCGGTCAGCGCGAACCGCTCCAGCCCGGACACGTCGTCAGGCAGCCCCCAGGCCGCGAGCAGCCCGGAGTGGGGGTCGATGCCGGCGCACAGCGGGCCCCGGGCCTCGAGGGCGGCGGCGAAGCGAGCACCGAAATGCGTCATTGAGCACCTTCCCCGGAGATCCCCCGCAGGATCCGGCGGGGCCAACCCGGCCCCTCGTAGACGAACGCGGTGTAGCCCTGGAGCAGGTCCGCGCCGGCATCGAGGCGGGCGCGGGCGTCCGCGGCCGTGGTGATGCCGCCGACGCCGATGAGCGTCAGCCGGTCGCCGACCCGGCCGCGCAGCAGCCGCAGCACCTCCAAGGACCGGGCAGCGAGGGGCCGCCCGGACAACCCGCCGGCGCCGGCCGCCTCGATCTCGGCCGGGGTGGAGGTGAGCCCGGCCCGCGAGACGGTGGTGTTGGTGGCGATGATCCCGTCGAGGTCGATCGCCTGGGCCAGGTCGGCCACGGCGAGGACGTCCTCGTCGGCGAGGTCCGGGGCGATCTTGACCAGCAGGGGCACCCGCCGGTCGGCCCCGGACCGGCTGAGCTCCCGGTCCGCGGTGAGCCGGACGTGCGTGAGCAGCGGCTCGAGCTTCTCGACTGCCTGCAGCGTGCGCAGACCCGGGGTGTTGGGCGAGCTGACGTTGACCACGAGGTAGTCGGCGTACGGCGCCAGCAGCCCGGCGCTGAGCCCGTAGTCCTCGAGGACCGCCGCCTCGTCGTCCTCCGGCACGAGCTTGGTCTTGCCGATGTTGACCCCGAGGACGGGCCCCGCCCCACGACCGCCCCGCGAGCGACGGAGTGCCAGGCGACGGGCCACCACCTCGGCACCGTCGTTGTTGAAGCCCATCCGGTTGACCACCGCCCGGTCGCTCGGCAGCCGGAAGAGGCGCGGCCGCTCGTTGCCGGGCTGCGGCCGCCCGGTGACGGTGCCCACCTCCACGTGTCCGAACCCGAGAGCACCCAGGGCGTCGATGCCGACGCCGTTCTTGTCGAAGCCGGCCGCCAGGCCCAGCACGTTGGGGAACGTCAGACCCATCGCGGAGACGGGCGCACCCGGCGTACGCCGTCGCGACAGGAGGGGACGTGCCGCCCGCACGGCCCTGAAGCCGAGATGGTGCGCCCGCTCGGGGTCGACGTGGGTGAAGCCGTGGTCGAACAGGAGGGAGTAGGCAGTCACGTGGTGTCAGAACCCCTGGGTTGAGGAGGTCGTGCTGCGACCGTCTCGAAACCAGTCCTGGAGGGACCGCACCCCGATCGAGCCGCGGATGGACGCCTCGATCCCCTGCACGGCTGCCCCGAGGCCCTGCACCGTGGTGATGCACGGGATGTTGGCCATCACCGCCGCGGTGCGGATCTCGTAGCCGTCGATACGCGCCGAGCCGCCACCGGTCGAGCCGTGGGGGGTGTTGATCACCAGGTCGATGTCGCCGTCGAGGATCCGCTGGACGGTGGTGCGCTGGTCGCCCTCCCCCGGGCCCTCGAAGTGCTTGCGCACGATGGTGGCCTGGACCCCGTTGCGGCGGAGTGCCTCGGCCGTGCCCTGGGTCGCCAGGATCTCGAAGCCCATGTCGGCCAGCACCTTGATCGGGAAGATCATGGTGCGCTTGTCGCGGTTGGCCATCGAGACGAAGACCCGGCCCGCCCGATCGTCCTGGACAGGCAGTGGGAGCGAGCCGTAGGCCGCCGCCTGGGACTTCGCGAACGCCGAGCCGAAGTCCGCGTCGAGCCCCATGACCTCGCCGGTCGACTTCATCTCCGGGCCCAGCACGGTGTCGACCTGCTTGCCGTCGGGGGTGCGGAACCGGTTGAACGGCATCACGGCCTCCTTGACCGCGATCGGCTGGTCCGCGGGCAGGGTGCCGCCGTCGCCGTCGGCGGGGAGGAGCCCGGAGGCCCGCAGGTCCGCGACGGTCTCGCCGAGCATGATCCGCGCCGCGGCCTTGGCCAGGGGGGTCGCAGTCGCCTTGGAGACGAACGGCACGGTCCGCGAGGCGCGGGGGTTGGCCTCGAGGACGTAGAGGACGTCGGAGCCGAGGGCGTACTGGATGTTGATGAGGCCCCGCACGCCGACGCCGCGGGCGATCGCTTCGGTGGCCTCCCGGATCCGCTGGATCTCCGACTCGCCGAGGGTGATCGGCGGCAGGGCGCACGAGGAGTCACCGGAGTGGATGCCCGCCTCCTCGATGTGCTCCATGACACCGCCGAGGAACAGCTCCTTCCCGTCGTAGAGCGCGTCGACGTCGATCTCGACCGCGTCGTCGATGAAGCGGTCGACCAGCACGGGGTGCTCGGGGCTGATCTCTGTGGCGCGGTGGATGTAGCCCTCGAGCGCCTGGTCGCCGTAGACGATCTCCATGCCCCGGCCACCCAGGACGTAGGACGGCCGCACCAGCACGGGGTAGCCGATCATGGCGGCGATCGCGATCGCCTCGCTGTAGGACGACGCCATACCGTGCTTGGGGGCGTTGAGCCCCGCCTCGTGGAGCACCCGGCCGAAGGAGCCGCGCTCCTCGGCGAGGTGGATCGCGGCCGGTGAGGTGCCGACGATGGGTACGCCGTTGTCCTCGAGGCCCTGCGCCAGACCGAGCGGCGTCTGCCCGCCGAGCTGGCAGATCACGCCTGCGACCGGGCCGGCCTGCTGCTCGGCGTGCACGACCTCGAGCACGTCCTCCAGCGTCAGCGGCTCGAAGTAGAGCCGGTCGGAGGTGTCGTAGTCGGTCGAGACCGTCTCGGGGTTGCAGTTGACCATCACGGTCTCGTAGCCCCCACCCGGAATCGCCTGAGGGCCCTCGTCCTGCCCGAGCGCCATCGAGGCATGCACGCAGGAGTAGTCGAACTCGATGCCCTGCCCGATCCGGTTGGGTCCCGAGCCCAGGATGATCACCGCCGGCCGCTCCCGCGGCTGCACCTCGGTCTCCTCGTCGTAGGACGAGTAGTGGTAGGGCGTCGCCGCTGCGAACTCGGCGGCGCAGGTGTCCACGGTCTTGTAGACCGGCCGGATGCCGAGGGCATGGCGAACGCCGCGGACGACGTCCGCGGTCATCCCGCGGATCTTGCCGATCTGGGCGTCGGAGAAGCCGTGCCGCTTGGCCTTGCGCAGGATCTCGGGGGTCAGCTCGGCGGCGGCGGTGACCTCGACGGCCACCTCGTTGATGAGCAGCAGCTGGTCGACGAACCACGGGTCGATGTGGGTGGCGGCGAAGATCTCCTCGGGGGACGCCCCGGCGCGGAGCGCGTCCATGACCTTCTTGAGCCGGCCGTCGTGGGGGACCTTGATCTCCTCGAGCAGCGCGGCCTTGTCGAGGTCCACCCACTCCTGGTGCCAGTCGAACGGCGCGTCCTTGCTCTCCAGCGAGCGCAGCGCCTTCTGGAGCGCCTCGGTGAAGTTGCGCCCGATCGCCATCGCCTCGCCGACGGACTTCATGTGGGTGGTGAGCTCGTGGTCGGCGCCGGGGAACTTCTCGAACGCGAACCGCGGCACCTTCACCACGACGTAGTCCAGCGTCGGTTCGAAGGCCGCCGGCGTCGAGCCGCCGTCGGCTCGGGTGGTGATGTCGTTGGGGATCTCATCGAGGGTGTAGCCGATGGCGACCTTGGCGGCGATCTTGGCGATCGGGAAGCCGGTGGCCTTCGACGCCAGCGCGCTGGAGCGCGAGACACGGGGGTTCATCTCGATGACGACGATCCGGCCGTCGCGCGGGTTGACCGCGAACTGGATGTTGCAGCCGCCGGTGTCGACACCGACCGAGCGGATGATGCCGATCGAGAGGTCGCGCAGCTTCTGGTACTCCCGGTCGGTCAGCGTCATGGCCGGCGCGACCGTGATCGAGTCGCCGGTGTGCACGCCCATCGGGTCGAGGTTTTCGATCGAGCACACGATCACCACGTTGTCCTTGGTGTCGCGCATGACCTCGAGCTCGTACTCCTTCCAGCCGAGGATCGACTCCTCGAGGAGCACCTCGGTGGTGGGGCTGGCCTGGAGCCCGGCGCCGGCGATCCGGCGCAGGTCGGTCTCGTCGTGCGCCATCCCGGAGCCGGTGCCGCCCATGGTGAACGACGGGCGCACCACGACCGGGTAGCCGAGGTCCTCGGCCGCGGCCAGGCAGTCCTCCATCGAGTGGCAGATGGCGCTGCGGGCCACCTCGCCGCCGAGGTCCTCGACGATCTTCTTGAAGATCTGCCGGTTCTCGCCGCGGTCGATGGCCTCGATGGACGCACCGATCAGCTCGACGCCGTACTTGTCCAGCACGCCCGCGGCGTCCAGCGCCATCGCGGTGTTGAGCGCGGTCTGCCCGCCCAGGGTGGCGAGCAGCGCGTCCGGGCGCTCCTTCTCGATGACCTTCTCGACGAACTCGGGGGTGATCGGCTCGACGTAGGTCGCGTCTGCGAACTCCGGGTCGGTCATGATCGTGGCCGGGTTGGAGTTGACCAGCACGACCCGGATGCCCTCGGCGCGCAGCACCCGGCAGGCCTGGGTGCCGGAGTAGTCGAACTCGCACGCCTGCCCGATGATGATCGGCCCGGAGCCGATCACCAGCACGCTCCTGATGTCCTCGCGCTTAGGCACGCGCACCCTCCAAGCGACTGTGCTGCATGAGCTCCACGAACCGGTCGAAGAGGTAGGCCGCGTCGTGCGGGCCGGCCGCGGCCTCGGGGTGGTACTGCACCGAGAACGCCTTGAGGTCGCCGCCCGGGGAGCGCAGCTCGAGCCCCTCGACCACGTCGTCGTTGAGGCACACGTGGCTGACCGTCGCGACGCCGTAGGGCGTCTCGGTGGGGACGTCGAGCGGGGCGTCCACGGCGAAGCCGTGGTTGTGGGCGGTGACCTCGACCTTGCCGGTGGTGCGGTCCATGACCGGCTGGTTGATGCCGCGGTGGCCGTACTTCAGCTTGTAGGTGCCGAAACCGAGGGCCCGGCCGAAGAGCTGGTTGCCGAAGCAGATGCCGAAGTAGGGCATCCCGTCGGCGAGGGCGGCCCGCAGCAGGTCGACCTGGCTGGTCGTCGCCGCCGGGTCGCCGGGACCGTTGGAGTAGAAGATCCCGTCGGCCCCGAGAGCCAGGATGTCGTCGTAGGTCGAGGTGGCGGGCAGCACATGCACCTCGATGCCGCGCTCGGCCATCCGGTAGGGCGTCATCGTCTTGATGCCCAGGTCGAGGGCCGCGACCGTCAGCGTCTTCTCACCGTGGGCGGGGACGACGTATGCCTCCTTGGTGGAGACCTCCCCGGCCAGCTCGGCGCCGGCCATCTCTGCACTGGCCCGGACCCTGCCCAGCAGAGCCTCGGCGTCGGTCTCGGTCGAGGAGATGCCGACCCGCATCGCGCCGCGCTCGCGCAGGTGGCGGGTCAGGGCGCGGGTGTCGACCCCACTGATGCCGACCACGCCCTGTGCCTTGAGCTCGTCGTCCAGGCTGCGCACGCTCCGCCAGCTGGACGGGACCCGGGCCGGGTCGCGGACGACGTAGCCGGCCACCCAGATCCGCGATGACTCCGGGTCCTCGTCGTTGACCCCGGTGTTGCCGATGTGAGGCGCGGTCATCACCACGACCTGGCGGTGGTAGGACGGGTCGGTCAGGGTCTCCTGGTAGCCGGTCATGCCGGTGTTGAAGACCGCCTCCCCGAAGGTCTCCCCCTCGGCGCCGTAGGCATCTCCGCGGAACGTGCGGCCGTCCTCCAGCACCAGGATCGCGGCGGTCACTGGAGCTTCCCGTCCAGGACCGTGGGCCGGCCTCGCAGGAAGGTGGCGACGACCCGGCCCGGCAGCTCCATGCCCCGGTAGGGCGTGTTGCGGGACAGGCTGGCGGACTCGGTCGGGTCGACCACGCGGCGTACGCCGGGGTCATAGAGCACCACGTTGGCAGGCTCGCCGACCACGAGCGGCCGGCCCTGGTCGGCGACCCGGCCGATCCGCGCCGGGGCGTGGGACATCCGCTCTGCCACGCCGGCCCAGTCGAGAAGGCCGGGGTCGACCATCGTCTCCTGGACGATCGACAGCGCGGTCTCGAGACCGAGCATCCCGAAGGCCGCCGCGGCCCACTCGCAGTCCTTGTCCTCGTGCGGGTGCGGGGCGTGGTCGGTGGCGACGCAGTCGATGGTGCCGTCGGCGAGCCCGGCCCGCAGCGCCTCGACGTCGGCGGCCGAGCGGAGCGGCGGGTTGACCTTGTAGATCGGGTCGTAGGTCGCGGCCAGGTCATCGGTGAGCAGCAGGTGGTGGGGGCAGGCCTCGGCGGTGACGTTCCAGCCCTTCGACTTCGCCCAGCGGACGATCTCGACCGAGCCGGCGGTCGACACGTGGCAGACGTGCAGGCGCGAGCCGACGTGGGCGGCGAGCAGGCAGTCGCGGGCGATGATCGCCTCCTCGGCGACCGCCGGCCAACCGGCCAGCCCGAGGCGGCCGGACAGCTCACCCTCGTTCATCTGGGCGTCCTCGGTCAGTCGCGGCTCCTGCGCGTGCTGGGCCACGACCCCGTCGAAGGCCTTGACGTACTCCAGCGCGCGGCGCATCAGCACCGCGTCGCTCACGCACTTGCCGTCGTCGGAGAAGACCCGGACCTGTGCGGCGGAGTCGGCCATCGCCCCGAGCTCGGCGAGCCGCTCGCCGCCGAGGCCGACGGTGACCGCACCCACCGGGCGGACGTCGCAGTAGCCCGCCTCCCGCCCGAGGCGCCAGACCTGCTCGACCACGCCCGCGGTGTCGGCGACCGGGTCGGTGTTGGCCATCGCGTGCACCGCGGTGAAGCCACCCAGGGCCGCGGCCCGGGTGCCGGTCTCCACGGTCTCCGCGTCCTCCCGGCCCGGCTCGCGCAGGTGGGTGTGCAGGTCGACGAGGCCGGGCAGCGCGATGAGGCCCGACGCGTCGAGGACCTCGGCACCGTCGCCGGACAGGCCGGAACCGATCTCGGCGATGACGCCGTCGCGCAGCACGACGTCTGTGGGCGCGCCGCCGAGGACGGAGACGCCCTGGATCAGGTAGCCCGATGTCATGGTCACTCTTCTCCCTCGGTGGTGCCGACTGCGGGCTCGCTGCCCCCAAGCAGCAGGTAGAGCACGGCCATCCGGACAGCCACGCCGTTGGTGACCTGCTCGACGATCACCGAGCGGGGCGAGTCGGCCACGTCGGCGGTGATCTCCATGCCGCGCACCATGGGTCCGGGGTGCATGACGATCGTGTGGTCCTGGAGCGTCGCCATCCGGCGGCCGTCGAGGCCGTAGCGCCGGCTGTACTCCCGCGCGGTGGGGAAGAACGCGGCGTTCATCCGCTCCCGCTGCACCCGCAGCATCATCACGGCGTCCGCCTTGGGGATCACCGCGTCGAGGTCGTAGGACGTCTCGACCGGCCAGGACTCGATGCCGACCGGCAGCAGGGTCGGCGGGGCGACCAGCGTCACCTCGGCGCCCAGCGTGCGGAGCAGCAGCGCGTTGGAGCGGGCGACCCGGCTGTGCAGGACGTCGCCGACGATCGCGACCCGGCGGCCCTCCAGCCCGCCGGGCTTGGACTCACCCAGGTGGGTCCACATGGTGAAGGCGTCGAGGAGCGCTTGCGTGGGGTGCTCGTGGGTGCCGTCACCGGCGTTGACCACGCTCGACTTCACCCAGCCGGAGTGCGCGAGCCGGTGCGGCGCCCCGCTGGAGCCGTGGCGCACGACCACCGCGTCCGCGCCCATCGCCTCGAGGGTGAGCGCCGTGTCCTTGAGGCTCTCCCCCTTGCTCAGCGAGGAACCCTTGGCGGCGAAGTTGATGACGTCGGCCGACAGCCGCTTGGCGGCCGCCTCGAAGGAGATCCGGGTGCGGGTCGAGTCCTCGAAGAACAGGTTGACGACCGTGCGGCCGCGCAGTGCGGGCAGCTTCTTGATGGGCCGGTCGGCCAGCGCCCGCATCTCGGCGGCGGTGGAGAGGACGAGCTCGGCGTCGTCGCGGGTCAGGTCGGCCGCGCTGAGCAGGTGGCGCTTCACTGTCCGCTCCTCTCGTCCTCGATGGTCACCGCGTCGACGCCGTCGAGGTCGGCGACGCTGACCTTGACCCGCTCGACCAGCGAGGTCGGGAGGTTCTTGCCGACGAAGTCGGCCCGGATCGGCAGCTCGCGGTGGCCGCGGTCCACCAGCACAGCGAGACGGACGGCAGCGGGCCGGCCGACGTCGTTGAGGGCGTCGAGCGCCGACCTGATGGTGCGTCCGGAGAAGAGCACGTCGTCGACGAGGACCACGACCTTGCCGTCGACCCCGCCGGAGGGGATGTCGGTCCTCATCAGGGTCCGGGCGGGCTTGAGCCGCAGGTCGTCGCGGTACATCGTCACGTCGAGCGACCCGACCGGCACGTCGTAGCCCTCCACGGCGGCGATCCGCTCGGCGATCCGCCGGGCCAGCGGCACGCCACGACTCGGGATCCCGAGCAGGACGAGGTCATGGGCGCCCTTGTTGCGCTCGAGGATCTCGTGGGCGATGCGGGTGAGGGCCCGGGTGACGTCACCCTGGTCGAGGACGGTGCGGCCGTCGCTGGAGGATGAGCTGGCGGCCGTCTGAGGGGCCGTCTCTTGGGCAGGGCGCGCTGTCATGCGTGCTCCGACCTCCTTCTCCGCCTCTCTGGACGGCTCGTTAAAGGATGTCGATCGAGGTGAACCCTACCTCGCCCCACGAACCGGTGGCGCACCGGACGTCCGCGATTCCGCTGACCCGCGTCATCAGCCCCGTGGCCGCAGCGGGGGCACCGGCACGTCGATGGCCGGGCGTTCGGTGCCGCCGTCGACCTGAAGCAGCTTGCCGGTGACCCACGACGACGCCGGCGAGGCGAAGTAGAGCGCGGCCGCAGCGATGTCCTCGGGCGTGCCCGGCCGCTTCATCGGGGTGTTGGCGTCGAACTCGCGGCGCAGGTTCTCGTCGGTCAGCACGACCTCGAGGCTCTTGGTGGCGACGCCACCGACCCCGATCGCGTTGACCCGGACCAGCGGTGCGAGCTCGACCGCCAGGTTGCGGGTCACCTGGTTGAGCGCAGCCTTGCCGGCGGCGTAGGCCGCGAACGAGCTCAGCACCAGGTCGGCGGACCTGGACGAGATGTTGACGATCGAACCCGAGCCGGCCGTGTCGACCATTGCCCGGGCGGCGAGCTGGCTCATCAGGAACGGCTGGGTGACGTTGAAGCGCATCGCCCGCTCGAAGAACGCCTCGGACGTGTCCATCGCCGGCCGCGGACCGCTGCCGCCGGCGTTGTTGACCAGCACGTCGAGCCGGCCGTACGCCGACACGGCGGTGTCGACGAGCCGCGCCCGGTCCTCGGCGACCAGCACGTCGGTGACGACCGCCTTCGCACGGCGGCCGGTCTCCTCGATGCGGGCGACGACCTCGTCGAGGTCGCGCTGGGTGCGCGACCCGACCACCACGTCGGCGCCCGCCTCGGCCAGGGCGATCGCGATGCCCCGGCCGATGCCCTGGCCGGCGCCGGTGACGACGGCAACCCTCCCGTCGAGCCGGAAGAGGTCGAGGATGCTCACGCGAGGATCACCGGGCCAGGTGCGGCGCGGCGCGACCGGCGATCAGCGGCAGGTCGAGGTAGGTCTTGATGCCGGGCTCCGCGGCGACGACGTAGGGGATCGCGCTGACGCAGTGGTTGGCGGTCGAGACGACACCGGGGTTGCGGACGAGCCCCTCCTCGATCGTCTCGGGCTGCAGGCCCTTGAAGGTGAGCTTCACGGACGGGTCGCCCGTGACCTCCACCTCGAATCGCTCCCCCTCGGGACCGATCTCCCACGCCGGGTCGAGGGCACCCTCCCCCATCAGCCAGTTGACGGTCGCGGTCACGACCGGTTCTCCCCTGACGGTGGCCCGCCAGCTGAAACGCTGGCCGGCCACCAGGCCCGGCTCGATGACCCCGATCGGGGACTCGATCGGGGCGGTCGCCACCGCGACGTCGTGGACGGTGGTCAGCTCGGGGTCGATGTCGAACCCCATCTCGTCGGCGACCATCCGGACGGACTGCTTGAACCCGCCGCTGAGCAGCCCGACGATCATCCCGCCCTTCGCCTCCTCGGGCGTGGCACCGAAGGCCATGATGTGGCGGATCACGTCGGGCGCGCCATAGGTGCGGATGTCGGAGAACTCCTCGGCCCGCACGTGCGTGACGCCGGCCGAGAGCGCGGAGATCATCAGCGGGAACCGCTCGGTGATGCCGCCCGGGTGGATGCCGGTGCCGTGCAGCGTGGCGTTGCCCGCCGCGCAGGCGGCCTGGAGCTCACCGGTCGTCGCCGGGTCGGGGTTGACCCAGCCCACCGGCGTGACCACGTTCTTGCCGGCCCGGAGCAGCGCGACGACCTCGCCCTCGTCGGGCATCAGTGGTGAGTAGACGACGCAGTCGGCCTCGCCGTCGAGGATCTCCTGCCGGCTGGTGGTGGCGAGCACGCCGACCGGTTCCCCGCCGATGATCTCGCCGACGTCCGCACCGTGCTTGCTCTCGCTGTGCACCCAGGCCCCCACCAGCTCGAGGTCGGGGTGCGCGAGCACGTCCTGCATGGCGGCCTTGCCGACCCCGCCGGTGGCCCACTGCGCGACCTTGATCCGTGCCCGGTTCGTCATGAGCGGAACCTAGAACAGGTTCTAGTCTTCTGCAACGGCCCTCGGCTGGCGCCGAGTCCGGACGCTGGCTACAGCGCCGCGGCCATGGCGGCACACGCGTGCAGCCACGAACGCCGGGTGCCCTCGGACAGCTGGTTGTAGGGCAGGACCGACCCGGCCACGAGCGCCGGGTCGTAGGGCACCCGGAACACTCCGCGGGTCCGCTGCTGGTAGACCTCGACCAGGTCGGCGGCGAGCTTGTTGTCCACCTGGGCCGAGGGGTCCGAGAGCACCGTGATCGTCTTGTACTTGAGGTTCTGGTAGCCGGCGTCCTGAAGGGCGTCGAGCATCCACAACCCGCTGTAGCCGGTGTCCTCGCGGACCGTCGAGGTGACGACGAGCAGGTCGGCCGCGTCGGCGGCGGCCAGCCAGTTCTCCGCCCTCATGTTGTTGCCCGTGTCGACGAGGATGATCCGGTAGAAGCGCTCGAGCAGGGAGTGGACGGCGTTGAAGTCGTCGGCGTGGATCTGGCCGGTGACGTGGGGCCGCTCGTCGGAGGCGAGCACGTCGAAGTGCGCGTCGCCCTGGGAGCGCACGAAGGCGCCGAGGTCGCCGATCCGCGACTGGTAGACGTCCTTGAAGCGGCCGAGGTCGTCGAGCAGCTCGCGGGTGGTGTTGCGATGGCTGCTCCTGGACCCGCGGATCCCCAGCGTGCCGCGGGTCTCGTTGTTGTCCCAGGCGATGACGCCTCCGCCGCGGACCGTCCCGAACGTGTAGCCCGCGGCGAGGACGCCAGTGGTCTTGGCCGCCCCGCCCTTGGGGTTGATGAACGCGATCGTGCGCGGGCCGTCGAAGTCGCGCTGGATGGTCGCCCGGTCATTGGCGTGCTGGCGCTCGGCCGGGCCCATCCGCGGCTTGATCAGGCCGCCGGTCATCCGGCGCACCCCGCCACGCCAGCCCCAGGTGGCCGGACCGTGGTCCTCGTGACCGGCGCGCCGGTCGAGGAAGTCCGAGGCCGTCATGAAGCGGCGGACCTCGGGCTCGGCGTCACCGGCCGGAACGGCCGCGGGCGTCGCGGTCGCCGGCCTGAGCGCCGGCACCGCCGACGGCGGCGGCGCGGTCGGACGTGGGCCCAGGGTCGGGCGTGGGTCGGGGGCCGGGCTCGACGTCACCGAGGTCGCCGGCGTGATCGTTCGCGGTGGGGGTGGCAGCGCCTCGGCCGGGGGCAGTGGGTCCGTCAGCGGGTCGGCCAGCGGGTCGACCAGCGCGTCGGCACGCGCCTGCTCCGCGGCGTAGGCGGCGAGCTCCTCGGGCGTGTAGAGCCGGTCGCTGGTGTCATCGGCAGTGTCAACAGCAGGGGACTCCGACATGTGTCGCATCCTTCGGTTCCGAGTTCCGACGGGGTATGCCGCACCCTACGCGGTCGTGGCCTGGTGAAGCTTGCCGAGCGCGACCTGGATGGTCCGATGGAAGGTCGGGTAGGCGAAGTGCATCCGGCGCAGGACCGGGAGCGGGACCTCCGCGTGCACGGCGGTCACGAGCATCCCCAGCACCTCGCCGCCGTAGGGCGAGGCGACGCACGCCCCGACCAGGACGTCACGGTCCAGGTCGCCGACGAGCTTGACCACGCCGGTCGTACCCGGGCCGTGGATCCAGCCCCGGCTCGACCTGTCCACGTCAGCGGTGGCGACGGCCACTCGCAGCCCCTGCTCGCGGGCCTGGACCTCGGTCAGCCCGACCGAGGCGACCTCGGGGTCGGTGAAGGTCACCCGGCTCACCGCGCGGTAGTCGGCCCGGACGTCCTCGGTCCCGAGGATGTCGGCGACCGCGACGAACGCCTGGTAGCGCGAGACGTGGGTGAACGCCCCCCGGCCGGTGATGTCGCCCAGCGCCCAGAGCCGCTCGCCCGCCCGCGAACGGTCGTCGACCTCCACCACGTCGGCGTCGGGGTCGAGACCGACGGTCTCCAGACCGACGTCCGCCAGGTTGTGGGAGCGGCCGGTGGCCACCAGCAGCTGGTCGGTGACGAGGTCCTCACCGTTGACGACCGAGGTGAAGCGGCCGTCGTGGCTCACCCGCTCGATCTCGACCCCGCACCGCACCGCCACCCCGTCCGCGCGCAGCGCGGCGGTCAACACCTGGCTCGCCTCCGGCTCCTCGGCCGCGAGGAGCCGGTCCTCGACCTCGAGCACCGTCACCCGGGTGCCGAACCGGGCGAAGGCCTGCGCCAGCTCGACGCCGTTGGGTCCACCCCCGATGACCGCCAGCGTGGCGGGCATCTCGGTGACCTTCATGGCCTCGCGGTTGGTCCAGTACGGCGTCTCCGCGAGCCCCTCGATCGGCGGCCGGGCAGGTTCCGTGCCGGTGTTGAGCACCACCCCGCGGGCAGCCTCGAAGGTCTCCCGCCCCTGCCCGGTGTCCACCGCGACCCGGCCGACGCCGTCGAGCCGGCCATGGCCGCGGATGATCCGCACGCCCGCCTCCTCAAGTGGACCGGCGTGGTGGTGGTCGGTCCAGTCGTGGTTGGCCTCCCGGATCCGGCCCGCGACCAGCGACCAGTCCGGCCGGACGTCGACCTCACCGCCGAGACCCGACGCCCGGCGCGCCTCGGCCAGCACGTCGGCGGCCCGCACCATCAGCTTCGACGGGGTGCAGCCCCAGAAGGGGCACTCGCCGCCCACCAGCGCCCGATCGATCCCGACCACGTCGAGGCCCGCCTCGGCGAGCTTGCGCGCGGCGTACTCACCTCCGGGGCCGAGCCCGAGCACGACGACGTCGACCTGCTGCACCCGTCCCCGCGAGGTCTCCATGGCGCCACCCTGACATCCGACCCGTGATCCGGCCCATGATGGGCCGGTGACCACGACGCGACGCGGCCTCCTGGAGCCGGCCTGGCGAGCGGCGCGGCGGTCGCGCTGACCGGCTGCAGCGACGACGCTCCCGAGGAGAAGCTGGGCGCGACGCGAGCGCGCGGTGCGCGCGGCCGCGGCGGCCTATCACGGCGGCGTCGCGGGGCAGTACGCGCTCACCGACAGCACCACCATGGGGCTGGGCCTGATGTACGGCGGACTCTCGCTCGCGCGAGGCGGTCAGCTCACTCGTCTGAGGTGGGCCAGCGCCCGGGTGGCGGCCCAGTAGCCGCACATGCCGTGGACGCCGGCACCCGGCGGGGTCGCCGACGAGCACAGGTAGTAGCCGGGCGCACCGGTGGCGTAGGGGTCGCCCAGGACCTTGGGCCGGCCGAGGAGCTGGCGCAGGTGGTTGGCCCCGCCCGCGATGTCACCGCCGACGTAGTTGGGGTTGTCGGCCGCGAAGCCGGCCGGGTCGCGCACAGCGGTGGCCACCACGTGGTCGCGGACCCCCGGCGCGAAGCGCTCGATCTGGTCGAGCACGACCTGCTCCCCCGGTCCGCTCCACGCCGACGGCACGTGGGCGTAGGCCCACACCGGCTGGATGTCGCCCGCGGCCCGGGTCGGGTCGGCCAGCGACTGTTGGGCGAGCAGGACGAACGGGCGCTCGGGCATCCGGCCGGCACAGACGGCCGCCTCGGCCTCGGCGATCTCCTCGAAGGTGCCCCCGAGGTGCACGGCGCCGGCCCGGCGCGCGGCCTCGTTGGTCCAGGGGATGCCGCCGCGGACCGCGAGGTCGACCTTGTAGGAACCGGGGCCGTACTGCCAACGGCGGTAGGCCCGCCTCGTGCCGCGCGGCAGGTCGTCGCCGAGGATGTCCGCGACCGCGCCGGGCCCGGTGTCGAACAGGGTGACCCGCGCCGCGGGCAGGTCCGCCCGCGAGGTGACCGGGTGTCCGGTGACGATCGAGCCGCCCAGCGACCGGAGCAGCGAGGCGAGCGCGTGGGTGATGCTCGCCGACCCGCCCGCGGCGACCGGCCAGCCGTGGACGTGGCCGGCCGCGAACAGCATCATCGCCACCGAGGCCGTCGCGGGCCGGTCGAGCGGCCGGAACACGTGCGCCGCCGAGCCGCCGAACAGCGCCTTGGCCTGCGGTGTCCTGAACCGCTTCACGAACAGGTTGGCCGGCAGCCCGGCCCGCAGCCCGAACCGGGCCATCCGGACCGGGTGGTCCGGCCAGCGGAGCACCGGGCGCAGCACGTCCCGGGCGAGGTCGTCGAAGTCCTTCACAAGCGGCTCGAAGGCGCGTCGCCAGGCCCGGCCGTCGACGCCGAGCCCCGCGCACGTCTCGTCGAGCGAGCGCACCATCACCCCGGCCGAGCCGTCGTCGAGCGGGTGCGCCAGGTCGATCTCGGGGTAGCGCCAGACCAGGCCGTGCTCGGCGAGCGGGAGCGAGGACAGGAACGGCGAGGCGAGCCCGAACGGGTGCACGGCCGAGCACAGGTCGTGGATGACGCCCGGCACCGTCAGCTCTTCGCTGCGGGTCCCTCCCCCGATCGTGTCCGCACCCTCCAGCACGGTCACCGACAGTCCGGTCCGGGCCAGCGCCACGGCGGCCGCCAGCCCGTTGGGGCCCGAGCCGACTACCACCGCGTCGAGGGAGGAGCTCACTGGCCGGCTCACAGCATCACTCACGACGTCACGGTGTCACGTGGACCGGGATGTCGAGGTCGGTGGGCTGCCGGCTCACCATGTCTGCCACCTCGACGTAGCCGCGCTCGAGCTCCCCGGTCGCTGCGTCCACGAGCCGGTAGCGCTGGGTTCCCTTGTGGAACGGCTGGGCCTCCAGCATCACCACCCGCACCTCACCCGGCTCGAACCGGCAGCGCCGCTGCAGTGCCGCCACGAGCCGCTCGTCGTGCAGGTGCCCGTCGCCGAAGTTCCAGCCGAGCGCCGTGCCCGCCACCATCTCGCCGTCGATGACCAGGTAGTCCTCGTGCTCGGTCCCACAGGCGCGCTCGACGAGCGCGAACAGGGCCCGGCCGTGGGTGTGCATGCCACGGAAGGCGTAGCCGAGGTTCATGGTCATCGCGACGACGTCCTCGTCGCCGTACATCTTCTCCAGCTGCTGGTGGGGCATCAGCGATGCCTTGACCAAGTTGGCGTCCATCTTGTCGAGGGCGTCACCGCGGAAGCACCACAGGGAGGTGTCCCAGTTGCCCGCGTAGTAGCGCATCGCCGGCAGGAAGGACACGAGGTCCGGGCGCAGGTTGCCGAGGACGACCACCCCGGCGACGACCGCCATGAGCAGGACCACCGGCACCGGCTCGGCCAGGTCGGTCACGCCGAGGTCGGCATTGCCGATGAACAGGTTGACGATGCCGATCATCATGAACACGTTCCACTCCAGCGGCACGCCCATCGGCAGGCTCGACAGGATGTGGAAGTGGAAGGCGAGCATGCCCGCCGCGGCGACCTTGGTGACGACGCCGCCGTCGCCCAGCAGGAGCAGCAGCGGGACGGCGTACTCGAAGACGGTGCCGCCGTGGGCGAGTGCCCGGGACAGCCCGGAGGGACGCAGGTCGTCGGGGAAGTCCCGGTGGAACTTCCGCTTGATGCGCTTGGAGCGCCAGACCGGGCTGTTGCTCTCCATCGCGGCCACCACGAATGGGAAGTGCCGGTTGACCTTCGAGGTCGCCGCCCCCCACCAGATCGCGACCATGACCAGCTGCGCGGCGACCAGGGCGTCGGCCCCGGTGAAGAGGTAGGTCACCGCGAGCGTGCCGTAGACCTCGGACCGGGCCGCCAGGAAGACGACCTTGTCCCGGAGCCCCACCAGCGCCAGGACGACGAGCACGGCGACGACCTGCTCCTTCGGCAGGGCGCCCCAGACCGCGACGGACAGCAAGACCAGCAGCCCGGCGTACAGCGCGACGTCGACGGGCGTGCGCGTGTCGCCCCCGGTCAGGGGGACCCGGGAAGCCCACGGCGCCAGCCGGATCGTGCCTGGGCGCAGCCAGTAGAGGAACGAACCGAGCGGCGGGGTCATCCGAAGGTTGAGCGGGCCGAACCCGCAGCCGAGGCCGAGGACCTCGAAGAGCATCGTCCAGAGCACGAACTTGTAGAACACCGCCGGCGACTCCCACCACCGGCCCAGCTCGGTGAAGCCGTCGATGCCGGGCGTGGAGAGCACGAAGAGCCAGCCGACGAGCAGGTAGAGGGCGATCTTGACGACGTAGACGATCGTCACCGCGTCGGGCGAGCCGAAACCCACCTCGCAGAAGTGCCGGACCAGCGGCTTCATCCGCTCCTGTCGCGTGCCCTGGCGCCAGACGGGGAGGTCGAGGTCCGGGTGGTTCGGCTGGATGAAACCCACGCGGAGACGGTAGGGCTGTAGACACTTTCTCGCAAGTGTCTACACTCGGACGCGATGACCGCCCGTGACCGGATCCTCGACGCCGCCGAGGCGTGCCTGCGCCGCGACGGCATCCGCCGGACGACGGTGGCCGGGGTGGCCGCCGAGGCAGGGCTCTCCCGGGCGTATGTGCACCGGCTCTTCTCCGACAAGGCGACGCTCGTCTCGGCCGCGCTAATCCGTCGCGACGAGCAGTTCTGGGACGACGCGCACGCGCGCATCTCCGCGGCCGACGACGTCGCCGGGATGGTCGCCGAGGCGGTGCTGCTCTCCCGCGCGGCACCCCTGGGCCCCCTCGCGCTCGAGCTCGCTGAGGCCGAGCCGGAGGCCTACGCACAGGTCATGGGCACCTACGTCCACGACATCGTCCCCGGGCTTCTCGACTTCTGGGTCGCCGAGCTCGGCGCGGCCAAGGACCGTGGGCTGGTCCGGGCTGACCTCGACGTACAGGACGCGGCCGAGTGGGTGATCAGGGTGCTGGTGTCCCTGGTCGGCATCCCCGGCCGCCGGGTCGACGCCGACGACCGGGAGTCCCTGCTGACCCACCTGCGGACGTTCCTCTCCCCGGCCCTGGAGGAGCCCTAGGCTCGACCCGTGCCTGTGGTCGTCACCGAGCTCCGCCGTTTCCCCGTGAAGTCGTGCCGCGGCGAGATGCTCGACGAGGGCCTCGTGGAGCCGTGGGGCCTTCAGGGCGACCGCCGCTGGATGCTCGTCGACGACCACGGTGAGGCGGTGACGATCCGCGAGCGCAAGGGCATGCTGCTGGTCCACCCTGAGCTGCGCCCCGACGGCGGGCTGATCGTGCGTGACACCTCCGGTTCCGGGCTCGACGAGCTCGTCGTCGACATCCCGTCAGGGGGCGACACGACACCCGTGAGCCTCTTCAGCGGTACGCCGTTCGAGGCGGCGGTCGCCGCTGCGTCGGCGCACGAGTGGTTCAGCAAGGCGGTCGGCGAGCCCGTCCGGCTCGTCCACGCCGAGGACCCGTCGCGCAGACCCGCCGACCCGGCCCACGCCGGCCCCGGCGTGCCGGTGGCCTTCGCCGACGGTTTCCCCCTGCACCTCGCGGCCGAGGAGTCGCTGGCCGACCTCAACGATCGGATCCTCGCCGGGCCCATGGCCGACCAGGGCCCGCTGCCGATGGTGCGGTTCCGGCCCAACGTCGTCGTGTCCGGCGCGCCCGCCTGGGCCGAGGACGGGTGGCGCCGGCTGCGGATCGGCGACGGGATCTATCGGTCGGTCAAGGGTTGTGCGCGCTGCACCATTCCGACCACCGACGCGGTGACCGCCGAGCGGGGCAAGGAGCCGACCGCGACGCTGGCCCGGTTCCGGCGTTGGGACGGTGCCGTCTGGTTCGGCACGAACCTGGTGTGTGACACCCCGGGGGTGACGATCCGGGTGGGCGACGAGGTCGAGGTGCTCGAGGAGGTTCAGCCGGCCGTCTGACGCAGGACCGCGCCCAGCACTCCGTTGACGAAGGACGGCGACTCGTCGGTCGACAGCTCCCGGGCCAGCGCCACCGCCTCGGAGACCGCGACCGCGTCGGGCACGTCGTCGACGTAGAGCATCTCGTAGACGCCCATGCGCAGCACGTTGCGGTCGACGCCGGGCATCCGGTCCAAGGTCCACCCCTGGGCGTGCTCGGCGAGCAGCGCGTCGATCCGCTCCTGCTCCGCGACGACGCCGCGCACCAGGGTCTCGGTGTAGGAGTTGGTCGGGCCCTCGCCGTCGGCGATGGCCGCCTCCAGCGCCTCGACCGCGGACTCCCCGCGCAGGTCTGCGGCGAAGAGCACGTCCAGGGCCCTTTTGCGGGCCTTCGAACGTGCCGTCACGAGGAAATGCGGCCCAGGTATGACGAGTCGCGCGTGTCCACCTTGATCCGCTCGCCGGTGGTGATGAACAGCGGCACCTGGACGGTCGCGCCGGTCTCGACGGTGGCGGGCTTGGTGCCGCCGGTCGAACGGTCGCCCTGCAGGCCCGGCTCGGTGTAGGTGACCTCGAGCTCGACCGAGGCCGGGAGCTCGATGTAGAGGACGCGGCCGTCGTTGCTGGCCACGATCGCCTCCTGGTTCTCGAGCAGGAAGTTCTTGGCGTCACCGACGATCTCGGGCGCGACCTCGACCTGGTCGTAGGTCTGCACGTCCATGAAGACGTAGGACGTGCCGTCGTTGTAGAGGTACTGCATCGTGCGCTTGTCGACGTTGGCGACCTCGACCTTGACGTCGGCGTTGAAGGTCTTGTCGACGGTCTTGCCGGACTCGACGTTCTTGAGCTTGGAGCGCACCACGGCGCCGCCCTTGCCGGGCTTGTGGTGCTGGAACCAGATGACCTGCCAGAGCTGGCCGTCGAGGTTGAGCACCATGCCGTTCTTCAGGTCGTTGGTCGTTGCCATGTGCGCGGATCAGCCTTCGGGTCTAGGGGCGTTCGGTAGCCGCCGGTTGTCCGGGCGGCAGCCGCCGAGTCTAGTGCGCCTGGCGTGGCGAGCCCGATTCAGCGATCATGCGCGGCTCGGGCCGAGACTTGGGTTGGTCCGTGGCTGCCGCATCCGCGGCCGCCGCCCTTAACGCATGGATTGCACGCGCCTGGTGCGTGCAATCCATGACCTAAGCCCGAGATGGGGCCAGTGTGGCGGGTGCGCTGACCAGTGTGGAGCCCGCGCACGCGGGCGGCGGGGCGGAGCCCTGCCGCCAAGCGCGCCGCCAGCAGGCCGACAGAGGCTCGGAGTCAAGGACGGCCGAAGGCCGCCGCGAAGCGGTGCGAAGCATCCTTGACGCCGAGCGCCGGCCTGCTACGCGCGCGGGCACCACGCCCAGCACCAAAGGTCAGCCGGCCGC
Organism: Nocardioides dilutus; assembly: GCF_054779555.1. NCBI lineage: Bacteria > Bacillati > Actinomycetota > Actinomycetes > Propionibacteriales > Nocardioidaceae > Nocardioides > Nocardioides dilutus. The sequence continues at coordinate 434,700 of NZ_BAAGYA010000003.1, read as the reverse complement.
GATCCGCTCGAGCGCCGTCCGGTAGCCCTCGATCCCGTGCCCGGCCACCACCTCCACGGCGTACGCCGTGACGACCGAGTGGTGCCGAAACTCCTCGGGCCGCTGGTGCGGGTCGCTGATGTGCACCTCGACCAGCGGCGCGGTCAGCTGGGCACAGGCGTCGAGGATCGCGTACGAGTAGTGGGTCCAGGCGGCGGCGTTGAGCACGACGGGGGTCTCGTCGTCGGCGGCGCCGTTGAGCCAGTCGAGCATCTCGCCCTCGTGGTTGGTCTGGCGCACCTCGACGTCCAGCCCGAGCCCGCGGCCCCACTCCACGCACAGCGCAGCCAGGTCGGCGTACGTCGTGGTGCCGTAGATCTCCGGCTGGCGCTTGCCGAGCCGGCCCAGGTTGGGGCCGTTGAGGACGAGGACCTTCATGCCAGCTCCTCGTAGGCCGCCCGCAGCAGGTCCTCCGCCGGACCCTCGAGCACCGCCGGCTGCGCGAGGCCGTCGAGCACGAGGAAGCGGAGGGTGTTGCCGCGGGCCTTCTTGTCCACCCGCATCACGGCGAGCACCTCCTCGAACGTCGCGTCGTGCCACCGGGTCGGCAGGCCGAGCGACGCGAGCACGCTCGTGTGCCGGGCCGCGGTGTGGTCGTCGAGGCGTCCGGCCAGCCGGGCCAGGGCGGCCGCGAAGACCATCCCGATCGAGACCGCCTCGCCGTGCCGCACCGTGTAGCCGGTGACCTTCTCGATCGCGTGCGCCAGCGTGTGGCCGTAGTTGAGCACCTCGCGGCCCGGATGACCGCCGCTGCCCCCGGCCTCCTTGAGGTCACCCGCGACGACGTCGGCCTTGACCTGCACGGCCCGCTCGACGAGCTCGCCCAGGACCTCGGACGCGGGGTCGAGGACGACCGCCGGGTCCTTCTCGACGAGGTCCAGGATCACCGGGTCCGCGATGAAGCCGCACTTGACCACCTCGCCGAGGCCGCTGACCAGCTCCGCCGGGGGCAGCGTGGCCAGCAGGTCGAGGTCGCACAGCACACCGGCGGGTTCGTGGAACGAGCCGACGAGGTTCTTCCCCGCGCCCGTGTCGATGCCCGTCTTGCCGCCGACCGCGGCGTCGACCATGCCCAGCAGGGACGTCGGGACGTGGACGACGGGCACCCCGCGCAGCCAGGTGGCCGCGATGAAGCCACCGACGTCGGTGGTGGCCCCGCCGCCGAGGGTCACGACGGCGTCGGAGCGGGTGAAGCCGGCCGCGCCGAGCCGCTCCCACGCGTCGGCGACGACGGCCGCGGTCTTGGCCGCCTCGCCGTCGGGCAGCTCCAGGTCGAGGACCTCGTAGTCAGCGAGATGGTCGGACAGGTCCACGGTCAGACCGGGCGCGTGCACCAGGGCGACGCGTCGGACCGCGTCACCCAGCAGGGACGCCACCCGGTGGCGCGCTCCCCGGCCGATGACGACGTCGTACGGCGCCGGCCCGGCGACCCGGATGGTGTTCAGCTTTTCGGGATCCCCGCGGCGTTGTTCGGCGGAGGAGCGAAGCGGGGGAGACGAAGAACGTCGTGGGGTGTTCATGCGAGCGCCTCGAGGACCGCGGCGGCGACCTCGTCGGGCGAACGACCGTCGGTCTCCACGGTCACCGTGGCGACGGACTCATAGACCGGCGTCCGCTCGTCGAGCAGCGCCTTGATCCGGGACCGGACGTTGCCGAGCAGCAACGGGCGTGACGAGCCGAGCCCGACACGCTTCACGGCCTCGGCGAGCCCGACCTTGAGGAACACCACCTGGTGGCCGGCGAGCAGCGCGCGGGTCTCGGGGTCGAGCACCGCTCCCCCGCCCAGCGACAGGACGCCGTCGTGGGTGGCGAGCGCCTCGGCGACCGCCTTGCGCTCGAGGTCGCGGAAGTGGGCCTCCCCCGAGTCCACGAAGATGTCGGAGATCGACCGGCCCTCGAGTGCCTCGATGTCGGCGTCGGTGTCGCGGGCCGACACGCCCCACGCGTCGGCAAGCCGGGCGCCGACGGTGGACTTGCCGGCCCCCATCGGCCCGACCAGCACGACTCGAACGCTCACCGGGAGCTCACTTGAACCTCAGGGTGTCCAGGTAGGACTCGGCGTTGCGGCGGGTCTCCTGGACCGAGTCGCCCCCGAACTTCTCCAGGACGGCGTCCGCGAGCACCAGGGCCACCATCGCCTCGGCCACGATGCCGGCGGCGGGGACGGCGCAGACGTCGGAGCGCTGGTGGTGGGCGACGGCCTCCTCGCCGGTGGCGACGTCGACGGTCCGCAGGGCGCGAGGCACCGTGGCGATGGGCTTCATGGCGGCGCGGACCCGGAGCACCTCGCCGGTGGTCATGCCGCCCTCGGTGCCGCCCGAGCGCCCGCTGACCCGGCGGATGCCGTCGGGGGTGGGGACCATCTCGTCATGGGCCAGCGAACCCGGGGTGGCGGCCAGCGCGAAGCCGTCGCCGACCTCGACGCCCTTGATCGCCTGGATGCCCATCAGCGCACCGGCCAGCCGGGAGTCCAGCCGGCGGTCCCAGTGCACGTGCGAGCCGAGCCCGGGCGGCAGCCCGTGGACGACCACCTCGACGACGCCGCCGAGCGTGTCGCCGTCCTCGTGGGCCAGGTCGATCCGCTCGACCATCTGCTTGCTGGTATCCCCGTCCAGGCAGCGCACCGGGTCGTCATCGAGCCGCGACACGTCGCCGGGCTCGGGCCACAGTCCGTCGGGCGCGCGGACGCCGCCCAGCTCGATGACGTGCGAGACGATCCGGGCGCCGACCGCCTGCTCGAGGAAGTTGGACGCGACCCGGCCCAGCGCGACCCGAGCGGCCGTCTCGCGCGCCGAGGCCCGCTCCAGCACCGGACGCGCCTCGTCGAAGGCGTACTTCTGCATGCCCGCGAGGTCGGCGTGGCCCGGCCGGGGCCGGGTCAGGGCGGCGTTCCGGGCCGAGCCCTCCAGCTCCGCGCGGGCGTCGTCGTCCAGGGGGTCGGCCGACATGACCTTCTGCCACTTGGGCCACTCGGTGTTGCCGACCTCGATCGCCACCGGCCCGCCCTGGGTCTGCCCGTGCCGGACCCCGCCCACGATGGTGACCTCGTCCTGCTCGAACTTCATCCGGGCGCCGCGGCCATAGCCGAGCCGGCGCCGGGCCAGCGCGTCACGGATGTCGTCGGAGGTCACCGAGACGTGCGCAGGCAGCCCCTCGAGGATCGCCACCAGGGAGGGGCCGTGGGACTCACCCGCGGTCAGCCAGCGCAACGTCATGAAGGGGATTGTTTCAGGAGTAGAGGGCGTCGATGAGCGGCTGTCCGGCCAGGACGCCGATCAGAGCCCCCAGGAGCATGAACGGTCCGAACGGGTAGCCCTTGCGGTCGACCACCTTGAGCAGCGACAGCACGCCGCCGATGACGGCTCCGAGCAGGAAGCCGCCGTAGAGGCCGACCAGCCACTCGCTCCAGCCCAGGTAGCCCAGAACCAGCCCCAGCAGGGCGGACAGCCGGACGTCACCGAACCCCATCCCGCGCGGGTAGATGAACCACAGCACGAAGAACACGACGAACGCCGCCGCGCAGCCGACCAGGGTGCGCACGACCGCGCCCGTCCCGCCGTCGAACCCCTCCAGCGCCCAGGCCGCCGTGATCGTGACCAGGGACCCCGCCAGGGCGGGCAGGATGATCTTGCGGGGCAGCAGCCTGGTGCGCCAGTCGATGACGGCCAGCGCCACCGACACCGGGACCAGCGGCAGGACCACCAGGAGCGCCCACGACCAGCCCAGGAACAGGCCGAGCAGGGCCGCCGCGGCGCCGCCGGCGACCGCGGCCTTCACCGCCAGGCCGGGCAGCCCGGCGATGTCGGCGTACAGCTCCTTGGGCTCTGGCTCGGACTCTGCCTCCGGCTCGGGTTCTGGGTCCGGCTCGGGTTCTGGGTCCGGCTCGGGCACCCGGCCGATCAGCCAGGGCACCAGCGGCCCGGACGCCAGGCCGAGCGCGGCCGTCACTGCGGCGCTGACCGGATGGAGGTCGGTCACCGGGCCTGCCTCGAACCGAGCGCGTCCTCGGCGGCCCGGCGCATCGCACCGACCGGGATGTCGAACCGGCCCGTCATGGCCACGACCTGGTTGACCGCCTGCGCGACCAACAGGTCGAGTCCACTGAGGACCGTGCGGCCCGACTGCTGCGCCGACGCGGCGAGCGGGGTGGGCCAGGGCTCGTAGACGACCTCGAAGACCAGCGGGATCCCCGAGACCGCCGCCACCAGCTCGGGCACCTGAGCGGAGGCGGGGACCGTGGACACCAGGACGTCTGCGTCGAGCACGCCCGAGGTCACCTCGTCGATGGCGTGCACCTCGACCTCCGGTGCCCGTGGGTGGCCGAGCACCACCCGGACGGTCTCGTCGGCGCGGGCCGGGTCACGGACCACCAGGATGGCGCGCCGGGTCCCGCGCTCGGCCAGCGCGAGGAGCAGCGAGGCCGCCGTGGCTCCTCCGCCGATCACTACGGCCCGGTCGACCGGGAGGTCGTCGTGCTCGCCGAGCACCATCAGCGCCCCGGTCACGTCGGTGTTGAGCCCGTGGCGTCGGCCGTCGGGGTCAAGCACGATCGTGTTGCACGCGGCGGACAACCGCACCCAGTCGTCTTTGGTGTCGAGCAGGGGCAGAGCCTCACGCTTGAGCGGCATGGTCAGCGAGAGCCCGCGCCACGTCGCCGGGTCCAGCCCCTGCACGAAGTCGGCGAGGCCGCCGCCGGGCACCCGCACGGCGTCGTACTGCCATCCCTGCAACCCGAGCGACTCGTACGCCGCCCGGTGGATCACCGGCGACAGCGAGTGGCCGATCGGGTCGCCGAGGACGGCGCACCTCATCGTCCGCCCCTGGTCAGCACCGGTCGGACTGGGTCGCGCAGTATTCGTCCAGCTCCGCCTTGTATTCCAGGAACTCGGCCTCGGTGCTGGCGAACTTCGTCTCACCCGTCGCCAGGTTGACCGTGACGTAGAAGAGCCAGTCGCCGTCCGCCGGGTTGAGAGCGGCCTCCATGGCGGCCTGGCCGGGCGCCTCGATCGGCCCCGGTGGCAGGCCCGGCTGGTAGTAGGTGTTGTAGGGGTTGTCCGCGACGGAGTCGATCTCCTCCTGCGTCAGACGAGCGATCCCGGCCTTGCCCAGGGCGTAGTTGACCGTCGCGTCGATCTGCAGCAGGCCGTTGGTGACGCCGTTGTCCGGGTTGTCCAAGCGGTTGTAGATGACCCGGGCGATCTTGGGCGTGTAGTCGCCGCGGCCCTCCGCCTCGAGGAGGGCGGCGATCGTCATCATCTCGTGGGGCGTGTAGCCGAGCGCCTTCGCCTTCGCCTCGAGATCGACGTCGGCGGCCGCCTGCTGCCAGCGCACGACCATCGCTCTCAGCATGTCCACCGGCTGCGCCTCGGGGCCGAACTCGTAGGTCGCCGGGAAGAGATAGCCCTCCGGGTTGCCCTCGGCGTACGCCGGGAGGCCCAGGGCGGCGGTGTCGGCGAGTGCGGCCTCGAAGTCCTGCTTGGAGAACTCGGTCTCCTTGGCCAGGATCTTCACGATGTCGACCACCCGCAGACCCTCGGGGATCGGGACCGCGGCGTTGACCGCGTTGGCCGGGTCGACGAGCAGCGCGACGGCGTCCTCGGCCTTCATCTGCAGCCGCATCGTGTAGGAGCCGACCTGGATCTTGGTCGAGTCGGGGTTGGCCGAAGCCGCCTCCGTGAAGGCGTCGACGGACTTGACCACGTCGAGCTCCTTGAGGTTGCGGCCCATCTCGGTGACGCTGTCACCCTTCTTGACCTCGAAGACCACCTCGCCGGTGCCCGGCCCCGGGTAGTCGGGCGTGCCCTCGAACTGGTCCTTGACGAAGTCGACGCCCTTGGTGACGCCGAAGTAGAGGCCCCCGAAGAGCAGCGCCAGGACGACCAGCCCGATCAGGCAGCCCGGTCCACGGCGGCGGGACCTCTCCGCGCGCCGTCCCCCGGCGGGGGTGGCGGCGCCGTCGAGAAAGCCGGGTGGCTCGGTCGGAGGGCCCGTCTGGTAGTCGGTCATGGCGTCCTCTCGACGATCTCTCCGGGGGCGGTGCCCGTCTCACGCTCGGCGTCCAGCACGTGTTGCAGGATCAGCACGGCCGCCACCTGGTCAACGACCGCGCGCCTGGCGGCGCCCTTCCGGCCCCGGTCGCGCAGCATAGCCTCCGCGCCTACAGTGGTGAGCCGCTCGTCGGCGAGCCGCACGGGCACCGGGTCGACGGCCCGGGCCAGCTCGCCGGCCCACTCACGCACCTTGGCGGCCGCCGGCCCCTCGCCGCCCGACAGTGATCGGGGCAGTCCGACGACCACCTCGAGGACTCCCTCGGGCCCGGTCTCCTCGATGATCTCGGCCAGGATCTCGCGGATCCGCGTCAGGTCGCCGCGCCCACGCTTCACCGTCTCGACCGGGGTCGCGAGGAACCCGGTCGGGTCGCTGCGAGCCACGCCGATCCGAGCGTCGCCGGGGTCGAGGCCGAGCCGTACGCCGTGCCTCAGGAGTGTGCCTTTCCTACCTCGGCGCGGACCAGTGTCAAGGCCTCGTCGATCCGCGACGCGTCGGTGCCGCCGCCCTGGGCGACGTCGTCCTTGCCGCCGCCCTTGCCGCCGACCAGCGGACCGACGGCCCGGACCAGCTCGTTGGCGCTCAGGCCCCGGGCCCGCGCGTCGTCGTTGACGGCCGCCACGACCGCCACCTTGCCGTCGGACTCACCGATGACCACGACAACGCCGGGCTGGCCGGCCGGCAGCCGCCCGCGCACGTCGAGCGCCAGGGTGCGGACGTCAGCGCCTCCGGCCCCCGGGGCGGACGTGGCCACCAGGGCGACCCCGTCGACCTGCTCGGCAGCGGCCGCGAGCTCGCCCGCGCGCGCCAGCAGTCCGGCGACGCGGACCTTCTCGAGCTCCTTCTCGGCCGCGCGCAGCTTCTCCAGGATGTCGTTGACCCGCGAGGGGAGCTCCTCCGGCCGGGCCTTCAGCGCCTCGGACAGCTGGGCCACGAGCACGTGCTCGCGGGCCAGGAACTGGTAGGCGTCGGTCCCGACCAGCGCCTCCACGCGGCGTACGCCGGACCCGATCGACGACTCGCCCAGCAGCTTGATCACGCCCAGCTTGCCGGAGCTGCCCGCGTGCGTCCCGCCGCACAGCTCGCGGGCCCAGTCACCGACCGAGACGACGCGCACCCGGTCGCCGTACTTCTCGCCGAAGAGCGCCATCGCGCCGGACTTCACCGCCTCGGCCTGGGTCATCACCTCGGCGTGGACCAGCAGGTCGTCGAGGATCACGTCGTTGACCCGGGCCTCGACGTCGGCGAGCACCGACTCGGGGACCGCGCCGGACGCAGAGAAGTCGAAGCGGAACCGGCCGGGGGCGTTCTCCGAGCCCGCCTGGGTGGCGGTCTCCCCCAGCGCCTCGCGAAACGCCTTGTGCACCATGTGGGTGGCCGTGTGGGCGCGCGAGATCGACATCCGGCGCTGCAGGTCGACCAGGGAGTGGGCCTGCAGACCGGGGGTCACCTCGCCGTCGAGGACCGTCGCCTGGTGGACGATCAGTCCCGTGATCGGCGACTGGACGTCGTTGACCCGCAGCCGGGCCCCGTTGGCGAGCTCGATGACGCCCTCGTCCGCGAGCTGGCCGCCGCCCTCGGCGTAGAACGGGGTCCGGTCGAGGACCACCTCGACCTCGTCGCCCGCGCGGACGCTGTCGACCACCCCATCGGCGGTCACCAGACCGCGGACCGTGCCGTCCGAGACCACCTCGCCGTAGCCGGTGAACTCCACGGGTGCCCCCATGGAGTCGGCGACGGCCCGGTAGGCGGTGGCGTCGCGATGGGCGCCCTTCTTGGCGCGGGCGTCGGCCTTCGCCCGGTCGCGCTGCTCCTGCATGAGCCGCCGGAACCCGACCTCGTCGACCGAGAGTCCCTGTTCGGAGGCCATCTCCAGCGTGAGGTCGATCGGGAACCCGTAGGTGTCGTGCAGCGCGAACGCCCGCTCGCCGGACAGCTCCGTGCCGCCCGCCTTCTTCAGCTGGGCAGTCGCGGTGTCGAAGATCGTGGTCCCAGCCCGCAGCGTGTGGCGGAACGCCTCCTCCTCGGCGTACGCCACAGTGGCGATCCGCTCCCAGTCTCGATGCAGCTCGGCGTAGGTCTCACCCATCCGGTCCCGGCTGACCGGGAGCAGCTCGGGCAGCGCTGGGTCCTCGTAGCCCAGGAGCCGCACCGAGCGCACCGCCCGGCGCAGCAGCCGCCGCAGGACGTAGCCACGGCCCTCGTTGCCGGGCGTGACCCCGTCACCGATGAGCATCAGCGAGCTGCGGACGTGGTCGGCGACCACCCGGAAGCGCACGTCGTCCCCGTGGTCAGCGCCATAGCGGCGACCGGTGAGCTCCTCGGCGCGCTGGATGACCGGCAACATCACGTCGATCTCGTACATGTTGGCGACGCCCTGGCTCAGGAACGCGACCCGCTCGAGGCCCATGCCGGTGTCGATGTTCTTGTTGGGCAGAGAGCCGGCGATGTCGAAGTCCTCCTTGGACCGCACCGCGCTGAGCTCGTCCTGCATGAAGACCAGGTTCCAGATCTCGAGGAGCCGATCCTCCAGCTTGGTGGGCATGTCCGGCCCCAGCAACGACGGCTCGAAGTCGGGCCCGTGCTCGCTGCCCCGGTCGTAGAGGATCTCCGAGCACGGACCTCCGGGTCCGGGGACGCCCATGGACCAGTAGTTCTCCTTGCGACCCAGCTTGAGGATCCGCTCGTCGGGCAGCCCCGTGACCTTCTTCCAGAGACCGAGCGCCTCGTCGTCGCCGACGAGGATCGAGGGGTAGAGCCGGCTCTCCTCGAAACCGAAGCCGCCGTCGGCCACCGGCTTGGTGACCAGGTCCCAGGCCAGCTCGATGGCGCCTTCCTTGAAGTAGTCGCCGAAGGAGAAGTTGCCGCACATCTCGAAGAACGTGCCGTGCCGGGTCGTCTTGCCGACGTCCTCGATGTCGGGGGTCCGTACGCACTTCTGCACGCTGACCGCGCGCGGGTAGGGCGGCGTCTCCTGACCGAGGAAGTAGGGCTTGAACGGCACCATGCCGGCGTTGACGAACAGCAGGTTGGGGTCGTCGAGGAGCAGCGGCGCCGACGGCACCGAGGTGTGTGCGCCGTAGGCGCCACCGTGCTCGAAGTGCGCGACGAAGCGTCGGCGGATCTCCGCGGTGCTCATTCCCCGATCCATCAGTTGCCTTCCTCGAGCTCTTTGGGCCCTCCATGGGGCAGCAACGCGAAGCGCTCGCGCAACTCGGTTTCCTTCTCGACCTTGCCGGTGGCGACCTCCTCGCGGAACAGCTGCCAGCCCACCTGCGCGCCCTTGAGCCGGTCGGTCATCCCGTCGACGGTCAGCACCTCGGCGGCACGACGGCCGCGGATCACCGCGTAGATCCCGACCCCGGCCCCGGCGACGAACCAGAGGCCGCCCCTCACGATGTCTCAGTCATGCCGCGCTGCCTGCCGGCTCGTCGACCATCGCCGCCCGCCGGCGGGCCTCCCACTCGCGACGGGCCTCGCGCAGGTCGGCGCGCCGCTGCTTGCGCGACCGCTTGACCTCGCGCCGCATCTCGAACCTGATCCGGTTGCGGGTCTCCGGGCTCAGTGCCCGGCGCAGTCCGTGGAGGAGCGAGGCGGTCTGCACCACCGTCTCGCGGAGCACGATGTCGGCGAACAGGGTCGGTGCCACGGTCGGCACACCCTCGATCTCCGGCTCGACCTCCGGCTCGGGCTCGCCCAGGTGGGTGATGACGTACTCGGTCTGCGCCGGGCTGGGTTCGGGGCTGGGCTCGAGGCTCGGGGGCGGGGCGTCGAGACCCACGGAATGGCTGTCCTGGGACTCCGGAGGCGACCAATCCGTGTGGCTCGACGCCGCCAGCCGCGTCTCGAGCTGCCCCACCCGGCGCCACAGCCCGATGGCCAAGGCACCCACTCCGACCACCAGCAGCGTGAGCACGCCGGTCAGGGCCAGGAGGAGCGCGGTCATGGGCACCGAGCCTAGTCGGTTGACCCCGAGCTCTCCGAGGGCGTCTGCTCGGTGCCACGCACGATCCGCCGCACCCGCTCCCAGCGCTCCCTGACCGCGGCCTCGGCGCCGAGGGAGGTGGGCTGGTAGTACTCCGCGTCGGCGACGACGTCCGGGGCGTACTGCTGGGTCGCCAGGCCGAAGGGCTCGTCGTGGCTGTAGACGTAGGACGAGCCGTGGCCGAGCTTCTGGGAGCCCGCGTAGTGGGCGTCGCGCAGGTGGGGCGGCACCTGCCCGATCCGGCCCGCCTTGACATCGGCGACGGCCGCGCCGATGGCCGTGGTCACCGCATTGGACTTCGGGGCGACCGCCAGGGCGATGGTCGCCTGCGCGAGGTTGAGGCGGGCCTCGGGCATGCCGATCAGCTGGACTGCCTGGGCTGCGGCCACCGCGGTCGGCAGGGCCGTCGGGTCGGCCAGACCGACGTCCTCCGAGGCGAGGATCACCAGCCGCCGGGCGATGAAGCGCGGGTCCTCGCCCGCCTCGAACATCCTGGCCAGGTAGTGCAGGGCCGCGTCGACATCGGAGCCGCGGACCGACTTGATGAACGCGCTGATCACGTCGTAGTGCTGGTCGCCCTGCCGGTCGTATCGGACCGCGGCCTGGTCGACGGCGGTCTCCGCCGTCTCCAGGTCGATCACCGTCGAGTCCCGGGCCGACGCCGCGCCTGCGGCCGCCTCGAGATAGGTGAGCGACCGACGTGCGTCTCCCCCGGCGAGCCGCACCAGGTGGTCGAGCGCCTCGGGCGCGACCTCGAAGCGACCAGCCAGCCCACGCTCGTCGGAGAGCGCGCGGTCGAGGACCGCTCGGATGTCGTCGTCGGTCAGCGACTCCAACCGGACCAGCAGGCTGCGTGAGAGGAGCGGTGAGATCACCGAGAAGAACGGGTTCTCGGTCGTGGCCGCCACCAGGTTGACCCAGCGGTTCTCCACACCCGGGAGCAGCGCGTCCTGCTGGGCCTTGCTGAAACGGTGCACCTCGTCGACGAAGAGCACGGTCTCCTGGCCGGTGGCCGCGAGCGTCGAGCGGGCGGCATCGATGGCCGCGCGCACCTCCTTGACCCCCGCCGACACCGCGGACACCTCGACGAACCTGCGGTCGGTCCCGAGGCTCAGGATCGAGGCGATGGTGGTCTTCCCGGTGCCGGGTGGCCCCCACAGGAGCAGCGACATCGACTGGTCGCCGTCGATCAGCTGTCGCAGGGGTGCCCCGGGTGCCCTCAGCTGCTCCTGCCCCGCCAGCTCGTCGAGCGTGCGCGGTCTCATGCGTACGGCGAGCGGCGCGGACTCACCGACGGCACCCGACAGCGTGCCGCCGCCGGGCGCGGGCGCGCCCAGCTCGAACAGGCCGTCGGTCACCCGGCCAACCTATGCGTACGCGGTGACAGGGTCAGGCCCTGCGAGCGGAGCGAGCGTCCGTCGTGGGTGCCGGGCCGAAGCTCGCGGGGGTAGACAACTAGGCACGGACCGCGTCGAGGCGGATCCAGTCGTCGTCGTATCCGGGGTGGGTCGTGACCACGTCGGACGGGTGCGCGGACGGGTCCGCGTTGCCCTGGTCGTCGACTCCCAGGAACTGCGCCGTCACTGGCCGGGACGGAGCCTTGGCGAGCTCGCCCGCGAAGTGACAGGCGACCTTGTGCCTCTTGCCGATCTGCAGCAGCGGCGGCTCGACCTTGGCACAGATCTCCTGCGCCAGGTGGCAGCGGGTGCGGAAACGGCAGCCGGACGGGGGGTTGACCGGGCTGGGTACGTCGCCCTCGAGCCGGATCCGCTCGCGACGACCGCCGATCACGGCCTGCTTGACGTCGGGGACGGCGGACAGCAGGGCCTGCGTGTAGGGGTGGTGGGGCGAGCCGTAGATCGTCTCGCGGTCGCCGATCTCGACGATCTTGCCGAGATACATCACCGCCACCTCGGGGCAGAAGTGACGCACCACGGCAAGGTCGTGGGCGATGAACAGGAACGCGATGTCGAACTCCCGCTGCAGGTCCTGCAGGAGGTTGACCACCTGGGCCTGGATCGAGACGTCCAGCGCGGACACCGGCTCGTCGGCCACGAGCAGCTTCGGCTGGAGGGCCAAGGCCCGGGCGATGCCGATGCGCTGGCGCTGGCCGCCCGAGAACTCGCTCGGGTAGCGGTTGTAGTGCTCCGGGTTGAGCCCGACCACCTCGAGCAGCTGCTGGACCCGGCTCAGGACCTGCTTCTTGGGCACGACGTTGTGCACGATCAGCGGCGCCCCGACGATCGACCCGACGGTGTGCCGCGGGTTGAGCGAGCTGTAGGGGTCCTGGAAGATCATCTGGACGTCCTGCCGCAGGGGCTTCATCTCGCGGTTGGACAGCTTCACCAGGTCGTGCTCGCCGTGTTCGCCGAAGCGGATCGAGCCGCCGGTCGGCTTGTAGAGCCGGGTGATCATCCGGCCCGTCGTCGACTTGCCGCAGCCGGACTCGCCGACCAGGCCGAGGGCACCACCGGCGGGAACCTGGAACGAGATCCCGTCAACCGCCTGCACCTGGCCGACCGTGCGGCGGATGAGGCCGCCGGACTTGACCGGGAAGTACATCCGCAGGTTCTCGACCTCGAGGATTGGGGGCCGGCTCACGTCGAGCTCGGTGGCCGCGTGCGGCGCGATGACGTTGGCCTGGATCTGCTCGATGAGGTCGCCGGTGATCTGCGGGATCCTCCCCGAGTCGTCCGTGGCGTCGGGAGCCTTGCTGGCCGCGGGCTCACCCGTGGGGGACGTGGGGTCGCTCATCGGTGCGCCTCACCCTCGGTCGTCGGTTCGGACATCTGTGCCACGAGGTCCGGGGCGATCTCGGGCAGCACCTCCTGCTGGTAGATCTGGTCGGCGTTGGCCAGGTGGCACCGCTTGAGGTGGTGCCCGGCACGTCCCGGCAGGAACTCCGGCAGCTCAGTGCGGCACAGGTCGCCTGGCACCTTGTCCTTGTGCAGACAGCGGGGGTGGAAGGGGCACCCGGTCGGCGGGTTGAGCAGGCTGGGCGGGGTGCCCGGGATCGGGATCAGCCGCGCGTCGGTGCTGGCGGTCACGTCCGGGACGCTGGAGAGCAGGCCCCAGGTGTAGGGCATCTCCGGGTGGCTCAGGATCTCCCGGCACGCGCCGTACTCGACTGCTCGCCCGGCGTACATGACCAGGACGTCGTCGGCCATCTCGGCGATGACGCCCAGGTCATGGGTGATGATGATGATCGCCGAGTTGAACTCACGCTGGAGATCCTGGAGCAGGTCGAGGATCTGCGCCTGCACCGTCACGTCGAGGGCGGTGGTCGGCTCGTCGGCGATGAGCAAGGACGGCGAGTTGATGAGTCCCATCGCGATCATCACGCGCTGTCGCATGCCACCCGAGAACTGGTGCGGGAAGTCGTCCACACGGGCGTCCGCCTGCGGGATCCCCACCCGGTCGAGCGCCTCCACAGCCTTGCGACGGGCGTCGCGCTTGGACGCGCTGGGGTGGTGCAGCGTGTAGGCCTCGATCAGTTGGTCGCCGACCCGGAAGAAGGGATGAAGGGACGCCAAGGCGTCCTGGAAGATCATCGCGACCTCGTTGCCGCGCATGTTGCCGAGCCGCTTCTCGGACAGCCCGATGATCTCGGTGCCGCCCACCCGGATCGACCCCTGGACCCGCGAGCGCTTCACGTCGTGGAGTCCCAGGACGGCCATGCTCGACACGGACTTGCCGGAGCCGGACTCGCCCACGATCCCCAGCGTCTTGCCGAGCTCGAGTGTGTAGCTCAGGTCGGTGACGGCGTGGACCAGGCCGCCCTCTGTGGGGAACTTGACGGTGAGGTTCTCGACGACGAGGTAGGGCTCGCCAGCCTCGATCCCCGCGGCCCCAGTGGGTCGCGGTTGGGTCATCGCGCTCACGCCAGCCTCACCCGCGGGTCGAGGAAGCTGTAGACGATGTCGACGATCAGGTTGGACACGACGATGAACGAGGCCGCGACCAGGACCGTGGCGGTGACGACCGGGATGTCCGGCACGCCCTGGATCGCGCCGAGCGCCCAGCGGCCCATGCCCTCGATGTCGAAGATGTATTCGGTGAAGATGGTTCCCCCCAGCAGGAAGGCGAAGTCGAGGCCGAAGATCGTGACCACCGGGATGATCGCGGCCCGGAGCGCGTGCCGGAAGACCACGACCCGCTCCTTCTGGCCCTTGGCCACAGCGGTGCGGATGTAGTCCTCGCCCAGGGTCTCGACCATCTGGCCCCGGGTGTAGCGCGCGTAGGCCGTGACGCCGTAGAGCCCCAGCACCAACCAGGGCAAGGACAGTGCTCCGGCCCACGCGACGGGGTTGTCCAGGAGCGGGTGGTACTCGGTGTCCGGGAACCAGTTGTTCTGCTGGGTCAGGAAGATCCAGGCCAGCAGTGCGACGAGGTAGTAGGGGATCGCCGAGACCACCAACGTGGTGGTGACCAGGGCACGGTCGATGAAGGAGCCCCGATATCGGGCCGCGAAGACGCCGGTAACCACACCGACGCTCAGATAGATCAGTGAGCCCCCGATCGCCAGCGACAGGGTGGCGGGGTAGCGCTGGGCCAGCTCGGAGGCGACCTCGCGGTTGTTGCGGTAGGAGATGCCGAGGCAGGGCGCGCCGCACTCGTAGCTCTCGGTTGCCGAGTATTCGACGGTCCGGCCCACGAACAGGCCCTTGGCCCACTCCCCGTAGGCGACTGTCACGGGCTTGTCGAGCCCCATAGAGCGCTCGAGGCGTTCGAGCTTCTCCGGTGTGCACCGCTGCTGCTTCTCGCACAGCGGCTTGGCCGGGTTCTTCGGACCCAGGTAGAAGATCGCGAACACCGTCATCGACGTCACGATCAGGACCAGCAGGGCCGCTAGCAGCCTCCGCACGATGTATCCGAACACGAGTCTTGCCTCTCTCCGCAACCTTCAGTTCACCACGGGTGAGCGCCCCCGCGGAAGTGGTACCGGCCGGGCGGAGCCGCAGCTCGCGACCCCGTCCCGGCCGGTTCCGTTCATCTGGCGGTCGGTGCCCCGGGGTCCCGGGGCACCGACCTCACCTCACTGGGTCAGCCAGATGTCCTTGAAGGTGGGCATGCCGATCGTCGGGTCGTTGAGGTGACCGTTGACGTTCGAGCCGTGCGCCTGGATGACGCCGTCGTAGGTGAGCGGGATCAGCGGGAGGTAGGTCTCG
This sequence comes from Nocardioides dilutus, assembly GCF_054779555.1. NCBI lineage: Bacteria > Bacillati > Actinomycetota > Actinomycetes > Propionibacteriales > Nocardioidaceae > Nocardioides > Nocardioides dilutus. The sequence continues at coordinate 419,460 of NZ_BAAGYA010000003.1, read as the reverse complement.
CTGATGTACTTGTCCAGCTCGCCCCAGGCATCGGCCTGGTCCTCGATCGGCAGCGACAGCACGTCGTCGATCCGGTCGTCGACGTCGGTCTCCGAGAACAGGGCGTAGTTCTGGCTGATCTGGCCCAGCGTTTCCACGTCCTCGGTCTTGTGAAGCACCGGGAACCACGAGCCACCCGACGGCCAGTCGGCGCACCAGCCGGCGCTACGGATGTTGAGGTCGTTGTTCGGGTTCTCACGATCGGTGGTGAGGTTCTCGAGCGTGGTGGGCACCGGCGTCGCCTTGAAGCCGGCCTCCTCCAGACCCTTGGCGATCGCGTCCTTCGCGTTGACCGCGTCCGGGTCGTCGGTCGGGAACAGGAACTTCAGCTCGTAGCCGACCGCGCCGGCCTGCTCGAGCAGCGCCTTTGCCGCGGCCGGGTCAGGCGTGCCGGGCGTCATGCCCTCGACCACCGTGTAGTCGACGCGACCCGGGGTGCCGGGCGGCAGGAGGGAGGTGGCCGGGTAGCGGTTGACACCCTCGATGAGCCCGCCGGCCTTGATCGCCGACCGGGTCGGGTAGGCCAGGGCGATCGCCCGGCGGACGTTGATGTCGGTGATCGTCCGGTAGTCCGGCGCCCAGTAACGGGTGCACGGCGTGGGACCGGCCACCAAGCGGTCAGGAGCCTTCTCCTGGAACTTGCGGTAGTCGGTGCCGAGCACGTCGTCGAACGTCAGGCTGTTGGCAGCGTCACCCTGGTCGTTGAGCAGCAGCGTGTCGATCTTCTCGTTGGGAACGGTGAAGTCGAAGTCGTAGCCGTCGGGGTACTGCGTGCGGCCCGGGTCGGTCGCCGGGTCCCACTGGTCGTTGCGAACCAGGACCAGCTTCTCCTTGGGCGTGTAGTCGGCCATCTTGTAGGGACCGGTCGCCAGCGGCGCCGTCGCGTACTTGGCCGGGTCAGCGGCCTTGTCGGCCGGGATCGGGCCGTTGGCCGGGAAGGCGCCCCAGTAAGGCATGTCCGGGAACGGCTTGGACATCGTGATGGTCAGGGTGTTGCCGTCCACGGCGATCGAGTCGAGCGTGGCGCCCTTGCCGGTGTAGGGACCCTTGTAGTCCGCGCCGCCCTCGAAGTACTCGGTGGAGTAGAAGCCGGGGGACTCGGGGAACGTCTCGAGGTCCATCGACGACTCCATGCCGTACTTCACGTCCTCGGCGGTGACCGGGGTGCCGTCCTCGTACTTCACGCCGTCGCGGATGGTGAACGTCCACTCGGTGTAGTCCTCGTTGGGCGTGCCGGTGTCCGTGGCCAGGTCGGGCACGAGCACGGGAACGCCGTCCTCGATGACGTACTGGGTCAGCGACCGGTAGAGCAGGCCACTGCCGATGCCGTAGGTGTGGGTGTAGTAGATCTCGCTCGGGTGCATGGTCTCGAGCGGCGTCAGCGAGATGACCTTGACCGTGCCGCCCTCCTGGGCGCCCTCGATCTCGCGCGGACCTTGACGGTCCGGGTCCTGCGCGTCGCCGGTGTCGCCGCCCGCTTGGGTCGCGGACGGGCTGGAATCCGGGGAGTCGTCGCTTTCTGGGTCGTCGCCGTCCCCGCCGCAGGCGCTCAGTGCGAGCGCTCCAGCGGCGGACAAAGCCACGAGGGCTCGAGTTGTCCTTCGCATATTGCTTGCCACCCTTTCCGTGGTGTTTCCCGAACGGTGAACCTTCGTCACCGGCGAGTCTTGGGGTCGAACGCGTCGCGGACCGAGTCGCCCAGCAGGTTGAGGGCGAGCACCAGGACGGCGATCACGGCGACAGGTGCGAACAGGTAGAGCGGGTACTGGTCGTAGTAGTTGCGCGCGCTCTCGACGATCTGGCCGAGCGACGGCTCGCCGGTCAGCCCGATGCCGAGGAACGACAGGCCAGCCTCGAGTGCGACGAACGCCGGCAGCGAGAGGGAGATGGAGATGACGATCGGCGCCACCAGGTTTGGCAGCAGCTCGCGGAACAGGATCCGCGACGTCGGCGCGCCGATCACCTGAGCGGCCTGGATGAACTCGCGCTCCCGTAGCGAGAGCACCTGGCCGCGGATCAGGCGGGCCAGACCCATCCAGCCGAAGATCACCAGGATCCCGATCAGGGCCAGCTTCTGGGCGTAGGCGAGCGTGTCGGCGTTCTGCCCGAACCGCTCGACCAGGATCGGCGCCACGGTGAGCGCACCGAGCAGGAACGGGAACACCAGGAAGACGTCGGTGACGAACGAGATGATCCGGTCGAGCCAGCCGCGCGAGAAGCCCGCCATCAGCCCGATGACGACGCCGAGCACGGTGCTGACGACCGTGGCGACCGTGGCGATGAGCAGTGAGGTGCGCAGGCCGAGCAGCAGGCGCGCCAGGTTGTCGTCTGCGGTGGCCGGCGCGATGCCCAGCGGGTGGTCCCAGGTGAAGTCACCGAGCGGTGGGCCGACGATCGGGAGCCCGTCGAAGTCCGTCGCCGTGACGTTGTCGAGGGAGTATTTCTCACCCTGTGTGCCCGAGATCTGCAGCGCCTCGTTGATGAGGGGCGCGAAGATCCCGAGGACCACAAGGATCAGCACCACGATGGCGCAGATGACCGCGACGGGGTCGCGGAACAGCCGGCCCATCGCGATCTGCATCGGCGAACGGCCGTGGAAGTCCTTGTCGTTCTTGTCGCGGGGTCGAGGAGCCTCCTCCTCCAGCGGCGGCGGCGCCACTGATTCCGTTGCCGGAATACCCATGTCCACCTCGAGATGAGCCGTGTGTGTGCGTCGGACTGTGTGCGTCGGACCAGGAGCGTCAGACGATGTGTGGCTGGTGCGTGGCCATCCAGGCATCGCCCGGACAACCGTGGGCGACTGTATGTGAAACAGACAGCACCGGGGGTCTCCCCGGGGTAACAATCTGGTCTCGACACCTTGCCCCGAACAGGAAGCCTTGCCGCTGCTCAGACGTCCGGCGAGACATCCTCCGCAGGAGCGGCGTCCACGCCAGCCTCCTTGCGCTGGGCCGGCGTGATCGGTGCCGGGGCGTCCGTCAGCGGGTCGACCCCGCCGCCAGACTTGGGGAACGCGATGACCTCGCGGATCGAGTCGGTGCCGGCCAGCAGTGCCGTCACCCGGTCCCAGCCGAACGCGATACCGCCGTGGGGTGGGGCGCCGAAGCGGAACGCGTCGAGCAGGAACCCGAACTTCTCCTGGGCCTCCTCCTCCCCCAGTCCCATCACGGCGAACACTCGCTTCTGGACCTCCGAGGAGTGGATACGGATGGACCCGCCACCGATCTCGTTGCCGTTGCACACGATGTCGTAGGCCCAGGCCACCGCGCTGCCCGGTTCGCTGTCGAAGGAGGCCAGGTCCTGGGGAGAGGTGAATGCGTGGTGCACGGCGGTCCACGCACCAGCTCCGACCGCGACGTCGCCCGCGGCGGTCGCCTCGTCGGCGGGCTCGAAGAGCGGCGCGTCGACGACCCAGACGAAGCTCCACGCGGACTCGTCGATCAGGCCGCAACGCCGGCCGATCTCGAGGCGGGCGGCGCCCAGCAGGGCGCGGCTGCTCTTGACCGGCCCCGCGCCGAAGAAGACGCAGTCGCCCGGCTGGGCACCGACGTGGGCCGCCAGGCCGGCGCGCTCCTCGTCGGAGAGGTTCTTGGCCACCGGACCGCCGAGCTCGCCGTCCTCCTGCACGAGAACGTAGGCGAGACCCCGGGCGCCGCGCTGCTTGGCCCACTCCTGCCAGGCGTCGAGCTGCTTGCGCGGCTGGCTCGCGCCGCCCGGCATCACCACCGCGCCGACGTACGGCGCCTGGAAGACCCGGAACGGGGTGTCCCTGAAGTAGTCGGTGCAGTCGACGAGCTCCCGGCCCATCCGCAGGTCCGGCTTGTCGGTCCCGTAGCGGGCCATGGCGTCGGCATAGGTGATCCGCGGGATCGGCGTCTGGACCTGGTGGCCGACCAGGGACCACAGCGCAACCAGGATCTCCTCGGAGACCGCGATGACGTCGTCCTGGTCGACGAAGCTCATCTCGATGTCGAGCTGGGTGAACTCCGGCTGTCGGTCCGCGCGGAAGTCCTCGTCGCGGTAGCAGCGCGCGATCTGGAAGTAGCGCTCCATGCCGGCCACCATGAGCAGCTGCTTGAACAGCTGCGGGCTCTGCGGCAAGGCGTACCAGCTGCCGGGCCGGAGTCGGGCCGGCACCAGGAAGTCGCGGGCCCCCTCGGGAGTGGACCTGGTCAGGGTCGGCGTCTCGATCTCGATGAAGTCGTGCCGGTCGAGGACGTCGCGGGCAGCCTTGTTGACCTTGCTGCGCAACACCATCGCGGCCCGCGGGCCCTCCCGGCGCAGGTCGAGGTAGCGATGCTTGAGCCGCGCCTCCTCGCCGACCTCGACGCGGTCGTCGATCGGGAAGGGCAGCGGGTCGGCTGAGCTCAGCACCTCGACCGAGGCCGCCACGACCTCGACGTCGCCGGTGGCGAGGTTGGGGTTCTTGTTCTTGTCGTCGCGCGCCGCCACGTCGCCCGTGACCTTGAGGCAGAATTCGTCTCGCAGCCGGTGCGCCACCTCGTCCTCACGGATGACCACCTGCACGACGCCGCTGGCCTCGCGAAGGTCGATGAACGTCACCCCGCCGTGGTCGCGGCGACTGGCGACCCAGCCGGCGAGGGTCACGGTCTGGCCGACGTGTTCGGCGCGCAGGGCGCCGGCGTCGTGGGTGCGGATCACGGTTCAACCTTTCGTACGACGTGCGGTCGCACGTCGGCTGCGGGGGGTGTCCAGGTGGCGGCGTCCGCCGCCACCTGCTCGCCGGTGCGGATGTCCTTGACCTCGTGTCCCTGCGGCGACGCGAACCACACGAACGGGATGCCCCTGCGCTCGGCGGTGCGGATCTGCTTGCCGAACCTCTGGGGCGAGGCGGCCACCTCGCACGGGATGCCGCGCGCCCGCAGCTCGGTGGCCACGGCGTCGCTGACCGGCCGGGACTCCTCGTCGGTCAGGGCGACCAGAACAGCGCTCGGCACCGACCGGCTGCCGGCCAGGACACCGTCGGCGAGGAGCGGGACGAGCGTGCGCGAGACGCCAAAGGACACGCCGACGCCGGGGTAGACGTTCTTGCCGTCGTCGGCCAGCGCGTCGTACCGGCCGCCACCGCCGACAGACTTGAGGTGCTCGTAGCCGCTCATGAAGATCTCGACGACGGTGCCGGTGTAGTAGTCCAGGCCGCGGGCGATGCGCAGGTTGGCCTCGACGGAGACCCTGTCGGTGGCGACGGCGGCGCACCCCTCGATCACGGCGGCGAGCTCGGTGAGCCCGGTCTCCAGCAGGTCGTCCTCGACGCCCAGCGCGCGCACTTGCGCGACGAACGAGCCGTCGGGGACCCGGATCGAGGCGAGCCGAAGGCAGCGCTCAGCCTGCTCGGGGGTGGCTCCGGCCTGATCGACCAGCTGCTGGGCGACCACCTCGGCAGGCAGCTTGTCGAGCTTGTCGATCACCCGGATGGCGCCCGTCACGTCCGCGATCCCGAGTCCGCGGTAGAAACCCTGGATCAGCTTGCGGTTGTTGAACTGGAAGGACACTGGGGGAAGCGGTAGCGCGGCCAGCGCATGGACCATCACCCGCATCACCTCGACGTCGTGGTGGAAGGCGAGCTCGCCCTGCCCCACGATGTCGACGTCGGCCTGGGTGAACTGCCGGTAGCGGCCGATCTGCGGCCGCTCGCCCCGCCAGGCCGGCTGGATCTGGTAGCGCCGGAAGGGGAACTCGAGCTTGCCGGAGTTCTCCAGTACATAGCGCGCGAACGGCACGGTGAGGTCGAAGTGCAGGCCCAGCCCGGAGTCCGACCCGTCGTCGTCGGACAGGGCGCGGCGCAGGACGTAGATCTCCTTGTCGATCTCACCGCCCTTGGCGAGCCGCTCCATCGGCTCGACCACGCGGGTCTCGATCCCGGCGAAGCCGTGCAGCTCGAAGACGCGGCGCAGGGTGTCGATCGTCTCCTGCTCGACGACGCGTTCTGCGGGCAGCAGCTCAGGGAACCCGCTCAGCGGGGTGGGCTTCGCGCTCATCCGACCGGCAGGTCCTGGAGGAACGGGTTGGTCGCCCGCTCCTTGCCGATCGAGGTCTGCTCGCCGTGCCCAGGGAGGACGACGACGTCGTCGGCGAGCGGGAGCACCTTGGTGGCCAGGCTGCGCAGCATCGTCGCGTGGTCCCCGCCGGGCAGGTCGGTGCGGCCGATCGACCCGGCGAACAGCAGGTCGCCCGAGAACATCACCTCGGACACGTCCCCCGTCGCGGATGTCGAGCCTGTCGAGACGTAGGGCGTCCGGAAGGTGACCGAGCCCTCGGTGTGGCCCGGGGTGTGGTCGACCACGAACCGGAGGCCGGCCAGCTCGAGCTGCTGCAGGTCACCCAGCTCCTGCACGTCGTCTGGCTCGGCCCACGAGTAGTCACCGCCGAGGAGCATGCGCGCCGTCTCCGGCGACATGCCCGCCATCGGGTCGGCGAGCAGGTGCCGGTCGGCGGGGTGGATCCAGGCGGTGGCGTCGTACGTCCCGGCCACCGGGGCGACACACCACATGTGGTCGACGTGGCCGTGGGTGACCAGCACCGAGACTGGCTTGAGCTTGTGCTGCCGGACCACCTCGGCCACGCCGTCGGTCGCCTCCATGCCCGGGTCGACGATCACGCACTCCGCGCCGGGGGCCGTCGCCACGACGTAGCAGTTGGTGCCCCACGGTCCTGCGGGGAAGCCGGCGATGAGCACCGGCTCAGGCTATCCAGGGTGAGGTCACTAAGTCGCATCGGTATTGCCTCCGCATCCGCACCCGCGAAGGACACCTCTTAGAGTGGGGCCTTGTGTCTGCGAAGTCCCCGGACGAAGTGACAACCAGCGGTGAGGGTGCAGTGACCACGGACAAGTCAGGCCACGAGTGGGGCCGCGTCGACGCCGACGGGACGGTCTACGTCCGCACGGCTGACGGCGAGCGCATCGTCGGCCAGTACCCCATCGGTTCCGCCGAGGAGGCGATGTCGTTCTTCACCAAGCGCTTCGAGGCGCTCGCGGTGGAGGTCGAGCTGTTGGAGCAGCGGGTCCGCTCGGGGGTGATGACCCCCGAGGAGGCCTCCGAGTCGGTCAAGACCGTGTCCGCCCAGGTGGCGGAGGCCAATGCGGTCGGCGACCTCGCCTCGCTCGTCGGTCGGCTGGACTCGCTCCGCCCGGTGATCGCCTCCCAGCGCGAGGCGCGCAAGGCGGAGAAGGCCCAGCGGATCGTGGAGTCCAAGGCGGCCAAGGAGAAGATCGTCGCCGAGGCCGAGACCCTGGCCACCGGTAGCGACTGGCGCGCCGGGGCCAACCGGCTGCGGACCCTGCTGGACGAATGGAAGGCACTCCCCCGGATCGACCGCGCCTCCGACGACGAGCTGTGGAAGCGGTTCTCCTCGGCCCGGACGACCTACACCCGCCGCCGCAAGACGCACTTCGCCGAGCAGAACGAGAAGCGCGAGGGCGCCCGGGTGGTCAAGGAGCGCCTGGTCAAGGAGGCCGAGGCCCTCGCCGACTCCACCGACTGGGGTCCGACCGCCGGCAAGTATCGCGACCTGATGAGCCAGTGGAAGGCCGCCGGTGCCGCTCCGAAGGACGTCGACGACGAGCTCTGGAAGCGGTTCCGCGCTGCCCAGGACACGTTCTTCGGTGCCCGGGACGCGGCAAACGCCGCCCTGGACGCCGAGTTCGCCGCCAACGCCGAGGTCAAGGAGAAGATCCTGGCCGAGGCCGAGGCGCTGGTCCCGGTCACCGACCTCGATGCCGCCAAGAAGGCCCTGCGTGACCTCGCCGACAGGTGGGAGGCCGCCGGCAAGGTGCCCCGCGACCGGATGAAGGAGCTGGAGGGCCGCATGCGCGCGGTCGAGCAGGCCGTCCGGTCGGTCGAGGACGAGCGCTGGCGTGCCTCCGACCCGGAGAAGTCCGCTCGCGCGGACGACATGGTGTCCAAGCTCGAGACCGCCATCGCCAAAGCCGAGGCCGACCTCGAGGTGGCCAAGGCAGCCGGCAACGAGAAGAAGATCGCCGAGCTGGAGGCCGACCTCGCCTCACGCCGGTCGTTCCTCGACATGGCCAAGCAGGTCAGCGCCGACTACAGCTAGCCCGCGCGTGGCGAGCGCAGCGAGACACTCGCGGGCGGCGGTGGTCGAGGAGGCGCGTCAGCGCCGTCACGAGACCAGACGAGACCAGGCTGCGACCCAACCGATCCCGGTCACATTCCAGCATTGGCTCCCCCGGTCTCGTGACGGTCGCTGCGCGACCTCCTCGACCAGCGCCGCCCTCGCACGTCTCGTTCGCTGCGCTCACTCGCCGCGCGCGGGGCTACTGGGTGACGCGGTAGGCGTCGAACACGCCCGGGACGGAGCGGACAGCCTTGAGCACCGTGTCGAGGTGCTTGGCCTCCGCCATCTCGAAGGTGAAGCGGGACTTGGCGACCCGGTTGCGGGTGGTCTGCAGGTTGGCGCTCAGGATGTTGACGTGTGCGTCGGACAGCACCATCGTGATGTCGGCGAGGAGACGGGCTCGGTCCAGCGCCTCGACCTGGATGTTGACCAGGAACGTCGACTGGGCGGTCGGTGCCCATTCGACCTCGAGCAGCTTCTCCGGGTGTGACCGCAGCTCCGCGGCGTTCGTGCAGTCCTGGCGGTGGACCGAGACCCCGCCGCCCTTGGTGACGAAGCCCAGGATCTCGTCGGGCGGCACCGGGGTGCAGCACTTGGCCAGCTTGACCCAGATGTCGGGCGCGCCCTTGACGACGACGCCGACGTCGGTGCCGGCGCTGATCTTGCTGCGCTGCCGGCGGCCGGTGATCGTGACGGCCTCGGCCAGGTCCTCCTGGGCGCCCTCGTTGCCGCCGTGCATCTCGACGACGCGGCGTACGACGGCCTGCGCGGAGACGTTGCCCTCACCGACCGCGGCGTAGAGCGCGGTGATGTCGGCGAGCTTGAAGTGCTCCGCGGCCTGGGTCAGAGACTCCTGCGAGAGAAGCCGTTTGAGGGGTAGGCCCTCCTTGCGCATGAGCTTGGCGATCTGCTCCTTGCCGTGCTCGATGGCCTCATCGCGCCGCTCCTTGGTGAACCACTGGCGGATCTTGGAGCGAGCCCGCGGCGACTTCACGAACGTCAGCCAGTCACGCGACGGGCCTGCGGTGGCCGACTTGGAGGTGAAGACCTCGACCACGTCGCCGTTGTCGAGCGTCGACTCCAGCGGCACCAGCCGTCCGTTGACCCGCGCCCCGATGGTGTGGTGGCCCACCTCGGTGTGCACGGCGTAGGCGAAGTCGACGGGCGTGGCCCCGGCCGGCAGCGCGATGACGTCTCCGCGCGGGGTGAAGACATAGGTCTCCGCCCGGTTGATCTCGAAGCGCAGCGACTCGAGGAACTCCCCCGGGTCCTCGACCTCGCTCTGCCAGTCGAGGAGCTGCTTGACCCACGTCATGTCATCGACGTCGCCGGCCTTGCCTGATCCACGGTCGGTGTCGACGCCGGCCCGGCCGTCCTCCTTGTACTTCCAGTGCGCGGCGACGCCGTACTCCGCACGCCGGTGCATCCCGAAGGTGCGGATCTGCATCTCGACCGGCTTGCCCTGCGGCCCGATCACCGTCGTGTGCAGGGACTGGTACATGTTGAACTTCGGCATCGCGACGTAGTCCTTGAACCGGCCCAGGACCGGGTTCCAGCGCGAGTGCAGCACGCCGAGGACCGAGTAGCAGTCGCGGTCGTCGGCGACCAGGATGCGGATGCCGACCAGGTCGTAGATGTCGGAGAACTCGCGGCCGCCGACGATCATCTTCTGGTAGATCGAGTAGTAGTGCTTCGGCCGCCCGGTCACCGTGGCCTTGATCTTGGCCTCGCGCAGGTCGGCCTCGACAGCCGTGATGACCTCGGCCAGGAACTGGTCACGCGACGGCGCCCGCTCGGCGACCATCCGGACAATCTCGTCGTAGATCTTGGGGTGCAGCGTCGCGAAGGCGAGGTCCTCGAGCTCCCACTTGATCGTGTTCATGCCCAGCCGGTGGGCCAGCGGGGCGTAGATGTCGAGCGTCTCGCGGGCGACCCGTTCCTGGGTCTCCTGCCGCACGTAGCGCAGGGTCCGCATGTTGTGGAGGCGGTCGGCGAGCTTGATGACCAGCACCCGGATGTCGCGCGACATCGCGACGATCATCTTGCGGATGGTCTCGGCCTGAGCCGAGTCGCCGTACTTGACCTTGTCGAGCTTGGTCACGCCGTCGACGAGCCGGGCGACCTCGTCGCCGAAGTCGGCTCGGACCTGGTCGAGCGTGTAGGGGGTGTCCTCGACGGTGTCGTGCAGCAGCGCCGCGACCAGCGTCGACTCCGTCATCCCGATGTCGGCGAGGATCGTCGTGACCGCGAGCGGATGAGTGATGTAGGGGTCGCCGCTCTTGCGCATCTGGGTGCCATGCATCTCGGCGGCCACGTTGTAGGCGCGCTCGAGCAGTGCCAGGTCGGCCTTGGGGTGGTTGGCGCGTACCGCGCGGAACAGCGAGTCCAGCACCGGGTTGCCGACCTGGGTGCGGGAGGCGACCCGGGCCAGTCGGGCGCGCATCGACCGGGGCGGGACCGGCGGGGTGGTCGGGGCCTTCGGGGCCTTCTGCTCGTTCGGACTCTTCGGACTCTTCGGGCTCGCCGGTGCCGCGGGCGGCGCGGTGCGCTCCTCGGTCACCACGTCAGTCTAGGCGCGGACGGGTCGTCGTCAGACCGTCATGAGAGCGGTCAGCGCCAGGTCGCCGATCGCCTCGCGCCCCGGGAGGAAGCCGAGCTCCATCAGTACGGCGACGCCGACCGCCTCCCCGCCGCAGCTCTCGACCAGCTGGCGGGTGGCCGCGACCGTGCCGCCCGTGGCCAGCACGTCGTCGACGAGGAGCACCCGCTCCCCCGGCGCGATGCCGTCGCGGTGCAGCTCGAGCGTGGCCTCGCCGTACTCCAGGGCATAGGAGACCGCATGGGTCACCCGGGGCAGCTTGCCCGCCTTGCGCACGGGGACGAAGCCGGCCCCGAGCGCCAGGGCGACCGGGGCCGCCAGGATGAACCCGCGGGCCTCCATGCCGACGACCTTGTCGACGATCGTCGTCCCCGAGGCGTCCTGACCCGCGACGGCGAGGGCTCGGACGACGGCGGTGAAGGCGTCGTGGTCGGCCAGCATCGGGGTGATGTCCTTGAAGACGATCCCGGGCTCGGGGTAGTCGGGCACGTCGATGACGAGCCGCTCCAGCGCCTCCCGCGCGACGACGGTCATCCGGGCTACTTCTTGCCCCGCTTGGACCTCGGCTGCCGGCTCGGCTGCTGCCGGCCCGACGCCGAGCTGTTGCCGATCGGCCGCGCCGGGGCCGGCGTCACCCGGCCGCGGCCCACCGCTTCAGCGGCGCGTGGCGCTGCCGGGGTGTCCGACGGCTCGGCCTCGTCCGGCTCCAGCGCCTCGGGCAGGTCCTCGCCCTCGTCGTAGACCGGCATGTCCTCCTTGAACGACGGCACCGAGGCGTAGGGGTCGGCGGCGCGCCGGGCGCGTGCCTTGGCCCGGCGCTCGGCCAGCTTGACCTCGTCCTCGCTGGACTTCAGGTGCACCAACAGCGGCGTGGCGATGAACACCGAGGAGTAGACACCGGCGGCCATACCGACGAACAGCGCCAGCGCCAGGTCCTTCAGCGAGGACGCGCCGAGCTGGACGGCACCGACGTAGAGGATCGCCCCCACCGGCAGGAGCGCAACGATCGAGGTGTTGACCGAGCGGACGAGGGTCTGGTTGACGGCGAGGTTGGCGGCGTGGGCGTAGGTCGTCCGCGACCCGCGCAGGTCCTTGGTGTTCTCCCGGACCTTGTCGAAGACCACCACGGTGTCGTAGAGCGAGAACCCGAGGATGGTCAGCACGCCGGTCACGGTGGCCGGGCTGACCTCGAAGCCCGAGAGCGAGTAGATGCCGACGGTCACCGTGACGTCGTGGGCCAGCGCGACCATCGCCGCGACGGACATCTTCCACTGCCGGAAGTACATCCAGATGAACAGCACGACCAGGACCAGGAACACGATGAGACCGAGCACGGCCCGGTCCCGGACCTCTTGGCCCCAGCTGGCCCCGATCTTCTCCTGCGACAAGCTGTCCGCGGGCGCCCCGACGGTGTCGAGGACGACCTGGGAGACCTCGGCGGCCTCGGAGCTGTCGAGCTCGGCGACCTGGATGAGGATGGCGCTGTCGCCTGAGGTGGTGACGGTGGGGTTGGCGGCCGCCTCGACGCCGGCGGCCGCGACCGCTTCGCGCAGCTCGTCGGCGGTTTCCTGGGTGACCTCGTCGGAGTCCAGGGAGACCCGGATCTGGGTCCCGCCGGTGAACTCGATGCTGTAGTCGAGCCCGCGCACGAAGAGACAGAGCACGGCGGCTGCGACCACCAGGACCGAGATGGCGTACCAGAGCCACTTGCGGCCGACGAAGTCGACCGACCTGCGTCCGCTGTAGAGGTCGTTGCCGAGCCGCGACATCCTGCCCATCAGGCTCTCCCTCCCACGGGGATCCGGTCGACACCGAGCGCCTCGGCGCTGAGCCCCGAGATCGGTCGACCCTGGTTGAACATGGCGAACCTGGCCAGCCACGAGACCATCGGCTTGGTGAACCAGAAGAACACGACGAGGTCGATCAGGGTGGACAGGCCCAGGGCGAACGCGAAGCCCTTCACGACGCCGGCCGCGAAGATGTAGAGCACCGTCGCGGCGAGCAGCGAGACCGCGTCGGCGGCCAGGCAGGTGTTCCGGGCCCGGACCCAGCCCGCCTCGACGGCGACCCGCATCGACTTGCCGTCGCGCATCTCGTCACGGATCCGCTCGAAGTAGACGACGAACGAGTCGGCGGTGATCCCCACCGCCACGATGAGGCCGGCGATGCCGGGCAGGGTGAGCGTGAAGTTCGCGGTCTTGCTCAGAAGCAGGACCATCGCGTACGTCGAGCCGCCGGCGATCAGGAGCGAGGCGATGACGACCAGGCCCAGGCCGCGGTAGTAGGCCAGGCAGTAGAGCATCACCAGCGCCAGGCCGATGGCGCCGGCGATCAGGCCCGCGGAGAGCTGGTCGCCGGCCAGGGACGGACCCACCGTCTCCACCGTGGTGCCCTTGTCGTCGAATGAGATCGGCAGGGCTCCGAACCGCAGGCTGGTGGCCAGGCTCTCGGCGCTGGCCTGGGTGAAGTCACCGCTGATCATGGCGCGGCCGTCGAGGATCAACGCGTCCATCGTGGGCGCCGACAGGACCTGGCCGTCGAGCACGATCGCGAACTGCTTCTCGGTGTTGACCAGCGCCCGGGAGATCTCGCCGAAGGTGTCGGTGCCCTCGCCGTTGAACTCGAGCGTGACGACGTAGTTGACCTGGCCCTGTGGGATCTGCGCCGCGGCGTCGTTGAGGTCGGTGCCCTCGATCATCGAGGCCGACAAGAGGTACTTGACACCCTCGAAACGGCCGGTGCCGCAGGTGATCAGCGGCTTGTCGGGGTCGTCCACCACGTTGGGCGGGGACCCGTCCGGTGGGCAGCTGAACGCGTTGTAGGCGTCGACCGCTTCCTGGTTGGGGTTGTCGATCCAGGTGAGCGGGTCGTCGACACCCTCGCCGCCCTCGGGGGGCTGGATCTGCTCAGGCCCCTCGGTCGGCTCGGTGGCCGGGCTCTCAGCCGGGCTCCCGGTCGGCTCGGGGGTCGGGGACGGGGTCTCGTCCTGGTAGTGCACCGGTCCGCGGTTGGCGGTGCCGGACGGCGACGCGTCGTCGGTCGGAGCCGGCGACTCCTCGGGGGCCGGGGCGTCGGTGGGGGCGATGACGCCGTCGCCCGGCTCGGCCTCCGTGGGGATCTCGGGCACGACCGACGCCCCACAGGGCGTGACGCCGTCGTCGATGCAAGCGACCAGCCGGAACCGCAGCTGCGCCTGGCGCTTGACGGTCTCCTCGAGGTCTGGGCGGCTCGAGCCGGGGATCTCCACGACGACGTAGCGGTTGCCCTGGACGGTGACCTCGGCCTCGGCGACACCGGAGCCGTTGACCCGCTGGTCGATGATCTTGCGCGCCTGCTCGAGCGAGTCCTCGCTGGGCGACCCCTCTGCGATGAGGCGGATGCTGGTCCCGCCCTGCAGGTCCAGACCGAGCTCCGGCTTCCAGGTGCCGCCTAGGGCCACCAGGCCGTAGGCGATGCCCAGGCCCACGAAGAACACGATGAGTGTCCGGCCCGGGCGTGCCCTCTTCGCTGCCACTGCTCAGATCTCCTCTTCGCCCTGGTCGGGCAGTGCCTCGGTGTTCGGCGGCATCACGATCCCGATCGCCGCCCGCGCGACCCGGATGGTCACGCCAGTGGCCACCTCGACCTGGGCCACGTCGCTGTCGACGCCGCGGACCACGCCGTGGATGCCCGAGGTGAGGACCACCTCGTCACCGACAGACAACGCGGCCTGCATGTCGCGGAGTTCCCGCTGGCGGCGGCTCTGGGGCCGGATGATGAGAAGCCAGAAGACCAGCGCGATGGCGATCAGCGGCAGCAGGGTCGATGCCAGGTCTTGCACGAAAGGACCTCACGAACAACGGTCGAGGGCTTGAGTGTCACCGGAAGAGAAGGACCCGCGAGGGCCGACCGGTGAGTCTAGATCAGTCCTCGAACAGAGTCGCATCGCCGTGGGGCCCCGCACCGCGGCTCGGCGTCCCCAGTCCGAGATGCGCCCAGGCCGCCGGTGTCGCGACCCGGCCTCGAGGCGTCCTGGCGAGGAAGCCGCTGCGCACGAGGAACGGCTCGGCGACCTCCTCGACGGTCTCGCGCTCCTCGCCGACGGCGACCGCCAGGGTCGAGACGCCGACCGGCCCACCGTCGAAATGGACGCACAGCGCGTCGAGGACAGCCCGGTCGAGCCGGTCGAGGCCGATCTCGTCGACCTCGTAGAGCTGCAGGGCGGCCCGGGCGACGTCGAGGGTGACGACGCCGTCGGCGCGCACCTGGGCATAGTCGCGCACCCGGCGCAGGAGCCGGTTGGCGATCCGCGGCGTGCCTCGGGACCGGGACGCGATCTCGGCGGCGCCGTCGGCCTCGAGGGGTACGTCGAGCAGCCCGGCCGAGCGGTGCACGATCAGGTCGAGCTCGGCGGCCTCGTAGAACTCGAGGTGGCCGGTGAACCCGAAGCGGTCGCGCAACGGTCCGGGCAGCAGGCCGGCCCGGGTCGTGGCGCCGACGAGCGTGAACGGCGGGATGTCCAGCGGGATCGCGGTGGCCCCTGGGCCCTTGCCGATGACCACGTCGACACGGAAGTCCTCCATCGCGAGGTAGAGCATCTCCTCGGCTGGCCGGGACATCCGGTGCAGCTCGTCGACGAACAGCACGTCACCGTGGTTGAGCCCGGACAGGATGGCGGCCAGGTCACCGGCATGGGTGATCGCGGGGCCGCTGGTGAGCCGAAGCGGCGCGCCCATCTCGCCGGCGATGATCATCGCCAGCGTGGTCTTGCCGAGCCCGGGCGGCCCCGACAGCAGCACGTGGTCCGGCGGACGCTCGCGCCGACGGGCCGCCTCGAGGACCAGCCCGAGCTGGGTGCGGACCCGGGCCTGGCCCACCAGCTCGTCGAGAGACCTTGGGCGCAGGGCGGCCTCCACCACCCGCTCGTCGCCCTCGGCGTCGGCCGCGGTCAACGAGACCTCCAGGTCTCGCAGGTGGGCCGTCTCGGCGGCGACCAACTCGTCCTCGTGCATGTCGGGGCCCGTCACGCCTTCGACAACGTCCGCAGGGCGGCCCGCAGCAGGGCCGGCACGTCGGGGCTGTCCCCGGCCTGGTCTGCGACGGCGTCGACGGCTCGCTCGGCCTCACGCACCGGCCAGCCCAGCCCGACCAGGCCCTGGTGGACCTGCTCACGCCAGACGGCGCCCGGCGTCGTCGACGCCTGGCGGACGCCGACGGGCGGTCCGATCCGGTCCTTGAGCTCGAGGATGATCCGCTGGGCGCCCTTCTGCCCGATGCCCGGCACCCGGGTCAGTGTCTTGACGTCGTCGGTGGCGATCGCCCGGCGTAGGTCGTCGGGAGGCAGCACCGCGGTGATCGCCTGCGCCACCTTGGGTCCCACGCCGGAGGCGGTCTGCACGAGCTCGAAGACCTGCTTCTCGTCCTCGTCGACGAAGCCGAACAGCGTCAGCGAGTCCTCGCGCACGACCATGCTGGTCGGCAGCGTCGCGGTCTGCCCGGTGCGCAGCGTGGCGAGCGTGCCGGGCGTGCACATCACCTCCAGGCCCACCCCGCCGACCTCGAGCACGGCGCTGGACAGGGTCACCGCGGCCACCTGGCCGCGCACGAACGCGATCATCGCTTCACTCCGCTGGCCGCGAGCGCGGCGTCGAGCCGGGCCTGGGCGCCGCCACGCCAGATGTGGGTGATGGCCAGCGCGAGCGCGTCGGCGGCGTCGGCCGGCTTGGGCAGGGCGTCGAGTCGCAGGATCCGGGTGACCATGAAGCCGACCTGGGCCTTGTCGGCGCGCCCGCTCCCCGAGACCGCGGCCTTGACCTCGCTGGGGGTGTGCAGCGCCACGGTCAGACCGCGGCGCGCCGCGACGACCATGGCGATCCCGCTGGCCTGGGCGGTGCCCATCACGGTGCTGACGTCGGAGCGCGCGAAGACCCGCTCGATCGCGACCGCGTCGGGCCGGTGCTCCTCGATCCACGCCTCGATCCCCCGCTCGATGCTGACCAGCCGATCGGGCACGGGCAGCGACGAGGACGTGCGGATGACTCCGACGTCGACCAGGGTCAGCGGTCGACCGACCTCTCCCTCGACCACGCCGACTCCACAACGGGTCAGGCCTGGGTCGATGCCGAGCACGCGCATGGGAGCCTCTCGTCCGAACAGATGTTCGTACGAACGCTAACGTCGCGCGCCGACGGATCGGCGCACGACACGCGGGTCAGGCGTCCTGCAGCTCACCCATCACATCGTCGGAGACGTCGTAGTTGGCGAAGATGTTCTGCACGTCGTCGAGGTCCTCGAGGGCGTCGACGAGCCGGAACATCTTGGCCGCGGCGTCCTTGTCGAGCTCGACCTGCATGTCGGGCACGAACGAGGCCTCGGCAGAGTCGTAGTCGATGCCGGCCGCCTGGAGGGCGGTGCGCACCGCCACCAGGTCGGAGGCCTCCGCGATGACCTCGAAGCTCTCGCCCAGGTCGTTGACCGCGTCGGCGCCTGCCTCCAGCGTCGCCTCGAGGATGTCGTCCTCGGTCACTGTGCGGGACTCCTGCTCCGTGGGGACGAGCACGACGCCCTTGCGGTTGAACAGGAACGACACGGAGCCCGGGTCGGCGAGCGAGCCGCCGTTGCGGCTCATCGCGGTCCGGACCTCCATCGCGGCGCGGTTCTTGTTGTCGGTGAGGCACTCGATCAACATGGCGACGCCCGAGGGGCCGTAGCCCTCGTACATGATCGTCTGGTAGTCGGCGCCGCCGGTCTCGGCACCGGAGCCGCGCTTGACCGCCCGGTCGATGTTGTCGTTGGGTACCGACGACTTCTTGGCCTTCTGGATGGCGTCGTAGAGCGTCGGGTTGCCGGCCGGGTCACCGCCGCCCATTCGGGCCGCGACCTCGATGTTCTTGATCAGCTTGGCGAACATCTTGCCGCGCTTGGCGTCGATGACGGCCTTCTTGTGCTTGGTGGTCGCCCACTTGGAGTGGCCAGACATGCGTCTCTCTCAACCTCACGTAAGTCCCGCGCCGGACAGGAACAGCGCGTGGATCCGGGAATCGCCGCCCACCTCCGGGTGGAACGACGTAGCCATCAGCGGTCCTTGGCGGACCGCGACGATCCTACCGGCGGCCGGACCGGCCTCGACGTGCGCGAGCACCTCGACGCCGTCGCCCACCTGCTCGACCCACGGCGCGCGGATGAAGACCGCGTGCACCGAGCCCTCGACGCCGGCGACGTGCAGGTCCTCCTCGAACGAGTCGACCTGGCGCCCGAAGGCGTTGCGGCGCACCGTGATGTCGAGCCCGCCGATGGTCTCCTGGCCGACGACACCGTCCTCGACCCGGTCGGCGAGCAGGATCATGCCGGCGCAGGTGCCGAGCACGGGGAGCCCGGCCGCCACCCGGGCGCGGAGCGGGTCGAGCAGCTCGAAGGTGCGGGCCAGCTTGGCCATGGTGGTCGACTCGCCACCGGGCAGCACCAGGGCGTCGACGGCGGCGAGCTCGCCGGGACGGCGTACGGCGTCGGCCTGGAACCCCAGGCGGGTCAGCGCCTGCAGGTGCTCGCGTACGTCGCCCTGCAGCGCGAGGACGCCGACCCGGGCTGCTGTGCTCACCGGCCGATCGTAGGGACCGGGTGCCAGGGCTCAGGAACGGGTGTCGCGACTTCCGGGCGGACCGGGACTCCGGCCGGCCTGGCCGACCAGGGCGACACCGGCCCCGACGACGAGCAGGATCGGGGCCAGCCAGAGCTGGGCGCCGGTCGCGTCCAGCAGCGAGGGTGGCCCGGACTCCTCGGTGCGCATCCCGGTGACCGACAGCCGGACGTCGACGGCGCGGCCGTCGAGCCTCGAGCCGATCGGTGCCGTGTCGGCGAGAGTGACCTCGAGGGTGATCGGCACGACCTCCTCGCTCCCCAGGCCGTCGACGTGCACGTCGTGGGCCTCGCCATAGACCGGCAGCTCCTCGGGACTCGCCTCGTCGACCTGGGCGGTCATCGTCAGGTAGCGGTCGGTGACCACCTCGTCGGTGGAGCGGCAGAGCACGGCCACGTCGGCGTCGACCGGGTCTGGGCCGGCGTTCTTGAGGTAGACGATGGCGCTGCGGGACTCGCCCGGCTCCCACGACTCCCGGGAGGCGAGCAGCGCGCCGTGCAGACCCTTCTCCCAATGGACCCCGTCGAGGCTCAACCTGATGGAGTCGGCCGAGTCGTCCTCGAAGAGCGACAGGACGGCGAAGAGGGTGAGCGGCGCGACGACCAGCAGCATGAGCACGACGAAGCCCAGGCCGCGGTACGACCTGCCCATGACGCTCCCTCCCCTCCTGTGCGCGACGCGCCTCCCAGCCCGCCCCTCCTTCGCACCAGGTCCCGAGCCCCACCACATGGAACGTGCGAAACGGGCCTGGGACACGGATGACCAGCGGAAATGGGTCGTTCGTGGGCCGGATTCCGCCTCAAGGACATCTAGACCACCTAGGGTGCGGAGCTCTCAGGGCGTCCCGGCGGCGTAGTGGTCCGCGACAGTGCCGGCGGTCAGGACGGTGTTGTAGATCGCGACCTCGTCCAGCGACCCCGCGTAATACTGGGTCCCGGTCGCGAGTCGTCCGAAGTTGATGTTGGCCGGGGCCGTGAGGGACGTCGTGCCGCCGGTCGCCGTTCCTGCAGAGACGCCGTCGACGTACAACGCCAGGGCACCGGTGGACCTGGTGCGGGTGAACACGACGTGGTGCCAGGCACCGTTGTTGAGCGCCCCGGACACGACGCTCACTTCCGAGGTGCCGCCGACACCGCCGATGACCTTGCCCTGGCACAGGGAGACGCCGAAGTCGTTTGTCATCCCACCGACTTCAGCGTCGACGAGGCCGGCCCCCTGCCACCACTGGGTGCAGGTCGACCCGAAGTTCTGGGTGGACTTGAACCAGAATTCGATCGAGAAGTCGTCGGCGATCTGCCTGGTCACCGTTCCGAAATCGTTGGACCCGTCGAAGGTCGCGGCGGTGTTGGAGTCGCCGGAGATGGCTCCGGCCACGCCAAGGGTCACGCCACTGAAGTAGTCGCCGTGGTTGGTGCCCTTGCTGTCCGCCAGTGGTGGGCTGATTCGGAAGTTGTCGAGGTGGTAGCCGGTGGTGTTGGTGATGGTCGTTCCCGAGTTGCCGAACCCGAAGCTCACGCCTCCGAAGCCCTTGTCGGTGATGCCGCCGTCAGTGACCGAGATGCGCTGAACGCCGTCGACCAGGACCCGGATCGTGGTGCCGTTCATGTCGAGGGCGAGCCGGTACGTCGCTCCCTGCGTCAGTGTCTGTGCATACTCACCCAGCCAGTCCCACGAGCCGTTGAGCCTCTTGTACAGGATCCACTTCTGGGCGACCTGCTCGTAGCGCGCCAGGTAGTAGGTGCCGTTGGCCACGTTCGGGTCCATCCGGCCAACCACGCCGACCCTGTCGTCGGGGACGTGGGACGCCACGTAGAAGTCCGCTTCGACCGTGTAGTCGGGGGATGCCGGCACCCCGGAGGCGTGATAGAGAGAGTTCCAGGTCGACGAGCCGCCCTTGCGGAGCCGGCCAGCACTGGTCAAGACGGCGTCCCCTGCCGCATCCGAGAGTCCGTGCTTGGTCCAGGCCGCGCCCGTCTCACCGTTGCGGCTCTGGAGGGTGGCACCCGCGGTCCCGGCCATCGCATCGGCGGAGGTGGTCGTCTCGCCGAGCCGGTAGTGGCTCAGCAACCCCGCGGTCGCCTGGACCGAGTCGAAGTAGCTCACGGCAGGGACCAGGTCGTCGATCTCGCTCGCGGAGAGGGGACGGTCGTAGAGGCGGACGTCGTCGATGGCGCCGGTGAAGAAGTCGACGTTGGCACCGTTCCACTTGGCCCGGCCGACCGCCGTGACGCCGTTGGCCGTCCACGGCGAGTTGAACGCGACGGTGCTGCGCAGCACGCCGTTGACGTAGAGGGAGATGGTGTTGGCTGCGTTGTCATGCACCGCGGCGAGGTGTGCCCAGGTGCCGGCAGTGGCGGCCACCCCGGTCGCCGTCGCCAGGGTCGAGCCGGTGCTGTCGGACCCACGAGCTGCGAAAAGATACTGCCCCCCTTCGATCTTCAGGAAGAAGGGGCTGATCGAGTTGCCGTCGAGAGCGACGACCGTCTGGTGGTAGGCCGCGAGCGAACTCGGGCGCGCCCACGCGGTGACGGTATAGCTCTGGCTGGTGTCGATCACCGGCGCCGGGGTGCTCGCCCAGCTGTTGGTCGCTCCCGTCAGGTTGAGCGCGTTGGCGCCGACCTTGCCGGCCGTGCGCGACGCCCCCGCTTGCAGCGTGGCGGTGTTGCCGTTGCCGGTGCTGTCGGCGGCGTTGCCGCTGGCCTCGTCGAAGGTCCAGTGGGCACCGAACGCCGTGTGCGCCACGTTGTTGCTGCTGGCGACGTGCTCGTTGCCGACGTTGTCGCGCACGACGTACTGGTACTTGTAACAGCTGCCGGCGGCGATGGTGTCGGTGACCGGCGAGGTGGGGTTGGTGCCGTTGGTGACGGTCGTGAACGCGCCGTAGGTCCCGCAGGTGATGCCGGTCAACGGCGCCGAGGCGCGCTGCAGCAACCGGGTCCCGACGCCCGAACCGCCGTCCGTGCCGGTCGTGAACGAGACGCTGACCGTCGTCCCGGAGGTGCTGCCGTCGGTGTAGCTGATGGTCCCGGCAGTCGGCGCGGTGTTGTCCGCGGTCATCGTGAAGGGCGCGTTGGCCGAGGTCAGCCCGGCGTTGTTGCTGGCGGTGACGTTCTTGGTGTCCGGTGGGGCAGGGCTGGCAGCCGTCCAGGAGTAGGTGTTCACACCGAGAGCGCCGGGCGTCGAGGTCCAGTTGGTGCCGAGGGACGGGAAGGTGTAGCTCGCAATACCGGACGCCGAGTCGCTCGCGGACGCGGTGGTGGTGAAAGAGCCGGTGGTGGCGTTCGAGCGGTAGTAGACCGTGGTCCCCGACCCGCTCCAGTAGGTGTTGGTGAAAGCTGAGTGGGTCAGGGTCGGCGCCGTGGGGGCCGTGGTGTCGACCTTGATGTCCGGGCTGGTGTAGGTCGTGGCGTTGCCCACCGTGTCCTGGACGACGTACTCGTACCTGAAGCAGGCCTGGTCGGCGACGGTGTCGGCGAGCGGCGACGACGGGTCGTTGCCACCGGTGACCAGCGTGGAGGAGCCGAAGGTGCCGCAGACGCCGTTGGTGAGCGTGGCGGTAGCCCGGAGCACCTGGTTGCCCGAGGTGGCGATGCCGCTGGGGTCAGTGCCCGTGGTGAAGGCGAGGCTCAACGTGGTCGACGTCGAGTAGCGGGATCCGGTGCCGGTCAGGCCGGTGGCGTCGATCGACCCGCCGGTGGGTCCGCTCGCGTCGACCGGGGGTGCGCCGCCGAGCTGGTAGTGGTCGGTGACCTGGGTCTGGGTGAGCACCGATGTGTAGAAGGAGACCTCGTCGATCGAGCCCTGGAAGTAGCCGCCGGAGTTGCCGTCGTTGGGCCGGATCACCGCGCCGATGCCGAACCCGTACTGGTCCATGACGGTGGATCGCGTGACCGTCACCGGGTTGCCCACAGCGGCGCCGTCGACGTAGAGCCTGAGCGACGTGCCGTCATAGGTCTTGACCACGTGGTGCCAGTTGCCGTCGTTGACCGCGCTGGACAATGTGAACTGGATGTCGTTGCCGCCGCCCCAGCCCCAAGCGGTCATCGCGGTGCCGCCGGCGTTGATCCACAGGCCGTACTCCTGGGCAGTGGTTCCGGAGCCGTAGCGGAAGAGCACCTGACGATTCGAGCTCGAAGTCTTGAACCACAGCTCGGTGGAGCGGATGGAGGCGTTTGTTGGGATCCCGGTGGTGCCGGTCATCTGCACGTAGTCGTTGACGCCGTCGAACGTCGCCGCCGTGTTGGTCCCGGCCGCGAGGGCGCCCGCTGCTCCCAGTGTCACGCCGTTCTTGTAGTCGCCGGTGTTAGTCCCCTTGCTGTCGGCCGCCCGCGGGTAGCTGGCCGGGGTCACCTGGAAGTTCTCGAAGTGCAGCCCGGTCGTGCTGGTCTTGGTCGTCGAGGCCGCGCTGTTGCCGTCCATGATCCCAGCCACACCGGCGCCCGTGTACGGGGAGGAGCTGTCGGTTGCGGTCACCGTGAGAACGCCGTTGACGTAGAGCCTGAGCGTCGTCGTCGCGCCACCCGACATCTCCAGTCTGACCCGGTAGGCGTGATCGACGAGGAGGTCGGGCTGGTTGGCGACGTAGTTCGGCCAGCTGATGGAACCGTTGTTGAACTTCACGATGTTCCAGCTGTTGTCGGCCTCCTCCCACCGGGCCATGTAGAACTGGTTGGTGGCCGTGTTCAGGCGGCCGATTACGCCGGCCATCTCCCCTGAGAGCGTCGTCGGGAGGCTCGACTTGACGACCAGGTCGGCCTCGACCGAGTAGTCCGCCGACGAGGGGGCGCCCGATGCCCGGTAGATCGCGTAGCCGGCCCCGTTGCGGTAGGCCTGGCCCTGGGCGCTGATCGTCTCCGAGTTCGTGCCCGACTGGAGCGCCCAGGAGGCGCCGATCTCGCCGGTCCGGCTGGTCAGCAGGGCCCCGGTGGAACCGGTGAACGAGTCGGAGGAGGTGAGACTGGCGGAGGCCTCGCCCAGCCGCCAGTGGCTGAGCAGCCCGGTGGTGGTGTTGACAGCCCCGGCGTAGCCGATCTTGGCGACGTTGGCGCTGGTCGCGACGTGCTGGTTGCCGACCCGGTCGGTGACGACGTAGCGGTACATGTAGCAGGCACTGGCCAGCGAGCCATCGAGGTACGGCGAGGTGGGGGCGTCTGCGCCGATGCTGTTGAAGGCGCCGAAAGTGCCACAAGTCTGGTCGCTGTTCAGGGACGCTTGGGCGCGCTGGAGCCGTCTGGTCGCGATGCCGGAGCCGGTGTCGGTGCCGGTCGTGAAGCTGACGCTCACCGAGCGCCCGGACGCGAAGCCGTCGGCGTAGGTGATCGTGCCCGCGGTCGGCGCGGCCGAGTCGTTGCTGAAGCTGAGGTTGGTGACGGCGGTGTTGCCGGCCACGTCGCGGCCGGTGACCGCCTCACCGGGGTTGCTGGCGGTGCCGGCGTTCCAGGAGAACGGGTTGGAGACGTAGGGACCCCCGGCCGGGGTCGAGACGGTGGACGGGCTGTGCGTCCAGCCCGACGCCGTGCCGGTGAGGGCTGCGGTCTGGCTGCTGGCCGGGCCGGAGCCGGCGTCGGCGACCGCGTTGGTGATGCGGAAGCTCCCGGCGGCTGTGCCGCGGTAGAACACCGTGGTCCCGGAGAGGAACGCCCCACCCGTGACCGACGACAGTGAGAGGTTGTTGGTCGGCGGTGTGATGTCGAGGCCGACCACGACGACGGGACTGCTGCGGGTGCTCTCGGCGCCCCGCCAGTTGCTGCCGATCACCGGGGTGACGCTGTAGCGCCACGTCCCACCCGGCACGTTCGCCTCCACACACGAGGTCGAGGCGACCACACCCGCGCAGGCACTGCCGATGGTCTGCTCGGCGAGGGTGATCGAGTCGAAGCGCTTGATCAGGTATCCGGCCACCGGCTGGCCGTTGGCCAGGGTCGACGCCGCCCAGCTGACGGTGACCGACTGTCCGACCGCGCTCGCAGTGGGTTGAGCACCCGGGTTGACGGACGTGGCTGCCGTAGCGCCGTTGCCCCCGGGTGTCGAGTCGGCGGTCCAGTAGGCCCACGCGGTGCCGGCGACCAGGGTCATCGTGACCGAGGCCGCGAGCGTCGCGACGCGCCCGTTCACTGGGACGCCCTCAGGTAGACGGTGAAGCTCGCGCCTTGGCAGGCGTTGGCGGCCGAGGTCGCCATCGACAGGGCGTTGGTGAGGGTGACGGAGAGGACCTGTCCCCCGGTGAGTGTCCAGCCGTTGCCGCCGTTGCTCTGGGTGACGTAGGAGAGGCTGCTGACCCCACAGGTCGAGTGCCCACCGTCCACGGCGAACCCGCCGGTCCCCTGGGTGGTGTCCAGCGCCAAGGAGGTGACGCGGACACTGCCG
The DNA here is from genome assembly GCF_054779555.1 of Nocardioides dilutus. Lineage (NCBI taxonomy): Bacteria > Bacillati > Actinomycetota > Actinomycetes > Propionibacteriales > Nocardioidaceae > Nocardioides > Nocardioides dilutus. The sequence continues at coordinate 394,744 of NZ_BAAGYA010000003.1, read as the reverse complement.
GGGTTCGGGTTCGTGATGGTCAGGACAACCGAGGCCTGGCCTCCTGGGTAGAGCTGGGCCGTCGGTGTGGCCGGGCTCAGCGTCACCGGCTGGATGGTGCCGGTGGACGCGGCTCCCGTGCCGGATCCGCCGCTCAACCAGTAGGCGACCGCCACGCCGGCCACAACGAGGGTCAGGACGGTGGCCGAAACGAGGATGGGGGTCCGCCCGCGCGGGGCGCGCCTCGTGACGGTGCTCATGGCCACCGCGCTCCGCGGGCTCGGTAGCCGAGGGTGAGGCGGGCGCCCTTGCAGCCGTCCTGGTTGACCGGGCGGTTGATCATCGTCAGTCGCGGCCACTCACGGCGGCGGACGCCGAGGTCCCAGAGCGTGGTCACCCTGCCGCGGGGCACCTGGAGCATGCGTGGCTCCATCTGCCGGATCCGGAAGTCGGCGCGACTGCACGGATGCGTGGCGTCGGCGTTGGGCGCCTCGATGCTGATGATGCGGACCCGCACCCGGTGGAGGACGACGGTCCTGGAGGACGTGGCGACGAAGCGCAGGCCGATCCGCGACGAGGTCCCCGGGGCGACGGGTCGACGGGTCGACCCGGTGATCCGCACCGGGGCGCCCTGGGACACCCGGGCGATGCGCTCGCGCGCCGCCCAGCCGTCGGTGTTGTCCGAGGTCAGCCGACCGTCGATCAGCCGCCACGCCAGCGCCGGCAGCGCTCCCATCAGGAGCACCAGCACGCCGACGAGCAGGCCGACGGCCCTCGTGTGCCGTCGCGTGGCTCGCATGACGCCTCCAGACGATGCTGCCGCGGGGCGGCCCGCCACTCAGGTCGGACCGCCACCGATCGTTCAGCTAGTCGTGGATCAGCTGCTGGCGTAGGTGATGGTGACGATCGCGCCCTTGCAGGCGTCCTGGTTGGTGGCGAGGTTGTTCATAGTGATCGTCAGGCCAGTCCACGAGCCCACTCCGTTGCCAGGAGGAACGTCCCCAGGAGTGTTGGAGGTGCCGCCAAGCGTGTAGTGACCGCCAGCAACGGTGCAGCCGGCTGTGACATGGGCTTCGTCGATGGTGTATCCGGTGGCGGTCACGGCGGTGACATAGGTGTTGCCTGGGTTCGGGTTGTCGAAATCACCGGACAGGGTCTGCGTCTGGCCGGGGTACAGGCCGGTGATGGGGTCCTGGTTGACAGTGACGGCGGCGTTGGTGCCGGTCTCAGCCTGGCCCGTGCCCGAGCCACTGTTAGTCCAGTACGCGAAGGCGATGCCGCCGCCGATGAGCATCAGGGCGGCGGTGATCAGACCGATCCGCTTGGAGCGTCCCCGGATGGATGTGGTGGCCATTGCCACTCCTTCTTTGAATGGTGAGGGGCGTGTGCGCGCCCTGTGCTGTTGCCCTCGCTGGAGGACCCCGAGCCCCGTGGCCCAGCAACCACAAGTCAAGCGTCACCCCTGGGGGTATGTAGCCGTTTTGCGCCAACAGGCCCAGGTCGGCACCAAATTCATCCGATCGGATGATTCGTGTAGCCCGGTATAGACCGGTCAGTCCGCCTGAACGGCTGCTGTGACAGCCGCGAAGGCTGCTTCGACCACGTCGAGACGCGCGGTCCATGGGTCGGGCCCGGTGACCGGGCCGTCGACGGTGAAGGTCATGACCTGTCCGGTGTCCGCGGTCGGCCACCCGTCGGGCTCACCGTCGGAGGCGAAGTCCACCCACAGCGCCGAGACCTGGTCGGCCAGCGCGTCGGCGTCGGGCACGGGGGTCCCCTGTCGCGCGGTGTCGTCGAGCACGAAGGGCAGCTCCGCACCGTGTGGGGCTCCGCCGGCGGCCAGCACGGCGTCGGGGGCGATGCCGAAGTAGTAGCGGTAGGTGGGCGCGTCGTCTGCGTGCTCGCGGGCCAGGAGGCGGGCGGGCTCGGTGAGCAGCACGTCCGAGGTGACGTGGCGCTCGAGCTCCTCGTCACTCCCGTAGGCCGCGCGCGCCTGCGGACGGTCCTGCGCCAACAGGCGGGCGCGCACCGGGTCGGCCACCGCGCCGGCACCGGCCGGGATGTCCGGGACCTCGAGGGTGGTGACGCCGTTGAGGTAGGGCACGTCGGCCTCGTCGCCGGCCATGAACGCCGCGGGCACGGGGCTGGGCAGCACGTCGTCCAGCAAGGGGACGTTGCCGCTGTAGATGTTGATCGGGAGGTCCATGACCTGCTCACCGTCGAGCGTGCGCAGGTCCGCGGCCGTGGGTGAGGGACCCACCAGCGGCTCCAGCGCCGCACTGGCGTCGGTCACCGCGTCGTCCCAAGCCAGCGTCGCCTCCCGGCCGAAGCCGGACTGGGAGATCGCCCTGTCGAACAGCCCCTCCGCGGACGGCGACGCCATCAGGGCGTTGACCGCGATCCCGCCGGCCGACTCGCCGAACACCGTCACGTTGTCCGGGTCGCCACCGAACGCCGCGATGTTGTCCCGCACCCACGCCAGGGCGGCCACCTGGTCCAGAAGACCGTAGTTGCCGATCCGGCTGCCGTCGTCCTGCAGGGCCGGGTGGGCGAGGAAGCCGAGCCGCCCGAGCCGGTAGTTGAGGGTCACCAGCACGACGCCTCGACGGACGAGCGCGGCACTGTTGTACGTCGCCTGGCTGCCCGCCCCGTAGGCGAACCCACCACCGTGGATCCACACCATCACCGGCAGCGCTTCGTCGACGCCGGCCGGCCCGTGGACGTTGAGGTTGAGGCAGTCCTCGCTGCTGTCATGGAGCTCGGGCACGAGCTCGGCCGGCGGCGGTCCCTGCAGGCAGACTGGCCCGTAGTCACGGCCGTCACGCACCTCGGACCACGGCTCGACCGGCTGCGGCGGACGCCAGCGGAAGTCATCGACCGGCGGGGCGGCGTAGGGCACGCCCAGCCAGGACTCGATACCGTCGTGGGCCAGGCCGCGGACTGGTCCCGCCGCCGTCTCCACGACCGGCGCCGCGTCGGCGCTCGCGCCAGTGGTTTCCCGACAACCAGCCACCGCGGCCAGGACCACGAGGATCGCGAGGATCGCGAGGGGGCCCCGGTGGAGGTGCACCTACCAGCCGCGTTCGGCCAACCGGTGGGGTTGGGGGATGTCCTCGACGTTGATGCCGACCATGGCCTCACCGAGCCCGCGGGACACCTTGGCCACCACGTCGGGGTCGTCGTGGAACGTCGTCGCCTTGACGATCGCCTCCGCCCGCTGGGCGGGGTTGCCGGACTTGAAGATGCCCGAGCCGACGAAGACGCCCTCGGCGCCGAGCTGCATCATCATCGCGGCGTCCGCGGGCGTGGCGATGCCACCGGCGGTGAAGAGCACGACGGGGAGCTTGCCGCGCCGCGCGACCTCCACGACCAGGTCATAGGGCGCCTGCAGCTCCTTGGCGGCGACGTAGAGCTCGTCGTCGGCCAGCGAGGTGAGCCGACGGATCTCGGCGCGGATGGTCCGCATGTGGGTCACGGCGTTGGAGACGTCGCCGGTGCCGGCCTCACCCTTGGAACGGATCATCGCCGCGCCCTCGGTGATCCGGCGCAGCGCCTCACCGAGGTTGGTGGCACCGCAGACGAACGGCACGGTGAACGCCCACTTGTCGATGTGGTTGGCGTAGTCGGCGGGCGTGAGGACCTCGGACTCGTCGACGTAGTCGACGCCGAGGCTCTGGAGGATCTGGGCCTCGGCGAAGTGGCCGATCCGCGCCTTGGCCATCACCGGGATCGACACCGACTCGATGATCGAGTCGATCATGTCGGGGTCGCTCATCCGGCTGACGCCGCCTTGCGCACGGATGTCCGCCGGCACTCGCTCGAGCGCCATCACCGCCACCGCGCCGGCGTCCTCGGCGATCTTGGCCTGCTCGGCCGTGACCACGTCCATGATCACGCCGCCCTTGAGCATCTCGGCCATGCCGCGCTTGACCCGGGTGGTGCCGGTGACGATCTCTTCAGAGGACTGCTCGGACATGCTCCGAGTCTAGGTCTGCCGAGGCCCGGAAGCCGATTCGGTATCGACCCCGGCAACCGCCTGGCGGCGCACCTTGAGGATCCGCTGCACGACGGTGACCGTGCTGAGCACCGCGATCAGCCAGAGCGCGACCTCGTAGACGACCGGGGCGTCGAAGAGGTCACCGAAGAACGCCGGCACCAGCAGCCCGACCAGCCGGTCCGGACGCTCGGCCAGGCCGGTCTTGGCGTCGTAGCCGAGCTGTTCGCCCTTGGCCCGGGCGTACGACGTCACGCTGCCCATGACGAGGCAGACCAGGGTGACCACGAGATAGACCCGGTCCTCGGCCTGCCAGGCGAAGAACAGCGCCATGCCCCCGAACAGCGCGGCGTCGGCGACTCGGTCGAGCGTGGAGTCGAGGAACGCCCCGAAGCTGCTCGTCCGGCCCAGCTTGCGCGCCATCCCGCCGTCGATCAGGTCGCTGAAGACGAACGCGGTGACCACCAGCACGCCCTGCCAGAGCATCCCCTGAGGGAAGAACACCAGCGCGCCGGCGGAGGCGCCGACCGTGCCGACGACGGTGACGGCGTCGGGGCTGAAGCCGAGCCTGATGAACAGGTTGATGAACGGCGCCAGCATGACGCCCTGCCAGAAGGCCTTGAATCTGTCCAACATGGTGGGGGCAGGCTAACCGTCGGCCCCCACCACTGCGCGCATGTGGCCTGCTCAGACCAGCTCTGGCACGTGCAGGTGTGCGAGGACGAGCTCGAACTCCCCGATGTCGAGGAACTCGATCCCCGTCGCGGCCCTGGCCTGCTCACGCAACATGGCTGCGCGCTCCCTGGTCGCCTCGAGCGCGGACTGGGAGTCGAAGGTCATCGTTCCGCACATGCGGCCGCCCGACCGGTCAACGAACATGCTGGCGCTGCAGAAGCCCTCCGTCTCCTCCATGCGCGGCAGGATCTCCGAACGGAACATCTCGATGTGCCGGTCCATGTCAGGCGGGCGACCCCAGGTGATCCGGCAGCACGCCTCCGGCGCGCTCGAGTGGTCGCGGTGCATGATCGCGATCTCCCACTCGTCGATCATCGGTTCGCCGCCCATGATCTCGGCACCGCGTGAGCGCAGCGGTGCGAGCCGATCGGCAGCTTCCTGCATGGCCTCCCGGGTCTCCCAGGAGCTGGTCACGATGCACCGGCCGCTGCTGCGGTCGACCACCAGCGACATTCCTGCACACCCATCCATCTGGGTGACCGTGGGCTGCACCTCATCCCGGATGTAGGTGATGCCTTCGTCAATGGCACCGGGGCTGCCGGTGACCGTGACGGAACGAGCGAACATGGGTCCTCCCCCTCCTGAGGCAGTGCCCGAGCGGCACCGCCGCTCCTGGCCACCTTCCTCGCCTCACTGCCCATGCGCAAGGCACTCAGTCGACCCGACACCGCGGGTGGGCGCACAGGCGTACGGTCGAGCCAAGGAGCCAGTCAGGCTGCCAACCGAGGGATCCCCCATGAGCGACAAGTCGCCACGCCAGAGCAAGTCCGCGAAGTCAGGGAAGTCCATCAAGGAGAAGCGCGCCGACAAGCGCGCGAAGGCCTCCGGTGAGTCCACCAGCTCGATGGAGGAGCTGACCACCAAGAAGCGCCGTTAGCGGCCGGTCAGCCCCAGGCCTCGGCCAGCAGGGCCCGGGTGTCCACCAGGAGCTCGGGCAGGGTCTTGGTGCGCCCGATGATCGGCATGAAGTTCTGGTCGCCCAGCCAGCGCGGGACGACGTGCTGGTGCAGATGGGCGGCGATGCCGGCGCCGGCGATGTGGCCCTGGTTCATGCCGATGTTGAAGCCGTCGGCCCCCGAGACCGACCGGACCACCCGCATGGCCTGCCGGGTGAGGTCGGCCATCTCGGTCGCCTCCGCGTCCGTGGTCTCGGTGTAGTCGGCGATGTGGCGGTAGGGGCACACCATCAGGTGTCCCGGCGCGTAGGGGTAGAGGTTGAGGACGGCGTAGGTGACCTCGCCGCGGTGCACCACCAGCCCTTCCTCGTCGCCCAGGCTGGGGATCCGGCAGAACGGGCACTCCCCCGCCGTGCCGTCCGTGGGCTTGTTCTCGCCGCGGATGTAGGCCATCCGGTGCGGGGTCCACAGCCGCTCCAGCTCGTCGGGCCCGCCCACGCCGTCCTGCTGCATGGTCTCGTCGCTCATCGCGCCCACCCTAGGGTGGCGAGCATGGCGGTTCCGATCCTGCGCCCCGCCACCGCCGCGGACATGGCCGCCGTGGCCGAGATCTGGCACGCGGCGTGGCACGTGGCTCATCCGGGCCACGTCCCGGACGGTCTCACCGCGGCGCGCACCCTGGCGGCCTTCCGCGAGCGGACGCCGGCCCGGGTGGCCGACACCACCGTCGCGGAGGTCGACGGGACGATCGTCGGGTTCACGATGACCGTGGGCGACGAGGTCGAGCAGGTCTTCGTCGACCCCGCCCACCACGGCACCGGGGTCGCCGGCCCGCTGCTCGAGGAGGCCGAACGCCGGGTGCGAGCCGCCGGGTATGCGCAGGCGTGGCTGGCCGTGGTCGTCGGCAACGCCCGGGCCCGCCGCTTCTACGAGCGGCACGGCTGGGTCGACGAGGGCGACCTGCCCTACGTCGTGACCGCGGGCGGCGCGACGTACACCTCGCCCTGCCGGCGCTACGTCAAGCGGCTGTGAACCACCGGATGCCGGCCCCGGGAAGGTCCAGCCATCAGGTCGCCGCGATTCTGGACAGCGCCTCGCGGGCGAGCTCGACGACGTCCTTGGTGCTCATGGTGGCGACCGCCGCTCGGAGTGCGCGCAGCTCCTCGGCGTCGATCACCGACTCCACGGCGACGAAGCTGCGACCGCTGTGCCGGGCGATCTCGGGATCGACCACTGCCGCGTCCGGAGTGGAATCGGCGCGAAGCAGGAGCAGGGCCGCCTCGCGCGAGTGACCGTGGGTGAGCAGCAGCGTCGCTGCGTTGCGCGCGGTCGTCCACAGCTGGGGTCCGTGGCCACTGGTTCGCCAGGCGTCGAGCAGACGTCGGTAGGCCGCCGCAGCCGTGGCCGGATCGCCGACGCGGGCCTGGAGGGAGGCCAGCGCCACCTCGGCCACGCCGGCCACGAACGTGGCACCCACGCTGCGGCCTTCCTCGATGGCTGCGGTGTAGAGGCCGATCGCCGCCTCAGGGTCGTCGGTGGCGGCCAGCTCGCCCTCGACGTACGTCACGAACGCATGGTTGCTGCCGTTCGGCCGCAGCGACACGTGCGCGCGCGCCTCGTCGAGGAGCTCCGCCGCGCGCACCCGATCGCCGCCGTACGCCGCCGCCAGCGCCGCGCTCGCGAGCAGGCCGGCTGCCGTCGCACCCACGGCGCGGGCGCTCCGCTCCCAGTCCCGGGTGGCCGAGGCGAAGTCTCCTCGGTAGTGGGCGACTGCCGCCAGGGCCGACCAGCACCGTGCCGTCGCCGCCGAGACGTGACCCGCCTCTCCGGCGATCTCGAGCCCCCGGGTCGCCAGCTCGGCGGCACGGTCGTAGTCCCCTGCCTGTCTGGCGGCCTCCGCTCCTGCGCCGAGGATCTCCACCTCGCGGCGGTGACCGGTGGTCTCCGGAGCGGCGGCGAGCTCGAGGCACCAGGACCAGACCTCGCGGAGGTCGCGCCAGATCGAAGGCTGGTCGAGCGCCAACGTGATCTCCACCCGCTCGTCCAGCAGTCCGCGGCTGCGTGCCAGGTCGCGGGCGGCTCGTAGGTTGTCGAGCTCGGCACGGAGACGACGGTCGGCCATCCCCTCGGTCGAGGTGTACAGGCCGGCACCGATCTCCTCCGCCGCCCGGACCGCCCAGCGCAGGAACCCGTCCTCGGCGTCCGCGGACTCACCGAGGGCCACGACCTCCTCCTGCAGGAAGGTCCGCACCGTGTAGAGCAGTCGGTAACGGGTGCGACCGGGGTCCACGTCGATCAGCGACGCGTCCACCAGGCCGTGCAGGAGGCGCATCGGGTCGTGCCCGGGAGCAACCTCGTCGGCGATCTCCTCCACCGTCGTCAGGTCGACACCGCCCGGATGTGCTGCGACAGCCCGCAGCAGTGCTTGCTGCGCCGAGGTCAGGCGGTCGTAGGACCACCGGATCGTGAGCCGCAACGTGCGCTGCCGGTCGTTCTCGTGCCCGTCGCCCAGGGTGGCCAGGTCGAGGGACCGGCTCAAGCGGTCGCGCACAGCGGTGAGTGGCAGCATCGCCACCTGCCCGGCGACCAGTTCGATGGCGAGGGGCAGGCCGTCGAGGTGCTGCAGGATCTCGACCAGCGGTGTGGCGTCGACGGCGGTCAGCTCGAAGCCGCGGTCCCGGCGTCGGGCGTGCTCGAGGAACGCCCGCACGCTCGGCTGCCGCTCGAGGGACGCGAGGTCGCCGACGTCACGTGGCGTCGGCAGCGGCTGCAGGCGGATGACGTACTCGCTCGTCGCGTGCAGCGTCACGCGTGAGGTCACCAGCACCCGGACCGCAGGAGCGTGCCGGTCGATGGCGTCGACGAGGTCGCGGCAGGCCTCGGCCAGGTGCTCGGCGTTGTCGAGCAGGAGCAGGAGATGACTCTCGGCCAAGGCGGCGGCAACCTCGAGCGGGGTGGACGGCTCCGCAGCGATGAGACGCAGCCCGACGGTCGAGGCCACGGCCTGGAGGAGGCGGCTGGCATCCTCGACGGCGGCGAGGTCCACCACGACCGCGTCGACCTGCTCGGCCTCGGCGAGCCCGGCAGTGACCTCGAGCGCGAGCCGGGTCTTGCCCACGCCGCCCGGGCCGGTGACCGTGACCACCCGGTGGCCGGCGAGCAGCCGCAACACCTCGTCGTAGTCCTGCTGGCGTCCGACCAAAGGCCCGGACGGACGGGCCACGGTGCGGCGCGCAGGTCCTGCGCTCGGCTGCCCGCGCGGGGCGAGGCCGCCCGCCGCGATGTCCTGCTCGAGTCTCCCCAGCGCAGGCCCCGGGTCCAGACCGGTCTCCTCGGCCAGGCGACGTCGGTAGGTGGAGCCGGCTGCCAGCGCCTCCGCCGCACGGCCCTCACCGGCCAGCGCTCGCATGAGCAGCAGCACGCTGCGTTCGCGCAGCGGGTTTGCCGCGACCGCCGCGCTCGCGTCCGCGACGGCGGTCCCGTCACCGACCTCGATCCGAGCCCGCACCATCTCGTCGTGCAGGCGCAGCCGCAGCTCGTCGAGCGCCACTGCCTCGACACCGAGCTCGGGGTGGCCCCGGAACTCCTCGAGCGCGGGGCCGCGCCACAGGTCCAGCGCCTCCTGGGCCTCGGCGAGGACGCGTTCGGGCGACTGCCCGGCCAGCCCGTCCGATGCCACCCGGACCACGTTCGCGTCGAGCTCGTCGTCGGCGAGCTCGAGCACGTAGCCGGCGCCACGGCGGATGAGCCGCCGCGCGCCTGGCCCCAGGTCACCACGCAGCCGGGAGATGTGGTTGTAGAGCGCCTGGGCGGCGTCCTCGGGTGGGTCGTCGGGCCAGAGCGCGTCGATGAGCCGATCGACTCCGACCACCCGGCCCTGCGCCAGCGCCAGGGTGGCGAGCAGCGTGCGGCGGCGGACGCCCGGGACATTGACATCGGCCCCGTCCACCCGCAGCGCGAGAGGGCCGAGGACACCCACCCACACCTCGGGCGACCGGGGGTGGGAGTCCATGCGACCTCAGTCTGCCGCGACCGCGGCCGGCTCCGCGAACGCCTCGACCGCGACCCATGCCGAGAACCGGTCCAGGCCGACCGCCTCGATCAGTCTGCCCGTCTGCGAGGCCTGCGCCTGCAGGGCAGTCACCTTGCGCCGCAGCGACGCAGCGTCGAGGGCCAGCCGCAGGGCCAGCTCGCCCGGCTCGACGATTCGCGGCTGGCCGAGCTCGTAGACGCCGAAGTCCTGGTCGAGCTGCGGGTCGACGCGGTCCTGCTCGGTGGCCACAGCGTGCAGCAACCGGGGCGAGGCCGTGCTGCGAGACAGCGCGAGGTCGACCCACCCGCTCACTGCGCGATGGTCCGGGTGCCCGGTGAACCCGTCCGGCCCGAAGGTCAGAACCGTGTCCGGGTGCACGTCGTCGAGAAGATCGGCCAGGCAGCTTACGGCGGGCTCCGGGTCGGCCTCCGCACACCGCCCGTCCTCGTAGCCCAGCCAGTAGTGCTCGGTCACGCCGAGGACGTGGAGGGCCTGCTCGAGCTCCGTGGTGCGTAGCTCCGCGGTCACTGCCCGGCCTGCCGGTGTGGTGTCCTCACCACCGGCGTCGCCGCGGGTCGCGGTGACGGCGACGACTCGGTGACCGAGGTCCACAAGAGCTGCCGCGGTCCCTCCGCTCAGGTAGGTCTCGTCGTCCGGGTGGGCCCACACCACCATCGTGGTGCCCAGCCAGGCGAAGTCGGTGACGGTCATGGCTCCATCCTGCTGGCCGCGACTGTCACGCCGCTGTCACGGCCCACGGACAGGTGAGTGCGCCACGACAGCGTCGTGCCAGACGGATACCCGAGCGTGGACGGCGTCGGCGGGCCATCCGGGTCCGCCACGACGAGAGGACCATCATGAGCACAATCGCCACCCACGACCAGACCACGACGGAGGTCTCGAACGAGCTCGCGGAGCACGAGGCCCCGGCGGCCCCGATCGACGAGGCCAAGGTCGAGGAGTTCGCCGGGAAGATCGTCAACGACCTCGGCATCGGGCACAACACCCTGCTCGCCTACCTGGGCTACCGGATCGGTCTGTGGCGCGATCTCGCGGCGCATCCCGGGAGCACCAGCGTCGAGCTGGCCCAGCGCCTCGGCTACACCGAGCGCTACGTGCGGGAGTGGCTCGCCGCGCAGGCCGCCGCCGGCTACGTCACGTACGACCCCGCCACCCAGTCGTTCACCCTGCCGCCCGAGCACGCCCTGGTCCTCGCCGACGAGGACGGCCCGGCGTTCATGGCCTCCGGGTTCGAAGTGCTCGCCTCGGTCTGGCCGACCGTCGACGAGCTGGCGCACGGCTACGCCAGCGGCGAGGGCCTCGGGTGGCACGAGCACGACTCGCGGCTGTTCGTGGGGTTCGAGCGGTTCTTCCGCCCGGCGTTCCGCAACGTGCTGGTCCCGGAGTGGCTGGCGGCCGAGCCGGAGCTGGCCGCCCGCCTGGAGTCGGGGATCCGCGTCCTCGACGTGGGTTGCGGGCTGGGTACCGCGACCATCGCACTGGCCGAGGCGTTCCCGGCCTCGACCTTCGTGGGGATCGACCTCCACGAGGAGTCCGTGCGCCGCGCCCAGATCGCAGCGAACGGCGCGGGCGTGGCCGACCGGGTCACCTTCGAGGTCGCCGAGGCCCAGGCCTACGACGGCACCTACGACCTCATCTGCATGTTCGACACCCTGCACGACCTGGGTGACCCCGTGGGTGCCCTGGCGCACGCCAAGGCCCACCTCGCCGAGGACGGTTGGTTCTTCGCCGTGGAGCCCAACGCCGGCGACCGGCTGGAGGACAACCTCCACCCTCTCGGCCTGGTCTGGTACGCGTCGGGCCACAACCTGTGCGTCCCCAACGCGATGTCCCAGGGCGGCCCGGCACTGGGCAACCAGGCCGGCCCCAAGCGGACGCTGAAGGCGTTCGCCGACGGTGGGTTCCCGAACGCCAAGAAGGTCACCGAGTCGGCCTTCAACATGGTGATCACCGCCCGCGCCTGAGGCGGAGAGCCGGGATCGGGGTCAGCCGCGGGCGAACCAACGCCCGAGGTCGGCCTCGATCCCGGGACAGGTGATGTTCTTGTCGCGGCCGTCCTGGACCCACTGTCCGAGCACGGCACGACCACCCTGGATCGACCAGTCGTCGCCGCACCGGTCCAAGGCCTCCGCCTGGGAGGTCTGACCGGCCGCCCGCCACTCCGGCACCCCGAAGGCCAGGTCGCCGACGAGCGACTCCCAGATGTAGGGCGTGGAGTAGACGCCGACCCGGAAGCCGGCGTCGAGGTAGCCCTGGGCAGCGCCCACGACCACCTGCGCGTTGGCGGCGGTGTCGGCGCTCCACTCGTTGAACGGCACCTGCTCGACGTCGAGCCAGACGAGGGGCGAGTCGAGCCCCGCCGCCTCCATCGACGCCACGTTGAACTGCGCCTGCGCATACCCGGCTCCCCGCAGACCGCCGTACTCGGCCTGGGCTGCTTCGTCGGGCCAGCTGATGACCGAGTACGCCGCGAGCAGCAGGCCGCGCTGCTTCACCCAGGCGACCTGGTCGGCCAGGCACGGGTTGGCGTGGAACCCCGGCCCGTTGGTGAGGCCGACCACGACGTACTCCGCCTCGGCGGTGGGCATCGGCTGGCCCGAGGTCTCCTTGTGTTCGATGCCCATACCCGGCGGGCACTGGGGCCAGCTGATGTCAGCGCCGAGAACCGGGCCGTCCCGCGGCGGGATCGCGTCCTCCTGCGCGTTGAGGATGGCGGCCTGCTCCTGCGCTGCCGCGGCCAGCTGGACCAGCTCTTCCTGACGTTGCAGCTCGGCTTCGTCGACCGGCGGGGCCGTGGGCAGCTCGGTCGCGGTGGTGGACGCGCTGGGCGACGCGGCCGGTGGGTCCTCCGCGGAGCACGCGGCGAGCAGACCCAGGCAGCCCAGAGCCGCCAGGGCACGCCTCGCGCCGGTGCTCACACCTGCTCGCGCGACTCCACAGCGGCGACCACCCGGGCGATCGCCTCCTCGACCGAGACACCGTTGTCCTGGCGCCCGTCGCGGTAGCGGAACGAGACCGCACCGGCGGCCACGTCGTCGTCGCCCGCGATCATCATGAACGGCACCTTCTGGACCTGGGCGTTGCGGATCTTCTTCTGCATCCGGTCGTCGGAGTCGTCGACCTCGACCCGGATCCCGGCCGCCCGCAGCCGCCGGGCCACGTCGTACAGGTAGTCAGCGTGCCGCTCGGCGATCGGGATGCCTTGCACCTGCACGGGCGCCAGCCACGGCGGGAAGGCACCGGCGTAGTGCTCCACCAGAACGCCGAGGAACCGCTCGATGGAGCCGAACTTCGCGGAGTGGATCATCACCGGTCGCTGCCGGGAGCCGTCGGCCGCTTGGTATTCCAGCTCGAACCGCTCGGGCTGGTTGAAGTCGTACTGGATGGTCGAAAGCTGCCAGGTCCGGCCGATGGCGTCCTTGGCCTGGACCGAGATCTTGGGGCCGTAGAACGCCGCGCCGCCCGGGTCGGGCACCAGCTCGAGTCCGGACTCGTCGGCGGCCTCCTGCAGGACCCGGGTGGCGACCTCCCACTGCTCGTCGCTGCCGATGAACTTCTCGGGCCTGGAGTCGTCGCGCGTCGACATCTCCAGATAGAAGTCGTCGAGCCCGAAGTCGCGGAACAGCCCGAGGCAGAAGTTGAGCAGGTGCTTGATCTCGGCGTTCGCCTGCTCGGGGGTGACATAGGAGTGGGAGTCGTCCTGGGTCATGCCCCGGACCCGGGTCAGGCCGTGGACGACGCCGGACTTCTCGAACCGATAGACCCCGCCGAACTCGAAGAGCCGCAGCGGCAGCTCGCGATAGGACCGCCCACGCGCGGCGTAGATCAGGTTGTGCATCGGGCAGCTCATCGCCTTGAGCTGGTACTTCGCGCCCTCGAGCTCCATGGGCGGATACATGGTGTCGGCGTAGTAGGGCAGGTGGCCGGAGGTGTGGAACAGCCCGTCCTTGGAGATGTGGGGGGTGCCGACGTAGGAGAACCCCTCCTCGATGTGCCGGCGCCGGACGTAGTCCTCCATCTCCCGCTTGATCACGCCGCCCTTGGGGTGGAAGACCACGAGGCCGGAGCCGAGCTCGTCGGGGAAGGAGTAGAGGTCGAGGTCGCGACCGAGGCGGCGGTGGTCGCGGCGCTCGGCCTCCTCGAGCCGGTGCAGGTGCGCCTCCAACGCCTCCTTGGACTCCCAGGCGGTGCCGTAGATGCGCTGGAGCTGTTTGTTCTTCTCGTCGCCGCGCCAGTAGGCCGCCGCGGATCGCATCAGCTTGAACGCCGGGATCCGCTTGGTGGTCGGCAGGTGCGGGCCGCGGCACAGGTCGCTCCAGGCGACCTCGCCGTCGCGCCGGATGTTGTCGTAGATGGTCAGCTCGCCGGCCCCGACCTCGACACTCGCGCCCTCGGCCGCGTCGTCGCTCTTGCCGGATCCCTTGAGGCCGATCAGCTCGACCTTGTAGGGCTCGTCCTTGAGCTCGCCGAGCGCGTCGGCGTCGGTGGTGACGCGTCGGGAGAACCGCTGCCCCTCCTTGATGATCTTGCGCATCCGGGTCTCGATCTTGTCGAGGTCCTCGGGATGGAACGGGGTCGCCACGTCGAAGTCGTAGTAGAAGCCGTCGGTGATCGGCGGGCCGATGCCGAGCTTGGCGTCCGGGAACAGGTCCTGCACGGCCTGAGCGAGCACGTGCGCGGTCGAGTGACGCAGGATGTCGTGGCCGTCGCTGCTGTCGATGGCCACGCCCTCGAGCTCGTCGCCGTCCTGGAGCTCGTAGGACAGGTCCTTGAGCTCGCCGTTGACGCGCGCGGCGATGACGTCCGCCTGCTCCTTGAACGGCTCCCAGGCCTTGGTGCCCGTCGTGACCGCGACGTCCTCACGCTGACCTGCGTGGACGAGGGCGATCTTGAGCTCGGACATGTGTCGATCGTAACGACGGGGGCGCCGCCGACGCCCGGGGGTTTCGCCGGGGCCCGACGCCGTCCCGAGCGGTGTGGCGAAGGTATCCCCCCAGGGGGACCTTTGGCCCTGCTCCCGAGGGGCAGGCGTTCGTAGCGTGAAGCACGAAGCAAGCCTGAGACAGAGCGAGGAGAACGCCGTGACGAGACGACTGGTGGTCCTGGGAGCCGGAACAGCCGGCACGATGATCGTCAACAAGCTGCGCCGCAAGCTCCCCCGCGACGAGTGGGAGATCACCGTCGTCGACCAGGACGACGTCCACCCCTACCAGCCCGGCTTCCTCTTCCTGCCGTTCGGCATGTACGACGTCGGCCAGCTGAGCCGCCCGCGGCACGAGTTCGTGCCGGAGGGCGTGGACCTCGTCCTAGGCGAGATCGACCGCGTCGACGTGGACCAGGACACCGTCCACCTCAGCGACGGGCGCTCCCTGGGCTACGACTACCTGGTCGTCGCCACCGGCACCTCGCCGCGTCCGGACCAGACGCCCGGGATGCTCGGCCCCGAGTGGCGCCGGAGCATCTTCGACTTCTACAGCCTCGAGGGCGCCCAGTCGCTGGCGAAGGCCCTCGCTGACTTCGACCACGGCCGGCTCGTCGTGCACGTGACCGACATGCCCATCAAGTGCCCCGTGGCGCCGCTGGAATTCACCTTCCTGGCCGAGGCGTGGCTCCGCGAGCACCACCTGCGCGACCGGGTGGAACTGGTGTTCGTGACGCCCTTGCCCGGCGCCTTCACCAAGCCGGTGGCCTCCGAGCACCTCGGCGGCCTGCTCGAGGAGCGCAAGGTCGTCGTCGAGAGCGACTTCCTGGTCGAGAGCATCGACAACGAGCGCAAGTGCCTCGTCTCCTACGACGAGCGGGAGGTCCCGTTCGACCTGCTGGTGACCGTGCCGCTCAACATGGGCGCCGACTTCGTCGCCCGATCCGGGCTGGGGGCCGACGAGCTCAACTACGTGCCGGTCGACAAGCACACCCTGCTCAGCACCGTCCGGCCCAACGTGTTCGCCGTGGGCGACGCCTCCAACATCCCCACCTCGAAGGCCGGCTCGGTCGCGCACTTCTCGGTGGAGGTCTTCGTCGACAACTTCCTCGAGCACGTCGAGGGCCGCCCGATGACCGGGTCGTTCGACGGGCACGCCAACTGCTTCATCGAGTCGGGAGACAAGAAAGCCCTGCTGATCGACTTCAACTACGACACAGAGCCGCTCACCGGCACCTACCCGGTGCCGTACGCCGGCCCGCTCGGGCTGCTGAAGGAGACCCGCGCCAACCACCTCGGCAAGCTCGCGTTCCGCTGGATCTACTGGAACGTGCTGCTCCCGGGCCGCCCCATCCCGCTGCCCGCCCACATGTCCATGGCCGGCAAGCACCCGGTCGACACGCCCGACCAGACACAGAAGAAGGAGAGCAGCACATGACCACCGCAACGCTCGCTGGGCACGAGTTCCACGTCAACGAGGAGGGGTTCATGACCGACCCCACCGAGTGGACCGAGGAACTCGCCCCCGCCCTGGCCGCCCAGATCGGCATCACGCTGACCGACCAGCACTGGGAGGTCCTGCGGTTCCTCCGCACGGACTTCGCGGAGACGGGTGAGACCGCGACGTTGCGCCGCCTGTCCACGCGCAGCGGCATCCCCGTCAAGCAGCTGTTCGTCCTGTTCCCCCAGAAGCCGGCCAAGAAGATGGCCTACGTCGCCGGGCTGCCCAAGCCGCACGGCTGCGTCTGACCGAGGAGACCCTCATGACTGTCACCGACACCCCTGTCACCGCCACCGCGCCCGTCCCCGACTTCGGGGACACGCAGAGCGAGGGACGCAAGCTCGCGATCATCTGCTCCAAGGGCAACCTCGACATGGCCTACCCGGGCCTGATCCTCGCCAACGCCGCCCTCGGTGAGGGGGTCGAGACCCATCTGTTCTTCACGTTCTGGGGCTTCGACATGATCACCAAGGAGACGATGGGCCACCTCAAGTTCACGATGCTCGGTAACACCGCCACGCACATGCCCCAGGGCCTGGGCGGTCTGCCCGGGATGACCGCCATGGCCACCTCGAAGCTCAAGAAGTCGATCGCGGCCCTGGACGTCCCGGAGGTCCCGGAGTTCCTCGAGCAGATCGTCGCCTCGGGTGGGCACCTGTGGGCCTGCCGGCTGTCGGCGGACATGAACCACCTGACCGAGGACGACCTCTATGAGGACGTCGAGGGAATCATCAGCGCTGGCGACTTCATCGAGAAGACCGACGGCGCCCAGCTGCTCTTCATCTGAGCGCTGGGATCTGAGTCCCGAGACAACCAGGACCGGGGGCGGAGGCGCCCCCGGTCCTGGTGTGTTCAGCGACGACGCTGCAACCGGGCGACCTCGCGTTCGATGTCGGCGTCGGAGAAGTCGCCCTGCCAGACGTCCCACGCGTTCATCAACAGTCCGATCCCCCAAGCGCCCATCACGATGCCCGGCCAGAAGAAGCCACTGGACGTGATCCACCAGATGACGACCAGGAAGCTGTTGACCGCGAGGTAGATGAGCACGTGCCCGTAGAACTCGCGCTTCTTCTTCAGACGCGTCAGGGCACGCCCGCGCAGGTCACTGTCGGGGTTCGTTGCGGCCGCGGGTGTGGGCGGCGGCATCTGGAACTGGGTCATCGAAATTCCTCCCTCTTCTCGCACTCTCGAGCTGACGTCAGGTGGCCGGCCGTTCTCCGTGGTGCTGGTGGCGAGCGACCCAGACGGCTGCGGCGACCAGCAGTCCGCCGACGACGATCAGCGTCAGCGACGCCGACAGTCGGCCGGGGAACCACTCGATCGCGGCCCGCGGGGCGGCCTGGAGCATGCCCAGTGCGGCGACGGCGAGCAGCGGCAGGCTGCGCTCGAGGAGCGCCAGTGCCAGCAGCACCACGGCGGTCACGAGTCCGAGGACGATCCCGAGGTCCCAACCGGTCGTCATCGCTCCGAAGATCGCGGCCAGCCCACCGAAGGCCACCCCCGTCGCGCGGGGCTGGATCCAGCCGGTCCACGCCACCGCGGTCCAGGCGACGGCGAGAGTCCACACAGCGAGTCCCGGCGCCGATTCGGAGTCGGTGACCTGCACCCCGACGGCGGTGGCCGACATGGCCAGCGACACGAGCAGGGCGAGCTGCTGGGGCCAGGTGCGGCGCATCCACCACAGCGCGGCCGCGACAACGGCCGTGGGCGGGAAGACCACCAGGAGCGCGTCCTCGTCGTACCGGTCCAGCACGTCCACGGACAGGACCGTCAGGAAGCCGGCAGTCGCCGCGACGGCCAGCACCCACAGCACCGAGCGCAACCGGCCGGCGGCCTCACCGAGCCGATCGGGTACGGCGAGCCCGGCCGCGACCAGGGCGAGCGCGGTGAGGCCGACCAGGGCCAGCCGCACCGCGACCGGCAGGTCGTCCCAGAGGAGACCGACCAAGATGCCGGCCCCTGTCAGCATGATGACGCCACCGATGTAGCCGAGCGCCTCCACGACCAGCGAGGTCCCCGGGGCACCGGGTCGGTTCGCCTCGTAGCTGCGGATGGCGGCTGCCTGGTCCGGCGTCATGAGTCCAGCTGCCACCCACTCGTCGAGCAGGCCAGGCGGGCGAGTGCCCACCTCGACCGGGAGCTTGACCTTCACAGCGACCCCCTCCCACACGCGAGCCCGGGAGATTCGGCTCTCTGCCCCCAGCCTTCTGCGGCGGGTGCGGGTGCGGTAGAGGCGAAAGGCCGCCCGATCTCGGACGTTCTTGCCGAACCGCGCTGCCACGCTGTCGCCTAGAACTGGTGGGCGATGCTGGGTTCGAACCAGTCACCTCTTCGGTGCGAACGGCAGAGCCGCGCTACCACTCTGGGGAAAGATCTGGTGGGCGATACTGGGTTCGAACCAGTGACCTCTTCGGTGTGAACGAAGCGCGCTACCACTGCGCCAATCGCCCGGGATGAACCGGATTCTGCGACCGCCGATGCTAGCCCATCCCCAGCAGGCTTCCCTCATTCGCGCGCCAGGCCTCCTGGGCGGCCCTGGTCACCGGGCCGGGCACGTCGAGCACCCGGTCGTCCCACCGCGAGACCGGCTGGACGTCGCGGGTGGTCGAGGCCAGGAAGATCTCGGCGGCCCCGTCGACGACCTCGATCGGCTCGTCGATCTCGACTCCCCCGCACCACTCGAGGACCAGGGCCCGGGTGACGCCGGCCAGGCAGCCGCTCCTCAGCGACGGCGTCCGCAGCTCACCGTCGACGACGTAGAACACGTTGGACCCCGTGCCCTCGCACAGGTGTCCGGCCAGGTTGGCGAAGACCGCCTCGGTCGCCCCGCGGCGGTGGGCCTCGGCCAGGGCGACGACGTTCTCGGCGTACGACGTCGTCTTCAGCCCCGCCAGCGCCCCCCGCTCGTTGCGGGGCCAGGGCACCGTCGCCACCGCCACGGCGTCCGCGGCCGGGGCCAACTCGTCGGCAACGATGATCAGGGTGGGCGGAGCCTGGCCCCGCCCGGAACCCAGCGGCGCCGGCCCGGCGGTGTAGGTGACCCGCAGCCGGGCCATCGGCCACGACGTGCCCGCGAGGACCTCGCTGATCCCCTGGCGCACCGCGTCCTGGTCCGGCTCGACGAGACCGAGGCCCTCGGCGCTGCGCGCCAACCGGTCGAGGTGAAGCTGCAGAGCGAACGGCTGCCCGTCGTAGAGCTTGATCGTCTCGAAGACGCCGTCGCCGACGGTGAGCCCGTGGTCGCTCACCGCGACAGCCGGCTGTGAAGCCTCAGCCAGCAGCCGACCGTTCACCCAGGCGCGCACGAGTGCATTGTGCCTGCTGCTCCCAGGCCGGATTCCGCCGCCCGCGGCGCGCCGGAGATGGACCGCCGAGTTTGTGCCTCCGACCTCATCGGCTACTGTTTCCACGCGCTCAGCCGCCCCGGGAGATCGGGTCGGAGGGGATCGCAGGCGGACGTAGCTCAGTTGGTAGAGCGCAACCTTGCCAAGGTTGAGGTCGCGAGTTCGAGCCTCGTCGTCCGCTCGGAGAGGTCTCTCAGTGTTTGGCCTCCACGGTGGGTTGGCCGAGAGGCGAGGCAACGGACTGCAAATCCGTGTACACGGGTTCAAATCCCGTACCCACCTCCACACCTCCACCAGGACAACTCAAGATCTAGGGCGATTGGCGCAGCGGTAGCGCGCTTCCTTGACACGGAAGAGGTCACTGGTTCAAACCCAGTATCGCCCACCAGATAACCGCAGGTCAGAGGCCCTTTCGAGGGTCTCTTTCCAATTCGGGGAACAATCGGGGAACAACGAACCGGCCCTTCTGACCGGGTCTGACCGCTCCCTGGTGGTTGAGGTGCGAGAGAAGCGAGCCTCGAAACACGACAGTCAGGCCGGTGGGAAGGCCGCAGCAATCCGGTCGCGGACGGCGGTGACGTCGACCTCTCCGGTCGCTTCGTCGAGGATCTTGCTCAGCCTCTTGGGCCAGACGACCCGTACGCCGCGGACGGAGAATGCTCCCCCGACCAGGGGCCAGTCCGCATCGATGAAGCAGAGCACGCCAGACACATCGATGGTCTCGTCGGCAAGCGCGGCACGCACGTGCTCGACCTGGCCGAGCACACCGTCGACCAGCGTGGTGCGATCTCTCCCCCCGACCGTCAGTTTCTCCACTCGCGGCCGCAGGATGCCGCCCTCGACCCGCGACTCAGGTCGCTTGTCGACGTAGCGCTTCGCGTCGACCACAAACACCCCGGCACGCGTCACGACGATATGGTCGATGTTGGCCCTCGTCCTAGGGATGCACCGATCGTGCAGGACTGCGATCGAGTCCAACGTGTGCTTGTCGAGCCTTGCGCCCAGCGCGGCCTCTCCCTTGGCGCCCGACGCCCACGCCTTCGTGCTCTGCGGATCGTCGGACAGCGCAAGAATCAGACCTCCGAGCCTCGGATGTTCGGTCCGGATCTGCTCTTCGCGCCTCGTCTTGCGCCGCTCGTACTCTCGCAGCGCCGAGGCGCCGGCAGCCCCACTCTCCTGGGAGGCCGACTTCGGCTCTACCCCGAGCTCGCCCAGCGCCTCCTCTGCGACATCAGGCTCGGTCGGGCACTCCGCGCACCGGACCGTCTTGGAGGCGCGCTCGTAGATGGCCTCCTGGCGTGCGACCAGCTCAGCACCGCAAATACGACAGACGCCCGGATAGCGGAGTTTCATCCGCCTCTCGTTCGTAGTCTCAGCCGGCTCCATTCATGCCCTCTCACTCAAGTCGTTCGACCGTAGCGAGCCAGTCCCCCGCAAGGAGCGGAATCGCTGATCAGCGCCAGTTGCCGACCGGCCTGGCGTCGATGAACCTCTCGATCGAGTCGACCTTGATACGCAGCGTCTTGCGGCCGAGCCGTACGGCGTCGAGCTGCCCGTCTGCGATGTAACGGCGGACCGTCCGCGTCGACACGGCGAGCGCATCGGCCGCGTCGGCGAGTGAGACGAGGCGTCGAGTGATCGTGGCAGGCATGAATATCCCCTCGGTAGGTGGGCGGCCCCGGTGGCCGCCTGCATACCCCAAGGTCAGGATCTGGCCCCCAGTGGCCACTCCGCCCGCCCGGCTGTCTCGGCCTGGCGCGTCGGACTCGGCGCGACAGATGCGACCAAGTTGACCGTGTGCGAGAACCTCTTGCGGTCGAGTTCGGAGATGGCGGTCAACCGATCGCTCGATCCGACTCCGGAGCTCCGTGGACGATCATGCGCCCACATTGACCTCATCCACGCCCGCGGACCTGATCTGGTCTACGCACTCAGGTCGTCGCGGCATATTGGCTCAGACAACGATGGAGCTTCACGGCGTCGCCCAGTCGATGGCGGAGCGTCTTCTCCAAGCCCCCGATAGGAATGAGGTTCTGCGGGGCGCGCGGGTCCTTATGCGCTTGCGAGGCGAGTGGCGGCAGCACCTGGGTCGACGCATCGGCGAGAGCGACCACCTCGGCTCTTGTCAACGAGTCCGATACCTCGCATCGGACAATGCCGGCCCACGGAGAAGCTGACGCGACCGGGAGTTTGAGATACCAGGTGTGCCGGGACCAAGTCGTACCAATTGAGAACGCTGGAGTTCGTTCACCAGGCGCTAGAGCCGCGACCACGGCATTCAGCTCCACCGGCAGGTACGCGGCTTGGTGGGTCTTGATGTAGCCGATCGTCCGCGGGATGGTCGTGCGGCCGCGAAGAGGACCGTCGACAACGAGAAGGTCATCCTCGCTGGTGCGGGTCGACAGTGCCGCCTGCAGCTCGAGGTCGCGCATGTGGCCTTGCACCGCGAGGATGAGGTCGTCGTACTCACCTCCGGCTGTGTGCCTTACTGGGTAGGTCGCGAGTGGCGATACAAGGTCTTCCGCCTGGGGGCAACTCGTGTAGACCCCGCGCGACTGGGTAATCGCCTCAACGCGTGCGCGGCCATCGATGCGCACCACGCCAGCGGCATAGCTCGCTGCGATGCCCATCACGGGCACTGGTTCGCCCGGAGGGGTGAACCACACTCGCGCATCGATGCGGCGCACGCCGTCAACAATCAGCACCTCTGCTGGGCGCCAGACGCCGCTCGCCACCGAGACCGGCGCCCACGACTCCGGAGGTGTCTCCAAGTCGAGTGTCAGCGTCGCCGTCGAGTCATCAAGCGCCGACTCGCTCAAGGCAGAACCGTATGACGGATCCCACGGATCTACAGCAACGCGAATGGTCACGCCCAGACCTTTTCGATACTGGAGCGAGAGCCTTCGCGTTTGACCTTGAACTGCACCGGAACTCGCTCGGCAAGCGCCGCGACATGGGTAACGAGGCCAACCGTGCGCTCGCCGCCACCTGCCAGCTGCTCAAGGGTGCTGGCAACGACGTCGAGTGTCGAGGGGTCGAGGGTGCCGAAACCCTCGTCGAGCAGGATCGTGTCGAGCTGGCCGGTGTGGGGCGAGAGGGCAGCGATCTGCGAGCTAAGCGCAAGCGCGAGAGCGAGCGAGGCCTGAAACGTCTCACCACCGGACAGAGTCTGCACGGGGCGCAGGCTGCTCGCGTCGTTGTGGTCAACAACCAGGATGTCCTGCTTGTCGTCAATGACCAGCTCGAACTGTCCGCCGGAGAGCTGGCTGAGGTTGGCAGATGCCTCGACCATCATCGCCTGAAGCGCCTCTTCGACCATCCAGCGCTCGAAGTTGCGGGCGTTGAGTAGGTTGCCAAGCTCCTTGTGGAGAACCTCCGAGGCCCGCTGCTTCTCGATCTCCTTCTCCAGGCGTTTCGCACCCGCCCGTCGCTCCTTGACCCGGGTCACCGCGGCGGCGGCGTCGGAGACGGCTTTCGCCACGGCCGAATGGACGGTCACTTCGGTGAAGCGTTCCGGTGCATCCACTCCCGCGCGCTGCAGCACCTTGAGGACGGAGGCTCGCTGCCGCGCCTCCTCCTGCTCGGCGAGCAGTCGCTGCTTGTCGAGCTCGGCGCTCAGAACGGCCACCTCGTCAGCCTTGGCCCGCGCCCAGGTGGTCAAGGTCTCCCAGTCGGCAATGTGGTCGCCCGTGGCTTCTGGCGGGGCGAGCTGGGCCACCCGGTCGCGGGTCTGGCCAAGCAGGCGCCCGGCGTCGGCCCACCTGTCATCGAGCGCTTTGAGCGCCTCTCGTGCCTTCCGTGCCGCCTCGCGCGCTGTGCGGGCGACCTGCGTGGCGGTCGTGAGCGCGCCAGTGGCCTCGACCGCCGCGGCGTACGAGGTCTGGGCCGCCGCCGCATCTGGCTGACCGTCCAGAGTAGGGCCGAGCGCGGCGAGGTCGTCGCCGAGGTGCGCCAACGCGTCCAACGCGCGTTGGTTGGCGAGCTGGGCGTCGCTCAGCGCAGTGTGTGCCACTTTCCGGGCTGTCTCGGTCGCGGCGACTCTCACATCTGCCTCGGCAAGGCCCTCGTGGGCGAACCGGTCAGGCAGGGTCGCGACGGTCTGCAGGCACACCGGGCACGGCTCCCCGGGGACGAGAGTCGCGGCGAGGTCATCCGCCTGATGGGCGATGCGCACCTTCTCCCGGAGAGCACGAGCCGCCTCGAGGTCTCCGTCGGCCGCCTGCGCGGTCGAGCGCGCCTGCTCGAGGGCCGAGGCCGTAGCCGCGGCCTCGCCGGCGGCCCCAGCCTCCCTCGCCGTCAGGTCCCCGAACTGGGCGTGAGCGTCAATGAGTTGCTTCCAGGTCCCCACGTCCCCTGCCTCAGCTGCTGTCGCCTCGGCCGCCTCGACGCTGGCGTCGGCCACGCTCTCGGCCTTCTCGGCAGAGGTGAGACCCGCGGTGGCAGCGGCCCGGTCGTCGGCAAGGGCGGTGAGCCCGGCAGGAGCCACTACCGTGCTCAGTGCCGTCAGGCTCGCTTCGTGGGCCGCCGCCGCCTCCTTGGTCTTGGCTCGGGAAGCGTCGGCGTCGTGCCACGGCTTCAGCATGGCTTCGAGCCCCTCCTCCAGCGTCGTGAGCTCCCTATGCCTGTCGGCGGCCGCCTGCTCAGCGGCCTCGGTCGCGTCGGCGTACGTCCGGAGTTCCTCGGTCAGGGTGCCGGCTCGGATGCCTGCGTCCTTAGCGAGCTGGTTGGCGCGTTGCGCGACCTTCTCGTAGACACTGAGGCCGAGCAGCGAAACGAGCAGGTCCTGCCGCTCCCGCTTCTCCGCGTGCAGAAACTTCGCGAAGCCGCCCTGCGGGAGAACGACGCTCTGTGTGAAGTGCTCGAAGGTCAGTCCGAGGATTCTCGCGACCGCCTCGTCCATTGTCGCCGGGGAGTCGGCAAAGGACTCGAGCTCCTCGCTGAGGAGGTCGCCCAGGTTCCCCTCGAGGGAGATGTCGGCCGGGAGCGAGATGAGTCGGCTCTGCTTGGTCGACACCTGGCCGCGAGCAGCGCGAGCGAGGACGCGCACCGCGGCGTACGTCTTCCCGGCGACCACAAAGACCAGCGCAACGCGGGCATGGCTCGTGGATGGCGCGAGGGCGAGTGAAACCTGGTTCTTGCGTGGCCAGCGCGGAGCGGAGCCGTAGAGCGCAAAGCAGATCGCGTCGATGACGGTGGTCTTCCCAGAGCCGGTAGGACCGACCAGAGCGAAGAAGTCGGTGTCGGAAAAATCGAGGGTCACCGGATCACGGAACGTGCCGAAGCCCTCGATGTCGAGACGCAGCGGGCGCATCAGGTACTCACCCCTTGGACCTCATCGAGGAGCTCCGCGAACCGCTTCGTGAGCACTTCCGTGTCGCCTCGATTCTGGGAGGTGAGGTAATCACCGAAGAGCTCGACCGGGCTGCGACCGGCGGTCCGGGTCGTCGTCGTCGTTGCCGTTGGTCGGTCGAACTCCGGGTCGATCCGGACCTCGAGCGTGCCTGGGAGCAGGTCGCGTACGTCGTCCGCCAAACCGGCCCGCGGCTTCTCGCTCACGACCACGCGCAGCCAGTCCTCAGGCGAGACGTCGAGCGTCGCAAGGTCGTCGAGCGTGCCCCATACGGTCCGGAGCCGGCGTCCTCCGGTGACCGCGACGTCCCGCGTTCGGGCCGGTGTATCCGCGGTGACGTCGACGATCACGACGAGGGAGAGGTTGTCGCCTTCGCCGAAGTCGATCTGCAGCGGCGAACCGGAGTAGTGCAGCGGGGCCGGCCCGGGGATTGTCTGGCGACGGTGTAGGTGGCCAAGAGCGGCGTAGTGAAGGTGGCTGGGAAAGAGGGTCGCCGGGAGGGCGTACTCGAACACGGTCTGCGACTCGCGCTCTCCGCCACCACGGGCGCCTCCAACGAGGGTGGCGTGCGTCATCAACAGGTTGACGGCACCGGCTGCGTCGAAGCCTTCCGTGAGGGCGTCGATCATCGCCTTCAGGTTGTCGGCGTAGACACGGTTGTTGTCCGCCTCGGTCTGCGTCATCGTCTGGCTCGCGCTGATCGCGTTGCGTTGCGAAATGAACGGGAGCACCGCCACGCGCGCCCGTTCGCCCGAACGAGTCGTAAGCTCCAGTCGGCCGCCGTCCGACGGTCGGCGCGGCTGACCGACAACGGTGATGCCGAGCTCGCCGAGGATCGGCCGGAAGACGTCGAGCTGACGGGGATTGTCATGGTTGCCGGCTTCAACGATGACGTGCCGGCCGTCCTCCCGCATGCCGAGAAGAGTGCGGATCACGAGGGTCTGCGCGTCTGGGGTCGGGGTCGATGTGTCGAAGACGTCACCGGCCACGACGACGAGGTCGACGTCCTCCTCACGAGCGACACGGATGAGGTCGCGTAGCACTGCATCGTGCTCTTCAAGGCGCGGGCGGCCCTTGAGGACCTTGCCCACGTGCCAGTCAGCGGTGTGGAGGATACGCATCGGAGTCCCCTCGCATGCTCAGAACGGAGCTGGCTCGTCGTCGGGACTTGGAGCGGCAACCCGGGCGAACGGATCGGCGGATACGGCCCTCCCGACGGATGGAGGCTCGCCCGCCTCGGCCACGCGAGTAGCCCAAGCAGGAAACGGGAACTCCACGCTCAACGGAACCGGAATGTCGGGCTGAGACACGAACATCGAGCCTGGCTTCGCAAGGACGGCACGCTGACGGAAGGCCGTGGGCAAGAAGCCATACTCTGGGCGACCCGCCTCAGCGGAGTCGAGACGCCCTGCTACTCGTAGTGCGCAGTTGGACACGATCCGACGCTCGACCTCGGAGGCGGTCTGCTGCGCGCCGATGAGGATCACCCCGAGCGAGCGTCCACGCTCGGCCACGTCAAGCAGGATCTCCTTGATCGGGTGTGAGCCCTCTCTCGGCGCGTACTTGTTCAACTCATCCAGCACGATAAAGGTCAGTGGATCAGCTGACCCACTCGCCTCTTTCGACGACAACTCGCGACGGAGCGTAGTCCCGACGACGAACCGCTGGGCCCGGTCAGGCAATGCGTGCAGGTCCACAACAGTCACCTGGGCCTCTGACGTAGTCACCTGAGTGCGACCGCGGAGGTCCAGATCTCCCCGGATTAGCGGACCCAATGGACGCACCGAAGAGTGCAGACGCCGGAGGAATGCGTTGACCGAGCCGAGTGCCGTCGACGCCGGCACCCAATTGACCCGTGCCACGTCGTCTGTGAGCTGCGTGTCGAGCAGATCCACCAATGCAGCCCAGTCGCGCACGATGGTGCCGTCGATGCTCACCGCACCCGAGTCACCCACCGACGCAGCGTCACGCCTCAGGCGTGCCGCCACCTGCCCGATTAGGAGGGTGTACTGCGCCCGGTCGTCTTCAGCGTCGGCAAAGCAGAACGGCAGCAACTCATCACGACAGAACTCCTGCAGTGTCCAGAACATCGCTGACACCGCTCCTCCCGCACGTCCGCTGACGTTGGGAGTTCCGGCTGAGTCACCTGGCCGCGGCGGAGCGAAGACGTGGACGGATCTGAATGGCTCCGCGGGAAGCCCTAAGTCGGCGTACTTGGCGGCCGCTTCCGACGTGAGCATGGTGTTCGGATAGTCGAGGTAGAGGAGGTCCTCACCCTTGACGCAATAGACCAGCGCCTTGGTGTTGACGGCCTTGGCGCCAAGGACCTTGGATGTGAAGACCGAGTGCAGCAGGAAGAGCGCGTAACTGGTCTTGGTGGCAACACCGGAGATGCCGGAGATCGAGACGTGCGCGCCCTTGGTGCCGTCTACGAAATCGAAGTTCGCGTAGAGGGGGAGGCCGTCCCGGCCGATGCCGATCGGGAGGCGTCGTTCCATGGAGTCGAAGTAGAGAGCGACGTCACGCTCCTTGCCCTCCGCGCGCCGAACGGACGCGCCTGGCGTCGGCGGTACGAACACTTCCGGCTCGACCCGGGTCACAGTCACTTCCGCAGACTCCACGACCTCGCCCGGTAGTGCGCCTTCAGCAATTACGTGCACATCGGACTCGAAACTCGCACCTTCGTGCCGGGCCTGCACTTGCGTTACCACCCCCGATGTCGTCACCTCGCCACGCCCGGGTACCTCGCGCCGAGTGACGACGACGTCGTCGAGCTGGAGCCACTCATCAGGCAGCAGCGCCGTCCAGAACGTGAGCGGGGATGCCGGCTGCGTCCCGAGTACCCGTCCGACGCCGTTTTGCCCTGTGGAGTCGATTTCCGCCATGCATGGCAATCTAGGCGAACCCGCCGACGCAAACAGGAGAACCTACTAGCGTGGCATTCCTGACTGCTGGATCTATGTGCAGGGGATTTCGGGATGGGCCTCTTCAATACGCGTCGGGTTGGCGCCGGATCTACATTTGAGATCTGGGGCCAACGAGGTTGGGGACAAGTCGACGTCGTCGGCGAATCCCACTACTCCAGAGAGCTTCAGGCACTCCTGCCCAGGCCCCTCCCCGCAGACGGTGCTGAGGTCCTGGTGCCGGTCACCGTCGTTCATGACCCCTCCAACAAGTACGACTCGAATGCGGTGGAGATCCGAGCGTCGAGCGGGGTGATCGGCTTTCTTGCCCGCGAGGACGCAAAGCGCTACGCCGCCGCGCTTGACGCGATCCAGGCTGATGGATTGACCCCGTCAACCATGGCCCGGGTCTGGGGCTCGAACCAAGAGGATTGGGACTCGCGAGGAAAGCGATTCTTCGGCTCGGTACGGATCGATCTCCCCGAGCCCCACATGCTTCGCCCCGCCAACCAGGCCCCGGGCATTCCGCACCAGATCCTCCCTCTGGGATCAGCGATCCAAGTCACGGGAGAAGAGAACTACCCCGAAGCAACGTCGAGGTACTTGACCCCTCATGGCGAGTGCTGGGTGCACGCCACGCTGCAGGAGGCGGTCGACGAATCCGGGCGTACGCCAAAGCCGTTCGTCGAGGTCCGAATCGACGGCCAGACAGCGGGTCGCCTTACGCCGAAAATGTCGGGTGATCTGGAACCCGCCATCCGGTTCCTCCGCGACCGCGGCCAGGCGTGCGCCGTGCGAGCGATCGTCAAAGGTAACCAGCTGAAGGCAGAGGTCGTCCTCTACACAAAGCGCGCTCACGAGCTAGACCAGGCATGGTTCGACTCTCTGCCGCAAACCACCGGTGAACTTTCGCCGGAAGCCGCCGACGACGGCGGTGCGTCCGCCCAAGCGGAGGACGCGTCGCCCGCGGCACCTCCACCCTTGCCTCCAGCGGATTGGTATGCAGATCCGCACGGCGTCGCCCGTCTTCGGTATTGGGATGGTCAGGCCTGGACCGAGCACACCGCCGACTGATGGGACACATCAATGCGGACTCTGCGAGTAATCCGCGCCGCACCGAGAGGTCTAGCCCCGGTGGGCACCGGGCGAGGGTTGAAACATGATTCGCCAGGTCGTGCTGAGGAACTTCAAGCGTTTTCAAGCGAGCACGATCGAACTCACTCCCGGACTCAACACGCTCGTCGGCGACAACGAAGCGGGCAAGTCGACGCTGCTAGAGGCGATCAACCTTGGGCTGACCAAGCGCTGGAACGGTCGGTTCTTCGAATCGGCGTTCACCCACCACTTCATCACCGCTTCCGTGGCTGCATCCTTCATCGCCGACGTCCAAGCGGGCCAAGCGCCAAAGCCACCCGAGGTACTAATCGAGCTCTACTTCGACGACGACCCATCGGTCGCTCGAATGAAGGGCGAGAACAACTCGCTGCGCGAGGACTCGCCCGGGTACCGACTGCACGCAGCACTCGACCTGGAATTCGAGGATGAGTACCAGGCCTTCTTGGAGAGGCCCGCCGACGTAACCAGTGTTCCAACCGAGTTCTACAAGATCGATTGGACTGACTTCGCTGGACAGCCCGTCAACGTCAGGGCCCAGCGTGTGAAGTCCTCCCTCATCGATGCCTCTCGCATCCGGCTATCCTCTGGGGCCGACTTCCACCTCCAGCGAATTATTGGAGACACGCTTGACGCGAAGGATCGAGCGCAGCTAGCGCGGAGTTATCGACTGCATCAGGAACAATTCGGCAGCAATCCCACCATCGCAAGCATCAACGCATCAGTCGCTGCCTCGAGCGCAGGCGTCACTAGCAAGGCGTTTTCGCTGGAGATCGACACATCCGGGAGCAACGGATGGGAGTCGGCCCTTGGGCCACATCTCGACCGCCTTCCTTTCCACTTCGCTGGTAGCGGCGAACAGAACCGCATCAAGATCCTGTTGGCCTTGGCTCGCAGGGTCGACGAATCGCACGTCATTCTTGTCGAGGAGCCTGAGAACCATCTGTCGTTCTCGAGCCTCAACGAGCTCGTCGAGCGCATCGATTCGCAGCGCAATGGGCGGCAAGTCATCATTGCCACGCACAGCTCGTTCGTTGTCAACAAGCTCGGACTCGACCAGCTGTTGCTGCTTGGCGAGGGCCAACCCATCCGTCTCCGCTCCGTACCAGGTGACACTCAGCGCTACTTCAAGAAGCTCGCTGGATACGACACGCTCCGACTCGTTCTGGCTAAGAAGGTCGTCCTTGTCGAAGGCCCAAGCGATGAGCTGATCTTCCAGCGGGCCTACCACGACAGACTCGGCAGACGGCCGATCGATGACGGCATCGATGTCATCAGCGTGCGCGGGCTCTCCGCGAAGAGGTACCTGGATCTTGCCATTCCGCTACAGCGCACCGTCGTCGTTCTTGCTGACAACGACGGGGATCACGCCACCAAGGTCGATGCCCGCTTCGCCGACTACACGGTGCACGACTTCATAAAGGTGGCTCGAAGCGACCAGGACGCTGCACCGACGCTCGAGCCCCAGATGCTCCTCGCGAACGGTCGCGACAGGGTCAACATCATCCTTGGCACCAGCTACACCACGGACGAAGACCTGTTGAGACACATGATGAGCAACAAGACCGAGGCAGCCCTGCTGTTTCACGACGCACCACCAGACTCCGTCACCTGGCCTCAGTACATCCAGGATGCGATCGATGGCGTCGCATAACGAATTCGTGATGGCGGCGGCCGGCTCGGGCAAGACCAAGCTGCTGCTCGACGAGGCACTGGTGGACCGGAGCAGACGTGTACTCATCACGACTTACACACGTGAGAACTTGCGTGAGATCCGGACTCGCCTCTGGGAAGAAGCTAGAGCAGAGCATCGGATAACGACGATGTCCTGGTTCGAGTTCTTGCTGCGGGAAGGTGTCAAGCCCTATCAGGCCTACAAGACGGACATCCTCAGCATCCGCTCGATCAATTTTCATGTCCGCAGGAGCGGCGTCCCAGCACTTCGATACGCCAAGAAGGACGACTTCCGTCAGTACTACACCGATAAGGGGCTCGACCTTTACCAAGATGTCGTGAGCGACCTCGTCTGTGCACTCGATCAGGCCTCGGGCGGAAAGGTCGTGCGTCGCCTCGCTAGCTGTTACGACGCCATCTTCATCGACGAACTTCAAGATCTCGCGGGACCGGACCTAGACCTGCTCATACGCCTGATGGACTCGGATCTGCGCGTGCTCGGAGTCGGTGACCCTCGACAATCCGTCTACGTCACCAACACGGCCAATCGGAACCGTCAGCATCGCCGCGCCGCGATCATGGGCTGGATTGAGCGGCAAGTCCATGATGGGCGACTGACGACTCGAGCGTTGACCGAGAGCTACCGCTGCAACCAGTTGATCTGTGACTTCGCTGACGGCCTATATCCAGAAATGCCTGCGACCACCTCCAAGAACGCCGAGACTCCACCCGACAGCGGAGTGCATCTCGTCAACGTCGATCACTTGGATTCATACCGCGCCGTTCATGCGCCACAGGAGCTTCGGTGGGACAAGCGGTCAAGGTGGGCGTCGAATGGCGCGCTCAACATGGGCGAGGTCAAGGGTATGTCGTTCGATCGTGTCCTGATTCATCCCACTGGGACGATCACGGCCGCTATCGAGAACGGCGCGGAGCTGGCGCCCGCCACTCGGGCTAAGTACTACGTCGCCATCACCCGTGCGCGCCACAGCGTGGGCATAGTGACTGAGAAGTCCACGACCAAGTCGCAACTCACGTTCTGGACACCGCCCACGACCTCGTAATATCCGCACCGCCACAACACCGAGCACCGCACTTCCCCAGCACCCCGCATATCCCCAGCACCCCGCACATCCCCAGCGCCCGACACACCTCTTTCATTGGTCCGCCCGTCCTGGCCACTCGTGCCAGGCCCGCGGCCTTGGGGCGTGTGATGACGCTGCACAAGCTGTCGGCCGGGTCGGGCTACGAGTACCTGACCACCCAGGTCGCGGCGCTCGACTCGACGGAGAAGGGCGCCACTCCCCTGGCCGACTACTACGCAGCGAAGGGCGAGGCGCCAGGTCGCTGGGTCGGCTCGGGGCTCGATGGGGTCGACGGACTCGAGGCCGGGGACGGAGTCACAGCCGAGCAGATGAAGCACCTGTTCGGCTCCGGTTCGCATCCGCTGACGGGTGAGCCGCTCGGGTCGCCGTACAAGGTCTATGGGACCGAGGGCGTCGACGGGTTCAACGCCGAGGTGCAGCGGCGGATTTGGACAAGCTCAACCTCCGCGGCCGGTCGTCCGCCCGACGACCTCGTAGCCCGGATCAAGTCGGAGGTCGCGCGGGAGTGGTTCGTCCGGGAGCACGCTCGCGAGCCGGCCTCGGAGCGCGAGCTGTCGGCTGCGCTGGCGCGCTACTCCCGGCCACGGCAGACCGCGGTCGCCGGGTACGATCTCACGTTCAGCCCGATGAAGTCGGTCTCGACGCTCTGGGCTGTCGCGCTGCCCGAGGTGGCCAAGCTGATCGAGCAGGCCCACGACGCAGCAGTGGCCGACGCGCTCACCTACCTCGAACGCGAGGTGATCTTCACCCGCGAGGGCACGAACGGTGCCCGGCAGGTCGAAACCCGCGGGCTGATCGCGACCGCGTTCACCCACCGCGACTCCCGCGCCGGCGACCCAGACCTGCACACCCACGTCGCCGTCGCCAACAAAGTGCAGACCCGCGAGGGCAAGTGGCTCTCGATCTACGGCCGGGTGCTTCACCAGCACGTCGTGGCCGCCTCGGAGACCTACAACACTGCGCTGGAGCACCACCTGCGCGCGCTCCTCGGCGTCCGCTTCGCGCCTCGACCGACCCTGCCGGGGGGTAAGCGGCCGGTGCGCGAGATCGTCGGGGTCGACCCGAGCCTCTGTCGGCTCTGGTCGACACGTCGAGCCGACATCACCAAGCGCCAGCGCGAGCTGGCACGCGACTTCACCCGCGCGCAGGGGCGGCCACCGACGCCGGTCGAGGCCGTCGCGCTGGCGCAACAGGCAAACCTGGAGACGCGCCAGTCCAAGCACGAGCCGCGATCGGAGGCCCAGCAGCGCGACGCGTGGCTGCGGCAGGCCACGGACCTCCTCGGCCCGGCGAGGCTCGACGCGATGATCCGCGCCGCGCTGCACCCGAACGCTCCCGAGCCGCAGCAGGTGTCGGCAGATTGGGTGAACGCGACGGCGCAGCGCGTGCTGAGCGAGCTCGAAGCGCATCAGGCGACCTGGCAGTCCTGGCACGTGTACGCCGAGGCGCAGCGCCAGGTCCGCGACGTCGCCGTACCTCCCGAGCGGGTCAGTGAGGTCGTGCGGTGGGTCGTCGACGCCGCTGAGCAGCTGTTCGTGAACCTGACCCCCGATCGCGACCCGATCACCGAGCCCGACGCGCTGCGGCGCTCGGACGGCACCAGCGTCTACCGCCACACCGGCCGCGACCACTTCACCAGCGCCCGCGTCCTCGACGCCGAGGAGCGCCTGGTCGCGGCGGCCGGGATGAACGGTGCGTTCTCCTTCGACCCCGAGGAGGTCGAGATCACCATCCGCGCCGCCGCGGTCGAGGGCGACCGGCTCAACCGCGGTCAGCGCGACCTGGTGCTGGAGATGGCCAGCAGCGACCGCCGGGTCCGGCTCGCGCTCGCGCCCGCCGGGTCGGGCAAGACCACCGCGATGAAGGTGCTCGCGCAGGTGTGGACCGAGCGCGGGTACGACGCGATCGGCCTCACCCCCTCGGCCGCGGCAGCCGCCGTGCTCACCGACGCCGCCGAGATCTTCAGCGAAACGCTGGCCAAGCTCGACCACCAGATCATCACGGGTCAGTTCGAGGGCTGGGCCGCATGCATCGGCCCGCACACCCTGATCGTCATCGACGAGGCCGGGATGGCCGACACCCTCACCCTCGACCGCATCGTCGGTTACTGCCTGGCCCGCGGCGCCACCGTCCGGATGATCGGCGACGACCAGCAGCTCGCCGCGATCGGCTCCGGCGGCGCACTCCGCGACATCGCCCACCAGCACGGCGCCGACCGGCTCGACGAGGTCGTCCGGTTCGCCGACCCCGCCGAGGCAGCCGCCTCCCTCGACCTGCGCGATGGCGACCCCGCCGCGCTCGGGTACTACCTCGACCACGACCGCGTCCACGTCGGAGACACCGAGACCTGCGTCGAGGCCGTCTTCGACTCCTGGACCCGCGGGACCGCCGACAGCCGCGACTGCCTCATGCTCGCCCCCACCCGCGACATCGTCGCCGAGCTCAACGCCCGCGCCCGCGCCGTACGCCTCAACGGGACGACGCCACGCACCGAGGTGGCCCTCCGTGACGGCAACCAGGCCTCGGTCGGCGACACGATCATCACCCGCCACAACGACCGCCGCCTCGGCCTCAGCGGCACAGACTGGGTCAAGAACGGCGACCGCTGGACCGTCACCGGCGTCCACGCCGGCGCCCTGACCGTGCGGCATACCCGCTCCGGGCTGACGACGACCCTGCCCGCGGAGTACGTCGCCGCGCACGTCGACCTCGGCTACGCCAGCACCGTGCACACGGCACAGGGCCTCACCGCCGACGCGATGCACGGCATCGTCACCGGCGAGGAGTCCCGGCAGCTGCTCTACACGATGCTCACCCGTGGCCGCAGCGAGAACCACGCCCACGTCGTGCTCGCCGCCCCCACCGACCCGCACCAGCTCGCCCTGCCCGGCCTCGGCGACCAGCTCACCGCCACCGAGATGCTCGAAGGCATCCTCGCCCGCGACGGCGCCGCCGTCTCCGCCACCACCACCGCCGCCTCGTCCGCTCGGGTCGAGGCGCAGCTGCACGACGCGGTCGTCCGGTACGCCGACGCCATCGCCCTCGGCGCCCACCGCGTGCTCGGTTCGGGCTGGGAGGACGAGCTGGACGCCGCCGGCGCCGGCCCACTCCCGTGGCTCCCCGGCATCCCGGCCGACCTCACGCGTCACGAGACCTGGGGCCCCTACCTCGAGGCCCGCGCCCAACGGGTCCGCACCCTGGCCAACGGTGTCCGCTCCCAGCCGCGGGACACTCTGCCGACGTGGGCCGAGCGGTACGCCGACGTACTCGACGGCGCGCTGCACGGCGAGGTCGTTCTGTGGCGGGCGGCTCAGGGCATCCCTGACGACGACCGCCGCCTCGCCGGTCCGCCACCGGAATCTGACGCGGCCGCGGCGTACCACCGCACCCTCACCAACCGGATCAACCAGCGCTACACCGACATCGTTCGCAGCTGGGAGTCGAAGATCGTCGAGTACGTCGGCCGCAGCGACGACCAGACCCTGCAGCTGGCGCGCGAGCTCGACCGGCTGCAGCGGACCGGGCACGACGCGGAACGGCTGCTTGCCCGCGCTGCCGCCCGCAAGGCGCTGCCCGACGACCACCCGACCGCCGCACTGGCGTACCGGATCCGCAACCAGCTCAAGCCCGCTCACGTCGCGCGACCAAGCTGGGAGCGCGATCGAGACCCAGTCGGCTTCGGTGATCAGCGGGACTTCCCGCCATCCTCGAACGGGCTCAGACTCTGACGACCTCGCCGCCAGAGTCCGGGCCAGCCAAGGCGCTTCCCGAGCTACTCGGGGCAGACGAGGGCACGAATCTGACGAACGACGTCGGCGCCCTCTCCAGCATCCTCGCGCAGCAACCGGTCGCCCGCGACGGTAGGTGCGGTTACAGCCTCAATCAGACGACCAACGCCCTTCCCGCGCCTGTAGATGCGAACCTCCTGCCACTGCCGAGGTTCCGGATTGTTCTTGAGAATCTCGACCGGGAAGCAGCCCAACCCTTCCCCCTCGAGCCCGGAAGCCACCTCGTCGAGGACGTACTTGCCCAGCCGGTCGTACCCAATCGCCTTGCGCAGGTCGCCGAGCGTCGTCACCACGATTGTGTCTTGGTCCACCTGTTCCCCGAGGTCCGTCAGGTCCTTATACATAGTTCAATCTCCTATCTTCTCCTCCTTCTCCTTGGAAGGTCTTGATACCAAGCCTACGCTTCTGTCGCTCCGTTGTCTACACCTTGTTTTTTAATCGTATAATAATTCTCGAATGGCCTCGCTACTCACGCCGAGGCGCGCAGCACCAGCGGAACCCCATCCGTCCCGATCGGCTCCCAGTCAGGGCCCTGGCCTCGGCTGGTGAGGAACTCGTCGTAGACCCGCTCGGTCTCGAGCAGCTCCTTCTCGGTGGGCAGCCGGTGCGGATGGTCGGCGCGCCACTGCGCGAGGCGGGCGTCGTCCTGCCAGCAGTCGACGTACGCCGCGAGCTGGTCGACCGCGCTGCCGAGCCGACGTCGTAGCGTGCGGGCTGCTTCCGGACGCCTGCGGGCGATCTGGTCGACAATCGCCGGCGACGTGAGTCCGCACCGGCCGCGGCGCATCGGCGCGTCCGCGGCGTGGGCGGCCACCGCCAGCTCGTGCAGCAGCCAGATGTCGATGCCCCCGACGGCGTTGTCGCGTAGTGCAGCGTCGAGCACCTCGACCAGATCGTCGTACGGGTCGAAGCGCTCGGGCTCGAGCTGCACCGCCTGATCCTCGAACCGGTCCAGCAGGACCGTCTGGCTCCACGCCCGGTCGCGTTGCCTCCCGTGGCTGCCGACTCCCAGCTCGGCCAGCACGGCACGGCGGGTGCTGTTGAGGACGGCCTTCGCCAGCCCGTACGGCGAGTGCAGGTGGCTGCGGGAGACCTCGATCCAGAGCTGGCTGGCGACCAGCGAGTCGATGTCCGGGGTCAGGTCGCGCAATCCGTCGGCCAGGTTGATCGCGCCGGGTAGGAGCAGCCAGACGAGCGCAGCCCGCGACGCATCCTCGGTCCGTGCGACCTCGGCCAAGCGACCGAAGACGCGCCCCTTCGCCTCGCGCTCGGCGCGCCAGGTCCAGGCCCGGAGGTCGGTCAGGTCCTCGACCACCGCGAGAGCCGGGTCCTCTGCGCACCACCGGACCCACCCGGCCCGCGCCTCGGTCATCAGTGCGGACTCCGGGTCGTCGAGTCCGAAGTAGCCAGCCACGCTCAAGTCGCGCTCCTTCAGGTCAGCGGGTGCCTTTGGAGGACAGGTGTGCAGACCATCGTCGCTCTATGGGCGTGCCAGATCCTTTTGGATATGTTCTGGATGTGGACCGCCGCTCACTCCTCGAGGTCGCCCGAGTCGCCCGCGGGCTGACCCAGGAAGCCGTCGCGCGCCGCTCCGGGACGTCTCAGCCCACGCTGTCGGCGTACGAGCGGGGCGCGAAGTCCCCGACCCTCGCGGTGGCCGAGCGCATCCTCCACTCACTCGGCTTCGACCTCGGCCTCCAGCCGCGGGTGACCTTCCGCGAGGTCCACGGCGAACGCGGCGGGACCTATCTGGTGCCCGACCAGCTCTGGCGCGTCGACCAACCCGCCTGCTTCGCCCCCATCGACACCCGCGACGCCGACCGAACTCTCCGCACGTCCGACCTGCTCAACCGCGAGGGCCGCGTCGAGGCGTACGCGTGGCTGCTCACCCACGGCGACGAGGAACAGCTCTTCAACCACCTCGACGGCGCCCTTCTCGTCGACGCCTGGGTAAACCTGGCCCCTAGGCTGCCGGCGGAGCTACGTAGCGAGTGGCAGCCGCTCGTGCGCGAGGCCGCCTTGGGGTGGCTGGCCGATGAACGCGCCAGACGGCAGGACGAGCACGGGAAGCCGATCAGCCGGCGTGCTCGAGAACGCGCGATCCGCCAACTCGCCAGCCGCGGGCTCACGGCGGAGGAGATCCGACGCACACTCCGTGGCTGAGGCCCGAACGCCCTCCGAGCACTCGACGCGCCGAGCGAACCCATCGAAGCTGTCGGTGTCACGGCGGACAATGAGCCAGCAATGGGAACACGCCCGAAAGAAGTTCGAGAAAAGTTGGGGGGTGGTCCTGGCAGGTGCACTTATGAGGGAACAACCATCGACGGAGTCGCTGGTCGTCCCCGAGAGAAGAGACGGTTATGGCCCCGCAGCCGGAGAGCGAGCCGGAACAGTCCGGCGCCTCTGGCGCGCACATACAACCTGATCCAGCGGTCCCGGAAGCATGGCTTGTCGAAGCCGGACAGGCCGACCTCGCCGACTCGGTGGACCGCATGGCCGGCGATGTCGACCTGAACATGGACCTCGCGCTCGAGAGATACCAGGGCCCGCTCTGGGACTACTTCTCGAACGAGCTCGCTAAGTACGGCTACGCGGTGATCGCGAGCTGGATCGGCCGGAGAATGATCTTCGAGCGCTGCAAGAGCAGGGGCTTCGGCGGGCTCCCTGCGATGGACCGTCCGTTCACGGAGGACGAGAACGCCGAGCTGACCAACGAGACGGTGGCGAAGGCGCTGGCCCATTTCCGCACCGACGTGTTGATGAAGCGCAAGTGGGACCACCGCCGAGGAGCAACCCTCCGCACGTACTTCATCGGCCAGTGCCTGATCAGGTTTCCGAACGTCTACCGTCGCTGGTTGGCAGGAGAGAACCGCAATCGGTATCTGATCACGGATGACGACGGACTGATCGATTCGATCGGAGGTTCCTCGAAGAGTCCTGAATCGCAGGTGGTCGCCGGCGTCACGGCCGCTGACGCCATGTCCACCGTGAAGAATCCCAGAGTCCGGAAGGTCATGCACCTGAGGGCTGCTGACTGGACGCACGCCGAGATTGCAGACTTCCTCGGGGTCACCGAGAAGGCCGTGGAACGCATGCTCGCGAACGAGCGAGGTCGACTGAAGAAGAGGGGTATCGCGTGACCAGTAGAGAGATCAGAGCGAAGGTGAACAACAGTTCACTCGGAACGAAGTCGGCAAGGGCAGCTCGACGTTCCGTGCCGAACGAGACGTCGCGGAGGATCGTCGCGCGTGCGGAGGGACAGTGGAAGAGCAAGGGCTCGGCTGCAAGAAAGTCTGGGGGGTAATCGAGGACCCTGGACTTATACACAGACAGCAGTCAGGTCGAACAGAGGAACTGACTGTGGGGCCCACAGAAGTGAGGCTCCTCAACCAGCAGAAGCCAGTCGAAGAGCCGTCACGGGTAGCAACGGGAAGACTACTCGACAAAGCTTCTGTGCGAGGGACTTGGAGGTCCCAAACATGGCCAAGGGCCACGCACGCAGCGCAATCACGGGGCGCTACATCTCGAGGGCGGCTGCCGCCCGTCACCCCCGCACCTCCGTCGTCGAGTCCGGCGGCAACAAGGGGTCGGGCAAGGCGTACCGGTCGGCGATCAGCGGCCGGTACGTGACCAAGGGAACGGCTCAGCGGAGCCCGAACACCACCGTCACCGAGAACGGGTAACCGACGGGCAAGGCTGCGGGCATCGACTCACGGCGCCCGCAGCCTTGTCACGATTCAAGGCCACTGGGTCCGACGGATGTGTCGGAGCCCCGCGGCGAAGTTGCGTGAAGGAGGTGATCGAGATGTACGACATCGGTGAGAAGCCCGGCATCGGCCGCTACTGCTGCACGAACTGCGGCTGGTCCGTCAACCTTGACGACGCCAGCGACCGCCTGCCCCCGTGCAGGAGCTGCGGCAAGGGCCAGGACACGACCTACAACCGCTGCTGACCGAGTGCCAAGGCCGGTCCCGTCTGCACCAGACGGTGGGCGGGACCGGCCGTACTCGCACGCAGTCCAGGCAGTCAGCGCGTTCGGATAGTCCGCACGAGCGCATGCATCGCCGCGACCGCCTGCTGGCCCAACTTAATGGGGTTGTCCGTCTTGCTGGGCGCAGAGGAGGTCTCTTTGAGGACGTGATCTGGGTGGAGAAGGAAGGGCTCTGAGTAGTTCGACCCGTCTGGCCCTTCGTAGGACAGTGTCACAGTTATCGGCTCCAGAGAGTCCTGACCGCTACGGATCACATTGCTAGTCGTCCATCCCGGCCCCCAAACCGGGACAGGCACAGCGAACCGCTGATAAAGCCACTTCTTCATGTCGCTGTCGGCGAGCGCGGCGACTTCGTCAGCGGGCGGTGCCGGCGGATCGAAGTCGACACGGACGTCGGTTGCGGTCGAAGCTCCGAAGTTCTTCACCACAAGCAAGATGGTGCCGGGGGATAACAGCTCCCGTTCGAGGTAGGCCACCAGCACCGGGCGGGTGCGCGAACGGCTGTCCTCCCTGGTGGCCACGAGGGTGCGCTTCGCGTAGATCGCCGTCACGACGATTGCGACAGCCATCGCTGCCGTGAACAGCGCAGTAATCGCGGCAGCGACCGCCCCGATCGCGATCCAGTCTGTATCGGTCACGTCGCAAGGGTAAGTTGCGGCGCCGGGAGCGAGCTCGCCGAAGCCATCCTCGCCCCCGCCGTGCACGACTCGCCCGACGGCTCCCAAGGCGCTGTCCCGGGCACATCAGCGCCGACCTGGACATGCCCGAGACCATCCTGACCGGCAACCCCCGACGCGCGCTCCACGTCTGAGCGCACGCAACGGGCCAGATCCAGTCTCACTTGCGCGAACGAACGGTGAGCGCCCACTCGACGGTTAACCGGGCTCGCTGCCAGGGGGTCGGACTTACGGCTGGAGAGATGGCCAGCAGCATCACTCCCAGACAGATGAGCGCGACGGACGCAACCTGACGGCCAAGGCTGTCCTGATCGCTCATCATCACTCCTCAAGGCCGTTCTCGGAGGGACCTGATGGATTTACAAGCTCCCGAACGACGGTCACAAATGCACCTCGAACCGCGCGCATCTCCGCTTGGGAGAAGCGAATTCCCCCCATCACACGGGCAGTCGTTGCGATCAGTCGACGGTCATACTCGAGCGGCACGGTCTGCCCCAACTGGAATACGGCGTCGAGCTGCTGGAGGCCCCGGTCGTCGAGTGCTGCGAGCAACTCGCGAGATACCCGATCAGCTGCCGCTTCAATCGACTCACCCTCCACGGCCTCCACGACAAGCCGTGGCTCTACGGGGGCGTCTGTGCTGGCGTTCACATCCGCCACTCGTTCAAAGGCATGCGCAAACCAGTCGTTCTCGATCGCGGTGAAGGTATCGGCTTCCATGCGAAGCGTCCGACTGACATTCCGGGAGGTATCACCGACGCCCCAGAGATGAACGCGCAGCCCGTAAGATTGAGCGATCTGAACTCCGACCCGAACATCTTCGTCGCCGGACAGAAGGACAGCGTCGGTGACCGCCCGGTTGCGCGCGAGTTCAATCAGATCCGTGACGACGAGCGAGTCGACACCCTTCTGCTGCCCTACGTTGTTGAGGACACCCAGCCGCAACTTCAGTCCGGACTGTAGCGCCAACTCTGACTGCTCGAGCGAAAGTGAAGGACCCGGCATCGCGTCGTACCAGTAGACACGGAGGAGTTGGACGTCTCCGCACAAGGCAGCCGCCTGCTGATGCAGTTCGCTGACAGCGAGAGCGGGATCAACAAGACGGATCTCGCGACGGGACACCGCAGATCCGAAGGCCGCCTCGGCTCCGGCGGCGAAGAAGTAGCCCGCATCAACGAGCAGTGCAAAACGTTCCATTGGACGCCTCTCTATATGGGGTTTTCGATAAATAAGTGCGGGAGCCCCGTACGGGGCTCCCGATAGGCAGCGAATGCGATAGCTAATAGAGCACCCACTGCAACGCGACCAGGATAGCACGACTGAGGGAGCCCCAGGCACCGAACCGGGTGGCTCTCCCCACGTACCAGAGCACGCGACCTCGCATCACCTCGGCGAGCTGACAGCCAACCCAAGCCTGGGAGGATCTTCCGCATGGTCGATCCCCGCCTTTCCTCCCCGGAGCCGCCCTGGAGCGGTCCCAAGATCGTGCACACGCCAGGGATGGCCGACGACCTGATGCGCGAGCTCGCGCCGATCCTCGCCGAGGACGGTATCGACCTCGACGACCCGGACACCATTCCCGACACGGAGACTCTCCAGGCGGCGCTCGATCGAGCCGTCGAGCGTCGCAACATGGAGCTGTTCACGCCCGTCGGGGAAGCGCGGTCGCTCGCGCTCACCACGCTCCGACTGTTCGTTGGGGCGATCGCCGGGGACGAGACTGAGCTCGCCGGAGCCATCCTCGCCACCGCCGTACCCGAGTCACCCGACGGCTCGCAGGCCACCGTCGCCGGCACCATCGGCGTCGCCCTCGATCTGCTC
This sequence comes from Nocardioides dilutus, assembly GCF_054779555.1. Classification (NCBI taxonomy): domain Bacteria; kingdom Bacillati; phylum Actinomycetota; class Actinomycetes; order Propionibacteriales; family Nocardioidaceae; genus Nocardioides; species Nocardioides dilutus. Next base: position 352,897 of record NZ_BAAGYA010000003.1, on the reverse strand, counting down.
GACACCATCCTGACCGGCAACCACCCGGACGCACCGCCAGGGATCGGAGCGAAGGCTCGGATCCCCCAGGGCCACTGGTACGGCGAGCGCGCGGCCCGCGACATTCTCGACCTCGCCCGGCGCAGACGAGCCCACAGCGCACTGGGAGCACTCATCACCAAGCAGGGCAGCCACGCCGTGCAGTCCGGTGCCGCCATCGCACTCGCGGGCACGCTGCAGGCGTGGGCAACCATCGTCGGCAAACCGGTCGACCAGGTGACCCTAGACGCGTTCAGTCAGTGAGCACCGTCAAAGTCACGAGGTCCCGCCGGTCGTCAACCAGCTCATCATCGGGCAGGAGCACGAACCGGAGTTGAGCGTCCAGCGCCTCAACAAGCTTGAGCAGCGTGGTCACCTTCGGCACGATCATGCCGCGCTCGATGCGACTGATGTCGGCCTGAGTGACTCCGCTGGACTCGGCGAGGTCGACCTGCCGGAGGTTCCGTACCCTGCGGGCCTTGTAGAGGACCGAGCCGAACATCGCGGCCGCATCGAATGCTCGGCTCAACTCGCGTGCTTCGGAGCTCATGGTCGCCTCGCGCTCGCGGGCGTACTCGGCGAATGTCTTGGCCATGGGGCCCCTTCGCCGCCGAGCGAATGTCTCTAGGCACATACGCTCAACAAGTCGGCTCAGATCTTGCGGAGCACTTCCCCGATCACGAGCTCGGCCGCCTGGTCGATGTCGTAGCCCTCCGGCCACTCGGCTACGAGCGCGTTGAGGTCGTTGCGGAAGGCGTCGTCACTGAGCTTCGCCCGCAGGTTCGCCTCGGACAGCGCGGCGGCGATCCCCGCAGGTCGATACGGCGAGAACGCGCCCACGATGTCGTCGCCCGCGATGCCCAACTCCGTGAGGGCGAGCCACATGTCGAAGAGGTCGCGGCCCTTCTTGCGCTGGTAGAGCGCGCGGATCTTGGTGGCGATCAACTCCGGCGAGGCGAAGGTCCGCACTTCCGCGTGTCCGCTGAACCATTCGGTCCCCACCTCGAACGGCCTCGCCAGGATCGGGAGGGCGGGCGACGTCTCGTGGGTGTTGATCTCCACCTTGATCTTCAGTGAGGCGGTCGGCTCAGTCTCGCTCGCTGCCCGCAGGAACACCTTGGGGTGTTCGCCGATCTTCGTGCCGGCGACATCGAGGCCGACGTGGGCGGCAACGTCACGCACGGAATCGAGGATGCTGCCGATGCCGGAATGCGTGGAACGCACGTAGTCGAGATCTTCACTGTACCGGCGTGGCCGATCCATCACGAGCTGGTGCAAACAAGTGCCGCCGCGGAAGACGAGCTCCTCACCCAGGACCGGATGCTCGCTGATCTCCACAATGAGACGTGCGAGCACGAGGTCCTGTTCGACCTGAACGAGAGTGGACCACGGCTTCTCGCTCGCCCACGCCTGGACCACGGCCCTTGGGATCACAGGTCGGGCTCCACATCGGCATTCACGACGAGACCCCAGGTGGCATCGGACTTGCCCCGCCTCGGTCCACCCGCTGCAAGCAGGTCGACTGCTCGTCGACCCTCTTGGGAGTGGGCGAGGACGAACTCGTGCAGGGACGCCGACAAAACCGACGTATCGGCGTACGACGACACACGGTCGAGCAGCCACCCCACGCGTCGCACCACCGCGAGCGGGTACAGCGGAGCGACCTCGACGAGCTTGGCGGCATCGAGCTTCGACTCCTCGACGAGTTCGCCGAAGATCGTGGCCACGTTGTCGAGGGAGCCGCTGTCCCTGGGCCGTTCCGCGAGATCGAACACCGTCGTCTCCGGGGATGACACCCGCACCTGCGCCGTCCGTGAGTTGCGCAGCACGACGGGTACGCCGTCAAGGTGCGCGCGCTCGTAGAAGCGCAGGCGCACCCGCTCGATGTCACGGTCGGCGAGCGGACGGTCGACCATCACCTGGAAGACCTGCGGCCGCTGATGCGCGGCGCCGTGCAGCTCTGCCGCCGAAAGCAGGCCGACGTAGTACGACCTGTCGAGGAAGCCCATCAGCTGATCGATGAAGTCCATTGCCGGCACTACCCCCCACGAGGAGAACTCCGAGGGGATCGGGACATAGAGGCCTGGTGCGGGCGCGAAGAAGTGGCCGGCGACGCGCGCGCGCCGCATCGCCTCTCGGGCGGCGCCGCGAGAGAGTCGGGTCAGTTCGATGACCTGGTCGAGCGTGAGCGCACTGATGCCTCGCCCAACCACCTCATCGCGCAGCCGCCCGATGGGCACTGCAGAGAGCGTGCGCATGGCCATCTCCCAACGTGTATCTAACCTGAGCGAAATCATATCAGACATGATTCTGCGGATTCTTGTTACGCACCAGGGAACGGGTCACTGACGATCTGCCGAACGAAGTTCGTCGTGCGCAATGTCGTGATCCCGACACCTCGGACATCGATGTGGAGGCGCCAGGGCCGGCCGACAGTCGGGACCTCCGCCCACAGCACCGCGACCTCGTCACGATCCCCGCGTAGGTCGACGGCAATGGGCGGCGGAAGTTCGGCGGCTTCGGGCGCTACGCCTTCGCCCTCCCCCGGATGACGGACCAGGTGCCCTTGGCCATTCGAGTCCAACTCCAAGAGGTACGACGCCGTCTCGGTGACGATCAGCCATCGGCCAGGGCCTACGAGCAGTTCGAACTCCGACGACATCTCCGTGCCTCCCTCTGCTTGGCGCGACGCGACCCCGCTCGATCGACCCGCCTCTCACTCCACCAGCAACGTCCGACAACTCCCGCACTGTTCGGCGTTCGGTATTGACCGAACACCGATCACCTGGGTGCCTCCTCGGCCATCTCCGAGAGCCGCCGAGCGATCTCAGCGTCCCGATCCGCCGCCGCGTGTTGGTAGCGCATGGCCGCCCCAGGAGTGGTGTGGCCGAGCCTCCCCATCAGCTCGGCCAGGGTTGCTCCTGTTTGCGCAGCGAGTACAGCCCCGGTGTGGCGGAGGTCGTGCCAGCGCAGGTCTTCGCGGCCCGCGGCCTTCCGGGCTGGGTAGTAGACCTTGTAGAGCGTCGAGGGCTGCAGGTGCGTGGTCCCGTCGGACGCCGGGAACAACAGCGCATCCTGTCCCGGCCCGACATGGGTCTCCAGGTGCTGCTCGACGGCAGGGATCAGGTGCGGCGGGATCGCGACGTCCCGGATGCCGGCGTCGGTCTTCGGGGGGCCGACGATCATCTCGCCGCGCACCCGCACCACTCCGCGGCGGATCTTCACGCGGTTCGTCTTCAGGTCGAGATCACCGCGGCGCAGCTCGGCCAGCTCACCGAAGCGCATCGCACACCACGCAGCCAGCAGCGCCATCAGCCGATACCGGTCCGGGAGCTCTCGTACGACGGTCTCGAGCTCGGCGAGGCTCGCCGGCCTGACCTTGTGCGCCGGCGCCACGGTGCCCGCGCCGCGGATATGCGCCGGGTTGAAGGAAATCAACGGCCGCGGGCGCTGCGCGGCAGCCGTGCCGAGGATCGTGCGAAGCAGGCTGTAGGCGTGTGCACGCTGGGACTCCCGGCCCTTGGCCACCGTCTCGTACCAGTCGTTGACGTCCTCGACCGTGATCTCGTCGAGCGGGAGCTTGCCGAACGTCGGGAACAAGGTGCTCTCGAGCAGGTACTCGTAGTGGTCCCGGGTCGTCGGACGCAGCGGCTGCCCGCGGGTCTTTCGGGTCCGGACCCAGCGCTCGGCGTACTCCTGGAAGGTCGGCATCGCCTTCCTCGCAACGCTGCGCTCCACCACCTCCGGCGCCCAGACGTTCAGCTGGATCTCCGCCCGCCGCGCCGCCAACCAGGCAGTCGCGTCGTCCTTGCTGTCGAACGTCGACGGCGCCCGGTAGAGCCGGCCGTCAGGGCCGGTGAAGGCCGCGCGATAGCGACCGGAGGCTCGCTGCTCGATCCGCCCGAAGCTCCGCCGCCTGCTGCGCCTGGTCCGCGAAGGCGTCATAAGGTGCCGCTGTTCCCCATAGTTCCCCAAAGGCCGAGGCGATACTGGAAGGACATTGTTGGGGAACATACGGGGAACAGTGAAGGCCAGATCTGACCTCGTCTGACGCGGCTTGTCACAGCACCCGAGACCCGCAACATCCCCTATTTTACGGGGGAAACTCGATCAGAGGAAGCAACGAGCCACCGAAATTCAGGCTCACGCTCCATTGGGGTTCAAACCCAGTATCGCCCACCAGAGATTCCGCAGGTGAGAGGCCCTTTCAGGGGCTTCTTCCTCGTTCTTGTGCTATCCGCGCAGATCGAGCCGGCGCGTAGCCCCAGCAGAACGAACGCCCTCCCGGAGTTCTCGGGGAGGGCGTTCGTCATTCTCGGAAAGGGTGTTGCGACGCCCCGCCGCCGAACGGGAGGAGGGTTGTCAAGCGGAGGGGCGTCTCCTAGGAGGCGTGTCGGGCGCGACCCGTGGGCCGCGACCGACTTCCGCCGAGAGACTATGGACGGCAAGGAGACCTGGTGGTCGTCGTCTCGGGGTACGTGCAAGTAACCATCAGCGTGTGGGCCACTTCACGGAATCGCCCGCCCCAGCGGTTGATGCCGAGGCGTTCTGCTTCTCGGTGAGAAGCGGACGCCGGACAGCGGCGGAGCGGAGTCCGATGTGTCCACGCCCGACCCGCTCTGCTGTTCGGCCACGTCGCAGGTCAGAGGCCAACGTTCCTACGGCGATGGTCACTCGTCAGCCATGTGACACCCAGGGGCTGAAGGTCAGGAACTTGTTCGGGACCCTCTCTCGCCTCTGGGTGACGCTCACGATCCTGACGTTCGCTCGGACTCGTTCGTCATGGGCTTTGCTCATGCAGGAACGTGGGAGGCGGATGTCGGCCCGGTCCTTGGTCCAGGCCAGCCTCAGCCGGGCACACCGGGGCAGGGTCGTGCCGCCCTCGGAGTAGAGCCGCACCCACGACAGCCGCTTGGTGAACCCGCCGGATGCACGTCGCTCGAAGACGATCACGTAGCCCCGACCGAGCAGTTTGCCGACATCCATCTCCACGGTGACCGATCGGACGCGCGACCTGCGCAGGTCGCCGAAGTGCAGGCGGATCCGTACGGCGTGCTGTGCGTTGTCCACGCGCATCCCGGTGGCGTCTATGGCCCGTGGTGCGTCGCCTGTGGGGTCCGGCACGTCGACGGACTCCGCAGAGGCAGCGGCCGTCGTCGTGACCAGGACGGTCGTGGCGAGCAGGCTGACTGCCAGGTTCTTCAGGAAACGCATGGTCTTCCTCCTCGTCCTGTCGACGCCTTGCCTCCGGCTGCGTGTTCCGAGGGCACGGCCGTCCTCGCATTTCGGCCACGCTAAGGCGGAAGAGCCGGACGGGAAGAGAGCCGAAAGTCCCGTGCCGCCAACGTTGCCCGTCGGCGACGTCGCGGCGCACGGCCGGTGGAGACGAGGAGTGGCCAGAGCCTCAGGCACACGAGGCCGGTGGTGGTCCCGGCTTGCTGGGCTCCGCTAGAAGTGACGACACAGCAGAGAGCCGGTGCCGCGCACGTGCGCGGCACCGGCTCTCGGTCGTGTCAGGTCAAGCCTTACGGCAGCTCGTCTTCGATGGTGGTGAAGGCGGTGAGGACGTCCTGGCCGACGAGTCCCACCATGACGACGATCACGGCGGCGATCAGGGCCACGAGCAGGCCGTACTCCACCGCGGTCGCCCCCCGGTCGTCCCGCTTGGCCTGGCGGTCGGAGATGAACATCAGGGTCATGAACTGGATCTTCTCGAGCATTGTCTTTCCCCTCCGGAACGGTGGAATCGGACCTTTCCGATCCTGATTTCCGGGCCCCATGTGGGAACCCTTGTGTGACGATCCTGCGCCGGCCCTCGCATTTGCGAGTCAAACTCGAGTCTCGTCGGGTGTAGTCATTTAGGACTATGTCTAAGGAATCCAGGTGGCAGCGTCCTGGAACACCGCCTGGAGATCGGTCCCGACCGTCACGGCGATCGCGCTAATGGCTACGGTGATCAGGGCTACGAGCATGCTGTACTCCACTGAGGAGGCCGCCCGGTCCTCCCCTTCGAGCTCGTTCTCGGAGATGGATGTCCGCGTCATGAGATGGTTCCCCTCGAATAGGCGACTCTCCCCCGGAACGGGCGGAGTCGGAGATTTCCGAACCCCATTCCGGTCTCAGGCGACGAGCGTTTCGGGACAATTCTTGCGATAGCGACAGGAGCCCGAGTCAAACCGCGGTCTCGCCCGACCTAGTCATTTGTGACTAGGTTCCTTCGCCTCGACCAGCAGGCCGAGCCGGATCGCCGCAGCCAGCGCCTGCGTGCGGTTGCTGACCCCGAGCTTGCGGAAGATCCGGTTGAGGTGGGTCTTGAGCGTCGACTCCCCCAGGTAGAGCCGGGCCGCGATGTCGCTGGTCCCCAACCCGTCGGCGACGAGCCGGAGGACCTCCTGCTCCCGTGGCGTCAGCCGGGTCGCCACCGAGGCGCCCCTGCGGAGCAGGCTTCCGGTCAGGCCGGGAGCGACGAAGCTCCGGGGGGCGGCGACGGCGTGCGCCACGATCCGGGCGACCTCGTCGCCCCGGGTCTCCTTGCCGAGGAAGGCCGAGGCCCCCGCCTCCATCGCCGCGAACACCTGGGCATCGGCCGTGTGCATCGTCAGCAGCACGAGTCCGACGGCGTCGCTGTCCTGCCGGACGGCACGCACGACGTCGAGACCGGTGCCGTCCGGCAGCTGCAGGTCGGTCACGACCGCGTCCGGCCGGTGCGCGGCGTAGGTCGCCAGCGCTTCCGACACGGTGGCAGCCTGGGCAACGACCTCGAGACCTCCGGTCCGCTCGAAGGCGCGGGCCAGTCCCTGCCGGATCAGCTCGTGGTCATCGACGAGCAAGACGGTGGTCGCCATCGCGCACCCCCTCCTCCTCGGAGGTGGCGGCTGCCCGGGACCGCAGGGCCACCACCGTGCCGCCGTCCTGACGCCCGCCGATCCGGAGGTCGGCGCCGATCCGCTCGGCGCGCTCGCGCATCGTGTGCAGCCCGACGTGACCCGCGCGCGCCCCGGCGTGCCCGATCCCGTCGTCCTCGACCACCAGGCGCACGTCGGCGCCGTCGGTGGCCAGCGTGACCCAGAGGTTGATCGCCTGCGCGTGGCGGTGCGCGTTGCCGATGGCCTCCTGGGCGATCCGGACCACCTCCGCCTCGATGCGCCGGGGCAGCCGGGCACCGCGCTCGTCGAGCGAGAGATGCACCCGCAGGTCGCTGTGGCGGCTGAGCTCGTGCACGTACTCCGACAGTGCGGCCGAGGCGCCGCCCGGCCGCTCGTCACGGAGGTCGAGGACCGAGAACCGGAGCTCCTCGACGACCCTGTCCACCTCGGCGCGCAGCTCCTCGGCCACGTGGGCGACCCCGGCGCCTGGCGCCTCGGCCACGATCTCGTCGGCCAGGTAGGCCAGTGCGACGATCCGCTGGGCGACGCCGTCGTGGATGTCACGGGCCAGCCGCCGGCGCTCCTCGGCGGTGGCCCGGCACCGCACGCAGTCCAGGAGCAGCGCGGTCTCGAGCCGGAACGCGACCTCGTCCGCTCCCGACTGGGCCAGCGCGAGCCCCGCCGGCGTGACCTCCTGCAGGGTCTCCAGCAGGACGGCACCGAACGTGGTCCCGCCGGCCCGGAGCGGCACCGCCACCAGCCCGCCGGAGGAGATGACCTGCCCGCGTTGGAGGCAGTCGTCCACGACCACCTCGTCATCGGGGCCAGGGGCTCCGTGGGTGGTGAGCACCTCCGCGTCACCGTCCGGGTCTCGCACCCACACCCCGGAGCGGTGAGCACCGGTCGCGGCGCGCGCACCCTCCTGCAGGGCTCGGGCCAGCGACCCGACGTCGAGGTCGAGGTCCTGGGTCGCCTCCAGTGCGTGCCACTCGGCCACCAGCCGCTGCGCAGCGGCGTACGGCGCCTGGCTGGCCGCGAGGTCCCGGGTGGTCCGGGTCAGCAGCGCGGAGAGCACGCCGGCACCCAGGCCGACGACCAGCCAGGACAGAGCGTTCGTGAAACCAGGACCGTCGTGCCCGGCTGCTCGGGTCAGGCTGCCGAGCAGGACGGCCGTCGCGACCGCGAGGCCCGAGACCGCGAGGACCGAACGAGTGCCGCGGCGAACCCCGGTGACGAGCGCTGGCAGCACCAGGTAGACGAGGAGCGCCTCTCCCGCCCGGGGACCGAGCGCGAGGACGACCGCGGCGGTCAGAGCCTCTGCCACCGGCACGACGGGCGTGTGCGGTGCGGTCGGCGGCAGCTCCGCGACGCAACAGGCGGCCGCGACGATGGCGAGCGCGACCAGGCCCCACAACGCGGCACCCGAGCCGCTCGCGAGGAGCTGGCCGCCGGCCAGCGCGAGCACGAACACGCGCGCCGCGGTGGTGATCCGCCAGAGGTGCACCGAGGTCGGGTCCGGCGCCGGGGCCGGGCCCCGGCGGAGGACCTCCACGGCGGACATCAGAAGAGGTCCATCATCTGCACGGCCGCCGGGCCGCCGACCACGATCAGCAGGCAGGGCATGATGAAGAGCACGAGCGGGATCATGATCTTGACCGGCACCTTCTGGGCCTCCTCCTCGGCCCGCTGCCGCCTCTTGATCCGCATCTCGCTGCTCTGGACCCGCAGCACCCGCCCGATCGGGACACCGAGCTGGTCGGCCTGGACGATGGCGAGACTGAACGACTTGAGGTCCTTGAGGCTGCTCCGCTCGGCCAGCGCGCGCAGCGCCTCGCCACGACCGACCCCCAACCGCATCTCCTGCAGGAGGCGGGCGAACTCCTCGGCCAGGGGGCCGTGGGTGTTCTTGGCCACCTTCATCACCGCGGCGTCGAAGGCGAGACCGGCCTCGACCGACACCGTGAGGAGATCCAGCGCGTCCGGGAGGGCGCGTTGCATCAGGGCCTCCCGCTTCTGTCCGGCGTTGTAGAGCAGGACGTTAGGGAGGACGAAGCCGAAGCCGCCGACGGCGGCGACCACCAGCGCCGCCCTCGGGAGTGCTGTTCCGTTGCCCAGCGTGTAGACGGCGGCGAGGCCACCCAGCACCACCATCGAGAGCGCCTTGGCGCCGATGATTCGGGACACATCCCACCCAGCCGGGTTCCCTGCGATGTCGAGCCGGTGCCGGAGCCGCTCCGCAGTGTCTGCTCGGGTCAGCCGGCGGCCCAGGCTCACGAGCCGGTCGGTCAGGGGCGCCAGGACCCGCTCGGTGAAGGGCCGGTCGGTCTCCGACTCCCCCGGGGCCAGGTCCGTCCCCAGCGAGCGGACGATGGTCAGGGAGCGGGCCGTCGCAGACCGCTCCCCGGCCACCGTGGTGGCGGTCGCCAGCACGAGGACGACGGCGACGAAGACGAGGACGCCGCCCACGACGAGCATCAGGTCCGGGGACATGTCACACCTGCACCTTCACGAGACGGGACATGACCAAGATCCCGGACCCGAGCAGGACCACCGCGACGGCGGACATCACCAGGCCCACCGTCTCGGTGTAGAGCATGCTCACGTAGGTCCGGTTGGCCACCATCATGTAGGCGAACATCACGACGGGAATGAGGCTCAGGATCCAGGCCGAGAGCCGACCCTCGGCGCTGAGGCTGTGCACCTGGCGCCGTAGGTACTCCCGTTCTCGGAGCGTGTCGGCGACGGTGTGCAGGATCTCGGCGAGGTTGCCTCCCACCTCGTGCTGGATGCGGACGGCCATCACCACCCACCCGAAGTCCTCGCTGCCCATCCGGTCGGCGACCGAGTCGAGCGCGTCCTCGATCTCCACGCCAAGCCGCTGCTCGACGAGCGCCCGCCGCAGCTCCCCCGCCATCGGCTCGTGGCCCTCGCTGACGACCGTGTCGACCGACTGCGGTAGCGACAGCCCGGCCGACAGGCCACCAGCGATCAGACCCAGCGTCTCGGGGAGCTGCGCGCCGAAGGCCCGCAACCGCCGTGCATGCCGGTGCTGGAGGAACGCCGCCGGGAGCGCCGTCCCGACCAGCAGGCCGGCCAGCATCAGGATGGGGCCGCCGAAGACGAAGGCCACGAACCCGCCGAGCACGGTGAAGCCTGCGTGGATCAGCGCCCACTCGCCCGGCGTGACCGACAGGCCGGCGCCCCCCAGGCGGCGTACGAGCCGGGTCTCGAGCCCGCCCTCGACCATCTTGCCCGCGAAGGCCACGGCGGACTCGCGGAGCCCGTCGGTGGTAGCGGGTCCGGTTTCCCCGAGGTAGGCCGCCAGCTGCCGCTGCCCGGCGGTGGGTCCGCGACGTCCCAGCAGCACGACGCCGAGAAGCATGGCCAGACCGAGCCCGATGCCCGCGGCACCGAGCAGCAGTCCGGTCCGACCTAGGAGGGCGTCCTCGAGGACGACCTCACCGGCCTCGTCGGCCGCGCCCGGCAGGGCCACGAACGCGCCGTCGGTGAAGACCGCTCCTCCGGCAGCCACCGACACCTCCAGCGCCACCTCCTGGGCCGCATCGTCGGGCCGCGCGAACCGCACCAGCACCTGTTGGCTCAGGGCGTCCGCCTGGGCGGTGAAGACCTGGGCCAGCGACGCCGGATCGGAGGCCTTGACGACCGCACCGCCGCTGCCGTCGGCGATCTCCCCGAGCAGGGCGCGGTAGGCACGGTCCTGCTCGAGGGCCACGACGTCCACGACGACCCCGCCGTCCACGGCTGCGGCGGCGGCCTCCGTGACCGACGCCCCGCCCCCCTTGTCCTTGCCGTCGGACAGCAGCAGCACGGACCGGGCACCGTCCTGGCCGGCGAGCCGCACCGCGTGCACGACGGCGTCGTAGACCCGAGTGCCTCCGGACAGCGTCAGCCCGTCCACCACGCCGGCCAGCTGTTCGCGGTCGGTCGTGGGTGACACGACCTCGCGCACCCGGCCGGAGAAGGTCACCAGACCCACCCGGATGTCGGGTGGCGCCGCCGCGAGGAACGCATGAGCGGCAGCGCGGGCGGCCTCGATCCGCTCCCCCTTCATGCTCAGGCTCACGTCGAGGGCGAGCACCGTGGTCCGGCGGACCTGGCCGGCCTCGACGCCCTCGGCGGTCACGTCCACCGGGCGCCCGTCCACGGTCACCTCGACCCCGGTCAGGTCCGGCGTGCTGGCGGCCGGCAGCCGGTCGGTCCCGAGGAGCACCGAGACCGTCCCGTCCTCGGCCACCTCGACGTGGTCGATGTCGATCCCCGGCTCGGGTTCGGCCGCCGAGGCGCCGACCGGGAGGAGGCCGAGCCCCAGGGCGGCGGCGATGCCGAGGAACCCGGCTCGACGCCGGGAGCTCATCGCACGACCCCGAGCGCGGCGAAGATCGCCGGGTCGACGGTCACGTTGCGCTCGGTCAGTTGGTCGAGGAAGCGAGGCCGCAGCCCGGTGGCCCGCAACCCACCGAGTGCCTTGTCGTTGGCGTCGTAGCCGGCGGAGAAGTCGAACCGGAAGACGTCCTGGAGGGTGACGACGTCGCCCTCCATGCCGACGACCTCGGTGACCGCGGTGATCCGGCGGGTGCCGTCCTTGAGCCGGGTCTGCTGGATCACCAGGTCGATCGCGCTCGAGACCTGCTCCCGGATCGCCCGCACCGGGAGGTCGAACCCGGACATCAGGACCATCGTCTCGATCCTCGCCAGTGCGTCCCGCGGGCTGTTGGCGTGCACGGTCGACAGCGAGCCGTCGTGGCCGGTGTTCATCGCCTGGAGCATGTCGAGGGCGGCCGCGTCCCGGATCTCGCCCACCAGGATCCGGTCGGGACGCATGCGCAGCGAGTTGCGGACCAGGTCGCGGATGGTGACCGCGCCCTTGCCCTCGATGTTCGGCGGGCGGGCCTCGAGGCGGAGCACGTGCTCCTGGTTGAGCCGCAGCTCCGCGGCGTCCTCGATCGTCACGATGCGCTCCTCGGGCGGGATGAACGAGGACAGCACGTTCAACGTGGTGGTCTTGCCCGCGCCGGTCCCCCCGGAGACGAGGATGTTGAGGCGACCCCGGACGCAGGCGGACAGGAGCTCGGCCGCGGGTCGCGACAGCGTCCCGAAGGCGATCAGGTCGTCGACCGTGAAGGGGTCGGCGGAGAACATCCGGATCGTCAGCATCGAGCCGTCCAGCGCCAGCGGCGGGATCACCGCGTTGACGCGGCTGCCGTCGGGGAGCCGGGCGTCGACCATCGGGCTGGTCTCGTCCACGCGCCGACCGATCCGGGCGACGATCTTGTCGATAGTGCGACGCAGGTGCGCCTCGTCCGCGAAGGACGCGGGCACCTGGTAGAGCCGGCCGGCCCGCTCGACGTAGATCTCGTCCGCCCGGTTGACCATGACCTCGGTCAGCTCGGGGTCGTGGAGGTAGGGCTCGAGCGGGCCGTAGCCCAGGATGTCGTCGGCGATCTCCTGGGTGAGCCGGGTCCGGTCCGCACCGGACATCGGTCGGTCGGTGCCGGCGATCGCGAGCTGCAGCGCGGACCGCACCTCCCGCTCGAGCTCGGAAGCGGTCAGGTTGACGTCGTAGAGCTTCGGTCCCAGGCTGCCGACGAGCTGGGTGTGCACCAGCCGCTTGAGCTGCGCGAAGGGGTCGCGTACGGCGCCGCGGCGCTGCGGCCGGTCGGCGGGCGCCGGCTCGGACGGGGCGCCGCCCGGTGCGGGTGCGTGGAGCCGGTCCTGCTCGGCCGCCACGAGGCGTTCGGCGAGGGTCATGTCAGGTCACCTTCCGGGAACGGCGGCGCGGGCCGCGACGGGACGGTTCGGGTTCGGAGACGGAGGCCATCTGGAGGTCGTCGACCAGCGCGGCGGCCAGACCCCGCAGCGCCTTGCTGACCTGGTGGCCGCGCTGGCACCGGGCGATGAGCTCGCCTCGGTTGACGGCGGCGAGCACGTCCCTGCTCGAGGAGAGGCTCGCGGCTATCGGCAGCCCCAGGGTCTCCTCGAACTCCGCCGCCGACAGGCCCACCTTCGGGTCGGCCCGGTTCAGCAGCACCCGCCACCGGTCCCGGGGCAGGTTGAGCAGGTCGAGTGTGCCGGTTGCCAGCTTGAGGCTCTTGAGGGACGGGATGTCGAGCGTCCCGACGAGGAGCAGCAGGTCGCTGTGGTCCAGCGCGTGCAGGGCGAACTCGTCGAAGGCGCCCGAGGTGTCCACGACCACGATGTCGAAGAGCTGCTTGAGCGTGTCCAGGACCGTGCCCACCGGCTCGACGGGAACGGGCGAGGCCAGGTGCACCGGAGCGGCCAGGACCGTGAGGCCCGCGCCGTCCCGGACCAGCAGCGACTGGATTCCACTGGTGTCCAGGTCGGCGGCGATGCCGGCCAGGTCCGCCAGCGTGTGCTGGGGGCTCAGCTGCAGCATGAGCGCCACGTCTCCGCCGTTGATGTCGAGGTCGACGACACACACCTGCTTGCCGAGGTCGGTCAGCACCGCCGCGAGGTTCGTGGCCACCAGCGTCTTGCCCACGCCACCCTTGGTCGAGAAGACGGTGAGCAGGCGTCCGCGCCGGCCGCCCGAGCCCTCCGGCCTGCCGTGCGCGCCGGTGTTCTCGCTCATCGCCTCGGCCAGGATCCGGACCCGGTCGAGCGCCTGCCGAAGACCGGCGGCGTCGTCGGTCGCGACCACCTCGCGCATGCCGGACCGGAGCGCCTCGGTCAGGACCTCGTTGTCCACCTCCGGGCGGACCAGGATGATCCCGACGGCGGGTCGGGCGATGCGCTGCCGCTCGGCGACAGACGCCGCCCGCGCGTCGTCGACCGACGGGCCGAGGACCACGGCGTACTCCTCGGGGTGCCGCTGCAGGTGCTCTTCGAGGCGGTCGGCGGACGAGAGCACGGTCGTCGGCTCGCCCACGGCCGAGCGGAGCAGGTCGACCAGCACCGGGTCGTTCTCGACGATGGCGGTCATCGCGCACCCGCGAAGATCTCGGGCATGATGTCGGCCGCGGTGACGCCTGCTTTGTCGACCGCCTGGGAGTTCTCGGTCCGCAGCGCGAACGCGAGGTCACCGTTGCGGGCCGCGTAGATCACCCGCTCGGCCTGCTCCTGGGTGACCGCGAGGGTCAGGATGGTCCGCGGGATCTGCTCTGTGGTCTGCTCGCCGTCACTGGTGGTGGTCCGGGCCGCCATCGTGGTGGCGCCCACACCGATCACCTGCACGCGGGCCAGCAACAGGCGGGTGTAGGGCGCCAGCTTGCGGGTGGTGCCGTCGGGCCGGTAGACCTCCGGGTCGCCCGAGGCGAAGATGGCCACCTCGGAGCCCGGGGTGACGAACCCCGCGACCCGGGCCGGGTCGGTCAGCTCGACGCTGACGGCCAGCAGGTCGTCGGGGATCGTGAGGCTCTCCTCGTCGCCGGGGTCCCCGAAGTTCTGCGCTATCACCTGCTCCCCGGGGTAGATGTTGTCGAGAGCCACCGCGTCGTCGACCGACGCGGTCGAGGTCAGCGAGCCGTCGACCCGGCTTTCGCGCACGACCCGGGTGAGCTCGAACTTGCCGGCGGAGCGGGCCTCGGCGACGGACTCGCCGGCCTCGATGGTCTCGGTGACGGTCAGGACCTCCACCAGCTCCTGGCCCTCGCTCGCCCGGGCGTCGATGCCCTGGACGTAGAGGAGAACCATCGCGGTGCCGAGACCTGCGATCAGGAAGGAGATGACGAGGATGATGGGTCGTCGTGCCATGGGCCGTGTCCTTGCTCGAGGTGGCGGGCCCCGAGGCCCCCGTGTGGATGGATGGTGCGGATGGAACCCCGTCACTCGACGAGGACGATGGCTTTGGGGCCCGAGCCCGAGTAGTCCTCCTCGCCGCCGGTGGCAGGAGCGAACTCGGGGAGGGCCAGCTCGTCGAAGAGGACGACCCTGACGTCGCGGATGCCCGCGGGCTCCTCCTCGAGGCCGTTGAAGGCGCTGATCGACCCCGGTGCGTCATGGGTGGCGCTGAGGGCCTGGTCGGTGATGAACCCCGGGCGGAAGTCGACGATCGGCCAGGACTTCGTGCCCATCCCAGGGTCCGTGTCCAGCACCGGGAGCCAGAAGAACCGCGGGGACTGGTAGATGTCGGCGGACAGTGCCTGGATGCCGGCGGGGGTCGCGTGGACCAGGTCACCGATGCTCGCCCCGTTGACGATGAAGCAGCTGAGCACGTCGTCGTTGATGTGCTTGCCCTTGATGGTGCCGGGCGTGCGGCTGCTGGAACCACTCCGGCTGCAGTTGCTCGTCGAGTCGGTGTCGAGGCGGCCGGGGAGCCCGTCCTTCCCCTGGATCAGGCCCTCGTTGGTCTTGGCGGGGTCAAGGCCGGTCTGGGTCTCCACGCAGTTGGTGCCGTCGACGGGCGTCGTCGTCGACTCCACGCTGCCGGCCTGACCGTCGCACTCGCCGTTCGGCGAAGGGTGCAGGGCCAGCGTGGGTTCGATCCCCTTGATCATGTTCCACTGGAGCGAGAACGAGTTGGTGTCGGTCCGCGGCATGTCGAGGGTGCCGAAGTTGCCCTGGTTGGAGTCGTCGCAGTAGAGCCTCTCCTCGCCCACCGTGAAGGGCTGCGCCTCCGGGGTCGGGGACCATTCCTGCGTGCCCTGGTTGTCGGTGGTGTGCGCCCGGACCCACCACACGCCCTCCACGGCCAGGACCCCGCTGGGGACCGAGACGGTGATCGAGTGGGTGCTCGGCGTTGCGACCGGCGAGACCGGCACGAGGTAGTGGTACGGCGGCCCGCCGGCACCGGTGAACCCGACGCCGTCGACGTCCCTGAAGCCGTTGCCCGTCAGTGTGATCGACATCGACGTGGTGCCTGGGGGGGCTTCGGTGGGGTTGATCGTGAACGTCGCGTTGTTGTTCGTGGCGGAGGTGGGGGCCAGGCTCGGCGGAGGCGGGGGCGAGGAGTTACCGCTGTCGTTGCGGATGCTCTGTGGACCGTAGTCGCAGCCCTGCGCCGCGAAGAACGGCAGGGTCGCGCCGCCGTTCGCGGCCTTGATCTGGGCGGCAGCGTGCGCCTGGACGTCGAGGCCGTCGTTCGCGGAGATCACCCGGCCCAGTCCGTACTCCACGTGGCTCTTGGGCGCCCACAGGTCGACCCGCCAGTTGTTGCAGGTGATGTAGCCGTCCTGGTCGCCGGCCGAGCCACCCAGGTCGACGGCGTACTGCCCGGGCACGGCGTTCTCGGACTTCTCCAGGAACTCTTCGGCCTTGGCGACCACCTCTGGGTTGCAGGCCCCACCACTGGTGAGCTCGGCGGTCGCGGCCATCACTGCGAGGTCCACGTCAGTCTGGAGCAGCGAACGCTTGGCGTAGGCGTGGCCGATGTCGACGGCCAGGGCGCCGACGCCGATCAGCACGACGGCCAGCATCGCGAACAGGACGGCCGTGGCCCCGGTGTCGTCACGGCGCATCGCTGTCATGTCAGCACCCCCCTGCCGGGACGTTTTCCACGCGGGACGTGGCGCTCTTGTCGACGATCCCGTCGAAGCCGGGGAAGAAGCCGAGGTCGACGGTCGTGAAGTGGACGTGCACCGTGATCTCGTCACCGACCTTGACGTCGGCCGGCGTGTCCACGTCGATGTCCGGCGCCGCGCCGCTGACAGGTGCACCGTCCAGCGCAGCGCTGGCCTTGCCGGCGATCCCGCTCTCGTCACAGGGCTCCACCGCCGCGAAGCGAGCCGCCTCGCGGGCGGCGTGGGCGCCGGTCTGCCAGGACCAGAACCAGATCCCGAACTGGAGGATCCCGAACAGCAGCGTGAACAGGATCACCGCGATCAGGCCGAACTCGACGGCGACGGCGCCGTGCTCGGCGGCGTGCCGGCCCGCGACGCGACGTGTGCTCCCGGTCCGTGTGCTCCCGGTCCCCGCTGTGCTCCCCATGACCCCCCCTGGCCGGTCACGCTAGGAGCCCAATGGGGCCTGAGGGCGGCAGTCGAGGTCGCCTTACCCAGTTCAGGTGACGGGCTGCGGCCAGGTCTCAGCGTCCGCTGACGTCTGCGGTCGACCTCCCGGACCGGCCGCGGACCTCAGCCCCCGACGACCAGGGCGTCCAGGGCAGCCTGGGTCGTGGGGTAGGTCGGCAGCTCGCCGTCGAGTCCGGAGGCCTCCAGCAGCCGGTGGACCCGGCCGCCTTCGGCACACACCAGGGACAGGTGGGCGGCCCGTCCGGCTAGCGCCCGGCGGCACTGGAGAAGCGCTCCGATCCCTGCGGAGTCGAGGAACGCCACCTGGGTGAGGTCGAGGACCACCTCGGTCTGCGCGACCTGCGTGGCGTCACTGATCGCGCTCTGCAGTGCTCGGTGGTGGTGGACGTCCAGGTCACCGGTCACCGTGACCACGTCGACCCCGGGATGGCGGGCGACATCGACTCTGCCCGCGCCGGATCGCGCGACACCCCCCCTGGTCACGGCGGCGAGTGTGTCAGAAACCGGGCCCGGAGGGGACCACCCAGATGGGCTATCTGCCAAGTGGCGCGCCCCGGACGCACCCACCCCTGAGGGGGTGACGCACGCCGGCGATCTGGAGGAGTGTCGAGGGGTGACCACCGACGCAGGACTCCACGACGGCTCCGAGCAGCTCGAGACCGTCCTCGACGAGGTCATCAACCACCTCCGCGATGAGCTCCTCCACGGCGAATGGCCGGCCGCCCCCATGAGCGGGCGGTAGCTGACCCGCGGCTACCTGAAGATCGCCCTGAAGATCGCGCGGATGATGAGCGGCAGCAACAGGCGGATCGCCCACTTCCCGGCGGTGCCGGCCACCGACTGCCTGGACAGGTCGATGCTGATCGCCGCGTCCGGGACCGACGACCCCCCTTCCGTCACCGGCGGACCGTAGGGCACGACCGGCGTCGAGGCCGCGGGCGTGGTGCCGGCGGGATCGGCCGGTGGTGGCGTCGGGGTGGAGGTCATGGGGCCATTGTCAGACCCAACCCACCGAAAGCGCGACCGTCAGGCCCCCCAGCAGCACAGCCGCCGCGAGACCGGCCGACCGGTTGGTGAGGCGCGAGCCGTCGAGAGGCGGGACCGGGACGAGCACGGACGCCAGCACCACGGCGCACAACGCCGTCATCCGGTGCGCCACCGGCGTGCCGGCCAACGCCGACTCGACGGCGAAGGCCACCAAGGCCGCAGAGACGACCAGCGCCGGCAGGTGGACCCGCCAGCGGGTGGGGCGCTGCCGCGACGCCACCAGGTTGGGATAAGGCACGAACGGGCTCCCGAGCGGCGCCAGCGCGACGCCGACCGCCATCGCGGGGACCCAGGACCTGTGGCGCGCCGCGCCGCGGAGCACGAGGGGCACCGTGACCAGGCCGACCGCGCAGAGCGTGACGAGCACCGCCGCCCAGTCCAGGCCCTTCGCGAGCACCGTGCCGGTCAGCAACGCCACGCAGAGCGCCCCCGCGCCCCAGGCCGGAAGGGTGGTCGCCAGGAACGACAGCCGGCCGCCCCGGGCGAGCACACCTTCGGCGCCCCGGCCGACGATCGTGTCCAGACCGAGCGACCAGGCCACCCGCAGCAGCACGAGCAGCAGGAGGATCGCGGTGAACGACGGTCCGCGGTCCTCGACCGACGTCGCGAACTGCCAGTCCGGGTCGAGCGACCGGGACACGTCCAGGTCGAGGTCACGGATCTGGGCGTCCATCTCGTAGCCCGGCTCGACGTCACGGAACGACGAGTCCAGGCGGACAGCCTCGGCGAAGGCCGCCTGGGAGGCGACGTACGCCGCAGGCGCCCAGGACTCGCGGAGCACGCTGCCCAGGTGGTGCCAGGCCTGGGCATACCCCTGCTCGGTGGCGACCGCCCGGCGGAACCAGACCTCCGCCTCCTGCGGCTCACCGGACTCGGCCAGCAGCACGCCGAGGTTGTTGGCCGAGACGTAGGCCGACGGGTCGGCGCGCACCACCCGGCGGTAGGCGGCGACCGCCTTCTCGTCCTCGCCGGCCCGTTGGTAGGCGAACGCGAGCGTGTCGGTGAAGACGCTGCTCGCCGGGTCCTCGAACAGCGCAGCCTCGGCCATCTCGATCGCTTCGTCGTCCTGCCCGTCGAGGCTGAGCAGGAGGGAGAGGTTGTTGGTCTGAGCCCCCGACAGCACCCCGCCCGGCAACGCCTCGGAGAGGAACTCCTCGTCGTCCGGCGTCCACAGCTGGAAGGGCTCGAAAGGTGTGCCCGCGGCGATGGCCAGGCGATATTCCTCGATCGCCCGCTCCGACTGGTCGCGGCCAGCCAGGACCGCCCCGGCCTGGCTGTGCGCGTAGGCCTCCAGGTCGCCGGGGTAGGCGCCGCTGCCCGGCGGGAGTCCGGTCGCTGCCTCCTGGAGCGGTGCCAGCGCGGTCACGGCGGAGGCGTAGTGGGCGAGGGCCTGGCCCTCCTCCCCCAGTCGCTCCAGGGCCAGTCCCAGCTGGAGCTCCGCGACCGCCAGGTCCTTCACCGGGTTGGGCTCGAAGGTCGCGTTCGCGACGTCGTACGCCGCGGCCGCGGGCCGGAGCAGCGGCAGCGCCGTCTCGAGCTCGGGCCGGGCCCGTCCCGGGTGGCCGGCAAGGAGGTGGATCTCGGCGAGGCGCTGGAGAGCGAGACCGTCCTCCGGGTGTGCCTCCACCCACGCGTGAGCGACCTCCTCGGCGCCCCCGAGGTCCCCGGCGTCGCGGAGGAAGTCCTGGGCGAGCTCGTAGGACGCCGACTCCGTGCTGGCGCCCGCGAGGACCCCGAGCGCCGGCTCGAGTGCGCCGCGGAAGTAGTCGAGCGAGCCGCCGAGGCAGAGCCTGGTGATGCCGGCTGACGCCGGCGGGGGCGCGTCCAGAGCGGCGGCGGCCTCCGCCAGCCGGCCGGCCCGCATCAGCTCACGGACCCGCACGTCACGCCGGCACTCCGGCGACGCGAACTGGGCGCGAGACTGCGGAAGGAAGCCGAGGTCGCTGACGAAGCCACCGCCGTAGGCGCCGACGCTGGCGTCGACGAGCCACACCGCAGGCACGACCCGCTGGGCATAGTCGCGGTAGAGGTCGCTGGACGTCGTCGCGCCGAACCCCAGCCACCACGGCTCGGCGAGCCCCAGCTCGACCTCGACGGACTCCGCGGCGGCCTCGTGGTCCCCGGCGGCGGCCAGGACGTCGGAGAGCGCCATCCGGGCGATGACGTCCTCGGCGAGCTCGTCGGCGGCCGCCCGGGCCCGCGCCGAACCGGCGGCCTTCTCGCCCACCTGCACCAGCACCTCGGCCGCCCGCGACTCAAGCAGTGGGTCGTCCACGAGGGAGGACGCGGCGGCGTACGAGGCGAGCGCCTCCCGCCGCCAGGCCAGGACCTGGAACGGTGAGGCACCGACGCCAGCGGCCTGGTCGGCCCAGCGGGCCTCCAGGTCCGCCAGTCCCGCGAAACCCCAGGGACTGGCCGGGAACCGCTGCTGCAGCTCGAGCCACGCGTCACGCGCCTCGCGTCGGATCCGGCTCGGCTCGACCCGAGGCGCGGCGAGCTTCTCCACCACCGACGCGTGGCGGGACAGCCAGTGGGCACGCACCAGGGCCGGCGTCGCGTCGTCCGGGCCGCAGGCCTCGGTCGCCCGGCGGGTCTCCTCGTCGATGGCGTCGGAGTGGGGCCGGTCCCCGAGGCTGACGAGGTAGACGACGGTGAGGGCGAGGTCGCAGGTCTCGTGGACCTCCCGGGCCGCGGACAGCAGGGAGTAGGCCGTCGCGGCTGCGGCCGGACCCTCGGTGAAGTCCTCGGTCCTGCCCGCGCCGAGCACCGCGAGCAGGCCGGCCAGCTCGACGACCGCATCCCGGTTCGCGAGCACCACCCCCGGGTCGAGGTTGCCGGCGACGATGGAGTCGCTCACCGGGTAGACGTAGGGGTAGGTGCTCCCGGCGTAGTCGTACGTCGACAACAGCTCGTCGATCCAGCCACCCAGCCCGAGCGTTCCGGCCAGGACGCGCACGCCCGCCTCGACGGCGGCCGGGTCGGCGAGGTCTGCGCGGGAGACGGTTCCGAGTGGCAACAACGGCAGCTCGCGCACGGCAGCCTCTGCACCGTCTGGATCGGCCTCCACCGCCAGGCTCGTGGTGGCCTCGGCCTCCGGTTCGTCCACGGCGAGCCCGGCCAGCGGCGTCGCCAGGACCGCGAGTAGCGCCACGGCACCCAACAGCGCCAGCACTGTCGCCCCGCGGCTGGCCCACTCACGGAGGCCCAACATGGCCGGACAGTAGTCCCGCCGTGCCCGCTGGGTCAGCCCCAGACGTCCGACCGACCGCCGTCAGTAGTCCTCTCGGGTGGCACCCCAGGGAGCACACGGTGGAACTTCGGGCGGAGCCGTGTCCTCACCCTCCGGACTCACGTTGGCTCTACGTCGGGGGTTCCAGGGGAAGGATGAGATGAGCAACAAGGAACAGCCGGTCCCGAGTGCTCTGCAGGCCTGGGCGTCGACGGTGATGTCCGGCAGTGACGGCGCCGACCCCGAGAAGGTCGGCGAGGTCGACCGCGCTCCGGGGCAAGCGCACTACGACCCGGCCGATGTGATCTCGGTCTTCATGAGCGCGCGCGAGTCAGCGAAGCAGCGCCTCGCGAACTCCCGCCGTCCTCCGCGGGCGACGGGTCGCTGACCTCAACCCTCTGAGCCCTCGTAGGGGATCTCCGTACGCCAGGACGCCTCGTCCTGCCGGCTGGCCGCCAGCAGCGCCGCGGCGACCCGGTCCGGGGTGAACGGACCCTCCTTCGCGAGGCTGCCGCGCACCGTCACGGACACGGCCCGGATGCCCTGGTCCTTCAGGGTCGCGTCGAGCGAGTGCACGAGATTGCGGACTCCCGCCTTCTGGACGCCGAGGGACGCGGCCTTGTGCCACGGCTGCTCGGCGGCCATCGACCCGGTCACCGTGACCCGCGACCCGGTGGACATGAAGGGCCGGAGCGCCTGAACTGCCGTGAGCAGTGCCCCGACACCGAGCGCGACGTCGCGGAGCAGCTCGTCCACGGTCAGCTCCAGCGGGTCCTTCTCGCGGAACGCGCTCGGGTTGAAGTGCAGCAGGTCGACCCGCCCGGTGTGCTCGGCCATCCGGGTCAGTGCCGCGGTGGCGACCTCGGTGTCGGTCACGTCGGCCAGCGCGGTGCCGACGGTGGCACCCCGTTCCTCGAGGTCCTTGGCCAGGTCGTCCAGCACGGCCTGGTCCGCCCCGACCAGTCCGATGTCCCAGCCGTCGTCGGCCAGGAGCCGCGCGAACGACCCGCTCACCCCTGGACCGGCCCCCACGATGATCGCGACCTGGTTCATGCAGTGAGCCTAGACAGAGGCGCGATCATGGCGTCGAGACAGATGGGCTCGTCGGCTGGCCACAGATGGGGGTATGCGGCCGGCCGACGAGCCCGGCATGGCGGTCAGGCGGGGACGGGCTGGCGGCTGCGGCCGGCCGCATCGGCGAGCAGCGCGCTCGCGAACGAGGTGAGGAAACCGAGCGTGAACGGCTTGACCACGAACTCGTCGACGCCGAGCTCGTAGGCCAGGGCCGCCTCGCCCTTGCGATGGCCGTCCGTCATCAGCACCACTGTCGGTCGGTCGGCTGACTCGGAGTCGCGGACCGCCCGCAGGACGTCGAGGCCGCCGACACGCGGCAGGTCCATGTCCAGCAAGGTCAGGTCGTAGTGCTCCTCCCGCAGGGCGTGCAGCGCCGACAGACCGTCGGCGAAGGAGACGACGTCGTGTCCCCACGCCGTGAGGCGCAGGCGGACGAGATCGCGCACGGACTTGTCCGTGTCGGCGACGAGGATGCGGGCCATGCGGTCGGCTCCTGAACTCGGTGACGGACGCCCCCTCCAGGCGGTATGACGACTCAACGTCCAATTACCCCGGGGGGTAACCTCGTACACCGGAAACCATGCGTCCGTCCCTCGGGTCCTGGCCCGAGACGACTACCGCGACCTGGCCGATCGGATGATGCCGCGCAGTCGCAGACGCGTCAGGCGGCGACCTTGTTGGCGACCGCCCGCTCGCTGGCCACCGGTATCTGTCGCGCCCGCCCATAGCCCAGCCGCCCGCGCAGCGAGCGGGCGCGTCGCCACTCCACGAGCATCGTCCGCAGCACGCGCAGGCCGTCGGCGACCGCGTGCAGGTTGGACTCACCGAAGATCCGCACCTTCTCGACCGAGGGGACCTCCACGATCTCCGCTCCGGACGCCGCGAACCGGCAGTGGACGAGGGTCTCGATCTCGAACCCGTCGCCCCACTGCATGCGGTCGCTGCCGCTCGGCGTGACGTGGTCGGGGAGATCGAGCACCGGAAGGAGATCGGCCCAGAAGGCGTTGAAGCCGTAGCACAGGTCGGTGTAGCGCGTCCGGAAGCCGAGGTTGAAGAGCGTGCTGAGGAACAGGTTGCCGATCCGGCGTACGACCGTGATGTCGGCCGAGCCGCCGCCTGCGGCGAACCGCGAGCCCTTGGCGAAGTCGGCACCGCCCTGGAGTACCTGCACGAAGCGGTCGATCTCGACCGGGTTGGCGGAGCCATCGGCGTCGAACATGACCACGATGTCGCCGGTGACCCGAGCGAAACCGGCAGCCAGCGCATTGCCCTTGCCCTGGCGGGACTGCGCGACGGTCACGATGCCAGGCAGTGCGCGGCGGGCGGTGGCGATGGTGCCGTCGACCGAGCCACCGTCGACGAGGATGACCTCGTGCACCTCCGGCAGCTGCGGCAGGACGACCGAGAGGTTGAGCGCCTCGTTGAGCGCGGGAATGACGATGCTGACTCGCGGCGCCGCGATGTTGCGCCGCCTTGCGTGGTTGAACACCGACACGTGTTGAATCCCCCAAGGATTCAGCCGACCCCCCGGACGGCTGCAGCCGACCCCCCGGACGGCTTGAGCACACGATATGCCACAGGGGGTATGCGTGCAATTGTGGCGCGCCGTGGTCTGGATCACCCACGAGAACCGCCTCCGGGCGACGGAATCCGTCGTGGGGCCCAGCGGCATTGGCGCCCCCGTGGTGGCCGGCGAGGCGCCGAATGACAGGATCGGACCATGGCCGAGCTGACCGACCTGGAGCGGGAGATCCTCGCCTTCGAGCGCGAGTGGTGGCGCTACGCGACGGCGAAGGAGCAGGCCTGCCGGGAGCGCTTCGGCCTCACGGCGGGTGACTACTACCAGCGCCTCTCCCGGCTCATCGACAGCGACGCGGCGCTCGAGCACGACCCCTTGCTGGTGCGTCGGCTACGGCGCCTTCGGGCCACCCGCCGGCGCCACCGCGCCACCCGCCGGACTAGTTAGCCACTAGTTGGAATGGTCCGTTCGGGTGATATTCCGCCGAAGAGCGGCGAACCACTTCCAAGCGGCCTCAGCGATCAGTAATCTTCCCCTCGTTGAACCGCTGGTGACCCGAGACGCCAGCGGTTCAGCCATTTCCGGGGAGATCTTCAGCAGGGCGTGAGCAGCTCCGCCGGCACCCACTCCTCCACCAGCACCCAGGCGCCGTGCCGCAGCCGCGCCGCGTAGACCACGCGCCCCTCCCAGCGAGTCCCCGCTGCTCGCCACTCGACGAGAAGCCCCGGGCGTTTGACCCCGAGGCCGTCAACGGCCTCGGTGACCCAGCAGTGCCGGGCGGGACAGTCGTCCGACGGCGCGTCGGGCTGGGGGGCCGGCGCCGCCCGCCCGGCGCGAACGCGTTGGGCGAGCGGGACGCCGGTGCCGCGCTTGCCCCAGCCACCACCGACACCACCACCACCTCCACCACCCATGCCACCGGCCACTCCGTCATGGTGACACAGGTTCGAACACCTGTTCGACTCTCAGGCGGAGTCGTCGACTGCCACGTCCTCGTTGTGGGTCCCCGGGCGTGGAGCCCAGGGCAGCTCCTTCGCCGGACGTACGACGATCAGCCGGTCTCCTCGGGCGAGCTGGGTGACGGTCGGGTCGAAGTAGCGGTGGACCCTCTCGTCGCGCACCACCGCGATCACCTGGTCCGGGAGCTGCTGCGGCTGCTTGCCCACCTCGCTGACGAGCAGGTCGCGCTCGGCCACCTCGAGTCCCTCGCCGTAGGTCAGCAGGTCCTCCATCACGGCCCCGAGGGTCGGCGACAACGAGGAAAGGCCGAGCAGTCGGCCGACGGCGTCGGAGGACGTGATCACCGAGTTGGCTCCGGACTGCTTCATCAGCGGCGCGTTCTCGTGCTCCCGCGCCGAGGCGACGATGTGGACGTCGGGGTTGAGCTGCCGGACGGTGAGCGTGGCGAGCACGTTGGAGTCGTCGCGGTCGGTCGTGATGATCACCTGGTCCGCCTCACCGACGCCGGCGCGGCGCAGCACCTCGCGCCGGGTCGCGTCGCCGGTGACGACCGCGAACCCGTCGGCGTGCGCGTCCTGCAGCGCGGTCGCGCTCGGGTCCACGACGACGATCGAGTCCCGGTCCCAGCCGTTGCTGACCAGCGTCTCCACAGCGCTCCGGCCCTTGGTGCCGTAGCCGACGACGACGACGTGACGTCCCATTTTTCTCCTCCAGCGAGCGACCCGTAGCTGGTCCCGGCCCTGCGAGGCCAGCACCTCGAGAGTGGTCCCGATCAGGAGGACCAGGAAGGCGATGCGGGCCGGGGTGATGATGAACGCGTTGATCAGCCGCGCGTGGTCCTCGTACGGCGCGATGTCGCCGTAGCCGGTCGTGCTGAGCGTGACCGTCGTGTAGTAGATGGCGTCGACCAGCGTGATCTCGCCGGTGGGGTCGTTGTTGTCGACGTACGCCTCGCCGTCGAAGTAGACCAGCGCGCAGGTGCCGACGAGGATGCCCACCGCTGCCAGCACCCGCTTGCCGAGCTCCCACCACGGCGAACGGGCGCGGTCCGGGAGCGCGACCCGGCCGCGACCCAGGACACCCTCGCTGATCGCCTCCGGCACGTGTGAAAACTAGTCCACGGGACGCCCGGGGATGCGGCTGCGGGCGCGCGTCGTGCCCTTCTGTGGGAAGACGGTGTCGAACGACGCGTTGACAGCGGCTCCGATGAGCACTGCGATCGCGACGAGGTAGAGCCACAGCAGGATCGCGATCGGGGCCGCGAGCGGGCCGTAGATCGAGCGCGAGTCGGCCGCGGTCACGGTCAGCACCCAGCGCAGCAGGTAGGACCCGAGAACCCAGGCGACCAGCGAGAACACCGCCCCTGGAAGGTTGAACCGCCAGCTGGTCCGGACGGGGACCGAGAGGTGGTAGAGCGTGGCCAGGAAGCAGATGCAGATCACGCCGACCACCGGCCAGTAGAACCGGAGCAGGAAGTCGGCGTTGTCGGGCAGCCACTCCCCCAGCAGGGTCGGTCCGGCCACCATCAGCGGGATCGCCGCGATGCCCGTGATGAGAGCGAGGATGTAGAGGACGAAGGAGAGCGCCCGGGTCCGGATGATCCCTCGGTGCCCGCCGAGCCCGTGCATCACGGTGATGGTGTCGATGAAGACGTTGAGAGCCCGCGAGCCGGACCACAGGGCGAGCACGAAGCCGAGCGAGATGACGTCGAACCGCCCGCCGCGCAGGACGCTGTTGAGCGTGGGCTCGATGATGCTGTCGACGGCTCGGTCGGTGAGCAGTCGGCTGGAGAGATCCAGGACGGCGGCGCGGATGTCGTCGATCTGGCCCGGGTCGAGCTGGTCGGTGACGTAGCCGATCGCCCCGGCCAGGGCGAACACCAGCGGCGGCACGGACAGCACCGCGAAGAACGCCGCCTCGGCGGCCAGCCCCGTGACCCGGTAGCGCAGACAGCTGCTGACCGTGGTCACGACGAGCCGCCACACCAGATCGCGGGCCCGAATGAGCCTGTCCGACAGCGGAGCCGGTGCTCGGTCCGCACGCTCGGGTTTCGAGACGGCTGACGCAGCCCCTCGCAAGCTCGGGTCTGCGTCCAGCCTCCTCAACCTCCTCGCCATGCGCGGCCCTCGCAAGCTCGGTCCGCACGCTCGGACATGCGATTACGGTAACTGCATGACCGACGCCCGCCGCGCAGACATCCGCAGTGCCACCAACCAGGTGCCGCTGCTCGCCGGACACAACGTCGTCACGGCCGACGCCGCGCTGGTCGAGGCAGTCACCAGGCACGCCGGCCCCGAGGTGCTCGAGTCCCTCGTCGGCATCGGGGCCGAGGCGGGCACGGAGGAGGCGCGCGAGCACGGGCGGTTGGCCAACGACCACCATCCGGTGCTGCGCGCCTACGACCGCTACGGCAACCGGGTCGACGAGGTCGACTTCCACCCGTCCTGGCACTGGCTGATGGAGCGCGCGATCGGGCACGGCCTCGGCGCGACCCCGTGGGAGCGCCAGGCCGACGGCGACGCTCACGCTCATGTCCGCCGCGCGGCGGGGTTCATGGCGTGGTCCCACACCGAGCCCGGCCACGGGTGCCCCGTCTCCATGACCTACGCCGCCATCCCGGCACTGCGTGTCGACGACGCGGTCGCCAAGGAATGGACGCCCCTGCTGGCGTCGACCACCTACGACCCGGGCCTCCGGGTGCCGTCGACCAAGGCGGGCGCCCTGGCCGGCATGGGCATGACCGAGAAGCAGGGCGGCTCGGACGTGCGCGCCAACGTCACCGAGGCACGTCCGACCGGGGTCGACGGCGAATACACCCTGCACGGCCACAAGTGGTTCACCTCCGCACCCATGAACGACGTGTTCCTGGTGCTCGCCCAGGCCGAGGCAGGTGTGACCTGCTTGCTGGTGCCTCGGGTCCTGCCCGACGGCACCCGCAACCCGATCGACGTGGTGCGGCTCAAGGACAAGCTCGGCAACCGGTCCAACGCGTCCTCGGAGCTGGAGTTCGACGGCACTCTCGCCGTACGCCTCGGCGACGAGGGGCGCGGCGTGCGCACCATCATCGAGATGGTCGCGGCGACCAGGCTCGACTGCGTCGCGGGCTCGGCGTCGCTGATGCGGCGCGCCGTCTCGGAGGCGGCCTGGCACGCGGCACACCGGTCGGCGTTCGGGTCGCTCCTGGCCGAGAAGCCGCTCATGCAGAACGTCCTGGCCGACCTCGCCGTCGAGTCGGAGGCGGCCACCGTCGTGGCGCTGCGGCTCGCCGCGGCGGTCGACGACCTGGCCGACCCACAGGAGGCGGCGCTGCGCCGGATCGCCCTGCCACTGGCCAAGTTCTGGGTGTGCAAGCGCACGCCGTCCGTCACGGCCGAGGCGCTCGAGTGCCTGGGCGGAAACGGCTACGTCGAGGAGTCGCTGATGCCGCTCCTCTACCGCGAGGCCCCGCTCAACTCGGTGTGGGAAGGCTCCGGCAACGTCAACGCCCTCGACGTGCTGCGCGCGCTGTCACGGGAGCCCGAGGCGCTGGACGCGTGGATCACCGAGGTGGGGCTCGCCAGGGGCTCGGACGCACGCCTCGACCGGGCCATCGACGACACGCTGGCGCTGCTGGGCTCGATGCTGGGCGACCCCACGACCCTGGAAGTCGGCGCCCGCCGGCTGGCCGGCCGGATGGCCGCCGTGCTGCAGGGCTCGCTGCTGGTCCGCTTCTCCCCCGCCGAGGTGGCCGACGTGTTCTGCGCCTCCCGGCTCGGGACGTCCTACGACGGCACGTTCGGCGCCCTCGAGGGCGGCGACCTGCGCGGCATCGTCGAGCGGGCCATGCCCCACGCCTGACGGCCCGGACCTTACGAGCCGGCGGGCTCCAGAGAGCGCAGCCGGGCAGAGTCGACACGGACGACGCCGGCGTCCCAGTCCAGCTCGTCGACATCCGGCAGCGCGACGTACGCCGAGTGCCGGTGCAGGCGGCGCACCATCTGGTTGACCAGCCAGGGACCCATGTCAGGTCGCCGGTCGTAGCCGAAGTAGGAGCCCGGCCTGCCGTGGCCCACGACGAGCCCGACGACCCGGATGCGCTCCCCCGGCTCGGTGCGCTCGGGCTCGACCCGGACGTCGATGGGGCGACCCAGCCTGAGGCCGTCGGGCGTCTGCACCGTCATCTGGAGCAGGTCGTTGAGGCGGCGGGCCCGCAGTCCCTGGCGCACGAGCACCCCGTCGCGCGGCACGCTGAGCTGGACACCGCTCCCCAGCCGCGCCACCAGCTCGAGGTCGATGCGGTGGGGGTCGTCGTGGTCGGCCGAGGCGGAGCCCAGCCGGCGCCAGTAGTCGTGCAGCCTCCGCCCGAGTCCGTCGTCGCCCAGTCTCGGCACCAGCGCCGCGGGGCCGCACAGCAGGCCGGTGACCCCCAGCACGCCGTCGTCGAAGACGGTCAACTCGACGTCGTCGACCTTGCAGACCAGCAAACCGTCCACGTCCACGACCTGCCGGTCGAGCAGGTGCAGGACGGCGTCGAGGGAGTCCTCGAGCCGGTTCGTCCCGTTCTTGCCTTGCTCCATGTCAGGCTCCCATCCGGGTGACGACCATCAGCGGGATCGCGGCCAAGGCGGCGAGCCCGATGACGACCAGGAAGACCGAGCCGAGACCGTTGGCCAGCCGGCCGTTCACGTGCTCCCCCATGTAGTCGGGGTCGTTGGCCACCACGAGGATCGGGAAGTAGGTCAGTGGGAGTGCGACCGCCGAGAACACCACCGAGAACTCCGTCACCAGGATGGGGTCGACCTTGGTCAGCAGCACCCCGGTGGCCAGCACCGTGACCAGCGCCAGCACCAGGTGAAACCGGGCGGCGACGTCGGGCCGGACGTACTTGCCCCACTGCCAGCCGGCGTACTGCGCGATGCTGTAGCCGACCGAGAGCCCGGTCTCGCAGGCAGCGCCGAGGGTGGCGCCCACGAAGCCGACGATGGCGATCGCGAGCCCGATCTTGCCGAGCGCGAGCGCGACGGGGAGGCCGACCTGGCCGAGGGTGTCGATGCTGGTGTCCAGCGGCCCGAAGACCACCGCCGTCGAGCCGGCGATCGCCAGCGAGAGCATCCCGCCCAGCGGGAAGCCGATGAAGACGTTGGCGCGCATGGTCGAGAGGTCCTTGACCGTCCAGCGCTCCTCGACCCCACCGGAGGAGAAGAAGAACACCTCGTAGGGCGTGAGCGCGGCGCCGAACAGCGCGACGCTGTAGTAGGCCAAGGTCCGCCACTGCTCGTCGCCCGGCTTGTCCACGACCGCCATCTGCTGCAGCAGCGAGCTCCAGTCTGGTCCGAGCTGCCACAGCCCGACCGCGAAGACGACGAGGGCGAGGCCCATCAGGCCGAGCACGTTCTCCATGACCGAGAACCTCGCCCGCCACAGGATCAACCAGACCACGAACCCGACGAACGGGACGATGAGGACGTGGCTGACCGACGACACGAGCTGGAGCGCGAGCGCCACGCCGCCGATCTCCGCGATGAAGGTCAGCGTGGTCACGGCCATCGATGCGACGAGGTTGGCCATCCCGACCCGCGGTCCGAGCCGCTCCCGCACGATGTCGAAGGTGGCCCGGCCGCTGACGGCGGCGACCCGGCCGGACATCTCCGCGAACACGCAGATGCCCAGCACGCCGAGCAAGACGACCCAGCCGAGGGACAGCCCGAACCGGGCACCCACCTGGGCGTTGGTGACGAGGTCGCCGATGTCGACGAAGCCCCCGATGGCGGTCAGGATGCCGAGCGCGACCGCGAAGAACCTCTTCATCCGGACACCGCCGGCGCAGGGGGGTGCTGGAGGTCGGCCTCCAGCTCGGTCAGCGCGGTCGCCGCTTCCGCGAGGCGGTCGGCCAGGGCGTCGTAACGCTCGGACTCACGGTCGACGACCGCGATTCGGGTGGTCGCGACCAGGCTGGTCGCCTCGTCGATCTGCCCCGTCACCACGCCGTAGCGTTCTCGCTCGGTCTGCGGCGGCTGCTTGCGGGCGATGGCGTCGCCCGCGATCCCGACCGCTTCCTCGGCGTCGACGAGCACGGTCTGCAGGTAGCGGCCGTAGACCCTGCCCTCGTCGTGCAGGCGCAGCGCGAGCTCAGCTGTGTGCACCGCGGAGGCGGCGTCGGACACCGCCCGCTGAGCGTCGATCCGCCACGAGTCCCCGTCGGGGGTGCCGGGCGCGCAGCCGGAGACCATGGTGGCGAGGCCGACGGCGAGGATGACGACGAGGGACGGCAGCGGTCGCCGGGCGGATCGCGTCATCCGGCTCAGCCGTTCTTCGTGGTGCTGGGCATTGCCGTTCCTCCTTCTGGCCTCCTGTTGGCCTCCATCCGGTACCCCTCACTGGGGTTGACGACTTCGACGGCCTGCTGTTCCCCGGAAAAGCTCGACGCCACGGCGTGCTGCCGTGGCGTCGAGTCCCCCCGGGGGGTGGGGGTTGGGGAAGGGTCAGTGCGTCGCGACCGGGACCCTCGCGGGTTCGTCGGCGGGTGCGTCGTCGAACTCAGGTCCCGACTCGAACTCCCGCTCGTCGTCGTCAAGCATCGTGGTCTCGTCGAACGGGTCGTCCCCGTCGAGCACCCGGTCGAGCTTCGCGTGGTCGAGACCGCCGGTCCAGTGGCCGATGAGCACCGTGGCGACCGAGTTGCCCGCGAAGTTGGTCAGTGCCCGGGCCTCGGACATGAATCGGTCGATGCCGACGATCAGGCCGACGCCGTCGACGAGCTCGGGGCGGTGTGAGCTGAGGCCGCCGGCCAGGGTGGCCATGCCGGCCCCCGTCACACCGGCCGCACCCTTGGATGCGATGACCATGAAGACCAGCAGCGAGATCTGCTCGCCGATCGACAGGGGGTCACCGAGCGCCTCGGCGATGAACAGCGACGCCATGGTCAGGTAGATCGCGGTGCCGTCCAGGTTGAACGAGTAGCCGGTGGGGACCACCACGCCGACCGTGGGCTTGTCCACGCCCGCGTGCTCCATCTTGGCGATCAGCCGCGGCAGGGCCGACTCGGACGACGACGTCGAGAGGATCAGCAGGAACTCCCGGCCCAGGTAGCGGAACAGCTTGAGCAGGTTGACCCCGGTGGCCGCCTTGAGCAGCGCGCCGAGGACGACGAAGACGAACACGAAGCAGGTCAGGTAGAACGCGACCATCAGCACTGCCAGGCTCTTGAGCGCGCCGATACCGGTCTCACCGACCACGGCCGCGATCGCCCCGAAGGCTCCGACCGGGGCCACCCACATGATCATCGCCAGCACCCGGAAGACCAGCCGCTGGATGTGGCTCACACCTCGCAGGATGGGCTTGCCCGCCGCACCCATCTGCTGCAGGGCGAACCCGACCAGCAGCGCCACGAGCAGGGTCTGCAGCACCTCACCGCTGGTCAGCGACGAGACCATCGAGTCCGGGATGATGCCCAGCAGGAAGTCGGTCGTGCTGCCGTGGCCGGCGGCCGCGGCCTCCTGGCCCGCCGAGGCTGCGTCCTCGTCCAGCCTGAGCCCGTCACCGGGCTTGATGAGGTTGCCGACCACCAGCCCGATGCCCAGCGCGACCGTCGACATGGTGAGGAAGTAGCCCAGCGCCAGCCCGCCGACGCGGCCGACGCGCGCCGCGCTCGCGACCGAGCCGACGCCCAGCACGATCGTGCAGAAGATGACCGGCTGGATCATCATCTTGATGAGGGCGACGAAGCCGGTGCCGAGCGGCTTGAGCTCCTTGGCGAAGCCAGGCGCCGCGACACCGACCAGCACACCGAGCGCCACCGCGACGACGACGGCGATGTAGAGGTAGTGGGTCCGGTTCTTGGGGGGACTCTGCTGTGTTGACGTGCTGCTCATCTGTCCTCCAGTGAGACGGGGGTGATGGACCTCACTGTCGGCGACCCTGTGACCGCGGTCACCGTTGTGGTCGTTGAGTTCGCGGCGGGCCCCGTTGGTGGACAATCCGCTGCATGCGTAGGCGCACCAGCGAGCCGTCGGTCGCTCGCCAGGTGCTGCTCCTGCAGGTCTGCGTGGTCGTCACGCTGGTCGTCGCCTCGATGGCGCTGGCGGCGTACGACGCCCGGCGCGACGCCCGCGACAGCGCCACCGACAGCGCCCTGGTCGTCGCCCGATCGGTCGCCGACTCACCCACTGTCGTCGAGGCAATGGCGCAGCCGAGCACCTGCAGCTCGCTCCAGCCGTTCGCCGAGCGGGTGCGCCACGACACCGGCGTCGACTTCGTGGTCGTCATGGAGCTCGACCGCACCCGCTGCACCCACCCGAACCCCGACAACATCGGCAAGCCGTTCGTGGGCGACCTGGGCAGGGCGCCGGAGGGCGAGGTGTTCACGCAGGAGAACACCGGGACGCTGGGCCCCTCGATGCGAGCGGTGGTGCCGGTGTTCGACGGCGATGACGTGGTGGCCCTGGTCTCCGTGGGCATCAAGATCGAGGAGATCGACCGGCGGCTGCGCGACGACCTGGGCCTGGTCCTGCTGGCGGCGTTCGCGGTCCTGGCGGTCGGTCTGGCCGGCGCCGCGCTGGTGAGCCGCCGGCTCCGCCGGCAGACCCATGGGCTGGGCGAGGGCGAGATCACCCGGATGTACGAGTACTACACGGCCGTCCTCGGCGCCGTGCGCGAGGGGCTGGTCCTGCTCGACACCGACGGCCGGGTGGCGCTGGTCAACGACGAGGCGACCCGGCTCCTCGACCTCCCGGCCGACGTGGTCGGACGTCCGTTCGCCGAGCTCGGGCTCGCCCCCGGACTCGTGGCGGCAGCCCTGGGTCGGACGGCCGAGGCCGACGACATCTACCTCGCCGGAGACCGGGTGCTGGTGGTCAGCTCGTCGCCGGCCCGGTGGGAAGGCCGTGACGTCGGTGCCGTGGTCAGCCTGCGCGACGCCACCGAGCTGCGCACGGTCACCGGGGAGCTCGACGTGGTCCGCGGGCTGAGCGAGTCGCTGCGGGCCCAGAACCACGAGTCCGCCAACCGGCTCCACACCGTGGTGTCGCTCATCGAGATGGGCCGGGTCGACGAGGCGGTCGAGTTCGCGACCGAGGAGCTACAGCTGGCCCAGTCGCTCGCGGACCAGGTGCTCGGTGCGGTGGGCGACCCAGTGGTCGAGGCCCTGCTGCTCGGCAAGTCTGCTGACGCCGCGGAGCGTGGTATCACCCTCGTGGTCGAGGGCGGCTTCCCCGACGTCGAGGTGGGGTCGCGCGACCTGGTCACCGTGCTCGGCAACCTGGTCGACAACGCCTTCGAGGCGGTGGCTGCGGCGCCGGTCGGGGCCCGGCAGGTGCGCGTCGCCCTCGGCGGCGGTGACGGCGAGCTCGTCGTGTCGGTGGAGGACAGCGGCACCGGCCTGGACGACGACGCGGTGGCGCACGCCCTCGAGCGCGGCTGGAGCACGAAGGGATCCCCCGACTCCGGCCGGGGCGTCGGCCTGGCCCTGGTCGCCCAGGTCGCCCGTCGGCACGGGGGCGAGGTCGAGATCGGCCGCTCGGCGCTCGGCGGCGCCGAGGTCACGGTCACGCTGCGCCCCACGGCGGTGCCGTCGTGACCGTCCGGGTCCTCGTGGTCGAGGACGAGGCCCGAGCCGCGGAGGCCCACGCGTCGTACGTCGGCAGGGTTCCCGGGTTCGAGCTCGCCGGCGTCGCCCGCTCGGCCCAGGAGGCGGCCCGGTTCCTGGGGTCGGACGCGGACGTCGACCTCGTCCTCCTCGACATGCACCTCCCTGACGGCCACGGACTGTCCTTGCTGCAGCGGCTGCGCGCGGCCGGACACCTCTGCGACGTCATCGCGGTCACCTCCGCCCGCGACGCCGACGTGGTGCGCTCAGCGGTGGCTCAGGGCGTCGTCCTCTACCTGGTCAAGCCGTTCGCGTTCGCCACGTTCCGGGCCAAGCTCGAGCAGTACGCCGCCTACCGGGCCGAGCTCAAGGACGGCCCGGTGGCCCAGGACGACGTCGACCGGATGTTCGGCTCCCTGCGCGCCTCCGGACCCGGCCACCTCCCCAAGGGGATGAGCGCCGACACCCTGCGCGAGGTCACCGCGGCGCTGCGTGCGAGCGACGACCCGCTGTCCGCGAGCCAGGTCGCCGCGCAGGTGGGCGCCTCCCGGGTGACCGCCCGCCGCTACCTGGAGTACCTCGCCGACGCCGGTCAGCTGGAGCGACGGCCTCGCTATGGCGGCTCGGGACGGCCCGAGGTGGAGTATCGGCCGCGCGAATGACCTCAGCTGGGAGCCTGGGTCAGGTGAGCTCGAGCCCGGGGTAGAGCGGGTGCTTGTCGAGCATCTCGGCGGAGGCGTCTTTGACCTTGTCGGCCACGCCGTCGGCCAGCACGTAGGACGCCTTGGAGGTCTTGCCGTCCTTCGTCGTGCCCGGCTGGGTGTTCTGCAGGACATGGACGATCAGCTCGGCGGTCCGGTCGAACTCGTCGTGGCCGAAGCCCCGGGTGGTGAGTGCCGGGGTGCCCAGGCGGATGCCCGAGGTGTACCAGGCACCGTTGGGGTCGCGCGGGACCGAGTTGCGGTTGGTCACCACGCCCGCGTCGAGAAGGGCCGACTCGGCCTGGCGGCCGGTGAGGCCGAACGACGACACGTCGAGGAGCACGAGGTGGTTGTCGGTCCCTCCGGTGACCAGGCTCGCCCCCCGGCTCAGGAAGCCCTCCGCGAGCGACTTGGCGTTGTCGGCGACCTGCTGGGCGTAGGTGCGGAACGAGTCCTGTCTGGCCTCGGCGAGCGCCACGGCCTTGGCCGCGATGATGTGCGACAGCGGCCCGCCCAGGACCATCGGGCAGCCGCGGTCGACCGACGGGGCGTACTCCCCCGTGGCCAGCACCAGGCCGCCGCGCGGACCCCGCAGCGACTTGTGCGTCGTCGTGGTCGTGACGTGCGCGTGCGGCACCGGGTCCTCGTCGCCGGTGAAGACCTTGCCGGCCACCAGGCCGGCGAAGTGGGCCATGTCCACCATCAGCGTGGCGCCGACCTCGTCGGCGATCTCGCGCATCTTCGCGAAGTCGATCCGGCGCGGGTAGGCCGAGTAGCCCCCGACCAGGATGAGGGGCTTGAACTCGCGCGCCTTCGCCGCCAGCAGGTCGTAGTCGAGCAGCCCGGTCTCCGGGTCGGTGCCGTACTGCTGCTGGTGGAACATCTTGCCGCTGATGTTGGGGCGGAAGCCGTGGGTCAGGTGGCCGCCGGCGTCCAGCGCCATGCCGAGCAGCCGCTGGTTGCCGAGCTCCTTGCGCAGGTCCTCCCACTGCCCGTCGGTGAGGTCGTTGACGTTCTTGGCCGCCAGCCGCTCCAGGGCGGGCGACTCGATGCGGTGGGCCAGGATCGCCCAGAACGCCACCAGGTTGGCGTCGATGCCGGAGTGGGGCTGGACGTAGGCGTACTCGGCGCCGAACAGCTCGCGGGCGTGCTCGGCGGCGACCGACTCGACAGTGTCGACGTTCTGGCAACCGGCGTAGAAGCGGTGGCCGACCGTGCCCTCGGCGTACTTGTCCGAGAGCCAGGTGCCCATGGTCAGCAGCACCGCCGGGGAGGCGTAGTTCTCGCTCGCGATGAGCTTGAGCGAGCCGCGCTGGTCCGCGAGCTCCTGGCGGGTCGCGTCGGCGATCCGGGGCTCGACCGAGGCGATGACCTCGAGGATGTCGGAGTAGGCGCTGCTGATCTGGGAGTTGAGGTCGGCCACGGCCCCAGCCTAATGGGGCCGCCGTGCGTCTCACATCACAGACACAGATCCCACATCATGAGATTCGCGTTTGTGGACAGACAGTCCGAGGGCTGAGACTGCTTGACATGATCTCCGCTGCGACGCACGCGCACCTCGTGGTCCGACGCCACGTGGACCTCATGCGCACGCGCAGCATGTTGTGTCGCCATCGCTGAGCCTGACCTCCTCCAGAGTCCACAGAGCTCGCGCCGGCGCCCGTCCAGCGACGTACGGGACCAGGGTCGCGACCAGCCAGCGAAGGACCCGCTTCTCCATGACCGACCAGCGCTTCTCCGCCAAGCGTGCCCAGCACACCGAGATCCCGCGCCCCAAGCGCGGGGAGGGCCAGTGGTCGCTCGGCTACACCGAGCCGCTCAACAAGAACGAGCAGTCGAAGAAGGACGACGACCCGCTCAATGTGCGGGACCGGATCCTCCACATCTACTCCAAGCGGGGCTTCGCCTCGATCGACCCGGCCGACCTGCGTGGCCGGTTCCGGTGGATGGGGCTCTACACCCAGCGGGCGCCGGGCTTCGACGGCGGCAAGACCGCGATGCTCGAGGAGGAGGAGCTCGACGACGAGTTCTTCATGATGCGGGTGCGCTCGGACGGCGCGCTGCTCTCCGCGGACGCGGTCCGGGCGCTCGGTGAGATCGGCCGCGACTACGCCCGGGACACCGCCGACGTCACCGACCGGGAGAACATCCAATACCACTGGATCCGGGTCGAGGACGTGCCCGCGATCTGGGAGAAGCTCGAGGCGGCCGGGCTCGACACCACGGAGGCCTGCGGTGACTCCCCGCGGCCGTTCCTGGGCTCGCCGGTCGCCGGGGTCTCCGCCGAGGAGATCATCGACGGCAGCGAGGCGCTGGCCGAGATCAAGCGGCGCTACGTCGGCGATCCGGCGTTCTCCAACCTCCCCCGGAAGTTCAAGACCGCCCTCACCGGGCACCCCAGCCACGATGTGTCCCCCGAGACGCACGACGTCGCCTTCGTCGGCACGACCCATCCCGAGCACGGGCCGGGCTTCGACCTGTGGGTCGGCGGCGGGCTCTCGACCAACCCGATGCTCGCCCAGAAGATGGGCGTCTGGATCCCGCTCGACGAGGTGGCCGACGCCTGGGCGGGCGTGGCCTCGATCTTCCGCGACTACGGCTACCGCCGGCTGCGCTCCCGGGCCCGGCTGAAGTTCCTGGTCGCCGACTGGGGTGTCGAGAAGTTCCGCGAGGTGCTCGAGAACGAGTACCTCGGGCGCAAGCTCGTCAGCTGCGTCTCACCACCTTCCCCGGTCGGCCACCGCGACCACGTCGGCGTACACCCGCAGAAGGACGGCAAGAACTACGTCGGCGTCGCGCCGGTCGCGGGCCGGGTGTCCGGCACGATCCTGGTCGGTCTGGCCGACCTGATGGAGCGGCACGGCATCGCCGGCGCCCGGCTCACGCCCTACCAGAAGATCGTGCTCATCGGCGTCGAGCCGGCCTTGACCGAGCAGGTCGTGAGCGAGCTCGACGCGCTGGGGCTGCAGGCGCGGCCGTCCAACTGGCGGCAGAACACGATGGCCTGCACCGGCATCGAGTTCTGCAAGCTCGCCATCGTCGAGACCAAGGGCCGGGCCCGTGACCTGGTGGCCGAGCTCGAGCGCCGGTTCCCCGAGCTGGACGTGCCGATCACGGTCAACGTCAATGGCTGCCCCAACGCCTGCGCGCGCACCCAGGTCGCCGACATCGGCCTCAAGGGCCAGCTCGTCATGCACGAAGGCCAGCAGGTCGACGGCTACCAGGTGCACCTCGGCGGCGCGACCGGCCTGCAGGCGAACTTCGGCCGCAAGCTGCGCGCCCACAAGGTGACCAGCGAAGGCCTCGACGACTACGTCACCGTGGTCGTGTCCAACTTCCTGGCCGACCGCGCCGGCGACGAGTCCTTCGCGACCTGGGTCGCGCGCGCCGACGAGCAGCTGCTGCGCGGCGAGTATCTCGACAGGCTCGATAACCAGCCTGTGTGGGAAGCCGTTCCGTCATGACGACTCGCGGCGTTCCCTTCCACTGCCCCTACTGCGGCGGTGAGGACCTGTGGCCGCACGAGGCCGCGGACGGCCCCGGACACGGGGCCTGGGAATGCCGCGCCTGCCTGCGGGCCTTCTCCCTGAAGATGCTCGGCCTCGTTCGGCCAAGCGCCGGACAGGAGAGCACCTCATGAGCGCCACCACCGCCACCGCTCGCAAGTCACGCGGCATCGCCACCGAGGGCCGCAACCCCGAGGAGCTGCGCGAGCTCGTATCGCACTGGGGTGCCGAGCTCGAGCTGGCCCCGGCCACCGACATCATCGAGTGGGCGGCCGCGACGTTCGGCGAGCGGTTCTGCGTGACGTCCTCGATGGGCGACGCCGTGCTTGCGGACCTCGCCGCCAAGGTCGTGCCCGGCATCGACGTGGTCTTCCTCGACACCGGCTACCACTTCGTCGAGACGATCGGCACCCGCGACGCGGTCGCCGGGACCCTCGACGTCAACCTCATCACCATCACGCCCGTCCAGTCCGTGGCCGAGCAGGACGCGGCGTACGGCAAGGACCTCTTCAAGACCGACCCCGACCTGTGCTGCAAGCTGCGCAAGGTCCAGCCCCTCGCCGACTCCCTCGCCAACTACGACGCCTGGGCGACCGGCCTGCGCCGTGCCGAGACCCATAACCGGGTCATCGCGCCGGTCATCGGCTGGGACGCCAAGAAGGGCAAGGTCAAGGTCTCCCCCCTGGCTCGCTGGTCCGACGAGCAGGTCGAGCGCTACATCGCGGACAACGGCGTCCTGGTCAACCCGCTCGTCTACGACGGCTACCCCTCCATCGGCTGCGCGCCGTGCACGCGCCGGGTCGCGCCCGGCGAGGACGCACGCAGCGGCCGCTGGGCCGGCACCAACAAGACCGAGTGCGGGATCCATTCATGACCGCACCCCCGCCCCCGACACCCAGAACCAGCAACACCCGCAGCACACGAAAGGTGGTCACCCCATGACCGCTCCCGCCCTGGTGGCACTGGCCCACGGAAGCCGCGATCGGCGCTCCGCCGCGACGATCAAGGCGCTGGTCGCCGAGGTCCGGGCGATGCGCCCCGATCTGAAGGTCGAGGCGGCGTTCCTCGAGCTGTCCAAGCCGTCCTTCGAGACGGTCGTGGACCGCCTGGTGAAGAAGGGCCACGACGAGATCGTCGTCGTCCCGCTCCTTCTCACCGAGGCCTACCACGCGACGGTCGACGTGCCGGGCGCCATCGCCGAGATGACGGCCAGGCACGAGGGACTGCAGATCCGGGCCACCTCGATCCTCGGCCTCGAGCCCTGCTTCCTCGAGGTGCTCGACATCCGGATGCGGGAGGCGCTGAGCCAGGCTCGGGCGCGAGAGCTGGACGCGCTGGTGCTCGCCGCCGCGGGCTCCAGCGACCCGCTCGCCAACCAGGCGGTGGCCAGGCTGGCCAGGCTCTGGGGCTCGCACCACAAGCTGCCCGTCACCGCGGCGTTCGCTTCCAGCGCCCCGCCGGCCACCGGCGAGGCGGTCCGGGCTTTCCGCGCCGAGGGCCGCCGGCACATCGCGGTTGCCTCGCTGTTCCTGGCGCCGGGCTTCCTGCCCGACCGGGCCAAGGAGCTCGCGCTCGAGGCCGGCGCCGTCGCGGTGTCCGAGCCACTCGGCGCCCACCCCGAGCTCGCCCGGACGATCCTGGCCCGCTACGCCGTCGGCGCCGTCGAGCTGGTGCCTGTTTAGGTTCCAGCGCAGGCTGCGGAGGTCTCGACACGGCCGGTCGCGGCCTCGTTCTCGGCCGCGCGGCCTGCTCGACCACCATCAGTCGGGTCCGGCCTCGTTCCTCGGCCGTCCCCGACTAACCCACGAGCTGCTCGAGCAGCCGCTCCAGCTGGCGGCCGGGGTCGGCCGTGACGCCGCCATGCACCGGTCCGGGTTGGAGGACCGTGCTGCGCGGTGCCTTGAGGAACCCGAAGCGCTGGCTGATCGAGGCCCCGGCCGGAGCCCCCGCGCGCTCGTTGCCGGCACACACGTCCTCGACGAACGACAGCGCCTCGCAGACCTGGTCGAGGTCGATCCGTGCGTCCAGGGCGCGGAGCCGGTCCCGGTCGACGTGCCAGGCGGCGCGCAGGAAGTCGGCGGCCTGGCAGTGCAGCACCACGCCGACGTTGAGGAACTCCTCGCGGTCGACCCTGGGCACGCAGCGCAGCACGACGTACTCGTAGGAGAGCTTGTCCAGGACGGTCACGAGGCCACCACCTGCGGCAGCCACTGACGTGACTCGAGCCGCGCGGTCAGGAACGCGGCGTACGCCGCCCGCACGGCGTCCGGGGAGTCGGCGCCGGGCACCGGCTCGAGCCAGGCGTCCGGGACCTCGGCCAGGACCTCGGCGAACACGTCGGGGCCGAGGAAGGCACGCACCTCGGCGTCGACCCGGCCCAGCTCGGCGGCGTGCCTGAGGAAGACGTGGTCCTCGGGCGACCAGGGCTGCTGGGCGAACCGCTGTGGGTCGCCGACGCCGCCCGGCCAGGCGTGGTGGAAGTAGAGGCACGCCCCGTGGTCGATCACCCACAGGTCGCCGTGCCAGATCAGCAGGTTGGGGTTGCGCCAGGTGCGGTCGACGTTGGCGGTGAACGCATCGAGCCAGAGGACCCGCGCCGGGTCGTCCCTTTCGGGGCTCTCGCCGTCGTAGCCGAAGGCGCCCGGCAGGAAGTCCGTGCCGAGGTTGAGACCGGGACTCGCGTTGAGCAGGTCCTGGACCTCCTCGTCGGCCTCGTAGCGGGCGATCTCCGGGTCGAGGTCGAGTGCGACCATCCGAGGCGTGTTGAGGCCGAGCCGCTCGGCCAGCCCGCCGACGACCACCTCCGCCACCAGGACCCGGACACCCTGTCCCGCGCCGCGGAACTTGCACACGTAGGTGCCGAGGTCATCGGCCTCGACGAGGCCGGGCAGGCTGCCGCCCTCGCGCAGCGGGGTGACGTAGCGGGTCACGCCGATGGTCTGGATCACGGGATCGGGGTCACTTGATCGGGGCCTCGTTCTCGAGCCGCTGCCGCTGCTCGGCGACGTCGAAGTCGGCCTCGGGCCACTGCGGGTCGAGCCCGGTGAGAGCCTCGTGGAGGAGGCTGCCGATGGCCAGGTTGCGGAACCACTTCTTGTCGGCGGGGATCACGTGCCACGGCGCATGCTCGGTGTTGGTGCGCTCCAGAGCGATCTCGTAGGCCTCGCGGTAGGCCGGCCAGAGGGCGCGCTCGTCGAGGTCGCCGGGGTTGAACTTCCAGTGCTTGGTGGGGTCGTCGAGGCGGGCCAGCAGGCGCTCCTTCTGCTCCTGCGGGGAGATGTGCAGCATGCACTTGACGATCGTGGTGCCGTCGGCGACCAGCCGCTCCTCGAACTCGTTGATCGCCCCGTAGCGCCGCTCGATCTCCTCGGCCGGCGCCAGCGAGCGGACCCGGACGATCAGCACGTCCTCGTAGTGGGACCGGTCGAACACCCCGACGTAGCCGGGTCCGGGCAGCGCCCTCTCGATCCGCCACAGGAAGTCGTGGCTGAGCTCCTCCTTGGTCGGCGCCTTGAAGGAGGTGATCCGCACGCCCTGCGGGTCCATCAGGCCGACCGTGTGCTCGAGCGTCCCACCCTTGCCCGAGGTGTCCATGCCTTGGAGCACCAGCAGCACCCGACGATGGGACCCCGAGCTGCCCTCGGCGAAGAGCCGCTCCTGCAGCTCGTCGAGGTCGGCCCCCAGCGTCTGCAGAGCCGCCACCCCCGCGTCCTTGTCGCCGGTGAACCCCGGCGTCCCGTCCGCCGGGATGGCCGAGAGGTCGACCGGGCCCGGGGACAGGCGCAGGAGAGAAGCGTCAATCGTGGAGGTCACCGGGGCATTGTCGCCCAGCGGTGGCCAGCTCCTCCCGCACCACCCCGAACGCCAGCCCCGGAGGGTAGCCCTTGCGGGCCAGCATGCCGACCAGCCGCCGGGTGGCGACCTGGTCGTCGAGGCCCCGCATGGAGCGCAGCCGCTTGCGGACCAACTCGTGGGCGGCCGCCGCCTCGTCGGCCGGGTCGATCTCGTCGAGCGCCTCCTTGGCGACCTCGTCGTCGACACCCTTGCGACGCAGCTCCTGGGCCAGCACCCGCCGCGACAGCCCCTTGCCCTGCTGTCGCTGGCTCACCCACGTGCGGGCGAACGCGCCGTCGTCGACCAGCCCTACCTCCTCGAACCGGTCGAGCAGGGCGGTCGCGATCTCGCCGGGCACGTTGCGGCTGGCCAGCTTGTCGCTGAGCTCCTTGCGACTGCGCGCCCGACCGGTCAGCTGGTCGAGCAGGATGCGGCGGGCCACCGACTCCGGGTCGGCGTCGGGGCCGGCCGCATCCTCGTCCTCTGGAAGGTGCTCAGAAGGCATCGACGCCGACCGGCTCGACCGCGACCACGTCGGCCTCCGCGTCGACCGTCGGACCGACACCGAGCTTCTCCAGGATCTTCTTCTCCAGCTCGTCGGCCAGGTCAGGGTTGTCCTTGAGGAACTGGCGGGAGTTCTCCTTGCCCTGACCGAGCTGGTCGCCCTCGTAGGTGTACCAAGCGCCGGCCTTGCGGACCAGGCCCGCCTCGACGCCCACGTCGATCAGACCGCCCTCGCGGCTGATGCCCAGGCCGTACATGATGTCGAACTCGGCCTGCTTGAACGGGCTCGCGACCTTGTTCTTGACGACCTTGACCCGGGTGCGGTTGCCGACCATGTCGGTGCCGTCCTTGAGCGTCTCGATGCGGCGGACGTCGAGCCGCACCGAGGAGTAGAACTTCAGCGCCCGGCCACCGGTGGTCGTCTCAGGTGAACCGAACATCACACCGATCTTTTCCCGCAGCTGGTTGATGAAGATCGCGGTCGTGCCGGAGTTGTTGAGGGCGCCGGTGATCTTGCGCAGCGCCTGGCTCATCAGCCGGGCCTGGAGGCCGACGTGGCTGTCGCCCATCTCGCCCTCGATCTCGGCCCGTGGCACCAAGGCTGCGACGGAGTCGATGACCACCAGGTCGAGGGCACCGGAGCGGATCAGCATGTCGGTGATCTCGAGCGCCTGCTCACCCGAGTCGGGCTGGGAGACCAGGAGCGCGTCGGTGTCGACCCCGAGGGCCTTGGCGTAGTCGGGGTCGAGGGCGTGCTCGGCGTCGATGAAGGCGACGATGCCGCCGGCCTTCTGCGCGTTGGCGACGGCGT
This sequence comes from Nocardioides dilutus, assembly GCF_054779555.1. Taxonomy (NCBI): domain Bacteria; kingdom Bacillati; phylum Actinomycetota; class Actinomycetes; order Propionibacteriales; family Nocardioidaceae; genus Nocardioides; species Nocardioides dilutus. Next base: position 309,319 of record NZ_BAAGYA010000003.1, on the reverse strand, counting down.
GCAGGGCCACGGTGGTCTTGCCGCTCGACTCGGGACCGTAAATCTCGACCACCCGGCCGCGCGGCAGGCCGCCGATGCCGAGGGCGACGTCGAGCGCGATGGAACCCGTGGGGATCACCTCGAGCGGGGCACGCACCTCGTCACCGAGGCGCATCACCGACCCCTTGCCGAAGGACTTCTCGATGTTGGCGAGGGCGGCGTCGAGGGCCTTCTCGCGGTCTGCTGCAGCCATGCTTGGTGCCTTCCTGATCGGGTCGGGTCGGTGCTCCTTCGACGCTAGGGAGGGCCACCGACACCGGGTCCGAGCTCACGGCCGGCTGTGGAGGGCACCTCCTGCGTCACACCTGTGGACAGGAACGTACCGAACAGATGTTCGATCCCCCGCGCGACACGCCGGGCCAGCCGGGGTCAGGCCGGAAGGGTCACCAGGAACCGGCAGCCGGCGTGACCGCCGGGGCTCTCGGGCGAGACGTTCTCGACCGTCACGACGCCACGATGCGCCTCGACGATCCCCTTCACGATGGCCAGGCCCAGGCCGGCACCCCCGCCCATGTGGACGTCGGGGGTCCGGGCCGGCGCGCCACGCCAGGCCACGTCGAAGACCCGGTGCATGTCCTCCTCCGACATCCCCCCGCACTCGTCGGTGACGCTGAGCTCCACGCCGTCGGCGACCGCCCGGGCCTGGATCTCGACGCTGCCGTCGGCCGGGGTGTGCCGGATGGCGTTCATCAGCAGGTTGGTCATCACCCGGGAGAGGCCGACCGCGTCGGCGACGACCTCGACGCCCTCCTCGACCCGGCCTCCCAGCCGCACCGACCGCGCGCGGGCCACCGGGTCGGCGCCGGCGATCGCCTCGCTGATCACGTCGTGCAGCGCCACCGGCTCGGGCGACATGGTGAGCACGCCGGCATGGATCCTGGAGAGCTCGAAAAGGTCGTCGACCATCCGGACCATCCGGTCGACCTCGGCCCGGATCTGACGGTGGTAACGCGCGGGGTCCTCGGCCATGCCGTCCTCGAGCGCCTCGGTCATCGCCCGCATGCCGGCCAGCGGGGTGCGCAGGTCGTGGGAGACCCAGGAGACCAGCTCGCGCCGGGACGCCTCGAGCTGCGTCTCCCGTCGACGGGACTCCTCCAGCCGCTCGCTCGTCCTGGCGAGCTCCTCCGAGAGCGCCTGCAGCTCACTGGGGCCGCGGTGGCCCCCGACGTAGGAGCCGTGGGCGTCGAGGCTGCGGACATCGCGACGCAACGCCTCCGACCATCGCCCGATCGCGGCACCGACGGTGAGCGCGACGAGCAGCGCGACGGTGCCGGAAGCGGCGGTCACCAGGGTGACCACCTCCCGGTCGTGGTCGGAGAGGAACATCAGCCGCGCGATGGCGATGACTCCGGCGAGCACGGACCCGATGGCCACAGCGACGACCAGCGCAAGCTGCCACAGGATCGACCGGCGGCGGATCGACCAGGCGACGGCGAGACCGACGATGCCCACGCCGAGCGCGCAGGCGACCGCCACGAGCAGGATCTGCAGCTGGTCGCTGGTCATCAGACGGTCTCCCACCGGTAGCCGACGCCCCACACGGTCTGGAGCCGGACAGGACGGGTCGGGTCTGCCTCGATCTTCTCCCGCAGGCGCCGCACGTGCACCGTCACCGTCGACTGGTCACCGAACGACCAGCCCCACACCTTCTCGAGCAGCTCCTCACGCGAGTACGCCTTACCCGGGTGCGCGATCAGGAAGCGCAGCAGGTCGAACTCACGCCCGGTCAGCGCGAGGACCTCGCCGTCGCGGTAGGCCTCGTGCCGACCCTCGTCGACGAGGAGATCCCCGTCGACGAGCCGCCGCGGTGACACCGGCGAGCTCACCCGGCGCAGCACCGAGTCCACCCGCAGCGCCAGCTCCCGCGGGCTGAACGGCTTGGTGACGTAGTCGTCGGCACCCACCTCCAGGCCCACCACGCGGTCGGTCTCCTCGCCGAGGGCGGTCAGCATGATGACCGGGACGTCGCCGTCCTGACGCAGCTGCCGGCACACCTCGATCCCGTCGATGCCGGGCAGCATCAGGTCGAGGACGACCAGGTCGTGCGGTTCCTCGCGCTGGCGGGCCAGGGCGGTCTCGCCGTCCTCGGCCTCGACGACCTCGTGATCGTGGGCGCGCAGGTAGGACACGACGACCTCGCGCACGGTCGCGTCGTCGTCGACCACGAGCACTCTGGCCACGGTCACTCTCCCTGCTGCCGTCGCGAGCGTACGAGGGTGGCCACGACGGTGGCGAGGAGGACGACCCCGGCGAGGGCCAGCCAGCCCGCGGTGTAGTCGCGGTCGAGCAGCGTGGGGTTGTCGGGACGGGCGCCGAATCGGCCCAGCACGGGGGTCGCGAGGAGCGTGGCCGCGCCCAGCACCACCAGGGCGCCGGCCGCCGGCACGCGCGCCGCGACCGGGGCCACCCGTCCGCCGACCACCACCAGCCCGACCACCACGGGTGCCAGCACGAAGTCGTGCAGCACGACCCCCGACACGAGCCAGGTCGCGGCGTTCAGGATCTGGCCGGGGTCCTGCCGGCTCAGCAGCAGGAACGCGCCGTAGGCGCCGAGCAGCCCGCCGACGCCGCCGAGGAGGATCCGGAGCCGCATCACAGCACCTCGATCCGGGTGACCCACTTGGTCTGGAGCACGCCGGGCCGGTTGGGCGCGATGATCCGCGCCGGGTAGCCGTGGTCGAGCGACAGGGTCTCCCCGTCCAGCCCGAGCGCCAGCAATGTGCGGTCGTCATCGGCGAAGCTGTCCTGCAGCGTGCTCCGCCGGAAGGCACCCTTCTCCTGGAGCGAGACCACGAGCACGTCGCTCCCCTGCGGTGCGCCGACCAGGTCGAGCAGGTCCCGCACCCGGACGCCGGTCCACGTCCCGCCGGCGCTCCAGCCTTCGACGCAGGCGATCGGCAGGTCGACGGTGCGTTGGGTCATCCCGAGCAGGGCCTCCCGGGTCAGGGTGATCTCGCGGTCGCCGGACGCGACCGAGAGCGCGTACGACGAGCTCACTGCCGTCGAGGTCACACCGGCTGCCTTGGCGGACTTGTTGATGGGGATGCCACCGGGTCCGTCACCCGAACGGACGCCGAGCACCGAGACCTTGCGTAGGAACGGCACGGTGCTGCCCGCGCTGGCCAGCACCGCCACGCCGGCGGCGAGCCAGGTCGTCCGCAGCAGTCCCCGTCGCGACATCGGGCTCTCGCGGGTCGCCGACTCCCGGTCGTACGTCGTCTCGTCGACGTCCCCCTTCAAGGCGCCGCGGATGGTCGGGAGCTTGACCGCGACGTGCACGACCAGGGCGCCGATGGCGACCCACGCCATGGCGTAGTGGGTGGTGCGGAAGGAGAAGCTCCAGGGATACCACTGCGCCGAGTTGGCCAGTCCGCTCGCCAGCTGGAAGATCGCGGACGCGACCAGGACACCGATCGAGGCCCGCTCCAGACCCTCGACGGCCAAGGCCCTCAGCTGCTTCGGGGGCCGGATGAACAGCCGCGGGAAGACGCTCCAGAGCTTCACCAGCAGCAGCGGGACCGCGGCCGTGCCGGTGGTGACGTGCAGCCCCTGGGTGACCCGGTAGCCCCACGACGGGCTGGCCGGGAACGGGATCGGCTGGACCGGGTTCTGGGCGTAGTGGCTGAGGAGCCCGGTCAGGAAGCAGATGCCGAAGCAGACGCCGAGCCACAGGCCCACCCGCGCGGCGACCGTCGCGCTGCGCAGCCGGGAGGTGAAGTCGGCCTCGGTCGGCGGGGCCGGGACCCTCACGCCGCAGCCTCGAGGACGGCGCACCAGCGGTGCGCGAACCGGTGCATCCCGGTGGCCTCGAGACCGGCGTCCCAGGCGATTCGGGGGATGTCGTCGACTCCGACGACCGACCATGGGAAGGCCTCGGTCAGCAGGCCGCGGTCGCTCAGCGTCGCCCAGCCGGTGCACGGCTCGGTCCCGGGCTCCGCGAGCTCGACCACGACCCGGCCGCGCGGGTCGAGGACCTGGCGCAGCCGGTGGAGCAGCGCCACCGGGTCACCGCCGATCCCCACGTTGCCGTCGGCGAGCAGTGCAGTGAACCACCGTCCCTCCCCCGGCAGCGGCGCGAACACGTCACGGCGGATGGCCGCACCACCCCGGCGCACGGTCCGGCCGACCGCCTCCGGGGTCACGTCGATGCCGAGGACGACGTGCCCGCGCAGGCCCAACGCCTCGGTCAGCCGCCCAGGACCGCAGCCCACGTCGAGGGTCGGCCCGTCGCACAGGTCGAGGATGGCCAGGTCCTCGTCGTCGGCCGGATGGGTCCAGTCGTCCAGGTGCAGTGTGATCAGCTCTGACTCTGCCCAGTCCACCCAGTCGGCGCTCATCGGCCCACCACCCCGGTCCAGGCCCGGGCGAACTCGGTGTCGCGGTGACCAGCGGCCACCAGGTCCGCGTCCGCCACGGTGTCGACGTCGCGCAGGACCGTCCCGGTGGCGACCTCGAGGCCGACGTCCTCCAGGGCACGCCGGGTGTCGTCGTACGTCGTGGGCGTGGACATCGGGACGCCGATGAGCGCCGCGGCGGCCGCCGGGTCCCGCAGCCCGAGCAGCCACCAGCCGCCGTCCTCCGCGGGGCCGAGCAGCGCATCGGCCTCGTCGAGCGTCGCCGCGGCACCGTGCAGGTGCTCGGCCGCGAGCTGAGGTGTGTCCATACCGACCTGCAGCACCGGACGGCCTCCGGGAGCGTCGGCGTGTGCGTGGGCGAGCCGGGCGCCGAGGCCGTCCCCGCGCTGCGGGAAGACGTGCCAGCCGGCGAGCGCGGCCTCGATCTCCAGGCTGCGCGCCGCCCGAGACAGGTCGCCCGACAAGGCCAGGAGACAGTCGGCCGCGCCGAACGCGGCGCGGCAGGCGGCGAGGGTGTCGAGCAGCGCGGCCGCGGCCACCTCCGCGGCCGCGACCATGCCGACGTCCGCGCCGAGGCGGGTCTTCACCCGGCCCGGGACCGGCGCCTTGGCGACGACCAGGGCGCGGGTCACGTCAGCACCTGCCAGAAGTCGCGGGCGGCGCGGGCGGTGCCGCGGACCGACCCGGAGACCTTCGACCGGGTGCCGGCCGCCCGTGGGTGGTAGGCGACGTCGCGTTCCGCGACCCGCCAGCCGGCGTTCGTGGCCTTCTGCAGCAGCTCCACCGGGTAGCCGAACCGGCGGTCTCGGACGCCGAGCTCCAGCAGGGCGTCCCGGCGGCACACCCGGATCGGCGCGATGTCGTGGGCGGCCATCCCGATCCGGCGCCGGAGCCACCAGACGACCAGGTTGTTACCGAGCCGCGCGTGCCACGGCCAGACGCCGCGACGGACCGGTCGGCGCCGGCCGACGGCGAGGTCGGCCCGCCCGGACCGCACGTCGTCGAGCAGGGGCACCAGGTCGACGGCGTCGAAGGAGCCGTCGCCGTCCATGAAGGCGACGTGGTCACCGGTGGCGGCGAGCAGCCCAGCGTGCACGGCCGCGCCGTACCCCGGCACGGGCTCGTGGACGACGGTTGCTCCCAGACCACGGGCCACGTCGGCGGTCCCGTCCGTCGAGCCGTTGTCGACGACGACCACCTTGAACCCGTCCGGCACTCGGCTCAGCAGGTCCGGCAGCGCAGCCGCCTCGTCCCGGCACGGGAGCACCAGGTCGCAGTGGATCTTCACGTCATCGACCGTAGGTGCGGGACGGGCTGATGCGGGGCTGTGACTCCTTACGGTCCAGTGACGCCCCGCCGTCCGAGCCCCCGTCGTCTCGTCGGGACCTAGGGTCGTCTCCATGATGTCGGCGGCGGTCCCGCGCCGTTGGGCACCGGTCGCCGGGCTGGCACTCACCGCGGTCGTCCTCGTCCTGGCGTTCGGCCTTCCGCACTGGCTGGACTGGGAGGTGTTCGCACGAGCTCCCCGCAACGCCTCGCCCGACGAGGTGCCGCCGCTGCACGGCCGTTGGGAACCGAAGCTGTTCGGACCAGGCACTCTGCCCGCAGTGGCCGTCGCCCTGCTGGGGTGGCGCTACGCCGCCGACCTGGCCGCCCGGCTGCCGTGGCGACTGCTGTTGCTGGCGTCGTACGCCGCGAGCCTGGCGTGGCTGTTGTCGATGGCCCTCGTCGACGGGACCGACGGTCTCTCCCGGGTGCTGGGAAACCCTTACGAGTACCTCGTGACCGCCCGCGAGGTCGACGACGTGTCCGTGCTGCTGGACACCTACGTCGATCGGATCCCCTACTCCGCCGACGACAACTGGCCGACCCACGTCGCCGGGCACCCACCGGCGATGCTGCTGTTCTTCGTGACGCTGGTGCGGCTCGGGCTGGGCGGCGACCTGGCGGCCGGGGTCGTGGTCACCCTGCTGGCGGCGTCTGTCGCCGCCGCGGTGCTGGTGACGCTGCGGGCGCTCGGCGCCGAGGACCTGGCCCGTCGGGCGGCGCCGTTCCTCGTCCTGACCCCGGCCGCCGTGTTCCTGGCGGTGTCCGCCGATGCGGTGATCACGGTCGTCACCGCGTGGGGCATCGCGGCGCTGGCGCTGGCCGCGACTGCTGCCGACCGCAGGTCGGTCGGCTGGGCAGGGCTGGCCGGTCTGCTCCTCGGTCTGAGCGTGCTGATGTCCTACGGCATGCCGCTGATGGGCGTGCTGGCGGTCGCCGTCCTGGTCGCAGCCCGCTCCTGGCGCCCGCTCCTGGCCGCGGTGCCAGCCGCCCTGGCGGTGGTCCTGACCTTCGCGGCGCTGGGGTTCGCGTGGTGGGACGCCTACCCGGTGCTGCGGGAGCGCTACTTCGACGGCATCGCCGCCGACCGGCCATTCGCCTACTGGTCGTGGGCCAACCTCGCTGCGCTCGCCGTCTCCGCCGGCCCACTGCTCGGTGCCGGCTTGGCGGCTCTCCGCCGGTCGAGTGACCGGGTCGGACTGCTGCTCGTCGGTGCGGCGGTCCTGATGGTCGCCCTCGCCGACGCCTCCGGGATGAGCAGGGCCGAGGTCGAGCGAATCTGGTTGCCGTTCATCCCGTGGCTGACCCTGTCGTGCGCCCTGCTGCCCGACGGCTGGCGGCGCTGGGGACTGGGTCTCCAGGTCCTGACCGCCCTGGTCGTCCAGCACCTCTTCTACACCGCGTGGTGAGGCGCGGCTAGATCGAGACGGAGACCATCGGTTCGCCCGGATCTGCCGAGTTGAGGTCGCCGCAGTTTCATCAAGGGATGTCGCTCAACCCGCACTCCCCGGGGTGAACTCGGCATGGGAACGGCAGGTCCGTCAGCATCCCTTGATGAACCGTCGGGGAGCCGACCGTCCTCATCTGCCGCGTTGAGTGCGGTCATGCCGACGAGCCGGACATCTGGCGGGCAGCCGATATGTCCGTTATGGCGCCGGTACTACCCGGGACTGAGACCATCGACCTCGTGAGTCGGCACAGGTTGAACTGGGTGATCGTTGTTGCACCCTTCGTGCCTGCGTTCGCCGCGGGTGCCGTGCTGGCATCAGCAGCCGCGTTGAGAGACGAGGCCAAGCTTCGTGCCGCAATCGCAATGTGGGCCGTCGTCACCCTGCTCTCGCTAGCAGTCGCTGCCTTCGGCGGGTGGCGCATCTACCAGGGGTACAAGCGGTCAAACAGACTTTGGTGACCGACCGGAAACGTCGAGGTCCTCCGACCCGTGACCGACCGCAACCAGGTCTGGGGGTGGGCGACCTGCTCGACGAGCTCGACGACCTCAATGTCCGGATCGGCGTGGCTGCCCGTGCGGACGTCTGACGTCTACTCCCGTAGCGGAGCGGTGGCGAACGCCGGCAGACCGACGTCCGGCAGCACCTCGGCAGTGAAACCGAGCTCGGCCGCAGCCCGCTCCGGCGAGGCGACGATGTGCCGGACGTCGCCCAGCCGGTAGCCACCAGTCACCTGCGGAGCCAGGTCGCTGCCGGTCCCCCGGGCGACGAGCCGGGCGACGTCGAGGATCCCGACCGGGTGGCCAGAGGCGACGTTGTAGGCGGCGTACGAGCCGGGGGACGCGTCGGCCACGGCCCGGAGCGCCGCGAGATTGGCCCGCGCGACGTCGTCGACGTGCACGAAGTCGCGCATCTGCCCGCCGTCCTCGAACACCTGCGGCGGCTCACCGCGTTGGAGCGAGGAGCGGAACATGGCCGCGACGCCGGAGTAGGGCGTGTCCCGCGGCATGCCGGGGCCGTAGACGTTGTGGTAGCGCAGCGCGACCGCCGCCGCCCCGGCCTGCCGGGCCCAGGACGAGGTGTAGTGCTCCTGGGCCACCTTGCTGGCGGCGTAGGAGCTGCGCGGGTCGAGCCGCGCGTCCTCGTCGACGAGTGCCCAGGTGAGCGCCGCCCCGCAGGCCGGGCAGTGGTTGTCGAAGTCCCCCGCGTCGAGAGCCGCGGTGCTCCGCGGGCCGGGCACCTGCTCGCCGTGCTCGGCACAGGCGTAGCGCCCCTCGCCGTAGACGACCATCGACGACGCCAGCACCAGACGGTCGACACCGGCCTCGTTCATCGCGGCCAGCAGCACCGCCGTACCGAGGTCGTTGTGCGAGGCGTACGCCGGCAGGTCGGCGACCGTGACGCCCGCACCGACCACCGCGGCCTGGTGGCAGACGACGTCGACGCCCTCGAGCAGGTGGGGCCACGTGCCGGCGTCGCGGACGTCGACCTGGTGGGTCCCCTCGGGCGGCTCGGTCGTGCCGTGCGCCTTGTCGAGCATCAGGTCGACCCTCACGACCTCGTGCCCGTCGGCGTCCAGCAGCCGCCCGATGGCACTGCCGATGAAACCGGCCGAGCCGGTGAGCAGGACCTTCACTCGCCGGGGATCTCGTAGGTCAGCTCGATCGAGTCGGCCCAGCTCGAGCAGGTGCAACCGTCCGGCGCGGGCAGCCCCGCGATCGTCTGCGTAAGCAGGCCGGTGAGCCGCTCGAGGTTGCGCCGGAAGAGCGCGAAGACCTCCTCCTGGCCGACCCCCTCCCCGCTCTCGGCACCCGCGTCCATGTCGGTGACCAGGGCGATCGACGAGTAGCACATGCGCAGCTCGCGGGCGAGGACGGCCTCGGGCATCGCCGTCATGTTGATGAGCGTCCAGCCCTCGGCGGCGAAGGCCCGGGACTCCGCCCTGGTGGAGAAGCGCGGCCCCTCGACCACCACCATCGTCCCGCCGGCCTCGACGCTGTCGTCGGCGGCGAGGACGGCGCCGGAGATCCGGGCGCAGTAGGGGTCGGCGAACGGGAGGTGGACCGCGCCCCTCTCGACGTAGGACGACACCCGGCGGTGGGTCCGGTCGACGAGCTGGTCGGGGACGACGACGTCGCCGGGGTCGACGCCGCCGTCGTCACGGCTGCGGAGCCCGCCGACCGCGCACGGCGCGAGGACCTGCCGGACGCCGAGCGAGCGCAGCGCCCACAGGTTCGCGCGGTAGTTGATGGCGTGCGGCGGGAAGTCGTGGTGGGCGCCGTGCCGCGGCAGGAACGCCACCCGGCGGCCCGCGACGGTGCCGACCGCGAGCGGCGCGGACGGGTCGCCGTAGGGCGTGGTGACGGCGTGCTCCTCCGGGTCCTGGATGAAGGAGTAGAAGCCGGTGCCGCCGATGACTCCGATGTCCGCTGTCACGACGGCAACTCTGCCAGCCGCTCCTCCGGCCGTCCGGCGACGTGTCGCGCCCGGAACGCCGCGAGGACGACGAGCAGCGCCAGCGCCACGGTGGCCAGGGCCAGGGCCGGATAGCCGAAGGCGCCGGTGACCAGGCCCGCGAGCCCGCCGGCGACCGCGGCGGTCAGGCCCATGACCAGGTCGGCACTCCCCTGGACGTCGGTGCGCGCCTCCAACGGGGCGTGGTCGGCGATCATCGTCGAGGCCGCCACGGTGGCGAACGACCAGCCGAGGCCCAGCAGGAACAGGCCGGCGAAGATGCGCATCGAGCTGCCCTCCGGGGCGGCAGCGCACAGCACGAGCGACACCAGCAGGGTCACCCCACCCGCGCCGAGCACGAACGCCCGGCCGAGGCGGTCGGCGAGCGTGCCGACCAGCGGCGAGAAGGCGAACATCCCGAGCACGTGGACGCTGACGACGACGCCGATGATCCGCAGGTCGGCGCCGCCGTGCTCCATGTGGAGCGGGGTCATGATCATGACCCCGACCATCGCGGCGTGGCTGCCCGCCAGCCCCACCACCGCCCAGCCGAGGACCGGGCGAGCGCGGACCGCGGCGAGGGTGCGCCGCCACGACGCCTTGTGGACCGGGGCGGCTTCGACGCCGGCGTCCGGCTCCTCGGGTCTCAGCGCGGCGGTCTCGCGCGCCAGCAGCAGCGGGTCGGGGCGCAGCCGCACCGCGAGCACGAGAGCCGCGAGGACCAGGCCCACGGCGCCGAGCGCGAACGGCCCGGTGAGCTCGGGGATCCCGAGGGCGTCCGCGAGGGCTCCCGAGGGACCGGAGAGGTTGGGGCCGGCGACGGCGCCGATCGTGGTCGCCCAGACGACCGTCGACAGGGCCCGGGCCCGGTGGGCCTCCGTGGCGAGGTCGGTCGCGGCGTAGCGGGCCGCGCTGTTGGCCGCCGCCCCCGCGCCGAGCAGCGCCGCGCCCACGAGCAGGAGAGGCATCGACCCGACGGTGCCGGCGACCACGGCGAGGAGACTGCCCGCCGCGGCGATCAGGTAGCCGACGGCCAGGCCGAACCGGCGACCGCGCGCGGACATGACCCGGGCGAGGAGGTAGGCCGCGACCGCGGCGCCCAGCACCTGGGCGGTCTGGGCGAGCCCGGCCTGCTCCTCCGAGCCCGACACGTCGCGGGCCAGCAGGGACGCGGTGGCGATGCCGATGGTGATGCCGACCGCGCCGACCGCCTGGGCCACGACGAGGGTCGCGACCGTACGCCGCTGGGCCGCCTCGAGCTCGACCTCCCGGACGCCGCTCAACGGTCGTGTGGCGGCAGGTCCAGCGCCTTCCACACCGCTGCCCACACCTGCTTGGGCGGGATGCCTGCGTCGAGGGCCTCAGCCGCGGTGCGGCCGCCGAGGTCGGCCATCACGAACTGGCCGGCCCACACCCGGTAGTAGGACACGCCGAGGGCGCCCTCCAGCCGGGACCAGAACTCCGTGTGCCGCACGGCGCCACTCTAGGAGTGGGGGCGCGACGCGCGAACCATGAGCCACGTCTCGTCGCGCAACCCCGCGCGGCGCTTCACCTCGTCAACCTGCCAACCAGCCGCGCTCAGCACCTTCGCCAGGTCCTGCTCGCGCCACAGCACGAACCGGCGTGGAGCAGAGACCGTCCCGTGGGTCGACCACACCTCACCGTCGCCCTCCTTGACCGAGAGGGCGAGCACTCCCCCGGCCCGGGTGGCGTCGGCGAGACGTCCCAGCACGACCGGCAGCTCGGCGCGCTCGACGTGCAGCAGGCAGGCGTTGGCCCAGACCCCGTCGTAGGGCCCGCCGAGGTCGTCGGACAACGGGTCGAGCAGCTCGGCCTCGTGCCCCTGGCTGCGCAGCAGGTCGACGAAGGCCGGTGTGACGTCGGTACGCCGAACCCGCACGCCGCGTTCCTCCAACGCGCGCGCGTCCCTGCCGCCACCCGAGCCGATCTCCAGCACGTGCGCGCCGGCACCGACCGCGGCGGCGAACGCCTCGAGCCAGTCGAGCACCTCGTCGTGCAGCGTGGACGTGGCCTCGGCGTAGGCGGCCGACTGGGCGTCATAGGCGTCCACGACAGCCCGGGCGACCTCGGCGCGGACGTCCCACGCGTGGTGGACGATGTCGTGGAGGTGGTAGCGGCCGAGCGTGTCGACGGTGAACTCGCTGCCGTCGCTGCGCAGACCGCTCCGGCCCCAGGTCGCGTCGTCGTCGACGGCCACCGCGTCGTAGCGCGCCGCGACCGCGTCCGCGGCCTCGGCCAGCTCACTCGCCACGGTGGCGGGGTCCTGCTCGGCGTACCTCTGCTCCACCGCTGTCTCGTCCTGGTCCCAGTTGGCGAAGTGGGGTGCGTCCTCCTCCAGCATCGAACCGAGCCGCTCGCCGAAGATCCGGTGCACGTCGCGCACGTGGCAGGCGTACTCCAGGGGCGACCACGTGGACGGTTCGGGCCGGGTCCGGGCGCTCGGGAGGCCGAGCACCGCGGCCCACGTCGACGCGTTCTGCCGGATGCGCGCCCCGAACGAGCCGCGCTCGATCGCCTGGGCGTCGTAGCCGCACTCGGGACAGGGCTCGCGCAGCACCCAGGTCCAGTCCTTGGTGTCGGGGACGATCGTCATGCCCGGATCCTCCCAACCGCGCCGCGCGTGCGCCGCCGAGATCGTGCCGAAACTCGTCGACTTCAGGTCAGCAGCAGGGTGTCGAGCCGCCGGCGGACGACCAGCAGCCCGAGCACGCCCATCGCGACCAGGTAGGCCACCGACACCGCCGAGCCCCACGACAGCGCGCCGGTGGTGAGCTCGCGGCACAGCACGACGCCCCGGTAGAGCGGGGTGCACTCGACGACCCAGCGCACGGCCTCGGGGTAGGCCGACATGGGGAAGAACGTGGCCGAGAACAGGAACAGGGGGAGCTGGACCAGGGTGATCTTGTCGAAGTCCTGCCACGACGTCATGTAGGTCGTGGCCGCCATGAACACCGCGGAGAAGGCGAAGCCGATCAGCAACGCCGCCGGCAGCGCGAGCAGCGCCCACCACGAGCTGATCAGTCCCATCGCCCACATGACCAGCAGGAACGCCGCCGAGTAGCTGCCGCCACGAAGCTGACCCCAGACGATCTCGCTGACCGCGATGTCCCGGGTGGTGAGCGGCGTCGCCAGCATCTGGTCGTAGAGCCGGTCGTACTTGAGCTTGAAGAACACGTTGTAGGTCGAGTCGAGCAGGGCGCCGTTGAACGCGGACGCGGCGAGCATGCCGGGGGCGACGAACTCGGCGTAGGGGATCTCCTGCCCGTTGAAGGTGAAGGTGTCGATGAGCGCCCCGACGCCGATGCCGATCGAGAAGAGGTAGAAGACGGGCTCGAGGAAGCCGGTGAGGAACAGCTTCCAGGCCGCCTTGTAGACCATGTAGTTGCGCAGCACGAGGAGCCGCAGCGCCTGCCAGCGGGTGAGCGGACTGACGAGGCGACCGGGCGCGCCGACCGTGGTAGTCACGTGACCAGCCGTTTGGCGAGACCGGTGACCGACCACCGCCAGCCGAGGAGCAGCAGGACGAGCAGGTAGCCCGCGTTGAGCGCCGCCATCGACCAGTCGATGCCGCCGAACGAGGGGGTCACGCAGAACATCCGGGACAGGTTGACGCCGTGCCACAGCGGGGTGAGTCGAGCCAGGAACGCGCCGATGTCGCCGAGGTTGCCGACCGGGAAGAACGCGCCGGAGAAGAGGAAGAGCGGGAACACGCCGAGCCGGAACAGCACGCCGAACGACGCCTCGGACCGGATCCGGGTCGTGTAGGCGTAGACGAGGGCAGCGAAGGCCATGCCGACCAGCACCTGGCTCGCGAACGCGAGCAGCGGGCCCCACCAGCTCTCGAACACCCCGAACGGCGCCAGCACGAGCATGAACACCGCACAGGTCGTCGCCAGCCGGAACGCGACGAAGCCGAGGTGGGCGGTCACCACGTGCCGGATCTGCAGCGGTGTGGCGATCATCGAGTCGTAGACCTTGTTCCACTTGAACAGACCCATGACCGGGTAGGTCGTCTCGCCGACCCCGGTCTGCATCGCGTGGGCGGCGATCAGCCCGGGGACCACGAAGGCCAGGTAGGTCGGGGCGCCCTCGAGCAGGTCCGGGTCGCCGGGGATGAAGCCGCCGAGCAGCACTCCCATCGCGAGCACGTAGAACAGCGGGGACGCGAAGGACGAGATGACCGAGGCCTTCCACGTCCGCTTGTAGACCGTGAGCCAGTAGTCGAAGAGCCGCCCGAGGCCCTCGCCGATCGGGAGGCCGCGGAGCTGGACGTCGAGCTTGTCGGCCCGGATCGCGGCCATCAGTCCACCAGCGTCCGGCCGGTGAGGCGGAGGAAGACGTCCTCGAGCGTGGAGCGCCGGACCAAGGTGGCGACGGGCTCGAGACCGCGCTCGTGCACCTTGGCCAGCACCTCCTCGCCGTTGTCGCTGTAGACGAGCAGCCGGTCCGGCAACACCTCGACCCGGTCACCCAGGCCGTCGACCAACTCCGTGACCTTCTCGGCCAGACGCTCGTGGTGCTCGTCCTCCTCGGCCACCCCGAATCTGAGCTCGGCGACCTCGCGGGTCGAGTGCTCCCGGATGAGGGCCAGCGGTGACCCCTCCGCGACGATCAGGCCCTTGTCCATGACCACGAGCCGGTCGCAGAGCTGCTCGGCCTCGTCCATGTAGTGCGTCGTGATCACCAAGGTCACGCCGGTCTGCTTGAGCCGGAACAGCTTGTCCCACAGCACGTGCCGCGCCTGCGGGTCGAGACCCGTGGTCGGTTCGTCGAGCAGCAGCAGGTCGGGCCGGTTGATGAGGCTCCGGGCGATCGTGAGCCGCCGCTTCATCCCGCCCGAGAGGTCCTCGACCTTGCTCTTCTGCTTGTCCTGGAGACTGACGAACTCCAGCAGCTCGTCGACCCGCTCGTGCACCTCGGCCTTGGGGATCCCGAAGTAGCGGCCGTAGATGTAGAGGTTGTCGCGGACGTTGAGCTCGTTGTCGAGCGTGTCCTCCTGGGGACACACGCCGAGCCGGCCACGGATCGCCGGCCCGTCGACGGCTGGGTCCATGCCGAGGATGCGCAGCTCTCCCCCGCTGACCGGACTGACCGCCGCGATCATCCGCATCGTGCTCGACTTGCCCGCACCGTTGGGCCCGAGGAACCCGAACGCCTCGCCCTTGCGGACCTCCACGTCGATGCCCTTGACCGCCTCGAACGCGCGCTCGGCCTCGCCGAAAGTCTTGCGGAGCCCGCGGGCGAGGATCATCGGCTCGGTCACGACCGCGACCCTAGGCGAATACGTGCCCTCGTGGCCGGGGACGACGGGCCACGGATCAGGCCCTCGGCGTGAGCACGAACCATCCGCTGTCGGTGTGGGTCGCGCTCGTGGGCACGCCGGTCGGGCAGTCGATGGAGACCGACGCGGTGTGCGACCCGGGCGTCAATTGCGTCGAGGCGCTCAGGAGAACTGGTCGCTCGGTCGGCAGCGCGGGTGCGCGCATCAGGGTCTGGGGCACCGGGAGTCCGTCCAGGTAGAGACCGACTTCAGCCGAGCCCGCGCTGCAGGTCACCCCGATCCGGTTGAACACGAACTGGAGGTAGGTCTCGCCGCCTCCACTCGTGAACACATGGGTGCGGAGGTCCGCCAAGTCCGGCACCGCCGGCGGAAGAGCACCGTCAGGTCCGGTGCTGATGTCGTAGTCCGGGGGCAGGGCGGGGATGACGCCTGGCGCGAGGTCGATGGTCCTGAGGCTCCCGTCCTTCACGTCGGCCGACTTCACTGCGCCCTTCTTGATCTTCGGGCTCGTGACCGCGTTCTTTGCCAGCTTGGGGGTCGTCACGGACCCGTCGGCGATCTTGTCGGCGGCGTACGCCGTCCCAGTCGACAGGGCCAGGGTCAGGGCGAGGTAAGCGACGGCGTTGGCACGTAGGTGGCTCAGGATCATGAGCACAGCCTGTCCCACGATCCCGGAACACCGGAAGATGCCACGCGGGAGACTCCTGGCTGTCGGCGCGCCATGGCAGTCTGCCCCGACCCGACTCCCGGAGGACACGATGACCGTGAGATTCCAGCTGGCGATCGACTGCGCCGACACCCAGACCATGGCCGACTTCTGGGCGGCCGCGCTCCACTACCAGGTCGCTCCACCGCCGGGTGGCTTCCAGACCTGGGACGACTGGTACCGGTCGGTCGGGGTGCCCGAGGAGGAGCTGGGCCTCGGCGACGACCGGATCGTCGACCCACACGGCGAGGGCCCGGCCATCTGGTTCCAGGTCGTCCCCGAGGCGAAGTCGGTGAAGAACCGGCTCCACATCGACGTCGACGCCGGCGGGGGCCGCGGCACCCCGCTCGACGTCCGGCGCGAACGGGTCGAGGCCGAGGCCGAGCGGCTCGTGTCCCTTGGCGCCACCCGGCTGCGCATCGTCTCCGAGGAGGGCACGGACCACTACGCCGTGGCGATGCTCGACCCGGAGGGCAACGAGTTCGACGTCTTCTAACCAGGGTCACTTGGAAGCAGCCGCGCGCACGGTCGACTGGGCGCCCCCTCCGGCCACGGGGAGAGCCGGAGGGGGCGCGTTCACAACCTATGCAGCCCGCGGCGCGGGCGCCGAGCCTCGATCCGCAGGATCACAAGAACTGATGATGTCCTGACGTGATCACCGCACGAGCGACCCGTCGCGGCAGCCGTTCGCGAAGGCCCTGATCAGTCCGGGGTCTGCGTCGACTCGGCCTGGGTGCCCTCCGGGCCCTGGGTGCGCTGGTCGGACTCCTCCAGGATCGCTTGAGCCTGGGCGTGGGGGTCGTCGCTACCGGCGGCCTCCTCCTCCGGGAGGAGCTCGGCACGGGTCTCGACGCGGTCGTCGTCCGGGGTCTGCGACATGCGAGGAGGCTACGCCGTCACGACGCGCTCGCCGGCCACCCAGGACGCGGCCACGTCGGCGGGGCCGGCCAGCGCGAAGGTCTTGGCGACCGCGTCCTCCGTCGACCCGGCGTGCCGCAGCGCCATGGCGAGCGTCGAGCCGGACGACGGCCGCAACCACAGGGCGTCGAACTCCTTGCCGACGGTGAAGTCACCGACCGTGTCGGCGAGCCCGAGCGCGTCGGCGCCCGCCGCGGAGGCCAGCCAGAGCAGGTGTGCCGCGGAGAGCCGGTGGCCCTCCCTCCCGAGGAGCTGCTGGGCGAAGTAGGCCTGCAGGCCCTCCTTGAACAGCGAGAAGCCGGTGCCCGCGCCGACGTCGGTCCCGAGCGCGACCCGGACACCGAGAGCGAGGTGCGAGCCGAGCGGGAAGAGCCCGCTGCCGAGCGCGGCGTTGGAGGTGGGGCAGTGGGCGACCGCGACGCCGTGCCGGGCGAGCTGCATGAGCTCCTGCAGGGTCGGGTGGACGTTGTGGGCCAGCACGCTGCGTGGCCCGAGGAGCCCGGCCCGCTCGTAGGACGTCGTGTAGTCACAGCCGAACAGCTGGCGCACCCCCTCGATCTCCTCGATGTTCTCGTTGAGGTGTGAGGTGAACCAGAGGTCCGGCACCTGCGCGAGCAGGGCGCCCGCGGACTCGAGCATCGGCTCGGTGCACGACAGCGAGAAGCGCGGGGTCACCGCATAGCGGGTGCAGCCCTGGCCGTGCCAGCGCTTCGCGAGCTCGAGGCCCTCGTCGTAGGCGCGGTCCGGGGTGGTGAACAGGTCCTCGCGCAGGATCCGGTCCGACAGGACCAGGCCCGACGTGACCCGCAGCCCCACCCGGGTGGCCTCGGTGAACAGCGCGTCGACGGCACCGGGGAAGTGCGACCCGAACACCAGCGCCGTCGTGGTGCCGGCCTGGGCCAGCCCGGAGACGAAGTCGGTGGCCACCGAGGCGGCGTACGACGCGTCGGCGAGTCGGGCCTCCTCGGGAAGCGCGCACCTCTCAAGCCAGTCGAGCAGCGGCATGCCGAGCCCGCCGATCGCCCGCACCTGGGGGAAGTGCACGTGCGTGTCGACGAACCCGGGGAACACCAACCCCTCGCGCAGGTCCACCACGTCCTCGGTGTCGTGGTCCGCCGCGGACCAGGGCTCGCGGGAGACGATCACGCCCTCCTCGACGACCAGGGCGAGGTCCGTGCCCTCGCGCAGCCGTCCACCGGTGAACGGGCTGTGCGGAGTGTCGATGAACGTGCCGCGGAAAACTGTCACTTCTGGCCAGTCACCGTTGCCGAGCGCTCTCGCGCTCGAAGGCGGCGAGCAGCTCGGCGGTCACCGAGACGGCGATGGCGGCCGGCTCCTTGCTCGTCGTGATGCCGGGCAGCCCGATCGGCGTCCGGATCCGGTCGACCCGCTCGGGCGTGTGCCCCGAGGACAGCAGCTGGGACCGGAAGCGGGCCCACTTGGCCGACGAGCCGATCAGCCCGATCGGCCCGAGGTGGTCGGCCCGGATCGCCGCGTCGCAGATCGCGAGGTCCTCGGCGTGGTCGTGGGTGAGCACCAGCACGTGGGTGCCAGGAGGCAGCTCCGCCAGCACCAGCTCGGGCAGCACCGGGACCTGGTGCACGTGCACCGCGGCGACCGCGTCGTCGAACGGCGCAAGCACCTTGGGCGAGAGATGGTCAGGCCGGGAGTCGACCAGGTGCAGCTCCAGGTCGTGCCGGGCCAGGATCCGGGCCAGCTCGAGCCCGACGTGGCCGACGCCGAAGATCGCGACCGACGGGACGACGTCCAGCGGCTCGAGCAGCACCGTCACCTCTCCCCCGCAGCACTGCACGCCGTGCTGGAACGGCGCCTTGTCGGACAGGTGCGCGACGAACGTCTCCGGCGCCACCTCGTCGGCCGAGATGAGGTCACGCGCCCGGCGTACGGCCTCCTCCTCGAGGTTGCCGCCGCCGATCGAGCCCCAGGTCGCGGTGGCCGAGACGACCATCTTGGCGCCGGCCTCCCGGGGCGCGTGGCCGCGCACGTCGGTCACCGTGACCAGCACGCCCGCCTCCCGGGCCGACCGCAGCGCCGCGACTGCCTCGAACCACGTGGTCACGTGCTCACCGCCGAGGGTGCGGGGGCGGCCGCGCGGGCCGCGGTCAGCGCCCAGTAGACCGCCTCCGGCGTCGCGGGCGAGGCGAGTTCGACGACCGTCCCCGGCGCCGCGAACGCCGCGCAGGCGTCGCGCAGCGCCTCGCGGACGCTGAACGCCAGCATCAGCGGCGGCTCGCCGACCGCCTTGGAGCCATAGACGGCGCCGTCCTCGTGGGCCCGCTCCAGGAGGGCGACGTTGAGCTCGGTCGGCATCTCCGACAGCGACGGCAACTTGTAGGTCGAGGCGGACTGCGTGGTGAGCCGGCCTCGACCGGGACCGTCGGAGGTGTCCCAGCGCAGGTCCTCGAGCGTCAGCCAGCCGGCGCCCTGGACGAAGCCGCCCTCGATCTGGCCGAGGTCGACCAGCGGCGAGAGGCTGTCGCCGACGTCGTGGACGATGTCGACCCGCCGGGTCGTGTAGCCGCCGGTGAAGCCGTCGACCTCCACCTCGGCGACCGCCGCGCCGTAGGCGAAGTACTTGAACGGCGTCCCGGTCATCGTGGTGACGTCCCAGCTCAGGCCCTCGGTCTTGTAGAAGCCGGCCGCCCACAGCTGCACCCGCTGGTGGTAGGCCGCCGCGACCAGCTCCTCCCACGACGCGTCCGGCAGCGAGCCGCGCACCGGGACCAGCCGCTCGAGGATCTGCTCGCAGGCGTTCTTGATCGCGCCGCCGTTGAGGTCGGCGCCCGCGCTGGCCGCGGTCGCCGAGGTGTTGGGCACCTTGTCGGTGCGGGTCGGCGCCAGCCGGACCTTCTCCAGCGGCAGCCCCAGCGCGGTCGCCGCGACCTGGAGCATCTTGGTGTGCAGGCCCTGGCCCATCTCGGTGCCGCCGTGGTTGACCAGCACCGACCCGTCCTTGTAGACGTGCACGAGCGCGCCGGCCTGGTTGAACGTCGTGAAGTTGAAGGAAATGCCGAACTTGACCGGTGTGACGGCGAGGCCTCTCTTGGCATGGGGCGACGCGGCGTTGAACGACTCGATCTCCGCCCGCCGCTGCGCGTACGACGACGACTCGAGCACCTGGTCCCAAGCGGCCACCATCCGCTCGGGGTGCCGCACCGCCTGGCCGTAGGGCGTGGACTGGCCGTCGACGTAGAAGTTGCGCCGGCGCAGGTCCGCCGGGTCCATCCCCAGCTGCGGAGCGCAGCGCCCGATGATGTCCTCGATCACGAGCATCCCCTGGGGGCCCCCGAACCCACGGAACGCCGTCTGCGACGTCTTGTTGGTCCGGGCGATCCGGCCGTGGACGAGGACGTCGGGGATCCAGTAGGCGTTGTCGACGTGGCACAGCGCCCGCGACAGCACCGGCTCGGACAGGTCGAGGCTCCATCCGCCGTCGGAGGTGAGCGTCGCCTCCAGCGCGGTGAGCAGGCCACCGTCGTCGAAGCCGACCCTCCACGTCGCGTGGAAGCCGTGCCGCTTGCCGGTCATCGTCATGTCCTGGGTGCGGGTCAGCCGCAGCCGCACCGGCCGACCGGTCAGCGTCGAACCCAGCGCGGCGACGGCGGCGAGCCCGTGCGGCTGCATCTCCTTGCCGCCGAAGCCGCCGCCCATCCGCAGGCACTGCACGGTCACGGCGTGGCTGGGCACCCCGAGGATATGGGCGACGATCTCCTGCGTCTCGGTCGGGTGCTGGGTGCTGGACTGGACGAAGACCTGCCCGTTCTCGTCGACGAGCGCGAGCGAGCAGTGCGTCTCGAGGTAGAAGTGCTCCTGCCCCGCCATGGTGGTGACGCCCTCGAAGACGTGCGCCGACCGGGCGAGGCTCGCGGCCGCGTCGCCGCGCACCACGGTCGGGCGCGCCCCTTGGAAGCTCTCGGCCGCGATCGCCTCCTCGACGGTCAGGACCGCGGGGAGCTCGTCGTAGTCGACCTCGACAGCCGCCGCGCCCCGCCGGGCCGCCTCCAGGGTCTCGCCGAGCACCCAGCAGACCGCGTGGCCGTGATACATGACCTCGCTCGGGAACAGCGGCTCGTCGTGCTTGACCCCGGCGTCGTTGAGGCCGGGCACGTCGTCGGCGGTCAGCACCTTGACCACGCCCGGGACGGCGTACGCCGGGGTCGGGTCGAGCCGGGTCACCTGGGCGTGTGCGTGCGGAGCCTGGACGGGGTGGGCGTGCAGGCAGTCCTGGGTGCGCAGGACCAGGTCGTCGGTGTAGAGGGCCTGGCCGGTGACGTGCAGGGCCGCGCTCTCGTGGGGGATCGTGCGGCCGACGACGGCGTCGTCGGGGCGCTCGCTCAGCGTGCTCATGACCGACCCCCGGTGGTCGAGGTACGAGCGGAGCGAGCCTCGAAACCACCCTCAGCGAACAGCTTGCGCAACGACTGCCCGAGCATCGCCGCCCGGTAGTCGGCGCTGGCCCGCTGGTCGGAGATCGGCGTCCCCTCCCCGGCCAGCACGGCGGCGGCCTCGTCGACGGTCTCGGCCGACCACGGAAGACCCTCGAGCGCCGCCTCTGTGTCCAGCGCCCGGACCGGCGTCGCGGCGACGCCGCCCAGCCCGATCCGCGCCTTCCGCACCAGCGGCCCCTCGGCAGAGTCGGCGATGTCGAGGGAGTAGCCGACGGCCACCGACGAGATGTCGTCGAACGGCCGCTTCGCGATCTTGTGGAACGCGGTCAGCGCGCTCGCCGGGATCGGCACGACCACCTCGGTGATCAGCTCGCCGGGCTCGCGGACCGACTCTCGGTAGCCGGTGAAGTAGTCCGTCAGCGGCACGGTGCGCTCTCCCGTGGCCGAGGCAAGCACCACCGACGCCTCGAGGGCGAGGAGCACCGGGAGGGCGTCGCCGATGGGCGAGCCGGTGCCGAGGTTGCCGCCGAGGGTGGCGCCGTTGCGGATCAGGGGCGAGGCGAACTGCGGCATCAGCGCGGCCAGCAGCGGCAGCCGCCCGTCGAGTCGCCGTTCGACCTCGGTCAGGGTCAGCGCGGCGCCGATCCTGACCTCCTCGGCGCCCACGGTGAACCCCCGCAGCTCCGGCAGCCGGTCGACGGCGACCACGGCCGGGGCGCGCACGCCCTTGAGGTTGACCTCGACACCCCAGTCGGTGCTGCCCGCGACGACGACCGCGTCGGGATGCTCGTCGAGCAGTCGCCAGGCCTCGGCCAGGGTCTGCGGCCGCGCGAACATCGCGTCGCCGTCGTCGAGCCGGGTGGCCACCGCCGCGGGGGCCGGCGTCGTACGCCTGGCGGCGAGCGGGTCGTGGGCGGTCGGGAACCCGAGCGCGAACGCGGCGTCCCTGATCGGCCGGTAGCCGGTGCACCGGCACAGGTTGCCGCTGATCGCATGCAGGTCGAAGCCGTTGTCGCCGTGGTAGTCGTCGTGCCCGTCGGTCGGGCTCGTGCCGTTGGTGGAGGCCCGTCCGGAGCGGTAGAACTCCGCGGCCATGCTGCAGACGAACCCCGGCGTGCAGTAGCCGCACTGCGAGCCGCCGCGAACCGCCATCTCGTGCTGGACGGGGTGCAGTGCCGCCGGGGAGCCGAGCCCCTCCGACGTGACGACCTCCTGGCCGTCGAGGGACGCAGCGGGAACCAGGCAGGAGTTGATCGCCGTCCACTCGGTCGCCTCGGAGCCGTCGGCAGCCGGCCGGGCCACCAGCACCGAGCAGGCGCCGCACTCCCCCTCCGCGCAGCCCTCCTTGGCGCCGGTCAAGCCGCAGCCGCGCAGGAAGTCCAGCGCGTTGGTGTGGAGCGGCACGCCGTGGAGGTCGCGCGGCGTTCCGTTGACCAGGATGCCCGCCATCTGGCTACTTTACGAGGCTCCGCCGAGAGCAGCGTGGCGGTTCACGTCTTTGTAGAGCAGGTAGCGGAAGAGGCCCGGGCCGCCGGCGTAGCAGGCCTGCGGGCAGAAGGCGCGCAGCCACATGAAGTCGCCCGCCTCGACCTCCACCCAGTCCTTGTTGAGCAGGTAGACGGCCTTGCCCTCGAGGACGTAGAGGCCGTGCTCCATCACGTGTGTCTCCGGGAACGGGATGGTCCCGCCGGGCTGGAAGGTGACGATGTTGACGTGCATGTCGTGGCGCAGGTCGGCGACGTCGACGAACCTCGTGGTCGACCAGGCGCCGTCCGTCCCCGGCATCTCGACCGGCTCGACATCTCGCTCATTGGTGACGAACGCCGTCGGCGCCTCCACCCCGTCGGCCTTCTGGTACCGCTTGCGCAGCCAGTGGAACGTGGTCGTCGCGTCGGTGGTGTTGCGCAGCGACCACGCCACGCCGGGAGGGAGGAACGCGTAGCCGCCAGGCTCAAGGATGTGCTCGGTCCCGTCGAGAGTCAGGGTGAGTCCGCCGTCCACGACGAACAGCACACCCTCGGCGCCGGGGTCGTTCTCGGGTCGGTCGGAGCCCCCGCCGGGCGACACCTCCACGACGTACTGGCTGAAGGTCTCGGCGAAGCCGGACAGCGGCCGGGCCAGCACCCACATGCGCATGCCCTCCCACCCGGGGAGGTAGGACGCGGTGATGTCGCTGAGCGTGCGAGCCGGGATCACGGCGTAGGCCTCGGTGAAGACCGCCCGGTCGGTAGTCAGCGCGGTCTGGGGCGGCAGCCCGCCCCTCGGCACGTAGTAGGTCATCGCTCGCCCCTCCTGAGCAGTCGTCCCCGAGGAGCATCCTCGGTCACCGGTGTGCCGCGGAGCCAGGTCTGTCGGACCACGCCGGCGAGCCGGCGGCCGGCGTAGGCCGAGACCGGGTTGCGGTGGTGCAGCCGGGCGACATCGACGGTGACCTCCTCGTCGGGCGCGAACCGGACCAGATCGGCGTCCGCGCCGACCTCGATCCGGCCCTTGTGCGTCAGCCCGACCCGGTCCGCGGGGGCCTGCGCCATCCAGCGGACGACGTCGACCAGCGAGTGACCCCGCTCGCGGGCACCGGTCCACACGGCCGGCAGCCCGACCTGGACCGACGCGATCCCGCCCCACGCGGCACCGAAGTCGCCGCCACCCCGCTGCTTGAGGTCGGCGGTGCACGGCGAGTGGTCGGAGACCACGAAGTCGATGTCGCCGGCGGCGAGCGCGGCCCAGAGCCGCTCGCGGTTGGTCGCCTCGCGGATCGGCGGGCAGCACTTGAGCTCCGTGGCGCCGTCGGGGATGTCCTCGGCGGCGAAGGTGAGGTAGTGGGGGCAGGTCTCCACGCTCACGTCGACGCCGGCCGCGCGCGCCGCGTGCAGGGCCGGCGCCGCGTCGGCGCAGCTCAGGTGCACGACGTGGGCCCGCCCTCCGGTCGTCCTGGCCTGCTCGATGACCAGGCCGATGGCCGACTGCTCCGCACTGCCGGGGCGGGAGGCCAGGAAACCGGCGTAGCTGGCGCCGGCCAGCGCCGACTCGTCGATCAGGTCGCCGTCCTCGGCGTGCACGATCATCAGCGCGCCGAGCCGGGCGGTCTCCGCCATCGCCGCGGCGAACGCGGCCGGCTCGAGGTGGGGGAACTCCGCCACGCCCGAGTCGAGCAGGAAGCACTTGAAGCCGAACACCCCCGCCTCGTGCAGCGGCTCGAGGTCAGCCACGTTGCCGGGGACCGCGCCACCCCAGAAGCCGACGTCGACCCGCACCTGTCCCTCCGCGGCCCGGCGCTTCTCCTCCAGCGCCGCCACCGTGGTGGTCGCCGGGACCGAGTTGAGCGGCATGTCGACGATCGTCGTGACGCCGCCCGCGGCCGCGGCCCGGGTCGCGCTGGCGAAGCCCTCCCACTCGGTGCGGCCCGGCTCGTTGACGTGCACGTGGGTGTCGACCAGGCCCGGTAGCAGCACCTCGTCGTCGGCCAGGTCGATGATGTGATGACCGGCGGGCGGGTCGTCGTACGCCGTGACCGCAGTGATGCGCTCACCTGTCACCGCGACGCAGGCGCCGACCTCGGCCCCGCCGATCACCGCGCGGCGAGCGCGGACGACGACGTCGACCGGCACAGTCAGCTGCCCCGGTAGGTCGAGTAGCCGAACGGGCTCAGCAGCAGCGGTACGTGGTGGTGCCGCTCGTCGGCAAACGTGAAGACCACGATCACCTCGGGGAAGAACCCCGGCGCGTAGGCCGCGGTGTCGAAGCGCAGGACGTAGTCGCCGGGGCCGAGCTCACCCCCGATCGCGCCGAGGCGGCCGTCGGCGTCGGTGAGGCCTTGGTCGAGGTGCTCGCCGGCCCGGGTCTCGAGGCGGATCGGAACCCCCGCCGCCGGGGTGCCGGTCGCGGTGTCGAGGACGTGGGTGGAGAGCGTGCTCACCGGAGGGCTCCTTCGAGGCGCAGGAGGGCGATCTGGCGCAGGTTGTCGACGGTCTCGGCCCGCTCGGTCGCGTCGTCGTTGTGTAGACGCCGGTCCAGCTCGCCCAGGATCTCCTCGGCGCCGCGGCCGGCGGCCCGGATGAGAAAGACCCGGCCGAACCGCTCCTCGTAGGCCGCGTTGCCGGCGGCCAGGCGGGCACCAGTGTCTCCGGCCCTCGGGTCGACCCCGGACTGTTCCTGCTGGGACTGCGCACTCATCCCGGGGGCACCGCCCCGCTCGCCGATCCGTGGATGCCCGGACAGCGCCTGGTCGAGCTCCTCGTCGGTGAGCCGCGCCGCGGCCGCGGAGGCGGCGGCGAGGAGGGCGTCCCGGCCTGCGTAGGGCTGGCCGGCGAGCACGTCGTCGGCCCAGCGCGGGACGGACAGACAGCCCAGGAGCACCTCGCGGGTCGTCTCGACCTCACGGACGACGGTCGCCTCGATCAGGCCGTAGGGGCGGTCGGCCGCGATGAACACCTCGCCGTCGTTGGTGAGCCCCTCGACCCGGAAGCCGGAGAAGTCGACGAGGAAGTGGTGCTTGTTGGGTGCTGCGAAGGAGATGTCGGCGATCCCGGGCTGTGCCTCGAGGACTGCGGTGCCCATCGCGTAGAGCGTCTCCTGCAGGGCCCGGGAGTAGGTGCCGGCGAACGTGTCCAGGACCTGGGCCAGCACCGCGTCGTACGACGCGTTCCAGTCGACGTCGGTGGACGTGTGGTTCCAGGTCGCCACCAGCGACGTGGCCAGGATCCGGTCGTCGGCCTCGGGCAGGGTCGTGAACTCGTCCTTGAGGAACCCCTTGAACTCCGAGTCGGTGGAGTTGAGCACGACGAGCTCCTTGACGCCCGACTGCACGTGCGCGCCGCCGCGGCCGACGGTGACCACGCAGGTGCGCACCGCCCCGCCGCGCCGGACGAACGAGTGGTCGTGGTCGCCGATCCGGTCCCAGGCGTACTCCTCGATCCGGACCTCGGCCTCGGTGGCCGCCGGGGTGGCCTCGACGAGCCGGCGGCCGAGGGCCAGGCCGTAGTCCTCGATCGAGTCGATGCCGTGGAGCTTGGCGTAGGCGAACGCGGTGTTCTTCTGGGTGTCGGTCGGCAGCACCTGCGACTGGTCGCCCTTGACGTGGGCGTCGGCGAAACCACCGCGCAGCGAGGTCGACACGTTGAGGTCACGGATCTCGTGGCGGGGCGTGTCGCGGACGATCCGCACGACCCGGCTCTCCGCCTTGCCGTACTGGTTGGCTCCCAACACCGTGGCCATCCGCCGACCCTAGAGGAACCCTAGAGAAACCCGCGGAGGTCGAGCCCGCGCACTTCGGCGGTGTCGACCGCCCCGCAGTCCAGACCCCGAAGCACGTAGCCGGCGAGGGCGCGGGCGGTGGCCGGCTCGTCCGCGACCCCGCCGTGGCTCGCGTGCCCGGCATAGGCCTCGAGCCGGTCCAGCGCGTCGACCAGACCCTCGCGGTAGAACGCGTACGTCGCGGCGTACCGGGTCGGCAGCTGCGCCGGGTGCAGGTCCCAGCCCTGGTAGTAGCCGCGCTCCAGGCTGCGCCGGACCAGGCGGTGGTGCTCGGCCCAGCCGGCGACGACCGTGTCGTGGTCGCCGACCGGGAGCCTGTTGGTCGAGCCGTCCGACAGCCGGACACCGGTCCCGGCGGCCGCCGCCTGCATGACGAGCTTGGCGTGGTCGGCGACCGGGTGCTCAAGCGACTGGTGAGCCGCGACGATGCCCACGAACGCCGAGTAGTCGTAGGTGCCGTAGTGCAGCCCGGTCAACCGGTCCCCGCCCGCGTGCACCATCCGGGCGACCAGGGCGGTGCCGTCGGGGCCGAGGATCGACTGCGGGGTCTCGACCTGGATCTCGAAACCCAGGTCGAGGGCCTCGGCCACGTGGACCATCGCCTCGACCTGGTCGACGCTGGTCACCTTCGGCAGTGTCACGACCCAGCCGTCCAACGTCCCCCGGGCTTCGCGCAGCGTCGCGACGTAGGACGTGAGGGTCCTGATGCTGCGGCTCCGGGTCGCGGCCTCGAAGCACTTGACCCGGATGCCACCGAACGGCGCCGCGGTGTCGTCCTGCTGGCTCTGAGCCAGTGCGCGAGCGGTCCGCTCCACGTCGGCCGTCTCGTCCTCGTCGGACGTGCCGACGTAGCCGTCCTCGAAGTCGATGCGCAGGTCCTCGACCGGCTCGCTGGTGAGCTTGGCGCGCACCCGTTCGACGATGTCGTCGTCCTGCACCAGGTCCGCGAACGCGTCGGCGTGGTCGTCCATGGCCTTGAGGGCCGCGGCGCCGTAGGCCGGCACCAGCCCGGCGTCGTACCGGTCGGCCGGGACGTAGACCGTGTGCACCGGCTGCCGGCCCGGCCGTTCGCCGGGATACAGCGCGACGAGCCTGGCGTCGGCCTCGGCCAGCCGCTCGTCGAGCTCCCTTGTCAGCCGCTCGGCGAGCTCTGCGGGATCGGGCATGCCCACATCCAACAGGAGACCGTGCGCTGACGAGCGGCGGCGGTTCATCAAGGGATGTCGCCGCACCGTCACTTCCCCTGCCGAGCTCACCTAGGGAAGAGCTGCCCGAGCAACATCCCTTGATGAACCTGCCGACGGCCCGACGACTGTCGGTGCCGTCGGACAAGATGGAGAGGTGAGCACGACGTCCGACGCGCTGAGTCGCTTCAGCGAGCCCACGCGCACGTGGTTCGCGGCGGCGTTCGCGGAGCCAACGCCGGCGCAGGTCGGCGCCTGGGACGCGATCGCCCACGGCAAGCACGCGTTGGTGGTGGCGCCCACCGGGTCCGGCAAGACTCTGAGCGCGTTCCTGTGGAGCATCGACCGGCTGCTGAGCGAGGACCGGCCGGCAGACAAGACCAGGCGCACCAGGGTCCTCTACGTCAGCCCGCTCAAGGCGCTGGCGGTCGACGTCGAGCGCAACCTGCGCTCACCCCTGGTCGGGATCAAGCACACCGCCGAGCGGCTCGGCCAGCAGGTCCCGGACGTCACGGTCGGCGTGCGGTCCGGCGACACCACCGCAGCCGACCGCCGCAAACTGGTGAGCGCCCCGCCCGACGTGCTGATCACGACCCCCGAGTCCCTGTTCCTCATGCTCACCAGCCAGGCCCGCGAGTCGTTGCGTGGGGTCGAGACGGTGATCGTCGACGAGGTCCACGCGGTGGCCGGCACCAAGCGGGGGGCGCATCTCGCGATCAGTCTCGAGCGCCTCGACGCCCTGCTCGACCGGCCCGCCCAGCGGATCGGGCTGAGCGCCACCGTCCGCCCACTGGAGGAGGTGGCCCGGTTCCTCGGCGGCCACGCCCCGGTCGAGATCGTGGCGCCGCCGAGCAGCAAGGAGTGGGACCTCAAGGTCGTCGTGCCCGTCGAGGACATGACGACCCCCAACCAGTACGACGACGAGTCGGAGGACGACGAGCGCAGCCAGTCGATCTGGCCGCACGTCGAGGAGTCGGTGGTCGACCTCATCGAGGCCCACCGGTCCACGATCGTCTTCGCCAACTCCCGGCGGCTGAGCGAACGGCTCACCGCCAGGCTCAACGAGATCGCCACCGCCCGAGCGGGCGCGCAGCTCGACCAGCACCCCCGGTCGCCCGCGGAGGTCATGGCCCAGTCCGGAGCCAGCCTCGGCGCCGAGACGGTCATCGCCAAGGCCCACCACGGCTCGGTCAGCAAGGAGCAGCGCGCGCTCATCGAGGACGACCTCAAGCGCGGTCGGCTGCCAGCCGTGGTCGCGACCAGCAGCCTCGAGCTCGGCATCGACATGGGTGCGGTCGACCTGGTCGTGCAGATCGAGTCGCCGCCGAGCGTGGCCAGCGCCCTGCAGAGAGTGGGCCGGGCCGGACACCAGGTCGGCGAGGTGAGCCGCGGGGTGCTCTACCCCAAGCATCGCGGCGACCTCGCCCAGACCGCGGTGGCGGTGCAGCGGATGCGCACCGGCGCCATCGAGAGCCTGCGCATCCCCAGCAACCCGCTCGACGTCCTGGCCCAACAGGTCGTCGCCACGGTCGCCCTCGAGGCATGGCAGGTCGACGACCTCTACGACCTGGTCCGGCGCACCGCCCCGTTCGCCCAGCTCCCGCGCGCGGCGTACGACGCCACGCTCGACCTGCTCGCCGGCCGCTACCCCTCCGACGAGTTCGCCGAGCTCCGGCCCCGGGTCGTCTGGGACCGGGTGACCGGCACCCTCACCGCCCGTCCCGGCGCGCAGCGGCTCGCCGTGACCAGCGGCGGCACCATCCCCGACCGCGGGCTGTTCGGCGTCTTCCTGGTCGGCGAGGGCACCGGGCGCCGGGTCGGCGAGCTCGACGAGGAGATGGTCTACGAGTCTCGCGTCGGCGACATCTTCGCGCTCGGCGCCACGAGTTGGCGGATCGAGGACATCACCCACGACCGGGTCCTGGTGACGCCGGCCCCGGGCATCCCCGGCCGGCTGCCGTTCTGGAAGGGCGACACCCTCGGCCGCCCGGCCGAGCTGGGTCAGGCCATCGGCGCGTTCACCCGCGAGCTCGGTGCGCTGCCGCCGAAGAAGGCCACCGCGCAGGCGCAGCAGCACGGGCTCGACGAGTGGGCCGCCGACAACCTGGTCTCCTACCTCCACGAGCAGCTCGAGGCCACCAACGTGCTGCCCAGCGACTCGACCCTGGTCGTCGAACGGTTCCGCGACGAGCTGGGTGACTGGCGGCTCGTGGTGCACTCCCCCTACGGCACCCCGGTCCACGCGCCCTGGGCGCTGGCCATCAACGCCCGGCTGCGCGAGCGCTACGGCATCGACGGGCAGGCGATGGCCTCTGACGACGGCATCGTGATCCGGATCCCCGACACCGACGCCGAGCCACCCGGCGGCGAGCTGGTCGTGTTCGCGGCCGACGAGATCGACGACCTCGTCACCTCGGAGGTCGGCGGCTCCGCGTTGTTCGCCTCGCGGTTCCGCGAGTGCGCCGCCCGGGCGCTGCTGCTCCCCCGCCGCGACCCCGGCCGTCGTTCGCCGCTCTGGCAGCAGCGCCAGCGCTCGGCCGCGCTGCTCGAGGTGGCGTCCAAGTACCCGTCGTTCCCGATCGTCCTCGAGGCCGTCCGCGAGTGCCTGCAGGACGTCTACGACCTCCCAGCACTCGTGGCCCTGATGAAGGCCGTCGACCGGCGTGAGGTCCAGGTCGTCGACGTGGCCACCCACGCTCCCTCGCCCTACGCCCGCAGCCTCCTGTTCGGCTACGTCGCCCAGTTCATGTACGAGGGTGACTCGCCCATCGCCGAACGCCGGGCCGCCGCCCTGTCGCTCGACCAGGGCCTGCTCGCCGAGCTGCTCGGCCGCGCCGAGCTCCGCGAGCTGCTCGATCCCGAGGTCCTGGCCGAGGTCGAGGCCGAGCTCCAGCGGCTGGCCCCGGACCGGCGGGCCCGCGGCGCCGAGGGCGTGGCCGACCTGCTGCGGCTGCTCGGACCGCTCACCACCGACGAGGTGCAGGCCCGGTGTGCGGACGGCGTCGACGCCGACGAGGCGCTGGCCACCCTCGACCGCCGGGTAGTCCAGGTCCGGATCGCCGGCGTCGACTGCTGGGCCGCGATCGAGGACGTCTCCCGGCTCCGCGACGGGCTCGGGGTCGCGGTGCCGCCCGGCACACCCGAGGCCTTCACCGACCCGGTCGATGACCCCCTCGCCGACCTGGTCTCCCGCTACGCCCGCACCCACGGGCCGTTCACCACGGACCAGGCCGCGGCCCGGCTGGGCCTGGGCGCCGCCGTTGTCAGACACACCCTGCAACGTCTGGCGGCGCAGGGCCGGGTCCTCGACGGCGAGTTCCGGCCCTCGGGCTCCGGGTCGGAGTGGTGCGACGCCGAGGTCCTGCGGTCACTCCGCCGCCGGTCGCTGGCCCGGCTGCGCAAGGAGGTCGAGCCGGTGCCACCCGCGGCGCTCGGCCGGTTCCTCCCCGCCTGGCAGCACATCGGGGGGCGCCTGCGGGGCGTGGAGGGGGTGCTCTCAGCGGTCGACCAGCTGGCCGGTGCTCCGGTGCCCGCGTCCGCCCTGGAGTCGCTGGTGCTGCCGGCCCGGGTGCGTGACTACGAGCCGTCCTACCTCGACGAGCTCACCGCCGCCGGCGAGGTGCTCTGGGCCGGCCACGCTTCGCTGCCCGGTGCCGACGGCTGGGTCTCTCTGCACCTCGCCGACCAGGCGCCGCTGACGCTGCCCGAGCACGCGCCTTTCCAGCACTCCGAACTGCACCAGCAAGTGCTGGAAGCGCTGGCACCGGGCGGCGCCTGGTTCTTCCGCCAGCTGGCCGACGCAGTCGGTTCGACCGACGACAAGGCGCTCTCTGCCGCACTCTGGGAGCTGGTGTGGGCCGGCCGGATCAGCAACGACACCCTCACCCCGCTCCGCGCGCTCACCCGAGGCGGTCGCGCGACCCACCGCACCAGGGCGGCCCCGGCCCGACCCCGGATGGCGTCGACGACCGGCGGCCGGATGCGAGTCACAGCCCGCACCGGCCCGCCCGAGACGGCCGGCCGCTGGGCGCTGCTGCCCACCCTCGACACCGACCCGACCCGGCGCGCGCACGCCACGGCGGAGCGCCTGCTCGACCGGCACGGCGTGGTGATCCGCGGCGCCGTGGTCAGCGAGCGCACCCCCGGCGGCTTCGCCGCGGCCTACAAGGTGCTCTCCGCGTTCGAGGAGACCGGCCGCTGCCGGCGCGGCTACTTCGTCGACGGTCTCGGCGCGGCGCAGTTCGGCACGGCGGGCGCCGTCGACCGGCTGCGCACCTTCGCCGAGACCGACCCGCACGACAAGGTCACGGCCCTGTGTCTCGCGGCGACCGACCCGGCCAACCCCTACGGCGCGGCACTGCCGTGGCCGGAGAGCGGCGGCGGCCACCGGCCGGGCCGCAAGGCAGGGTCGCTGGTCGTGCTGGTCGACGGCGACCTGACCATCTACGTCGAACGCGGCGGCAAGACCCTGCTCACCTGGTCCGAAGACGCCGAACGGCTCGCGCCGGCCGCCGAGGCGCTGGCCGAGGCGGCCCGCCGGGGCTCACTGGGCCGGATGACCGTGGAGAGCGCCGACGGGACCCACCTCCTCGGGTCGGGCTCGACCCCCGTCCGCGAGGCGCTTCAGGGCGCCGGCTTCCTGGTCACGCCCCGAGGACTCCGCCTCCGTGCCTGAAGGCGACACCGTCTACCGCACCGCCCGGCTCCTCGACCGCGCCCTGACCGGGCACGTCCTCATGGCCACCGACTTCCGGGTGCCGCAGCACGCCACCGCCGACCTCGCCGGCGGCACCGTCGTCGGCACGGTCTCCCGCGGCAAGCACCTGCTCACCCGGGTCGAGCGCGACTCCCCCGACGGCACCGAGGCCTGGACACTGCACACCCACCTGAAGATGGAGGGCATCTGGCGGGTGCTCGACCGCGACCAGCGCTGGCCCCGGCCGGCCCACCAGGCGCGGGTCGTCCTCACCACAGACGACGCCGTCGCAGTGGGCTTCTCCCTCGGCGTCGTCGAGCTCGTCGACCGCGCCGACGAAGAGTCAGTCGTCGGTCACCTGGGTCCCGATCTCCTCGGCCCGGACTGGGATGCCGACGAGGCCGTGCGCCGCCTGCTCACCGACCCGGACCGCCCGCTGCGCGAGGCACTGCTCGACCAGCGCAACCTGGCCGGCATCGGCAACATGTACGCCGCCGAGCTGTGTTTCGTCGCCGGCGTCCACCCCGAGACACCCGTCGGGCAGGTCGCCGACCTGCGCCGGCTCGTCCTCCGGGCGCACCAGATGCTCGACCTCAACAAGGAGCGCGCGTTCCAGTCCACGACCGGCAACCTGCGCGAACGCGAGCGGCTGTGGGTCTACCGCCGTGACAAGTCACTGTGCCGACGCTGCCGCACCCCCATCGCGGTGGAGATGCAGGGACCGGCCGGACGGGACCGGGCGTCCTACTGGTGCCCGTCCTGCCAGCCCGCTATCCCTTGAGCTTGGTCAGGAGCCCGAGCCCGTCGATCCGCACCGGCTTGTCGTCCAGGGTCCGGATCGACACCCTTCCCGAGCGCTTCCCCTTGAACGAGGCCACCTTGATCAGGACCTTCTTGGCCAGCGACGGACTGCTCAGGTCGATCACCCTGAGCGGCTTCCCGTTGAAGAGCACCACCACGCGACCGAAGCCCGGACCGGTGTGTGCCACCAGGGCCACCTTCTTGACCGCCTTGACGTTTCGCGTGAGCAGCTGGCCCTTCGACTTGGTGAACAGGAAGCCGCCCCGGTAGGACGCTTTGTCCTTGATCCGCTTCCAGCCCTGGGTCTGCCGCACGAGCTGGCCGTCGTTGAAGGGTGCGGCGAACACCCGCGTCGCGGGTGTGGGGTCGAGGACGCCCGACGGCGACCTGGCCGCCACCGAGAAGAGGTGGGTGCCGGGCTTGACCCTGAGCCTGGTGCGGGCGTCGCAGGCGACCGACTTGCCGTCCAGGGAGCACACGAACGTCGAGCCCGGCACCGTGGATGATGCCCGGAAGGTCGCCCTGCGCGTGAGCACGAAGCTCTTGTGCCTGGGCCCCTTGGTGATCGTGGTCCGCGGCGCGGGTCCACTCGGGGGGATGACCACGTCGTCGGCCGCGTTGTCCCGGGAGTAGCGACCCAGCACCACCATGCCGATGGTGTAGGTCGGCTTCTCTGCGCTGGTCGTCACCACGGCGTTGCAGGACGCGGTCCCCTGCAGTGGACCGCCCGTCACCGGCGCCACACAGAGCCGGGCCCCGGTGGCCCGGTCGACGAAACGGACGATCGCCGTGGTGATGTCACCGCGGGACCCGTCGTCGTTGTCGGTGACCGTGGCGGCCAGGCGCAGCCGCGGGGCCGCCGGATCGCTGCTCGGGTTGCGGTCCCCGGTGTAGACGACAGACGCGTCCTCCTGGGCGACGACGACGTCGAACACCGAGGTCGCCGTCTGTCCGCCGGGCGCCGACAGCGAGACGTCGACCGGGTAGGTCCCCGGCGCGGACGTCACCGGCCCGTCGAGCCGGAACGACGCGGTGCCGGGGCGGACACCGTCGGCCGACGCGCCGGTGGAGACCAGCGAGACCCCGGGCAGGCCGGTGAGCGATGCGGCGATCTGGTCACCATCGTTGTCCACTGAGCTTGCGGTCACCGTCACCGGGGACGTCGCGTTGAACGTGTCGCTGTATTGGATCGTGGGGTTGCTCGGGGTCGTCGAGGTCAAGGGCCCGACGATGGTGAAGTCGGCGTCGTTGACGTCGAAGAAGTAGTTGCCCACCGCCTCGACCTTGATCCGCGCCCGGGTGGTGCTGGCCTGCGGGATGGTCACGTCCTCGCTGCCGTCGTTGGGGGTCGAGGCGACCAGCACGGTGGGGAAGGTCTTGCCGCCGTCGGTGGACAGCGAGATCGTCACGTTGGGAGCCAGGGACACCCCGTCGGTGCCCGCCACGTCCCAGGTGACGTTCTCGGAGTCCCCTGAGTTGACGGGGCTGCCCGCGGTGTCGCGGGAGGTCACCAGGAAGGGGCCCGCCGCCGGGTCGAGCGTCAGCGTGACGTCGTCGAAGGCGTAGCCGCCTCCGACGGCCTGCTGGTCGCGCGCGCTCAGCCGGAAGTTGAGCTCACCCCCGGTGAGGATGTTGTTGGCGTAGGCCGCGGTGGGGAGGAACTCCGAGTAGCAGTCGACCGTGGGCACCGGCACCTCGGCCGGTGCCGCCGGTGGGGCCGGGCAGGTGCCGGTCTCGGCGTTGGTGTTGTCGGCCACGACCTGAGCCAGGTCGGGGAAGGTGCGCGAGGGATCGGACGTCGCCAGGTTGAGGTCGGGGGACGGTGACTGGAGCGACTCCTCCAGGCTCACGTCGGCGCGGGTCCCGAACATCCGGAACAGCGGGCCGTCGACCTTGTTGTTGTCGACCAGCCCGGTGCCGGCGCCGGACCCGGAGTCGGTCTGCTCCCACAGGTAGATCAGCGAGTCGCCGTCGTCGTCGGCGCCCGACCCGGTCAACGTGAACGGCGTCCGGATCGGGATGGTCATGTCGGCGGGCGCGGTCACGGTCGGGTTGGTGTTGGCCACCGTGGTGCTGGTGAAGCCCTGATTGGTCTCCGGCCCTCCGTTGACCGTGACCCCGGTGAATGTGGTGAACGTGCCGGCGGCGGGGGTGATGACCAGCGTAGGGATGTCCAGTCCGGCCGCGGCGAGGGTGAAGTCGACGGTGAAACCGTTGTCGGACGGGAAGGACCCCGGCGCAGGGAAGCCGCCACTGTCGTAGTCGCTCACCTCGAGGGCCGTGACGTTCTCGCCTGTGGCCGCCGAGATGGCATTGGCGACCGTCAGTGGCGTGTAGGTCAGGGCTCCGCGGGTCACGGTGTTGGCGCCGTTGGGGCAGCCCGCGCAGGAGATCGTGAACGCGTCCGTGCCGTCGAAGCCCGCGAGGTTGACGACCTGCTGCTCGTCGTAGTCGAACGGGGTAGCCGTCACCGTGTCGGTGATCTCTTGAACGCTGATGAACGAGAAGTAGGGGTCGCTGTGCGGCTGCAGGTTGTCCTGCTGGCAGATGCCGGCGTAGGCCATCACCGAGGATCCCGAGCCCGGCTCCACCAGTGTCGTGTCGGTGTTGCGGTTGGGTGCCGCGCAGTTGGCCTGGGTGCCGTTGAACGTGTGGTTGGCGCCCATCTGGTGACCGATCTCGTGGGCCACGTAGTCGATGGCGAAGAAGTCGCCCTCGGGGAAGGGCAGGCCGGTGCAGCCACGGGCCTTGCCGCTGCCCCCGACGACGCCGAGCCCGGCCACGCCACCGCCGTTGATCCCGAGGCCTATGTGGCCGATGTCGTAGTTGTCGGCGCCGATGATCTGGCCGATCACGAAGACGTTGCGGTTGAGCAGGTCGCCCGTGCACCCGTCCGCGAGCTGGGTCTCGGTGTAGCAGGCGTTCGCTCCGCAGGGACCGCCGGGTGTGGTCGCCAGGGCCGCGGTATTGAGGTTGAGCAGGTCGTTGTCGGCGACCAGGAGGAACTGGATGGCCATGTCGTCCATGTAGACCTGGTTGACCCGGTTGACCAGGGTGGCCTTCTCGGCCGTGACGTTGGCGGCTCCGAAGTAGGACGCGTAGGTGGGGTCGGTGACCAGCGCGAGTCGGTAGTCCTTCTGGGTCACCGGCGCGTCCGCGGCTCCGATCTGCTCGGTTGCCGCGGCGACCGCTTCCTCCGTGTCCTTGGGGTCGCGCTCGACGAACAGGTCCTCCGACCTGGGTACGGCGGCGCCGTAGTAGCTGAGGTGGCGGGTCTCCCCCCGCCGGCTGAAGGCGGGGTCGACATACCACGCGCCCACACCACCCGGGCGGCGCACCGAGGCGTGGAAGCCCATCGGCGTGACGTCCATCCGGACGCTGAGGCTGGTGTCGTCGATGGCGTTGCCGGCGTAGGTGCGGATCTCGGGGTGCCTCGCCTCGAAACCGGGCTCGCCCACGGCGGTCTCGACCACCGCGAACCGCTGCAGCTCGCCGCTCGGGTCCGGGATCTCGACCTCGAACGCGGCATCACCACCGACGCCGGCGGCCTCCGCGGTCGGCGCCTGCGCGAGCTCGGTGCGGAGCCCGGCGACATCGAGCCGGAACGCGGAGTAGGACGTCGGCTCCACCCTGACCTTGGGGCCCGTCAGCGAAAGACCCCCCAGCGGGGTGAAGAGGTCGTCGACGGCCGGGGCCGCGGCGGGGGACGCGGAGCCGGCCGCGGTCGGGACTGCGCCGAGCATCGAGGCGGTCAGCCCCAGGGCGAGGCTGGTGAGGAGGAGTCGGGCCGGCCGAAGGGTCATGCCCCTCAAACTAGTGCCGGTCGGTCGGGTTATGCCGCGGACGCGACCACATCAGGTCCACGTAGGCCGGTGCTTGCGACCTCCAGGCTCGCGACATCGAGCGAGGCGACCTCCAGCGCCATCGCGGCCTCCTCGAGGGCGACCGCATCGGACACCTCGCGCAGCACGTCGGAGAGCGGCATGTCCAGCGCCCCGCACAGCGAGGCCAGGAGCTCGGAGGAGGCTTCCTTCTGCCCGCGCTCGATCTCGGAGATGTAGCCGAGGCTGACCCGGGCCTCGGCGGAGACTTCGCGCAGCGTCATGCCACGGCGCATCCGCTGGGCACGCAGCACGTCGCCGAGAAGTCGGCGGAACAGCACCATGCGGGTCTCCTTCCGGGTCGGTGGGTCAAACGCTACCCGAGCGCCGGTTTCTTCCCGCGCAGCATGTCAGCGAGCGCCGACAGGGCCTCTGCGCAGGTCCGGTCGCGGACGTCGAACCGGGACCCGGCCAGCTCCAGGGCGACGATGGACTCCTCGTCCGGGCCGACCACGGCCACGAACACGGTGCCGGCGGGTTTGCCCTCCTGCCGCTCGGGACCCGCGACACCGGTGGTGCTCACCCCGAACGAGGCACCGGTCA
The DNA here is from genome assembly GCF_054779555.1 of Nocardioides dilutus. Classification (NCBI taxonomy): domain Bacteria; kingdom Bacillati; phylum Actinomycetota; class Actinomycetes; order Propionibacteriales; family Nocardioidaceae; genus Nocardioides; species Nocardioides dilutus. The sequence continues at coordinate 272,004 of NZ_BAAGYA010000003.1, read as the reverse complement.
GTGCCCGCACCCCCTGCGCCATCGCTCTCGCACACTCTGCGGAGACGACCCCGTGGGCCTCGACCAGACTCTCGGGGACGCCCAGGACCGCGACCTTGAGAGCGGTCGCGTAGGCGACCACCCCGCCGACGTAGGTCGCCGACGACCCGGGGGTCTCGGTCAGGAGCATCCCGAGGCGCCCTCCGGTCAGCGACTCCGCCGTGGCCACGGTCTGCTCCCGTTCGAGGAGCAGACCGTGGACCACCGCGGCTTCGCGGAGGGCGTCCCGCTTCGGGTCCTTCGTGGTCCTCCCGGCCGTCATGCGATGACGGTAAGGGATCCCTTCTTCGTCGCGGTCTCGACGAAGTCGCTGCCCAGGAACTTGACCCTGACCTTGCGCTTGCCGGGGTTGTTGAACACGTCCAGCTTGCGCTTGGCCTTGCCGTTCACGAGCGTGACCGTCTCGGCGCCCTGGCCCTTGACGAAGATCCGGACCGTTCCGTCGACCGGGACGACCCCGTCGGCGGTGACGACCACCTTGATCCTGGCCTTGGTCAGGCCCGCCTTGATCGTGTCGGGCTTGACGGTGAAGCTCACCACCGGTGTCGCCTTGACGACGGTCTGGCTGAAGCTCGCCGTCTTCCCCGCCACGTTCGCGTCACCGGAGTAGACCGCGGTCAGCGCCGCCGTACCCGGCGGCAGCGAGCGGGCGGGCAGCGTGATCGAGGCGGTGCCCGCGACCACCGGTCCGCTGCCGAGGACCGTGGCGCCGTTCTTGACCTCCACGGTGCCGGTCGGCGTCTGACCGGTCGCGGTCACGTTGACCGTCACCACCGACGACTTGCCGTAGGTCATCGTCGGCGCGGACACCGACAGCACCGGCTCGACCGGGTCCCCGCCTTCCACGTTCACGACCACGGGGAACTCCGACCCTGTCGTCGCGCCCGACAGGGTGAGGGTCGTGGCCCCCTCGGGCGTGCCGGCCGGGAGGACGACGTCGACGGTGGCCGCGCCGATGGTGTCGAACGGCGGGTTCGCCGTCGGCGCGGTGTTGTCGAGCGGGAACGATCCCAAGGTGGTACCGCCGAGAGCCACGACGACCTCGGTGTCGCGCGGGTCGCTCGGACTGGCGAAGGACCAACCGCTCACGTCGAAGGTGACTGTCTCACCGGGCGCGTACGACGCCGGAGCGCCGGCCGGGAACGCGACCCCGATGCCGTTCTGCTTCGACGGCACGGGCAGCGGGTCGTCGCCCTCACCGGTGTTGGCGAACTCGTCCATGTAGTCGACCATCGCCTGCAGGTCGGTCTGACCCGTGTCCTGCTTGCCGGACCCGGCGGTGAACACGCCGAAGTTGTCGCCACCCGAAGCCAGGAAAGAGTTCACGGTCACCGAGTAGAGAGTCGCTGGCTCGATCGCCGTGCCGTCCAGCCACATCCCCGTGATCCGCGCGCCGACCGCGGCGGTCGGGTCCGAGGTGTAGGTGAAGCCTTCGGAGATCCCCAGCTTCAGGAACGGACGCGACGAGCCGACCGGCTGCCATTGCTGCTCCAGCGCCGTCTTGATCTGAGCACCGGTCAGGTCCATGTTGACCAGGGTGTTGGCGAACGGCTGGACGACAGCGGCCTGCTTGTAGGTCAGCGTCCGCGGGTAGTCCGGGTCGCCGGCGCCCGGCGGCACACCAAGCATGTCGTCACGCAGACCACCGGGGTTCATGAACGCGATCTCCGCAGCCCCCGCGGTCGGGGTCGAGGTGGCCCAACGCTGGACCTCTGCGACAAGGTTGCCGAGGTTGGACTCCCCACCGCGGTTCTCGGTGGTGCCATTGGCGAACTTGGCCCGCTTCAGCGGACCGTCGATCTCGCCGAGCGGCGCCGCCCCGAGCACCTCGGACTCCGCGACCGCCGCGTCCACGATCGCCTGCGTCGGCGCGTCGACCGGGTAGTTGAACGGACCACCGTTGGCGGCCTTCAGCTTCAGCACCGACTGCGTCTTCGCTACGACCTGACCGGTGGTGCTGCTGACGGTGAAGACGATCCGGTTCAGCGCCGCGCCGTACTGCCCGGCGGAGACCACAGGCCGCTCGGTCACGGCCCGACCCTGGCTCACCCAGGTGGGCACCGGGAAGGAGCAGTTGTACTCCAGGTGCGTGTGCCCTGACACGATCGCGTCCACGTCGTCGCTGACACCCTGGACGATCGAGCCGAAGTCCGTCTCGGGACCCAGTGCCGCGATGTCGGCGCAGTTGGTGTTGGGCGCACCCTCGTGCACGAGCATCACCACGATGTCCGCGCCGTCCGCCTTGAGATCGTCAGCCGCGTCGTTGACCTCGTCGACGACGTCGGTCACGTAGATCTCCTCGATCCCAGCCGGGCTGACGAGCTCCGGCAGGTGCTCGGTCACCGCCCCGACGAACCCGACCTCGATGGTGCCGAACTGCTGGGTCCAGGTCGGCGCCAGCGCGTGGCTGTCGTCCACGTCCTTGCGGACGTTGGCCGCGATGTACTCCCACTCCGCGCCACCATCGGGGTTGGTCGTCGGGTCGTAGGCGGCCATGACCCGGTTGACCAGGTCGTCATAGCCCTGGTCGAACTCGTGGTTGCCCGCGGCCGAGACTTCGAGACCCGCCTCGTTGAGCGCGTCGATCGTCGGCTTGTCGTTGGCGATGAAGGACTCGAACGTCGAGGCGCCGATCAGGTCACCGGCCGCCGCGAACACCGTGTTGGGCTTGTCCGCGCGTAGCTGCTTGACCGCACCCGCCATCACACCCGCCCCGGCAGCCGCCGAGAACGGGTCGTTGGCGATCCGGCCATGGAAGTCGTTGGTGCCCAGGATCTGGATCTCGGTCGTGGCACCCGGCTCGGGTGTGTCGATGCCGACGATCTCGGGGTTGTGGTCGGAGGACCGGAACGGGCCGGTGTCGTAGAGGTTGGTGATGTTGGTGTTGAACCGGCTGTACTCGTAGTAGACCGACTCGTTGGCGTTGATCTCCCACACGTCAACGTCCTCGACGTCGGCGAGTGCGGCAGCGTTGACGAGCACGTGGTCGAGGGAGCCCATCTGCCCGTCGAAGTTGTAGCTCTTCTCGCTCGGGTCGAAGGTCGACCCCAGGTTGGTGTAACCGGCAGCCTCGAGGACCTGGATCGGGTCCTCCTTTGAGTACGCGTTGAAGTCGCCGGCCAGGAACACCCGGCTGATCCCGCGCTGCGCCTTGAACGAGTCGGCGAAGACCGCCAAGGCCTGGGCCTGAAGGATCCGCGAGTCGTTGGAGTTGCCCTGCCCATCGGGGTCCGGCGTGCCGGAGCCCTTGGACTTGAAGTGGTTGACGATCACCGCGAACGCGTCGACGTCGGAGGTGCCCACCCGCTTGAACGCCTGGGCCAGCGGCTCGCGGGCGTCCTCGAAGGCCTCGCCCGGGGACGACTGGTCGGCCAGCACGACCGAACCACCCACGAGGGCCACAGTGGCGGGCTTGTAGATGAAGCCGTTGCGGATGACGTCCTGCTCGGCAAGCGGCGGCAGGCCTGCGGCTGCGGGCGAGGGCACCGCGGCCCAGGTGCCGGGACCGGCGTCCGCGTTGAGCGCGGCGACCAGCGCGTCGATCGCGAAGTCCCGCGGCTTCCCGAACTTCTCGGAGTTCTCGAGCTCCTCCAGGGACACGATGTCGGCGTCGGCGGTGTTGATGGCCGCGACGATCTTGTCCCGCTGGCGCTCGAGGTTGATCTCGTTGGCGGCACCTCGGGGTCCGTTGCCGTCGCTGGCTGCCGGGCTCCCGCACCGGTTGTTGGTGATCTGGTTGCCTTCGCGATCGGTGAAGTAGGTGCACTGGCCGAGGCCGGAGGTGACGTACTCGTTGCCGGTGGTCGGGAAGAAGTTCAAGACGTTGAACGTCGCCAGCTTGAGGTCGCCGCCCACGTTCTGGGGAGCGAGGTCGTCGGCGCGGGTCTGCTCGAACTGGGGTTGGCTCGGGCCGGGGGCGCCGACCACCTGTGAGCTCGGCAGCAACCGCCAGGTGTTGAACCCGAACGTGAAGATCACCGGTTCCGGGAAGGTCACCGCAGCCCCGACCCGCACCTGGTGGGAGGAGGTGAGCCAGGGGAACGGCAGACCGGTGTTGGCGGCCTGCCGGTAGTTGAGGCTCGACCCGTCGTCGAGGACGATCCGGTGCGCGTTGTTGTAAGCGATGCGCTTGTTCTTCGCCGCCGTGGCCTGGGCATCGATGATCTCGGTCGGGGTCACCAGCGGCTTGTCGCTGTTGGCGGCCAGCCCGATCTCGCCGAACATGGAGCTGGAGTTGGAGCTGCCGCCGTCGAAGGCGATGTAGGGCCCGAAGTCGTAGACGTCGGTGGCGGTGTAGTCACCGGCGGGCTGCATGGCCTCGCCCTCGACCTTCTCGCGGGCCGCATTGAGCGCCGGGAAGGCGTCACAGGCGGTACCAGGCAGGGCGCAGTCCGCGCCCGGGATCTGGGTCTTGAGGACCACGTCGCCGGGCAGGTCGGCAATCGTTGACACGCCGCCGTCGGCCGCGGTGATCTGCGTCTGGCCCGAGAACTCGCCGGCGGTGCCGATGACTCGCACGGAGTCGCCGACCGCAGGGTAGGACGTGAAGCCGCCCGAGCCGCCGTAGACGAAGATGCCGTCCGAGGCGTCCGGGGTCGTGTCCGGGCCCGGGGTCTGGATGTAGAAGCCGTTGAGGCCGCCCGTCGGGTAGGCCGCGGTCACCTCGCCCTCCACCTTCACGAGCTGGCCTTCGACCGGCGTGGTGGCACCGGTGCCCTGGACCTCCGCAATCGTGGACAGGCTGGGCGACGCCGCGATGTCGAAGGAGAACGTCTCGGTGTCGGAGAGGGCAGGAGTGCCGGAGTCGGTGGCCTCGACGACCGGGTCGTAGTTGCCCGCGGTGGTGGGGGTGCCCGAGACGGTGCCGTCCGCGGCCAGGGTCACACCTGGGGGCATGCCCACCTTCGTCCAGGTGTAGGGCGGGGTGCCGCCGGTGGCCGACAGCTCGAACGGCGTGATCTCGATGCCCACGATGCCGGTCTTGTCGCCGGGCGACGCGACCGTGACTGGCGCGGGCGCGGCGTTCAGAGTGATCGCGACGTTGTCGATCCCGATCCACTCGTCGGAGCCCGCTGCATCGGCAGTGATCACACGGACGAACACGTCCGCCTGGCCGTCGGTGGCGGCCGGAAGTGCGACGTCCCGGTGGGTCACGAGGGTGGCCAGGAGCGGACCGGTCGAGGCATCGGCGATGTAGCCAGCGGGCAGGTTCGTGTAGTCGCCGACGGTGCCGACCCGGTACTGCACCGCAACCTGCTGGACCGAGTTGTCCGCCGAGCCGTCGATGTCCTTCGCGTCGAAGGAGAACTGCGCGTCGGCCTGACCGCTCAGATCGAGGTGGAACACCACGTGGGGAGCGTCTGCAGTGCCACTGCCCTGCAGCGCGACGGTCTGCTCGACTGCGGCCTCGAGGATCCCGCCCGACGTGCTGGTTGACAGGCCGTTCGCGATGACGTCGGTCGGCGTGGCGCTTCCGTCCGCCGTCACGGTCTGCGGGTCGGTACCGGATGTGGTGAGCGCGTCCCCGCGGTAGCCCTGGACGCCGCTCACACCAGACCAGTCGTCGTCCGTCGTGATCAGACCCGCGTCCGACCAGTCCTGTGTGTAGGGGAACGTCGCGATCTTGGTCGAGACGTCCGCCTGGGCCGGCGAGGCCAGGAAGGCCTGCGAGCCGGTGAAGGCGATGGCGAGAGCTACGAGGACAGAGAGACGGCCGCGGGTGCGCGTCCGGAATGCCTGCATCAAGGGTCTCCGACTATGTGGAAGTAGGCCCCGTCGAGCCTGGGAAGGGCTCGGCCGAGGCCGGGTTGGGGAACGGTTCCGTGCTCCCGAGCGGTGAAACCGTATGGGGTGTAACCCGGCTCACACCCGAGTAGAGGATGAACTCTCGGTGACGATCCAGCGCCCGTCAAGTCCCTCACCCTTCAGGATGCGGATGGAACGGTACTGACTGCGGAATCAGTTGTGGCTGGTGCTTCTGAGCTGGTCGCGCTGGCGCCAGACGCCCTGGAAGAACTGCGCGCCGGACACCATGGTGAGCACGACGGCCACCCCGACGAGGACGACCGCGACGTAGTAGAGGAGCTCGCCCGGCGTCTCCATCCAGCCCAGCAGGTCCGGGTCGCGGAACGGCAGGACCAGACCGCTCAGGCCGATGACCTGGAAGGTCGTCTTCCACTTGCCAAGGGTGTCGGCAGCGACCACCATCCGCTTGAGGATCGAGAGCCGCAGGAGCGTCACGCTCCACTCGCGGACCAGGACCGCGATCGTCCCCACCCACCACCAGGGGCTGTCGAAGATGACGGCGAGTCCGACGAACGCCATCCCCGTCATCGCTTTGTCCGCGATCGGGTCGGCGATCTTGCCGAAGTCTGTGATCAGGCCGCGGGACCTGGCGATGTCGCCGTCGATCTTGTCGGTGATCATGGCGATCACGAAGATCGCGAACGCCGTCATCCGCCAGGCGATGGACTCGCCACCGTCCATCAACAGCGCGGCACCGAAGAACGGCACCAGCACGATCCGCAACGTCGTCAGCGCGTTGGGCAGGTTGTAGTTGCTCGGCTTTGCCGGCACCACCGGGCTGTTGTCGGTCACAGCGGTGCCGCCACGAGGTCGATGCCCTCGGTCCCGAACACCCTGGCGCGCACGATGTCGCCCACCTGGGCCCGGCCGGTCAACGAAGTCGCCCCGTCGACCTCGGGTCCCTGATGCTCGGCCCGGCCGATGACCTCCTCGTCGGTGACCTCCTCGACCAGGACCGAAACCTCCTCGCCGACGCGTTCCTCGGCGCGCTGGCCGTTGAGCTCCTCCACCAGCGAGGACACGTGCTCGGCGCGGGCCCGGATCTCGTCCTCGTCCAGCTTGTCGTCGTACGACGCGGCCTCGGTGCCGTCCTCGTCGGAGTAGCCGAACACGCCGGTCACGTCCATGCGCGCGGCGACCAGGAAGTCGCACAGGACCTCGAGGTCCCGCTCGGTCTCCCCCGGGAAGCCGACGATCACGTTGGACCGGACGCCCGCGGTCGGGGCGAGCGACCGCACCTGGCCGAGCAGGTCCAGGAAGCTGTCGGCGTCGCCGAAACGCCGCATCCGGCGCAGGACCGGGTTGCTGGCGTGCTGGAAGGAGAGGTCGAAGTAGGGCACCACCCCCGGGGTGCCCGCGATCGCCTGGATGAGCCCCGGCCTGGTCTCGGCGGGCTGCAGGTAGGACACGCGCACCCGCGCGATGCCGTCGACGGCGGCGAGCTCGGGCAGCAGCGTCTCCAGCAGCCGCAGGTCGCCGAGGTCCTTGCCGTACGACGTCGAGTTCTCGCTGACCAGGAAGAGCTCGCGCACACCCTCGTCGGCCAGCCACCGCGCCTCGTCCAGCACCTCGCTGGGGCGGCGGCTGACGAACGAGCCGCGGAACATCGGGATCGCGCAGAAGGTGCAGCGGCGGTCACATCCGTTGGCCAGCTTGAGTGGCGCCGTCGGGGCGCGGTCGAGCCGCTTGCGGTGGGACGAGGCCGTTGGCACCTCGGCACCAGCGCGTTCCACCGGCGAGATGGGCAGCAGACGCCGACGGTCCTGCGGGGTGTGCGGGTGATGGGTCTCCCCCGCCACGATCGAGCGCAGCCGCGCGGCGATGTCCGGGTAGTCGTCGAAGCCGAGCACGGCGTCGGCCTCCGGCAGCGACTCGGCGAGCTCAGCTCCGTAGCGCTCAGCCAGGCAGCCCACCGCGACCACGGCCCGGGCCTTGCCGCCGTGACCCGCGGTGTCACGCAGGTCCGCGGCCTCGAGGATCGCATCGACGGAGTCCTTTTTGGCCGCCTCCACGAATCCGCAGGTGTTGACCAGCACGGTGTCCGCGGACTCGGGGTCCGCGACAAGCTGGAACCCGTCCGCCTCGAGACGGCCGGCCAGCTCCTCGGAGTCGACCTCGTTGCGGGCACACCCGAGGGTCACCAACGCAACGGACAGCACCGAACGAGACTACCCATCGGCCTACCTGGCAGTGAAAACGTCCTGGGCGGTCTGGCCGGTCTCCCCGAGGGCACCGTGCTCGCGACCGTCGACGGTCACCTCGAGCGACCCGTCGCTGGACTGCACCCGGACCGGTGGACTCACCTTGAGGGCCTGGGTGGCTCCGAACGCGATCGAGTCCTTGAACACGACCTGCCCACCACCGTCGCGGACCACCACATGGGCGCCGCCGCCGGCAGCCGTGAGCAGCACCTCGACCGGCGGTGCGAGCTCACCACCGCTGGTGAGCCCGGCGGAGCCGTTGGCCAGGCTCGGGGTGGCCGGGGTCACCGAGGGTGGCTGGTCCATCACCAGACGCGCGATCGACCAGACCAGGATCACCGCCATCACGGCGGCGACCAGGACCGACCAGTTGGGTCCGCCGCGGATGCCTTTGATCGGACCACCTCGTCCGGTGGCGAGCTCGGTTTCGAAAACCCGACGCGGGTCGACGGGGGCATCGGCGTAGCGCTCGGCATAGGTCTCGAGCAGCGGTGCGGCGTCCAGACCGAGCACCCGGGCGAGGGTGCGCAGGTGGCCACGGGCGTAGAAGTCGCCACCGCACGGCACGAAGTCGTCGATCTCCAGGGCCTCGATGACGTGGGGACGGATCCGGGTGCGCTCGGCGAGCTGGTCGATGCTCAGGCGCAGCCGCTCGCGCGCAGCCCGGAGCTGAGGACCGATCACGGGGTCGACGACGGGCACGTGCGCGAGGTCGTCGATGAGCACGGTCGATGCGCGCCACACACCGGTGTCGCCGGCCTGGACCCTTTCGATCGCCACGGTCGCTTCGGGCTCGTAGGGCACCTCGGCCCGGACCGCGGTGACCGTCTCCCGCAGCGGGCTCGGCGTCGGGCTCGCCACGACGACCGAGGTCTCCGCCGTGTCGTCGTCTCCCTCGAGCACTTCCACCTCGTGTCCGACCTCGTGCCCGACCTCGTGCTCGGCCTCGTGCTCGGCCTCGTCCTCGATCCCGGGAACAACCTCGACGATGGCGCTGCGGTCCCTCGCCAACCCGGCGAGGGCCGCGGTCAGGTCGTCGCCGGCGCCGGTCACCGATGTCACCAGGCCGAGCGGAGTCGCGACGTGGTCGCTCCCGTCCCGCGGGAAGAGGATGAGCCGGCCGTCGCGCAGCAGTCCCCGCCGCGGCAGGTGCTCGACCTCCTCGATGTCGGCCCACGGCATGCCGCGCCAGGTCCAGCCGGACCGCACCCGGACGCCGAGGTCGTCGGCCACGAACAAGGGAGTGCGGGCGTCGCGCCAGGTGTAGAGGTGTGCTGCCGTGAGGAGCGCGAGCAGGACGAACACCAGCCAGTCCACGATGCTGCCACCGCCGGCGGCCCGGACGAAGTAGGCGGAGGCAACGAGACCCGAGAGCCCGGCGGCGACTGCCGCGACCCGGGGATTGCGCCGGACCTCGATCATCACGCTTCTCCCTGCAGGGTCATGATGACGGCGTCGATCTCGTCCGGCTTGACGAGCACGTCGCGGGCCTTGGACCCCTCGCTGGGCCCGACGACGCCGCGGCTCTCGAGGATGTCCATGAGCCGCCCGGCCTTGGCGAAGCCGACCCGCAGCTTGCGTTGCAGCATCGAGGTCGACCCGAACTGGGTCGACACCACGAGCTCGACGGCCTGGATCACCAGGTCCATGTCGTCGCCGATGTCGTCGTCGAGCTCACGCTTGCTCGCCGTCGGCGCGGTGACATCCTCTCGGTAGCTCGGCTCGAGCTGGGCCTTGCAGTGCTTGACCACCGCGTGGATCTCGCTCTCGGTGACCCACGACCCCTGCACGCGCACGGGCTTGGAGGCGCCCATGGGGAGGAACAGCCCGTCACCCTGGCCGACCAGCTTCTCCGCCCCGGGCTGGTCGAGGATGACCCGGCTGTCGGCGAGCGAGGAGGTCGCGAACGCCAGTCGGGACGGCACGTTGGCCTTGATCAAACCGGTCACGACGTCGACGCTCGGCCGCTGGGTCGCCAGCACCAGGTGGATGCCGGCGGCCCGGGCGAGCTGGGTGATCCGGACGATCGCGTCCTCGACGTCGCGCGGCGCGACCATCATCAGGTCGGCCAGCTCGTCGACGATGACGAGGAGATAGGGGTAGGGCGTGAGCTCGCGCTCCGAGCCCGGGGGCACGGTGACCTTGCCGCCCCGGACCGCCTTGTTGAAGTCGTCGATGTGCCGGAACCCGAAGTTGGCGAGGTCGTCGTAGCGCATGTCCATCTCGCGCACGACCCAGGCCAGCGCCTCGGCGGCCTTCTTGGGGTTGGTGATGATCGGCGTGATCAGGTGCGGCACGCCTTCGTAGGCGTTCAGCTCGACCCGCTTCGGGTCGACCATGATCATCCGCACCTCGTCGGGGGTCGAGCGCATCAGGATCGAGGTGATCATCGAGTTGATGAAGCTCGACTTGCCGGAGCCGGTCGCGCCGGCCACCAGCAGGTGCGGCATCTTCGCGAGGTTGGCGACCACGAAGCCGCCCTCGACGTCCTTGCCGAGGCCACAGACCATCGGGTGGTGGTCGGTGCGCGCCGCCCCGGAGCGCAGCACGTCACCCAGCGACACGATCTCCTTGTCGAGGTTGGGTATCTCGATGCCGATGGCGGACTTGCCAGGGATCGGGCTCAGGATGCGCACGTCGGCCGAGGCCACGGCGTAGGAGATGTTCTTGGCGAGCGCGGTGACCTTCTCGACCTTGACCGCGGCACCGAGCTCGACCTCGTAACGGGTGACGGTCGGACCCCGGGTGTAGCCGGTGACCTGGGCGTCGATGTCGAACTCCTCGAGCACCGTGGTCAGCCGGTGCACGACGTCGTCGCTGAGCTTGGACCTCGCCTTGTGCGGCGATCCCGGCTTGAGCATCTCGTTGCCGGGCAGGCTGTAGACGATGTCGCCCGAGAGGGCCAGCTGCTCGACGCGCTGCGGGATCGGCGAGTGCGGGGGCGGCTCGAGGTCCACCCCGCTGTTCGGTCTGAGCGCCTCGTCCTCGACACGCACGTCTGCCACCGGCTCGAGGGCGTCCGTGGCGCCCGTCTCGTCAACCGCTGCGCCCTTGCGCCTGCGCCGCTTGACCTCGCGGTCCTCGAGCACGGGGCTGTCGTACGCCGGGTCGTGGGCGTAGACGTCGAGGCCGGAGTCGTCCAGGGCTCGCCCGCGGCCGCGGGCCCGGATCGGCCGGGTCGGAAGGGCGTCGTCGCCCTCGTCTGCCGGTGTCCGGCCGAGGGCGCGGTCGCGCACCTCGCCGAGCCGGGAGGGGAGCCGGTAGAGAGGAGTGCCGGTGATGACCAGGATCCCGAAGAACGCCAGCAGCATCAGCACGGGCACCACGACCGCCGGCGACCGCAGGAGGTCGAGCAGCAGGGACGAGACGACGTAGCCGATCGCGCCACCGCCCTCGCGCAGCGGGCCGGCGTCACCGGCCACCGGCTGGGGGCTGCCGTTCGCGATGTGCACCACCCCGAGCACGCCCAGCGCCAGCGACAGCCAGCCGACGACCTGTCGGCCGGCGGGGCCGTTGTGCACGGGGTCACGCAGGTTGCGCCAGGACGCGACGACCAGGGCGAGGGGGACGAGCCAACCCACCTTGCCGACAGTGCCCGTCACGGCGACCCGCATCGCTCCCATCACGTCGCCGCCGAGCTGGAACCACACCGCCGCCGCGGTCACCAGAGCCACCGCCAGGATCAGCAGACCCACTCCGTCCCGGCGGTGCTCCGGGTCGAGGTCTCGAGCGCTCCGGCCGATGCTCCGGGCCACGCCTCCGATGGCGTGTGCAGCCGCCAGCCAGATCGCGGCCAGGCCGCGGAAGAGCACGTCGAAGAAGCGGGCGACCGGACCCCGTCCGTTGCGCACCGCGCGCGGGGCGGGACGGCGCTTCGCGGATGAGCCGCGCTTCTTCTGCGGGGACTTCCGCGCCGCCGCGGAGCCGCTCCGTTGCCTCGACCTTGCGCTCGCAGCCCGGGACGTGCTGCGTGCCTTGGTCTGGGTGGTGGCTCGGCTTCGCTGACCCGGCGGGGAAGACGTACGGGTCGCCATGGTCACCAACGTAGGTGACAGTCACTCCTGCCACACGCACCACACGAGTGCGTGTTGCCCACGCCCGTCGCATGGCAGCGACAAAGCTTCCTCCTCCGGGGTGAAAGAACCGGCGATCCTCCGATCGCTCTTTACCCCGGCAGGACGCGGTGACTAGGGTGCGACCACGTGCACCGGTCTGGGCGCGCGTAGTCACACGGGGAACACGTCAACTCGGGATAGGACACCTTCGTGAGAGTGCTCAAGAGCGCAATCTGTCTGGTCATGCTTGGCGCCGGCATCACCGCCGTGCCACCACAGCTGGCCGGAGCCGCGGCGCCGGCCGCCGCGGCCGACAAGAGCTTGATCCAGCAGATCAAGGACGGGGCCGACGGAACCGTCACCACCACGACCGAGACTGCGACCGGCAAGGTCGGCTTCATCACCACACGCGGCGCAGACGCGGATCTGCTGCCGGGCAGGAGTGCCGACTCGGCAGCCAGCGCGGCGGCCAAGGCCGACGCCTTCCTGGACAGGTACGCGCGTGCGTTCGGCGCGCGGCCGGGTGAGCTCGTGCGCCAGCAGGTGAGTGCCGACAAGCTCGGCTGGACCGTCGACTACGTGCAGCGCTACCGCGGGGTCCCGGTGTTCGCGGCGATGCTCCGTGCCCACGTGGACCGCGACGGCAACCTGACCGCCGTCAACGGCTATGCGGCACCCAATCTCGACCTCAGCGTCTCGCCCCGGCTGTCCCCAGCTGCGGTCGGCCGAGCCGCGGTCGCGGCCGTCAAGGCCGACCCGCCCGGGCACGACGGCGACGCCGACGTCAGCGGGATCAAGGCGGTGCAGACCGACCTGGTCGTCTACCGCCACGGTGTGCCGCGCGGAGACCGAGGCAAGGCCGTCCTGGCGTACGTCGTCGAAGTGAGCAACCGAGCCAACGTCCGCGACATGGTCTTCCTCGACGCCAACACGGGCAAGCTCGTCAACCGCTACTCGCTGGTGCACGACGCCCTCGACCGCGAGCTCTACGAGATCAGCCCGGCCACGACGCCCGTCTGGGCGGAGGGCGACGCCTTCCCGGGGACGCTCAACCAGGGGCAGCAGGACCTCGTCGAGGGCACCGGTGAGTCCTACTGGCTCTTCATGAACTCCTTCGGCCGGGACTCCTACGACGGTGCGGGCGCCACGATGAAGACGGTCAACAACGATCCCAACATCGACTGCCCCAACGCCAACTGGAACGGCGTGACCACCAACTACTGCGACGGGGTGACCTCCGACGACGTGGTCGCCCACGAGTGGGGACACGCCTACACCGAGCACACCTGGGACGGCATCTACCAGTGGCAGCCCGGGGCGCTCAACGAGTCCTACTCCGACATCTGGGGTGAGACGGTCGACCTGATCAACGGCCGGCAGGACGCTGACGAGGGCAACATCGACACCCCGCGCACGGTCGGCCAGTGCTCGACGCACTCCCCCGCGACCCCCGTCGTCGTGATCAACTCGCCGGCTGAGATCGCCAAGGACTGCGAGGCCGGAGCCGCGCAGTTCGGTGCCCAGCTGGACGGCACGGGGATCACCGGCAACGTGGTCCTCGGCATCGACACCGGAGGAGCGTCGACGACCGATGCCTGCGAACCCCTGACCAACGGCGCGGAGGTCGACGGCAACATCGCCCTGGTCGACCGCGGCACCTGCGCGTTCACCATCAAGGTCAAGAACGCCCAGGACGCCGGTGCCGTGGCCGTGCTCGTGGCCGACAACGTCGAGGCTCCTCCGAGCCCGATGTCCGGCACCGACGCCACGATCACGATCCCGTCGGTCCGGATCCGCCTCAGCGACGGCAACCTGATCAAGTCCGAGCTCTCCCCCGGGCCGGTCAACGTCACCATGAAGGACGCCGCCGGCACCCGTCAGGACTCCTACCGCTGGCTCATGGGTGAGGACAGCACCGCCTTCGGCGGGGCGATCCGCGACATGTGGCACCCCAACTGTTACGGCGACCCGGGCAAGGTCTCGGACGCGCAGTACTACTGCGCGACCGACGACGGCGGCGGCGTGCACAGCAACTCCGGAGTGCCCAACCACGGCTACTCACTGCTGGTGGACGGCGGGACGTTCAACGGCCAGACGGTCGCCGGGATCGGACTCACCAAGGCGGCGCACATCTACTGGCGGGCACAGTCGGTCTACCAGACCCCGACGACCGACTTCGTCGACCACGCGAACGCGCTCGAGACCTCGTGCACCGACCTCGTCGGTGACGTCGTCAACGGTCTGAGCACAGCCGGGTCCCCGGAGGACACGGATGCGCCGGCACCGCTGCCCGACGAGACCATCGAGGCCGCGGACTGCGCCGAGGTGACGAAGATGATCGCCGCGGTCGAGCTGCGCATGGAGCCGACCCAGTGCAACTTCCAGCCGCTGCTCAAGCCGGGTGGGCCGTCGCTGTGCGGCACCGGGTTCTCCACCAACACCGTCTTCAAGGAGGACTTCGAGGACGGGCTCGCAGGCTGGGGCACCGACGTCCAGTACGCCAACCCCGGCAACAACTCCCTGCCTTGGGTGGCCGACTCCACGGCACCCGGCGGGCACGCCGGCGGCACCGCCAGGGGCGTCGGGACGGGCGAGGGTGACTGCAGCGGCGGGGTGACCGACTACTCGTCTCGTGACTCCATCACCAGTCCGGTGGTGGCCATGCCTGCGACGTTGACGACCCCGATGCTCACGTTCGAGCACTATGTCGCCACCGAGGCCGGCTACGACGGCGGCAACGTCAAGATCAGCATCAACGGTGGTGCGTTCACGCTGATCCCGACCGCGGCCTACGTCTTCAACCAGCCCAACGCCACGATGGCGGCCGCACCGGGCAACACCAGCCCGCTGGCCGGTCAGCCGGGCTTCACCGGCACCGATGGCGGCAGCGTCACCAGCACGTGGGGCACGTCCTTCGTCGACCTCGCCGCGGCCGGCGTCAAGGGCGGCGACCAGGTGCGCTTCCGGTTCGACTACGGACGCGACGGTTGCGGTGGTCTCGACGGCTGGTACGTCGACAACGTGACGGTGAGCAACTGTGTGGCCCCACCCGCCGGGAAGGTCGACTCGACGACCAAGCTGCGGATCCGGCCGAAGCACCTCGAGTTCAAGGAGGACTTCAAGGCCAAGATCCGGGTCAAGGCCGAGGGTGGCGTCGTGCCGACGGGCAAGGTCAAGCTGTTGGCCAACGGAGAGCGCATCGGCAAGGGCACGCTCAACGCCAAGGGCAGGCTCGTTCTGATCATCAAGCGCAACCTCCCGCCCGGCCTGTACAAGATGGTGGCGAAGTACCTCGGCTCGGCCACCGTGAAGAAGAGCAGCGACAAGGTGATGGTGACGATCACGCCGTAGCGCTGAGCGGCACCTGAAGTCAGGAGGCCTCGTCGGACCATCGGTCCGGCGGGGCCTCCTGTCTACCCCCGCGAGTTCCGGCCCCGGCCCACGGGTTGTCTACCCCCGCGAGCGCGGCTCGACAACGCACGAAGGTTCGTGCTGACCGGGACGGCCCCGCGAAGCCACGGACGCTTGAATCTGCGAGCGCAGCGAGCGCGCCCCGCGATCGGTCCCGCGCGCACGATGGACGGCGGAGCTCCGCGGAGCGGAGCGGAGCGTCCGTCGTGGGCCGGGGCCGAAGCTCACGGGGGTAGACAGCCAGTCAGGCCTCGATGACGACGGGGATGATCATCGGGCGGCGCCGGTGGGTGCCGCTCACCCAGCGGCCGATGACCCGACGCACGGTCTGCTGGAGCTGGTAGGCGTCGTTGTTGCCCTCGGCGATCGCCTTGTCGAGCGCGTCGACGATCGGCTGGCGGATCGCGTCGAAGTCGACGTCGACGAAACCCCGGGCGTGGATCTCCGGGCCGGCGGCCACCTTGCCGCTCACCGAGTCGACAACGACGATCACGGAGATGAAGCCCTCCTCGCCCAGGATCCGTCGGTCCTTGAGGTCGGACTCGGTGATGTCACCGACCGAGCTCCCGTCGACGAAGACGTAGCCGCAGGGGACCTTGCCGGCGATCTTGGCCACGCCGTCCACGAGGTCGACGACCACGCCGTCCTCGGCGATCACCACGTTGTCGACGCCGGTCGCCGTGGCGAGCGCACCGTTGGCGAGCAGGTGCCGGATCTCACCGTGCACCGGCAGCACGTTGCGCGGGGCGACGATGTTGTAGCAGTAGAGGAGCTCGCCGGCACTGGCGTGGCCGCTGACGTGCACCAGGGCGTTGCCCTTGTGCACGACCCGGGCGCCCCACCGGGCCAGCCCGTTGATGACCCGATAGACGGCGTTCTCGTTGCCGGGGATCAGGCTCGAGGCGAGCAGGACGGTGTCGCCCTCCTCGATGTGCACGATGTGGTGGTCACGCTGGGCGATCCGGCTGAGCGCGCTCATGGGCTCGCCCTGGGACCCGGTGGAGATCAGCACCTGCCGCTCGGGCGGGAGGCTGGCGAGGTCCTTGGGGTCGATCAGCACGCCCGGTGGCACCGTGAGGTAGCCGAGCTCCTGGGCGATGGCCATGTTGCGGACCATCGACCGGCCGACGTACGCCGCCTTGCGGCCGTGCGCCGCGGTCGCGTCCAGGATCTGCTGGACCCGGTGGATGTGCGAGGCGAAGCAGGCCACCACGATCTTCTGTTTCGAGTCGCGGAAGACCTGGTCGATGACCGGGGTGATCGACTTCTCCAGCGCCGTGAAGCCCGGGGTCTCGGCGTTGGTGGAGTCGGTGAGGAAGAGGTCGACGCCCTCCTCGCCCAGCCGGGCGAACGCCCGCAGGTCGGTGATCCGGCCGTCGAGCGGGAGCTGGTCCATCTTGAAGTCGCCGGTGTGCAGGACGAGCTGGCCGCCCGCGCGGATCGCGACCGCGAGGGCGTCGGGGATCGAGTGGTTGACCGCGACGAACTCCAGGTCGAAGGGCCCGAACGCGAGGCGGTCGCCCTCGCGCACGACGTGGTGCACGGTCTCCTTCAGCCGGTGTTCGCGCAGCTTGCCGTCCAGCAGGGCCAGGGTGAGCTCGGAGCCGACGAGCGGGATGTCCTGGCGCTCGCGGAGCAGGTAGGGCGTCGCGCCGATGTGGTCCTCGTGCCCGTGGGTCAGGACCAGGGCCTCGACGTTGTCGAGCCGGTCCCGGATCGACTCGAAGTCCGGGAGGATCAGGTCGACGCCGGGGTGGTGGTCCTCGGGGAAGAGGACACCGCAGTCGACGATCAGCAGCCGGCCGTCGTGCTCGAACACCGTCATGTTGCGGCCGACGTCGCCCAGCCCGCCCAGCGGAGTCACCCGGAGGCCGCCCTTGGCCAGCGGGGCAGGCTCGGACAGCTCGGGGTGGGAATGGCTCACTTAGGTCCTTGTCGTGGTGCGTCAGAGGAGCCCGGAGGCGGTCAGCCCGATGCGCAGCGCCTCGACCTCGTCGTCGTCGAGCGGGACCAGCGGCCCGCGGACGTTGCGGTTGTCGAGGACGCCGAGCAGCTGAAGACCAGCCTTCGCGGTGGTGGCTCCGTAGTTGGGCACGCCCATCACGGCGTCGATCGCCGGCAGGAGCCGGGTGAAGATCGCGAGCGCCTCGGCGTGGTCGCCACGCTCGAAGGCCTCCAGCATCGCGCGGGTGTCGTCGCCGGCCACGTGGCCCACCACGGAGACGAAGCCGGCGGCGCCGTGGGCGAGCCAGGCCAGGTTGGAGACGTCATCGCCGGAGTAGACGGCATAGCCCATCTCGCGCAGCTTGACGCCGCGGGCGAAGTCGCCGACGGCGTCCTTGACCGCCACCACGGTGTCGATCTCCTTGGCCGCGGCGTAGGTCTCGAGCGAGATCTGCGTGCCGGTGCGCCCCGGGACGTCGTAGAGCATCACCGGCACACCCGTCGCCTCGGCGACGGTGCGGAAGTGGTGGAGGACGCCGGCCTGGCCGGGCTTGTTGTAGTAGGGCGTCACGAGCAGCAGGCCGTCGGCGCCGATCTTCTCGGCCTGCAACGCGAGCTCAAGGGAGTGTGCGGTGCTGTTGGTGCCGACCCCGGCCACGACCGTCGCCCGGTCTCCGACGGCGTCGATAACCGCGGCCAGGATCTCGCCGTCCTCGGGCACGGTCGTGGTGGGACTCTCGCCGGTCGTCCCGCTCACCACCACGCCGTCATGACCGTGGTCGACGAGGTGGCGCGCGATCGCCGCGGTGCCGTCGAGGTCGACCGATCCGTCGTCGCGGAACGCCGTCGCCATCGCCGTGAGGACACGGCCGAACGGGGCGTAGGTCATGAGGTCAGGCTAGCGGGATTCACCTGCGGCATGACGTCCGAGGCCACGAGGCGCAGGTGGTCGAGGTCCTGGAGGTCCAGGGTCTGGAGATAGAGCCGGGTCTGTCCGGACTCCGCGTAGCGGCCGATCCGGTCGACCACCTCGGGCACGGTGCCGCCGAGCTGCTCGGCGCGCAGCTCGTCGGGGTCGTGGCCGATGGCCTCGGCCCGCCTGCGGAACTCCTGCTCGTCCGCGCCCACGCACAGGACCAGTGCGCTCGAGAAACGCATCGAGCCCGGGTCGCGGCCGATCGCCTCGCACGCCTGCCGGACCCGGTCGAGCTGGGGCAGCCCTGCATCGAAGGGGACGAACGGCAGGTTGAACTCGTCGGCGTAGCGCGCGGCGAGCGCGGGCGTGCGCTTCGGACCACGGCCACCGACCAGCACCGGAACCCGTTCCTGCGTCGGTTTCGGCAGCCCGGGCGAGTCGACGACCCGGTAGTGCGCCCCCTCGTGGGTGAAGCCGCCCGTGCTCGCCCAGAGACCGGTGATGACCTCGAGCTGCTCCTCGAGGATGTCGAAGCGCTCCCGAGTGCCAGGGAACGGGATGCCGTACGCCGTGTGCTCGGCCTCGTACCAGCCGGCGCCGATGCCCAGCTCGACCCGGCCACCGCTCATCTGGTCGACCCCGGCCACCGTGATCGCCAGCGGCCCCGGGTGGCGGAACGTCGCGCTGGTCATCAGCGTCCCGAGACGGATCGTGGTGGTCTCACGGGCAATCCCGGCCAGCGTGATCCATGCGTCGCTCGGGCCGGGCGCGCCATCGGTGCCCATGGCCAGGTAGTGGTCGGACCGGAAGAACGCGCCGAAGCCGAGCTGCTCGGCCTCCTGCGCGATCCGGAGGAGGTCGTCGTACGTCGCGCCCTGCTGGGGTTCGGTGAAGACCCTGAGCTCCATCTCGTCAGCCATGGCTCCCAGCCTGCCAGCCAGCCACCCGCGCCTACACCTGCAGCCCGTCGTGGGCAATGCCTCTGATCAGCTGAGCCACCGGTCCGGCGTCACCTGCGGCGCCAGGTGACCACCGTGAACCCGTCGTGCGGCACCCGCCCGGTCTCGACCCACTCTGTGCGGTCGAACTCCGGGTAGAAGGTGTCGCCGGCGGGTTCTTGGTCTATCTCGCTGATCACCTGGGCGTCGGCGTAGGGCAGGGCGGCCTCATAGACGGCCGCTCCCCCAGCGACGAACACATCACCCTCAGTCATGGCCAGCGCCTCCTCGAGCGTGTGGGCGACCAGCACGCCGTCGGCCGACCAGTCCCGGTCGCGGGTCAGCACGATGGTGGTGCGGCCGGGGAGCGGCCGCCCGATCGAGTCGTACGTCGCCCGCCCCATCAGCAACGTGTGCCCGAGCGTGGTGGCCTTGAAGTGCGCGAAGTCCTCCGGCAGGTGCCACGGGATCCCGCCCTCGGCGCCGATCACCCCGTTGCGGGCGACCGCCGCGATGAGCGTCACCGTCATACGGCGATGGGTGCCTTGATCCCCGGGTGCGGGTCGTATCCCTGGACCGCGACGTGCTCGAGGTCGAAGGCGTCGAGCTCGGTGACCGCCGGGTCGAGCCACAGGGTCGGCAGCGGCCGGGGGTCGCGGGTCAGCTGCAGCCGCGCCTGGTCGAGGTGGTTGGCGTAGAGGTGGGCGTCGCCGAGGGTGTGCACGAAGTCTCCGACCTCGAGCCCGGTCACCTGGGCGACCATGTGGGTGAGCAGTGCGTAGGACGCGATGTTGAACGGCACGCCCAGGAAGACGTCCGCCGAGCGCTGGTAGAGCTGGCAGGACAGCCGGCCCGGCCCGTGCTCCTGCGGAGCGACGTAGAACTGGAACATCGTGTGGCACGGAGCCAGCGCCATGTCGGGGATGTCGGCGACGTTCCAGGCCGAGACGATGTGGCGGCGGGAGTCGGGGTTTTCCCGGATCTGCTGGACGACCTGGGCGATCTGGTCGACGTGCCGACCATCGGGAGTGGGCCAGGACCGCCACTGGTAGCCGTAGACGGGACCGAGGTCACCGTCGGCGTCGGCCCACTCGTCCCAGATCGTCACGCCGCGGTCCTGGAGCCACTTGACGTTGGTGTCGCCGCGCAGGAACCAGAGCAGCTCGGCGAACACCGAGCGGGTGTGGACCTTCTTGGTGGTGACCAGCGGGAAGCCCTCGCGCAGGTCGAACCGCATCTGGTGGCCGAAGACCGACAGGGTCCCGGTGCCGGTGCGATCGGACTTCTCGACCCCCTCGTCGAGGATGCGGGTGAGGAGGTCCAGGTACTGCTGCACGGCGACGATCCTAGTCGCGTCGGGACGCCGCGGTCGGCGTCCCACGCTCAGAGCTGCGCCCTCAGCACGTCGATCTCGCAGCCCGGAGCGGCCGGGTCGAAGCCGTGCTCGACCAGCCAACGGATCGCCGTCAGGCTGCGCAGCGACCACCATCCGCGGATCACGTCGAGGTCGACGTCGGAGCCGTAGCCGGCGATGACGTCGCTGAGGCGTTCTCGGTGGCCGAGGGTCAGGCTGGCGAGGTCGTACATCGCGTCGCCCTGACCCGCCTCGGACCAGTCGAGCACGCCGGTGATCTCGTCACCATCGACGAACACGTGGGCGACCTGCAGGTCGCCGTGCATGAAGACCGGTGTCCACGGTCCGAGCGCAGGCTCGGCGAGCTCGCGGTTGCGCATGACCAAGTCGGGAGGAAGAACGTCGTGGGCCACGAGCCAGGCGCACTCGACGTCCAGGCTTGCGGCGCGGTCCGAGCCACGACGAGACGGCCACGGCGGCAGGGGCGCGTCATGCAGCCGCCGTACGGCGGCACCCGCCGCGGCCCACGCTGTCGGCGACGCGGCTGAGGGCTCGCCGAGGCGGCCGAGCGCCGTCCCGGGGAGGGCGGCGAGCGCGAGCACGGGCGGCTTCCGCCACAGGATCTCCGGGGTCCGGATCGGAGCGATGGTCATCGCCTGAACCTCGAGGTCGGTGCGCGACTGATCGGCGTCGATCTTCAAGAAGACGTCGCCGACGCGGAGCGTCGCCCGCTCGTGATGAGCGACCACGACTTCGACCTCCTCCTCCACGACCACCAGTGTCACGAGGGCACTGCCCCGTCTCCACGGGTTTAGGGGGTGGTCTCAGAGGTCGACCTCGCCGCGCACCGTGGTTCGGGTGTCGCCTCCCACCCACACGCTGTCCCCGTCCCGCCTCACGTGCACCCGTCCACGCCGGCCGATGGCCGTGCCCTGGGCGGCGACGTACCGCTGCGGGAGGACCGTGCCGGCGAGCCACTGGCCGAGACTGGCGTTGAGGCTGCCGGTGACGGGGTCCTCCCCGATGCCGTCGCCAGGGACGAATGCGCGGATCTCGACATCGGCATCGCTACCGCCGTCACGCCACGGGCCGGCTACCCCGATCTCGAGGCCACCGAACCGGGTCGTGTCGGGTTCGAGCTCCAGCACGTCGTGCGCGTCGTTGAGCAGGACACCGACCCAGCCGGGACCGTTGTCGACCCACTTGGTGTCGACGATGTCCGTGCGGCTGATGCGCAGGGCGTCACAGACGGTGGCCAGGTCTCTCTCGTCGACCGGGCCGTCCTTGACCAGCGGCGGTGCCTGGAACGCGAGGAGCTCACCGCGCTCGACCTCCACCAGCCCAGCGCCGCACTCCTGGACGAGGCGCTCGCCCCGGGGGACTCCCCCGGCCTCGAGCCACGCGTGGGCGCTGCCGAGCGTCGGGTGACCGGCGAACGGCAGCTCGCGGCTCGGGGTGAAGATCCGCAGCCGGTAGTCGGCCTCGGCGGTCGTGGGTCGCAGCAGGAACGTCGTCTCGGAGAGGTTGGTCCACTGGGCGAACAGCTGCATCCGTTCGTCGTCCAGGTCGTCGGCGCCGTGGACGACGGCGACCGGGTTGCCGGTCAGCGGACCTGAGCCGAACACGTCGACCTGGCTGAACCGGTGCATGCCGCGAACGTAGCCTCAGCCTGGATCGAGAACGTCAGCGACGGCGGCGTCCAGCGCGTCGGCCACACTGCGGGCCTCGGCTTGCCGCCCGTCGGTCGGGCCTTCCGCCGGGGTGCCCACCAGCTGAAGCCGCAGCGTGAGGGTGCCGTCGTGGACCAGGTCTGTGAGCCGCACCGACCCGGCTTCGACCGCCTCGAACCGCCGACCCTCCGACCACCACCCGGTCGGCTCGGTGGCGACCGGGTCGTCGAAACCTGTGAACCCGTCCTCGAGCTCGCTCAGCGTGTGGTCGAACTGCTCCCGCGCCTGCTCGCCGGAGTGGACCACCAGGTCGACCCGGCCACTGGGGCTGGTGAGAACGCAGGTCGCCGAGATGTCGGCGCCGTCCCCCTCCACCGTCTCCTCCACCGACCACTCCACGAGGCCGGCGCGCTCCGTCACGTCGTCGCAGAAGCCGTGTTCCGGCGTCGACCACCTCGAGTCAGGCTGGTTGGCCTTGGACGGTTCGTCGTCGCACGACACTGTCGCTGCGAGCCCGGTGGCCACGATGGCCCAGGCCGCCAGTCGGCCCCTCACGAGGCGCTCTCGTGATGGAAGGAGCCAGGCGACACGTCGCCGTCGGCGAGCCGCGGGCGCCGGGGATAGAGCAGGTGCTCGCCCTCGATCTGGGCCACGAGGCCGCGCAGCTCGCCCACGCTGTCCGCGAGCTGCGTCCAGTGCGTCGCGCAGTGGTCACGGATCTGCGTGGTGCGGTCGAAGAGCTGGCCCATCGCCTCGTCCGCCGAGATCGCCTCGAACGTGACGGTCTGGCCGTCCTCCACCTGCGAGGCGGCGAACTCCAGCAGCGCGCTGGACGCGCTCGCCGCGGCGACTCCGGCGGTGGCGATGCTCAGTGAGCCTCCGCCGGTCGGGATCGCCGCGGCGAGGGCCAGGAAGGTGGCCCCGATCAGCAGCCAGTCGGAGGTCGAGGGGCCGGTGGCCGCGTGCGCGGCCTGACGCTGCCTGAGCTGGTCGTCGAGGACGTCATGTGCGCTCAGGACCATGCCCATCAGGCTGTGCTGTCCGAGATGGACGATCGCCTTGCTTCCGGCCAGACCCACGCAGACCGACTCCGCAACGAACGCCTGGTTGCGGACGCTCACCTCGACCTGGTTGTAGAAGTAGTCCGCGAACTCGTCGGCCGCAACGCCCTCCCAGTCGCTGAGATGGCTGGCCAGGTGTGCGAAGTCGTCGGCGATGAGCGTGGACAGCGGGTTGGTCAACGTGCCTCGCAGCGTCTCCACGGCGTCCTGGAAGGCGCCGGGCACGGGACGCACGAGGTCCTGGACGGCCGAACGGATCGACTCCGCCACCGAAGAGCCCCACTCGCGGCCCCGGTCGGCGAGCTCGTCGACGAGCTGTTGCGCGCCGTCGTGTCGGTCGCCGACGCCGGGGAACGTGCCTGGCGACGAGGACTGCTCCGGAGCGGTGTAGAAGATGCTCGCCCGGAAGGAATGGTGACGGCCGATGTCGACGCCGACCCGTCCGTAGGGGGAAACCGGGCCACCGCTCTGGCGCACGTGGTCCGGGTCTGCGAGCTTGAGGGCCTCGTCGACCGCCCACAGGTCACCGAGCAGCAGGCCGACCTTGTCGAGCGTGGACTCGAAAGCACCCCGTTCGAACGTCGCGCCGGTCATCCGTCCGGCCCCCGCCGGTCGACGAGCGCGTCGCCGACGTCACCGATCCCGTCCAGCACGTCGTCCACGACCTCGTCGACCTGGTCGCCGAGCCACGAGACCGGCCACCACGGTTCCGGCTCGGGCGCCTCGAGCGATGGTCCGTCGTACGGCGTGTCGTAGGGGTCCTCGCTGCCGGGCGGCGGTGGCACGTGGGGCGTCGGCTGGTCGAAGAGCTGGGGGTTGTTGTCGACCAGCCGCACGAACTCCTCGCGGGCCGCCTGGTCGGTGGTGGCGTAGTCGGTCGAGATCGCCACCATGGCGGCGCCGACGTCCCGCATCGCGACCGCCGTCTGCCGCAGTGCGAAGTGCAGGTCGGTGCGCAGCGCCTCGGTCACCGTGCGGGCGTATTCGTTGCCGACGCTGGAGTTGAGGTAGTCGATGCGCTGGGCGAAGTCGTGCGCGGTGCTCGTCCACTCGCTGAACTGGATCGCCCTTTCCGGGAAGTACACGCGCCCGGCTCGGTAGAGCGCGAACAGATCGGCGCCGAACCCTTTGCCGGAACCGAGGTCGCGGGAGTCGCTCGGGTCGATCCCAGGCCTGTAGCCCGGTCGGTTCGGGTCTTCAACCGGCTCACCTACCGCCATGCTCGCCTCCTTCGGTGCGCGCAGCGTTCCCTGCCGACGAACGATCAAACTCGGCTGGCCCTCCGCTAGCGGGCCAGGATCGGCGCCTCGGAGTCCACCGCGAAGGACGCCAGCGTCTCGCAGCTGCCGTCGTCGAGCTGGCAGGTGACCAGCTCGCCCTTCTGCGGGTTGCTGTCACTGCCCTCCTGCGTGGCGAACCCCTCGGGGTCGACCGTCAGGTAGGTGATCGCCCCCTCCGGTGCCAGGACGACATCGGACACGGTGAGGTCCTCGGGGGGCTGCACGTCGACGCGTGCCCCGCTGCGCGTGTCGTAGACAAGCACCGAGCCGTCCTCGGGGCTGCGCGTCAACGCGTAGTCACCGTCCGCCGACAGCTCCCCACCGCGGCCTGGCACGTCGTGCACCACGGAGAAGAACGGCTGGTCCAGCCGGATCCGCTGGTTGTCGATCTGGTACATCCGGTTGGCCGACGAGACGTCGACCAGAGCCGGCAGCTCTAGCTCCTCGACGAAGCCCGGGTCGCGCGTCGGGCGCCAGGCCCGGGCTCCCGCCGAGGTCACGAAGTAGACGGCCTGCTGGTCGATGGCGACCGGATGCGTGTCCGGCTCCTCCTGTGGACCGGCCGTGCTGGGCGGCAGGTCCAGCTCGCTGATGATGTCGGCCTGAGCGATGTCGTAGACGAGGAGCCGCGGGTTGGCCCCCGCGGGGTCCACCCAGGCGACCCAACCCAGCGAGTCGGAGGCGGCAAGCGGGGCACGCGGGTCCTTGGTGCCCAGCAAAGTGCGCACGCCGTCGTCGGCCAGGTGGACGACGCGGCCGGCGGAGTCGCCGTAGACCGCTCCGGCTCCCATGACGGCGAGGTCCCGGAGGGGCGGGAGCACGTAGGTCGCGTTGGAGAGGTGGAGGACGTCGTCGGCGTACCAGGCCACCTCGGCGGAGTTGGCAGAGCGTTGCGGGGCCACGGTGGACAGGCCCACGGGCTGGCGATCACCGTCCTCGGTTCCCGGCCGGGCCAGCCAGGCCCAGCCACCGAGGGCGAGCGCGAGGGCCACGAGCCCCGCGACTGCCCTGCCCTGCCGGTGCCGCCACCAGGGAGCCGTGTCGACCGCCGGGTCGTCGGGTGTCGGGGCCAGCACCACCACGTTCTCGCCCAGTGCCCGCAGCTCCGTGGCGTCGGGCCCCGGCGGCAGGTCGTCGCCGGCCGCCTGCCCCGCGACCGAAACCGCCTGGTGCCGGTCGAGCCCGGCGAACCGCCGGAGCACCAGCCCGGTGCGCACCTCGGACGTCAGCCGGTCCAGTGCCGTCAGGTCCGGCGTCGGCCAGTCCCGCTCCGAGGCGGGGCGCAACCCTTCCCACCACGCCCCCCGCCGCCGTTCGTCCCAGGCGGCGATGACCGCGCGGTGGACGACGACGTCGGGGTCGTCGCTCTCGACGGTCGCGGCCCAGGCCTTGCGGCACCTGCTCAGACCGTCGGTCACCACGTCGGGGGCGAGCCCGGCGGGGCAGCCGAGCAGGACCATCGTGCGGACGAGCCCCGGCCACCGCGCTCCCACGAAGCGGTGGAAGTCACCCTCGTCGGCCGACCGGGCGTCCGGCATCGCGTGCTGACTAGGCGTGGAGCGACATGGGGCCGTAGACGGCCCGCTCCTGCTCGAACAGGGTCACGGCGTCCACACCCTCGGCGGCCAGGCCGGACCAGATCTCGCCGACCCAGGACTCGGCGTCGGCCTGGGTGGCGAAGCGCCTGCCGGCGTAGGCGCTCGGGACCTCCACCTCGGCACCGGAGGCGTCCTCGAGCCGCCACCACCAGGGACGTTCGGCAGGCCCGGGCTGACGGAAGGTGCTCGGCTGGTCGGGGAGGTTCATGGCTGGTGCGAGCCGGTCACGACTCGCGGGTGGACGGGTCCACGAACGGCGGTTTGGTGACCTGGAAGATCTCGCGGCGGCCACGCACGTCGACACCGACCTCGGCGTCGGGGGCGACCTGCGAGGAGATGAGCGCGAGACCGACGCCCTTCTTCAGCGTCGGCGAGAAGGTGCCCGAGGTGACCTCGCCGACCATGAGGTCGTGGGTGAGGCTCACGCTCATGTGCGGACGGGGGATCGCGCGGCCGGTCGCGACGATCCCACGCAGGATGCGGTCGGGACCGGCCTCCTTCTCGCGCAGCAGCGCGTCGCGCCCCCAGAACTCCGCCTTGCCCCAGCCCACGGCCCACCCGAGCCGGGCCTGGTTGGGCGTGACGTCCAGCGAGATGTCCTGGCCGTGCAGCGGGTAGCCCATCTCGGTCCGCAGGGTGTCGCGCGCGCCGAGGCCGCAGGGCAGCATGCCGAGGTCGGCACCGGCCGCCATCAGCGCGTCCCACAGGGTCGTCGCCACGTCGTTGGCCGCGATCAGCTCGTAGCCGCGCTCTCCGGTGTAGCCGGTGCGGCACACGACCACGCCGACTCCGTCGTCGACGCCGGGCACCTCGGCCTCGACGAAGGACATGTAGTCGTGCCCGGTCGGCAGCCCAACGGCCTCCAGCACCTCGTCGGACCTGGTCCCCTGGACGGCGAGCACGGCGTAGTCGTCGTGGTGGTCGGCCACCGTGACGCCCTCCGGTGCCGACTCCGCCAGGCGCCTGACCACCTCGGCGGTGTTGGCGGCGTTGGGGACCAGGAGCACCCGTTCGTCGGTGTGGAGGTAGGCGATCAGGTCGTCGACGATCCCCCCGGTCTCCGGGTCGCAGCAGAGGGTGTACTGCGCCTGGCCGTGCCCGATCTTGCGCAGGTCGTTGGTCAGCGTGGCGTTGACGTAGTCGGCAGCACCCGGACCCGCCACCACCGCCTTGCCGAGGTGGCTGACGTCGAAGATGCCCACCGCCTCCCGGACCGCGGTGTGCTCCTTGACGACTCCGGAGGGGTATTCGAGCGGCATCGACCAACCGCCGAACTCCGCGAACTTCGCACCCAGCGCCTCGTGGCGCTCGTGCAACGGCGACTGCTTGCCCGCGCTCATGATTCGGACCCTAGTGTGGCCGGGTGCCCTCGTACACGCTGCGAAACGCCAACCCGGCCAAGATCCGTTGCGACGCCGTCGTCGTCGGGCTGGTGTCGACGGCCAAGGGCGCCGTCGTCGCCGAGGGCGGCGAGGAGGTGGCCAAGGCCTTCGGCCGCAAGCTGCGTCCCCTGCTGGTGACCTTCGGTGCGACGGGCAAGGCCGGCGAGGTGGTCCGGGTGCCCGGCGGTGCCGCGACGAAGGCCGGGCTGGTCGTGTTCGTGGGACTCGGCAAGCCCGCCCGGGGTGGGGCCGTCCCGTCCCAAGCGGTACGCCGGGCCGCCGGCGCGGCCGCCCGGGCGGTCACCAACGCCGCCTCGGTGGCGCTCGCGCTTCCCGCTGAGTCCCCGGAGCAGCTCCGCGCCGTCGTCGAGGGCTACGCCCTGGGCGGCTACACCTACACGACGTACAAGAAGCCGGCGCCGGACGACGACGCGCAGGGGCACCCGGGTGAGGTCGTGGTGGTGACCTCGGGCGCGCGCCGCGCCGAGATGCAGACGGTGGCCGACGAGGCCCAGGTCGTCGCCGAGGCCGTCTCCCGGGCCCGCGACTGGGTCAACACCCCACCCGGTGACTTCACACCCCCGGCGTTCGCCGACGCGGTGGTCGAGGCGGCCAAGGAGACGTCCAAGGGCCGCGGCGCCCGCAAGGTCAGCGCGCGGGTGATCGACGAGAAGGAGCTGCTCGCGATGGGCTGTGGCGGCATCCTGGGCGTCGGCAACGGCTCGGACGCCCCGCCGCGCCTGGTCGAGCTGACCTATGCGCCTGCCAAGCCCGTGGCCCACCTCGCGCTGGTCGGCAAGGGCGTCACCTTCGACTCCGGCGGCCTGACCATCAAGCCGGCGGCCTCGATGAACGAGATGAAGTCCGACATGGCCGGCGCCGCCGCGGTCGTCCAGGCGACCTGCGCGATCGCCCGGCTCAAGCTCCCACTCAAGGTCAGCACGTTCGTGCCGATGGCGGAGAACATGGTGTCGGGCTCCTCGGTCCGCCCCGGTGACGTGCTGACGATGTATCGCGGCACGACCGTCGAGGTGCTCAACACCGACGCCGAGGGGCGCCTGATCCTGGGTGACGCGCTGGTGCGGGCCACCGAGGTCGAGCCGGACGTGATCCTGGACGTGGCGACCCTGACCGGCCACATGGTCGTCGCGCTCGGCGACAAGGTCGCCGGCGTGATGGGCTCCGACGAGGTCGTCGAGGCGGTGCTCGCCGCGTCCGAGACGGCGGGCGAGGCGCACTGGCACATGCCGATCCCCGAGGTCATGGACGAGCGGATCCGCTCCAGCAAGATCGCCGACCTCTCCCAGCACGACTGGATCCGCTGGGGCGGTGGTCTCTTCGCCGCGGCGTTCCTGCGCGAGTTCACCGGCGGCCTGCCCTGGGCACACCTGGACATCGCCGGCCCGGCCTGGAACTCCGGCGGGCCGTCGGGTCACGTCACGTTCGGCGGCACCGGCTGGGCGGTCGCGACGCTCGTCGACTACGCGAGGTCGTTGGCCACCGACGCTGGTTGAGGTGCGAGCGCAGCGAGCCTCGAAACCACGCAAGCCGTTGCTGGGACGCGACCTGGTGCCATCCCTGCGGAGGTCTCGAGGCTCGTCGCTGGCGCTCTTCGCACCTCGACCAGCGATCAGAGACCCTGCTGCTTCTTCCTGCGGTTGAAGTCCCGCATCCGCTGCGGGATACCCACGACCGCGGCGTCGTAGGACGGGATCTGGTGCTTGTTGCAGAACGTGTGGGCCCAGTCCACGGACGGCACCCGCCGCCGGGTCCACTCGCCGTCGTGGGCGACGAGCAAGAGGGTCACGTCGCTGACCGCGGTGCGCGGCTCGACGAATCCCTCCACACCCTTCCGCTCGACGACCCACGAGTGCAGGTGGTCCTTGTCGACGCCGTCCGAGGCCCGCACCCGGGTGGAGCCGGTCCGGAGGGTGTCGCCCTTCGGGCGGCTCAGCTTGGTCCCGGGGCTGCGCCGGAAGCGGTCCATCCACGACATGGCGACAAGTGTGCCTTGTGGCACTGAGCGATGCCTGATGTCACCGGGGGTCCACGGGCGCGAAGCCCTCGCGTGTAGTGCAAGGATGGGTGAATGGCCGACTTCGACGTACTCGTCCTCGGGGCCGGGTCCGGAGGCTACGCGTGCGCGCTGCGCGCCGCGCAGCTCGGACTGAGCGTCGGGCTGGTGGAGCGGGACAAGGTCGGAGGGACCTGCCTGCACGTCGGGTGCATCCCGACGAAGGCGCTGCTGCACGCGGCCGAGGTCGCCGACAGTGCGCGGGAGGCGTCCGAGTTCGGGGTCAACGCGACGCTGGAGGGGATCGACGTGCCCGGCGTCAACGCCTACGCCGACGGCGTTGTGTCCCGGCTCCACAAGGGCCTCACCGGCCTCATCAAGGGCCGCGGCATCACCGTGGTCGAGGGGCGCGGGCGACTGAGCGGCCCGCGGGAGGTCACGGTTGCCGGCGAGTCCGGCGAGCGGACCTACTCCGGCAGCCACGTGGTCCTGGCGAGCGGCTCCTACGCCAAGACGCTGCCGGGTCTCGACATCGACGGGGAACGCGTCATCACCTCCGAGCACGCGCTGCGG
Source organism: Nocardioides dilutus (assembly GCF_054779555.1). Classification (NCBI taxonomy): domain Bacteria; kingdom Bacillati; phylum Actinomycetota; class Actinomycetes; order Propionibacteriales; family Nocardioidaceae; genus Nocardioides; species Nocardioides dilutus. Next base: position 241,763 of record NZ_BAAGYA010000003.1, on the reverse strand, counting down.
CTCGACCGGGTCCCTGCGTCGGTGATCGTGCTCGGCGGAGGGGTCATCGGTTGCGAGTTCGCGAGCGTGTGGCGCAGCTTCGGCGCCGAGGTGACCATCGTGGAGGCGCTGCCGCGGCTGGTGCCGCTGGAGGACGAGGCGTCGTCCAAGGCCCTGGAACGCGCCTTCCGGAAGCGCAAGATCGCGATGCGCACCTCGACGCCCTTCCAGAGCGCGAAGGCCACCGACGACGGGGTCGCCGTGACCGTCGAGGGCGGGGACGTGTTGGAGGCTGAGCTGCTGCTGGTGGCCGTCGGCCGAGGACCGTCGACCGACGGTCTGGGTTACGAGGAGCAAGGCATACGCATGGACCGCGGCTTCGTGGTCACCGACGAGAGGTGCCGCACCGGAGTCGAGAACGTGTGGGCCGTGGGCGACATCGTCCCGGGCCTCCAGCTGGCGCACCGCGGCTTCCAGCAGGGCATCTTCGTGGCCGAGGAGATCGCCGGCCTCGCGCCCGCGACCATCGACGAGACTGCGATCCCACGGGTGACCTACTGCCGACCCGAGGTGGCGTCGGTCGGTCTGACCGAGGCCCAGGCGGCGGAGACGCACGGCGCGGAGGCCATCGAGACGCTGACCTACGACCTCGGCGGCAACGGCAAGAGCCAGATCCTCAAGACGCAGGGCTTCGTCAAGCTGGTGCGGCAGCGCGGCGGCCCGGTCGTCGGCATCCACCTCGTCGGCGACCGAGTGGGCGAGCTGATCGGCGAGGCACAGCTCATCTACGGCTGGGAGGCGCACGCCGAGGACGTCGCGCCGCTCGTCCACGCGCACCCCACCCAGAACGAGGCGCTCGGTGAGGCTCACCTGGCGTTGGCCGGCAAACCCCTGCACGCGCATTCCTGACCACGTGAACCACTGACCACCCCCCTGACAAGAGAGCAAGGAGCTCCATGGCCACCGAAGTCACCCTCCCGGCACTGGGCGAGTCCGTCACCGAGGGCACCGTCACCCGCTGGCTGAAGTCCGTGGGCGACGAGGTCGCGGTCGACGAGCCGCTGCTGGAGGTGTCCACCGACAAGGTCGACACCGAGATCCCGTCCCCGGTCGCCGGCACGCTGCTGGAGATCAAGGCGGAGGAGGACGAGACCGTCGAGGTCGGTGCCGTGCTCGCGATGATCGGTGACTCCAACGAGTCGGGCGGGTCCGACGCCGGTGGCGATGACAGTGGCGGCGAGGCGGAGGCCGCGCCCGAGCCGGAGGCTGAGAAGGAGCCAGAACCGGAGCCGGAGCCCGAGCCGGAGCCCGAGCCGGAGCCCGAGCCCGAGCCGGCCGCCGAGGAGGCGCCCCAGCCGGAGCAGTCCGCACCGTCGTCCGACGGCTCTGGCGGCGGCACTCCGGTGACGCTGCCTGCCCTGGGTGAGTCGGTCACCGAGGGCACCGTGACCCGCTGGCTCAAGCAGGTCGGTGACGACGTGGCCGTCGACGAGCCGCTGCTCGAGGTCTCCACCGACAAGGTCGATACCGAGATCCCGTCTCCAGTCGCGGGCAAGCTCCTCGAGATCAAGGTCCAGGAGGACGAGACCGTCGAGGTGGGCGCCGAGCTCGCCGTCGTCGGGTCGGGTGACGCGGCACCGGCCGCCAAGCAGCCGGAGCCCGAGCCGGAGGCCGAGCAGGAGAAGGCGCCGGAGCCCGAGAAGGCGCCGGAGCCCGAGCCGGAGGCCAAGCAGGAGGAGGCGCCCGAGCCCGAGGCGGAGAAGGAGCCCGAGCCGAAGCCGGAGCCCGAGCCGAAGCCGGCACCCGAGGCCAAGCAGGAGAAGGCGCCTGAACCCGCCAAGGCACCCGCGCACGCCGCGCCGCCGGCCGCGGAGCCGGGTGACGACGGCCCCGGCTACGTCACCCCGCTGGTACGCAAGCTCGCGTCCCAGCACGGTGTCGACCTCGCGTCGGTGACCGGCACCGGGGTGGGCGGCCGGATCCGCAAGCAGGACGTCCTCGAGGCGGCCAAGGCCGCGGAGGCGCCGGCCGTGGCTCCCCCGACCTCGACCGGACAGCCCGCGCCGGCCGCCGCGCCGTCGCCGTCCCCACTGCGCGGGACCACCGAGAAGGTCTCCCGGCTGCGCAGGATCATCGCCGAGCGGATGGTGGACTCGCTGCAGACCTCGGCCCAGCTCACCCAGGTCGTCGAGGTCGACGTCACCAACGTCGCGCGGCTGCGGGACGCCGAGAAGGACGCGTTCCTGGCACGCGAGGGCGTCAAGCTCAGCTACCTGCCGTTCTTCGCCAAGGCGGCGATCGACGCGCTCAAGGAGCACCCCAAGCTCAACGCGACCATCGACACCGAGGCCGGCGAGATCACCTACTACGACCGCGAGAACCTCGCGTTCGCCGTGGACACCGAGAAGGGCCTGCTGACGCCGGTCGTCAAGGACGCGGGTGACCTCTCGATCGCCGGACTGGCGAAGAAGATCGCCGACGTCGCCGAGCGCACCCGGACCAACAAGATCGGTCCCGACGAGCTCGCCGGCGGCACCTTCACGATCACCAACCTGGGCAGCGTCGGAGCCTTGTGGGACACCCCGATCATCAACAAGCCCCAGGTCGCGATCCTCGGTCCCGGCACGGTGGTGAAGCGCCCGGTCGTGATCGACGACCCCAACCTCGGCGAGACGATCGCGGTGCGCTACATGGTCTACCTGGCGCTGACCTACGACCACCGCCTCGTCGACGGTGCGGACGCGGGCCGCTTCCTCCAGGACGTCAAGAAGCGGCTCGAAGGTGGTCAGTTCGAGGTTTGAGCCTGACTCCTGCGACGAAGGAGCAGGAGTCAGTAGCGAATAGGTTGAGGAGGCTGCGCGCAGGTTCCGAGCTTCCGAGGAAGCTGCGTCCAGCCGTCTCGAAACCAGGCGAGGGAGGCTGGGACTGACGTGGTGAGGTTTCTGATCGCCGGCTCCTCCGGTTTCCTCGGCGGTGCCCTGACGGACGCTCTGGTCGAGCGCGGCCACTCGGTGGTCGGGCTCGTCCGGCGTCCGACCTCGGCGCCGGACGAGTCGACCTGGGACCCCTACGCCGGCACCTACGACCGGGAGGTCATCGAGACCGCGGACGTGGTGGTCAACCTCGCCGGCACGTCCCTCGCCGGCAACGTGCACTCCGACAAGTGGTCACGCGACCTGCGGGAGAGCAGGGTGCGCACCACCGCGACCCTTGCCGAGGCCATCGCGACCTCTGATCGGCGCCCGGCTTTCCTGGCCGGCAACGGGTCCAGCTACTACGGCGACCACGGAAGCGCGGTGGTGGACGAGACGAGTGACACCAGGGGCGAGGCGCTGTTCACGCGTGTGTGCCGGGACTGGCAGGCCGCCACGGAACCGGCTGCCGAGGCCGGGGCGCGGGTGTGCATCCTGCGCACCTCGCCGGTGATGGACCGACGAGGACTCACGCTGAGGCTGCTGCGTGGCCTGACGCTCGCCGGGCTCGGGACCCGGCTCGGTGACGGGCGGCAGTACATGCCGATGATCTCGCTGCGCGACTGGCTCGGCGCTGTGATCCACCTCGCGGAGCACGAGACCACCGGCGGCCCGTTCAACCTGGTCTGTCCTCAGACCCCCACGAACGGCGAGTTCACCAAGGAGCTGGCCCGCCAGCTCGGTCGTCCCGCCTTCCTGGTCGCCCCCGCCCCGGTGATCCGTCTCGCGGCGGGTGCGGCGGCGCCCGAGCTGCTGAACTCCATCAACGCCCGCCCAGCCGCCCTCGAAGCCGCCGGCTACGAGTTCAAGGACCGCAACGTCGCCGAGGTGCTCCGGGTCGGGCTCGCCTCAACGGACTGAGCTGACCAGCCAGCGGCCGCCCACCAGCCGTAGCGCGACCGTCCGAGTGGTGGCCGAGTCGGCAGGGAGACGCCGAGTCGTCGTCCCATCACGGGCCAGGCCGTCGACGAGCCGGTCAGTGACCTCGAGGACCCAGTGGTCGGAGGAACGGCGCAGCTCGCGCAGGGCGAGCACCTGCGTACGCAGGTCGGTGACGATCAGTCCGCGCTCGAGCCAGCGACGCAGCATGGCGATGTCGCGCTCCCCCGCGACCGAGCCGGGCGTGTAGAGCGAGCGCAGGCGGCGTACGTCTCCCGCTGCCCAGGCCGCTGAGCGGTCGGCGTCCCAGGCGGCCAGCACGGCGGCGGCCTCCACCTCCGGCCGTTGCTGGGTCGTCGACTTCGGCTCCGATGCATGGTCGACCTGCGGCGCCGGGTCACGGCGGAGCCCCAGCACCGTCGTCGCGATGGACGCGAGGGCGACCGCGACCAGGACCGCGATGAGCAGCCCGGGGGCGGCGCGGTGCGAGGTCATGTCCCCAGTCCTACCCGGGAGCGGCTGCCGAGGGGGCTGGTCATCCACAGGCAGACTGGACGGATGCCGTCCCGCCGCGCCGTGCTCCTCGGCGTCGCAGGCGTGCTGGGTGCGGGAGCCGCGACCGCGGCCGGGGTCTACGAGGGGGTGCTGCCCGGACGGCCGCAGGCGCAGTCGCTGCTCGGTCTCAACGGTGAGGCCGGCAAGGTGCCCGACGTCGAGCCCGCGCACGTCGAGCACGGGTCGTTCGTCTCCGAGCGCCGCGGCGGCCTCGAGACCGGGTTTTCGGTCGTTACCCCGCTCGGTGCGCCGGCCGGGCTCCCGGTCGTCGTCGCGCTGCACGGTCGCGGCAGCGACCACCGCTCGCTCGTGGGGCCGAGGTTCCGGATCGAGCGGTTCCTGGAGGACCACGTCGAGCGCGGCGGTGCGCCGTTCGCGGTGGGCACGGTCGACGGCGGCCAGTCCTACTGGCACGAGCGGCCGAGCGGCGAGGACGCCGGCGCCATGGTGGTCGAGGAGTTCCTGCCGATGCTCGCCGAGCGTGGCCTGCGCGCCGGGCCGACCCACCGGATCGGGCTGCTCGGCTGGTCGATGGGCGGGTACGGCGCGCTGCGGCTGGGCGGCCTCCTGGGACCGGATCGGGTGGCGGCAGTCTGTGCCGTCAGCCCGGCGATGTGGTCCGACCCGGAGGACGCGTCGAGGTCCGGGTTCGCGAACGCCGCGGAGTACGAACGGTTCACCGTGCAGGGCCACCAGGAGGACCTCGGCGGCATCCCGGTCCGGATCGACTGCGGCACCGGTGACCAGTTCTACCGAGCGGTCGAGGACTACGTCGACGGATTCCCGGCCGGCGCCGGCGTGGTGGGCACCTTCGAGCCGGGGGCGCACGACCCGGACTACTGGCGACGGATGATGCCGGCGGAGCTCGAGTTCCTGGGCGGCCATCTCGCGGGCGAGCGGTAGCCTCGATCAGGTGAGCACCCCGCAGTTCGAGGTCGTCGGCCTCGGCGACCGAGCCGTCGACTACCTCGAGGCCTGGGAGCTGCAGCGACGGGTGCACCAGGAGGTCGTCGACGGCGAGCGGCCGGACACGGTGCTGCTGCTCGAGCACCCGCCGACCTACACCGCCGGCAAGCGCACCGAACCGCACGAGCGCCCCAGCGACTCCGGCGGCGCCCCGGTGATCGAGGTCGACCGCGGCGGCAAGATCACCTTCCACGGGCCCGGGCAGGTCGTGGCCTACCCGATCGTCCGGCTGCCCGAGCACGTGCTGGTCGTGGACTTCGTCCGGCGTCTCGAGGAGGCGATGATCGCGACCTGCCGTGACTTCGGCGTCACCACCGCCCGCATCCCGGGGCGCAGCGGCGCCTGGCTCCGGGCGGACGACCGAGGCCCCGAGCGCAAGATCGGCGCGATCGGACTGCGGGTCAGCCGCGGCGTGACGATGCACGGGATCGCGCTCAACTGCGACGTGGACCTGGGCTGGTACGACCGGTTCGTCCCGTGCGGCATCGCCGACGCCGGCGTCACGACCTTGTCGCGGGAGCTGGGCCGGGACGTCCCGGTGACCGAGGTGCTGCCGGTCCTCCAGCGCCACCTCACCGAGCTGCTCGCCTGGGCGCCGTACGCCGCCACGAAGGACTACGAGGCGCGGCCCGAGCCGGGCCGTGGCCCGCGCGTCGAGGTCCTGACGCCCTGACTCAGAACTGGCCGCGGTAGTAGTCGGACATGGCCGGGTAGTAGTCGCGCTCGAAGTCCCGCGCAGCGGGGTCGGCACCGGTCTCGGCGGCGACGAGGCGGTCGAGGTAGTACTCCCACCCGGGCCCCACTCCGGACGCCTGCTCGGCGGTCACCCCGGGCTGCGACAAGGTCAGCGTGGTGACACCGTCGGCGTGGGTCAGGTCCACGTCGAGGAGCCACACCTCGTCGCCCGCCTGCGAGGTCAGGTGCAGCCGGTGCGGCGGCTCACAGACCCGGATCGTCATCGTCTCGCCGGGCTGGTCCTCTTCGAACAGCATCTGGAACCGGACGCTGCCCGACTCCGGGTCGCCGGTCCACGAGCCGATCCAGCGCGCGAGCCGGTCGGGCTCGGTCACGGCGGCCCAGACGTCCTCGATCGGCGCCCGGAACTCGCGGGTCTGGACGAGGACGTGCCGGCCATCCCTCAGCTCGATGGTGCCGGTGGGTCGGACGTCTGCCGGGGTGCTCATGCCGTCTCCTCTGTCGGTTGCTGGGTCGAGCGGGTTCGCCGCTCGCGGGTCGTCCTGTGGACCTCTGTCTCGAGCGCGTCGAGGGCGTTGTCGGCGATCGGCCGCGACGCCAGCCCCGCGGCGTACGACAGCACGGGTGTCATCGCGGTGCGCTCGAGCGCGTAGTAGCGCTCCCGACCGCGGTCGGTGACGGTGACCGCGCCCGCCTCGAGCAGCAGCCTCAGGTGCTTGCTGACGGCCGGCCGGCTGATCGACCGGTCCGCGGCGAGGTCGACCACGCGCCGAGGCCCGACGACCAGGTCGGCCAGGAGCGAGCGACGGACCGGGTCCGCGATCGCCCCGAAGATGTCGACATCAGATAGGTAACCATTCGGATACCAATTGCGCAAGCCCGCGAATCCCGGTGGCGTGGGCCCACGGCGTACGCTCGATGCTTGTGAGCGCCGCCCCCGACTCCCCCACTGCACCGGCCGGTCGCAAGCTGCTCCGGCTCGAGGTCCGCAACGCCGAGACCCCGATCGAACGCAAGCCGGAGTGGATCAAGACGCGGGCGAAGATGGGCCCGGAATACAAGCACCTGCAGAACCTGGTGAAGTCCGAAGGCCTGCACACGGTCTGCCAGGAGGCGGCCTGCCCCAACATCTTCGAGTGCTGGGAGGACCGCGAGGCGACGTTCCTCATCGGCGGCGACCAGTGCACCCGCCGCTGCGACTTCTGCCAGATCGACACCGGCAAGCCGGAGCCACTGGATCGCGACGAGCCGCGCCGGGTCGCCGAGTCGGTGCGGACCATGGAGCTGCGCTACGCCACGATCACCGGCGTCGCCCGTGACGACCTGCCCGACGGCGGCGCGTGGCTCTACGCCGAGACGGTCCGCGCCATCCACGAGCTCAACCCCGGCACCGGCGTCGAGAACCTCATCCCCGACTTCAACGGCAAGCCGGACCTGTTGGCCGAGGTGTTCGAGTCGCGCCCCGAGGTGCTGGCCCACAACGTCGAGACGGTGCCGCGGATCTTCAAGCGGATCCGGCCGGCGTTCCGCTACGACCGGTCTCTGGACGTGCTGACCCAGGCCCGCGACTTCGGCCTGGTGACCAAGTCCAACCTGATCCTCGGCATGGGTGAGACTCGCGAGGAGGTGTCCCAGGCGCTGCGCGACCTGCACGCGGCCGGCACCGAGCTGGTGACGATCACCCAGTATCTCCGCCCCTCGGCGCGTCATCACCCCGTGGAGCGCTGGGTCAAGCCCGAGGAGTTCGTCGAGCTGGCAGCCGAGGCCGAGGAGGTCGGCTTCGCCGGCGTCCTGTCCGGCCCGCTGGTGCGTTCGTCCTACCGCGCCGGTCGCCTGTACCGTCAGGCGATGGACGCCCGCCAGGGCGCCTCCGCCTGACTCTCCCATCCACGGCAGACCACAGATAGGCAGCACGCACGCGTATGGCCAGGAACGCCCGCAAGAAGGCGGCCGCTGACGCCGCCCCCGTCTCCCCGACCGCCGCTGCGGAGATGAGCCGCACGCGGCAGTTCATCGAGACCTACCGGATGACCAAGAAGTCGGACCGGTGGATCGGGCTGATCCTGCTGGTCGCCTTCCTGGTCGTCGGCGCCCTGGGCTTCGTGATCTTCAAGGTGCTGCCCGGCGGCGGCACCATCGAGTGGATCATGGCCGTTGTCGGTGGCCTGATGACCGGCGTACTGGCAGCACTCCTCATCTTCGGCAGACGCGCCCAGAGCGCGGCCTACAGCCAGATGGAGGGACAGCCGGGCGCCGCCGCGGCCGCGCTGCGGATGCTGCGCCGGGGTTGGAAGACCGACCCGGCGATCGCGTTCACCAAGCAGCAGGACATCCTGCACCGGGTGGTGGGCCCGCCCGGCATCGTGCTGATCGGCGAGGGCAACCCCAACCGGCTGCGCCAGCTGATGGCCACCGAGCGCCGCAAGCACGAGCGGGTCGCCGCCGAGACCCCGATCCACGAAGTCATGTGCGGCAACGGCGAGGGCGAGGTGCCCCTCCCCAAGCTGGTCCGCCACGTGCAGAAGCTCGGCCGGCAGGTCAAGGGCGCCGAACTCACCGACGTCATCAACCGGCTCAAGGCGCTCGACGCCCAGCGCACCAACCTCCCCATCCCCAAGGGACCGGTGCCGACCAGCATGAAGGGCATGCGCGGCAACCTGCGCGGTCGCTGAACCTGCTGTCAGGCATCGGCCCTGGAGAGCCGCACGTCCGGACGAGGCTCTCCAGGACCGTCCTGTGGTGACCGCTTCTCGTACCCGTTCATGGGCCCTGCGGCCGAGGTCTGGAGGCTCCAGCCTGACGCCCGGCGGCCGGGGTCACCAGCGACGCAGGTCCCCTCTCTTCCGGGATGTTGGGCCCGGCGGTCCCGGGACCGCGGACCTCAGCGCGTCGACAGCCCCCTGCGCGCCCGGAAGGTCTGCAGTGTGACGGTGACCGAGCCGGCCGCGATGTCGTGCAGCCCACGCCCGTCGGCCCGGTAGACCAGGGGCGGGATGACCAGCGCGATCAGCGCCTGGCGCGCGAGGGCGCGCAGCGGGTCGATGTTGCGCGGTGAACCGTCGACGGGTACGACGCGCAGTCGGGTGACGAGCTGGCCGAACGAGCCACCGACCAGCGCGGTGCCCACCGCAGACTCCACGACGAAGACTCCCAGCACGATGAAGCCGCTGGCGTTGCCTGCCTCGGTGTAGTCCTCGAGGCCGATGACGGCGACCACGGCGAGGGTGCTGGCCACCCAGTCGACGAACAGGGCGAGGATCCGCCGGCCCCACGACGCGGTCTCGAATCCGATGTCGGGTGAGTCGTCGGGGCCGGGCACGCAGGTCAGGGTAGCGACCGTCGTCCGCGGCCTCGGACACCTGTTACATCCCCGAAACAATCGCGATACGGTCGAGAAACTGCCACCGCCTTGGATGGCGGACAGACCCCGGCGCAACGCCGCGTCGGGCGTTCCACCCCGAGAACTTTCCGGCTGTGTGCGGGCGCAGGAGCGTGGCTCCGCGTCCGGCGTACAGCCAAGGAGGATGAATGTTCAGCAACAGCGACGAGCTGCTCAAGTACGTCAAGGACGAGGGCATCGAGATGGTCGACGTCCGCTTCGTCGACCTGCCCGGCATCGAGCAGCACTTCACCGTCCCGGTGTCGTCGTTCGGCCAGGACGTCTTCGACAACGGGCTCGCCTTCGACGGATCGTCGATCCGCGGCTTCCAGGCCATCAACGAGTCCGACATGGCGCTGTTCCCGGACCCGACCACGGCGTTCCTTGACCCGTTCCGGACCGCCAAGACGCTCAACGTGAGCTTCTTCATCCACGACCCGATCACCGGTGAGGCCTACTCGCGCGACCCCCGAAACATCGCCCGCAAGGCGCTCGCCTACCTCGGCACGACCGGCATCGCCGACACCGCCTACTTCGCCCCCGAGGCCGAGTTCTACATCTTCGACTCGGTCCGCTACTCCACCGGCGCCAACGAGGGCTACTACCACATCGACTCCGTCGAGGGCTGGTGGAACTCGGGCTCGGAGCACGACAACCGCGGCTACAAGACCCGCTTCAAGGGCGGCTACTTCCCGGTCTCTCCCTACGACCACTACGGCGACCTGCGCGACGCCATGGTCAAGAACCTCGAGGCCTGCGGCCTGCTCGTCGAGCGGTCCCACCACGAGGTCGGCACCGCCGGGCAGGCGGAGATCAACTACCGCTTCGACACACTGCTCAAGGCCGCCGACGACGTGATGAAGTTCAAGTACCTCATCAAGAACACCGCCTGGGAGGCCGGCAAGTCGGTCACCTTCATGCCCAAGCCGATCTTCGGTGACAACGGCTCGGGCATGCACGTCCACCAGTCGCTGTGGTCCGGCGGCGAGCCGCTGTTCTACGACGAGACCGGCTACGGCGGCCTGTCCGACATCGCCCGCTGGTACATCGGCGGCATCCTCAAGCACGCACCGGCCCTGCTGGCGTTCACCAACCCGACGGTGAACTCCTACCACCGCCTGGTGCCGGGCTTCGAGGCGCCGATCTCGCTGGTCTACTCCTCGCGCAACCGGTCCGCCTCGGTCCGGATCCCGATCACCGGCTCCAACCCGAAGGCCAAGCGCATCGAGACCCGGTTCCCCGACCCGTCGGCGAACCCCTACCTCGCGTTCTCGGCCCTCATGCTCGCCGGTGTCGACGGCATCAAGAACAAGATCGAGCCGGCCGCGCCGATCGACAAGGACATCTACGAGCTGCCGCCGGACGAGATGGCCGAGATCGAGCAGGTCCCGACCTCGCTCAACGCGGTCCTCGACGCCCTCGAGGACGACCACGACTTCCTGACGGTCGGCAACGTCTTCACGCCCGACCTGATCGACACGTGGGTCTCCTACAAGCGCGAGAACGAGATCGCCCCCGTGCAGCTGCGCCCGCACCCGCACGAGTTCGAGCTCTACTACGACATCTAGGGGACACGTTCGCTCATCTCTGCCTCACGTCGGCCTCGGGTTCGCCCGGGGCCGACGTGGTCGTTCGGCGGTCAAGCGAGCTGGACGACCGTGGCCTTGAAGGGCTCGGCCAACAGTTCGAGTAGCGGCGCCATGGCCTCGGCGGTCGCCGGGTCGCGCATGACGGCGTCGCGCGCCTCGGTCGTCTCCCAGTCGGCGATCTCCACCAGGGTGTCGGGGTCGTCGAGCACCTCGTAGAAGGCGCCGCCCAGGGAGCCCCTCTCCCTCAGGGCGGGCCCGAGCTCGGCCATCAGCGTCTGGAGCACGTTCGTGAGCTCGTCGCGCCGGCTGGGCTTGGCCCTCAGCTGGACGATCACCTTGATGGCCATTCACTTCCTCCTCGTAGCCGCTGTCCGGGCTACTTCTCGATGTAGACGATGAGCGGCGGCACTACGCCGTGGGCTTCCATCTGGGCGGCCACCTCGGGCGGAGGCGAGTCGAGCAGCGCCTGTATGGCGTCCATGTCGTGGATGTCGGCGGTCACGGCGATGCGGTTGCTGCCGTCCATGGCGACGTGGTCGGTGACGTTCGAGCCGACCGACCCGATGGCTGCCGCCCGCTCGTTCTTGCCCGTGAGCCAGCGGTCGATGTCGACGACCTCATGGGTGATGACCATTCGTGGCATGCCTCGCCCCTTTGCGCGGATTGGGTTCGTGGTCCCGCCGACGGCGCGCCTGTGCGGTCGACGGGTCAGCTGGTGGCGCGGGTCGATCGTGCTGCCGACCGGCGGCGAAGACATCACTCGATCGTGTGATGAAGAAGGGCTTCCTGCCCCGAGGGACGGATCTACCAGTCTGGACCGCCGGCGATAGCGGGAGCAGACTCGGCGCGTGGCGGGGTCGTTGTGAGAGCGCATGCGGAGGGGCTGGTGGGGCGAGCTGCCGAGCTCGCTCTCACCGCTGCTGAAGTCGACCGGCTCGACGACCGCCGGGCGGGTGTGCTGGTGATCGAGGGGGAAGCCGGCATCGGCAAGACCCGCCTGGTGCAGAGCATGGTCGATGACGCGCGATCCCGCGGACTGGCGGTGTTCTGCGGCCGGGCTCATCCCTTCGAGCGAACGCGACCGTTCGGTGTGGTCGCTGCCGCCTTGGGGCTGAATGCGCGTTCACCCGACCCGAGCAGCGCCGCGATCGGCGCGACGCTGACCGGCCAGGACGCACGCGGGCCCGTCGGCGACATTCAGTACCGCGTCGTCGAGGAGATCGTCGAGCTGGTGGAGACGGCGTGCGGCGAGCGCCCGGTGTTGCTGGTCGCGGAGGACATCCATTGGGCCGACGCCGCGAGCCTGTTGACCATCTTGTCGATTGCGCGGCAGCTGCCGCTCGCTCCCCTGCTCGCCGTGGTGACCACCCGGCCGTCCCCGCTCTCGGGCGACGTGGTCCGGCTGCTCGACGACCTGGCGGCCGGAGGCGGGCGCACCCTGCGCCTGCAGCCGCTCACGCCCGACGACGTCGCGGCTCTCGCGTTCCACGAGCTCGGGGCGCCCCCCGGGCCCGGCCTGACCGCCATGCTCGACAAGGCCGGCGGCAACCCGCTGTGGGCAACCGCCATGCTGCGCTCCCTGGCCGACGAAGGGGCCTTGACTCGCACGTCCGACGAGATAGAGGTGACGAGCTCGGAGCTGCCGCCGGCGCTTGGCGAGTTGGTGACTCGCCGCTTGCGGGACCTGCCGGCGTCGACGCTTGAACTGCTCCAGGTCACGGCCGTGCTCGGCGACGCGGTGTCGCTCCGCGACGTGGCCGCTGTCGCGCACCGCACGCCGGCCGACGTCGCCGGGCAGCTGGGCGAGGCGTTCGACGCCCAGCTCCTCGACGACGTCGACGAACGCGTCGTGTTCCGCCACCAGCTCGTCCACGACGCGATCTACCAGCACGTGCCTGCCCCGGCTCGACGCATCCTGCACCGCGAGGCCGCGGTCGCGCTGATGACCGCGGGCGCGGATCCCCTGGACGTGGCCGATCATCTGGTGCTCGGCGCCGAGCGTGGCGACGAACAGGTCGTCGGGTGGCTGCGCGACGCCGCCCGCAAGGCGTCGGGACAGGCGCCGCTCGTCACCCTCGACCTCCTCCGCCGCGCGGAGGCGCTGCTGCCAGGCGGCCACCGCGACGCGGATCTCGTGTCGGCGGAGGTGGTGCAGGCGCTGCTGCGTGCCGGGAACGTCGCCGAGGCGTCGGCCAGAGCGGAAGCGGTGCTCGCCCGGCGGCATGTCGCCGAGGTCGACAGCCCGTTGCGGGTCGCCCTGGTCGGCGCCCTGGCGCTGCAGAACCGTGCCGACGAGGTCACCGCCGTGGTCGAGGCCAGCCTCCGGGTCTCTGACCGGCTCGGACCTGCGGAACAGGCGCTGATGCTGGCCCAGCAGAGCTGGGCCCTCACCTACACCGGAGACCCCCGAGCGGGCGAGTCGGCCGCGGCCCGGGCGCTTGCCATCGCCGAGCAGGCGAGCGACAGGGCGATGTCGGTGTGGGCGTTGACCGCGTTGCTGGTGGCGGTGGGGCGGCAGGCCCGCTTCGACGAGGCGCTTACACATGCCCGGCGGGCCGCCACCCTTGCGGCCGACTCACCCGACGCGAGGTTGCTGCCGCTGCAGCCGAAGTTCTTCCTGGGCCTGGCGCTGTTCGACTGTGACCAGGTCGGCGAGGCGCGGGCCGCATTCCGGGAGGCTCTGGACGACGAGTTCGGCTCAGCATGGTGGCTCTCGGACGCCCTGATGGCCGACGCCCAGGCGTCGTACGCCATCGGCGAGTGGGACGACGCCGTGCCCGGCCTGATCGCCGGCGGCCAGGCGGCGCAGGAGAAGGGCAACCAGCTCCTCGCGACCCAGTCGCTCGCCTATCGCACCGTCATCGCGACGGCCATGGGAGACCTCCGGGCCGCGCGCGAGCTGGCCGACGGGTTCACCGGATCGCTGGAGGGAGAGCAACTGAGCTACAACGCGGGGATCCTGACGTTCGCGGCGGCGGGACTGACTGCGGCCGAGGGCGACCCGCAGGGGGCCTTCGACCTGTTGCTGCGGTGCTGGCGTTTCGATGCGGCCAGGCAGAGCCACTTCTACCACCGCTGTCTCGCCCCTGACCTCGTGCGCCAGGCCCTGGCCCTGGGTCACCGCGATGTCGCCACCGGGGTGGCCGACAGCGTCGCGGCCGGAGTGGCACTGGCGCCCGAGGTGCCCACGGTGCGGAGCCTGGCGCTGCGCTGCCGGGGACTGGTCGACGGTGATGTCGAGCCTCTGATCGAGGCAGTCGAGATCGCCCGCCAGGCGCCCCTCCTGGTGGAGCACGCCGGCGCCTGCGAGGACGCGGCGAGCCTGCTGGCGCACCGCGGCCGGAGCGACGAGGCAGCGACGCTGCTGCGCGAAGCACTGGACCGCTACGAGCAAGCCGGCGCCGACGCCTGGGCCGGCCGGGTCCGGGCCGGGCTGCGGTCCATCGGCGCCCATCCCGGCGCGCGCGGGCCGCGGCGCCGGCCCACGGAGGGCTGGGAGAGTCTCACCACCACGGAGCGGGCGGTGTCCCTGCTCGTTGCCGAGGGTCTCACGAACGGCGCGGTGGCCCGGCGGATGTACGTCTCGCCGCACACCGTGAACACCCACCTGCGACACGTGTTTGGGAAGCTCGGCGTGTCCAACCGGGTCGAGCTCGCCGCTGTGGTGCATCACTCGATCGAGTGATGTTGGGCACGCCGGACTCCTGCACATTCGATGGCATGCAGCCACACAGGCTGCGAGACGACGACTGGGAGGGCCATCGTGGACCACGCTGCGACGATGCGGAACACCTATGAGCTGATCAGCGCCGGAGACATCGCAGGGTTCGGCGACCTGGTCGCTGATGACTTCGTCGAGCACCAGGGCGGTCCGGGGTTTCCTGCCACCAAGGCGGGCACGCTGGACTTCTTCCGCGCCCTGCTGGAGGCGTTCCCTGACCTCCACATGAACGTCGAGGACGTGGTCGCCGACGGGGACAAGGCCGTCGCCCGGGTCACGACGACGGGAACCCACCGGGGCGACTTCATGGGAATCCCGCCCACGGGCAGCACCGTCGACATGCAGCTCATCGACATCATGCGGTTCGACGGAGCCGGCCAGGTCTGCGAGCACTGGGGGGTCGCGGACATGCTGTCACTCATGCAGCAGCTCGGCGTCGTCCCCGCCGACGCTCCGGCCTAGCCCTGCCCGCGGAATGGCCGGCGACGGAGTCATCACATCGCATGCAGAGCCTCGCGTTCGCCGTACTCCTGCCGCCTGATCAGACCGGGGCGAGTGTCGAATCGCTCACCTCATGTTGGGCGGGTGCACGTAAGGAGGCCTTCCAGGACGCCCGGCGCCGCGCGGGCATCGTCCGGGAGTCGGTCTGGATCCAGTCCGCCCCGGGCGTTGATCTCGCCATCGTCCACCTGGAGGCCGACGACCTCGACATCGCGCTCACAGTACTGGCGACCTCGGCCGAGCCCTTCGATCGCTGGTTCCGTGACGCCGTCCGCGATGTCTACGGCATGGCCCTGGCAGAAGGATTCAGGGCGCCCGCCCTCGTGCTCGATCTCGACGCGAACCGAACTCAGCCTTGAGAAGGGCATGAGACATGTCATCCGTTGGCGGTGGCCCGCCGCCGTCGACGAGCACGACGAACGTGGGGATCAGGACGTCGAGGATGACCGCACCGGCCGCACCGGCGGCCGCGACGACTGCAGACAAGGACCACAGCCGACGGCGCGTCGACGATGACGCCGCGGTGAGATGTTGCTGTGACCCTTCGACCTGTCCATCGTGCGCATGATGCGGATTTCCCGGCGTCCAGCACACCTCTTCTGCCCGCTGTCGAGCACCGGCCCTGCGGTGCACATCTGAACGGCCGACCCGAGTTGGCCACTCCCCGGGGGCCTCGGGGCCTCGAGGTGGATGACGCCACGCTCACAACACCGAATGTCGAGTGCTCAGACCAACAACGGTGGTAGGGGGATTACTGCCAACAAGGCGTTACGGGGGTGTTGCAGCCCCCCCATTCCCCGGAACTCCAGCGTAAGAGGAACTTCACTCACCGTTTTGTTACAAGGGACATGCGCAGACGTAGCCGCACCGCAACCCGTAAGAGTTCAACTTCAAGGGCTAGCTGTTCGGGCCAAACCAAATGCCATCGTCGTGAGCGTTCGCGAACACAAAAATGTAGTCACCAGGCGAACTCTCGGGGAACTCACTTAGGTGGAAGCAATGTCGAATGCTTCAATACGCGGATCGCAACGCCTCGCCGCGGCGTTCGCAGCAACGATCCTCGCGCTCTCTTTCTTGACCTCCACGCTATTCACATCGGCGCCGGCGTCCGCGCACGCCCACTTGGTCGAGAGCTTTCCGCGCGCCGGCTCCGTGCTCGCCGCCCGCCCTTCGGAGGTGGTGCTCACCTTCGACCAGCCGATCCAGGCATTTCCCGGCGCCAACGGCATTGTGGTGACCGGACCAAAGAGCAGCCACTGGCCGTGTGGTCCTGCTCGCATCGACGGGAACACCCTGACCGCCTCGATGAGTGAGGTGGGGCGTCACGGGCGCTACCAGATCGACTACCGGGTGCTCGGAGCAGACGGTCACCCGATCACCGGGTCAGTGCCAATCCGGATCCAGCGGGCTGCGTTCTCCGCGTCCCCCAAGTCCACCAAGTCCACCAAGACCACCAAGTCCACGAAGTCCACCAAGCCCGCCAAGCCCGCCAAGTCCACCAAGACCACGAAGTCCACCAAGCCCGCCAAGTCCACCAAGACCACCAAACCCGCCGCGTCCGACGTTTCCCCGATGGCGGCGTTCGACGTGGACCAGCCGCATGGTCTGGCAGCGATGCCCACGTGGCTGTGGATCGCGCTGCTGGCCGCGCTCGCGGTGTACGTCGGGGCCGCCGTCCGTCGCCGGACCGGACACCCGGCGGATGCGCGATGAACGATCGTCCCCGGCTCCTGCATGCTTCGGCACTCGTCGGCGCGAGCCTCGTCGCGCTCGCCGTCGGGATCCTGGTCACGCTGCCCGAGCCGGTCGTCGGCATTCCCGAGCCGTCGCTCGTGGTGCGCACCGGGATCCCGCTGCTCCGCTGGATCGCCAACGTGTCCGCGATCGGAGCCGTGGGCGCCGTGCTCGTGTCGGTGCTTCTGGGTGCGGCTGGTCGCGACCGCGCTCCGGCCCTGGCCCGACGTGCTTCAGCGGCGGCGGTGAGCGCCGCAGCGGTGTGGGCGGTCGCGGCGGTCCTGGGCCTCTGGTTCAACGCCGCGGAGCTCTCGCTTCGTCAGCTCTGGCTTCCGGTCGGCGGCGTGCTCGACTACGGCCGAGACGTCAGCCTAGGTGTCGCGCTGCTCACCAGCGCCGGGTCGGCGGGAGCGTTGACCGCCTACTCCGCTGCCCGGTTGCGGCGGCCGTCGCTGCCGCCGGCACTGGGCCTGCTGATCGCGCTGCCGGGCCTGACGGCCGTGTCGATGAGCGGGCACGCGTCGCAGGCTGCGCAGCCGTGGCTACTGATGACGGCCACCGCCCTCCACGTGTGCGGAGCGGCACTCTGGGTGGGCGGACTGGCAATGACCTCTCTGATCGTCGCCATCGACCGGCAGGCCCTGGCCGTCGTTCTTCCCCGGTTCTCACATGTCGCCGGGGCGAGCTTCGCGCTGGTCGGGGCCAGCGGCCTGTTGCTGGGAGCGGCCCGGCTGACCGGCGACGTGACCCCGTCCCTCGGACAGGCGGTCGACGCATTGACGGGGACCGGCGCCGGCTGGCTCGTCATGGGCAAGCTCGCCTGCATCGTCGTGCTGGGCTGCTCGGGGGCTTACATCCGGGCTGCGATCGTCGGCCGGGTGGCGCGCCAGCAGCCCACGCCACTGACCGCGTGGGCCGGGCTCGAGCTCGGCGTGATGGCGGTCGCGGTCTCGCTGGCCACGGCGCTCGGGCGTCCCCTCTAGATCTGGCCGCCGTCCCGGTAACCGTAGGTAGGGCCGGCACGGTCTCTCCTCATCAATCCAGTTGATATGGACCTTTCGGACGCTCGTAGAAGGGCGTTGGGATTTGTCGCGACAACGCAACGTGAGAGTCAAGCGGATCTCACCTTTTCTGTATCTGTTGACAACGGACATGCGATCGCTTGTCGCCTCATTTTCTCCGCCGCCTTGAAAGTGAGGAGCATTTAACGACCAAGTAGCACTCAACGTCCCGGGCATTTAACAAGCACATGATTTGCTGGTCCTATCTCCACGGGGAAGGGGAATTGTCACAGTGGAGCTCGGAAATGAAGGTGGGAAAAGAGAGGCAATTCTCATGTCTGAATCAGCCCCCCAAGGCTTCTTGGGGTCCAGGAAGCGACGGAGGCTCGCCGCAGTGGCCGTGGTGGCGGCCTCGGCGATCACAGCAACGAGTCTGGTCACGATGCCGGCAGAAGGCCACGAGCAGCCGATCGGGGTGGGCCCACTCCCCATCAACTTCGACCTGACCGACGAGAACGGAGGATGGTTCGACTCCGGTCTCGACCTCTTCGGCAGCAAGTCCCTCGCGGTCGCCGTGCTCCCCCGGGTCGGCGCACCCGCCGTCGGTGGCCCGGCGCTGCCGGCCGACGCGTCGTTGGTGGAGAACCTCGTCGGCGGGCTCGGCACCGCCCGCGGGGCGGGCGCCCCGTCCGACCCGCTGTCCCTCGACTCGACCCTGGCCACCGTGCGGGGCATCGCGAAGTCCTCGCCGGAGGCGGCAGGCAAGGCCGCCGAAGCCGCGACGCTGATCGGCCAGCTCAAGGCGACCGTCGCCGGCATGCCTGCGGGCACGCCGGTCGACCTGACGTCGCTGCCGGTCGGCGTGGACCTGATGGGTGTCCTGGCCTCCCTCGAGGAGTTCGCGGTCGAGGGGCCTCCGGTCACCGTCACGTTCAACGTGGACCCGGCCAAGTCGGAGGGAATCCGCAACCCGATCGGGCTGATCGCCCCCGAGGGGGCGGACGAGTTCCCGTACATGGACGCGGGAGGCGCCTTCTTCGGCGAGAAGACGATCCAGCTCACCGAGCCGGGGCTGTACGCGTTCACCGACTCGGTCGCGCCCTACATGCTCGGCGCGGTCGTGGTCGACGACCCGCTCACGTTGGGTCTCGACTTCGGCGAGAAGCTGGTGGTCAACGGCAAGCCCCAGGCCGTTCCGTCCAACGCCGACATCATCCAGCGACTGGTGAACGCCTTCTTCACCATCACCAACCCGAACAACTGGCAGCAGTTCAGCGCCACTGAGGACGTGTCCTGGAACCCGGTCCAGCCCCCCGCCCCGATCCTGCAGTACGACGCAGACGGCAGGCCGGTGCTGATCCCCAACCTGGACGCGTACTTCGACCAGAAGTTCGGGTACCCGAAGACGCTGAAGGCCTTGAAGGCGCCGACCACCCCTGGTGTGGGCGAGGTGTGGATCGCCACTCAGATGGAGGACTTCGCAGGGAAGGAGAAGCACGGCTCCATCACCAAGATCAACGTCGAGGACTGGACGATCGATCGGAAGATCGCAGCCCCCGGGATCAACATGAACAACGTCCACAACATGTGGGCGAGCAAGACCTATCGGTACCTGTACGGCAACGAGTGGTTCGACAACGAGACCGACGTGTTCAACCGGAAGACCGGCAAGTTCGTACGGAGCCTCGAGGTCGGGCCCAACCCGGCGCACGTGATGACCCGTCCGGACAACGGCAACCTCACGATCGGCGTCAACGCCGGGACGGACATCGTCGAGGCGTCACCGGGCGCCAAGAAGGTCGTTCAGCGCGTCCACGCCGACCCGGAGGGCGGCATGACCCCACACCCGCACGCGCACTGGACGAGCCATGACGGCAAGACGGTCGTCGCGCCGAACACGATGACCAATGAGGCCGTGATCGCCAACCTGGACACGGGGACCGTCAGGCACAAGCCGGTCGGGGCGTTCCCGATCGCCACGTCGATGACGCCGAACTCGAAGAAGGCGTACCTGTCCAACTTCCTGGGCATGAGCGTGTCGTGTGTGTCATTGAAGAAGAAGAAGGCCGCGTGTGCGACCCCCGGCGGCGGTAAGGCCAAGACCTCCACGATCGACCTGTGGGAGAACTACGACCCGCAGACCGGTCCCGAGGCGGGCAAGTCGTGGGGCGGACTGACCATCCAGCTCCCGGTGAGCCCGGACGGCAAGGCGCTGCTGGCGGTGAACACCCTGTCCCAGACGGTCAACGTGATCGACCCGAAGACGAACAAGGTGATCAAGGACCTGCCGTGCAACGCCGGTTGCCACGGCGCCAACTTCGGCGCCAAGCGGGGTGGCGGCTACTACGCCTACGTCTCCAACAAGTTCTCCAACGCCATGCAGGTCATCGACATCGACCCGAACAACGACGGCGACATCTCGGATGCCGCCATCGCCGGCCAGCTGCCGCTGGGGCCGACGTCGGACACCAAGATGGACGACGAGCTCGTCGCCCATCCCGGTCAGGGTGGACAGGGCGTCCTGCCACTCCCGCTGGTCTACAACGGCTGGTCACAGAAGATCCCGAAGGCCTGGCGAAAGGGTCTGACCTGCGAGCAGATCAACCCGATCAGCAAGTCGGCCTGCTGATCACCACGTGACACCACCGACGGTCCGGGGCTGCGCAGCGCGGCACAGCCCCGGACCGTCTCTGTCGGGCCCGTAGGGGCCATGATGTCCGGGATGTCCAGCCACGCAGTCCCGGTTCAGCTCCAGCCTGAGCCGCCGGAGCCGAGGAGCCCATGGTGACGACGACCAGGACCGACGAGTCTGTCGCGAAGCGCAGCAGGTGGGCGTTCCTCACCGACGGGCCACCGGTCCGCAAGCCGGTGTTCTTCTCAGCGGTGGTCGGAGTCCTGGTCATGGCGACCTGGGCGATCCTCGCCCCCGACCAGGCCGAGCGGGTCATCGGCGAGGCGGTGGCCAGGGTCGTCGACTGGTTCGGCTGGTTCTACGTGGCGCTGACCACGGCAGTGCTGGTCTTCGTGATCTACCTGGCCGTCTCTCGCCACGGCTCGGTCAGGCTCGGTCCCGACGACTCCAAGCCGCAGTTCTCCACGTTCGCCTGGACCGCGATGCTTTTCGCCGCCGGGATCAGCACCGACGTGATGTTCTACGCGGTGGCTGAGCCCGTCAGCCAGTACATGGTGCCCCCGAGTGGCGACCCCGAGACCGTCTCCGCGGCCCGCGAGGCGACGGTGTGGACCCTGTTCCACTACGGGATCTCCGGCTGGGGGCTCTACGCGCTGATGGGGATAGCGCTGGGCTACTTCACGTACCGGATGAACCTCCGGCTCGCGGTGCGCTCAGCGCTCTACCCCATCTTCGGGCGGCGCGTCGACGGCGGCCTCGGTCACGCAGTCGACACCGCCGCCGTGCTCGGCACCATCTTCGGGGTCGCGACCAGCCTCGGCATCGGGGTGGTGTTCCTCAACCAGGGGCTCAATGTCTTGTTCGACGTGCCCGTCGACCTCGGCGCCCAGATCGCACTCGTGGTCCTCGCCGTCGCGATGTCCGCTGTCTCGGCCACGACCGGCGTCGACAAGGGCATCCGCTTCCTGTCCCAGCTCAACGTCACCCTGGCGCTCGGCCTCGCCGCCTGGGTCCTCCTGACGGGTCGGACGAGTCTCATCCTCAACGCCGTGGTCATGAATATCGGCGACTACGCCCAGACCTTCCCCCGCAAGACGATGGAGACCTTCGCGTTCGAGGGGGCGACCGAATGGATGTCGCTGTGGACCCTGTTCTTCTGGGCCTGGTGGATCACCTGGGCATCCTTCGTGGGTCTGTTCCTGGCCCGGATCTCCCGCGGCCGGACGATCCGGCAGCTGGTCGCCGGGACGATGATCATCCCGTTCTCCTACATCCTCATGTGGGTCTCGATCTTCGGCAACGCCGCCCTCGACCGGATCCGGGGAGGCGACGACGCGTTCGCCGAGACAGCGCTGGCCTCGCCCGAGTCGGGCTTCTACGCACTGCTGGAGGACTACCCACTGTCCGGCGTTGTTATCGCCGTCTCGGTGTTCGTCGGCCTGCTCTTCTACGTCACCTCGGCCGACTCGGGCGCGCTGGTGATGGGCAACCTCTCGTCCGAGCTGCGGTCGGCCCAGGACGACGCGGCCCCCTGGCTGCGCATCGTGTGGGCCGCGGCCACCGGCCTGCTGACCATCGCTGTGCTGGCCGCGGGTGGGATCTATGCCCTCCAGTACGCCACGGTGATCTTCGGCCTGCCCTTCGCATTCGTCATCGTGCTGGTCATGCTGAGCCTGCACAAGGCACTGAGGGCCGAGCTCCGGCGCACCGGGGCCGCACCACACGGGCTGCCGATCGTGACGAGGGTCCGCGCTCCGGAGGCCGGTACGGATCACACGGCCGAGTCGTTGTGGAAGGCCCGCCTGGCGCGGGCGGTCAGCTTCGTGGACGTCGAGGCCGCGACCGCCTACCTCGACGCCGTGGTGCGACCCGCCCTGGAGGAGGTGGCCCAGGAGCTGGAGGACCAAGGGGTGCCGACCCACGTCACCCGGACGCCCGAGGCCGGCGTGGTGGGCGACCTGGCGCGGGTGGAGCTGCACACCCTGGGGGACGACCCGTTCGTCTACCGGGTGCAGGTCAGCGAGTCACCGGTCCCGACGTACGGCGGCCGGATGATCGGCGACCGCGACCAGTACGCCCGTCTGGAGGTCCACACCGCTGAGGGTGGACAGGCCTACGACGTGATGGGCTACTCCACCACCCAGGTCATCCACGACTGCCTCGACCACTACGAAGGGCACCTGGAGTCCCTGCGGCTCGGGTGACGGCCACCGGCCGACCCGGCCAGTGAGATCGGACGGGTAGCGGTGGCCGCTGCTGGTCTAGCCTGCTGTGACAGCGAGCGAAGGAGACCGATGTCCACGCAAGCCCAGCCGTCCGGCGCCTCCCAGGAGCAGCGTTCACGGGGCCACTTCACCAGCCGGAAAGTGTTCATCCTGGCGGCGATCGGGTCCGCCGTGGGCCTGGGCAACATCTGGCGGTTCCCGTATGTCGCCTACGAGAACGGGGGTGGTGCGTTCGTCATCCCCTACCTGGTGGCACTGCTGGTGGCCGGGCTGCCCTTCCTGCTCCTCGACTACGGCATCGGGCACCGCTATCGCGGCTCCGCCCCCCTGTCGTTCAGGCGTCTCGGCGGCGCGACGGCCGAAACCCTCGGCTGGTGGCAGGTCGGGATCTGCTCGGTCATCGCCATCTACTACGCGGTGATCATCGCCTGGGCGGTGCGCTACACGTTCTTCTCGATCGACAAGTCCTGGGGCTCGGCCCCGGACGAGTTCTTCTTCGGCGACTTCCTGGAGATGGCCTCACCCGGCATCGGGCTCGACTTCGTCGGCGGCGTGCTGTGGCCCTTGTTGCTGGTGTGGGTCGCCGTCGTCGGGGTCATGGTGGCCGGCGTCCAGAAGGGCATCGGCGGGCTCTCGGTGGTGTTCATCCCGCTGCTGGTCATCGCCTTCCTGGCGCTCGTGGTCCGGTCGCTGTTCCTGCCGGGAGCCGGGGACGGGCTCGATGCCCTCTTCACTCCTGACTGGGGCGCGCTCACCGACGCCGGGGTGTGGGCGGCGGCGTTCGGCCAGATCTTCTTCTCGCTGTCGGTCGGCTTCGGGATCATGATCACCTACGCCTCCTACGTGGGTCGCAGGACCGACATGACGGGGTCCGGCCTGGTGGTCGGACTGGCCAACTCGTCCTTCGAA
Source organism: Nocardioides dilutus (assembly GCF_054779555.1). NCBI lineage: Bacteria > Bacillati > Actinomycetota > Actinomycetes > Propionibacteriales > Nocardioidaceae > Nocardioides > Nocardioides dilutus. The sequence goes on along the minus strand of NZ_BAAGYA010000003.1, from coordinate 218,025 downwards.
CTGCTTGCCGGCATCGGGGTGTTCGCCGCCCTGGGCTTCATGGCACAGGCCAACGGGGTGGCCGTCGACGAGGTGGCCACCTCGGGCCTCGGCCTGGCCTTCGTCGCGTTCCCGGCGATCATCTCCGAGGCTCCGGCAGGAGCTCTGATCGGTGTGCTCTTCTTCGGATCGCTCGTGGTGGCAGGCCTCACCTCGCTGGTCAGCGTCATCGAGGTCGTGATCTCCGCGGTCCGCGACAAGCTGGACCTGGGCCGGGCCGCGGCGTCGCTCGTCGTCGGAGGGCCGGCCGCGGCCGCCAGCATCCTGCTCTTCGCCACCACCACCGGCGTGCCGATCCTGGACACCGCCGACCACTTCATCAACCGCTTCGGCATCCTGCTGGTCGCCGTGGTCAGCATGCTCGCCGTCACGTGGGTCTACCGCGACCTCGACCACCTGCGGGACCACCTCAACAGCACGGGATCGGTGCAGCTGGGCAGCTGGTGGCTCGTGCTGGTGGGCGTGGTCACCCCGGCTGCCCTCGTCTACGTCCTGATCGACGAGCTCAGGGCCGTGCTCGACGAGCCGTACGGCGGCTATCCGGACTGGCTGATCTACTGGATCGGCTGGGGCTCGGCGGCGCTGGTGGTCGTGGTGGCCCTGGTGCTCGCCCGGCTCCCCTGGCGGCGCACCGTCGACCTGACCGCACCAGCTGAGGAGGTCTCCCGATGACGACATCCGCCATCGTCATGATGCTCGTCGCGATGGCGGTGGTGTGGGGTGGTCTCGCGCTGGCCATCCGCAGCCTCAACCGCACCACCCGCGAGGAGCCGGACGAGGTCCACCGCGACCTGTGACCTAAGGAGCGGTGGGAGTCGTGGGCATCTGGCCGGGCTCGGCACGTTTCGCCAGCTGGATCTGCTCGTAGACGTGTGCGCGCAGCTCGGTGAAGCGCGGCATCGAGCGGGTCGTGAGCTGGTCGCGCTCGGCGGGCAGGTCGATCGTCAGATCCTCCTGGACGACCGTCGGCCGGTTGGACAGCACCAGCACCCTCTCCCCGAGGTAGACCGACTCGTCGATGTCGTGGGTCACGAAGAGCACCGTCACGCCCAACCGCTTCCACACCTCGCGGATCAGGTCCTCCAGGTCGGCCCGCGTCTGTGCGTCCACCGCGGCGAACGGCTCGTCCATCAGGAGCACTTCCGGCTGGTAGGCGACCGCGCGCGCGATGGCGACGCGCTGCTGCATGCCACCCGAGAGCTGCCATGGGTAGGAGTCGGCTGCGTCGGTGAGACCGACCGCCTCCAACGCCTCGTCCACCAGGCGGCGACGTTCGGGCTTGGCGAGGCGCGCGTTCTTGAGCGGGAGCTCAACGTTGGCGCGCACCGTCATCCACGCGAACAGGCTGCGGCCGTACTCCTGGAAGACCACGGCCATCCCCTTCGGAGGGCCCGTGACCGGGACACCATCCAGGGCGATCTCACCCCCGCTGGGTTCGAGCAGGCCGGCGATGCAGCGCAGGAGCGTCGTCTTGCCGCAGCCGGAGGGACCGACCAGGCACACGAGCTCACCTCGGCGCAGGTCGAACGTCAGGTCCCGGATCGCCTCCACTCCCCCGGAGTCCGACCGGTACACCTTCTGCAGCCCGCGCACCGACAGGGTGACGTCATCGGCCATGTTGGACCTCTCTCTGACCGTGGTACCAGGCAAGCACCCGGCGTTCGGTCACCTGGAAGACGAAGGACACGGCGAGTCCGAGCAGCCCCAGCAGGAGCACGCCGCTCCACATCTCCGGGACCGCGAAGGTCCGCTGGAACGTCACGATGGTGAAGCCGAGCCCCGAGGACGACGCGAACATCTCGGAGATCACCATGAGGATCAAGCCGACCGACAGTGCCTGCCGGATACCGGTGAAGATCCGCGGGGCAGCCGCCGGAAGCAGCACGAAGCGCAACCGGGTGAAGCCACTGATCCGGTAGGTGCGGGCGGTGTCGCGCAGCACTGGGTCGACCGCGCGGATCCCCTCCACCGTGTTGAGCAGCACCGGCCAGATCGCACCCGAGACGATCACCAGGATCTTCATCGAGTTGTTGACGCCGACCACCAGCATCAGGACGGGGACCAGGACCGGGGGCGGGATCGCCCGGAAGAACTCGAACAGCGGCTCGGTGAAGCGGCGCAGCCACCTGACCAACCCGATGGGGACGCCGAGCGTGATGCCCAGGGCGATGGCGAGCGCGGTGCCGATCGCGAAGCGCGCGACGCTCGGCAGCACGTCGGAACCGAAGCGGTCGCCGAACCAGGTGTCGACGAACGTCGTCCACAGCTCGTCGGGCGTCGTCACGTAGAAGTTCGTCGTGTCGCGAGCCGCCACCCACCACCCCAGGACCAGCAGCAGGGGCAGGCCGACGACGTAACCGCCCTGGACCAGGATCTTCGGAGCCCTCCTCACAGCGGAACCTCACCGCGGACCGAGACGTGCCAGGACAGGGTGGCGCGTTCGACGGACCGGGCCAGCAGGTTGATGGCGATCCCGATCAGCCCGGTGACGATGACCAACGCATAGACCAGGGGGACCGCCCCACCCGTCTTGGCGAGCGCGATCTGCTCGCCCAGCCCGCCACCCCCGATGACCAGCTCACCGGTGATCTCGAGGATCAGGGCGACCGCCGCGCCGAGGCGAAGGCCGGTCATGACATACGGGAGCGCGGTCGGCCACACCACGTGGCGGATCCGGGCCAGCCGGCCCAGCCCGAAGCTGCGTGCCGTGTCGTCGGCGACCGGATCGACGTCGACGGCGCCGTACAGAGTCTGGATGAGCACCTGCCAGAAGGTCGCGTAGATGACGAGCAGGAGGGTCGCGCGCATCGAGGTGCCGTACAACAGGACCGCCGCCGGCACCAGGGCCACCGACGGGATCGGACGCAGGAACTCGATCGTCGAGCGGGTGGTGAGGCGCAGGAACCGGCTCATGCCGATCACGACGCCCAGCACCGTCCCCGCAGTCGCCGCGATCGCCAGCCCGACCGCCCAGCCCCGCAGTGTGTAGGCCACCGCGGACCAGAGCCGCGAGGTCCCGAAGGCGTCGACCAGTGACCCGAACACCTCCGTCGGCGGGGGCAGGTAGCGACTGTTGACCACTCCCGCCCTCGACACTAGCTCCCAGATCGTCAGGAACGTCAGGATGCCGGCGATCCCGAGGAGGAGGCCGCCCAGGTCACGCCGAGGGGCAGCGGCCATCAGGCGTACTGCCGGTAGATGGCCTCCGCGACGCAGGCAGGCTTGGCACTGCCCTCGATCTCCACCGTGAAGCCCACCTGCATCTGCACGCCGCCAGGGATGTCGTCGACGTCGCCGACCTTGCCGACCAGTCGGATCTTGGAGCCGACCGGCACCGGGGCCGGGAAGCGCACCTTGTCGAGCCCGTAGTTGACGCCCATGGAGACACCTTCGATCCTCAGCAGCTCGTTGAACAGCGGGATGATCAACGACAACGTCAGGTAGCCGTGGGCGATGGCGACACCGAACGGCCCCTGGGCGGCGCGCTCCGGGTCGACGTGGATCCACTGGTGGTCGTCGGTGGCGTCGGCGAAGGTGTCGACACGCTCCTGGGTGATCTCGAGCCAGTCGCTCGCGCCGAGGTCGGAGCCGGAGAGGGCCTTGATCCCCTCGATGCCGGTCGCAGTGATGGTCATGGCGTGCCTTTCGAGGGCGAGGTCGGTGACGAGTCAGGCACCTTGGGCGCAGGGATCCCGTAGGTCTCGGCCTGGTCGCCAAGGCTCGACGCCCACTCCGCCGCGATCGCGTCCGCGCTCCAGCCGCCGTCATGGAAACGCACGACCTTCTCGCTCGGATGAGCCCAGAGGGCGAGCCGGTCGCCTCCGATGCCGATGGCCTGGCCGGTCACTCCCTTCGCGGCGTCCGAGGCGAGGAACACCACGAGCGCAGCCACGTCCTCGACGGTGCCGAGGCCCTCGTCCTTGCGCAGCCACTCCGGGAACGGGCTCCCGGTGCGTTCTGCCTCCTCGATGACGGGGCCGAAGGCGGGAATGGTCTTGGTCATCTCGGTGGCGGCCACTGGGACGATGGCGTTGACGTCGATACCGGACCTGGCCAGCTCCATCGCCCAGGTGCGGGCGAAGGCGACCACGCCGGCCTTGGTGGCCGCATAGTTGGTCTGCCCGAAGTTGCCTCGCTGCCCGGCCGGAGAGGAGACGAGGATGATGCGGCCGCCCCCGTCCTGCTCGCGCATGCGCACGGCGGCCGCCCGCGCACAGGTGAACGTGCCGCGGAGGTTGACCTCGACCACGGCGTCGAAGTCCTCGTCCGACATCTTCCACAGCACGCGGTCGCGCAGGATCCCGGCGTTGGTGACCATCACGTCGAGGCGGCCGTGGGCGTCCACCGCGTGGCCGACGATCTCGTCTGCGGCTCGAGCGGTTCCGACGGCTGCCACGACCCCGCTCGCGGTCCCGCCCTGAGCCCTGATGGCCGCCACCACCTCGTCCACCGCCTCGGCCTGCAGGTCGTTGACGACGACCGCGGCTCCGGCCGCCGCCAGCGCCTCGGCGTAGGCGCGGCCCAGGCCGCGGCCACTCCCGGTCACCACGGCGACCTTGCCGTCCAGATCCATCCCGAGACTCCACATCGTTCAACTTCTGAACGATGACCGTAGGCATCGGGTCAGCGGTCGTCAAGGACCAGCGACCGGTATCAGTCGGGCTCGCTCGCGTGCACGACGACCGAGAGCATCTGGTGGAGCAACGCCCTTTCGGGCGGTGTGAGGTCGCGCAGCGTGCGATCGAGGGCGCCGTCCGCGAGCTCGCGCGCCTTGGCCCAGCGCCTCTCGCCCTCCTCGGTGGGACACACGAGCCGGGCTCGCCGGTCCTCGTCGTCCTGCCGCCGCTCGACCAGGCCGTCGCCGACCAGGGTGTCGACGAGGGCGACCATCTGGCTCGGGTTCAACCGCAGCTTGTCGGCCAGGTTGCGCTGGTTGACCCCACCCGTGCGGACCACGAGCTCGAGGATCGAGAACGTCCGGGCGCGCAGCCCGACCGCGTCGAGAACCGCGTTGGCGTTGCGGATCGCCATGGCGCCGGCGACCGACAGCAGAAGCCCGGTGTCGCCCAGGGTCTCGATGGCCGGGTCCTCGGTGTCACCGATGCTCATCGTCGCCTCCTCGTCGCCTGTGCCCGGGTCGCCATCGTGCCATCCGGCCACACAGCCGCACGGCCGCAGGGGCCGCTCCCCCGACCCTCGCCATCTGCCGACAGGATGTCAGAAACGTAATCGTTGACATTCTGAACAACCTTGAAGATGCTGTGACACACGGCACACTCGGGAGGACGACATGAGGCGAATCCTCACAGCGCAGGCCCTCGCACTTCTTCTGCTCCCCGCGCTCTACGGCTGCGGCGACGACAACGACGGGGGCGACGACGACGGCGGGATGCGCACCGTCACCGTCGGCATGCTCCCGATCGTTCCGACGGCGGCGATGTACGCCGGCATCGAGGAGGGCTTCTTCGCAGACCACGACATCGAGCTGAAGATCGAGACCGGGCAGGGGGGCGCCGCCCTGCTCCCCGCGGTCATGTCGCAGGAGCTCGACTTCTCGTCCAGCAACCCGGTCTCCTTGATCACCGCGAAGGAGCAGGGACTGGACGTCCGGGTCATCAGCAACTGGTCGACCGAGAAGGACACGCCCGAAGAGGCCGTCAACGCGGTGGTGGCGAAGGCGGACTCCGGCATGGACAGTGCTGCGGACCTCGAGGGCAAGACGGTCGCCATCAACACCCTGCGCAGCATGGGCGATCTGGTGATCCGCGAGGCGGTCCGCCAGGACGGCGGCGACCCGGACGCCGTCACGTTCATCGAGCTGCCGTTCCCGGACATGCCGGCCGCCCTCGCCGAGGGCACCGCTGACGCGGTCTGGGTCCCCGAACCATTCATGGGCGGACTGGTGGCCGAGGGCAACGTGATCGTGACGACGCCGTGCGCGCTCGCCGTGCCGGGCATGGCACTGCAGCTGATGTTCACCTCGGGTGCGCTGGTCGAGTCCGACCCCGACCTGGTCGCGGACATGACCGCTGCGCTCAACGAGACGCTGGAGTTCGCCGAGCAGAACCCCGACGCCGTGCGGGCGCAGATCACCACGGTCAACCCGAACATCCCGGAGGAGGCGGCTGCCAACCTCCGGCTCGAGGGCTTCGGCACCGACCTGCACATCGAGGAGACGACCCGGGTCGGCGAGCTGATGCTGGACGAGGGCTGGATCGAGGAAGAGCCGGACATCGAAGGGCTCTACGAGGGCGCCGAGTAGTCACCACGGACGGGGCAGAGACGATGACGAAGCGAATGCTCCCAGCGGTCTCGGCCGCGATCGGATGCCTGGCACTGCTCGGTGGCAGCCTGTCAACGCCCATGGCGGGAGCAGTGGCACCGAGCCACTCCGTCCGGACAGCTGGCCTGCCACAGCTCTCCCCCGCGACACCCGGGACCCTGCAGAACTGCGAGTCCCTGCTGACCTTCGCGTGGCCGAGCACGGTCATCACCAAGGCTGAGATGGTGCCCGCGGGCACGCTGACCAACGCCGGCAATCCGGTCGGGGAACACTGCCTCGTCGAAGGCAGCATGCACCAGCGAGTCAGCGTCGTCGACGGCCAGGCCTACGCCATCGGCTTCCAGATGAGACTGCCGACCGACTGGTCGGGGCGCTTCCTCCACCAGGGCAACGGCGGACTCGACGGCTTCGTGGCGCCCGCCACGGGCACCGTCACCGCCGGCCAGCTGCGCAACGGCCTCCAGATGGGGTTCGCGGTCCTCAGCTCCGACGCCGGTCACGGCACGCACCAGCTGCCCCTGTTCGGCCTCGACCCCCAGGCCAGGCTCGACTACGGCTACCAGGCGGTCGGCAAGCTCACCCCGATGGCCAAGGGCCTGGTCGGCGCCGCGTACGGGCGCGGTCCCGACCGCTCCTACTTCGCCGGCGGGTCCAACGGAGGTCGGCACACGATGGTCGCCTCGGCCCGCTACGCCGACGACTACGACGGTTTCCTCGCCGTGGCGCCCGGGTTCAACCTGCCCAAGGCCGCAGTCGCCCAGCTGTGGGGAGCGCAGCAGTATGCCCAGGTCGCGGCCTCCACCGACGACCTCTCGACCGCCCTCACCCTGCCGGAGCGTCAGCTCATCGCGAGCGCGATCCTGCGCCGCTGCGACCGCCTGGACCGCCTTCGCGACGGGATGGTGCAGGCCGTGGCCCTCTGCCAGAAGAAGTTCCACCTGAGGAAGGCCGTGCCCACCTGCGCCGCCGGGCGGGACGGCACCTGCCTGACCCGGAAGCAGAAGGCGGTCGTCCGGAGTGTCTTCGCCGGCGCTCGCAACAGCCAGGGCGAGCGGCTCTACAGCTCGTTCTCCTTCGACCCGGGGCTCGTCCAGCCCGACTGGGCGGCCTGGGAGTTCGACCTGTCGGTCCTGCTCGACCCGATGGCGGTCGGCTTCGTCTTCTCGACACCGCCCGAGAGTCCCGCGATCCTCGCAGACCTGCGTGGCTACGCACTGAGCTACGACGTCGACACCCAGGCGCCGAACATCTACGCCACCGACGACACCTTCACCGAGAGCGCGATGTCCTTCATGACGCCGCCGAACCCGTCCCGCCTCGACACCCTCCGCAACCGGGGCGGCAAGATGATCGTGGTGCACGGTGTCTCCGACGCGGTCTTCTCCTCCGACGACACCGCGCGCTGGTACCGGCGCCTCGACAAGAGCTACAAGGGCAAGGCGGAGGCGTTCGCCCGCTACTTCGAGGTGCCGGGCATGGGGCACGTTCAGCGTGGCCCGTCGACGGACCAGTTCGACGGCCTGGGTGCCCTGATCAGGTGGGTGGAGTACGGCGTCGCCCCGGACCGCATCGTCGCCTCCGCCCGCGGCGCGGGAAACCCGGGGGGCGTCAACCCCGACCTGCCGGCGGCCTGGGCACCTGACCGCACCCGCCCGCTGTGCCCGTATCCCAAGATCGCGACCTACCGCGGCGGAGACCCGGAGCGGGCCAGCAGCTTCACCTGCCGCACGGCTCCGCCTGGTCACGGCCGTGCGCCCGGCTGGTTGATGCCGTTCTCGTAGGCGAAGATCACCGCCTGGATCCGGTCGCGGAGATCGAGCTTGAACAGGACTCGCTTGACGTGCGTCCGGATCGTTGATTCCTCGACCACGAGGCTGTCGGCGATCTCGCGGTTGGAGAGCCCCTGCGCCAGGAACCCGAGGACCTCGCGTTCTCGCGGGGTCAGTCTGTCGAGGACCCCGTCCCCGGCCAGGTCCGGCACGGGTTGTCGGGCCATCCGGTCTATGACGCGGCGAGTGACGGACGGTGACAGCAACGACTCGCCCGTGGCGATCGTGTGGACGCCGGCGATGAGCTCCTCCGGCCGGGTCCGTTTGAGCAGGAAGCCGGCTGCACCGGCCCTGAGGGCGCCGAAGACGTAGTCGTCGAGCTCGAAGGTCGTCAGGATCAGGATGCGCGTGTCTGGGGCCTCGTTCACGAGTTCCTGCGTCGCAGTGATGCCGTCCAGATCGGGCATCTGCACGTCCATGAGGACGACGTCCGGCCGGTGTCGCCGGGTGAGGGTGATGGCTTCGCGACCCGTGGCGGCCTGGGCCACCACCTCGATGGAGGGGTCGATCGCCAGCAGCTCGGCCAGGCCGGCGCGCATCAGGTGGTCGTCGTCGACGAGCAGGACCCTGACCTTGCTCATTGCTGGTCATCCCGTCGGGGAAGGCGCAGCTCGACGCGGAACCGGCCGTCGTGCTCCTCGGCCGACAGCGACCCGCCGAGCAGGCCGGCCCGCTCGCGCATGCCGGCGATGCCGTGTCCCCCACCAGCCGAGCGCCGGGGTTCCGCGATCGGGTTCTGGACGGTGATCACTGCCCAGCCGGCAGCCGTCGAGAGGGAGACCGTGGTCGAGCCACAGCCGTAGCGGGCGGCGTTGGTCAGCGACTCCTGCAGGATCCGGTAGGCGCCCTGGTCGGCAGCCACGGTCAGCCCACCGATCTCTCGCCCCTGCGTCAGGACGACGTCGTGGCCGGCCGCGCGGAACTGGTCGACCAGCGCTCCCGCCGAGGCGAGTCCGACCGGCGACCTGTCCACCTCCGTGGGACCGCGGAGCGGGTTCACGATCTGCTCGATGTCGGCCGTGGTCTCGCGAGCGAGGGTCTCGATGTCCGTGAGCGCCGCCAGTGAGGCCGCGTCGTCCTGGCGCAGGCGTGCGGCACCGGCCCGCACGGCGATCAGGGTGAGCGCATGGCCGACGGAGTCGTGCAGGTCGCGCGCGATCTGCGTCCGCTCCTCGGCGACCGCGAGCCGCAGCCCCGCCGCCGCCGACTCCTCTGCCTGTCGCATCCGCTCGTGCAGGTCGACGAGCTGTTGGCGGCGTAGCCGGGTCCGCTCGCCGGCGAACCAGGCCACCGCACCGGCGAGCACGGCGTGGCCCAGGTCGGTCGCGACCCAGTCCGAGGCGGTCATCACCACGCCCAGGTAGAGCGCGAGGAGCCCGAGGACCACCGCGGTGGTGCGCCACGTCCACGGAGACCTGGCGTCACGGCTGGCCGCAAGGAGGTAGAGCGCGACGCACGGACCGATCGGCGGCCAGACGACCTCGCCCCGTCCGGCCAGGAAGAGCGCGGCGACGCCGGTCACGGCGTACACGAGCAACGGGGCCGAGCGCCACGCTGCCAGCGGCGCCGAGGCCAGGACGAGGAGACCGATGTCGAGCGGGTCGACGCTTCCCTGTCGGGTCAGCAGCGCCAGCCACATCGCGAAGCTGCCGAGGGCCAGCAGGGCGTCGAGGCCCAGGGTGCGCCACCTGCTCGTCGCACTAGTGCGCACCGTGTAGCCGCGCACTGCCATCACTGCCGACACCGCGTGAGCGTAGCCATCTCGCGAATGCCTCGAATCCCCCTGCAGGGGGACATCGGTCCACATCACGAGGACCTCCAGGATCCACCGCGCTGGCGTTTCGGAGAAGACGGCCGATTCCTAGCGTTGCCGACGTGATGACCTCCGTTGCCCTCAGCTCCGAGTCCCGTCTCTCCGACGCCGGATCGCAGCCACTCGCGCACCTCGCCATCCTCGCCGTTGTCGTGGGTGTCGGAGTGGCCGTCTACCTCGTTCGCCGGGGCAGGTCGTGACCCCGGGTCCTGTGGTCGAGGTGAGCGGACTGACCAAGACCTACGGCGGCGTCCGTGCGGTCGACGACATCAGCTTCACCCTCGAGGCCGGGCAGATCACCGGGTTCCTCGGGCCCAACGGGGCCGGGAAGTCGACGACGTTGCGGCTGCTGCTCGGGCTGGCATCACCGACCAGCGGCACCGCGCTGGTCCTCGGCAGGAGGTACGCCGACCTCGCCGAGCCGGCCAGGAGCGTCGGCGCGGTGCTGGAGCACGCCGACTTCCACCCCGACCGGTCCGGCCGTGCTCATCTGCACGTGCTCGCCCTCGCTTCTGGCATCGACCCGACTCGTGTCGACGAGGTCATCGACCTCGTCGAGCTGACCGCGTCCGCCGACCGCAAGGTTCGCGGCTACTCCCTGGGAATGGGGCAGCGCCTGGGACTCGCCGCAGCACTGCTCGGCGACCCCGCACTCCTCATCCTCGACGAGCCGATCAACGGCCTCGACCCGGCGGGCGTCCACTGGCTGCGCGCGTTCCTGCGACGGTTCGCCGACCGTGGCGGCGCCGCGCTCGTGTCCAGCCACGTGCTCGCCGAGGTCGAGCAGTCGGTCGACCGGGTGCTCATCATCGACGCGGGCCGTCTCCTGGGGGACTTCTCCATGACCGAGATCTCCCGGACCGGCCAGTCGTTGGAGCAGACCTATCTGACGCTCACCACGGCGGTGGCCTCGTGATCCGTCAGCTGCGCTCCGAGGTCGCCAAGGTCACCACGACCAGGACCTTGGCCGGCATGCTGGCCGCCTCGGCCGGCCTGGTCGCCGTGGCCATCGTCGTGCACACCTTCGCCCTGCCCGCCGACCGCCTCGGCACCCGCACGGGGCAGCGCGAGCTGCTCACGGATGTCGGTGTCGGCCTCGGCGGTCTCTTCGCCGCCCTCATCGGAGGGTTGTCGATCACCGCCGAGTTCCGCACCGGCACCATTCGACCGACCTTGCTCGCGGCCCCTCGCCGTTGGGAGGTGATCGCGGCCAAGGCGCTCACCGCCTTCGCCACCGGTGCCGTCGCTGCCCTCGCCTCGATCGGCACGGCCTCGCTGACCGCCACGGCCACCCTGAAGGTCCGTGACCTCACCCAGATGCCGACGACCGGTGACTACGTCGGCCTGTTCGCCGCAGGCGCGGTCGGTGGTGGGCTCCTCGGAGTCATCGGGCTCTCGGTCGGCGCCGTCATCCGATCCCAGGTGCCCACGTTCGTCGTCCTGTTCACCTGGCTGCTGTTCATCGAGAACGTGCTGGCCGAGGTGCCCGAAGCTCACCGCTTCGTCCCCGGCGCACTCGCTCAGGGCCTGGCGGCGCAGGATCGCGACGGCATCGTCCAGACCGTGTGGCTGGCGGCAGCCCTCCTGACGGTCTACGCGCTCGCCGCGCTGGTGGTATCCATGACCGCGACCAGCCGCCGCGACGTCGTCTGACGCTCGGCCCGACCACATCAGTTGCCGGTTCAACCATGGTTGCGACTTCGCCGAGACCGGAGTAGACCAAGCATTGGCTGTCGAGCGCCTCCCCACCTACTCACGCAGCCTGGTGCCAGGAGGCGCATCGCACTCTCTGGCCGCGGCTCGCAGCCGCGGCCAGGACTCTTCCGCCGTCCCCGTCGATGAACTGGTTCTCCCAGCCGTGGTGATGACGTCGGCAGTCACTTTCGACCCGATCCGTTGTCGCCGGCTGGTCGGGAATCTGAGTCGCGTCACTCGCGATCGGTGAACACTCGGACGTCCCAGGGCCCCAGATCGATGCTGTCGCCGACCGAGAAGTCCTGACTGGACAGGACGTCACGCAGGGCGACCGGCGCGGCTAGCGAGCGCGGCTGCCAGTTCCAGTTGTGGACGAATGTCAGGTGCGCCCCGTCCCTCGCCGTCGCGCCTGTGACGGTGACTTCGGCCGGGAGGCCCCTCCAACGGCGCGGCTGACCGGCGCTTGCCCATGCGAACAACGACTGGGCGAGTGCGGGATTCGGCACAGTCCCGACGTACGTCACTCGCCCGGTGCCCGCGGCTCGCGAGGTGATCGCGGGCCATCTGCCGAAGTGCGGGTGGTCGTATTCGAGGAGCACGTCGGCGCCGGTGACGAGCAGGCCGTCGACCCAGCGCGTGGCTGCGGCTGACTGGGGCGGATGCAGGTCTGAGCCGTTGCTGGCTCGGACCGGCACCGGTGTCAGGAGGTTGCTGAACTCGGCGTACCAGACGCCGGCCCGCTCGTTGAGACCAGCCGGGTGGACGCCCGTTCTTGCTCGTGCTTCAAGGTCGGCGTAGCCCGTTCGAGGGCCGACGATGAGGTGCCCGCCGGCATCCACGTAGGCGCGAAACCAGTTGAGCAGTTCATCGCTGGCCACATACACGCCGGCGGCGACCAGGATGGGAAGGGTGGCGGCCACCTGGTCCGGTGACAACGTCGGTAGTGCGGCGGCTCCGACCAGCTGACGGTCGTGCAGGATCCGGGCTTGGAGTCCGGCGTCAAAAGCTCCGCGGTAGAAGGGTTCCAGCAGACCCTGGTAGGCGCGGTCGTCGGGCGAGCCGTCTGCGTGGCACAGCGCGGGATGTCGCTGCATGAGCCACTTGCTCGGTCCGGAGTAGACGACGGCGACGTCGGCGTCGGGGGTCAGCCCTGCCACGAGGTCGCCGGCGGCGCGCAGCTCACGGCCCAGCCCTGACACCTCGTCATACGTGCGACCGGGTTCGCCGCTATGCGGCAGCACCCCTCCCCAGTACATCTCAGTCCCGAAGGGCAATGTGTGCCAGTGCCAGTACTCGATCATCGAGGCGCCGCGGGAGATGAGACCCCAGGCTGCCTGGCGCCACTGGCCGTCGTAGGCGGGCCTGTTGTCCCAGGCCATGCCGATGGTTGCCGCGTTGGTCTCGGTGACGAAGTATGGCTCCTGCCGTGATGAGTACATGCGGTCCGCGCTGAGGTAGAACGCCCAGGTGCCGTCCGTCTTCCAGGTCTGCGTCTCTTCGCGAGCGTCCGGGAGCTGCAGACCGTCTTGCATCACGTAGTAGGCGTTCGCGGACGTCACGTCCAAGGAACGGGTGACGCCGAGGTCGTCCATCGCCGGCCGGTCGTATGCCAGGCAGGTGGTCACGAACTGATGCTCGAGCGCGTACTCCCGCACGATCCCGGCTTGCCACGCGATGAACTCGTCCGTCAGACGAGCCTGAAAGCGCCGCCACGCCAGCTCGTACTGCGGCTGGGCGTTCCCATCCGGTGTCCAGAGGTCAGCCCACGTCGTCAACCGGTGCGACCAGTAGACGAGCCCCCACTCCTGGTTGAGCCGCTCGACCGTGCCGTACTCGAGCCGCAGGTGGTCGACGAAGCGTTGGAAGGTGCCGTGGTTGTGGAAGATCTGCAGGCCCGGTTCGTTGTCCACCTGGAATCCGATGACGGCTGGATGGTGGGCATAGCGGTCGACGATCTTCCGGATCACGCGTTCTGCGTGGAAGAGGAACCCAGCATGCGTGTAGTCGACCTCCTGACGCGCGCCCCAACCCATCCGGTGCCCACTCGCGCGTTCGGCGTTGATCTCGGGGTGGAGCCGAGCCAGCCACGGTGGTACCGCGTAGGTCGGCGTTCCGAGCACGACCGCGATTCCGCGCGCGTGTGCCTCGTCGAGGACTGGAGCCAGCCACTCGAGATCGAAGACGCCATTGTCTGGCTCCCACGTCGACCAGACCGACTCGCCGACGCGGATGACCGTGAAGTTGGCATCGCGCATGAGGTCGAGATCCGTCTTGAGCCTGTCTGTCGTCTGGTACTCGTGGTAGTAGGCGGCTCCGAAGAGCACCTGCCGAGGCAGTTCAGCCATGGGATCTCCACCGTGGGGCGTTCGGGGGATGAGTTCGGCCGGGTACCAGCGCAACCTGGCCGCTGAGCGTCCCCTCACCCATCGACAGCGCCGCCCTCCTTCGGGATGCGCCTGGCTTCCTCGGTCGCGATCCCGCCGTCGACAAACGTCTCCAGCCGCTCCAGCGCTGACACCAGGTGGGCACGCATCGCTTCCTCGGCCCCGTCGGGATCCTTCCGGGCGACCGCATCGACCACCGCCAGGTGCTCGTTCTTCGTCACCGAGTGCAGGCCAGCGTGGTAGTACAGCCGGAAGGTGTGCACGTGGCTGCGCAGTCGGGTCAGCATGTTGCTGATCATCTGATTGCCGGCGAGGTCCGCGACCATGGCGTGGAAGGTCGCGTCGTAGACCATGTCCAACCGGTTCGCCGCAGCCGTGATCTCGCCGCCGGCTCCACCGGACCGGGCAACGCGGCGCAGCTCCTTGATCTCGTTCGACTCCGCGTGGACGGCGGCCTTGGCAGCCAGTGCGGGTTCGACGAGCAACCGCAGCTCGATGAGCTCGCGCACCTGCTCGATCCCCATGAGGGGCGCCACCGTGTAGCTGCGTCCTGGCTGCTTCATGATCAAACCGTCGGCCTCGACGCGCGCCAGCGCCTCCCGCACGGGTGTCGGCGACACGCCGAGGGTGCGCGCGAGCTCTTCGATGTTGAGGCGGGCGCCCGGTTCGAACGTGTGGGTCATGAGCATGTCGGTGACGATTTCGTACACCGAACCCGGCAGCGCCTGGCGTTGCGCCAGGCGCTGGCCGGCCGCGGACTCGCGGATTGCTTCGATTTGATAACGGTCCATCTCGGCCTTCGCGTGTCGAGTACGTGGGATTACGCTACAGCATTCATATCTTCCATATCCTATAGGTTCTAGGATATGTTGCCGCTGCAGCCGTCCCGATGCTGCCGGAAAGGAGGCGCGACGTGATCGACGACGAGTCGGCTAGTCGCCTCGCCATCAGCGTCGACGGGGCGACCCCTCAGCCCGAGTTCGGAGAGGTGTCGGATGCGAGCAACGCCCGATCGTCACGAGCGATCAAGGTTGTCCTGCTCGCGCTGAAGACAGGCCCGCTGTTCATTCTGGCGCTGATGATGTTGTTCCTCTGGGCGGCCACCGAGGGCCACGTCTTCATGACGTTCGGGAACATCGGCAACGTCCTCGAGCAGACCAGCGGTGTCTGCGTCATCGCCTTGGGTCAGCTTCTGGTGATCCTCACCCGCGGCATCGACTTGTCGATCGGCTCCAACGTCTCGTTGTGCTGCGTGATGGTCACCGTCGTCTACCGCGACACCAACTCGGCGGGGCTGGCCATCGGGGCCACCTTGCTGACGGGGTTGTCCGTCGGTCTGGTCAACGGGCTGCTGCTGGTGTGGGGGCGTCTGCCGCATCCCTTCATCGCCACCCTCGCCACCTTGAGCGTCTGCGCAGGGCTCGCCCTCTACATCGCCGGTGGCTCCACCGTCCTGGGCTCCCCGTCGATCGTGCACACGCTCGGCGGCGGACGTATCACTGAGATCCCGGGTGCGGACCCCATCGGATGGTTCCCCTACGCCACGCTCGTGGTGATCGTCTTCGCGGTCATCTGTGCCGTCATCCTGCACAAGCTCGTGTGGGGCCGCTGGATCTACGCCGTCGGTGGCAGCCCCGAGGCCGCGGTCCGCACGGGCGTGCCGACGAACTGGACGTTGATATCGGTCTACGCCATGAGCGGCCTGTCCGGGGCCATCGGCGGGATGCTCTTCGTCGGAACCGCTAACGCCGGCTCGCCGTTCACGGGCGCGGGCATGGAGCTCACCGCCATCGCCGCGGTGATCATCGGCGGCGGCAGCTTCCTGGGCGGCCGCGGCGGCGTCCTGAACGCCCTGACAGGTGCGCTGATCCTCGGGGTCATGAAAAACGGCCTCAACCTGCTCGGTCTCGACCCGAACTTCCAGTACATCGCCGTGGGAGTGGTCGTCATCGTCGCCGTCGAGCTCGACGTCTTGCGGGCCTACGTCGAGAACCGGTTCCGAAGCATGCAGGCGAGGCTCGCATGACTGACGCCGTCCACGCCGTCGTTCCCTCCGGGGTAGAACCTGTCCTGAGCGTTCGTGGTGCCACCAAGACCTTCGGGGCAGTGGTCGCACTCGACGCCGTCGACCTCGAGGTCCGCTCCGGTGAGGTCCTCGCCCTCCTCGGCGACAACGGCGCCGGCAAGTCGACCCTCATCAAGTGCATCAGCGGCGTCCACAAGCTCGACCGAGGCGAGATCCAGATCGACGGGTCCCCCGTCCACATCACCTCGTCGGCCGATGCGCGAACAAACGGGATCGAGACCGTCTACCAAGACCTGGCCCTGTTCGACAACCTCAACCCGACCGCGAACTTCTTCGCCGGCCGCGAAGTGGCGGGGCCGTCCTGGTTGCCACGCGGTCTGCAGTGGATGAAACAGAAGGAGATGTCCACCCGCACCAAGGACCTTCTCGACCGTCTGCAGATCCGGCTCCCTGACTTCGATGCTGACGTAGCACTGATGTCGGGAGGCCAACGCCAGGCAGTGGCGGTCGCGCGAGCAGTGGCGTTCTCCTCGAAGCTCGTCATCCTCGACGAGCCGACCGCTGCCCTCGGGCTTCGGGAGTCTGCGCGGGTCCTGCAGCTGGTCGATCGGCTCAGAACCTCCGGCGTCGCGGTCATCTTGATCTCTCACAGCATGGACCACGTGATGGCGGTCGCGGACCGGGCAATGGTCATGCGCGGCGGACGCAAGATCGGCGAAGCGCCGGCAACTGCGGACAACCAAGAACAACTCGTGTCCTGGATCGTCGGGGCTCGAGGGAGCACAACCGTTTGAAGCCTCACCACCTGGACGCACGACACGTGCGGCAGATCCGACTAGAAGGAGCAACACACATGTCGACTCGACTGAAAGCGTTGGTCGTGCTCGCAGCGGGGGCGATGCTCATCTCCGCGTGCGGCGACGACGGGGGGGGAACCGAGGAACCGTCCGGGAGTGGAAGCGGGGCCACCAACGAGAAGTTCAAGGTCACTCTTCTCACCAAGGCCACGGGCGGATTCTGGGATGCGATGATCGCCGGCGCCAAGCAGTACGCGACCGATCACCCGGACGACATCGAGCTCACGACCAACGCCTGCAAGACCAACGACGACACGCCCTGCCAGATCGCGCAGATCCAGGACGCCGTCACCAATGGAGCGCAGGCGATCGTCGTCTCGCCCATGGGCGTCGGCGTCGCCGACGCACTGAACGAGGCTCAGGCGCAGGGCGTCCGCATCGTCTTCGTGGACAACACCATCCCCGGTGTCGTCGCGGATGCGGTCGCCGCGACGGACAACATCGCGGGCGGCGAGGCAGCCGGCGAATACATCAAGTCCCAGCTGAAGTCCGGCGACACCATCGGCCTCCTGGAGGCCGTCCGCGGGGTGCCGAACCTCGACCAGCGCATCGACGGCGTCGAGGCGGCCCTCGAAGGCACCGGCGTCAACGTCGTGATCGGTGCGGAGCAAACCCTGTGTGACACCAAGACCGGTGCCGCGGTCACGCAGGATCTCCTCACCAAGCACCCGGACCTCACTGCGATCTACTCGGCGTGCGACTCCCCCGCGATGGGTGCCGTGGCCGTGGCGGAGTCCAAGAACCACCCGCTGTTGATCTTCGGATACGACGGTGACCCGGAGATGGCCAAGCTCATCGAGGCCGGCAAGACCACGGCCACGATGGCCCAGTCGCCGTTCAAGATGACGAACCTCGGTGTCGAGGCGGCAATCAAGTCGCTCAGGGGCGAGGACTACGTGAAGTCCATCGACACAGGGACCACGCTGGTGACGGCGGAGAACGCGGCTGACTTCACCTCGGCCTGGCAGTAGGCCTTCCGCGTGCGAGCACGCTTCGGACGCCGGCTGAACGACATCCGAAGGGCCCGGCACTCCCGGTGAGTGCCGGGCCACGTGCTCCGCCCGAGACAGACATCGGCATACATCCCGTCGACGACCTCGTCGGCCTAGCTCCGGAGTGCGACTCGTGACAACAGCACAGGCCGTGGTGGACAGCCACATCCACTTCTGGGACACCCATCGATTCGACTACCCGTGGCTCCAAGGCTTCAGCGAGCTGAACCGACCCTTCGTCCCAGCGGACCTTGAGGTGGGCGACGTCCAGATCGAAGCCCTGGTCTTCGTCCAGGCCAACCCCGTGTGGGAGGCGGTGGACCAGGAGACCGCGTGGGTCCAGCACCTGCGCGGGCGCGATGGGCGGATCCAGGCGTTGGTGACCGGTGTGCCACTCGACCGCGGCGCAGCCGCAGTCAGCACCTCGCTCGAACGACTCAGTCACGAGTCTGGGGTCGCGGGGGTACGCCAGCTCATTCAGGACGAACCTGAAGGTTTTGCGCTGCAGGCCCGGTTCGTCGACGCGGTCCGACTGGCTGGCCAGTTCGGGCTGACCGTCGACCTGTGCGTGCGGTCCCACCAGATCGCGGAGGTGACGAAGCTCGCCGAACACTGCCCGGAGGTGGTTTTCGTCCTCGACCACCTGGGCAAGCCGGACGTCGCAGCCGGCCAATGGACCGGCTGGCTCCAAGACATCAAGGCCATGGCACAACTGGACAACGTCCGCTGCAAGCTGTCCGGACTGACCACAGAGGCAGACGAAGGCACCCGTGGCACCGACAACATCGGTCGGTACCTGCGGGCAGCCGTCGACGCATTCGGACCGGACCGCTGCATGTTCGGCAGCGACTGGCCGAACGCCAGTCTCCAGATCTCCTACGCAGGGTGGGTCTCCCTCGTCCTTCACTCGGTGTCGGACCTCGCCGAGCGCGAACGGGACCGAGTCATGCGGGGCACAGCGCTAGAGGTCTACGCGCGGGCCTGGGCGTCCTGATGACGCGATTCGTCAGCTTGGAGACACGGGACGTTCGATTCCCCACATCGGTCGGCCTGCACGGCTCGGATGCCATGAACCCTGCCCCGGACTACTCCGCGGCCTACGTCGTGATCACCACCGACGCCGACGACGGGCACGAGGGTCACGGCTTCGTCTTTACCACCGGACGCGGCAACGACATCCAGACCGTGGCCATCCGGGCGCTCAGCAGCTGGATCGTGGGTCGCGACGTCGAGGAGACGCTGAACGCCCTCGGGGACCTCGGTCGTGAGCTGACCGGCGACGCCCAGCTGCGTTGGCTCGGCCCCGAGAAGGGCGTCGTGCACATGGCGGCCGGAGCGGTCCTCAACGCCTTGTGGGACCTGCGCGCCAAACGCGCCGGACAACCGCTATGGGCGCTGCTCGCGAGCCTGTCCCCCGAGGAGATCGTCGACCTGGTCGACTTCCGCTACCTCAGCGATGCGCTCACCCGCGATGAGGCCCTGGGCATCCTTCGTGCGGCCGAGCCCGGCCGCGCGACCCGCACCACACACCTCCTGACCACCGGATACCCCGCCTACACCACGACCCCAGGATGGCTCGGCTACGACGACGAAAAGCTGGCCCGGCTCTCCGTCGAGGCCGTCAAGGACGGCTTTCAGTTCATCAAGCTCAAGGTCGGTCGCGACCTCGAAGAGGACGTCCGACGGATGGCGATCGCCCGCGCTGCCGTCGGCCCGGACATCGCCATCGCCGTGGACGCAAACCAACGGTGGGAGGTCGCCGAGGCCATCGACTGGATCAACAAGCTCTCCCCGTTCGACCCGTACTGGATCGAGGAGCCGACCAGCCCGGATGACATCCTGGGCCACGTCGCCATCCGCGCTGGGGTCGCCCCGGTGCTCGTCGCGACCGGTGAGCACGTCGCCAATCGCATCGTCTTCAAGCAGATGCTCGCCGCCGGCTCCCTCGACATCCTGCAGATCGACGCCACCAGGGTCGGCGGAGTCAACGAGAACATCGCCATCCTGCTGCTCGCGGCGAAGTTCGGGGTCCGGGTCTGCCCGCATGCGGGTGGCGTCGGGCTGTGCGAGCTCGTGCGGCACCTGTCGATGTTCGACCTCGTCGCCGTCAGTGGAAGCAGCGAAGGGCGCGTCATCGAATACGTCGACCACCTCCACGAGCACTTCCTCGACCCCGCGCGCATCCAGAACGGGCACTACCTCGCCCCGACGATGCCGGGGTTCAGCAGCCAGATGCACCCCGCCACCCTCGAGGACTACCAGTTCCCTGACGGACGCGTGTGGACGACTCAGGGGAAGTCGTGAACTTGTCCGAGCTAGACGGTCTCTCGATGCCGAGCATCTGCCTAGGGACGAGCCCGCTCGGCGGTATGCCTGACACGTACGGCTACGACGTAGACGAGGCTCAAGCGGTGGCGACGATCCGTCACGCCCTCCATCGCGGTCTCACGTTCATCGACACCTCGAACGAATATGGTGACGGCGAGAGCGAACGCCGAATCGGTACCGTGCTGCGTGAGTTGGGGGCCAGCGGGCAGCGGGTCGTCATCGCCTCCAAGGCAGACCCCGCGCCGGCACAACGCATTCTCGACGGCGACCGGGTACGCGAATCGTTCGCTGAGAGCGCCGCCCGCCTGGGCGTTGATCGCCTCGACGTCTACTACCTCCATGACCCGGAGAGGTTCGACTTCGCCGACATGGTCAAACCCGGCGGCCCCCTGGACGCGATCCGGGAGCTCAAAGCCCAAGGACTGGTCGGTCTCATCGGTGTTGCCGGCGGTGATCTGGGCGAGATGCGTCGCTACCTCGACACCGGCCTGATGGACATAATCTTGAACCACAACCATTTCACTCTTCTGGACCGTTCGGCGAGTCCGCTGATCACGGACTGTGTCTCCGCCGGTGTGGCGTTTGTCAATGCCGCGCCCTATGCGAGCGGGATCCTGGCGAAGCCCCTTGCGTCAAGCCCGCGCTACGGATACCGAGCACCGTCTCCTCTGGTGGTGGAGACGGTCGAGTGGTTGCACCAGACCTGCGGCAAGTTCGGTGTCCCGCTGGCCGCGCTCGCGCTCCAGTTCTCGACCCGCGATCCGCGCATTCGTTCAACCGTCGTCGGCGTCAGCGCACCACAGCGGATCGACGAGCTCGTGGGCAACGCCACCCTCTCCATCCCACCGGAGCTGTGGGAGCTTGTTGAGGATCGGCTAGCTCCTGATGCCGGATGAGTGCTGACCTCATGAGTCTCACGAACGATAGCGGCGAGGTTCCGATGTCCCGTTCGTGGCAGGACTCCTCACGTCCGCGGGATGAGCGCCTCAGCGACCTCCTTGCAGAGATGACGCTTGAGGAGAAGGTCGCGCAGCTGGGGAGTGCCTTTGTCGGGTTCAGCTTCGAGGCCAATCCTGCGACGGACCAGCAGCTGGTGGCCCCGTTCCAGGACGCCTTCGAGGAGACCCCCTGGGACAAGTCGATCGTCGACGGGCTCGGTCAGATCACCCGGGCCTTCGGCACCGCGCCGGTGTCGGCGGCCGAGGGCGTCGCGAGGCTCGCCGCCATGCAGCGCGACCTCGTGGACGAGACTCGCCTCGGCATCCCCGCCATCGCCCATGAAGAGTGTCTGACGGGTTTCACGACGTACCAGGCGACGATCTACCCGACACCGCTTGCCCTCGCCGCCACCTTCAACCCGGACCTGGTCCGACGCATCGGCCGCCGTATCGGCGACGACCTGCGCAGCGTCGGTGTCCATCAGGGCCTTGCCCCGGTGCTCGACGTCGTGCGCGACTACCGCTGGGGCCGGGTCGAGGAGACCTTCGGCGAGGACCCCTACCTGGTCGCCATCATGGGGGCGGCCTACGTGCGGGGCCTTGAGTCCGGCGGGGTGATCGCCACGCTCAAGCACTTCGTCGGCTACTCAGCCTCGCGCGCGGCTCGCAACCACGCACCGGTGAGCATGGGACCTCGGGAACTGCGTGACGTGATGCTCCCACCGTTCGAGGTCGCGATCCGCGAGGGCGGCGCCCGCTCGGTGATGAACGCCTACACCGACATCGACGGCGTCCCGGTCGCCGCCGATCGGGAACTGCTCACCACCCTGCTGCGTGACGAGATGGGCTTCACCGGGGTCACGGTGTCCGACTACTGGTCCATCAGCCTGCTGTCAGACGTGCACAAGGTGGCTGCCTCGCCCGCGGCCTCTGGCGCGCTCGCCCTCGATGCGGGTGTGGACGTGGAGCTGCCAGCAAGCCGCTGTTACGGCGCCGGACTCGTCGACCTGGTGCGGGGCGGGCAGCTGGACGAGGCCGTCGTGGACCGGTCCGTCCGGAGGGTTCTGGATCAGAAGCTCGACCTCGGACTTCTCGATGCTGACTACGACCCGCTCAGTGGGGTGGATCCGGCCCCCGACCTCGACAACCCCGAGAATCGGGCCGCCGCGCAGCTCGCAGCCGAAGAATCGGTGATCCTCCTGGCGAACCGCGGAATCCTCCCGTTGACCGGCCCGTCGAGGCTCGCCGTCGTCGGCCCGACCGCCGCAGAGGCCCGGTCCTTCCTCGGGTGCTACTCCTACCCCAACCACCTACTCCCCCGCTTCCCAGAGCTCGGCCTGGGCGTGCCCGTTACAACCCTGGCCGATGCGGTCGTCGCGGAGTTCCCGACGACGCAGGTCACCACGACCCCCGGCTGCGCCATCAACGGTGCTGACACGAGCGGGATCGCCGAGGCCGTCACGGTGGTCACACGGGCAGACGTCGCCCTGGTGGCAGTCGGGGACTTGGCTGGGATGTTCGGCGGTGGCACCTCAGGCGAGGGGTGCGACGCACCTGACCTAGCCCTCCCCGGGGTGCAGGCAGAACTTGTGCGAGCCGTTTTGGCGACCGGGACCCCCACCGTCCTGGTCTGCGTGTCCGGTCGCCCTTATGCCCTCGGCGAGTTCTCGGACGCAGCTTCCGCCATCGTGCAGGCATTCATGCCCGGACAAGGCGCAGGGTCGGCGATCGCCGGCGTCATGTCCGGTCGCGTGAACCCGAGTGGTCGTCTTCCCGTCCAGATTCCGGCTGTGGCCCACGGACAGCCCTCGACCTACCTGCAGTCCGCCTACGGCCTTCCGGGACTCGCTGCCAGCTCGATCTCGGTACCGGTCCTCTACCCCTTCGGGCACGGGCTCTCATACAGCAGCTTCGAGATCTCCGACCCCTGCCTCAGCGCCACTACTGTCGACACCGACGGCCGACTCTCCGTCTCCGCCACGATCACGAATACGGGAGCGCGCCGGGGTGCGGACGTAGTCCAGCTCTACTACAGCGATCCGGTGGCCGAGGTGGCCCGGCCGGTGATCATGCTTCTCGGCTTCGCCCGAGTCGACCTCGACGCCGGCGAACAGGTCAAGGTTGCGTTCGAGGTCTCCGCCGACCGTTTCGCATACTGCGGACGACAGGGGCGCATCGTCGATTCGGGGGCCATCGAGCTGATGTTCGGCCACTCCAGCAGCGACATCGCCCACCGGGCGCTACTAGAGGTGACGGGCACGACTCGCAAGGTCGGCAGCGAGCGCACCCTGACGACTCCCGTCACCGTCTGGAGTGAGGGCTGATGCTGGCCGCGCAGTACGTCGCAGGGACGGGCATCGAGGTCGCCGAGGTCCAGCCCCGTCCTCCCGGACCGGGCGAGGTCCAGCTCGAGGTGGCCTACGTGGGGATCTGCGGCACCGACCTGCACATCCTGGCCGGGCACATGGACGAGCGGGTCGCCGACCACGGGGTGATCGGACACGAGATGTCCGGGCGCGTGGTGACGACGGGAGAGGGCGTGACCGACTGGTCGGCCGGAGACCCGGTGACCGTGATGCCGCTGCGCTGGTGCGGCGAGTGCCCGACCTGCCGCGCGGGCCACGCGCACATCTGCGACCGGCTGGACTTCGTCGGGATCGACTCCCCCGGCGCGATGCAGCAGCGGTGGAACGTCCCCCAGGACCTCCTCGTGCGGCTGCCGCCTGACCTGCCGCTGCGCGATGCGGCGCTCGTCGAACCGGTGGCGGTCGCCCACCACGACGTGGCACGCGCCGGACTGTCGGCCCGCGAGCCGGTGCTGGTCGTCGGCGGCGGCCCCATCGGGGTGCTCATCGCCATCGTGGCCCGAGCCCGCGGTGCGCACGTCCTGGTGGCCGAGCCGGATCCCTACCGGCGCTCGGTCGTGGAGGGACTGGGGTTGGACGTCGTCGATAGCGGTGCGGCGGACCTGGTCTCCAGGCTCGACTCGTGGTCGCAAGGCGCGGGCGCCGCAGTGTCCTTCGAGGTGTCCGGGGTCCAGGCGGGCCTCGACCTCGCGCTGACCGCGCTCGGCGCCCGGGGACGGCTGGTGGCGGTCGGCATCCACCCGGAGCCTCGGCAGGTCGACATGAAGCGGGTGTTCTGGAAGGAGCTCACGGTCCTAGGTGCCCGGGTCTACGAGCGCTCTGACTTCACGGCTGCCGTCGACCTCCTGGCCGCAGGGACCATCCCGGTCGACGCGTTGGTCTCCACGACGACCGCGCTGGCAGACGCGCCGGCCGCCTTCGAGAGCCTGGCCGGGGGTGGCCGCGTGATGAAGGTCCTCATCGACTGTGGAACAGGAGGGGACGGATGACGACTCCCGCGCGGCAGGCGGGCCTGTCGAGCTTCGACCTGCACGGCCGCGTCGCCCTGGTGACCGGCGCCCGCCGTGGGCTGGGCCGCGCGATGGCCACGGCTCTGGCGTCCGCGGGCGCCGACATCATCGGCGTCAGCGCGTCGTTGGAGCCGTCGGGAAGCCTGGTGCAGGCCGACGTCGAGGTCCTGGGTCGGACGTTCGAGGGCTATCGCGTCGACTTCGCCGACCGCGCCGCGGTGACCCGCTTCGCCCAACGGGTGGTCGGCGACCGTCACATCGACATCCTCGTTAACAACGCGGGCACCATCGAGCGGGCCCCGGCCGTCGACCACACCGACGCCTCCTGGGACCGGGTCATCGAGGTCGACCTGTCGAGCCAGTTCGTGCTGACCCGAGAGGTGGGACGCCAGATGGTCGAGCGCGGCGCGGGAAAGGTCATCTTCACCGCGTCGATGCTGAGCTACCAGGGCGGGGTCAACGTGGTGAGCTATACGGCGGCCAAGAGCGCCGTCGCCGGACTGACCCGGGCGCTCGCCAACGAGTGGGCGCCCCACGGGGTCAACGTCAACGCCATCGCTCCCGGCTACTTCGCCACCGACAACACCGACGCCCTGCGTCGCGACCCGCACCGTCACCGGGCGATCCTCGAGCGGATCCCAGCCGGCCGCTGGGGACTGCCGGAGGACCTCCATGGCGCCGCGGTGTTCCTGGCGAGCCGGGCGTCGGACTACGTGCACGGCACCGTGCTGGCCGTCGACGGCGGGTGGCTCGGACGGTGAGCGAGGTCTTCGACGTCCACGCCGCCCATCGCCTGCTGCCGGTGGTCGTGGTCGACCGGGTCGACCGGGCGGTCCCGCTGGCCCAGACGCTGAGCGGCTGCGGGCTGCCCTCGGCCGAGGTCACGTTGCGGACCCCCGACGCCCTCTCGGTCATCTCGGCCATGGCGGCACTTCCGGGGTTCATGGTCGGAGCGGGCACCGTCCTCGGGCCGGAGCAGGCGGCCCACGCCGTGGCCGCCGGGGCGCGCTATCTGGTCTCGCCGGGCTTCAGCCCGGCCGTCGACCGGGAGTGCCGCCTGCTCGACGTCCCCTACGTCCCCGGCGTGGCCACGGCCACCGAGGTGCAGACGGCCCTGGACGCCGGTCGTGACGTGGTCAAGCTGTTCCCGGCCGCGGTCGTCGGCGGCGCGCGGCTGGTGGCGGCGCTCTCGGCGCCGTTCCCGACGGTCCGGTTCGTCCCCACGGGCGGCATCCGGGCGGCCGACCTCGCCGACTACCTGAGCCTCCCGGCGGTCCTCGCCGTCGGGGGCACCTGGCTGGCCCCACCCGATGTCGTCGAGACGGGTGACTGGGCCCGCGTCGCCGACGAGACCCGCGCGGCGACCGCCGTCCTGGAGCAGTTCCGATGACCCTCGACCTCCGGCCCCCCGAGGAGTGCGCCTACGACGCGATCGCACTCGGCGAGGTGATGCTGCGCCTCGACCCCGGCGAGGGACGGATCCGCACGGCGCGCGAGTTCCGCGTCTGGGAGGGCGGCGGCGAGTACAACGTCGCCCGGGGACTGGCCCGATGCTTCGGGCTCCGGACCGCGGTCGTGACCGCCCTGGTCGACAACGAGGTCGGCCACCTGGTCGAGGGCCTGGTGCTGGCCGGCGGGGTCGACGCGAGCATGATCACCTGGGTCACAGGGGACGGTGCGGGACGCGACGTCCGCAACGGGCTCAACTTCACCGAGCGTGGGTACGGCGTCCGCGGCGCCAAGGGCGTCTCGGACCGGGGCCGCAGCGCGGCGAGCCAGATGCGGCCCGGGGACACCGACTGGGAGCACCTGTTCGGCACGATGGGCGTGCGGTGGTTCCACACCGGTGGGGTCTACGCAGGCCTCTCGTCCGGGACCGCAGACGTCGTGGTGGCCGCGATGGAGGCCGCCCGCAGGCACGGCACCGTGGTGTCCTACGACCTCAACTACCGACCCAGCCTGTGGGACTCGGTGGGCGGGCCAGCCCGAGCCCAGCAGGTGAACACCAGGATCGCCGGTCTCGTGGACGTCCTCATCGGCAACGAGGAGGACTTCACCGCCGCGCTCGGCTACGCCGTCCAGGGAGCGTCGCCCGACCTGACGGAGCTACGCCCGGAGGCGTACGCCGCGATGCTGGCCGCCGTCGCCCGAGGCCTGCCTCAGCTCCGGGCGGCGGCGGTCACGCTCCGGAGCGTGCGCTCGGCGACCCGTAACGACTGGGGGGCCCTCGCCTGGTCGCCGGAGGACGGGCTCGTGCGGGCAACCCAGCGCGACGACCTGGAGATCCTCGACCGGGTGGGCGGAGGCGACAGCTTCGCCTCGGGCCTGGCCTACGCGCTGCTGACCGGCCGGGACCTCCAGACCGCGGTCGACTACGGCGCGGCGCACGGCGCCCTGGCCATGACCACCCCCGGGGACACGTCGATGGCGACCCTCGCCGAGGTCGAGGCGCTGGTGCGCGGCGCCGGAGCCCGCGTCCAGCGATGACCGCGTCCCTGGTCGACGAAGGGAACCGAGGTGCGCTACCGCAGACTGGGTGAACCCGGGCGGGAGATACCGGTCGCCTGCACGGACCGGGGCCTGTTCGACCTCCGTCCGCTGACCGACGACGTCGACGGCGCCTTCCTCAGCCGGCTGCACCCGGCCGACGTGCAGCAGGCGATCGAGTGGGGCGACCTGCCCGCCGTCGAGGGCGGCGACAGCCTCCGGGTGGGGGCGCCGATCGCCAGACCCGGCAAGGTGGTGTGCATCGGGCTCAACTACCGGGACCACGCGCGGGAGACGGGGGCGGAGCTGCCCCAGGAACCGGTCGTCTTCATGAAGGACCCGTCCACGGTCGTGGGTCCCTTCGACACCGTGCTCATCCCGCGCGGATCCACGAAGACGGACTGGGAGGTCGAGCTCGGGGTCGTGGTCGGTGCCGAGGCGCGCTATCTCGACGACCTCACGGACGCGGCCTCGCGCATCGGGGGCTACCTGCTGTCGCACGACGTCTCCGAGCGAGCCTTCCAGCTGGAGCGCGGTGGCCAGTGGGACAAGGGCAAGAGCTGTGAGACCTTCAACCCGGTGGGCCCGGACCTGGTGACACCCGACGAGGTCCCGGACGTCCAGAGGCTGGAGCTGGGGCTCGCGGTCAACGGGGTCCCGCGCCAGCGCGGCAACACCGCCGAGATGCAGTTCGGGGTGCTCCATCTGATCTGGTATCTCAGCCAGTTCATGGTCCTGCACCCGGGCGACCTCATCAACACGGGGACCCCGGCCGGTGTCGCCATGGCAACGCCTGGCGAGCCCTACCTGTCACCCGGTGACGTGGTCGAGCTGTGGATCACCGGGCTGGGTGCGGCGCGGCAGTCGTTCGAGGCGGCCCCGTGACCGACGCGGACTTCGCCGGGCTGGTCGCCCTGGTCACCGGCGGTGGCGCGGGGATCGGTGCCGCGGTCACCGCGGAGCTGCGCTCGCGCGGCGCCAGGGTGACGGTCCTCGACGTGGCGGACGGCCCCGGGGAGGACTGGCTCGGGTGCGACGTCACCGACCGAGCCCAGGTCGTGGCGGCGGTCGAGGCGCTGCTGGGCCGCTGCGGGCGTCTGGACATCGTGGTCAACAACGCCGGGATCTCCGCGGTGGGCACGGTCGAGGACAACGACGACGACGAGTGGCGCCGTGTCCTGGACGTCAACGTCGTGGGCATGGCCCGGGTCTCGGCCGCCGCCCTGCCGGCGCTGCGGCGCTCCCCTGCCGCCGCCATCGTCAACGTCTGCTCCATCGCCGCCCTCAACGGGCTGCCGCAGCGCGCGCTCTACAGCGCCTCCAAAGGCGCGGTCCTCTCGCTGACCTTCGCCATGGCGGCCGACCACGTGCGGGAGGGGATCCGGGTCAACGCGGTGAGTCCCGGCACGGTCCACACCGCGTTCGTCGACCGGATGGTGCAGCAGTTCGCGGACCCGGTCGCCGAGCGCGCCGCTCTCGATGCGCGACAGGCGACCGGCCGGATGGTCACCCCCGAGGAGGTGGCCGGTGCGGTCGCCTACCTGGCCAGCCCGCGGTCGGGGTCGACGACAGGGACGGCGCTGGAGGTCGACGGCGGGGTGACCCACCTCCGGGTCAGGCCCGAGTGACGCACGCGGGTCCTACGGCGTCGGCTCGTCGTCCAGGGCTGCGGTCACGCGCCGGTGGGCTTCCCAGATCTCCTCGGGCAGGTTGTCGAACTGCTTGAGGTGCTCCTCGCGGAAGCCCATCTCCTGCTTCCAGCGCTCGACGTCGATCGTGAGGATCCGCTCGAGGTCCTCGGGCTTGGTCGCCATGCCCTCGAGGTCGAGCTCGTCCTCGGTCGGGATGATCCCGACCGGCGTCTGCCGGCCCTTGACCTCGCCGTTCCTGAGCTGGAGCAGCCACAGCAGCGGACGCAGGTTGTCGCGGTAGCCGGCCCACAGGAAGTGGCCGTCCTCCGGGTCGCGCTGGAACCAGTTGACGTGGGCGAAGATCGGCTGGTCCTTGGCGGCGCCGACGATCTTCAGGTAGTGCGCGGCGTAGTCGCCCTCGCCGTAGGCCATGAACGGCCGGTTGGACATCGGGTCGTAGCGCAGCATCCCCTCGACGCCCTCGGCGGCCGCGGTCGCCTCGGCGCCGAGGGTGAGGCCGTCGTAGACGCCCTCGGCGAGGTCGGTGATCGCCCGGATCAGCGGCTCCCGGTCGCGGGTGCGGCCGCCGAAGATGATCGCGTCGATCGGCACCCCGGTCGCGGCGTTGTAGTCGGGTGCGATGTTGGGGACGTTGTCCAGGGTGGTGGTGAACCGGCTGTTGGGGTGGGCCCAGTGGCTGTCGTCGCCGTTCTCGCGGTCGGCGATCGGGGCACCCCTCCAGTCCAGCCAGCCGTGCGGGTCGGCCGGAGGCTGCGGAGTCCGGCCCTCCCACCACACCTCCTGCGTCGTGGGGTTGTAGGCCACGTTGGTGAAGATCGTGCCGGTGCCCTCGGCCACCGACTCCAGGGCCGTGGGGTTGGTGCCCTCGTTGGTGTCCTTGGCGACGCCGAAGACGCCGTACTCCGGGTTCATCCCGTAGAGCCGGCCGTCGGCCTCGTTGACCCACAGCCATGCGATGTCGTCGCCGTAGAACGAGACGTGGTAGCGCTCACCGAGGGAGTCGGGCGCCAGCATCATCGCCAGGTTGGTCTTGCCCGAGGCACTCGGGAAGCCGCCACAGATGTGGTAGGTCTTGCCGGTCTCCTTGTCGTGGATCCCGATGAGCATGTATTGCTCGGCGAGGAACTTCTTCGAGGCCCACCCGTCGTAGGCGCCCTGGCGCAGGCCGTGGGCGATCTTGCCGAGCAGCGCGTTGCCGCCGTAGGACGAGCCGAAGTGGAGGATCGTGCGCTCGTCGGCGATGGTGACGAAGTAGCGCTGGTCGGCGTCGGTGCCCTGGCCGAGGTTGTGCAGGTCGCCGGTGACGTGGACCGCGCGCACGAAGTGGTCGGGGTCCTCGAGGTCGTTGACGAACTCGACCCCCACGCGGGACATCCGGATCATGTGCAGGACGACCGTGCGGGCGTCGGTGAGCTGGACACCAGCGGCCCACGGGGCGAGCTCGTTGCCGGGCGGTGCCATCAGGTAGGGGATGACGTACATGGTCTTGCCCTGTGACGCCCCCCGCATGCGGTCCTCGACGAGCGGCCGCATCTCCGCCGCGGGGCGCCAGTTGTTGTAGACGCCCTTGTCCTTGGGGTCGTTGGTGGCCACGATCGTGCGCTCCTCGGAGCGCGCGGTGTCCTTGTGATAGCTGCGGGAGTAGTAGCGCCCTTCGCCGGCCGGCTGGAGCTCACCTGCGTCGAGTGCTTCGCGGATCAGTCGCGCATCGTCGGCGGATGCCACCACCTCGACGCGCTCGACTCCCGTCAGGTCCGCGTAGTAGCGAACGTACTCGCGGACCGCGGGATTCGTGACCCCGCCGGCGTCCAGGGCTGCCTCAACGTTTGTCATTGTCAATCCACCTTCGACGAAAGGAGCGATGCGGTCCTGATGGTCTCACCACTGGCTGACCTGGCGGGCCGTCGACCCTGACGACACGTCCTCGTTGCGCAGGCTACATAACTTGAAGAATTCTGTAAGTGACGCATCTCGCAGGGCTACGGACGGCGGCAGGACGCCCAGCGGTGCCTCACAGGTCGTTGCCGGCGTAGGAGAGGTTGAAGCTCTTGTTGGTCAGCGGGAAGTCCGGGACGATGGTGTCCACCAGCGAAACGGGCAGCGCGGGCCAGTTCAAGAACGACGGATCCACGATCTTGAGCCGGCTGACGCACGTCGCCCGGTCGACCTCGACACGGTGGGCGATGGTGCCGCGCCAACCTTCGACCAGGGCCACCCCCGAGGCCGACTGCCCCCGATAGGTGGGCATGCCGCTGGCGATCTCGCCGGGACCCCGGTCCTCGAGCAGCTGCGTGAGCAGGGCGACCGAGGCCTGGACCTCCGCCGCGCGCACCAGGAACCGCGCCATCACGTCCCCGCCGGTCTCGGTGACCACCGTCAGGCCCGCCGTGGCCGGGGTGAAGGGATGGTCGCGGCGGGCGTCGATGTCGACGCCGCTGGCGCGGGCGGCGGGGCCGACCACCCCGATGTCGGTGACCTGTTGCGCGGAGAGGACCGCCGTCCCGCTGAAGCGGTCGTGGACGACGCTGTGCCCCAGCGCGAGGTCCACGATCTCGGCGACGTCACGGGCGACCTCCTCGAGCTCGGTCGCCGACGGCAGCTCTCGCACGCGCGCTCCCCCGGGAAAGACCGCGCCGCGCAGCAGCCGGTGTCCGGCGACGCGTCCGTTGATCCGCAGCAACCGCTCCCGGACGCGCAGCGCGTGCGTGTTCAGGAGTCCTTGGCCCGCGTCGTTGCACAGGGCGCCGATGTCGGACACGTGGTTGTAGAGGCGCTCCAGCTCGAGGAGGGCGGCCCGGGTGATGTTCGCCCGCGCCGGGACCGGCCAGTCGAGCGCTTCTTCGACGGCGAGGCAGTAGGCCAGCGTGTGCCCGACGGCCGTGTCACCCGAGACCCGTTCCACCAGCGGGACCACGTCGGTCACGGGGACGCCTTCGGCGAGCTTCTCGATGCCGCGATGGACGAACCACAGGCGGGCCTTGAGCTTGAGGATGGTCTCGCCCACCACGGAGAAACGGAAGTGCCCCGGCTCGATCAGGCCGGCGTGGATGGGGCCGACGGGGATCTCGTAGACGCCCGGGCCCTCGACGGTGAGGAACGGGTAGGGCTCCTCGGTCGAGCCGAAGGGCGGGGGCGGCCCGGCGTCGCGGAGCATGGGGTACCAGCCGCGCGGCCAGTGGTTGTGCCGCACCAACCGGTGCGGGAGCGGATGGTCGAGCGGAGTCACGCCGTGCAGGTCCCTCATCTCGCGCTCGAAACGGCCGGCCGGGTAGGAGAGGCCGGCGAGGCTGGGCACCTCGGGGGCTGCGTGTGCCGTGGGCAGCACGAGCTCGACCCGTCGGTCGGGTCGGGCCGCGACGAAGACGTAGACGACTCGGAAGCGGTTCAGGTCCTCGTGAGCCGCCGTCATGGCGAGACGGAACCCCTGCGCCAGAAGGGCCTGAGCCTGCGGTGCGAGAGTCTTGGCAGTGACCTCGATCTGGCGCCGGTCGCGGTAGCGGCGTTGCTCGGTGGCACGGACGGGCGGTGGGGTCACGGGGTGCCTCCGATCAGGCTCGCCGCGTCCAGCACCTGGTCGACGGGCCACGCCACGACGCCCAGCACCGCCAGCACCAGGAGGCCGACGACGAGCGGAGCTGTGCCCGAGGCCGCTGCAACACCGGCGACGCGGCCAGTGGCTCCTGAGCCGGACCCGGACCCGGACCCGAGGATCATCGGCCCCAGGTGCGCGGCGATGGCCACGAAGACGACCACGAGCATGGCCAGGGCCGCTCCGATCACCCAGCCCAGGCCTGCGTCGGCCGCGGCGCGCGCCAGCCCGAGCTCGCTCACGAAGAGGCTGAACGGCGGCAGCCCCAGGAGCGCCAGGAAGCCGAGGCCGAAGGTGCCCGCCAGCACCGGTTGCCTGGCCAGGAGGCCGCGGACCCCCGCGATCCTGCTGGTCCCCTCGCAGATCAGCACCTGGCCCGCGCCACAGAAGAGCACGGCCTTGCCCAGGCCGTGTCCCAGGATGTGCAGCAGACCCGCGGCGATCGCCAGCGGGGTGCCGATGGCCAGCCCGATCACGATCAGCCCCATGTGCTCGATGCTCGAGTAGGCAAGCAACCGCTTGTAGTCGCGCTGGGCGATGATCAGCGACGTGGCGAGCGCCAAGGAACCCAACCCGACCACCAGCAGGAGTGACCGGACGAAGTCCGGATCCAGGGCGCCGACGGCGATCACTCGATAGCGGATGAGCGCGTAGACCGCGACCGGGAGCAGCACGCCCGACATGAGGGCCGACACCGGAGCCGGGGCCTGGCTGTGCGCATCCGGCAGCCAGCTGTGGAGCGGGATCATGCCCGCCTTGGCGCCGAACCCCAGCAGCAGCAGGGCGAACGCGATCCGCATCACGCCTGGATCGAGCTCGTGGGCGTGGGCGGCGAGCTGGCTCCAGTCCAGCGCTTCGTGCTCCGGGATGCTGGTCTGTCGGGCCGCGTAGTAGACGAGGATCGTGCCGAGGTAGGCGAGGGCGATCCCCACCGAGCAGATGATCACGTACTTCCAGGTCGCCTCGACCGAGCCGCGGCTGCGCCGGTGACCGACGAGGAACGCGGTGACGATCGTCGTCGCCTCCACCGCGGCCCAGAGCACACCCAGGTTGTTGGCCAGCACCGCGAGGACCATCGCCGCCAGGAACGCCGGCACCAGCGTCGCGTAGCGCCGGACCTCAGGTCCGGTCGCCTCGCCGGACGCCAGCTCGGAGTCCATGAACGTGACGCTGGCCCAGGTCGCGATCACCCCGACCGACCCGATCACGACCAGCATCACCGCGGAGAGCGCGTCGACCCGCAGCACCGAGCCCGCGGTGAAGCTGCTTCCGTCCACCGTGAGCGTCGCCGCCCACACCCCACTGACCAGGATCGCCGCGGCCGCGGCCACGGTCACCCAGGCCGCGGCACGGCTGGGCTCGCGGCGCGCCCGCGCCACCACGCCGGCCACGACCGGTGCGGTGAGCGGAGCCCCCATGACCACGAGCTCGACGAGCCGCCCCGAAGCCATCAGTCCCTCAGCTCTCTGAGCTCGTCGAGGTCGGTGTCACCGAACGTCGCCACGAGCCGGGCCGTGAGCACCTGGAGGACCAGCACGACGAGCAGCAGGTCCATGGAGACGGCGAGCTCGACGATGACCGGCACGCCCGAGGTCACCAGGAACGCCGTGGCGGCGATGCCGTTGTCCAGCAGCAGGAACCCGGCCACCTGGGACAGGGCTCGACGTCGGGTGACGAGCATGAAGAACCCGAGCAGGACCATCGCGATGCCGACGGGCACGGCATGGGTGGTCGGCGTCGGGTCGAGCTCGACGAGGGGCTGGCTCACGGCGTAGGCCGTCAGGGTCAGCAGGGCGGCGGCGAGGAGGGAGGCGGGCACGTTGACCAGCGGTTGGGTCTCGCGGGCCGCACCGCTGTCGGCGAGGGCACGACGCAGAACAGCGGGCAGCGCGACGCCCTTGAGGGCGAGGACTCCGAGAGCCACCACATAGAGCTCCACACCACCGGCCTGGGTGCCGAGCAGCGCGGCCATTCCTGCGAGGAGCACACCCTGAACTGCCAGTAGGCCGATCAGCGCGGCCAGCTGTCGGCGCCACAGCATCAGGACGGAGGAGAGCAGCAGACCGCCGCACAGCAGGTAGAGCAGCTGCGCGTACAGGTCGGATGACACAAGCTCGCCGTTCATGCGAGGAAGAAGGAGGAGGAGACGGCCAGGACGCCGAACAGGAAGGAGCCGGCGAGCAGCTCCGGCACCCGGAACAGGCGCCACTTCGCCATGAAGACCTCGGCGGCCGCGAGCACGACCCCGAGCACGCCGACCTTCAGGACGAACACCGCCGCGCCGACGGCCAGCGCAGCCGGGCCCGCTGACGTGGCCACCCCCCAGGGCAGGAAGAGGTTTGCCCACAGACCCAGGAGGATCGTCAGGCGCACCGCCGAGCCCAGCTCAACCACGGCCAGGTCCCGGCCGGCGTACTCGAGGATCGTCGCCTCGTGGATCATCGTGAGCTCGAGATGGGTCGACGGGTTGTCGACGGGTAGTCGGCCGGCCTCGGCGACCACCACGATCCACAAGGCGACCGCAGCCAGCAGGACCGCCGGCGACAGGATCGCGCTCGGCTCGCGCTGGCCGTGCTCGACCAGGCTCGCCAGGTTGGATGATCCGACCCTGACGGACAGGGCGAAGCCGGCGACCAGGAGGGTCGGCTCGGCCAGGGCCGCGACGGTTACCGTCCGGCTCGACCCCATGCCGCCGAACGCCGACCCGGTGTCGAGACCGGCCAGGGCCAGCGCGATCGAGCCCACCAGGAGCAGCGAGACGACCGCGTAGAGGTCCGCCACGCCGTCGAGCGGGGACGTCGTCCCCAGGAACGGTGCGGCCGCCGAGATCAGCAACAACGAGCTCAAGGCCACCGCCGGCGCAGCGGTGAAGACCATGGTCGAGCCCTCGGGCGCGATGGGCTCCTTGCGCAGCAGCTTGCGCAGGTCGCGCCACGGCTGCCCCAGGCCGGCGCCGACGCGGCCCTCGAGCCGCGCCCGGACCTGTCGCATCAGGGCCACCAGCAGCGGGGCGCCGCCCACGACCACCGCCACCTGGACGACGACTCCCGCAACCGACCATGCCGTGCTGCTGCTCACGCCGTCACCCCCACGGCGATCAGCACGATGAGGAGGCCCACCAGGCCGTAGGCGAGGTAGCGGTGCAGGCTCCCGTTCTGCAGGCGCCGTGCCACGTCGGCCCAGCGGTTCGCCGCGGTCAGCAACGGCGGGTAGAGCCGGTGTTCGATGCGGTCGGACACCGTCTGCCGGTAGCGGACGCTCTCGACGAGATAGCGCGACTCGACGTGGTGGGTGACGTCGATGTCGTTCTCGGGCCGCAGCACGTCGTCGAAGACCCGGGTCAGCGGCTCGGCGTACGCCGTCGCCGTGTATTGCATGCGCGGACTCAGCCGGGTGCCACCACAGCCCCAGACCAGGGCGGCCCGACGCTTCTGTCGCCCGCCCGAGAGACGCACGAGCAGCGCGACCAGGACCGCGCCTCCCGCCAGCCCGAGGGCGATCAGGACCGGAGACATCGACCCGGTGATCCCCGACAGCTCCAGGGCCACCGCGCCACGGACGGGCTCCCGCTCACCGATCGACGGCATCGTCGAGAACAGCCGTTCCAGCGACCGGACGAGCGCGAGCGGGGCCAGCGCCAGGACCGCGATGGTCAGCGCCGCGAGCCCCATGCCCGCCCGGAGGGTGCGCGGCACCTCGGTGGCGGCCACCGCCTCCTCGGACCGCGGCCTGGCCAGGAAGCCGACCCCGAACGCCTTGACGAACATCGCGACGCCTAGTCCGGCGGTCAGCGCCACCGCGCCCACAGCCACGGGCATCGCGATCGCCACCGCCGCGTCCGGCTCGCCGGACGCCGACAGGCTGTGGATCAGTCCCTGCAGCAACAGCCACTCCGAGACGAAGCCGTTGCCCGGAGGGAGTCCCGAGGCCCCCAGCGCGCCGAACCCGAACAGCACGGCCGTCACGGGCATCCGGCGGGCCAGGCCGCCCATCTTGTCCAGATCTCGCAGGCCGGTGTTGCGCAGGACGGCCCCCGCACCCAGGAACAGCAGCGTCTTGAACGCCGCGTGGTTCACGGTGTGCAGCACCGCGGCCATCATCAGCAGACTCGCCAGCGGGGCGTCGCCCGTGGCCGCGAACATCCCCGCGGCCCCCACCGCGATGAAGATCAGGCCGAGGTTCTCGGTCGTCGAGTAGGCCAGCAGGCGCTTGAGGTCAGTGGCCGCCCCGGCCTGCAGGACGCCGTAGAGCGCGGACACGACGCCCACGGCCAGCACCAGGAGCCACCACCACCGCGGGCCGCCGCCCAGCAGGTCGAAGCCGACCCGCAGTACGCCGTACAGACCGAGGTTGACCATGGCCGCGGACATCAGCGCCGAGACATAGCTCGGCGCCTCGGGATGAGCACGCGGCAGCCAGACGTGCAGCGGCACCAGACCGGCCTTGGACCCGAACCCGGCGAACGCGAGGAGGAACACCAGTGACTGCGTGCTCGGCGACAGCTCTGCGGCGGCGGCGCGCATCCCGGCGAACGACTCGTCACCGGACGCGTTGGACAGGATCACCAGGCTGAGCAGGATGGCGACCAGGCCCGCATGCGTCATCGCGGCGTACCAGACCCCGGCGACACCGACCTCGGGCCGCGACCGGTGCTCGGCGAGCACCAGCACCAGGGACACCACGGCCATCAGCTCCCAGGCCACCAGGAACGTGGTCACGTTGCCCGCCGCGGGCACCAACACCATGGTCGCCGCGAAGATCGGGAGCGCTGACTGCGCCGTCCTCGACCCGGCGCCGCCGGCGGCCTGCCCGGTCTCCTGCCCGGCCTCGTGCCCGGGCGGGTGTTGGTAGCCGACGCTGTAGGTCCCGGTGGCGATGGCCACGCCGCCCACCACGGCCATGAACAGCCCCGACAAGGGGTCGACTGCGACCACCGCGGCGCTCAGCGGCAGCAGATGCGTCGCCGTCCCGGTCCACGTCTCACCGCCGAGGGCGGCAACCCCTGCCAGCAGGCCCCCGACGCCGACCACGCACGTCAGGGCGCCGGTCGCCCCGGCCCGACGCCGGGTGGACCCGAGGAGCGCACTCCCCAGAGCCGCCGCCGACGCACCGGCGACCAGCAGCAGGCCGAGACCGATCAGGCTCATCGACCGGTCAGCTGGCGAAGCGCACTGATGATGACCTCCGGTTCGGGAGGGCAGCCCGGAACGGTCAGGTCCACGGGGATGAAGTCGGAGACGGCACCCTGCACGCCGTAGGCCCCCGCGAAGACCCCACAGTCGCGGGCGCAGTCGCCCAGGGCGACGACCCGCTTCGGCGACGGCGTCGCCTCGTAGGCCTTGATCAGCGGGTCCACCATGTTGCGGGTCACCGGTCCGGTCACCAACAGCACGTCGGCATGGCGGGGCGAGGCCACCAGCCGCACGCCGTAGCGCTCGAGGTCGTAGACGGGGCCGAAGGCCGAGCCGATCTCGATCTCACATCCGTTGCAGGACCCCGCATCCACGTGCCGGACCTGGATCGAGCCCCCGAACACCTCCGCCGTGGAGCGCAGCCCGGGCGCTACCTCCGGCCGGTCCAGGGCGGGTTCCGCGATGCGTCCGGTGGTGCGGATCAGCCGGAGCAGACCGCTCACCGGCTGCCTCGACGGATCTGGCTTCCCCGGGACGCCCGGGCATCGGTCTGCAGCGTGGTCAGGATGTCGGCCTGTTCGGACAGCACACTCGTCAGGATCGAGCGCGCCACCGCCATCAGCTCCGCGATCTGCGGACTGACCAGCGAGTAGTAGACCGACGACCCCTCCTTGCGCGTGGTCACCAGACCGGAGCGGCGCAGCACCGCCAGCTGTTGGGACAGGTTCGAGGCCTCGGCGTCCACGTTGCTGAGGAGGGCGCCCACCGAGTGCTCGCCCTCGCTCAGCAGCTCGAGCACCCGGATCCGCATGGGGTGGCTCAGCGTCTTGAAGAACTCCGCCTTCAGCTGATGCAGCGGGGTCGTCATCGCATCTCTCCCAGGGTTCACAGATGAGCGATTGCAGAAGTTTGAAACTACTGTATCAGTCAATGCTGCCGGGCCGGGAGGAGGTCCGGACGTCAGCGGCCCGCGTCGTCGAGGGCCGCGGCCGCCAGGTTTCGGCCCAGGTCGATCAGCTCCACGGCCCGGTGGAAGTCCAGCGTCCTGGCCGCGCTCAGCGGCACGGTCACCAGGACGTCGGGCGGCAGGGCGGCCAGGCGGTAGCGCGTGATGAGGCTCTGCATTGCGTCGAAGGACTGGGAGATCACCTCAGAGGTCCGCATCTCGGGGTCCGGCCCCGATCGGTGCGGGTCGCCCGGGACGGCCTCCTCGTCCGACTGGTTCTCAGCGCCGGCATCCCCTCGCCCGAAGCGCCGCCGCAGGTCCATCGCCCACTCCGCCGGCCGGACTGCCAGTCCACGCGCCGGGGA
Source organism: Nocardioides dilutus (assembly GCF_054779555.1). Lineage (NCBI taxonomy): Bacteria > Bacillati > Actinomycetota > Actinomycetes > Propionibacteriales > Nocardioidaceae > Nocardioides > Nocardioides dilutus. Next base: position 179,294 of record NZ_BAAGYA010000003.1, on the reverse strand, counting down.
CACCGGCTCGTGCGGCTCCCGGGGGCCCTGGAGGGAAACCGCGAAGGTGAAGTCGGCCGCCGCGGCCGCGGTCGGGTCCAGCGGGAGCGGGTTCAGCAGACCACCGTCGACCAGCACCCGGCCCCCGATGACGGCCGGTGTGAAGAGGCCCGGAATGGCGATAGAGGCCCGGATCGCCGGGATCAGCGGGCCCTGCTGGAACCACACCTCCCGCCGGGCCACCAGGTCCGTCGCCACGGCGGTGTAGGGCATCGGCAGATCCTCGATGAGGACGTCGCCGACCATCTCCTCGAGGGTGCGGATCAGCCGGTTGAGGGAGACCGCGCCCGCGCCGGTCCAGGCCGGGTCGAGCAGCCGGATCACGCGTGGCTGGGTGAGCGACTCCACCCAGGCGACGAAGTCCTTCTCCCGGGCGGCCGCGACCAAGCCACCCACCAGCGCCCCCATCGACGTGCCGGACACCGCGACGATCTCGTGTCCTCGGTCGCGCAGCTCCTGGACCGCGCCCAGGTGTGCGTATCCACGCGCTCCACCCGAACCGAGGACGACAGCGACGCGGGCCATGCCGTCATCCTCGCCGACGACGAGTGCCGGCGGAACGTGCTCCGCCCCTCAGCACCCGGAGAAGCGGGGGGCGACCCTGGTCAGCGCGTCCAGGTCTCGGCCCGCCTGCATCACCGTGCCGTCGGGTCTCACCAGGGCGGCAGCGGCCCGGCCGCTCGTCAGCCAGACGCCCAGCGCCGAGGTCGGGCCGACCTCGAGGACGCGGGTCCCCCGCTCGGCGAGCCCATGCCGCTGCTCACCGCTGGGTGCGGCGGTCGTGACCAGCAGGAAGCCGGCCCCCGCCGCCTCGTCCAGCCGGCGGCCGTCCTCGAGCAAGGCGTTGGGGCAGAGCCGACCGGCCAGGGACCTGGCGAACCGGGCGCGCTGCACGAGCTCGCACCGATGAAGAGGTGGGGTCTCGCTGTCGAGGATCCGGTCGCGCACTCCCGGCAGCAGGTGCATCCGCGGCGCGACCAGCCTCCTCAAGGCGTTGCCCGCCCGGCCGCCCTGCGTCATCGCCGCGCCGATGAGCTTGGCGAGCCTGATCATCGCCAGCGCATGCGGTTTGCGCTCTGACTCGTAGGAGTCCAGCACCGAGTCGGGCAGGTCCCCCGAGAGGACTCCGGCGAGCTTCCAGCTCAGGTTCATCGAGTCACGCAGTCCGGCGCACAGGCCCTGCCCGACGAAGGGTGGAGTGAGGTGGGCGGCGTCGCCGAGGAGGAACACGTTGCGGTCGCGCCAGCGGTCGGCGATCTGGGCGCGGAACGTGTATTCGGCGACCCGGACCAGCTCCAGCGCCTGCTGCGGCACGCCCCGGACCCACGGGTCGAGCAACGGCAGCAGGGCATCGACCGACTCGTAGTCCGCCGCGGTCTCTCCTTCGAGCAGCCGGAACTCCCACCGGTAGCGGTGGGCGCCGATGCGCATGTAGGTCGCAGCCCGGCCGGGGTCGCAGACCTGGTGCACCCCGTCCCACTGGTCCAGCTCGACCTCGCTCGCGACGTCGATGACCAGCCAGCGCTGCTCGAACCTCAGGTCCCTCATCGTCGAGCCGATCGCCCCGCGGACCACGCTGTTGGCGCCGTCGCAGCCGAGGACGTACGTCGCCAGGACGGATTCATGAGTGCCGCTGAGCCGGTCAGTGAAGTCGACGCGCACCCGTCCGTGACCGTCCTGGGCGACGTCGGAGACGTCGACGTTGCCGCGGAGGGTGACGGTCGGCTGGTCTTTGAGGTTCACCCGCAGCAGATGCTCGAGCTCCGGCTGGTCGAACATGTTCGCCTGCGGAAAGCCGTGCCGGCCGGCGTCCCCCTCGCGATGGAAGACGGCCATGACCCGGTGGTCCCGGTCGACCAGCTGCAGGCCCCGGGTCGGGCGTGACAGGGCTGCGAACTCCTCGCCGACGCCGACCCGGGCAAGGATCCGGTGCACCTCGTCGTCCACGTGGACGGCGCGCGGCTGGGGGTAGACCCCGTCCCACCGGTCCAGGACGAGGCACTCGACGCCGTACTGCCCGAGCAGGGTGGCTGCGGTGACACCTACGGGGCCGGCACCCACGATGACGACCGGGACCGGCTCGGCCCCTCGCTCGTTCGACGCGGTCATCGGAGCCCCGCGAATATCAGCCCGGCGTAGACCGCCGCGACGATCCCGAGCACGACGGCCGGAACCACCTCACGGACGGCGTCGCCGTTGCGGAGGTGGGTGACCACGGCGCCTCCGAGCAGCAGGACCAGCCCGGTCGCCGCGAGGGCCCCGACCATGGGCACGGCCACGCCGACGAGGATGCCGACGACGGCCAGGATCTCCAGCACGCCGATGCGGCGGTAGGCGTCCACGCTGAACCCGACGTGCGCCGCGCGGGCGCGCATGGAGGGGAGGGCGGCCAGCTTGGCCGAGCCCAGGAGCACGAAGGCGACCACGAGGACTACCGCGAGGATGGGTGCTGCGGTCATGACTTCTCCGTCGCTGTCGCACTGCGCACGACGGTGCGCTGGCGGCCGAGGTCGAGGGCGCCGTCGTCGGTGCCGACCGCGATCTCCACGACGTCGCCATGCTTGAGATAGCTGGGGTTCTGGGCCTGGCGCTCGAAGAAGAGCCTCCACTTCAGCGCGGTCGGGAGGAACCTGGCGACGAGCTCCACCGGTTTGGGCGGTGCGCTCAGCGCGGTGCCCACCGGCGTACCGGTGAGGAGCAGGTCACCCGCGTCGAGCCGCTGGAACCGGGTGAGCGCCTGGAGCGCCTCGAGCGGGGAGTAGATCATGTCCCCGTCGACGACCGCGTCCTGCCGAAGCTCGCCGTTGACCCATAGCCGCAGGCGCAGATCGCCGAACCGCTTGAGCTCGTCGTCGTCGAGCAGCACCAGGGCGGGCCCCACCGGAGTGAAGGTCGGGTAGGACTTGGACTCGTAGAACTGCGTCTTCGGCAGCTGGACGTCGCGTGCCGACACGTCGTTGGTGACCACCAGGCCGGCCACCAACGAGGTCCAGCCCTCCTCGGTGACCTCAGTGCCCACCGGGACCTCGCGCCCCATGACCAGGCCGATCTCCACCTCGTAGTCAAGGCAACGGACGTGGTCGGGACATACGATGTCGTCATACGGTCCGCTGACCGAACCCGAGGACTTGCGGAAGAAGGTCAACGGGATGCTCTCGGGCTTGAGCCCGGCGTCCTTCACGTGGCTCGCGTAGTTGGTCATCTGCGCCACGACCCGGCAGGGCGCGGTCACCGGCGAGACGAGGTCGAGGGTGACGGGGTCGACCACCTGTTTGCTCCCCCGGGCGGCCTCGATCGCCTCGGGGTCGGCGAGCAGCTCGCCGGTGGTCACGGCATCGGTGGCGATCCGGGCGGCACCCCGCGGGGTGCGGACCCACCAGTCGTCGGCGGTGCGCAGGATTGTGAGACTCATGAGGTGGCTACTTTCAGGAGGCCGCGAAGGCGGGTCAGGTCGAACTCGTTGTCGTCGCGTCGCACGCCGCGGGCGAACGACGCCAGGTCTCGCAGGGCCTCGGGGGGCGTCAGCCCGAGGAAGTTCCTGGTCGCCGGCGGCCCCCACTGGGCCAGGCCGGAGGCCCGCATCGGCGCCCAGCCGGGCTCGAGGGTGCAGTCGAAGAGGTCGCCGTCGGTGAAGTGCTCGACGAGCAAGCCATCGGGGTCGCGCCAGTAGTCGAAGATCTGGCTGCCCTCGATATGCCGGCCGATCCCCCACGAGCGCCGGAAGCCGCGCTCGCGGAGATACTCCCCACCCGCGGCGAGCGCGTCCAGGTCGGCCACCTGGAACGCCGCATGGAGGTACTTGTTCCGTGGCCCGAGCGCCATGGCCAGGGTGTGGTGGTCGGTCGGGGTCTCACCGCGGTCGCAGCGGATGAAGCTCATCGTCGGGCCGCGCTCGCGCTGCCCCTCGTAGTAGTTGAAGTCACTGACGATCAGGCCCAGGTGGTCCAGGTACCAGTCGAGCGTCCGGAGGTAGGTCGGGGTCTGCAGGGCCACGTGACCCAGTCGCTGGACCCTCGCCGGCTCCAGCGGTGGCCGCCTGGTGGCGTTGGCGCGGCGCACCTCGTGGCCGAAGTTGAGCTCCTGCGTCGGCTGCGCCGGAAGGGCGCCGAGCTCGTGGGTGTCGGCCACGACCCGCACCGGCACCCCGCTGGGGTCGGTCAGGTCGACCACGACGCCGCCGATGCTCTCGGGGAGCTTCTCGACCTTGGCACCGGTGGCGTCGGCCAGGCGCATCACGTCCACGGCGTCCCCGGCTCGGAACGCGGCGCCGACATACCTCGACCGGGCGCCACGACGTACGACGACGCATGGTGAGCCCGGGTCGGTCCCCCGCAGCTGGAGCTCGTCGGCCGTCCGGCTCACGGGGGTGAGCCCGAAGGCCCTGGCGAACTGCTCGGTGCCGGCCAGGTCGGGCTTCTCGAACTCGAGCCAGGCCAGGTCGTGGACCTTGATGACGGGGTTCTTCGCGCGACCGGGATGCTCGCCGGCCAGTGCGCCCTGCTCGCTGTGGAGGTCGCTGTGCGTCCCGTGCTGTGTGGTCATCCGTGCCCCTCGGATCGATAGTGACGATATCGTCACTTACGAACGGATGCTCAGTCAAGAGAAGTTGAAGATTCCGTCACTTCTGAACCATCGGCGGTATGCTCTGGTCCACCGACCTGCCGAGAACGCCGAGGAGCGGCCGTGACCAGCGCACCGACATCACCCGGCAACCGGCTCGACCGACGCAAGGCCCGGACCCGCGCGGCTCTCATCCGGGCGGCCCAGACGCTCATCGCCGAGGGCAGGACCCACGTCCCCATCCTGGAGATCACCCAGGCGGCGGACGTGGGGATGGGCTCGTTCTACAACCACTTCGAGACCAAGGAGCAGCTGTTCGAGGCGGCGATCGAGACCGTGATGGACGCCTACGGCCAGCTCCTCGACCGGATGACCGGCTCGATCGAGGATCCCGCCGAGGTGTTCGCCGCGTGCTTCCGCCTCACCGGCAGGCTCCACCGGCGCGAGCCCGAGCTGAGCAAGGTGCTGCTCAACAACGCACTGCGGCTGCTGAGCGCGCCCAACGGCCTGGCGCCCCGGGCGCGGCGCGACATCGAGGCCGCCACCCTGGCCGGGCGCTTCGACGTCACCGACCTCGACGTCGCCGTGACCATGGCCGCGGGTGCCCTCATCGCGCTGGGCCAGCTGCTCCACGACCAGCCCGACCGCGACGTCGACGAGACGACGGACCGGATCACCGAGGACCTGCTGCGCGTGTTCGGACTCCCCCGCCGCCAGGCCCAGCGGATCTGCGCACTGCCGCTCCCCGAGGTGGCCGTGGCCGGCGCCGACGGCTCGGCGGCCCAAGCCTGAATCAGCTCAGGCCGCCGGCGGAGCCCCGGACGGCGCCCGGCCGTGCTCGTCCTCGAACCAGCGGACGTAGGCCTGGACCGCTGTCGGCAGCGTCATGAAGACGTGGTCCTCACCCACCCGGTCGAGGAAGCCGGACGGGCGCAGGTCGTCCTGCAGGTCCTGCTTGACCCGGGCCATCGCGAAGACAATGCCTCGACGGTCGAGCTCCTCGCGCACCTCGTCGAGGGCGTCGATCGCGGTGATGTCCACCTGGACGTTGGCCTCGGCGTTGAGCAGGAACCACTCGGTGGGGGTGTCGGCGATGTCGACGGAGCCCAGCGCCCGCCGCTTGAAGTCCTCGACGTTGGCGAAGAACAGTGGTGAGTCGTAGCGATAGACGACCAGCCCCTCGACCGCCTGCGCGTCCGGGTAGTCGTCGAGGTCGTGCATGCCGGCGATCCCCGGCGCGAAACCGAGGATCCCGTCGTGGGGGCGCGCCACCCGGCGCAGCAGGTCGAGGATGGACAGCCCGATCGCGACCAGCACGCCGTAGAGGACCCCGAAGGTGAGCACCGCGCCCGTCGTCGTCAGTGCCAGCAGGAGCTCACTGCGGCGGAACCGGCCGAACCGTCGGAACTCCCCGACGTCGACCAAGCGGGTGGCGGCGTAGACCACGACCGCACCCAGCGCGGCGGCCGGGAACGCGGCGAGGACGGGTCGCAGGAACACCACGGTCAGCAGGACCGCCGCCACCGCGACCAGGGAGAACAGCTGGCTGCGGCTGCCGAGCGAGTCACCGATCGCGGTGCGGCTGCCGCTGCTGCTCACCGGGAACCCCTGCATCACACCGGACGCCAGGTTGGCCGCACCGAGGGCGAGCAGCTCCTGGTTGCCGTCGATGGCGTAGCCGTTGCGCGCCGCGAACAGGCGCGCGTCCAGCACGTTGTCGGAGTAGGCCACGATCGCCACCCCGACCGCCGGGAGCAGCAGCGCCCCCACGTCGCTCGCGGAGACCGAAGGCAGGGAAGGAGTCGGCAGCCCTGCGGGGATCTGCCCTACGACGGCGACCCCTCGACTCTCGAGGTCGAACACCGCGACCGTCGCCGCGGCCACGAGCATCCCCACCAGCGGCATCGGCGAACGGGGCATCAGGTGGCTCCCCACCAGGAGCAGCGTCAGCACCGCGGTCGCGAGGGCAAAGGTCGGCCCATGGGTCTCTTCCAGGTGCCCGACGACGTAGGCGACCTCGGCGAAGAACGAGTCGGCGTCGACGTCGATGCCGGTGAGCTTGCCGAGCTGGCTGCCGACCATGATCGCGGCGATGCCGGCGATGTAGCCGACGAGCACCGGTTTGGACAGCAGGTCCGCGAGGAACCCGAGCCCGCCGGCCCAGCCCACGACGCACCACACACCGGCCACCAGGGCCAGCGCCGCCGCGAGCGCGGCATAACGGTCCGGGTCGCCGGCGGCGATCGAGCCCACCGCGGCCGCGGTGATCAGCGCGGTCGTGGACTCGGGCCCGACCGACAGCTGCCGCGACGACCCCAGCACGGCGTAGACGAGCAGCGGGCCGAGGATGGCCCACAGCCCGACGACGGGAGGCAGCCCGGCCAGCTCCGCGTACGCCATCACCTGGGGGATCAGGTAGGCAGCGACGGTGACGCCGGCCAGGACGTCGTAGCGGAGCCACGAGCGTTCGTAGCGCCGGAGCCGGGCAAGGCCGGGCAGCAGCCGACTCGCGTCCGGACCAGGCACCCGCCAACGCTATCGGTGGCACTGCGTCCACGTGGTCAGACGGCGAACGGCGGGGCGCACCCGACACCCCCACCATGCGTTAGGAAGGTGGCATGTCGGACTCGATGCGTTCATGGGCTGTGCGGCGACCCGGACCCGTGGCGGAGCGCCCTGTCGTAGTCGGCGCCCGCCCGGTCCCGGAGCCGGGCGGCGACGAGATCCTGGTGCACGTCGACGTCTGCGGCCTGTGCCGCACCGACCTGCACCTCGCCGAAGGCGACCTCGAGCCCCGCCGGCCGGGGGTGGTGCCGGGCCACCAGGTCGTGGGCCGCGTCGTCGATCGCGGAGCCGACGCAGACCGGTTCGCGCCCGGCGACCGGGTCGGCATCGCCTGGCTCCACCGCACCTGTGGCGCCTGCCGCTGGTGCCGCACCGGGGCGGAGAACCTCTGCCCTGACTCTCGCTACACGGGGTGGGACGTGGACGGCGGTTTCGCCGAGTACGCCGTGGTGCCGGCCGCCTACGCCTACGCGCTGCCCGACTCGATCGACGACGAGCGGGTCGCTCCGCTGCTGTGCGCCGGCATCATCGGCTACCGGGCGCTACGCCGGGCCCAGCTGCCACCGGGTGGCCGGCTCGGCATCCTCGGCTTCGGTTCGAGCGCCCACATCACCGCACAGATCGCGATCGCTCAGGGAGCAGAGGTGCATGTCATGACCCGTGGCGAGGGTGCCCGGGCACTCGCCCTGGAGCTGGGCGCCGCGTGGGCCGGCGGACCTCGAGAACGTCCGCCGGTGCCCCTGGACTCCGCGATCCTGTTCGCGCCGGCCGGCGACCTGGTCCCGGTCGCGCTCCGCTCCCTCGATCGCGGCGGGACCCTGGCGCTGGCCGGGATCCACATGAGCCCGATCCCGGAGCTCGACTACGACCGCGACCTCTTCCTCGAGCGCTCGGTCCGCTCGGTGACCGCCAACACCCGGTCCGACGGTGAGGAGCTCCTGGCGCTCGCCTCCCGCCTCCCCCTCGCCGTCCGCACGACGGCTTACGCCTTCGACCAGGTGGACCAGGCCCTTGTCGACCTGGCGGCCGGGCTGGTGACGGGATCCGTCGTGATCACGGGGGCGAGCTGAGCTGGGCCTACTCGGTCCCCAGACCGGGCATCGTCGCCTCCGCGATGGGGCGGCCCTCCTCGCTGTCCGCGAGGAAGGGCTCCTCGGGCGCGAGGATGTCGTCAGGCCCGTGCTTCGACGAGAGGTCGTCGACCACCACCGCGACGTCCGCTACGTCCCGCCACCGCTCGGCGACCGAGGCAGCGTCCTCCTCGCTCTCGCAGAGCTCGCGGGTCAAGAGCCGGCCGTGGCGGTAGACGAGCACCTCCAGGGTCGGTGCGCCAGTGTCGTAAGGCGATCCTCCGGACATCGTGTCTGCCTCCTCGGTCGTCGACCTGTGGCCAGCCTCGTCCGGCCCAGCTCGCGCGGGCAGGGCCCAAGGTCCCACTGGGTGTGGACGACGGTCCCCCGGCGTGCGCTGCGAGCGAGCAGCGGCCGCGGACATCAGACGGCGAGAGACGCGCACACCGCCAGCAGGATGAGGCAGGCGAGCTCGACCAGGCCGATCTTCGCGGGCCGCATCCGCGGGTCCCGGACCACGAAGGCCCGGCCGCCGAGGACGACGAACGGCAGGACCAGGGGCCAGCCCACCTCGGTGACGGCGACGGCCGTGGCCACGGCGCTGACGCTCGCCACGGCGAACCACCGGGACACCCGGGCATAGCGCGGGTTGCGTCGCTCCCGGATGAGGGACTTCACGTGCAGGGTGGAGCCGACCAGGGTGAGCGCACACGCCAGGGCGAGCACCAGCACGGCCGGCTCGGTCATCACCGAGACCGGGACGGCCCCACCACCGGCTGCGGCGACACCGGCCACCACGGGGACCATCGCGGTGCACTCCACCACCAGCAGGAGGTCGTTGGCGAGCGCGCGCTCCCGCCGGTGGCGGGCGAACCACAGGTTGACCAGGAAGAGCGCGACGTACGCCGCGCCGACGTAGAGCAGCCACGGCCGCAGGACCACCGTGGCCACCGCCGCCGGGACGGCCACGACCGACCAGACGACCAGCGCGCGCCGGAACCGCTGTGGCCGAGGCGCGGCAAGGGTGCCGGTCAGCGCCCACGTCAGCGGGTAGGCGGCGACCCAGGCCACGACCAGCGCGAGCACCGCCGGGGACCAGCCGCCGACCACCAGACCAAGCACCACGGGCAGCAGCAGGAACCCCCAGGCGCCGTGCTGGTCGGGCAGGACGCGGTCGCTCCTGCGAGCCTCGTGGCCCGGTCTGCGGGCAGCGGTGGCGGTGTTGTTCCTCATCTCCCCTCCTGGATATCAGGAAGGCGGACGACGAACCTCGCCCCGAGCCCCGGGCCGTCGCTGTGGGCGGAGATCTCGCCTCCCTGGGCCTCGACGAGCGCCTTGGAGATGGTCAGGCCGATGCCGCTGCCGCCGTTGATGCTGTTGCGGGCGGGGTCGGCCCGGTAGAACCGGTCGAAGACGTGGGAGAGGTGGGCGGCTTGGATGCCCTCACCGGAGTCGCTGACCTCGATCTCGACCCCGCGGTCCGTGCGGTGACACGAGACCTGCACGGAGCCACCCTCGGGCGTGTGCCGCAACGCGTTGTCGAGCAGGTTGGCGAGCACCTGGCCCATCCTGGCCGGATCGGCCAGGACGGTGAGCTCGGCGTCCAGGTCCGTGCTCAGGTCGACGCCCGCGCCGCGGTAGCGGTCCGCGCAGGCTCCCGTGGCGGCCTCGACCAGGTCGCCCGGGTCGGTCGGCTCGAGGTGGATCTCCAGCTCGCCCTCCTGCGCCCGGGAGACCGCGCCGATGTCGTCCGCCAGGCGTCGCAGCCGCTCGGTGCTGCCGCTGAGGACGTCGAAGGTCGCCTCGTCGAGCTGACGAACCCCGTCCTGGAGGGCCTCGAGGTGCGCCTCGAGCGTCGCCAGCGGGGTGCGCATCTCGTGCGCCAGGTCGGCCAGCATCCGCCGGCGGGTGCTCTCGACCGCCTCGAGCCGCTCGGCCAGCGCGTTGAAGGTGTCGGCGAACTGGTCGAACTCCCCACCGAGCCCGGGTCGCGGGACCCGGGAGCCGTAGTCCCCGGCGCCCACCGTCGCGGCGGCCTGGGCCAACCGGGAGATCGAGGCCTGGGTCCGGCGGCTGAAGTACCAGGTCACGACCATGGCCAGGACGATCGCGATGAGGAGCGCCGCGGTCAGGGCGAGCAGCAAGGCCGACGCGAAGGCCTCCTCGATGTGCTGGGACTCCGAGGGCGTGTGGTCGACGCCGGCCCGGTGGAGATGGTCCTGGAAGATCCCCGGCCCGACCGCGGACGCCACGACCCATGCGGTCAGCGACATGGCCACGAGCACCAGTGCCTGGGCCGCCAGCAGCCGAGTCGCGAACCCGGGCCGCCGGCGGCGAGGGCGAGCGCTCATTCGCCGGGTCCCATCCGGTACCCCACTCCCCGGACCGTGCGGATGAACCGGGCCTGCGCGGCGTCGTCCCCGAGCTTGCGGCGCAGGTGGCCGATGTGGACGTCGACCAGGTGTTCGTCCCCGACCCACGCCGGCCCCCAGACCGTGTCGATGAGCTGGCGCCGGGTGAACGCCATCCGGGGCCGGTGGGACAGAGCGGCCAGCAGGTCGAACTCGGTGCGGGTCAGGGCCACGGGCTCACTGTCGAGCCACACGTCCCGGCCGACGGGGTCGATCCTCAGCGGCCCGAAGCTCCGACTCTCCCCCGCCTCCTCGTCCCCCCGTGCCGAGGACCTGGGCCGCCGCAGCATCGCCTGCACCCGCGCCATCAGCTCGCGCGGGCTGAAGGGCTTGGTCATGTAGTCGTCGGCGCCCACCGACAGGCCGATGAGCGTGTCCACCTCGTCGGTGCGGGCGGTCAGCATGACCACGTAGGCGTCGGAGAACGTCCGGAACCTGCGACACACCTCCACCCCGTCCAGGCGCGGCAGCCCCAGGTCCAGCACCAGGAGGTCGGGGTCGACACGGTGGGCCAGCTCCACGGCCTCCTCACCGTCGTGGGCCACGGTCACCTCGAACCCGGCCTGCTCGAGATAGCTGCCCAGGAGGGAAGCGAGCGCCACCTCGTCCTCCACCACCAGGGCGCGCATCCCAGCAGCCGCGGTGCCGGCGTACGCGCGACCCGCCGCAGGCGGAGGTGAGCTGTCCGACATGGGATCCATGGTGGCAGCCGAGCGCTCCGGAGCCGGCCGGCGCGAGGCCGGCGGCGGGCTTCTTCAGCGAACCTTCACACGACCACCATCGCACCCGCCGGGTTCCGGGCGGATCGTCGTGGTGAGGCGAGAGGAGCTGACTTCAGATGATGGACTGGAACGACGGTTGGAACGACGGGATGGGTGCCGGGGGCTGGATCATGATGACCCTGGTGATGGTGGCCTTCTGGGCTCTGGTGATCGTCGGCATCATCGCCCTCTTCCGCGGGATGAGCCGGGAGGGTCAGGCCTCCGGGCCAGCGGCCCCGCGTGATCCCCAACGGATCCTCGACGAGCGCTTCGCCAGGGGCGAGATCGACGCCGACGAGTACCACGCCCGCCAGCAGGTCCTGCGGGGGTCGCCCTGACCGCGACCCCCGGCATCCCACAGAGCCCGAGGAGTCCGAGGTGACCGCTCCGACCCGCCGCGGCCTGCTCATCGCAGCGGCCGGCGCCGGCACCCTGGGGACGCTCAGCGCGCTCGGTGTCGGCCGTCTGATCGCCGGCGCCGACGCCGGATCCCCCGTCCTGGCCACCTCGGACGCGGTCGCACGCGCCGAGGCCGCACGCCGCAGCGTCGGCCAGCGGACCGTCACCGCGCGCCTGGTGGCCCGTCCGCTGACCGTGGACCTCGGCGGCGTGGTCGTGGACACCTGGGCGTACGGCGACACCGTGCCCGGCCCGGTCATCCGGGCCACGGCAGGCGACCAGATCCGGGTCGTGGTCGACAACCGGCTCGAGACCGAGACCAGCGTGCACTGGCACGGGCTGGCCCTGCGCAACGACATGGACGGCGTCCCGGGCATCACCCAGGACCCCATCGCGGCCGGGGACCGATTCACCTACGAGTTCACCGCACCGGATCCCGGCACGTACTTCTACCACCCGCACTCCGGGGTGCAGCTCGACCGCGGCCTGCACGGCGTCCTGGTCGTCGACGACCCTGCCGAGCCGGGCGACCACGACGCGGAGTGGATCGTCGTCCTGGACGACTGGGTCGACGGCACCGGGCGTTCCCCCGACCAGGTCCTGGAGCAGCTGCTGGCCGCGGCAGGCGAGGGTGGCATGGACATGGGCGGCATGGACCACGGGTCGATGGGCCACGGATCCATGGGTATGGACGGGGGCATGCAGTCGGCCCTGCTCGGCGGCGCCGGCGACGTCGACTACCCGCACCACCTCATCAACGGCCGGACGTCCGAGGATCCCGTGACGCTGGCCGCCCGACCCGGGCAACGGGTCCGGGTCCGGATCGTCAACGCCGGCTCCGACACGGCCTACCGGGTCGCCCTGGGCGGCCACCGGATGACGGTGACGCACAGCGACGGGTTCCCGGTGCGCCCCGTCGAAACCGATGCCGTGCTCATCGGGATGGGCGAGCGCTACGACGTGCTGGTCACCGTCGGTGACGGAGCGTTCCCCCTGGTCGCCTCCCCCGAGGGCAAGCAGGGCCAGGGCCTGGCCGTGGTCCGCACCGGCGCCGCCGAGGCGCCCAGCTCGATGTCCCGGCCGCAGGAGCTCGACCGGCTGGTGCTGACCGGCACCGACCTCACCGGCACCGACGCCGTGCGGCTACCCAGCCGGTCCACCGACCGCACCCACCGGGTCGCGCTCGCGGGATCCATGGCGCCGTACCGGTGGACCATCAACGGGGAGCTGTTCCCCGACGCGGACCCACTGCCGGTGTCCGAGGGCGAACGGGTCCGGCTGAGGTTCGAGAACCACTCGATGATGTTCCACCCCATGCACGTGCACGGGCACACCTTCGGCCTGACCCGCGGCGGCGCCCGGAAGGACACCGTGATCGTGCGCCCGATGCGCGCCATCGAGGTCGACCTGGACGCCGACAACCCGGGCCAGTGGGCCACGCACTGCCACAACATCTACCACGCCGAGGCCGGGATGATGACGACCCTCAGCTATCGGGCCTGATCACTTCCCGTTGGCTCAGGCGCCGGTCAGCCACGCCATGACGTCCGCGGCCGACCACCCGTCGGCGTGCCTTCCCGCCAGTTCCGTCGCGGCGTCCAGGTCCGACCCCAGCGTGACCAGCGGCGGCTCGACGTAGCCGTCGCGCCGGGTCTGCGCCAACCCGACGTCCGCCGTCAGCGCGTTGCAGAGGCAGGCCCGTCCGACGGTGTCGGACAGGTCGCCGCCCTTGCGCACGTACATCTGCTCCGGCTCGCCCGGGCAGCGGTAGCCGATGCCACCCTCCGGTGTCTGGAAGGGCGTGCGCAGGTAGCTCAGGTCACACAGGCGCCGGCGCGCGTCGTACGTCGGCCTGTCTGACAGGGACCCGTCGAGCTGGGCCACCTTGAACGGGAACCCGGTGGGAGAGGCGAGAGGGTCGGTGCGGACGTCCAGCGTGCCGCCGGCGACCCGGCCGACGAGGTCTTCGCGCAGGTCCGGGCTCAGGCCGGAGTCGGCGGCGAGCGCGAACAAGGTGCCGACCTGGATCCCGGCGGCGCCCCGGGCCCGCGCCTGTGCAAGCCGCTCAGGAGTGCCCTGCCCGCCGGCCAGCCAGAACGGAAAGCCGAGGGCCCCGAGCTTGTCGAGGTCCACCTCGTCTCGCGGGCCGTAGACCGGCTCGTTGCGGGCGTCGAGCTCGACCTTGCCGCGCGGAGGGGCGTTGTGGCCGCCGGCTCGTGGACCCTCGACCACGAACCCGTCGGGACGCGTGGCCTCGTCGCGGGCGAGGTAGGCCGCCAGGACGTTCGCCGAGACGATCGCGAGGAACCGGGGTCGGACCAGGTCGGGGAGCGAATCGCCGAGGAGGCCCGGCGGGTCCACGGTCACCCGGTGCGGGTGCTCGGCTCCGTGCACCTCGACGTCGACGCCCGCCACCCGGCCCGCGGCCAGGTCGTCGAGCAGGCGAGGGATCTCCCGCGGGAGACCGGCGCCCATCAGCACGAAGTCGACCCCCGCCAGCATGGCGCCCAGCGCGGCGGTCGGCGTGGCCATCTGCACCTTCTCGAGGTAGTTGACGCCGACCGGTCCGTCGTGGCCCTCCTTCGCGAGCCACACCTCGGCGAAGTTGGCCACGACGGCCAGCTCCTGCTGGCGCGGAGTCTGGCGGAGGGTCAGCTTGGGCACCGGCCGGTAAGGGCGACCGTCGGGCCGCCCCCCGGCCTGGAAGTAGGTGTCGAGCACCCGTCCGGCCAGGTCCTGCGCCGGGAACGCGGCGAGCGCCCGCCGCATGTGACCGCCCTGGTCGCCGTCCTGCAGCCGCCGGGCCAGCACCACGTCGAGGGCGGTCCCGGAGACGACACCGAGCCCGCCGGCACGCGACACCGACCTCGCCAGCCGCCACGAGGACACCCCGACCCCCATGCCGCCTTGGATGACCTGGGGAAGCTCACGCACCTGCGACACGACAATCCGCCTTCGACCGGGGGGTTCGACCTACGCCCCCTGACGCTGCCATCGACGGCGCCGTCGAGACAGGGACCAACGACCCGACCTCACCCGGGCTTTCGCGGCCGGCCCCGGGACCGTCGTCACTGACTCATGCGCCCCTACTGGGCGGCGGCGTTGAGCTCGTCGAGACGTCCGGTGGCCTCGAGGTACTCCTCGACCCACCGCTCGATGACTGCGGACGTCTTCTCGACCTTCGTCAGCTGACCTACCACCTGACCCACCGGGTTGAACGCGACGTCGACGGTCTGGTCGGGGTACTTGTGGGTCGCCTTCACCGCCATGCCCGACACCATGTACTGCAGCGGCATTCCCAGGGGCTCGGGGTTGCCCGGCGTCTCCCAGGCCTCGGTCCAGTCGTTCTTCAGCATCCGGGCCGGCTTGCCGGTGAACGAACGGCTGCGCACGGTGTCGCGGCTGGTCGCGTCGGCGTAGGCCTGCTGCTGCACCGCGGTGTTCTCGGCCTCCTCGACCATCAGCCACTGCGACCCCGTCCACGCCCCCTGGCAGCCCAGGGCCAGCGCCGCCGCGATCTGGCTCCCGCTCCCGATCCCGCCGGCCGCGAGCACCGGGACCGGCGCGACCTCCTTGACGACCTCCGGCCACAGCACGATCGAGCCGACCTCGCCGCAGTGGCCGCCGGCCTCGCCGCCCTGGGCGATCACGATGTCCACTCCGGCGTCGGCGTGCTTGCGGGCCTGGTAGGCCGACCCGCACAGCGCCGCGACCTTGCGACCGCTCGCGTGGATGTGCTCGATCATGTCCGCCGGAGGGGTGCCGAGGGCGTTGGCGATCAGCGTCATCTTCGGGTGGCGCAGCGCCACCTCGACCTGGGGGGTGGCGGTCGCCTCGGTCCAGCCGAGGAGCTGCAAGGCGTCGTCGTCCGTGCTGTCGTCGACCGGCACGCCGTGGTCGGCGAGCACCTTGCGGCCGAAGTCGAGGTGCTCCTGCGGGACCAGCTTGCGGAGCATCTCCGCGAGCTCCTCCCCCGACATGTCCGAGTCCATGCCCTCGTACTTGTTGGGGATCACGATGTCGACGCCGTAGGGCCGGTCGCCGATGTTGTCGTCGATCCAGCGCAGCTCGACCTCCAGCTGCTCGGGCGTGAACCCGACCGCGCCGAGCACGCCGAACCCTCCCGCCTTGCTGACGGCGACGACCACGTCGCGGCAGTGGGTGAAGGCGAAGATCGGGAACTCGATGCCGAGGTCTTCGCAGATCTGGGTGCGCATGGTGAGCCTCCTGAAGGGCCGGACGGGAGCCGGTAAACTAGAACCTGTTCTAGTCTACGCCCGGCCGCGGCTTCAAGAGTCGGCGCGCACCAGGCTCAGACGCCACGCCTCAGGACCCCGCTCGACGTAGGACACGGAGAAGACGCCGGGCCACCGTGCCTGCACCTGGTCGAGCAGCGGCAGGGGGTCGTGGGGCGCCACCAGCTCCAGTCCGGCACCGGGCCGGACCGACTCGAGCGCGCCGAAGACCGTGGCGTGCCGGATGGCGTGCGGAATCGCGCGGACGTCCAGCTCCGGGTAGCCCGGGCCGTCGACCTCGCCGCACGAGCAGGTGTGGCCACCGCACCCGGCCTCCCCGCCCTCCGTGGCGGCGTCGTCCGCCCCGCCGAGCAGCTCGTGCATGCCCTCCAGCAGCGCCGCCATCGAGATGCCGGGGGTGGCAGCCAGGAGGGGAACGATCAGGTGGTTCTCCTTGGTCAGGTGCGAGTCGAAGACGACGCTCAGCGCCCGGGCCGAGGCCGTGGCCCGCAGCAGGTCGGCCGCGTCGGCCACCTCGCGCACCAGACCGATGATGACCGCGTGCTCACCGAGCATCGCCTCGACAAGCAGGCGCCCCTCGACCGTCGCCTGCGCGGCCGGATACATGGCTCGCTCCTCGGCCAGCGCGTGCGGGACGAGGTCACGCTCGCACCAGTCCACGAGATCCCGACGGGCCGACTCCGCCGCAGCGGTGTCGCGCTGCGAGGCAGCTGTGAACAGGGTCTCGACGCGCTGACTCAACGCGCCGGACATCTCGGCGTGGTGCTGCTCGACCGCCTGCGCGGCGGTCGCGTCGGCCTCGCTCGTGGCGATGACGAGTTCGGACATGTCCTGGTCTCCTTCAGAGGGCGATGTGGTGGTTCCACCACTATTTAATTACAGTAGTCCCCGTGGAAAATAATCCGCTCCCCACCCCCCGCCCGGCGGCCCCCGGCTACGGCCCCCGGCCGGGCACCGGCCGCTCCTCCCCGTCGCTGTCCAGGTCCCGGTCAGCGCTGCTCGAGACGCTGCGGACGCAGACGGAGCCGACCACCCTCGCCGCCCTCGTCGCCGCGTCCGGGCTGCACGCCAACACGGTCGGCGAGCACCTCCACGCGCTGGTGCGGGCCGGTCTCGCCCGCCGCCAACCCGAGGCACCGGCCGGCCGCGGCCGGCCGGCCTGGCTCTATGAGGCGACCAGCAAGGACGCCGCTGCCGACCCGGAGTACGCCGGTCTCGCCTCGGCGCTGGCCGCGACGATCCACCGGACCAGCACGTCGCCGACCGACGACGCGGTCACCGCCGGCCGCGACTGGGGCCACGAGCTGGCCCGCGACCGCGGCGCCACGACCGCACCGAGTGCCGTCGCGGCCCGGCGCGAGGTGGTGACCCTGCTCGACGAGATGGGCTTCGCACCCCAGGCCGACGCGCGCAGCTCGGTCGTCGCCCTCACCCGCTGCCCGCTCCTGGAGGCCGCCCACAAGTACCCAGACGTGGTCTGCGGCGTCCACCTCGGCCTGGTCCAGGGCGCCCTGGAGGAGTACGGCGCGGACTCCGACGGTGCCGAGCTGGTGCCCTTCGCCGAGCCCGGCGCCTGCCGGCTGCGGCTGGCGCGGACCTCGTGAGCGCCATCACCGCCCCACGCAGCCCCAGCCCGAGCCGCGCACGCCCTGCCGCGCGGCGGATGTCACTGACGCCCCGGGTCGCGTTGCTGGCACCCGCCGGGCTCGCCCTCCTGGCCGGTCTCGACGCCGCCCTCATGCTGCTCGGCGTGCCGGCGCCGGTACGGGCGGACCGGCTGCCCGAGGTGCACGGGATGCTGATGGTGCTCGGCTTCGTCGGCACCCTGATCGCCCTGGAACGAGCGGTCGCGCTCCGCCGGCCGGCCGGCTTCGTCGTCCCCGGACTGCTGGGCAGCGGCGGCCTCGCCCTCCTCACACCCGCACCGCTCCCCGTCGGCCAGTGGTTGCTCACGGCCGGCGCCGCCGCGCTGGTCGCGCTCTACCAGCCGCTGTGGCGTCGGCAACGCGACGAGGCCGTCCTGGTCCAGGCCCTCGGGGCGGTGCTCGCGCTGGGCGCGGCGGTCCTGTGGCTCGGCGGCGCGGCGGTGCCGGTGCTCGCTCCATGGCTCGTCGGCTTCGTCGTGCTGACCATCGCCGGGGAGCGGCTCGAGCTCGCCCGGATCGCGATGGGCCCCACCGCGGGCAGCCGGCTCGTGCTCCTGGCCTCCGGCCTGGTCGCCGGAGCGGTGGCCGCTCTGCTCTGGCCACGGCCGGGGACGGCTCTGCTCGGGGCCGCGCTGCTCGTCCTGACGGGATGGCTGGCCGCCCACGACGTCGCCCGGCGCACGATCCGGGCCTCCGGGCTCCAGCGCTACATGGCCGGCTGCCTGCTCGCCGGCTACTGCTGGCTGGGCGTCGCCGGCGCGGTCTGGCTCCTCGGCGGCCCGGCGCTGGACGGCGTGCGCTACGACGCCGTGCTGCATGCGGTCTTCCTCGGGTTCACGCTCTCGATGATCATGGCCCACGCCCCGGTGATCCTGCCGGCCGTGCTTCGGCGTCCGCTGCCCTACCACCCGGCGTTCATCGCACCGGCCGTGCTGCTGCACGCCTCCCTGACTCTGCGGCTCTGGGTGGGCGACGCTCTCGGCCACCAGGACGCCTGGGTCACCGGCGGCGTGCTCAACATCGTGGCGGTGTTGTCGTTCCTGGCCGTCGCCGCGTGGTCGGCGACCCGCGGTGACCGGAGCCGGCGATGAGCACCCCCGGCCAGCGCGGCTTCTGGCCCCTGCGTGACCTACCAGTGCTGGTCTGGCTGGCGGCCACGGTCGTGGTGGCGCTCGCACACCCGTTCCTTCCGGCCCCGCGGTGGCTGATGATCCACCTGCTCATGCTCGGCGCGGTCACCCACGCCATCCTCGTGTGGAGCCGCTACTTCACCGACGCGCTCCTGCACTCCCCCGACGACGACCGCAGCGGCCAGAACCGACGGCTCCTGCTGCACAACGGCGGCGTGGTCATGGTCGTGACCGGTGTGCTCTCGGACGCCTCGCCGGCGACCCTGCTCGGTGCGACCGCGGTCGGCTCCACCGTGGTCTGGCACGGCTGGACGATCCTGCGCCAGCTCCGCCGGGCGCTGCCGGCGCGGTTCGGCGCCTCGGTCCGCTACTACGTGGCGGCCGCCTGCCTGCTGCCCGTCGGTGCCGGCCTGGGCACCGCGCTCGCTCGTGGTCTCGCCGACCCCTGGCACGCCCGGCTGGTCGTCGCCCACGCGTCCGTGATGCTGCTGGGCTGGGTCGGTCTCACCGTCGTCGGCACGCTGGTGACCCTGTGGCCGACCATGCTCCGCACCCGGATCGCCGAAGGCGCCGAGGCCGCCAGTGCGCGGGCGCTCCCGGTGCTGGTCTCCTCGGTGCTCGTCACGGCCGGGGGCGCGGCCGCCGGGCTGCGGGTGATCGTGGCGCTCGGCATCGCCGGCTACGTCGTGGGGATGCTCCTCTGTGCGCCGGCGTTCGTCGACGCCCTGCGACGCAAGCCACCGACCGAGTTCCCCGCCTGGTCCGTCCTGGCCGGGCTGACCTGGCTGACGGGCACCCTGGTCGTCCTCGCCGCCGGGATCGGCACCGCCCCCTCGTGGCAACGTGTCGACGAGGTGTTCGGTTGGCTGACGCCCTTCCTGGCCGCCGGCTTCGGCGCCCAGGTGCTGCTCGGCGCCCTGTCCTACCTGGTTCCGGTCGCACTCGGCGGCGGCCCGACGCCGGTGCGCGCGGCCAACGCGGTGCTCGACCGCGGCGCGCCGCTGCGCCTGGTGCTCGCCAACGCCGGACTGCTGCTGTGTGCGCTCCCTGTGCCGAGCGCAGTCCGGGTCCTCGCCTCGATCCTGGTCCTCCTGGCGCTGGCCTCCACCCTGCCCCTCCTCCTGCTGGCCGTGCGCGCCTCCCGCCGCGCGAAGGCCGCGCCCACCCCGCCGAGGCAGAACCGCACCGAGGCGAGCCGGGGCCGGCCCGCCGGTCAGACGGCCGGCCTCGCCGCGACCGGGCTCGCCGCCGCCGCGATGGTGGTGGCCACCGGCGTCGCGGTCGACCCGGCCGCCATCGGCGCTGCGACCACCGTGTCGGCGGCGGCCGGTGCCGCCGCCACCGGCGCGACCACGACCGTCGAGGTCGAGGCGCACGACATGCGGTTCACCCCCGACACCGTCTCGGTTCCCGCCGGCAACCGGTTGGTGATCGTGCTGACCAACACCGACGAGGAGGACGTCCACGACCTCGTCATCGAGTCGGGCGCGCACAGCGGCCGGCTCGCGCCGGGCCAGAGCGCACGCGTCGACGTCGGCGTGGTCGGCCGCGACCTGGAGGGCTGGTGCTCGGTGGTCGGCCACCGGCAGATGGGCATGGTGCTCACCATCGAGGTCACCGGCTCGGCCGGGCCTTCGGCGCCGGAGTCGACTACGGCCACGCACTCACCGGACCCGATGGCGGAGCCAGTGGCCGACTGGGCGCCGCGGGACGCCACACTGCCGCCGCTGCCGCCCCTGCCGAAGGGCCGCGTACACCGGCGCACGTTCGTCGTCAGCGACGTCGTCCGCGAGGTGGCCCCAGGCGTGACGCAACGGCTGTGGACCTACAACGGCACCGCACCGGGTCCGGTGCTGCACGGCAGGGTCGGGGACCGGTTCGTGATCACGCTGGTCAACAGCGGTTCGATCGGCCACTCGATCGACTTCCACGCCGGCGCCCTCGCCCCGCAGCAGCCGATGCGGACCATCGGACCCGGGCAGTCACTGACCTATCGCTTCCGCGCCGTCCGCGCCGGGGTCTGGATGTACCACTGCTCCACCATGCCGATGTCGGCCCACATCGCCAACGGGCTCTTCGGCGCGGTCGTCATCGAGCCCCCGGACCTGCCGCCGGTCGACCGCAGCTATCTGCTCGTCCAGTCCGAGCTCTACCTCGGCGACCAGGGCGGGGAGGTCGATGTCGACAAGCTGGGCGCCGAGGATCCCGACCTCGTCGTCTTCAACGGCTACGCCGCCCAGTACGACCACGGCCCGCTGACCGCGCGCGTCGGGGAACGGGTCCGGGTCTGGGTCCTCGACGCCGGCCCCAACCGGCCCACGTCGTTCCACGTGGTCGGCGGGCAGTTCGACACCACCTACGCCGAAGGGACCTACCTGCTCCGGCCCGGCACCGGCGGTGCCCAGAGCCTGGCCCTCCAGGCAGCCCAGGGTGGGTTCGTCGAGCTCACGTTCCCCGAGCCGGGCGACTACCCCTTCGTCTCCCACCTCATGATCGACGCCGAGCGTGGTGCTCACGGGCTGTTCCGGGTCGGGTCCTGAGCTCACGCCAGGCGGGTGCCGGCCAGGACCAGGTCGCGGGCCGAGGCCTTGGCCACCGCCGGCGCATCCGGCTCGCCGTCGAGCGACCCGCTGGCCAGCCCGCCGTCCAGCAGCAGCGTCAAGGCCCGGGCCAGGGTCCCCGGGTCCCGTGCTCCCGCCTGGGCGGCGAGGTCCTGGACCCAGGCGCGGACCGCCCTCTTGTGCGCCAGGGTCCGCTCGTGCACAGGGGTGCCGGGCTCGTTCTCGGCGGCGGCGTTGATGAACGCGCAGCCCCGGTAGCCCTCTCTGCGGCAGGCCGTCGCCAGCGCGTCGAACATCCCCACCAGTTGGTCAGCCGGGTCCGGGCCGGCGGCCTCAGCGGCTTCGCGCAGCTGGGTGCCCCACACGCCGTCGACCTTGTCGAGGTAGGCGACCACCAGGTCGTCCTTGGCCGGGAAGTGCTTGTAGAACGTCGCCTTCGCGACCCCGGACTCCGCGATGATCCGGTCGATGCCCACGGCTCGGATGCCGTGGGCGTAGAACAACCGGAAGGCGTTGTCGAGGATCCGTTGCCGGGCGGCGCTGGGCCGGAGGTCAGCCGTCATCCCGCCATCCTACCTTGAAAGTAGACAGATCTGTCTGTTACGGTCCTCAGGCAAGGAGACAGGTCTGTCTACTCGAGCTGGTAGGAGTTCCATCGTGAAGACCGCAGTCCTCGGCACCGGCACCGTCGGCCGGACCATCGCCGCCCGCTTGGCCGAGCTCGGCCACACCGTCGTCGTCGGCACCCGTGACCCGCAGGAGACGCTGACCCGCACCGAGCCCGACGGGATGGGCAACGCGCCGTACGCCGAGTGGGCGGCCGCCCACGACGGGGTCAGCCTGGCCGGTTTCGCGGACGCCGCGGCGGGCGCCGAGGTCGTCGTCAACGCCACCAACGGCGCCGCGTCCAAGGAGGTTCTCGGTCTCGCGGGCGCGGACAACCTGGCCGGCAAGGTGTTGATCGACATCTCCAACCCGCTCGACTTCAGCCAGGGCATGCCGCCGACCCTGTTCGTCAAGGACACCGACTCGCTGGGCGAGCAGATCCAGCGCACGTTCCCGCAGGCGCGGGTGGTCAAGAGCCTCAACACCCTCAACGCCGACCTGATGGTGCGCCCCGACACCCTCCCCGAGGGTTCGAGCGTCTTCGTCTCCGGCGACGACGCCGAGGCGAAACAGGTCGTCGTCGGGCTGCTCGAGGAGTTCGGCCACACCGATGTCATCGACCTCGGCGACATCACCACAGCCCGCGGCGTAGAGATGCTGCTCCCCGTCTGGCTCCGCCTGTGGGGTGCCCTCGGCAGCCCGGCGTTCAACTTCAAGATCGTCCGCTGAGACTCCTGGAGGGACTCCTCAGGAGAGCACCGATGCGGGCGCCGGGATCCGGACTCCGTTGACCACGGAGAGCTGGCTCAAGGTGTAGCTCCGCAGCCGCGCCAGGGAGCGCCGGTCCAGCGCCTCGCAGACCCAGTCCCAGTGCAGCGAGCACCAGTCACCCGGACGCAGCCCGCGGGCCAGCCCGCGGCTGCCCAGGCTGACCATCGCCCGCTCGGTGACCGCGGCGCCGAGGGTGAGCTGCCGCCCGTCCCACACCAGGGGTCGGGACCGGACCTCGGCCTCACCCCCGCTGACCGAGCGCACCTCTCCCCAGCGGATCCGGCACCGGTCCAGCACCCGCAGGGGCTCGTCCAGCCGCCCCTCGCGGAGCAGCCCGAGCCACGGATACACGCCGAAGACGTGGAACGAGTGATGCGGGACGGCGCCGTCCTGCACCGGCGCCACCAGGTCCGACCAGGTCCGGCCCGCCCGCCGCCGGAACCGGTCGTCCAGCGAGTCGCCCATCAACCGGGGGCCGACCCGGTCGAGCAGGGGGTTGCCGACCCAGTAGGCCTCCACGACCCGGTCGTCGAGCGGGTCGCCGATGCCGTTGGCGGCCGCGATCAGCTCCAGGTAGGGCCAGGCACCCTCGAACCCGCGCAGCAGCCGGCGCAGCTCCTCGTCCGCGGCCCCGTCCGCCACCTGCTCGAGCAGCTGTGCGGCGGCGTCCGGCCCGCAGTAGCCGAGCTCGTTGGGCGGGTAGGCGTAGCGCGCGAAACGCAGCGCGCCGTTCGCCCGTCCACCTGCCGCGGTCTCCATGACACCGGCCACGTCACGCGGCCGCGACCGGGGCTTGTCGGGTCCGCTGCGCGGCCCACACCGCCAACGCTCCTCCGGCCAGCAGCACCGCGAGCCAGTCGAGCTGCGGGCCGAGCGGCACGCCGTTGGCCACGGCGTTCAAGCCGGCGGTCACCGGGGCGGCCAGCACCAGCACCGCGGTGACGTCGACCGCCGGCGCCCGCCGCAGCGCGGCGAACCAGGTGCCGACGTAGCCCGCGAGCAGCACTCCGGTGAGCAGCACCCACCCGGCCTGCTCGGCGGTCATCGACGTCAACAGCGCGAAGTCGCCGCGCACCGCGACCCAGACGAGCAGGACCACCGAGCCCAGGCCCATCCTGGCCACGCCGACGGTCCACGAGGAGACCCCCTTGAGCACCCGCTTGGCGACCACGACCTCGACCGACCACAGGAGCGTGGCGGCCAGGATCATCGCCTCCGGGGTCCCGAAGCCGCCGACTCCGCCGATCAGCCCGATCTGGCCGACGACGAGAGCTGCGATCGCGAGCACGTGAAGTCCGCTGAGCCGCTCGCCGAGGAACACGACCGCCAGCACCGCCACCCAGATCAGCAGTGTCTTGTGCAGGAACGCCGCCTGGGCCGAGCTCGCGCGGGACAGCCCCTCGAAGAAGAGGACGAACGGCACGCTGCCCCCGACCAGCCCGATCGCGGTCAGGCCCGCCCACTGGCCGCGGGTCTGGGGACGGGTCAGGCGGGCGCCCGTGCGCGACCCGGTCCCCACCACCGCGAGCAGGACGAGGCCGGCGACGAGGTTCTTGGCCGTCGTGTACGCCGTGGCGTCACCGAAGGCGCGCACGGCGTCGGCGTTGAGGAACACGGCGAACCCGCTGATCACCGCGGTGCCGAGGGCGAGCAGGAGCCCGGTTTGCCGCGTGGTGGTCGTGGGACGGGTCATCAGCGTTCCTCCTGCGGTGTGTTGCGGATGTGTTCGGCCTCGCGCCGCTCCTGGTCGGTGAGCCGGGCAAGCGCGAAGCCGGAGTGGACCTGCAGCCAGTCGCCCGGCTCGACCGGGCCGTCGATCGTGAGCAGCGAGACGGTGACGACGCGCTCACCGACGCGCGCGTGCACGGTCCGCTCGTCGACCAGGTCGATCACCTGGGCGAGGTCACCGAGGCACATCGCTGGTCACCTCCCGGTTGGCACGTGACAGGGCCGCGCACACCGAGTCGACCGCAACCGGCAGCGCAGCGGCGACCCGCGGGCTCAGGGGCGCCCCGTGGTCGAAGCTCTCGGCCTCGACCCCGACGACCACCAGCCGCCCAGGCAGCCGGCCCAGGGCGCGACCGAGCTCGACCATCTCGGCGAGCCCGATCGAGTGGGTGCTGCCGTGCCCGCTGCGGGCCCACGCGCCCGGGCTCGGAGGTGGCGCCGAGCGGCCCGTCTCCAACTGATGGAGGGTGCCGGGCCGGGCGCCGGAGACGACGGCGTCGACGACCACCACCGGGTCGTGGCCGGCCCACAGGTCCAGCAACGCCATCGGGTCCTCGTGGTCGACGAGCGCGACCCCGGGCAGCCGAGCCGCCACCGATCGGGCGACCTCGGGTCCGACTGCATCGTCACCCCGGTCCGGGCTGCCCAGCCCGATCACCAGCGGATCTGTCATGACCGCTCCACGGTCAGGTCGAGGAAGTGGGTGGCGCAGGAGATGCACGGGTCGTAGTTGCGGATCGCGTGCTCGCAGCGGTGCGTCAGGGTGTGCTCGTCGAGGTCAGCCCAGGCGCCGACCATGGCGCGCAGGTCGGCCTCGATGCTCGGCTGGTTCTGGGAGGTGGGCGGCACGATCTGGGCGTCCTGGATGATGCCGGCGCCGTCGAGCACATAGCGGTGGAAGAGGACGCCCCGCGGCGCCTCGCTGGCGCCGTAGCCCTCCCCCGCCCGGGCCGGCACCGGCACGCTGGCGTCCCCGTCGCCGGTCCAGCCGTCGATGATCCGGAGGGCCTCGTGGCAGGCCTCGACCAGCTCGACGGCCCGCACGACGATGGACCGGAACGGGTTGCGGCACTCGTCGCCGAGGCCTCCCGCGCTGGCCGCCTCGCGGGCGACCGCCGACAGCCGGTCGGAGTTGAGGGTGTAGCGGGCCAGCGGCCCCACGGAGTAGAGACCGCGCGCACCTCCGTCGAGCTGGGCGTGCAGGGCGTTGGAGTGCGCGACGTGGACCTCCTCGATCCGGGTCGCGAAGTCCCGCACCGCGAAGCCTGCGCCGCTGGAGGTCACCACGCTGCCCGACTCGATGGGATAGCCGGACTCGGCACGCAGGGAGAGGTATTCGTAGGGCTGTTCGAAGTCGGGGAACTCGAAGCCCGCGACCAGCCGGACCGTCTCGAGCGAGTCCTCCAGCGCCCGTTCCAGGTCGGCGCGGATCGCGAGCAGCTCCGCGCGGGTCGGGAAGCGGTAGAAGCCGCCGATGCGCACGTTGACCGGGTGGATCGACCGCCCGCCGACCACCTCCATCAGCCGGTTGCCCGCCTTCTTCAGGCGCAGCCCCCGCTCGACCGCCGCCGGGTGGTCGGCGGCCATCTCGACAGCCCCGTCGTAGCCCAGGAAGTCCGGCGCGTGCAGCAGGTAGACGTGCAGGGCATGGCTCTCGATCCACTCACCGCAGTAGAGGAGTCTCCGGAGCGCCTGGATCTCGTCGGTGACCGTGACTCCGCAGGCGTCCTCGATCGCCCAGCAAGAGCTCGTCTGGTAGGCGACCGGGCAGATGCCGCAGATCCGGGCGGTGATGTCCGGGGGCTCGGTGTAGGAGCGGCCGCGCAGGAACGCCTCGTAGAAGCGCGGCGGCTCGTAGATGTTCAGCTGGACGTCGGTCACCTCACCGTCGCGGTAGGCGATGTGCATCGCGCCCTCGCCCTCGACCCGCGCCAGCGTGCCCACGTGCAGGACGTGGCCGCCGTCCTTGTGCTTGTGGGTCATGGCTGCGCCTCCTCCGGACTCTCCACCGGAGCCCGTTCGTGGCGCTCGCTCTCGCGCAGGAACGCCTCCGAGGCCGCGTTGAAGGTGCGGAACACCCGCATCACCTCCGGCTCGCTCATGCCGTGCACGCCGAGCGTGTGCGCGATCGACGCGGTGTTGGGCGTGTCCTGGGGCCCGAAGCAGCCGTAGCAGCCGCGGGCGAAGGTCGGGCACAGCGCGCCGCAGCCCGCCTGCGTGACCGGGCCGAGGCACGGTGTCCCGTGCGCGACGGTGACGCAGACGTTGCCGCGCCGCTTGCACTCGACGCAGACGCTGTGGGTGGGGATCCGCGGCGTGCGGCCCTGGAGCTCGGCGGCCAGCACCTCGAGCAGCTGGCGCTTGTCGATCGGGCAGCCGCGCAGCTCGAAGTCGACCTTCACGTGCGCGGCGATCGGGGTGGACCGGTCCAGCGTCGAGATGTATTCGGGATGCGCGTAGACCACCGAGCGGAACTCGGCGACGTCGGCGAAGTTGCGCAGCGCCTGGATGCCGCCGCTGGTGGCGCACGCGCCGATCGTGATCAGGCGACGCGAGACCTCGCGGACCTCCTGGATGCGCTCGAGGTCGTGCGGCGTGGTGATGGACCCCTCGACCAGCGAGACGTCGTAGGGCCCCTCGACCACGGCGCGGGTGGCCTCGGGGAAGTAGGCGATGTCGACCGCGCCCGCCAGCGGGATCAGCTCGTCCTCGCAGTTGAGCACCGTGAGCTGACACCCGTCGCAGGAGGCGAACTTCCAGACCGCCAGCTTCGGGCGCCCGGAGCGGCCGGTCGTCGTGGGGGTGGCGGTGGTGGTCGTCATGTCACAGCTCCGCTCGGGCCATGAGGGGCACCAGCTGGTCGTAGCCGAACACCGGGCCGTCGGTGCAGCAGAAGACCTCCCGCAGCTGGCAGTGGCCGCACAGCCCGACGCCGCACTTCATGTTGCGCTCCATCGACAGGCGCAGCCGCTCCGGGGCCACGCCGCGGTCGACGAGCGCGCGGGCGGAGTGGCGCATCATGACCTCGGGCCCGCACACCAGCCCGAGCACCCGGTCGGGGTCGAACACCGCTCGCTCGACCAGCTGGGTGACCAGCCCCACGCGTCCGCGCCAGGCGTGCGGGCCGTTGTCGACGGTCACCTGCACGGCGATGTCGAACTGCTCGGCCCAGGTGCGCTGCTCCTCGGCCCAGAGGATCTCCTCGGGACTGCGCGCGCCGTAGAGGACCGACACCCGGCCGTAGTCCTCCCTGGCGGCGGCGACCTGCAGGATCGCGGGCCGCAGTGGGGCCAGCCCGATGCCGCCGGCCATGATCACGACGTCCCCACCGCGGCCGCGCTCGACCTCCCACCCGGTGCCGAAGGCACCGCGGACGCCGAGCACCGCACCGGGCGACGCCGTCGCCAGCGCGTGGGAGACCGAGCCGACGTCACGGATGGTGTGTTGCAGCACCTCGGGGCGGGCCGGGTCGCCACTGATCGAGATCGGGACCTCGCCCACCCCGAACGCGAGCAGCATCGTGAACTGGCCGGGGGTGAACGGCAGCGGCGCGCCGTCGCGCGACTCCAGCTCGAGGGTGTGCGTGTCGTGGGTGTCGCGGCGCCTGGCGGTGACCGTGAACTGGCGCGGGAGCATCCCGTTGGTGGTCGCCGCCCCGGCCGTCGAGGTCAGCGAGGTCGTCGAGGTCACGGCTTGACCCCGTAGAGGTCGAGCAGGCGGACCCGCGCCGAGTGCAGCCGCGCCGACATCACCTGCACCACGCGCTGGAGCAGCGCGTAGCCCAAAGTGGAGTCGCGCTCGCACTTGCCCCGCAGGCAGACGCCGTCGAAGGCGATCGCGGCCGTCTCCTCGGTGGCCCGGGCGTCGAAGGTCCAGCTGTAGGGCGGGATCAGCCACGACCACCCGACGACGTCGCCCTCGTGAGCCGTGTCCACGACGACGTCCTGGGTCGGGGTCCGCATCTGCAGCGAGACCCGGCCGTGCCGCAGGACGTAGAAGGTGTCGGCAGGGTCGCCCTCGTGGAAGAGGAACTCGCCCGGCCGGAAGTGGACGTTGACCGCGCAGCCCGCGGCCAGCTCCAGCGCCGCCGGGTCGAGCCCGGCGAAGAACGGGTGCTCGGGCAGGTAGTCGGCAATCGTCTGCACGGTCACGCTCACTCCTCTCCCCCGGCCGCGCGCCGCAGGGCGGCGGCCTCCTCGGTGATGTCGATCGCCGCCGGACACCAGGTGACGCAGCGGCCGCAGCCCACGCACCCGGACATCCCGAACTGGTCGTGCCACGACCCCAGCTTGTGGGTCATCCACTGCCGGTAGCGCGAGCTGGCGGACTGGCGCACGCTGCCGCCGTGGAGGTAGGAGAAGTCGGCGTTGAAGCACGAGTCCCACACCCGGGTGCGCTCCACGTGGTCGCCGCTCAGGTCGCTCACGTCGCCCACCGTCGTGCAGAAGCAGGTCGGACACACCGCGGTGCAGTTGCCGCAGGTCAGGCATCGCTCCGCGACGTCGAGCCACACCGGGCTGTCGGCACTGGCGTAGAGCAGGTCCTTCAACCCCACGGTGTCCAGGGTGCGACCCATCCGGCCCGCCGCCCGCTCCGCGACCTCGTCGGCCAGCTCGACCTCGGTCACGCCCGCCGGCGCGGCACCAATCTCGTCGACGATCTCCTTGCCCCGGTCGCTCCCGACCTCCACCAGGAAGCGGTGGCCGGAGTCGTCCATCAGCTCGGTGAGGGACAGGTCGAACGGCGCGCCGTGCCCCTCCCGCGGTCGCGGACCCGTGCCCATCGAGGTGCAGAAGCAGGTGCCGCCGGGATCGCTGCATGACACCGCCACCACGAACGCGCCCTCACGGCGCCCGGCGTAGGACTCGTCCCGGAAGCCACGGTCGCGCAGCACGGTGTCGTGGATGCCGACGGCATGCAGGTCGCACGAGCGCACCCCCAGCAGCGCGTAGGGCCCGTCCTCGCGGGCATCGGGAGCCACTGCGTCGAAGCCCTCCTCGGTACGCCGCCCCCGCCAGAGCACCTCCTCGGTCGGGAAGAAGACCGGCTTGGCCGCCTGCGCGGCCGCGGCGAACCCGAACACGGCCTCGTCCTCGCGCCGCCGGAGCCGGTAGTGACCGGCCTCCTGGTCGTCCCCCCAGCCGACCGGCAGGTCCGCCACGGCAATCACCGGCGCGTTGACGATCACGCCGTCGCGCACAGTCGGGCCGAGCACGTGGTAGCCGTGCCCGGCGAGCGCGTCGATGAGCCCTTGCAGCCCTCCCAGATCGAGCACCCGGGTCTCCACGCTGAGCCTCCCCTGCCGTCGTACAGCGTCCGCGGCCCCAGTCTCATGCACCCCGGGCGCCTCCGCTAGGGACCTTCGCCCCACCACCTCAGCACGCGCAGGACGCGGCCGGTGTTCCACCGGCTGGCGCCGGGTGGCTCGATCTCGAACCACTGCAACCCGGGATAGGGCGCGTAGGTCGGCCAGCGGCCGTCCTGGCGGCGCGCCCGGGTAAGGACCTCGACCGCGTCGCCGAGGCGTTCGTCGCAAGGCGCGTCGACGGCGGCGAAGTGCTCGAGGCCGCGCAGCACGTCGAAGTGCCACTCGGGGAAGGCCGGGAAGCGGGTGCTGCGCGGGATCGCCACCTCGCCGGTGCGGTGCGAGCGGAAAAGCCGGTGGCGAAGGAAAAAGTCGCGTCCTCGGTGCTGCGCCTCGCTGGTGTCGAGACCGCCGCCGGCGTCGTCGTAGGCGGCCAGCGCCTCGAGCGCCTGGATGCTGGTGTGGAAGGAGCCGTGCTTGTGCTTGTCGGTGCGGGTCCGGCAGTTCCAGCCGCCGTCGGCCAGCTGCTGGTCGAGCAGGTCGGCGACCAGCACGCCGACACGCTCCTCGGCGCGGCCGTCACGGGCTACCGTCTCGGGGGCGAAGTGGCTCGTGAGCCGCACCAGCATGCTGACGATGCAGGCCTCCGGCACCCGCCAGGTCGCCCGCCACTCCCAGACCTGCTCCAGCCCGCGCAAGGCGGCAGGGTGGCCCGGCTGCAGCCCGAGCCACAGGAGACGGAGCAGCGTGTAGGTCGTCGACGTCCACTTCGGCGAGTAGGCGCCGCGTCCCCAGCCGCCGTCCGGGTTCTGCTCTGCCAGCAGCCGGGCGCCCCAGCCGGTCGTCGCCACCCGGTCCCGTTCGCGGGTCACCTGGCGGGGGGAGGCGCCGTCGAGATCCTGGAGCACGCGCCAGCGGACGGCGGGGTCGCCTTCGAGCAGCCACGCCCGCAGTGCCGCGTCTTGCCGGTCCACGTCCGCATCCTCATGCACCGGTCTCCGGGTCCACCACCTCGCGCAGTCACCGGCGAAAAGGTCCGAAGTCCCTTGTCCGCTGCCAGGTCGCCGGGAAGGGTGGTGCGCGTGACCATGCTCGAGGAGACGACCACCCCCACCGCCCTCTCGCCCGAGGAGCTCGACCTGCTCGACGGCTGGTGGCGCGCCGCCAACTACCTGTCGGTCGGGCAGATCTACCTCCTGGACAACCCCTTGCTGCGCCGAGCCCTGCAGCGCGAGGACATCAAGCCCCGGTTGCTCGGCCACTGGGGCACGACCCCGGGACTCAACCTGCTGTGGGTCCACCTCAACCGGCTCATCCGGCAGCGCGACGTCGACGCGATCTTCCTCGCCGGGCCGGGGCACGGCGGCCCCGCGGCCGTGGCGAACGCGTGGCTCGAGGGCACCTACAGCGAGGTCTATCCCCATGTGGGACCTGACGAGGCAGGGATGCAGCGCCTCTTCCGGCAGTTCTCCTTCCCCGGCGGCATCCCCAGCCACGTCGCGCCGGAGACGCCGGGATCGATCCACGAGGGCGGCGAGCTCGGCTACGTGCTCTCGCACGCCTACGGCGCCGCCATGGACAACCCGGACCTGCTGGTCGCGGCGGTCGTCGGTGACGGCGAGTTCGAGACCGGCCCGCTGGCCGCGTCCTGGCACGCCAACAAGTTCGTCGACCCGGTCGCGGACGGCGCGGTGCTGCCGATCCTGCACCTCAACGGCTACAAGATCGCCAACCCGACCGTGCCCGCCCGGATCCCGCGCGCCGAGCTGGAGAGCCTGCTCAGGGGCTACGGACACGAGGTGCTCACCGTCGAGGGCGACGACCCGGAGGGCGTGCACCAGCAGCTGGCGGCCGCGCTCGACCGGGCCCACGACACGATCAGGGAGATCCAGCGTGCCGCCCGCGAGGACGGCGACATCGAGCGGCGGCCGTGGCCGATGATCGTGCTGGTCACGCCGAAGGGTTGGACGGGTCCGCGCGACGTGGACGGCGTCCGCATCGAGGGGACGTGGCGCGCTCACCAAGTGCCGCTGGCCAACACCCGCGAGGACGACGACCACCGCGCGCTCCTGGAGCAGTGGATGCGGTCCTACCGGCCCGAGGAGCTCTTCGAGGACGACGGGCGGCTCGCCGCGCGGCTGCGCGACCTGGCCCCGCAGGGCACCCGCCGGATGAGCGCCAACCCGCACGCCAACGGCGGGCTCCTGCGCCGGCCACTGATGCTGAGGGACCACGGGGCACACGCGGTCGAGGTGACGGAGCCGGGCGCGTCCCTCCACGAGCCCACCCGCGTCCTCGGTCAGTACCTGACCGACGTCATGCGGGACAACACCGACAACTTCCGGATCTTCGGTCCGGACGAGACCGCCTCCAACCGGCTGGACGCCGTCTACGAGGTGACCAACAAGGTCTTCGCCGGCGAGATCCTCGACGTCGATGAGCACCTCGCCCACAGCGGCCGGGTGGTCGAGCTCCTCTCCGAGCACACCTGCCAGGGCTGGCTCGAGGGCTACCTGCTCACG
Source organism: Nocardioides dilutus (assembly GCF_054779555.1). Classification (NCBI taxonomy): domain Bacteria; kingdom Bacillati; phylum Actinomycetota; class Actinomycetes; order Propionibacteriales; family Nocardioidaceae; genus Nocardioides; species Nocardioides dilutus. The sequence goes on along the minus strand of NZ_BAAGYA010000003.1, from coordinate 146,964 downwards.
GGCCGGCACGGCCTGTTCAGCTGCTACGAGGCGTTCATCCACATCATCGACGCGATGGTCAACCAGCACGCGAAGTGGCTGAAGGTGACGCGGGGCATCGAGTGGCGCCCGCCGATCGCCTCGCTCAACTACCTGCTGACCTCACACGTGTGGCGGCAGGACCACAACGGTTTCTCCCACCAGGACCCCGGCTTCATCGACCACGTCGTCAACAAGAAGGCCGAGGTCGTCCGCGTCTATCTGCCGCCGGACACCAACACCCTGCTGTCGACCATGCGGCACTGCCTGGAGAGCACCCACTACGTCAATGTCGTGGTCGCGGGGAAGCAGCCCGTCTTCGACTGGCTGGACCGGGAGTCCGCGGACCTGCACTGCGCCCGCGGGCTCGGCATCTGGGACTGGGCCTCGACCGCCGGCGACGACCCGGACGTGGTGATCGCCTGCGCCGGCGACACACCGACGCTGGAGGCGCTCGCCGCGGTGAAGATCCTGCGCGAGCACGTGCCCGACCTGGCCGTCCGGTTCGTCAACGTCGTCGACCTGATGCGCTTGCAGGACGACACCGAGCACCCGCACGGCCTCTCGCACCGGGACTTCGACACCGTCTTCACCAAGGACAAGCCGGTGATCTTCGCCTACCACGGCTACCCGTGGCTCATCCACCGACTGACCTACCGGCGCACCAACCACGCCAACATCCACGTGCGCGGCTACAAGGAGGAGGGCACCACGACCACGCCCTTCGACATGGTCATGATGAACGACCTGGACCGCTATCACCTGGTCATGGACGTCATCGACCGGGTGCCGAGCCTCGGCTCGCGCGCGGCCTCGCTGCGCCAGCTCATGGGCGACACCCGGATGCGGGCCCGGGCCTGGACCCGGGAGCACGGCGAGGACCTGCCCGAGGTACGCGACTGGACCTGGAACGACTAGCTCCCGAGCAGTGCGGTGACCTGACGGGCGATGGACAGCTCCTCGTTCGTCGGCACCACCAGCACCGTCACCGCCGAGGCGTCCGTGCTGACCACGCGCGCGCCCTCGTCGTCCGCGATGTTGCGCCCGGTGTCGATCTCGATGCCCAGCAGGCCCAGACCGCTCAGCGAGTCGGCCCGCACCTCGGGGTCGCGCTCACCGACGCCGGCCGTGAACACCACGGCGTCCAGCCGGCCGAGCACGGCGGCGTAGGCGCCGACGTACTTGCGGATCCGGTGGCAGTAGACCGCGTAGGCCGTCGCGGCCCGGTCGTCGCCCCGCTCGACCGCCGCGTGCAGGTCGCGGAGGTCATGCACCCCGGCCAGCCCCTGGAGACCGGACCGGTGGTGGAGCAGGTCCTCCAGGTCCTCCAGGGAGAGACCGTTGCGCAGGAGGTGGAGCAGCACACCCGGGTCCAGGTCTCCGCCCCGCGTGCCCATGACGAGTCCTTCGAGCGGGGTGAGGCCCATCGACGTCTCGACCGGGACGCCGTCCAGCACGGCCGTCGCGGAGGCACCGTTGCCCAGGTGGAGCACCACCATCGCCGGCTCTTCGGGACGACGGCCCAGGAACCTGGCGGCCTCGCCGGCGACGTACTGGTGGCTGATGCCGTGCATGCCGTAGCGCCGGATCAGTTCCCGCTCCATAAGCTCGTGGTCCAGGGCGTACGTCGCCGCGGCCGCCGGCAGCCCGGCGAACCAGGCGGTGTCGAACACCGCGATCTGCGCGGTGTCCGGAAACGTCTCACGCGCCAGCCGGATCCCGCTCAACGCCGGCGGGTTGTGCAGCGGGGCCAGCACGGCGAGCTCGTCGATCGCCGCGACGACGTCGTCGTCGACTAGCACCGCCTCGGTGAACCGGTCACCGCCGTGGACCACCCGGTGGCCCACGCCGAGCAGGTCGGCCGGCTCGACACCCGCGTCGCGCACCGCGCCGAGGACCGTGTCCAGCGCCCCGTCCCAGCCGGTTTCGTCCACGCGCTCGACGATGCCCCTGACCTCGGTGTTCCCGGTGGCGGGGTCGACCACCTGGTACTTCAGCGAAGACGAACCGGCGTTGAGGACCAGGACCAGCGCCACGGGCTCACCGTACGCCGGGGCAGCTCACAGACCGATGGGCCACCCCGCGACCGGAACCGTCAGCACGCCCAGGTCGATCAGGACGCCGAGGCTCAACCACGGGTGGAAGAACAACGCCTTCTGGACCAAGCCCATGGACGCGGCCAGGGCCGTCACCACCACGGCACCCGGAGCCTCGACCCCGACCACCGTCGCGGCCAGGACGTAGGCGGCCGCGACGGCAACTGCCGCACCGACCGCGACCCGGTGGATGGTGTCCACGGGTGCGGCGGTGGCGGTCAGCAGCGCCGAGTGGTCGGGCACGAACGGCAGTGGCCGGTCGGCCGCCGGATCGGGGTGCGGCAGCCAGATCGCGAGGTGCACCAGTCCGTGGCTGATCAGGAACACCACGACGAGGACAGCCGTCATGGGGTGCCCCGTGGCCGTGCTCCACGGACCGCAGCCAGCAGCATCAGCACAGACACGAGCACGCCGAGCCCGGCCCCGACGAGCAGCCCGATCGCGGCCCAGCCGAGCCACGGGAGCTCCGCGCCTGCGGCGACGTCGGCGGTGACACCGGCGCTGCCGTCGGCGTTCATGACCACGACCGTCCAGTCGCCGTCCTCGACGGGCCAGTCCACCGACACCGTCCCGGTGCCGGTCGCCTGGGCCACCCACGTGTCGACCTCGGTCGGCGGGACGCTCGGAGCGTCCTGCCCGGTGACGAGGTAGGTCGCGTCGGCGTCGCCGTCGGTCGTGGTGATGTCGGTGACCTCGGCCTGCTGCACTCCCTCGAGGTAGTCGGCCACGTCTGCGGTGCTGCCGACTCCGACGAAGACCGTCGAGCCGTCACCGTTGGTCGCCTCGACCTTGGCGTCGCCGAAGATCGCCTCCGGGACCCGGGACGTCGAGCCGTCGGTGTGGATCGTCATGGAGTCGGAGACCAGGGCGTAGGTCTCGGTCTCGAGCGACACGTCGCCGGTCATCACGAACCCGTCGTGGTCACGGGCGGCCTGGTCGAGCAGCGCGGCGGTCGCGCCGCCCCCGCCGATCCCGAGCGACACCAGCAGGAGCAGGCAGCCGGCCACCGCCAGGACCACCCGTCCCGCCGTCCAGTGACTGTGTGTCGGCGGGTGTGTCGGCCGGTGCGTCGGCGGACCCGTGGGCGCGGAAGCCGTGGTCCCCGGCATCGACACAGGTGGCGTCGCAGCGCCGCTCGGGGCGGGCCCGCTGGACAGCTCCAGCTTCCCGTCGTCGACGTCGGCACCGCCCTGGTCGAGCCGGAACGGCGGGTAGACGTCGGTCATGAGGGCGGCGTACGCCGCGACCCGGAGCACCCAGCGGTTGAGGCCGAGCACCAGGTCGTAGATGGCCGGCGGGTAGCGGCCGGTGAACAGCAGCACGACCGCGGCCATGAGCACGAGCAGCGAGATCAGGCCGGTGCTCCAGACGGCGTTGCCCGAGCTTGCGTCGGCGGCCTCGTTGCCGACGTACCAGCCGCCGCCCAGGAAGAACCCGATGACCAGGTAGTGCGGGATCGCCAAGAGCCACCACTTCACCAGGACCAGCCCGCGGGACAGGTGCTCGGGGTAGTCCACCTCGAGGTGCGCCGGAAAGTCGGGCACCTCGGCCAGGGTGAACGGCGGGTAGCGGTCGGTGCCCAGGGCGCTGTAGGCGTAGTAGGCCACGCGCCAGCTCCACCGCAGGACCCCGACGTTGAAGTCGAAGATCGCGCGCGGGTAGCGGCCGGTGAAGAGGATCGCGAAGAACGCGACCACGCTGAGCACCGCGACGGCCAGCCACAGGAAGGCCAGCACCACGTAGTGCGGAAGGGCCAGCAACCACTTGACCAGCCAGAGCCAGCGGTTGAGGCCCGCGTCGAGACGTGCATCCACATGCACGGGATAGGTCGACGAAGCCATGACAGATCGCCTCCTCGTTGGGTGTTACTCGGTAGTGATGGCCTTGAGCACGTCGACACGACTGGCCCGGCGGGCCGGCCCGATCGCGGCCAGGAGGCCCACGGCCACGGCGACCAACAGGTAGATCGCCAGGGTCACGGCCGGCACGGAGATCGTGGTGATCCCCTCTCCGGCCAGGGCCCGGCTGAGGGCGACGCCCGCCAGTGTGCCCAGCGCGACCCCGGTGGTGGCCCCCAGGAGAGACATCAGCACGGACTCCCTCCGGATGACGGCCTTCACCTGGCGCCGGGTCCCGCCGACCGCTCGCAACAGGCCGAGCTCCCGGGTGCGCTGGACGACCGAGAGGACCAGCGTGTTGACGATGCCGAGGATCGCCACGACGACCGCGAGGAGCAGCAGGGCGGTCACGATCCCGAGCAGCTGGTCGACGGACGCACGCGCCTTCGCCGTCTCCTCCTCGGGCGTGTTGACCGAGACGTTCGGGTAGTCAGCAAGGGCGGCCTCGATCGTCGCCTTCGCGTTGTCCGGGTCGACCCCGGGTGCGTTGGTCATCAAGATGGCGCCGTCGAGCCTCGAGGTCACGTTGGCCGCGTAGTCCGGGAGGGGCATCACGTAGCCGGCGTTGATCAGGCTGCCCTTGCTGAACGTCCCGGCGACCCGCATGGTCTTGTCTCCGGTCTCGACGAACGTCAGAGTCACCGTGTCCCCGACCTCGACGTCCAGGGCCTCGGCCTGTCGGGTGCCGATCAGCAGGCTGCCCAGCGCGAGGTCGTCCAGGTCGCCGCTCTCGATGCCTAGGTCGATCACGTCCTCGAGTCCCTCGATGCTCATGCCCGTGACGAGCTGGCTCCGGCCGTTGACCAGGGCCGATGTCTCCCGCAGCTCGACCACGGCGTCGACGTCGTCCCGGTCCCGGAGCAGGTCCGCGACCGCCGGGCTGACTCCCAGGCCGACTCCGACGGGCTCGAGGATCAGGTCGGAGCGGTTGCCACCGCTGACGGCCTCGGTCACCGAGTCCTTCAGCGACGACGCGGTCACGGCGACCGCGGAGACGACCGTCAGGCCGATGGTCAGGGCCATGGCCGTGGCCGCGGCCCGCCGCGAGTTGCGGCCGATGTTGCGAGCCGCCATCCGCCACCCGCTGCCGCGCCGGCCCCGGTCGACGAGCCGGGCCATGCCGCGAGCCAGCATCGGGCCGACGGAGAGGAGCCCGGCGAAGGCGGTCAGCGAGGCGAACACGGTGCCCCATCGCTGGTCGCCCACGACGATGCACCAGACGAGACCGGCCACTCCGGCCCCGGTCAGCAGCCAGCCGGCCGTGTGCCGGATCCGGCGTGCGGTCGGGGGTGCCGGGACGACGTCGCGCAGGGCCTCCATCGGCGAGACCCGGGTCGCGGACCATGCCGGCAGGACCGCCGCGAGCACCGTCACGCCCAAGCCGACCCCGAGGGCGACCAGCACGGTCCGCGTCTCCAGGGCCGGGGAGGTCGTGGGCAGCTCCATGCCGACCAGGGTGAGCATCGCCCGGATGCCGATGGCCAGCCCGACGCCGACCACGAGGCCGAGCCCGCCGGACACCAGCCCGATGCAGGCCGCCTCGAGCAGAACCCCGAGGAGCACCTGGCGCCGGGTCGCCCCGACCGCCCGGAGCAGCGCGACCTCGCGGCGTCGCTGCGCGACCAGCACGTTGAAGGTGTTCCAGATGACGAAGGAGCCCACGAACAGCGCGACGCCGGCGAACACCAGCAGCACCGTGGTGAAGATGCCCATCGCGTCGCGGACGGCCTCGGTGCCGTCGGCGGCCACCTGCTCCCCCGTCAGGGCCTCGACCCCGTCGGGGAGGACCTGGTCGATCCGGGCGCGGAGCTCACGGCCGCTGACGCCGTCCTCGGCCATGACGCCGATCTCGTCGACCAGGCCCTCCTTGCCCAGGACCGTCTGGGCCGTGGCCAGGTCGAACCCGGACAGGGTCGCGCCCAACAGACTGTCGGTCTCCCCGAACCCGACGATCCCGACCAGCGTGAAGCTCCCGCGGCCCTCCTCGAAGACGACGTCGACGGTGTCGCCGAGCACGAACCCCGCCTGCTTGGCGGTGCGGGCATCGATCGCCATCTCGTCGGCGCCCGAAGGCGCCCGGCCCTGCCGGAACGTCGCCGCGCCCATGAGCCGCTCGTCCCCATCGACGTTGGTGCCGAACGTCGGCGCGCCACCGGGCTGGATGGGCTCGCCGTCCTTGTCGATGATGATGGCGAAGCCGTAGACCCCGCCCTGGGCGACCTCGACGCCGGGCACGTCGGCCACCGTGTCGACCAGCTCCTCGTCCAGGGGGCGCACGGCTCCCCCGTTGGTGGTGACGTCGGCCTCGAACGCCGCCTCGGCCTTCACCACCACGTCGGTGCCGGAGCTGAGGCCGGTGTAGAGCTCGTCGAAGGCCTTCACCATCGTGTCCGAGAGCACGAAGGTGCCGGACACGAAGGCGACGCCGACGGTCACCGCGGTGACGGTCAGGAACAGGCGGAGCTTGTTGACCAGCAGGTTGCGGAGCGAGACCTTGAACATCGTCAGCTCCCGAGCTGGCCCATGGTGTCGAGCACCCGCTCCCGGGTCGGCTTGTCCAGCTCGAGGACCAGGGCTCCGTCCACGAGGAAGACCACGCGGTCGGCGTACGCCGCCGCACCAGGGTCGTGGGTCACCATGACCATGGTTTGGCCCAGGTCGTCCACGACCGAGCGCAGGAACTGGAGGAGCTCGGTGCTCGCCTTGGAGTCCAGCGCGCCGGTGGGCTCGTCCGCGAAGACGACCTCGGGCTGCGAGATCAGAGCCCGGGCGACCGCCACGCGCTGTTGCTGGCCTCCCGACAGCTCGGAGGGACGGTGCTGCAGCCGGTCGCCGAGGTTGAGCCTGGCGACGATGTTGTCCAGCCACTCCTCGTCGACGTCTCGGCCCGCGAGGTCCGCGGGCAGGGTGATGTTCTCCTCCGCGCTCAGTGTCGGCAGCAGGTTGAACGCCTGGAACACGAACCCGAGCCGGTCCCGGCGCAGGATCGTCAGCTCCCGGTCGGACAGGGACGCGAGGTCGGTCTCACCGATGAGCACGTGTCCGGCGGTCAGCGTGTCCAGGCCGGCCAGACAGTGCAGCAGGGTCGACTTGCCGGAGCCCGAGGGCCCCATCACGGCGGTGAAGTGGCCGGTGGGCAGGTCGATGGAGACGTCGTCCAGCGCGGTGACAGCCGCGTCACCGGCGTTGTAGACCTTGCGGGCGCTGTGGGCGCGGGCCGCGAAGCGGACGGAGGGGACGGAATCGGAGCCGTGGGGCTCCACCCCGACGCTCCGGTGGAGTGATGACGAGGTCATGGCCCCAAGACTTCCTTCGATCCGCGGTCGCCGGGAGAGTCCACGGCCCCGACTCGATGGGACCAAAGACGGCCCGGACGGGCGCCGGCCCGGGCCACCAGTGGTGTGACCCGGGCCGACAACCCCTCCCTAGAGGGCGGCTCCGACCGCGATGAAGGCGAGGCAGAGCACGAACAGGATCCCGACCAGCGGCATGACGAACCGCAGGTACTGGTCGTAGCGGACCTTGGCCAGCGCCAGCCCACCCATGACCACGGCCGAGGTCGGCGTGATCAGGTTCACCAGGCCGGAGGCCGACTGGTAGGCCGTGATGACCATCGCCCGGTCGACTCCGGCGAAGTCGGCGAGCGGGGCCAGGATCGGCATCGCCAGGGCCGCGTGGCCGGAGGTGGACGGGACCAGGAACGCCAGCGGGATGTTGACCAGGAACATCCCCATGCCGAACAGGGCGTTCGAGCTGTCGTTCACCAGGTTCTCCATGGAGTGGAGGATCGTGCCGGTGATCTCGGAGTTGTTCATGATCACCGTGACGCCGCGGGCGAGCACGATGATCAGCCCGACGGCGATGAAGTCGCCGGCACCCTTGGCGATGGTGTCGGTCAGCCCCTTCTCACCCAGGCCGCCGATCAGCCCGACGACCAGGGCCATGACCACGAACAGCGCCGCGAGCTCGGGGAAGTACCAGTCGAGCTGCCACCCGTAGCTGGCGGCGTCCGGACCCTCGATGACCTGGGCCCACGGCACGATCGCGTAGATCATGAAGGCGAAGGTCAGGCCGACGATCGCGAGGACCGTCTTCTCCCGGCCGGTCAGCGGGTCGGCCTCGCGGAGCCCCTGCGCCCGAAGCGCGTCGTCACCCTCGACCTCGCCGACCTTCGAGTACGACGGGTCTGCGTGCACCTTGCGGGCGTAGCGGACCACCCACCACACACCGACGGGGACCAGAACCAGGTACATCAGGAACCGGAACCCGATGCCGTCACCGATGGAGATGTCGGCGGCGTCGGAGGCGACCCCCGTCGCGAACGGGTTGACCGTCGAGGCGAGCACACCCACGCCTGCACCGACCAGGATGGTGGCGGCCGCGACCATCCGGTCGTAGCCGAGCGCCAGCATCAGCGGGATCAGCAGGGCGTAGAAGCCCAGCGTCTCCTCGGCCATGCCCTCGGTGGTGCCACCGACGGAGAACAGCACCATGAGGACGGCGATCAGCACGGTCCCCCGCCCGCTCATCCGGGTGGCGATCCGGGCGACGCCGTTGTCGATGGCGCCGGTCCGCATGGCCATGGTGATGAAGACGCCGATGGCGAGGACGAACAGGAACACCCCAGCGGCGCCGTACAGCTCGCCGCTCTCGTAGGGCCCGATGTAGCCGTCGGCGTTCATCACCCCGTAGAGACCGTTGATGGGAGCGAGGAACAGGTCCATGAGCCGGTCACCGAAGGAGAGCGGGCTGTCAGTGCCTTCGTAGCTGCCGGGGACGGGTGCGCCGGTCTCAGCGTCGGTCGCGTACTTGCCGGTCGGGACGACGAAGGCGAGCACCCAGACCGCGATGGTCACCGCGAAGAGCACGGTGAAGGCGCTGGGGAAACGGAACGACCGAGGCTTGTCGGTCTGCATCTCCGTCGCGCCCCGACGAGACGCTGACGGAGAGGTCTTGCTCTGAGTGGCCACGACGGGCCCCCTCTCGTGAGGCGATCTGCCAGTTCCAGGCAACCAGGGAACGGCCCCGCCGAGACCTGTCCCGGGACCCCTCCCGAGGGGACCTTGGACTCTCGGAGCGGGACGACGCCGGCGCGAGGCTCGACGTGTCACGGGAGACGGACGCACGAGAGAAGGACGCGATGACCCTGCATGTGGACTCGGAGGTCGGTCGCCTGCGACAGGCGATCCTGCACCGCCCGGACCTGGAGCTGAAACGACTGACCCCGACCAACCACGACGAGTACCTCTTCGACGACGTGCTGTGGGTCAAGAGGGCAAAGCAGGAGCACGACGCCTTCGCCGAGGCGTTGCGGGACCAAGGGGTGCAGGTGCACCTGCTGCACGAGCTCCTGCGCGAGACCGTGGCGATCCCCGAGGCGCGCCACTATCTCCTCGAGCGGACCTTCGATGAGCGCGTCTACGGCCCGATGGCCCTCGACGCACTGCACGGCGTGTTCAGCCAGATGGACGACGAGGCGCTCACCACTGCCCTGATCGGCGGCATGACCAAGCGCGAGCTGCTCGAGCTGGTCCCCGAGCCACCCTCGGTGCGGATCCAGGCGTTGGACCTCGACGACCTGCTGCTTCCACCGCTCCCCAACCACCTGTTCACCCGAGACACCTCGGCGTGGGTCTTCGACGGTGTCTCGATCAACGCGATGCGCAAGCGCGCCCGGATGCGGGAGACCATCCACTACGAGGCGATCTACCGCTGGCACCCCACGTTCGCCGCGGAGGACTTCCGGGTGTGGGCGGAGGGCACGGCCAACGGCCTGGCGACGACCGAGGGTGGCGACATCCTCGTCCTCGGCCGCGGCGCGGTGCTGGTCGGAATGAGCGAGCGGACCACTCCCCAGGGGGTCGAACGGCTCGCGACGAAGCTCTTCGCGGCGGGGAGTGCCGCCAAGATCGTCGCGCTGGCGATGCCGCAGAAGCGGGCCTTCATGCACCTCGACACCGTGATGACGATGGTCGACGAGGAGACCTTCACCCAGTACGTCGGCCTCGGCATGCTGCCGGCGTACACGATCGAGCCGGGCGACACCGACAAGGAGCTCAAGGTGACCCCCCACCCGGCCGAGGCGATGCACGAGGCCATCGCCGGCGCCCTCGGGCTGCCGTCGATCAAGGTGCTCACCGCCACCCAGGACGTCCACGCCGCCGAGCGCGAGCAGTGGGACGACGGCTGCAACGTGCTCGCCGTCCGTCCCGGTGTGGTCGTCGCCTACGAGCGCAACGTCACCACCAACACCTACCTGCGCAGGAACGGCATCGAGGTGATCACCATCGAGGGCAGCGAGCTCGGCCGCGGTCGCGGTGGTCCCCGGTGCATGACCTGCCCGATCGAACGAGAAGGGATCTGAGGGTCATGGCCTTCAACCTCCGCAACCGCAGCTTCGTCAAGGAGATCGACTTCACCCCCAAGGAGTGGAGGTTCCTCCTCGACCTCGCCGCCGAGCTCAAGCTGGCCAAGTACGCCGGCTCCGAGCAGCCCAGGCTCACCGGCAAGAACATCGCCCTGATCTTCGAGAAGACCTCGACCCGCACCCGCTGTGCGTTCGAGGTGGCAGCCTTCGACCAGGGCGCCCGGGTCACCTACCTCGACCCGACCGGGTCGCAGATCGGCCACAAGGAGTCCATGGAGGACACGGCGCGGGTCCTCGGCCGCATGTATGACGGCATCGAGTACCGCGGATCGGCCCAGACCAACGTGGAGACTCTCGCGGCGTGCGCCGGAGTCCCGGTGTGGAACGGACTCACCGACGAGTGGCACCCGACCCAGACGCTGTGCGACATGCTGACGATGCGCGAGCACGCCGGGAAGCACGACGAGGACATCGCCTTCGCCTACCTCGGCGACGCCCGCAACAACGTCGGCAACTCGCTGCTGGTCGCCGGCGCCATGATGGGCATGGACGTGCGCATCGTGGCCCCGAAGTCGCTGTGGAACCACGACGACGTGGTCGCCAAGGCCGCCGAGATCGCCGAGATCACCGGAGCCCGGATCACCCAGACCGAGGACGTCGAGGCCGGGGTCAGCGGTGTCGACTTCCTCTACACCGACGTCTGGGTCTCCATGGGCGAGCCAGCGGAGACGTGGGAGGAGCGCATCCACCTGCTGAAGCCCTACCAGGTCAACATGGCGGTGGTGAAGGCGACCGGCAACCCCAAGGTCAAGTTCATGCACTGTCTGCCCGGCTTCCACGACCGGCACACGAAGGTGGGCGAGGACCTCTTCCAGCGCACCGGCATGGACGCGCTCGAGGTCACCGACGAGGTCTTCGAGTCCCGGCACTCGATCGTCTTCGACCAGGCCGAGAACCGGATGCACACCATCAAGGCCGTGCTCGTGGCCACCCTCGGTGGCTGAGGTGCGCATCGTCGTGGCCCTGGGCGGCAACGCGCTGCTCCAGCGTGGCCAGAAGCCGGACGCGGACGTCCAGGAGGCCAACGTCGACCGGGCGGTCACCGCCCTGGCTCCCGTCGCCGAGCACAGCCAGCTGGTGCTGACCCACGGCAACGGCCCCCAGGTCGGCGTCCTCGCGCTGCAGAGCGCCTCGGACCCGCACCTCACCACGCCGTACCCGTTCGACGTGCTCGGCGCCCAGACCCAGGGGATGATCGGCTACTGGCTCCTGCAGTCCATGCAGAACCACCTGCCCAACCGGCAGGTCGCCGCGATCATCAACCAGACGCTGGTCGAGGCGGCCGACCCCGCGTTCGCCGACCCGACCAAGTTCGTCGGCGAGGTCTACACGCAGGCCGAGGCCGAGCGACTCGTCGCCGTCCGCGGTTGGGTGGTCAAGCCCGACGGCTCCGGCTGGCGGCGGGTGGTCGGCTCGCCACGGCCACAACGGGTCGTCGAGACGCGCCTCATCCGGCTGCTCCTGGAGAGCGGCGCCGTCGTGGTCTGCGCCGGCGGCGGCGGCGTTCCCGTCATCCGGGACGAGGCCGGACAGCTGACCGGCGTCGAGGCGGTCGTCGACAAGGACCTCACCAGTGCCGTGCTGGCCGAGGCCCTGGACGCCGATGTGCTCCTCGTCCTCACCGACGTGCCGTCCGTGATGGAGGACTTCGGCACTCCGGACCAGCGACCCGTCCTGCGAGCCACCCCCGCCAGCCTGCGGGCCCTGAGGCCACCCGCGGGGTCGATGGGACCCAAGGTCGACGCCGTGTGCCGGTTCGTCGAGATGACGGGCGGCACGGCCGCGATCGGATCGTTGGACGACGCCGCGGCGATCCTGCGCGGGGAGGCCGGCACGATCGTCACGCCGAGCGGTCGCTACGACGGCGAGTACGGCGGCTGAGCGCCGCCGGCGCGCTCGGCGACCACCAGGCCGGCTTGCCACCCGGGGGCACGGCCGCCCACGGGCGGGCGCAGGGACTCGACGTCGTGGCCGCTGCGCGCCAGTAGCCAGGCGACGAGGGAGTTGGAGTTCCACATCTCCCCGGCCCGCAGCTCGTCGCGACCCCACGTCGCCATCGGGAACTCGGCGGCCAGGGCCAGGATCTCCTTGGCCCGGGCCGGGTCCTCGCTGAGCCGCCGAGGGCTGTCCACGGCCTCGTCGGCGTCGGGGATGACGCCGCCGGGCCAGCAGCGGACCTCGTAGCGGAAGAAGACGGACCGGCCCAGCAGGCGCAGGCCCACGGGCCCCTCGCCCACGACGCCACGCTCGGGCTCGTCGTTCCCCCAGATCGGTCCCATCTCGATGGCGTACCGCTCTCCGTCGATGTGGACGACCAGCGCCGCGTGATAGAGGTCGCACCGGTCCCGCCGATGCCAGGCCGCCGAGAGCCACTCGAAGATGCGCCCGTTGGTGCGCACGCAGTGCGTGTTGTCACCCGCTCCCAGGGGCAGCCAGTAGAGATCGACACCGTTCACACCACCAGCGAATCCCGCGCCGGCGCCGACGGACAGGGCCGAAGGTCGCTCCCGGTCCAGGAAATTCGGGCGACTGCGTCGGTGCCGGCTGGAACACTCACCTCCGATGTCCGAGACCCTGCTCGAGCGCTTCCGCCCGCCCTCGCCGCTGGCCGGGCGGCTGGCGACGCAGTCGTTGCTCTACGCCCTCGGCGACGGCACCTTCATGACCGGGTCGGCCGTCTTCTTCACCCAGATCGTCGGGCTGTCGGCCGCCCAGGTGGGTCTGGGTCTCACCATCGCGGGGATCGCCGGCTTCGTCGCCGCCTACCCGATGGGCCGGCTCGTCGACCGGTTCGGGCCGAAGCGCTGCTGGGCCGTGAGCGGCGCAGGGCAGGCCAGCCTGTTCACGGTGTGGCCGTTCATCGACAGCTTCGCGGGCTACGTCGCGATGGCGGTGACCATGCAGGTGGTGGGCTCGCTGGGCGGGGCCGCGCACGGCGCCTACACGATCGACGTGCTGCCCGCCGACGAGCGGGTGATGTCGCGGGCCTACATGTACTCCGCGCTCAACGTCGGCTTCACGCTCGGCGCGATGCTGGGGGGCATCGCCCTGGCCTTCGACTCCAACACGATCCTCGAGGCGCTGCCCTGGTTCACCGCGGCCGTGTTCCTGGTCAACGCGGCGGCCATCCTCCGGCTGCCCAACGCCTCCCACGACGACCGCACCCCGGAGGAGCGGAAGGTCAAGCTGCCCGGCCCGGGACCGCTGCGCAACTTCGGCTGGATGGGCAGCACGTTCTTCCTCGGCGTGCTCTGGACCAACCAGGTCCTGCTCAACCTGGTGATCCCGCTGTGGCTGGTCGAGAAGACCGACGCCCCGCGGGTGCTGCTGGCGTTCCTGTTCGGCACCAACACCGTGATGTGCATCTTCCTGCCGATGGCCGCGGCCCGCGGCGTCAAGGACGTGACGACCGCACTCCGGGCGATCCGGGTCTCCACGGTCTTCTTCGTCGCCTCGTGCCTGATCACGCTCTACACCCACGAGACCGTGGGTTGGGCCACCATCGCCCTGGTGTGGCTGGGCCACGTCACGGTGACCGGTGCCGAGCTCTACCTGTCCGCGGCCAGCTGGTCGTTCGAGGCCGAGCTCATGGACCCGCGCCGCCGCGGCGAATACCAGGGCGCGTCCGAGCTGAGCGGCACTCTGGGCGGGGTCTGGGCGCCCGCTCTCTACACCTTCCTCGCGATCGGCTGGGGCGAGGCGGGATGGCTGGTCATCGCGGGCATCGTGGTCCTCGCCAGCGCCGGCCTGCATCGCTCGGCACGCACCGCCCAGCGGTTCCTCGAGCGGCACGGGCCGCCTCCGGCCGAGACCGAGGACGCGCCCCTCTCCCCCGCGGCCGGCGCCCAGGGCGTGTCTCCCTAGTAGCCGCCGCCGTCACCGCGGTTGCAGTCGGCGGCGGCCTGGTTGGCCTGGTTGACGAGGTCGTTGTAGCTCGGGTCGTCGCTATCGGTGTTGGCGAGCTCCTCCTCGATCGACTCGAGGTCGTCGCAGCTGGGGCTGTCGCTGCAGCCGGCGACCAGGAGGCCACCGGTGAGGGCCAGTGCGGCGAGGATGCGGCGGGTCACGCGGTCACTGTAGGGCGCCGCGGAGCCGGGCGTTCTCGTCGCGCAGCCGGTCGACCGAGCGCTCGAGCTCCAGGACCTTCGCGATGCCGGCCAGGTTGAGGCCCTCGGCCAGCAGGTCCCGGATGCGGTGCAGCACCTCGATGTCGGCCGGGCTGTAGAGACGGCTGCCGCCCGAGGAGCGGTCGGGCTCGACCAGGCCGCGCCGCTCGTAGACGCGAAGGTTCTGGATCTGCATGGCGACCATGTCGGCCGCGACGGAGATGGCGAAGACACCGCGGTGGTGCGCGTCCCGGGCCATGGGCACTCTCCCTCCTCTCGGACTTGACATCGGGAATACATGATACCTATAACAGTTGATATAGGTACGGCAACCAAGCCGACCCCATCCACAGAACCAGGAGGACACGCCATGTTGCTGCGCACCACCGACCCGTTCCGCGACTTCGACCGGCTCACGCAGAGCCTGCTAGGCACCACGAGCCGTCCTGCTGTGATGCCGATGGACGCCTGGCGCGAGGGCGACCGGTTCGTCATCGAGTTCGACCTGCCCGGCGTCGCCCAGGAGTCGATCGACCTGGACGTCGAGCGCAACGTGCTCACCGTCCGCGCCGAGCGCCTCGCCCGCAACGGCGACTGGGAGATGCTCGCCTCCGAGCGGCCTCGCGGCGCCTTCAGCCGCCAGCTCGTCCTCGGTGACAACCTCGACCTCGAGCGGATCGAGGCGTCCTACGAGGGCGGGGTCCTGCGCCTGATCGTCCCCGTGGCCGAGAAGGCGAAGCCGCGCAAGATCGAGATCAGCACCGGCTCCAACGAGCGGCAGGCCATCGAGGCCTGACCGGCAGCACCACCACCACACAACCAAGGGGCGGGGCCTACGCGGTCCCCGCCCCTTGTGCTGTCCGGGGCCCCATCCGGACCGGCACAATGACGCCATGGCCGACAGGCTCGGCGTACGACTGCTCGGCCCGTTCCGGCTGGACGGCGTCGACCTCGACGCCCTGCGCAGCCGGCAGTCCCGCACCGTTCTCAAGCGGCTGGCGCTCGCCCGGGGTGCAACGGTGCCGACGGAGAGCCTCGTGGAGGCGGTCTGGGCGACGTCGCGACCGACCATGCCCGAACGCGACGTGCACGTGCTGGTGAGCAGGGCCCGGTCCGTCGTGGGTGCCGACCGGCTGGTACGCCGGGACGGCGGCTACGCGCTGCTGGCGGACTGGTGGGACCTCGCCGAGCTCGAGTCACTGACCCGCGAGGCGGTTCGCCGCGCGGACACGGGCGACCACGCCGGTGCGCGCACGGCCGCGGAGGGCGCTCTGATGCTGGTCCGCGACACGCTGCTCGTGGACGAGCCCGACGCCGAGTGGGCCGAGGAGCCGCGGGCGGCCGCCGCGGCGCTCGTCGCCGAGGCCCGCCGGGTCGCTGCCGGCGCCGCCCTTGCGACCGGCCAGGTCGGCACTGCGGCGGACCATGCCGCGCAGGCGCTCCGGCACGACCCCTACGACGAGGAGGCGGTCCGGACCCTGATGCGGGCCCAGGCCACCGCGGGGCGCCCGGCCTCCGCGCTCGCCGAGTTCGCCCGGTTCCGCGAGCTCCTGGCCGACGAGCTCGGCGTCGACCCGTCCGCGGAGACCCGCGCACTGCACGAGGCGCTGCTCCGTGAGGACCTCGAGGCGCCGACCCCGGTGGCGACCGAGGCCGGCCTGGTGCGCCTGGTGGGCCGCGCCGAGCAGCTGGCGACGTTGGACGCGGAGCTGGCCCGCTCGACAGACCGCGTCCGGGTCGTGCTGCTCACCGGCGAGCCGGGCGCGGGCAAGACGGCCCTCCTGGAGACCTGGGGAGCAACGGCGGCAGCGCGTGGCGTCATCGTGCTGCGCGGTCGCGCCGAGGAGGGCGAGCTCGCCCTCCAGCCGGTGCTGGATGCGCTCGCCGGGAGCCTGGCCGACGTCCTCCTCGACGACGGCGCGCCGGTCGCCGGGACGGCGGTGGGGCTGCCCGGCCCCGGTGCCACCGCCGACGCGATGAGCCTGCGCATGTTCGGCCGCCTCGATGACGCCGTCCGCTCCCTCATCGGGCGCGGCCAGGTCGCGCTGCTGCTGGACAACGGCGACGAGACCGACCCGGTGACCTGGTCGTGGCTCGCGCACCTGCGCCGGCGTGGCGACCCACCGAGCCTGGTCGTCGTCGCGCTCCGCGACCGGGCAGCTGCGACCCTGGCGTCGGACCTGGTCCTGGACGTCCCGCCTCTCGGGCTAGCTGAGGCCGCGGCGCTGGTGGGACCCGAGCGTGCCGAGCAGCTGTGGGCACGAAGCGGGGGCAACGCACTCCTGCTGACCGAGCTCGCACGGGCCGATGCCGAGACCCGGGAGGAGGTCCCGGGTTCGCTCCGGGAGGCGGTGGTGGGGCGGCTCCGGCGGGCGGGCCCGGCAGCGGCCACCCTTCAGACCGCCGCGATCCTGGGCTCGGGGGTCGACCTGGACCTCCTCGCCGCCGTGGCGGGCCTTCCCCCGCTCGACGTGCTCAGCCACCTCGACACCGGCGTCCGCCAAGCCTTCCTCACCGACCGGGGCGGCACGCTGGCCTTCCGCCACGAGCTCGTCCGCCTGGCGGTGGCCGCCGACGCCGGCACCACGCGGCGAGCGTGGGTCCATCGCCGGGCCGCGGAGGTCCTGGGCGCACGACCGGACCCGCACCCGCTGGAGGTCGCGCGGCACGCCCGCGCGTGCGGCGACCGGGCGCTCGCCGCTCGTGGGCTCGCCGAGGCCTCCGAGCTGGCGCTCGCTCGGCTGGACCTGCCCGGGGCGGAGCGCCTGCTCGACGACGCGATCGCTCTCGACGACCGGGCCCCGCTCCGGCTTCGGCGCAGCCGGGTCCGGATGTCGCGCGGCGACCTGGACGGAGCCGATGCGGACGCCGAGCACGCCATGGCCACCGACCAGACCGGCGAGGCGCTGGAGCTCCGCGCCTGGGCCGCCCGCAACCGTCACGACCTCGACGGCGCGGTCCGGCTGGGCCGGGCGGCGGCTGCCGCGGCGTCCGACCCGACGATCCGGGCGAGCAGCCTGATCGCGGTCGCCTTCGGCCACCGCGGCAACGGCGACCTGCGGCAGGCCGACGCGGTGCTGGCGGAGGCGCACGACGCTCCTGCCGAGCTCGGACTGCCGGCCTGGACCGGGGTGCTCCGGGTCCACCAGGGCCGGCCCACGGAGGCGTTGACCACCCTCGAGCCGACGCTCGGCGCGGAAGCTCGTCGCGGCACCCAGGGGTTCTGGGTCGAGCACACCGTGCAGATGACAGCCCACGCCTACGGCCTGCTCGGGCGCAGCGCGGACGCACTGCGGATCCTCGACCGCCTGGAGAGGGAGATCGAGCGACGCGGCACCTCGGTGCGCTACGCCGGAGTGCAGCACACCTACCGCAGCTGGCTGCTGCGCAACCTCGGGGACCCCCGCGCCGAGGAGCTGGCCCGGCAGGGCCTCGAGGTCGCCGGCTCCCAGGAGATCCTGGCCCAGTGCCACCTCGACGTGGCCGACAGCCTGCTCCGGACGGGCGACCTCGCCGCGGCCGCGGAGCGACTGGCCGTGGCGCACGCCGAGTCCGGCACGAGGCGGTTCCACAACAAGTGGCGCTTCGACCAGCGTCGCGGGCTAATCATGGCGCGCCTCGGCCTGGCGGAGCACGACGCCTCGGCGGCGCTCGAGGCCGTGGACCCGGTTGCGGCCGCGGCGCAGGAGCGGGGCGACGCCCGCTACGCCGTGCTCGGTCGTCTCGTCCGCGCGACCGCGCTCGCCCGGCTCGGCGAGTCCGTCGACCTCGAGCAGGTCACCGCGGACCTGGCCACGCTCGAGGACGTGGCGGTTCTCGAAGGCTGGTGGCTCGCCGCGGACCTGGGCGACGCCACCGGGCTGCCTCAGGCCGCAGAGACCGCACACCGGCTCGCGGCCCTGGTGGCCCGCGAGGCCGGCCCCGGCGAGGCGGCGTTCCGCGAGGTGGCCGCCCGGCGCCTCGACTGAGACGAGCTCAGACGACGGCGACCGCCTCGACCACCCGCGGCGCGAACCCGGCTCCGGTCCGGGCGACCGCGTCCACCGCCTCGGCGACGAAGGCCTCCCGCTCCTGAGGGGTCAGCGAGACCGCGAACGCGTTCAGGTGTGGCATCCCCAGCCGGTAGCGGACGACGTCCGCGGCAGTGGCGATCCCCACGTCCACGGCCTCCTCAGTGACGCTCCAGCGCGTGAGGCCCGCGGCCCGCAGCGCCCGCTCGACCGCAGCGACGTCACCGACCGCCTGGGCACACCGCCGGAACTCGACATACCAGGCGGGCTGGACGAACCCGTGCCGCTCGGCGACCTCGTCGATCGCCTCCTTGGCGCCGTCCCGGTGGTTGGAGAACGTCGAGACCACGACGACGCCTCCGCGCCTGGTCACCCGGCGCAGCTCACGCAGCCCGACGACGGGCTCCCGCAGGTGGTTCACCACGAAGGCCGCCACCGCCACGTCGAAGACGTCGGCGCGGAAGGGCAGCTGGGCGACGTCACCGGCCACCGCCGGGCCCGCTCCGGAGACGTACGCCGCCATGTCGACCTCCCGGTCGGCGGAGACGACCCGGGCGCCGCGTGCGGTGAGCTCCCGGCCGGCCACGCCCGACCCGGCGCCGGCGTCGAGGGCGAGGGCGCCGTCGAGCGTCTCCGGCAGGTGGCCGAGGAGGTGTCGGGCGAGCGGCCCGTAGGCGAGCTCGACATCCGCGGCCCAGACCTCCGCGATGCCGGCGTACGCGCCAGGTTCGGTGGTCAGAGCCACCGCGCACCCTCCACTGCCGCCTGCTGCCACCAGTCGAGCTCCTCCTGGTCCCCGACGGCCTTCTCCCACGCGAACACCGTCGCCATGCCGAGCAGGCTCAGCCCGAGCTGACGCTCGAACCAGTCGGCCGTTTCGACCCCCCGGGCCTCGAGGGCCTCGCGGTAGCGGGCGATCGTCGACTCCTTTGTCTCCGGCAGCCGGGCCCGGTTGAGCGAGAGATACCAGGTGAGGTCCCAGCACGGGGCTGCCTGACCCGGATAGGCCTGGTCGATCATGATCGTGCGTCCGTCGGGCCGGTGACCCAGGTTGCCGAGCTTCCAGTCCCCGCCCACGAAGGTCGACGGCGTGGTCGCCAGCGCCTCCGCCAGCCCGGCCGGATCCTCGTGCACCGTCCTGGCGAGGTCGTCGAGCCGGGGCGCCCGCTCGGGGAGCAGCCTCCAGCCCCGCTCGGCGACGGCGATCGGACCCGGCACGTCGTCCGCGTCCAGCTCCGGGGCGATGAGCTCGGGCGAGAAGTAGGTGAAGCGGCGGGCGGGGTCGGCCAGGCCGAGGTCGTCCTGCCACTCCAGGAAGCGCGCGTGCATCGCCGCCATGTGGTCGACGAAGTCCTCGTGGTGCGCCGTCGGCAGCGGCGCGTCACCGCTGGGGACGAGGTCCTCGCCGCAGTCGTCCATCAGGATCGAGAGCCGCGCGGAGGGACCGGTCCCCTCGAGCGCCATGCCGAGGATGGTGTGGTCGATACAGGCCGGGAGCTGGTGATAGATGCCGGCCCCCCACACTTGGAACTCCCAGTTGGTGGTGTTGCCGGTCATCCGCATGATCCAGTCGTCCTCGGCCGTCAGCACCTTCAGGAAGCGCCGCTCGCCGTCGATGGTGAGCCGCTCGAACCGGCCACCGGAGCGGGCGTCGGCGGGCCGCACCTCGACGCGGTCGGCCGCGCCCGCGACGAGCTCGTCCAGCGAGCCGGCCACCCACGGGACGGTCCCGACGAGGTCACCGGACACGGGCCGCCTCCATCTCGGCGAGCAGCGACGCGGGCCAGCGGCCGCCGCAGAAGGCGGTGTCGGCCGCGATCCGGTCGCCGTCCAGGTCGAGCAGGTGGACCTGGTGCGCCGCGTGCGGGACACCGTCCTCGACCCAGCTCAGGTCGAGCTCGACGCACTCGCCGCCCGGCAGCGGGCGACGGACCAGGGTCTCGATGACGATCGGCACGTCGAACCAGTGGGACAGCACCCTCGCGACAGCATCCGCCCCGACGCACTCGAAGCGCCAGTGGGGCACCGTGGCGTCGAGCCGGGCGTCGTCGGTCCACGTGTCGGGCGAGATGCCCCGACCGGCGGCAATCTCCGCCAGGAGCCGGTCCACGGGGTTGATGACGGTCCGGGTGCTGGTCTGGGTGCTGGTCTGGGTGGTGGTCATGCCGACACCATGCTCCGCCGTTCCTGCAGCCACCTTGCAACGCCCTCCCGCTCCGACCCGGCCAGGGTCCTCCACTCTGCGCGCGTGCTGCAAGGGGGCTGCAAGGACACCGGTCGACCCTCATGGGACCGCGTGACCTCCACGCGGACATCGCGACGAGGAGAGACCATGACCACCACAGCAGCCACCGCGGAGCAGAAGAGCTTCGCCACCCCCGACGAGACCCGGACCTTCGAGAACGGTGTCGTCGAGCTGCTCAACATCGGCGACAGCGAGATCGGCCGGCTCACCCTCCAGCCCGGCTGGCGCTGGTCGGACCACGTGAAGCCGATCGCCGGGACCGATCTGTGCGAGGCGCCGCACTTCCAGTACCACGTCCAGGGCACGCTGCGGGTCCGGATGGCCGACGGAACCGAGTTCGACGCCCGCCCCGGCGACGTCACCGCCCTGCCCGAGGGACACGACGCCTGGGTGGTCGGCGACGAGCCGGTGGTGGTCGTCGACTGGTGGGGCGCCTCGAACTACGCGAAGGGCTGAGCCCGACTCTGCCCCGACACTGCGGCGGAACCCCCGTGCTCCTTGCTAGCGTGCCCTGACCCGACTGCCGGGTCGGGTCAGGGCAACGGGAGGGGCCGTGGGCAACGTCAGGGGCGAGGGGCCGGCTGCCCCGTCCGAACCGCCGTCCGCGTCCGGGCCGCCCACCGCCTCCGACCCGCCGTCCCGGTCCGCGGCAGCACCTGCCTCGACCCCCGCCGCTCCACCGCCCGCCCCCGCTGTCGGGGCGACCACCCAGCCGGCTGCGCCGGACGTCGCCGTCCCGGTCGTCCCGCCCCGCCGGCGACGTCGGCTGCGGCGGGCTGCCGCCGCGAACGGCGCCAAGGGCAAGCCCAGGAGCAAGATCCCCTCGGTCGCGGCGACCACCGCGGTCACCGCAGTCATCACCGCCATCGTCGGCGGGATCCTGTCGCAGGACCGCATCGACTCGGTGCTGGGCGACGACGAGCCGAGCGAGAGCAGCAGCACGGAGGCTCCCCCGCTCGACTACAAGCGCGTGACCGAGAGGGTCGGCGCGATCGCCATCGACGTCCCCGAGTCCTGGGGCGCGGTCTATGCCGAGTTCAGCGGCATCGCGGGGGTGGAGGTGGGCACCCCGGGGCTCGGCCTGCGCGCGGGCCCGAACCCGATGGCGGTCCGGTTCGTCAGCGAGGAGACGGTGTGGGTCGGCGCGTCGACCCAGGCCTTCGACGACCTGGGACTGACCGATCTCGACGACGCGGCCTTGGTCGACCTGTTCGAGAACCGGCTGGAGAGCTCGGCGTACCTGCCCGACGCGAAGTGCACCCCCACGAGCAAGCACACCCCGCAGCTCGGCGACCAGTGGGTCGGCGCGGTCCAGGCCTGGCAGGACTGCTCGGCCATCGACGGCTGGCGGGCCGTCGAGGTCGAGATGGTCTCGAGCGACCGCGACGTCTACGTCTACGTGCAGATCGGGCTGGCGCCGTCCACGCCCGACGAGGTGGCCCAGCGGCTGCTCGACTCCCTCGACGTCCTGCCGGCCAAGCTGCCCGTCAGTTGAGGATGCGCAGGTTGGGCGGCACCCCGCCGCCGCGGTGCACCTCTTCGACCAGCTCCTGAAGCGCGGTCAGGGCGACGTTCTGGGACAGCGGTCCGTAGGACGTGCGGGCGACGCCATGTGCTTCCTGCCAGTCACGTGACGGCATCCCCGGGATGCCGATCGTCGTGAGCCGCCGCGGCCCGAACGCGTCGACCAGGGCGAGGATCGCTTGTTCGTCGAGGATCGCCGGGACGAACACGACCGGTGCGCCGGCGTCCAGGTAGGCCTTGCCGCGCTCGATGGCGACGGCGAGCTTCTCGGCCGGGTCGCCCTTGCGGTTGAGGTGGTAGGCATCGGTGCGGGCGTTGAGGACGAAGTCGACGCCCTCCTGCTCGGCCACCTTCATGATGTCCTCGACCTGCTTGGCGGCTTCGGCGACCGGCTTGAGCTGGTCCTCGATGTTGGCGCCCACCACACCCAGCCCGATCGCGCGGCGGACCGTCTCGGTGGCGTTGCCGTAGCCGCCCTCGAGGTCGGCCGTCACCGGCAGGTCCGTCGAGTCGACGATCCGCTTGATCTGCTCCAGATGCAGGTCGAGCGGGATGTTCTCGCCGTCCTCGTAGCCGAAGGCCGCGGCGATCGAGTGGCTCGCAGTGGCCAGGGCCGCGGTGCCCTCGACCGCCGCGACCGTCCTGGCGGTCACCACGTCCCACACGTTGACGAGGGTCAGCAGCTTCTCGTCCTGGTGGAGGCGGAGGAGCTCGGCTCCCTTGGTCTTCGTTGCGTCGTCGGCGGTCACCCGGACAACCTAGGAGATGGGTCCTAGGCGGCTAGGACCATTGCCTCCGCATGACGGTGCTCGCAGCGAACGGGTCGGTCCCGAGGTTGGCGGCCAGGATGCCCTGACCCTCCGGGGAGCCGGTGTAGACGGGGTCGCCGCCACCCACCCAGTGGTCCCAGGCCTTGGCGTACGCCGCCGCGCGCTCGGCGTTGACGCCGAGCACGGTCGGGACGGCGTGATAGACGACGCCGTCGCTCGTGATCCGGCCGAAGCCCGCCCAGAGGGCGGACAAGCGCTCCTGCCAGCGGCCGAGGGCGCCCTTGCGGGCCCGCTTGGTGCGCACCCAGCGAGGGATGAGGTAGCGAGGCAGCGCGATCGGCGAGACCGCCTCCTCGAGCGCGTCGACGAAGATGGCGGCCTCGACCTCCGAGACGTCACGCAGCAGGCAGCGGTACTCCCCCTCGTGGTCGACCACGACCTCCACCGAGTCCGAGCCGCGGCGGGTCAGGCCGGCCCCGAGCAGTCCGTCCGCGACGGCGGAGGCCACCCGGACGACCGACGGTGCAGTCTCGGCGGCCTCGAGTAGGTCCCGGCCACGGGAGAGGTGGCTCCGCACCCGCGCGTACGCCGCGGCGCCACCGACGGCCACGGCCCCGGCCAGGATCGGCAGGCCGCCGGTCAGGAACGAGACCACGCCGGCGACGACGGCGGCGCCGGTGAGCAGTGAGGTCGCCCGGTCGCGGGCCGCGTGCTTGCGGATGCCGCGCAGCTCGGCGGCGTCCGGTCTGAGGACCACCGCGGCCGCCTCGGAGCCCAGCCCGAAGCCGGCCTGGCCCGGCAGCCCGCGCTCCTTGATCCGGATCGTCGGGACGGTCGCGTCGGCGTAGGGCTGCCCGAGCTGCCACTGGTCCCGGATCAGTGCCCGCTGCTCGCTGCGCTGCAGCGCCCGGGCGTTGGCGGCCGCGAACTCGCTCACCGGCGGCGGCACGAACGGCGAGAACGCCGGGTCCAGGTGGGCCACGCCGTCGATGATCTGGCCGTCGGCGTCGAGCCCGAGGAAGCCCTCGTGCTTGCGCACCAGGCGGTCCCAGTCGTTGCCGCCCTTGGGGTGGGTGTCGGTGACGCAGACGAGCGACCAGTTGACCGCCACCTTGTCCGGCCAGTGCGGGTCGGTCCGCAGCGCCCGGCCGCGGGTCTGGACGACGCTGGTGATCGTGGTGACCGCGGTGACGTCGGCGAGGCCGGTGATCCGTCTCGCGTCCCAGCCCTCGCCGAGGAGCGCGCGGGTGCCGACGAGGACCTTGCTGTGGCCGTCCTCGAAGTACGTCGTCACCAGGCCGACCCAGTCGCGGCTCTCCCACGGGCCGACCAGGCTGCTCAGCGTCGTCGAGCCGGCCAGCGGCTCGACCCGCAGCTTGTCTGCCAACGCCCGGTCGGGCAGCCAGGCCTGGAACGCGAGTAGGGTGCCGGGTGCGGCCGCCACGGTCTGGCCGGTGACGAGCATCGGCGCCAGCAGCCCGGTCTCCGCGCCGGCGACCAGCGCGTCGAGCATCGCGTGCGCCGAGCCGGACTGCTGGTCGATGACGCCGGTCAGGTCCGCGGGCAGGGTGGCCCCGGCCCGCTCGTGGTCGCAGAGCACCAGCATCCGCAGACCGTCGCCCAGGTTGCGGTGCTCGGCGCCCACGATGGTCACGACGGCGTCGGTCTTGGCCTCCGACCGGGCGAGCACCCGGTCGACCGGGCTGCGGCCGCGACGGATCCCGCGCTTGGTCCACTGGTAGCCCACCGACGGCAGCGCCCGGCGTACGGACTCGACGACCTGCTCGTCCTCGGGCTTCCCCGTCCTGGTGAGGTGACCGCGGAGCCAGTCGTCGATCAGCAGGCACCAGTCGTCGGCGGTCGGCCGGGCGCGGTCCTCCTCGGCCATCCGGGCGCCCGGCGGCAGCCGGAGCAGGCCGGCGTGGTGGAGGCGCAGCACCGCTCGGCAGACCTCGGGCTGCTCCTTGAGCAGGTTGAACCACGGCACCGTGGTCGCCACGAAGCGGGCGTCGAGCCACTGGAGGAACGGGATGGACCCGAACGCCGGGGCAGTCAGCTGGGTGACCAGTTCCTGGAACCGCGCCGCCTCCTCCGCCAGCCAGTCGGCCTCCTGCGGCGTCGGCGTGGTGAGCCAGGCGAGCTCGACGTACGGCGCCAGGTCGCCGACCTTGACCACGGCCGGGATGCTCGCCCGGTAGAGCGGCGTGCCGAACAGCTGGTCGACCAGCACCGCCTGGTCGGCCGACAGCGCCTCGGGCGGGGTCGCGGTCAGCCCGAGGACCATCGCGTCGGGCAGCTGGTCGAGCAGCTCGCCCAGCAGCCGGCCCCAGACCTCGAGCAGGTGGTGGCACTCGTCGAGGACGAGCAGGAGCGGCCCGGCGGCCTTGAGCTGTTCGACGAAGGCCAGGCCGTTGGGGTGCAGGCGGGTGAGCAGGGGCGGTGAGCCAGGCGCGGTTTCGGAGGGAGGAACCGTGTCTGACGCACCGCCCAGCGGGGCCGCCACCACCGCCTGACCGTCGGGCGGTGCGTCAAGCGCGGTTTCGGAAGGAGCAACCGTGCCTGGCTCACCGCCCGCCCGAGGCAGGCCGTCGTCGTCGACCTCCGCGTCCGGGTCGAACACCGCCAGCGCCTGGTAGGTCAGTGCAGTCACAGCGTGGGCCAGGGACCGGTCGGTCGCGACCTCCAGCCCGAGCTCGCGCGCCGAGCGCTCCCACTGGCCCTGGATCGCGGTGTTGGGCCCGAGCACCACGGCCTTGTCCACGGCGCCGGCGGCCATCCGGTCGCGGATCGTCTCCAGACCGACCAGCGTCTTGCCGGCACCGGGAGGCATGGCGACCCAGGCCCGGCGGTGGCCGGCCGCCCAGGCACCGGCGATGGCGGTGAGCGCCTCCTTCTGGTGGACCCGCAGGGTGAGCCGCGTCGGCGCTGCCGTCATTCCCAGAACACCCGGTCCACGACGGCGTGGGAGATCCGCATGGTCCGCAGCAGGTCGTTGACCATCGCGTCGGTCGCCCCGGCCGGGTAGCCGAGGATCGAGGCGACCGCAGCCCGGTCCCGGATGTCGTGCGGCAGCTGGTCGCTGCCCGAGCCCTTGACCAGGGCGATCGCGTTGCGGGCCCGGCTGACCCTGCGCCAGCCGTCGACCAGCACCGCCGCGTCCGCCGGGTCGAGGAGGCCCGCCTCCTCGGCCGCGGCCAGGGCCTCCAGGGTGCGCGGGGTGCGCAGCCCTGCGATCTCGCCGGAGTGCCGCATCTGCAGCAGCTGGACCGTCCACTCGATGTCCGCGAGGCCGCCGTGGCCGAGCTTGAGGTGGCTCTTGGGGTCGGCGCCGCGGGGCAGCCGCTCCTTGTCGACCCGTGCCTTGATCCGCCGCACCTCGACGACGTCCTCGTCGGAGATGCCGTGCTCGGGGAAGCGGAGCGGGTCGATCAGCTCTTCGAACCGCCGCCGCAGGTCGACGTCGCCGACGACCGCGTCGGCCCGGAGCAGCGCCTGTGCCTCCCACACCTTCGACCACTTGGCGTAGTAGGCGGCGTAGGACTCCAGCGACCGCACCAGCGGACCCTGTTTGCCCTCCGGCCTCAGGTCCGCGTCGACCTCGAGCGCGGGGTCGGGTCCGGGCAGCGACAGCAGCCGCCGCAGCTCGTTGGCCACGGCCTGGGCGTACGTCGCCGCCTCGTGCTGGTCGACGCCGTCCTCGGGGTCGTGGACGAAGAGCACGTCGGCGTCGCTGCCGTAGGACAGCTCGAACCCCCCGTAGCGGCCCATCGCCACGATGGCGACCCGGGTCGGAGCCTGGCCCAGGTCCTTGGCGGCCAGGACGGTCTGGTGGGCGACCGCCAGCGTCGCCTCCAGGGTCGCGTCGGTCAGCCGGGACAGGCCCGCGCCGACGTCCGCGACATCGGTGAGCCCGAGAAGGTCGCCGGCCGCGATCCGGAACAGCTCGCGACGGCGGATGCCGCGGATGGCCCGCGCCGCTTTCTCGTCGTCGTCGTGCCGGCCCCCGGCGGCGAGCATCTCCTCGGTGAGCGCCTCGCCGGGCAGGGGCCGGAGGTCCTCCCCCAGCATCCGGACACCCTGCGGCTCGCTCTCCAGCAGGCTGGTCGCGTAGCGGGACGTGCCGAGGAGAGTGGCCAGACGCTGGGCCACCTCGCCCTCGTCGCGCAGCGTCTTGAGATACCACGGCGTGCGGCCGAGAGACTCGCTGATCCGGCGGAAGCCGAAGAGGCCTGCGTCCGGGTCCGGTGCCTCCGCGAACCAGCCGAGCATTGCCGGCAGCAGCGTCCGCTGGATGTTGGAGGTCCGGGTGACCCCCGCGGTGAGCGCCTCGAGGTGACGCAGCGCGCCCTGCGGGTCGGCGAACCCGAGCGCGGCGAGCCGCTCCCCCGCCGCCTCGGGCGTCAGCCGCGCCTCGGTGCCGGGCAGCCGGGCGACCGCGGAGAGCAGCGGCCGGTAGAACAGTTTCTCGTGCAGCCGGCGGACCTCCCGGCGGTGGTGCTGCCACACCTTGTCGAGGGTGGCGACCGGGTCCTTGGTGTAGCCGAGGCTGCGGCCCAGCCGGCGCAGCGACGGCTCGTCCTCCGGGACCACATGGGTACGCCGCAGCCCGTAGAGCTGGATGCGGTGCTCCAGGGTGCGCAGGAACGCGTAGGCCTCGTGCAGCGCCTCGCCGTCCTCCCGGCCGACGTAGCCCCCGCGGGTCAGCTCGGCGAGCGCGCTGAGCGTCGTCGGCTGCCGGATCCGCTCGTCGGCGCGGCCATGGACCAGCTGCAGCAGCTGGACCGCGAACTCGACGTCGCGCAGTCCGCCCGACCCGAGCTTGAGCTGGCGCTCGGCGTGGTGGGCCGGGATGTGTTCCACCACCCGGCGCCGCATGGCCTGGGTGTCCTCGACGAACCCCTCGCGCTCGGCCGCCGTCCAGATCATCGGGGACACCATCTCGACGTACTGCCTGCCCAGCTCGCGGTCCCCGGCGACCGGGCGAGCCTTCAGCAGCGCCTGGAACTCCCAGGTGCTGGCCCAGCGCTCGTAGTAGCCACGATGGCTGGCCAGCGTGCGGACCAGCAGCCCGGCCTTGCCCTCGGGTCGCAGGTTGGCGTCCACCGGCCAGATCGTGCCCTCGCCGGTGTGGTCGGAGCAGACCTGCATCAGGTGGCTGGCCAGCTGGGTGGCGGCCCGGGCCGCCACCGCGTCCTCCACACCGTCGGTGGGCTCGTAGACGTAGATGACGTCGACGTCGGAGACGTAGTTGAGCTCGTGACCACCGCACTTCCCCATCGCGATCACCGCCAGCCGCGCCGCCGCCGCACTGTCGCCGACCCTCTGCCTGGCGACGGCCAGCGCCGCCTCGAGCGTGCCCGCGGCCAGGTCGGACAGCTCGGCGGCGACGTCGTCGACCGCCAGGGCGTGGGCCAGGTCGCGCGAGGCCAGCCGCAGCAGGACCCGGCGGTACTCCACCCGCAGCGCGTCGACGGCCTCCGCGTCCGGCAGCGTGGCCGTGGGCGCCGGGTCGTGCGGGTCGGCACCGACCGCTTCGAGCAGCCCCTCGCGGACGGCGAACGCCGCCGGCCTGGTCGAGCCCAACGTGGGGTCCGTGAGCTCGCGCCACTGCTCGGGGTGACGGCACAGGTGGTCGGCCAGCGCCTCGCTGGCGCCCAGCACGCACAGCAGCCGCATCGCCGTGCCCTCGTCGTCGGCCACCGCCTGCAGCAGCGCCGGGGCGTCGGGCGCGGCCTCGGCGAGCCGCACCAGCTGGGCCAGCGCCTGGTCCGGGTCCGCGGTCCGGGCCACCAGCGCGACCAGCGGCTCGGCGGCGTCCCCGAGGGCGGCGAGGTGCCGCTGCGCGGCGTCAGCGTCATCGAAGCCGAGCCTGGTCAGGTTGCCCTTGGCGCTGGCGGCCCGGCTCATGGGGCCGGGCGCCGCTGGCTGTGTTGGTGGACCAGCCGGGCGAAGCCCTCGGTGACGGGTCGCCAGGCCGCGTCCAGCTCGGCCCGAGCCGCCTCGAGCTCGGCCAGGACCCGGTCGACGTCGAGGCCGCGGTCGGCCAGGGCGGTGCGCTCGTCGTCGGTCACCCAGGCCCCCACGATCGTCTGGTCGACTTCGGGATGCATCTGCAGGCCCCACGTCGCGAGTCCGTAGCGGGCCGCCTGGACCGTCCCGTCGGGGGTCGCGGCGAGCACGGTCGCGCCGTCGGGCAGCGCGTCGACCACGTCGTAGTTCCACTGCAGCCCGCGCCGGGGGGCCGTTCGGACCAGCGCGAGCAGCGGGTCGGCGGACGCGGACGCGGTCCAGCCCACCTCGAGCAGCCCGATCTGCTGGCCGTGGGGGTTGCGTTTGGACACTCCCCCGAGCGCGGCGGCGACGAGCTGGTGGCCCAGGCAGATGCCCCAGGTCGGCAGCTCGGCCGCGGCCGCGGCACGGATCAGCTCCTTGGTCGGCTGCAGCCACCAGTGGTGTTCGTCGTCGTGGGCACCCATCGCGCCACCGAGCACCAACAGGCCGTCGTACCCCTCGAGGTCGTCGGGCAGTGCGTCGCCGGCGTAGGGGCGGCGGACGTCGAGCAGGCACCCGGCCTCGACCAGCCAGCGGCCGACGTGGCCGGGCGGGCCGTCGGCCTCGTGCTGGACGACCAGCACCCGGGGCGCGGTCATGGCCGCGTCTCCGGGTCGTCGCGGAGGAGCGCCAGCGTCAACAGGACGCCGGCGATCAGGAGGATCACGATGCCGAGATAGCTGGGGACGAAGGCCATCCCCACCGCCGCCACCACGATCCCGGCGGCGATCGCCGCCCGCTTCGCGTTCGCGTCCCGACCCGGGAGAACGCGCAGGGCGACCGCGCTGGTGACGAGCAGGACCACCGCCATGCCGGCGAACACCAGCCCCGTCCGCCGCTGGTCGCCGCCGACGACGCCCACGGCGTACGCCGCCAGCGCCGCCAGCAGCGCGCCGATGACGAAGACCACCCGGAGCATCAGGCGCAGCCGCTGCTCGCGGTCGGAGCTGTAGATCGCAGTCACGGAGGTCGGTCGGTGGCGTGTCAGAGGACCGGCAGCATCCGGTCGCGCTCGAACGCCGACACCTGACCGCGGTATTCGTCCCACTCCGCCCGCTTGTTGCGCAGGAAGAAGTCGAAGACGTGCTCACCCAGCGTCTCGGCGAGCAGCTCGGACCGCTCCGCGATCTCGATGGCCTCGTTGAGGCTCTTGGGCAGCGGCTCGATCCCGAGGCTGGTGCGCTCCCGCTCGGTCAGCGACCACACGTCGTCCTCGGCCTCGCGCGGCAGGTCGAGGCCCTGCTCGATGCCCTTCATGCCGGCGGCCAGGACGACAGCGAAGGCGAGGTAGGGGTTGCACGCCGCGTCGACGGTGCGCAGCTCGACCCGGGTCGACTGGCCCTTGAGCGGCTTGTACATCGGCACCCGGATCATCGCGGAGCGGTTGTTGTGGCCCCAGCAGATGTAGGACGGCGCCTCGCCGCCGAACATGAGCCTCTTGTAGCTGTTGACCCACTGGTTGGTCACAACGCTCATCTCGGGTGCGTGCGCCAGCACCCCGGCGATGAACTGCCGGCCGGTCTTGGACAGCTGGTATTCCGAGCCGGCCTCGTAGAACGCGTTCTGGTCGCCCTCGAACAGCGACACGTGGGTGTGCATGCCCGAGCCGGGGTGGGTCGTGTAGGGCTTGGGCATGAACGTCGCCCAGATGCCCTGGCTGAGCGCCACCTCGCGGATCACCGTCCGGAACGTCATCACGTTGTCGGCGGTCGACAGCGCGTCGGCGTAGCGCAGGTCGATCTCCTGCTGCCCCGGCCCGCCCTCGTGGTGGCTGAACTCAACGGAGATGCCCATCGACTCGAGCTGGGTGATCGCCTCGCGCCGGAAGTCGGCGCCCATGGACTGCGCGGTGTGGTCGAAGTAGCCGCTGCGATCGACAGGGACGGGCTCCACGCCCAGCTCCGGGGCGTTCTTGAACAGGTAGAACTCGATCTCGGGGTGGGTGTAGAAGGTGAAGCCCTTGTCGGCGGCCGCGGACAGCGTGCGCTTGAGGACGAAGCGCGGGTCGGCGTAGGACGGGCTCCCGTCCGGCATCACGATGTCGCAGAACATCCGCGCGGTCGACGGACCCTCACCCCGCCACGGCAGGATCTGGAACGTCGACGGGTCGGGCTTGGCGAGCATGTCGGACTCGTAGACGCGGGCGAAGCCCTCGATCGCCGAGCCGTCGAACCCTATGCCCTCGGCGAAGGCGCCCTCCAGCTCGGCCGGCGCCACCGCCACCGACTTGAGGAACCCCAGCACGTCGGTGAACCACAGCCGCACGAACCGGACATCCCGCTCCTCGAGTGCCCGGAGCACGAAGTCTTCCTGCTTGCCCATGGCGGCCAGCCTAGGGCGCGACGGCCGGCGGGCGTCGAGACCCACCAAATGGCTGTCCTCGCGGCCTCGGGACGACCAATCCGTGAGTCTCGACGACGGACGGTCAGCCGGTGGGCACGTTGTCCAGGTCTGCCAGCCACGCCGCGGGGCTCGCGTCGGAGGGCATCCGCCAGTCGCCGCGAGGTGACATGGTGCCGCCGGCCGCCACCTTGGGCCCGTTGGGCAGCGCTGAGCGCTTGAACTGGTTGGCGAAGAACCGCCGGACGAACACCTCCAGCCAGTGGCGCACCTCGCCGAGGTCGTAGGCCACGCGACGCGACTCGGGGAAGGCCGGCGGCCAGTCGCCGGCCGCCGCGTCCCGCCACGCGTGCCAGGCGAGGAACGCGATCCGGGTCGGCCGCGCGCCCCGGCGGAGGACGTGGAAGAGCGTGAAGTCCTGGAGGTTGTAGGGGCCCACGGACATCTCGGTCGACTGCGGCAGCTCGTCCTCGCGGGTCGGGATCAGCTCGGGGGTGATCTCCTGCTCGACGATCTCCCGCAGCAACGCGTTGGTGTCCTCGTCGAACTCGCCGTGGCCCGCGACCCAGCGGATCAGGTGCTGCACCAGGGTCTTCGGCACGCCCGCGTTGACGTTGTAGTGCGACATCTGGTCGCCCACGCCGTAGGTGCACCAGCCCAGCGCCAGCTCGGACAGGTCGCCGGTGCCGACCACGATGCCGCCGCGGTGGTTGGCGAGCCGGAACAGGTAGTCGTAGCGCAGGCCGGCCTGGACGTTCTCGAAGGTGACGTCGTAGACCTCCCTGCCGTCCGCGAAGGGGTGGTCGATGTCGGTCAGCATCTGCCGCGCCGAGGCGGTGATGTCGATCTCCTCGAACGTCACCCCCAGCGACTTGGCCAGCCGGGTGGCGTACGAGCGGGTGGTGTCCCCCGTCGCGAAGCCCGGCATCGAGAACGCGTGGATGTCGCTGCGCGGACGGCCCAGCCGGTCCATGGCCCGCGCGGAGACGATCAGAGCGTGGGTCGAGTCGAGCCCGCCGCTGACCCCGATCACCACCTTGGGCTCGCCGATGTACGACAGCCGCTGCTCGAGCCCGGAGACCTGGATGTTGTAGGCCTCGTAGCAGTCGAGGGCCAGCCGCTCCGGGTCGTCGGGCACGAACGGGAACCGGTCGACCTTGCGGCGCAGCCCGATGTCGCCGCTGGGCGGCTGGAGCTCGAGCTCGACGGTGCGGAACTCCCGGACCCGGCCGTCGTGCGTCCGCCGGTTGTCGTCGAAGGTGCCCTGGCGGATCCGCTCCTGCCGGATGCGTTCCAGGTCCACGTCGGCCACGGTCATCCGCGCGCTCTCGGGGAACCGGTCGCCCTCGGCGAGCAGGTCGCCGCACTCGTAGACCATGGTCTGGCCGTCCCAGGAGAGGTCGGTCGTCGACTCGCCCTGGCCGGCGGCGGCGAAGACGTACGCCGCGCTGCAGCGCGCGCTGGCGCTGCGCACCAGCAGGGTGCGGTCCTCGGCGCGAGAGATGGTGATGGGGCTGCCCGACAGATTGGCGAGCACGGTCGCGCCGGCGAGCGAGGCCTCGGCGCTGGGCGGGATGGGCACCCACATGTCCTCGCAGACCTCCACGTGGAGGGCGAGGTCGGGAACGTCGGTGGCCCGGAAGATCAGGTCGGGCCCGAACGGCACCGTCTGACCCGCCAACGTGATCGACCGCCCGCGGTGGTCGTCGCCGGGCGCGAACCAGCGCCGCTCGTAGAACTCCCGGTAGGTCGGCAGGTATGACTTCGGCGCGACGCCGAGGACCCGCCCGCGGTGGACGATCACCGCGCAGTTGAGCACCCGGGTGCCGAACACCAGCGGCGCCCCCACGACCAGCACCGGTCGCAGGTCCGCCGACGCGGCCACCACGTCGTCGATGGCCCGGAGCGTGGCGTCGAGCAGCGTGTCCTGGAGGAACAGGTCGTCGATGGCGTAGCCGGTCAGGCACAGCTCCGGGAACACCGCGACGGCGACGCCGTCCTCGTGGGCCTCCTGGGCCATCGCCACGACCTGCGCCGCGTTGGCCGCGGGATCGGCGACCGTCACCGGCAGCGTGCACGCCGCGACCCGCGCGAACCCGTGCGCGTACGCCGAGTAGAAGTCCACGTGGCGAGTCTAGGAGGCCAGGGTCTCAGCGGAGGCTTCGATGAGTTCGTGACGCTCGCCCGGTCGAAACGGCATGAGCATCGAGGGCGGCACCATCAACCCCTGCCTCTGGTTCGACAGCGAGCTCGAGGAAGCCGCGGAGTTCTACACCAAGATCTTCCCGAACTCCTCGATCGGCCACCTGACCCGCTACACCGACGCCGGGCCAGGTGAGCCGGGCTCGGTGATGGCTGGTGAGTTCACCATCGACGGCCTGACGTTCCGCGGCATCAACGGCGGCCCGGAGTTCCGCTTCACCGAGGCCATCTCGTTCTCCGTCAACTGTCGCGACCAGGCCGAGGTCGACCACTACTGGCACAGCCTGCTGGCCGGCGGCGGCGAGGAGTCGGTGTGCGGGTGGCTGAAGGACAGGTTCGGCCTCTCCTGGCAGGTCGTCCCGACCCGCCTCTACGAGCTGATCTCCGACCCCGACCCGGCGCGCGCCCGGGCCGCCACCCAGGCGATGTTCGGCCAGCGCAAGATCGTCATCGCCGAGCTCGAGGCGGCCGCCGACCACGTGTGACCCGGCTTGGTCGGCGTCCGGGGGACACTGAACCGACCTCCGTGGCCATCCGTGTCATGGGGTGGAGGTGTCATGCCCGAGGACCCGACGGCGCTCATGCAACAGATGCACGACGAGTACGCCGCTGCACTGTGGGGGTTCTGCCTGCACCTGACCGGCGACCCGGTGCGCGCCGAGGACGTCGCCCAGGAGACCCTGCTCCGCGCGTGGCAGAACCTCCCGGCGCTGGACCAGTCGCGGGGCTCGGTGCGCTCGTGGCTGTTCACGGTGGCGCGCAACATCGTCATCGACGAGTGGCGCAGCAAGCGCTCGCAGAACGAGCGCGCGGTGGCCGAGGTGCCCGAGGAGGGTGACCCCGTCGACCAGACAGACCAGCTGCTCCAGTCGTGGGTGGTCGCCGAGGCCGTCACCCAGCTCTCCGCCGAGCACCGCGCCGTGCTCCTCGAGTGCTACTACCGCGGTTGCTCGGTCGCCGAGGCCGCGCGCCGCCTCGGGGTGCCCGAGGGCACCGTGAAGTCCCGCACCCACTACGCGCTGCGCGCCCTGCGCCTCGCCCTGCAGGAGATGGGGGTGGCGTCGTGACCGAGCTCGACATCACCACCGCCTGTCCGCACGCCCACGAGGACGCGGCCTACGTCCTCGGCGCCTTGTCCCCCGAGGAGCGGGTCGCCTTCGAGCGCCACCTGCCCACGTGTCGCGACTGCGCGCAGGCCGTACGCGAGCTGGCCGGCATTCCCGGCCTCCTGGCCCGCGTGCCGGTCGAGATCCTCGACCCCGGCCAGCTGCCTCACCCGGTCCCGGACACCCTGCTGCCGGGGCTGGTGCGGCGCGCACGACGCACGCAGCGCCGTCGGACCTGGGTGACCGCCGGGCTGGTCGGGGTCGCCGCAGCGGCCACGGTGGCCGCGGTCGGCTTCGCCACGGTCGGCGCCGACGACTCCCCGCCGAGCGCAGCGCCGACCCCGGAGCCGACCGTGACGGCGACCTCGACCGCGCCCTCGGCCGCACCCTCGACCGCGCCACCGGAAGCGATGCGCCCGGTCGGCAACGTGCCGATCTCCGGATGGGTGTCGCTGACCCAGGTCAGCTGGGGCACCCGCCTGGACCTGACGTGCCGCTATGCGGAGCAGGACAGCGACTACGCCGACCCGCGCTGGTCGACGTACACGATGCTGGTGCACACGGCCGATGGAACCGTCGAGCAGGTCGCCTCCTGGAAGGCACTGCCCGGCCGGACGGTGCAGGTCACGGGCGCGAGCTCGGCCGACCGCGACGACATCGTGTCGGTCGAGGTCCAGACCTCCACGGGCCAACAGGTCCTCGTGCTCAGCTGAAGGCCTCGAGGAAGCGGTCGCGGAAGACGTCCATCCGCCAGACCGGTGCCTCGGGGGGCGGGAGCAGGCCGTCGTGCCATCCCCAGCCGGAGATCCGGTCCAGCACCGCCGGGTCCTGGGCGATCACGGTCACCGGGACGTCACGGCCGGCGTCCTGGCCACTGACGTAGGAGTGCGGCTGGTGGTCCCCGAGCACGACCAGGACCAGGTCGGGGTCCGGGTAGGTGGCGAGGTAGGAGGTCAGGGTGTCGAGGGAGTACTCGATCGACTCGCCGTAGACCTTCTTGACCGCCTCCGGGTCGCTGAACACCTCCTTCGATGTCGGCCCCCGCTCCGGCATGCCGTCGAAGACCGAGCCGTCCCCGACCTCGTCCCAACCGACCTGCTCGGGCAGCGGGGTCCACGGATGGTGGCTCGAGATCAGGTCGATCTCGGCCATCACCGGTGGCCGGTCCGTCGGGGCCAGCTCGCGACGGTGGAAGTCGGCGAGCGTGTACTGGTCGGGCATCGGGGCGTAGCCGAACTCCGGTCCCTGGTAGCCGACGTTGCGGGAGTCGTAGTAGGCGTCGAACCGATAGAAGTCCTTGCCCTCGGGCCAGTCCTCGGTGTTCGCGGGAACGTCGAACGCGGTGCGCCAGCCCGCTCGCCCGAACGCGTCGGTCAGCGTCAGCCGGTCCTCGACGAAGAGCTGTCGGTAGCGCCGCTCGCTGTCCACCCACAGCCCGGACTGCAAGGTGGCATGAGCGAGCCAGCTGCCCGCGCCGAAGGTGGGCGAGGTGAGGAACGCGCTGCGCGAGGAGTAGCCGGCCGCGCGCAGCCGCCGGTCACCGCGCTCGAGGACGTTCACCACCCCGGGCGCGAACGACGAGTCCTGCACCGCGACCCGGCCATAGCTCTCGACGAACACGAGAAGCACGTCCTTGCCCTCGAGGCCGGCGAGCAGGGCGTCGTCGGGCAGCCCGCCGTAGGCGTCGTGCCCGATCTCCCGGGCGAACCGACGATGGTCGGCAAGGCCGCTGCGCACCAGCTTGACCTCGTCGAGGGTCAACGTCGCGGAGCTCGCCGAGGCGACCGGCGCGCCGTCGAGCGCCTCGACCCCGGTCGCGAAGAACAGCAGCCAGGCCAGCCCGACCGCGACGGCCGCCGGCACCGACAGCCGCAGGCGGCCGACGGCGACCCGGGTCAACCGCAGCACCGCGAGCGGGAGGCCGACCAGCGTGGCCAACGCGAGCAGCGCTGCACCCACCGCGACTGCGCGGGCCCAACCGTCCCCGATCGAGTCGCCGAGCACACCGACACCTGGGCCGAGGTAGGCCCAGTCCCCCACCGGGTCGAACCGTCGGTCGAAGACGGCCCCGAAGCCCAGGTCGAGCACCTTGACCAGCAGCAGCAGAGCGATGACGAAACCGACCCCGAGAGCGGCGGCGGTGCGCACCCGCGGCCACGGCACCAGCGCCAGACCGGCGAACACGACGATCTCCAGCGGCAGCTGGAGCACCGCACGCCAGCTCACCCGGTCCACGTCGGCCGGCGCGACC
The DNA here is from genome assembly GCF_054779555.1 of Nocardioides dilutus. Classification (NCBI taxonomy): domain Bacteria; kingdom Bacillati; phylum Actinomycetota; class Actinomycetes; order Propionibacteriales; family Nocardioidaceae; genus Nocardioides; species Nocardioides dilutus. Next base: position 109,920 of record NZ_BAAGYA010000003.1, on the reverse strand, counting down.
AGGGCCAGCCACACGAGGGCGAACGCCAGCACCGTGAGCGCGACGGAGCCCACGCGGCGCAGCCGGCTCGGCTCAGCCACGGCTGCCTCCGAGCATCGGTACGGCGGACCGGGCCCGGGCACCGACCCGCCAACGGTCCACGGCCTCGTGGGCGAACGACTCGGCCAGGAGCACAGCCACCAGCACGAGCGCTGCCGTCTCCACGGCGAACGGCAGGAGTCCGATCGCAGCGACCGCGAGCACGGTGCCCACCGACGCGGCGACCACCTTGCACCACGGCCGCGGGGGCGGCTCGTGCTGGAGGCGCGGGACGAGGTGGACCACGACGGCGAAGACGTATCTCACCAGGCCCAGACCGAGCACCCAGGCTCCGTGGTCGGTCGCGACGACGGCGCTGAGCACGAGGATGAGGAACGCGTCCGCCTCCATGTCGAGGCGGGCGCCGAACGGGGAGGCGGTCCCCGTCGCACGCGCGATCCGGCCGTCGACGAAGTCGCTGAGCAGAGCGGTGACCAGCACGGCCGCCAGCGCGGTCCGCGGCGCGTCGACGGCGGCGAACACCGCGACGAGCCCGGCGAGGAGGATCCGACAGCCGGTGACGACGTCGGCCGCGGAGCCGCGACCACCTCGTCGTGGCCCGCGTTGAACCCGATGCACCGCGCCTCCGTGTCTTGGGGTGTCAGGGGCAATACGGGCATCGACGGGCTCCGGTTCATCCGGGCGGGCAGGTGGCGCTGGTGGTGGGTGGTCAAGAGCAGGCGTTCTGGGTTCGCGAGCCCGGGCGCGGCGAGATCCGTCCGGTGACCGTGCCCGCCCCCGGCGACGGTGAGGTGCTCGTGCGCACGCTGGTCTCCGGGGTGAGCCGCGGCACGGAGACGTTGGTCTTCCGTGGCGGCGTCCCTGCGGACCAGCACGACCGGATGCGTGCCCCGCACCAGGACGGCGAGTTCCCCGGGCCGGTGAAGTACGGCTACCTCAGCGTCGGCCGGGTCGAGGACGGCCTTGCCGCGCTCCGGGGACGCACCGTTTTCTGCCTGCACCCGCACCAGACGGCGTACGTCGTGCCCGCGACCGACGCGGTCGTGGTGCCCGACGACGTGCCCCCCGCCCGGGCGGTGCTCGCCGGCACGGTCGAGACGGCGGTGAACGCGCTTTGGGACGCCGCCCCGATGGTCGGTGACCGGGTCGCCGTCGTCGGTGCCGGAATGGTCGGCTGCTGCGTCGCCCGCCTGCTTTCTGCTTTTCCCGGCGTGGAGACGACGCTGGTCGACGTCGACCCGGACCGCGCGCCCACGGCCGCGGCGCTGGGCGTCGGGTTCGCCTTGCCCACAGACGCCCCCGACGGCCTCGACCTCGTCCTGCACGCGAGCGCGACGTCGGCGGGCCTGCAGCGCTCGCTCGAGCTCCTGGCGCCCGACGGTCACGTCGTCGACCTGAGCTGGTACGGCGACACCCCGGTCCGCCTCGACCTCGGCGGAGCGTTCCACACCGGCCGGCTCGCGGTTCGGGCCAGCCAGGTCGGCGAGGTGGCCCTCGCCCGCCGGCACCGGCGCACCCGGTCCGAGCGGCTGGCGCTGGCCCTCCAGCTGCTGCGCGACGACGCGTTCGACGCGCTGCTCACCGGCGCCTCGCCGTTCGCCGAGCTGCCGGAGCTCATGGCGGAGCTGAGCTCCGGCGCACGCGCCGCGCTGTGCCACGCGATCACCTACCCGGAGGTGCCGTGTTCAGCGTGACGGTGCGCGACCACGTGATGGTCGCGCACAGCTTCACCGGGGAGGTCTTCGGTCCGGCACAGCGACTGCACGGGGCGACGTACGTCGTGGACGCGACGTTCCGAGGCCCGGAGCTGGACGAGGACGGGATCCTCGTGGACATCGGGCGCGCCGCGGTGGAGCTCCACCAGGTGCTCGGGGACCTGAACTACCGCAACCTCGACGACGAGCAGCAGTTCGCCGGCACCAACACCTCGACGGAGCTGCTCGCCCGCTGGGTCGCGGACCGCCTCGCCGAACGGTTCCCGGCCAGCAGTGGGCCTACCGGTCCGACGGGGCTGGTCGTCACCTTGCACGAGTCCCACATCGCCTGGGCGAGCTATGAGCGGTCGCTGTGACAGCCCCGACCGTGTGGTTCCTCGTCCCGATCGGCATCGACGACCCCACCCGGCCCAGCGGTGGCAACATCTACGACTACCGGGTCCGCGACGGCCTGTCCGAGCTCGGGTGGGAGGTCCGCGAGCTGACCAGGCCCGAGCTGCTGGCGGCCGTCCCCGACGGCGAGCTCGTGCTGGTCGACGGGCTGGTGGGCTCCGCCGCGAGCGACGTACTCCTTCCCGAGACGGAGCGTCTGCCCCTGGTGGTCCTGGTGCACATGCCGTTCGACACCGCCGGAGAACGTCGGCTGCTCGAGGCGGCGTCGGCCGTGGTGACCACCAGCCGCTGGACCCGGGAGTGGCTGCTCGAGCACTACCGCCTGCCCGATCACCTCGTCGCCGTCGCCCCACCGGGGGTCGACATGGCCGACCCGGTGGCCGGCACCGAGGGTGGCGGCGATCTGCTGTGCGTCGCCGCGCTCACGGCCGGCAAGGGCCACGACGTGCTGGTGGCCGCGCTGGCGCAGGTGCGAGACCTCGACTGGCGCCTGACGCTGGTCGGCCCGCTGGACCGCGACCCCGGGTTCGTCGAGGCGGTGCGTGATCAGGTCGCCGACCTCGGTATCGGCGAGCGGGTGAGGTTCGCGGGGCCCTGCAGCCGTGAGGAGGTCGGGAAGGCCTATGCCGAGGCGGACGTCCTCGTGCTGGCGTCGCGGGGTGAGAGCTACGGCATGGTCGTGACCGAGGCTCTCGCGCACGGCCTGCCCGTCGTCGCGGGAGCGGTGGGCGGGGTGCCCGAGGCGCTCGGCCAGGTCGCGGACGGGAGCACGCCAGGCCTCCTGGTGCGGCCGGACGACGTCGATGCGCTCGCCTCGGCGCTGCGGAGCTGGCTCACCGACCCGCTGCTCCGCCGGCGGCTTCGGCGGGCAGCCGGGCAGCGGCGCCTCACCCTGACCGGCTGGGCGAAGACCACGGCCGAGCTCGCGACGGTTCTCCTCCGCGTGCGGGAGGTGGCCCGGTGACGGTGACCTGGTGGCGCTGGCTGCGGCTGCTGGCCGGTGTCGCGATCCTGGGGGCGCTGGCCGTCCGACTGGGCTCGGAGCCCGTGCTGGCCGGGCTGCGGGCCACGAGCGTGCCGGCGCTGGTCGTCGCCCTGGTCGTCACCGCGGGCACGACGTGGTGCTGCGCCCGGCGCTGGCGCCTCGTCGCGGCCTGCCTCGGCGACCGGTTGCCCGAGGGCGCGGCGTACCGGTCCTACTACCGCTCCCAGCTCGTCAACGCGACGCTCCCGCTCGGCGTCGTCGGCGACGTCGACCGAGGCATCCGCCACGGCCTTCGCGCCGTCGTGTGGGAGCGGGGACTCGGCCAGCTCGCGCAGGCCGCCCTGACGATCGCGCTCCTCGTCCTGCTTCCGTCGGCCGCCGGCTGGACCGCAGGGGTGGTCGCTGCGGCGGCGATCGCTGGGGTCCTCGTCGTCCTCCTCCTGGCCAGGCGGCAGGTCCGGCATCTGCGCTCCCCCGGGTTGCTGGCCCGCGTGGCGCTGTTGTCCGTGGTGGCGAGCGCCGGGCACCTGCTGGTCTTCGTGGTGGCCACCAGGGCCGCCGGGGTCGCGGTGCCCCTTCTGGAGCTGCTCCCGCTGGGCGCGCTCGTGCTGGTCGCCTCGTCGGTGCCCATCGGCGTGGCAGGCTGGGGGCCCCGGGAGGGGGTCGCGGCATGGGCGTTCGCCGCCGTCGGTCTCGGTGCCGACACCGGGCTCACCGTCGCGGTGACCTACGGGGTGATGTCGCTCGTCGCGACGCTACCCGGGCTGCTCGTGGTGCTCAGGCCCGCTCGGACGGCGGTGGCCCATGGCTGAGCGTCCCTACACCGTGCTGTCGTGCTGCATGTCGCTCGACGGCTACCTCGACGACGCGTCCGAGCAACGGTTGCTGCTGTCCAACGATGAGGACTTCGACCGGGTCGATGCCCTGCGGGCGGCGTGCGACGCGATCCTCGTCGGCGCGGCGACCGTACGCCACGACGACCCGCGGCTGCTCGTGCGTGACGCCCGCCGCATCCGCGCCCGCCGCGCGTCGGGCCTGCCGGACCAGCCGGTGAAGGTCACTGTCACCGAGCGGGCCAAGCTCGACGCCGAGGCGCGGTTCTTCACCGCGGGGACCGGCACCAAGCTGGTCTACTGCGGCAGCGACACGGTTTCGATGGCGCGCGAGCAGCTCGACGCAGTCGCCACCGTGGTCGACGGAGGCAGACCGGTCCGGCTGGACGCGGTCAGCGACGACCTCTACCAACGCGGGGTGCGGCGGCTGATGGTCGAGGGCGGTGGCTCGGTGCACACCCAGCTCCTCCGCCTAGGACTCGCAGACGAGCTCCAGCTCGTCGTCGCGCCCTTCTTCGTCGGCAACCCCGAGGCGACCCGGTTCGTCGGCCCCGGGACCTTCCCCTGCTCCGCCGGCCGTCGGGCCGAGCTCGTCGAGACCCGTCCCATCGGTGACGTCGCTCTGCTCCGATACGCCCTGTCCGCGCGCTTCGACGCCGCCGAGCTGTCCCGGTGGGCATCGTGACGGCCGCGCCCGCCGGCATCCGCACCCGCGTCCGCCTACCGCTGCGGCTCGCCGACGGCTTCGAGTGCGCCGCGGAGGTGATGAGCTTCGAGGGTCTCGTCGACGCGGGCGAGCACATCGCGCTGTCGCTGGGCGACCCGGGACCGGTGCCCCTGGTGCGGGTGCACAGCGAGTGCCTCACCGGTGACGTGCTCGGCAGCCGCCGCTGCGACTGCGGCCCGCAGCTGCGCGAGTCGGTGGAGCGGGTCGAGGCCGCCGGCGGCTACCTGCTCTACCTCCGCCAGGAGGGTCGCGGCATCGGGCTCTACGCCAAGCTCGACGCATACGCCCTCCAGGACGAGGGGCTCGACACCTACGACGCCAACCTCGCGCTGGGGTACGCCGAGGACGAGCGTGACTACACCGTCGCCGCGCAGATGCTGGGGGCGCTCGGCGCACGTCGGGTCCGGCTGCTCAGCAACAACCCCGACAAGGCGACGCAGCTCACCGCCCACGGGATCGACGTGACCGAACGGGTACCCACCGCGGTCCACCTCTGCGCGACCAACCGCAGCTACCTGGCCGCGAAGGCCCACCGCGGCCTGCACGGCCTCGACCTGGGAACCACCCGGCCGGCCTGACCGCGGAAGGCTCGCGTGAGCAGCGACACAGGATCTGTGGGCCTCTTCCGGCGTTAGCCTGAGTGACGGTCCGGGGACTCCACCAGGGAGCTGCGAGACCGCGCACGAACGGAGCCCCTGATGAGCACAGGGATGACCCAGCCCTCACCCGAGGAGACCGCGCCCTACGGCAGCGGCCCGACCGCGGCCCCCGCGCCGGTCAAGAAGGTGCGCACCCACCACCTGCGCGAGATGAAGGAGCGCGGGGAGCGGTTCACGATGCTGACGGCGTACGAGCAGTACGCCGCGCAGACCTTCGACGAGGCCGGCATCGACGTGCTGCTCGTCGGGGACAGCGCGTCCAACAACGTCTATGGCAACGAGACCTCGCTGCCGGTCACGGTCGACGAGCTGATCCCGCTCACCCGCGCGGTCAGTCGCGCCACCAAGCGCGCCCTGGTCGTCGGCGACCTGCCCTTCGGCTCCTACCAGGCCTCGCCCGAGCAGGCCTACCTCACCGCGGTCCGGTTCATGAAGGAGGGCGGCGCCCACTGCGTCAAGCTCGAGGGCGGCGTCGAGATGGTGCCTCAGATCGAGAAGCTCACCCGCGGGGGCATCCCGGTCATGGCGCACATCGGGTTCACCCCGCAGAGCGAGCACGCGCTCGGCGGCTACCGCGTGCAGGGCCGCGGCGAGACCGCGGCCCGGGTGCTCGCCGACGCGGAGGCCATCCAGGACGCCGGCGCGTTCGCGGTCGTCATGGAGATGGTGCCCGGCGACGTCGCCGGCGAGATCACCCGCAAGCTCCGAATCCCCACGATCGGCATCGGCGCCGGCAACGAGACCGATGGCCAGGTGCTCGTGTGGCAGGACGCCTTCGGCCTGCGGACCGGCCGGATGGCCAAGTTCGTCAAGCAGTACGCCGACGTGCACGGCGTCCTCCTCGACGCCGCCAGGGCCTACGCCGAGGACGTCAAGGCCGGCACCTTCCCCGGCCCCGAGCACACCTTCTAGTACGCCCACCCCCATGGGCTCGCGTAGCCGAAGTCGTAGGCCATCGGCGGGGCGTCGCCCTTGTGCACCGCGCAGTAGGCGTCGCGCGCGGTGGTGGAGGTGAACGGCGGGTTGTAGGCCTGGGTGAGCAGCAGGCTCTCGGCGACGGCGTTGGCCTCGGCCTCGATGGACGCGGCGACCAGGGCCCGATCCGACTCCGTCGGTGCCGACACCAGCGCCTCGGCGTTGCGCCACGCGGCCTCGCGCCAGCTCGAGACCATCTGGAACGTGCCCCAGTAGCCGAGCCCCAGCGGGTCGTTGGAGTCGTCCATCGTGGGGTCGAACCTGGCCGCGAACTCGGCCATCAGCGGTGCCGTGGCGTCGTAGAGCCACTGCTCCACCGCGTCGTAGTCACCCTTGATCGACGAGCCGTCCGGGGTGATGAGGCCGGTGGCGGCCAGCACGAACGCAAGGTCACGGTTGATGTGGGCGTTCATCCCGAGCAACAGGTCGCCTGAGCCCGTCACCGTCTTGTTCTTCGCCGCATCGAGCGCGACCAGCCAGGAGTGGGGCACCGCCGAGCGGTTGCCGCTCTTCCAGCCGTTGTAGGCGTCGAAGTAGTACTTCGCGAAGACGGCGTCGAGGTGGTTGAACGCCGGCAGGTCTTCGTAGTAGCCGGGGATCTCGCGGGTGTGCCCGTAGAGCTGGGTCATCCGGAGGTAGGCGCGGGCGAACACCGCGTCGTGACCGCAGCTGCTCGCGGTGGAGTCCGCGATCCGGCTCAGCTCCTTGAGGGTCGCCTTCAGGCAGTTGCTGCGGCCGGCGACGCAGTCGTTCTCGCTGGTGGGCACGTACTCGTCGGTCCAGCCGGCGAGGTAGGACGACCAGGGCACGTACGGCAGCGCGCCGTCGGCGTGCGCGGTGCTCGCCGTCAGACCAGGTGCGAGCGAGATGGACAACGCTGACGCGACCGCCGCGGCCACCATCCGGACGCGCGGACGCAAGGACTTCGCGAGCATGAGACTCCCTCCCCAGGGTGTGCTTTGCCCGAGGAGGCGATCTTCTCGATCCGTCCACACGAGCGCCACAGATTCGCCAAGATTGGGCCGGCAGGTCTAGACGCGCTCTTCCGACAACCCGCCCATATCTCGCCCGAACCGAACCCCGTCCGGCTACCTTGTCTCAGGGCTCACATCCTTCTCGGGTGGTTGTGGGTGAGGGAGTTTCGACAGATGGGCGACACGCCCAGTTCGAGGGATGCGATGACCGAGGCGCCGAGGCTTGCGCGACCGCAGCTGCTGCGCGGCGACAGCACGCCCACGCACGTGGACCCTCGTGTCTCCATGGTGCTCGCCGTCCTCAGGGGCCGGACGGTCGAGGACGTGGCCCGCGAGTGGGACATCGAGTCCTCGCTGGTGCACCGCTGGGTCGGTGACTTCGTGGTCGCCGGGTCCGGCGCGATCACCAACCAGCCCGACCCGGACGCCGCCCGCCAGCGCGACCGCTTCATGGCCGCGCTCGCCCACGAGCTGCGCACCCCGATGGCGGTCGCCAAGGGGTGGGCGCTGACCCTGGCCGAGGGTGGCCTCTCCGAGGACCGGGCCGCCGACTCGCTGCAACGGCTGCTGGGCGCGCTCGCCCGGCTGTCCGAGCACATCTACGACGTCGAGCTCGCCGCGTCCACCTCCCTCGGCCTGATCCAGGTCACCCTCGAGCCCGTCGACGTCTCCGCCCTGACCCGGCACCTCGAGGGAAGCCCGGAGGTGCGCATCGGTGCCGACGTGACCGTCCAAGCCGACCCTCGGCTTCTCGGCCGGGTGCTCCGCGACCTTTGGTCCACGATGCGCCGCGATCCCCAGCCCGACACGGTGGCCATCGATGTCGTCGAGGCCGGGTCGTGGCACGAGATCCGCATCGTCCGCGAGGGCTCCCCGATCAGCCCGATCGTCCTGCGCGCGCTGTTCGACCCCTTCGATGCCAATGACGACACGACCGGCGTGACAGACGGCCTCTACCTGGCGCGTGCCCTCGTCGTGGCTCACGGCGGTTTCCTCGGGGCAGAGGGCGATGAGGACGGCACCGTGCTCTACGCGCGGCTGCCACGGCAACCCGATAGCGAGCTACCAGGGCTCGGGATCGCTGACGAAACTCACTAGGGAAATCGCTAACGAAAGAGGAGACAGATGAAGTTCAAGCTCTCTTGCGGAGACGCCGTTCCGGGCTGCTCGGCGCGCTTCGAGGACGACAGCCGCGAGCGGATCCTGGAGCAGGTCACGCGGCACGCCCGCGAGGACCACGGCGTCACCGACGTCACCCCCGAGATGCTCGAGGCGATCGGGGCCAACATCGTTCCAGCATGAGGTCGGCGAGGGCTACGGTGAGGTTCATGCGCCTTCTCCCCCCGGTCGCCGCCGCCGCCCTCGCCCTCTCCCTCTGCGCCGCTCCCACCCAGGCGCACCCCGTCGCTGACACTCGCGCGGGTTCAGCCGCGGCCACACCGGCCGAGGCGACGTACGCCAAGGCGCCGTCCCTCAAGGTCCGCAAACTCGTCAGAGGCCTCGACCTGCCCTGGGACGTGAAGTCGATCGGCAGCGGCAAGCTGCTGTTCACCCAGCGCAACCGCGCCACCCTGTCGACCTGGAAGAACGGCAAGACCCGCAAGGTCAAGGGCTTCCCGAGCCACCGGATCTGGGTCTCCGGCGAGACCGGCCTGCTCGGCCTCGCGGTCGACCCCGACCACGCCGACAACGGCCGCGTCTACACCTGCCAGGGCTGGCGCCGCGGCGGCGGCCACGACATCCGGGTGATCGCCTGGTCTCTCGACGCCAAGGCGCGCCACATCCGCAAGGAGAAGGTCCTGGTCAAGGGCCTCCCGACCACCAGCGGCCGGCACGGCGGGTGCCGCCTCCTCATCGCCGAGGACGGCTCGCTGCTCGTCGGCACCGGTGACGCCGCTGTCGGCACCAACCCGCGCAACCTCGACTCCCTGGGCGGCAAGACGCTTCGCCTCAACCGCTTCAGCGGCGCCCCCTGGCCGAGCAACCCCTACGCCGGGGCGAGCTCCCCCCGACGCTTCGTGCACACCTTCGGCCACCGCAACGTCCAGGGTCTGGCCGAGCGCGCGGACGGCTCGCTCTGGTCGGTCGAGCACGGCCCGGACCGCGACGACGAGGTCAACCTGCTCGTCAACGGCGGCGACTACGGGTGGAACCCGGTCCCCGGCTACAACGAGTCGGTCCCGATGACCGACCACGGTCTCCCGGGCACCCAGATCGACGCCAGGTGGAGCTCCGGCTCCCCCACGGTGGCCACCTCTGGCGCCGCCTTCGTCTACGGCGACGGGTGGCGCGGGTTCGACGGCGCGCTCGCCGTCGCCTGCCTCAAGGCCAGCCGCGTCATCTTCATGACCTTCGACAGCTCGGGCACCCTGAAGCGGACCCGGGTGCCGGCCGCGCTGCGCAAGTTCGGCCGGCTGCGCGGTGTGACGTTGGCCCCCGACGGCGCGCTGCTCGTCACGACGTCCAACGGCGGCGGCTCCGACTCGATCCTCCGGGTCACGCCCGCCTAGTCAGCACACGACGAGCAGGTTGAACGGAGCGCCTTCAAAGGCGTGGTTGTCGTTGCGGTACAAGCCCACCCGCACCATGGAGACCCCCGAGCTGGTCGGTGCCGCGGAGGCATGATGGACGAACGTGTCATCGGTGAGCCCACCCACCTGGACCGCGTACGTGCACATCGACACGTCGCGGTCGAAGGTCACCACATTGGCGCCGTTGCTGCCGGTCGACGCGATCGCGCCCTCGGACCTCTCGACGACCAGAGTCCCGTTGGACCGGACCACAGCACGCAGCACGTCGCCAGAGTCGGCTGCGACACCGGAGGAGACCGCCGTCGACGCCGCTGGCACTTGTCCAAGCGACGCCTCGTCAATGTCGGCACCGCCCAGCGAACCGTTCGCCACCTGACGGCCGGTGATCGCACCGTCCTTGAGATCGACCGTCTTGACGGTGCGGTTCTTGATCTGCTTGGACCTCACCGAGTCCTTCGCCAGTGCCTTCCCGAGACCGATGTCCTGGTCGGCGACGGCAAGTCCGCCGACTCCGGTGACCGCGACGACCAGGGCGGTGGCCGAGGCGATGTTGGCGAAGGTGAGATGACGTCGTACGGGCATGGGATCCTCCTCGAGTGGGGAGGCCAGGGTCCCGCGATCCGGCGTCGAGCGCTACGCCGTCCAGTCGAGGAACGCGCCGCCGGCGGCGATCGCGCCGATCCACACGACAAGAGCCACGACCGGCATCACCAGGGTGCGCTTGGGGTACGTCATGAACCATCGGCAGGTCACCACCATCTGGACCAGCCACACCACGATGAGGACCCCGACGGCCCAGTAGGGCGCGACCAGACCGCTGGCGGCGTAGGGGAAGAACATGGCGGCCATGCCGGCCACGCCGACGAACCCCCAGGGCGAGATCCGTCGGTCCTGGATCGCCACCCGGTCAGTCCTCCACCACGTCGTCGTTCCATCGGGGGTCGTTGTCCCACGCCTCGTTGCGTTCCTTGACCTTCTCCAGCGCCCGCGCGGCCTCGGCCTCGGACGCGTAGGGACCGAGCCGGTCCTTGTAGGCGCACCCGTCCGGACCCTCCACGGCGTGGTGGTTGAGGCAGAACCAGTACTTCGTCATGTGCCCGAAACTATCGCGGGCCCCACGCTTTGTAGGGTCGTGAGACATGAACGCCATGTTCGAGGGCTACGGCTCGCGCGGACCGGCGTACGACGAGATGTTCGACGGCAGCACGCTGCGCCCGCCCTACCGCCGGCTGCGCTCCTCGCTCGACGCGATGACCACCCCGGACCTGGTGGGTCGGGTCGAGGCGCTGCAGGCGAGCTATCTCGACCAGGGCGTCACCTTCGACATCGGCGGCGAGGAGCGGGCGTTCCCCCTCGACATCCTGCCGCGGGTCATCGAGATGGACACCTGGTCCACGATCGACCGCGGGGTCCAGCAGCGGGTCAAGGCCCTGGAGCGCTTCCTCGCCGACGTCTACGACGCCGGGCAGGTGTTCAACGACGGTGTGATCCCCCGCCAGGTGATCGCGACGTCCTCCCACTTCCACCGGGCCGCCGCCAGCGTCCGGCCGCCGAACGGCGTCCGCGTGCACGTCTCCGGCATCGACCTGATCCGTGACAACGCCGGTGAGTTCCGGGTGCTCGAGGACAACGTGCGGGTGCCCTCCGGGGTCTCCTACGTGATGACCAACCGCCGCGCGATCTCCGCGGCGCTGCCCGAGACCATCTCCGAGCACCGGATCCGCCCGGTCGCGGCCTATCCCCAGCGGCTCCTGACGGCGCTGCGGGCCGCGGCCCCGGCCGGCGTCACCGACCCGACGGTCGTGGTCCTCACGCCCGGTGTCTACAACGGCGCCTACTTCGAGCACGCGCTCCTGGCCCGCACCATGGGCGTCGAGCTGGTCGAGGGTCGCGACCTGGAGTGTCGCCGCGGCCGGGTGATGATGCGGACCACCAAGGGGCTCGAACCGGTGCACGTGATCTACCGGCGGGTCGACGACGAGTTCCTCGACCCGGTGCACTTCCGTGCCGACTCCGTGCTCGGCTGCCCGGGCCTGGTCGACGCGGCCCGGGCCGGCAACGTCACCCTCGCCAACGCGATCGGCAACGGCGTCGCCGACGACAAGCTCGTCTACACCTACATGCCTGACCTCATCCGCTACTACCTCGACGAGGAGCCGGTCATCCGCAACGTCGACACCTGGCGGCTCGGCGAGCCCGAGGCCCGCGAGGAGGTGCTCGACCGGCTCGAGGAGCTGGTCCTCAAGCCGGTCGACGGGTCGGGCGGCAAGGGCATCGTCATCGGCCCGGTGGCGACCCGGGCCGAGCTCGACGAGCTGCGCAGCAAGGTGCTCGAGGACCCGCGGTCCTGGATCGCCCAGCCCGTCGTGCAGCTGTCGACGGTGCCGACGTTCGTCGACGGCCGGCTGGGCGCCCGGCACGTCGACCTCCGGCCGTTCGCGGTCAACGACGGCGACCGGGTGTGGGTCCTGCCCGGCGGCCTGACCCGGGTCGCCCTGGCCGAGGGCGAGCTGATCGTCAACTCGTCACGGGGCGGCGGGTCCAAGGACACCTGGGTCCTGGCCGGCCCGACCCAGACCGACCTGGAGGACAACGCCGACGAGGAGCGCCCGCCACCACCCCCACCCGCCGGGCCGAAGCACGTGGCCGAGGCAGCCCCTCCGCCTCCGGCGCCTGCCAAGCACGCGCCGGAGATGCCCAGCGGTCCGGTCCTGCGCGAGATGCAGTCCCAGGCCGAGCAGCAGCAGCAAGGGCGCGCATGCTGAGCCGGATCGCGGAGTCGATGTTCTGGATCGGCCGCTACGTCGAGCGCGCCGAGGACACCGCCCGCATCCTCGACGTCCAGACCCAGCTGATCCTCGAGGACTCCGGCATCGACGAGGCCACGACCTGCCGGTCCCTGCTGTCGGTCATGGGCGTCGAGGACGACGACCCAGGGTCAACGCCGGCCCACGTCGACCTCGCCCAGACGCTCGACCTCCTCTGTTACGACCCGAGTTCGCCGGTGTCGATCGCGTCGGCGTTCGGTGCCGCCCGGGAGAGCGCCCGCCGGGCCCGCGAGACGCTGTCGGTGCCGATGTGGGAGGCCATCAACACGACCTACCGCGCCATCCCGTCCGGCCAGTTCCACGCCCAGCGGCCCCCCGCGATCTTCCAGTGGGTGCGTGAGCGCGCGGCCCTCGTCAACGGCACCGCCGACGCCACCATGACCCGCGACGAGGGCTGGCACTTCCTGATGCTGGGTCGGTGCGTCGAGCGCGCCGACATGACCTCGCGGATGGTCGCCACGGCGGCGATGTCGGGCGGCATCGGGGCGCCGTGGACCACGACGCTGCGGGCCTGCGGCGCCTACGAGGCGTTCCTGCGCACCTACCGCGGCCTGGAGACCGAGCGCGGCGCCGCCGAGTTCCTGCTCCTCGACCGGCTGTTCCCGCGCTCGGTGGTGTTCGCCCTCAACCGCGCCGAGCAGTGCGTCGACAACCTCGAGGCCTCGGGCCAGCGGGCCGGCTTCCAGAACGAAGCGCAGCGGCTGCTCGGCCGGATGCGCGCCGAGCTGGAGTACCGCTCGCTCGCCGACCTGATGGACGACCTTCCGGCCCAGATGGAGCGGCTGCAGCGCACCTGCGCGCAGGCGACCGAGGCGGTCACCCGGCGCTACTTCGCCGGCTCCGAGGCGCTGGTCTGGCAGGGGATCCAGGGGTGATCGGCCGGTGAGAGGGCGGTGAGCATGCAGCTGCGGGTCGTGCACACGACCGGCTTCGACTACGACGGCAAGGCGGTCGCGTCCTACAACCAGGCCCGGATGACGCCGGTGACCTCGCCGGGCCAGATCGTCGTGCACTCCCGGCTCGAGGTCACGCCCAAGCCGTGGACCTACGAGTACCGCGACTACTTCGGCACCCACGTCACGGCGTTCGAGGTCGTCGACCCGCATGACTCGTTGACCGTCCGTGCCACCTCGACGGTCGTGACCGACCGGCCCCCGACGCCACCACCCAGCACGACCTGGGAGGCCCTGGGCGAGCGCGAGGTCGCCGACCGGTGGACGGAATACCTCACGCTGCCCGAGCTGGTCGCACCGCCGGCCGACTTCGCGCGCCGCGCGGCCGCGGTCCGGGCGGACTCGGCCCTGCCGGGCGAGGCGGCGCGGGCGCTGTGCCGTCTCGTGGCCGACGAGGTCGAGCACCGGCCGGGCTCCACGGACGTCCGGACGCCCGCAGCGGCCGCCTGGGGCCAGCGTGCGGGCGTGTGCCAGGACATGGTGCACCTGGTCATCGGCGGGCTCCGGTCGCTGGGCATCCCCGCGCGCTACGTCTCCGGCTACTTCCACCCCTCCGCCGACCCGGTGGTCGGCGAGCCGGTCGCAGGTGACTCGCACGCCTGGGTCGAGTGGTGGGACGACGGGTGGCACCCCTTCGACCTGGCCAACGACCGCGAGCCCTCCGACCACTACGTCACGGTGGCGACCGGCCGCGACTACGGCGACGTCAAGCCGCTCTCCGGCATCTACTCCGGGGCCGCCACGTCGCAGATGTTCGTGCAGGTCGAGATCACGCGACTGGCTTGAGCGCAGCCGTCACCCAACCGCCGGCCAACCCCCGCGGTGCGACGCTCGTCACACCATGACGGCCGTGCTGACCGACGAGGGACGCGCCTGGAGGTCCGGACAGGACACCCGGGCGCTGTCGCGTTCGCTGGCGACGGCCCACGACCGGTTCCTCGAGACCGGGCGGGCCGGGTCGAACGTACGCCCCCTTGTCGCCAAGTCCTGGAAGCGCTGCGTGTCCACCGGAGTCGACCCGGAGCGGGCCGCCGCCCCGGTCGAGCTCGCGGACGACGAGCTGGTCTCGTGGCGCGAGGCCCATCCGCTCGCACCCGTGATGCCCGTCATCCGGCGCCTGCTCCTCGACGACGCCGTGGAGGCCGGCCTGCTCGTCGCGGTGAGCGACGCGGTCGGACGGCTGCTCTGGGTGGAGGGACAGCCCGGCGCCAGGCGCCGCGCCGAGACGATCCACTTCGTCGAGGGCGCCCGCTGGAGCGAGGACTGCGTCGGCACCAACGCGCCGGGTACGGCGCTGGCGCTGGACCAGCCGGTCCAGATCTTCGCCCACGAGCACCTGTCCCGCCGGGTGACGGCCTGGAGCTGCACGGCGGCGCCGATCCACGACCCCGACACCGGGTCGGTGCTCGGCATGCTGGACCTCACCGGTGGCGACGACGTCGCTGCTCCGCACACCCTCTCGCTGGTGCGGGCCACCGTAGCCGCGGTCGAGAGCGAGCTCCGGGTGCGCCGGATGCTCGGGACCGACGTCACGCCCGTGCCGGCCGACCGGCGGGTGCTCCGCAGCCTCGGCCTCGCCGGGGCCACGCTGGGCGACGCGACCACCTCGGTCCGGCTCGGCCTGCGACACAGCGAGCTGCTGGTCCTGCTGACGGCCCATCCCGACGGGCTCTCGGGCGAACGCCTGGCGGCCCTGCTCAACGAGCAGGACCTCGCCGCGGTGACGCTGCGCGCGGAGGTCTCTCGCCTGCGCTCGATCCTCGCTCCGGTCGCCCTGCACTCACGGCCCTACCGGCTGGCCGAGCCCCTCGCCACCGACGCCGGCGACGTCCGGCAGCTGTTGGCGCGCGGTCTGGTGGCGGAGGCCGTCGAGCTCTACGCCGGCCCGCTGCTGCCGACGTCGGACGCGCCGGGGGTCGTCGAGCTGCGGGAGAGCCTGCACGCCCGGATCCGGGCGGCCGTCATCGCCGAGCGCGACCCGGCCCTGCTGCTGCGGTTCGCCGACAGCCCGCACAGCCGCGACGACTGGGATCTGTGGCAGGCCGCGACCCGCACCCTGCCACCGGGCACGGCGCTCCACCAGGCACACGCGCACCTGCAGCTGCTCGACAGCCGACTCGGCTGACGAGCCACGCTGGCCGGCCACGTCGCTCGGCAACGTTGCTGCAACGTCCTCGTCCCTAGCGTCGGGCCACCGGACGCCGGTCCGGGATGACCACGACATCGGAACCACATCGAGGAGACAGCGATGACCGTCTACGCCCAGCCCGGGCAACCGGACGCCAAGGTGACCTACAAGTCCCGCTACGACAACTGGATCGGCGGCGAGTGGGTCGCGCCGGTCAAGGGGCAGTACTTCGAGAACATCTCGCCGGTCAACGGCAAGGTGTTCTGCGAGGTGGCCCGGTCCACCGCCGAGGACGTCGAGCTCGCCCTCGATGCCGCCCACGCCGCCGCGCCGGCGTGGGGCAAGACCTCGGTCACCGAGCGGGCGGTGATCCTCAACAAGGTCGCCGACCGGATCGAGGCCAACCTGGAGATGCTCGCCGTCGGCGAGACCTGGGACAACGGCAAGCCGGTGCGCGAGACCCTGGCCGCCGACCTGCCCCTCGCCGTCGACCACTTCCGCTACTTCGCCGGAGCCATCCGAGCACAGGAGGGCCACCTCTCCCAGCTCGACGACGACACGGTCGCCTACCACTTCCTGGAGCCGCTGGGCGTGGTCGGCCAGATCATCCCCTGGAACTTCCCGCTCCTGATGGCGGTCTGGAAGCTCGCCCCCGCCCTGGCCGCCGGCAACGCCGTGGTGATCAAACCGGCCGAGCAGACCCCCGCGTCGATCATGCTGCTGATGGAGCTCATCGCCGACCTGCTCCCGCCGGGCGTCGTCAACGTCGTCAACGGCTTCGGCACCGAGGCGGGCGCGCCGCTGGCGTCGTCCAACCGGATCCGCAAGATCGCCTTCACCGGCGAGACCACGACGGGCCGGCTGATCATGCAGATGGCCAGCCAGAACCTCATCCCCGTCACCCTCGAGCTCGGCGGCAAGTCCCCGAACATCTTCTTCGAGGACGTCGCCAGCAAGGACGACGCGTTCTACGACAAGGCGCTCGAAGGCTTCACGATGTTCGCCCTCAACCAGGGCGAGGTCTGCACCTGCCCGAGCCGGGCGCTGATCCAGAACTCGATCCTCGACCAGTTCCTACCCGCCGCGACGGAGCGCACCAAGCTGGTCAAGCAGGGCAACCCGCTCGACACCGACACGATGATCGGAGCCCAGGCCAGCAACGACCAGCTCGAGAAGATCCTCAGCTACTTCGAGATCGGCGTTCAGGAGGGTGCCCGCATCATCACCGGCGGGGAGCGGGTCGACCTCGGCGGCGACCTGTCGGGCGGCTTCTACGTCGCCCCGACGATCTTCCAGGGCCACAACAAGATGCGGATCTTCCAGGAGGAGATCTTCGGGCCCGTCGTGTCCGTGACCGGCTTCGACGACTACGCCGACGCGATCGACATCGCCAACGACACGCTCTACGGCCTCGGCGCCGGTGTCTGGTCGCGCGACACCAACACGGCCTACCGCGCCGGCCGCGACATCCAGGCGGGCCGGGTGTGGACCAACTGCTACCACGCCTACCCCGCGCACGCGGCGTTCGGCGGCTACAAGTCCTCCGGCATCGGCCGGGAGAACCACGCGATGATGCTCGACCACTACCAGCAGACCAAGAACCTGCTGGTGAGCTACTCCGAGAACGCCCAGGGCTTCTTCTGAGCCGCGCCCGGGCGACGCGCATGACGGTGGAACGTGTGGGGATGACCCCGGAGGCCGCGGACCTGCTCCGCGACCTCCGGGCATCCCACGGCAAGCCCCTGATGTTCCACCAGTCCGGTGGCTGCTGCGACGGCTCGGCACCGATGTGCTTCACCCAGGGCTTCTACGTCGTCGGGCCTACCGACGTGCACCTCGGCGACCTGGATATCGGCCCCGAGCCCGGAGTCGACGAGGCGGGTCTCGTGCCCGTGCACATCTCGCGCGAGCAGTTTTCGTACTGGTCGCACACCCACCTGACCATCGATGTGGTCCCGGGACGCGGCGCCGGCTTCTCCATCGAGGCGCCCACCGGCCACCGGTTCGTCATCCGCTCGCGGCTCTTCACCGACGAGGAGGCGGAGGTCCTCGCTGGCCTGCCCGCGCCCTGACCTGCGACACTGGACGAGCGGATGGGCTGGCCGGACGACCGCGTCGGCGTACCTCTCGGGAGACCGGGGATACGCCGCCGAGGAAGGTCCGGGCTCCACAGGGCAAGGTGGTGGGCAACACCCACCCGGGGAAACCCGCGGGACAGTGCCACAGAGAACAGACCGCCCCGCCCCGAGAGATCGGAGCAGGGCAAGGGTGAAACGGTGGTGCAAGAGACCACCAGCGGCCCGGGCGACCGGATCGGCTAGGCAAACCCCACCTGGAGCAAGATCGAACAGCGCACGTTCGAGGGCGGCCCGCCCGAGTGCGCGGGTGGATCGCTTGAGGGCACCGGCAACGGTGCTCGTAGATGGATGGTCGTCACCCGGACTCCCGCGAGGGACCCGGGCACAGAACCCGGCCTACAGGCCAGCCCGTCCGCACTCCCGCCGGCGCCCCGCGACCGCCTGGGTCAGGTCAGCTCGCTGAACCGCTCCACGGCGTCCTGCCCACCGGACACGATGATCAGGTCGCCGTCCTTCACCACGGTCTCGGCGGTCGCGTGCGTGAAGTCCTCGCCCGCCCGCTTGACCCCGACGATGGTGACGCCGTGAGTCGAGCGGATGTGGGTGTCGCCGAGCGGGATGTCGAAGATCCGGCTCGGCGGACGGGTCTTGACGATCGCGTAGCCGTCGTCGAACTCGATGTAGTCGAGCATCCTGCCGCGGACCAGGTGCGCCACCTTCTTGCCCATGTCGTGCTCGGGACGGACGACGTGATGCACTCCGACCTGGGTGAGGATCCGGGCGTGGGCGTGGCTGATCGCCTTCGCCCAGACGTTCGCGACGCCGAGCTCGAGGACGACCGACGCCGAGAGGATGCTCGACTCGAGATCGTTGCCGACCCCGATCACCGCGCGGTCGAACTCGTGGACGGAGAGCTGACGCATCGCCTCCGCGTTCGTCCCGTCGGCGACCACGGCGTGGGTGAGCCGGCCGGCGACCGAGTCGACGATCTCGCGGTCCCCGTCGATGCCGAGGACCTCGGTGCCCTCCTTGACCAGCTCGAGGGCGAGCGACTTGCCGAATCGGCCGAGACCGATCACCACCACGCCGTCGGCCTTGTTCGACCTAGCCAATGATCGGCCGTCCTTCCGGTAGCTCGTACATGCGGTGGCGCTCACGCAGCGCCAGTGCCGACACCAGGGTGATCGGCCCAAGACGGCCCAAGAACATCAGACCCACCAGCAGATAGTGCCCGAAGGTCGGCAGCTGCGCGGTGATTCCCGTCGACAGCCCGACCGTCGCGAAGGCCGAGGTGACTTCGAAGAGCACGTCCTCGGTCTCGAACGTCGTGCCGGCCAGCAGGATCAGCGATGCCGACACCACGGCAGCGATCGACAGCAGCGCCACGGTCAGCGCCTGCCGGATGGCGCGGTCGTCGACCTGGCGGTCGAAGACGTTGACCCGTCGCTCGCCTCGCACCTCGGCGTAGATGACGAAGAACAGCAGGAAGAACGTGGTCACCTTGATGCCTCCGGCGGTGCCGGCCGAGCCCCCTCCGATGAACATCAGCACGGTGGTCGCGAGCAGCGTGCCCTCCTCCACCTGCCCGTAGTCGACGCTGTTGAAGCCCGCCGTGCGCGGCATCACCGCATGGAAGAAGCCCGCCAGGATCCGCCCGGGTGGGTCCAGACCACCCAGCGTCCCGGGGTTGGTCCATTCGTTCGCGGTGACGAAGAGTGCGCCGCCCAGAAGCAGGATCCCGGTGCCCGTGAGGGTCATCTTGGTGTGCAGGCTCCAGCCAGGAGGCCGCCACAGCTCGCGCCGCAGCTCGAACAGCACTGGGAACCCGAGGCCGCCGGCGATCACGGCGCCGGCGATCGGCAGGCAGATCCAGGGATCGTCCACGAAACCCACCAGGCTGTCGCTGTAGAGGGCGAACCCGGCGTTGTTGAAGGCCGACACCGCGTGGAACACCCCGAGGTAGGCGGCCCGGCCCGGGCTCTCGTCGTAGCCGATCGCGAACCTCAGCGTCAGCAGGAGCGCGGTGACGCCCTCGAAGATCAGGCTGACCTTGATGACGCCTCGCACCACCTGACCCATGTCGCCCAGGCCGAGGGCCTTCGTCTCCGCCGCCGCAGTGAGACGGGTGCGCAGGCCCATCCGCCGCGAGACGAGCAGGCCGAGGACGGACGCGAACGTCATGATCCCGAACCCGCCGACCTGGAACAGAGCCAGGATGACCACCTCGCCGAAGGTCGACCAGTACGTCGGCGTGTCCACGACGACCAGACCGGTGACGCAGACGGCGCTGGTCGAGGTGAACAGCGCGTCGGTGAACGAAGCACTGCCCGCGCCGCTTCGCGATGCCGGGAGCATCAACAGGGCTGTCCCCACCCCGATCGCCACGGCGAACGCGAACACCAGGACCTGACCCGGATGCCGGAAGAACACACGGCGTCGGCGCAGCCCGCCCGCGGTCGTGCCCCTTGCGTCGCCCATGATCCGCCCTGCCTCGGTGCTTGTCGTACCGCGGGACACCGTAGGGCAAGTCATCATCGGCGGCCCGCTGGGTCGACCTCACGGCTGGGCGACCTGACCCTCGGGCCCAGGTCACGCCCCTACGGGGTCGGTTGGGCGCAGCGGGGCCACCTCGCAGACGGACGCCCGCAGGGGTGAGCTGCCACTGATCGGGTCGCTCGGCGTCTGTCGCAGCACCAGGTTGAGGTTCGCGCTGTCCGGCCCGTACGCCGGGTAGCCGGGAAGCCCCAGCTCGTCGCAGGCCTCCCACCAGCCGTGCTGGCCGAAGACGACCTGCGGGTCGAGGCTGGCGTTGAGCTTCGCCCGGGCCCTGACGCTGCCGTGCGGTGTGTCCAGGGATACCCAGTCCCCGGCGGCGATGCCGCGGGCCCCGGCCGTGGCCGGGTGGATCTCGACCTGCGGGTCGGGCGCGCTCTTGCGCAGCGCGGCGACCTGACGGTGCTGGGTCTCGCAGAAGAACAGCGACTTCGCACAGCTGAGCACCAGCGGGTAGCGGTCGGCAAGATCCGGCCGGGAGCGGGGGCTGGTGAGCGGCTCCACGAACTCCGGCAGCGGCGAGTAGCCATGGGCGGCCAGCGTGGCCGAGTAGAGCTCCACCTTCCGTGACGGGGTCGCGAACCCTGTGTCGGTGTACTTGCGGTACCGGGTGGTCAGCGGCACCCGCACGCCGGCCGGGTTGGCCCGCAGCTCCTCCAGGGTGATTCCGCTCGGCGCGAGCTGATGGCGGAACGCCGCCTCGATGTCGCCGCCCCAGAAGTGCGAGCCAAGGCCCAGCCGGGCCGCGAGGTCGAACACGATCTGCAGGTCCGAGCGGGTCTCGCCGCGCGGCGGGACGAGCGGCTGGCGCAGCTGGACCAGCGACTGCGCCTCCTGGCTGTACTCGAAACCGATCTTCAGCGCCTCGGACTCGAACGGCGTCGTCACCGGCAGCACGATGTCGGCCAGCTCGGCGGTCGGCGTCATGAACAGGTCTGCCTGGACGAAGAAGTCCAGGCTCCGCAGGGCGTCGCGTCCCCGGGCGCTGTCGCCGTGGGCCATCACCATGTTGCCGCCGAAGCTCACCAGCGCCTTGATCCGCCCGTCGAGGGCAGCGGTGTAGAAGTCCTCCCCCGTGACGAACTCGAACCGGGCGGGTCCCAGCGGTCGCTGCGCGACGCCCACCGCCGGTGGGCGTCCGTCGGTCAGCAGCTCCATCCCGTCGATGGGGTTTGACGGCACCGCCTCGAACAGCACGTTCCCGCCCGGGACGTCCAGGCTGCCGGTCAGGGCGTAGAGGACGTTGATCGCGCGCATCGTCTGCGTCGTGCCGCTGTGCTGCTCCAACCCACTCCACGTGTAGAACGCGACCGGGCGGGCCTCCCAGATCGTCCGCGCCGCTTCGACGATCTCCGCAGCGGGCACCCCGGTGATCTCGGCCGCCACCTCCGGCCGGTAGTCGGCACAGCGCGCCGCGAGCAGGTCCCAGACCGGGTGGCCGTCCACCTCGTCGGCCGCGTTGGTCCACTCGCGGACGAAGTCGCCGTCGTACCAGCCGTTCGAGATCATCACATGCGTCATGGACAGGGCGAGCGCCGCGTCGGTGCCCGGCCGGACCCGCAGCCAGTGGTCTGCCTTCGCGGCCAGGCCGGCTTTGCGCGGGTCGACGACGATCAGCTTTGCGCCGCGCGCGACGGCGGCGGCGGTGCTGGTGGCATGAGCGAGCCGGGCGACGCTCGGGTTGTAGCCCCAGAACAGGATGCAGCCGGCGTTGTCGAGGTCCGGCAGGTAGACGCCGGGCACGGAGGCCCCGAACGTGTAGAGCGGTGCGAGGTAGCGGCCCCACCCGCACAGCTCCATGTAGGTGCAGAAGTTCGGGCTGCCGAAGCAGCGGACCAGCCGCTGGACCCAGTCGATCGCATCGCTGATCGCGGACGTGGACGGCGAGCTCGAGCTGAACCCCACCGACTCGGGCCCGTCCGAGGCGGCGAGCGCCGTCAGCCGGCCGGCCACCTCGTCCAGGGCCTCGTCCCAGCTGATCCGCTCCCACCCGGGATCCGCGGAGTCCTTGGGGCTCGTCCGCTTCATCGGGTGGAGAAGCCTGGAGGGGTGATACACAATCTCGGGTGCCGCCTTGCCCTTGACGCAGATGGCCTTGCCCGTCGGGTGAGACGGGTCCGGCAGCAGCGCGAGGAACCTCCCGTCGGCAACCTCGGCCCGCGCCCCGCAGCGCGACACGCACAACGGGCAGTACGTCGGAACCGGGTCCGCACCCATCACCCGATTGTGGTGCGGGCCCGACGTGCCCGCAATGGTCTGCCTGGCCCGCTCACCGGGCCAGCACAATGTGCCCATGAGCTGGGCTACCTGCACCCTCGGTCATGCCCACTGGGGACCCCGTGGCGCGGCCGGACTGCTGGTGGCGCACGACGGCCGGGTGCTGCTGCAGCTGCGGGCCCGGTGGGCCCATCAGGGCGGCACCTGGTCCATCCCGGGCGGTGCCCGCGAACGCGGGGAGACGAGCGTCGAGGCCGCTCTGCGCGAGGCCCGCGAGGAGCTGGGCGTCGACCCGGCCGGCGTCGAGACGCTGGGGTCGTACTTCGCCGAGTGCGGTGGCTGGCATTACGAGACAGTCTTCGCCCGAGCCACCGAGCAGCTCCGGCTCGAGGACCGCGCTGAGAGCGCCGCGCACCGTTGGGTGGCCGCCGACGAGGTCGGCTCCATGAGGCTGCACCCCGCGTTCCGGGAAGCCTGGACAAGCGCCGAGACCCTGCGCGAGTGGGTCGACCTCACTCGAGGGTGAACTCGACCTTCCGCGACGCCACGTCCGCCGTGGTGAGCCGCACCTGAGCCTCGGTGCCGAGCGGGAGCGGTGAGGCGGAGACGAGCGGCGCCTCGACCGCGGGGTCGCGGACCGTGACGATGCCCCGGGTGGGCTCCCGGTCGTCGACGTGGACGACCACACCGTGGAAGGACTCGCCCACGCGGGTCCGCAGCACGCCCGCCTCGACCAGGTCGAGCACCATCTGCTCGTAGCGGTTCGCGAGCTGGCTGGTCCGCTGCATCGTGGCCGGGAGGCCGGGCAACGCCGCGTGTACCCATTCCGGCACCTCGTCACCCGCGCAGAGCGCGAGACAGACCTCGGAGGCGTAGCGGTCGGCCAGCCGCCGCAGCGGCGCCGTGACGTGTGCGTACTCGGCGGCAAGCCCGGCATGCCGCGGCTCGGCGGGCACCTCGCCGTCGAAGGCGACGTAGCCGCTCCCCCGCAACAGCTGGGTGCTGGACACGATCAGCGCGGCCTGGTCCGGCTGGGTCGGGTCGAGCTCACGGATCAGGTCGGCGTACAGGAGCTCGGCCGGCCACTCGATGCCCAGCGCCCGGGCGGTGCGGTGCAGCCGCTGGACGTCGCGGTGGTCGGGGTCGGGCAGCGTGCGCAGCAGGCCGACCCGGGCGTAGACCATCAGCGACGCCGCGGCGAACCCGGTGAGGAGGGACATCTGCGCGTTCCAGCTCTCGACCGGCAGCATGTCGCGGAACTGGAGCCGGAACCGGTCCTCTGCGACATGCACCTCCTGCTCGAGGGTCGGCAGCGAGATCCCACCCCGGGCGGCCTCGCGGACGAGGCGGAGCTCCCCGACCTCCTTGAGCAGGTGCAGCGGCTCCGAGGCCGAGCCGTCGTCGATGGCCCGCTGCGCGTCCTCATAGGTCAGCTTGGCGATCGAGCGCACCAACGCACGCTCGACCTCGACGTCCGTCCGTGAGCCGTCGGAGTCGAGCCGGATCGTCCACAGCAGCGCCGGTCGGACCTGGTCCGGCAACAGTGAGGCGGCGTCCTCGGAGAGCACCTTGGGATGCAGCGGCACCTTGGAATCGGCGCCGTACAAGGTCTGACCGCGGTGGTGCGCCTCGACGTCGACCACGTCGCCAGGGGTGATGAAGGCCCCAAGGTCGGCGATCGCGTAGGACAGGACGTAGCCGTCTCCGTCGCGGACCAGGTGGAGCGCCTGGTCGAGGTCCATCGAGCCCGGTGGGTCGATCGTGACCATGGGGAGGTCGGTGCGGTCGAGCTCAGGCAGCCGCGGGTTCGCGGCGGCGGCCGCCGCTGCGGCCTCCACCTCCGGGGGGAACGACGGGCTGACCTCGAGCTCGGCCTGGATCTGCGAGATGCCGGACCGGAGGGTGTCGGCGGCGACTCCCTGCGCCGGCTCGGGCCCCACCAACGGCGGGCGGACGCTGACCACGCGGTTGCCCCACATGGCCCCGACCCTACGGTGTCCCGGTGATGTCCCAGTGATCGTGCTGCTGCCCCCGAGCGAGGGCAAGACGGCACCCCGACGTGGCAAACCGCTCGATCTCGCCACCCTCAGCCTGCCGGCGCTGACCGCAGCCAGGGAGCGTGTCCTCGACGCGCTGGTCTCGCTCTGCTCCGGCGACCCGGCCGCGGCGGTGCGCGTCCTGGGCGTCCCGAAGTCACAGCTCGACCTGGTCGACCTCGACGCCCGGCTCCGCACGGCCCCGACGGCGCGCGCGGACCAGGTCTACGCCGGGGTGCTCTACGACGTGCTGTCGCCGGCCACGCTGAGCTCCGCCGCCCGGCGCCGTGCCACGTCGCGGCTGCTGGTGACCTCCAGCCTGTTCGGGCTCGTGGGCCCGGCCGACCGCATCCCGGCCTACCGCCTCTCGGGGGACGCGGTCCTGCCCGGCCTCGGCGGCGTGGCCGCACACTGGCGTGGATCGCTGGGCCCGGCCATCGAGGCACTCGTCGGCGACCGGCTGCTCGTGGACCTGCGCAGCAGCATGTATGCCGCGTTCTGGCGGCCTCCCACCTCGCTCGCGCGCCAGGTGGCGACCGTGCGGGTGCTGCACGAGGTGGCCGGGAAACGGCAGGTTGTCAGCCACTTCAACAAGGCGACCAAGGGCAGGATCGTCCGCCAGCTGCTGGAGGCGGGCGCGGCCCCGCGCTCCCCCACGAGGCTCGCCGAGGCGCTGCGCGACCTCGGCTGGACCGTGGAGGTCGACGAGCCCGGCCGCGCGGGCACCCGGCTGGACGTGGTGGTCAGCGAGCTCTGAGCCTTGGTGGGTCGCCGTACGGTGACTCGCATGCGCGCACGGCTGGTCGTCGCGGTGGTGGCGGGGCTCCTCCTGTCCGGGTGCACCACCGACGGGCCGCCAGACCAGCCCTCGGCCGCACCCTCGCCCGAGCCGTCCACAGGCGGCCCGTCCGGCAGCCCGCCCCCCGTCGACGTGCCCAGTACCGAGTCGGACCGGCCGGAGCCGTCGCAGCCACCGCAACCGTCGGAGTCCGCGGCGCCGTTCGTGTCGGTGCTCGGGCTGGACCAGCAGACCCACCGCGGCGACCGGCTCCGGTTGGGCGCGGTCCGCGAGGACACCGCCGCCTACACGTCCTACGACGTCACCTACCGCAGCCGCAGCTCGACCCCACGCGGCGAGGAGTCCCTCACGATCTCGGGCGTGCTCAACGTGCCCAAGGGACCCGGGCCATTTCCCGCGGTCGTGCTGGCGCACGGCTACATCGACCCCGACGTCTACGAGCGCGGCCAGGGGATGACCCGGGAGCGTGGCTACCTCGCCTCCCGCGGCTACGTCGCGCTGCATGTCGACTACCGCAACCACGCCGAGTCCGACGACGACCCGCGCTACCAGCTGCGGATGCGGCTCGGCTACAGCGCCGACGTCATCAACGCGGTCAAGGCACTGCAGGCATCGACCGACGTCCCTGTCGCCGACGACCGGATAGCTCTCATGGGGCGGTCGATGGGCGGCGGCGTCATCCTCAAGGCGCTCATCGCCGAACCGGGCCTGGTGCAGGCGGCGGCACCCTGGGCGTCGGTCTCGTCGCTGGAGGGCGAGAACTACGACCAGTTCCAGCGCAACGACCCCGCGGACACCTCACGCCCCGACGACCCCGGCCGGCGCTACGGGCTGCCCGAGGACAACCCGGAGTTCTGGCTGGCCAACTCCTCCCGCCCCCACTTCGACCGGATCACCGAGCCGGTCCTGATGGTCCACGGGCGCGCGGACGACACGTGCCCGCCGCGCTGGGCGACCGCGACCCGGCAAGCCCTGGTGAGCGCCGGCGTCGACGCGCAGCTCCAGTGGTACGACGACGGCCACGCGTTCGGGCCGGCGTTCAACGCCGCGATGGACCGCACGATCCGGTTCTTCGACCAGCACCTCGCCTGAGGTCTGCTCCGACCTCGGACCCGTCCCTGCGGGACCATCGGCTCTGCCGGTCGTCGTCCTGTTGCGCTGGACTTGTCCCATGACCAGGGTCGGGGTCGCGTCCCGGTGGCGCTGGGCGATCTTCGTCGTCGCCGCCTTCAACGCGCTCGGGTCGCTGGGCGGCGCGGTGGGCCTGATATCGGGCTGGCTCACCCTCGGTGACTACACCGAGAAGCTGCCGTTCGACAGTCTCTTCCTGGCCGGCTCGGCGCTCGCGGTGCTGGTGTTCGTGCCACAGGCGGTCCTCACCGTGCTCGCCTTCCGCCGGTCCAGGGCCACGGCGAGCGCCTCGGTCGTCGCCGGGTCGGTCCTGGTGGGCTGGATCCTGCTGGAAGTCGTGATCCTGCACGTGTTCGCCGGGCTTCAGGTCTTCTACCTGATCGTCGGTCTCGTCCAGGTCGGCCTGGGGCTCCTGCTCGGCGAGCACGACCGCGGCTCACCAGCTGGTGGCGGCCCCCGCGAACGCGTCGTTGCCGGGCGGCCGGGCGTTGTAGAGCCGTAGCGAGGCTCGGTCCGGGATCCCCGCCTCCTCCGGGTAGTAGGACACCACGCTCACCGACGCAGGTGACAGCTCCATCCGGAACACGCCCTCGAGCGGCGCGCCGATCGCGTTGCTGACCAGGACCTTGATGGGCGTCACGTGGCTGACGACGACCACGGTCCGGCCCTCATGTGCCGCACGCACCCGCGCGAGCGCGTCCAGCACCCGCTCCTCGACGGTCTCGAACGACTCGCCACCCGGGGGCGCCTGGTCCAGCTGACCCAGCCAGGCCTCGAGGCCGGCCGGGTCGCGCTCGGCCACCTCGGCGAAGGTCAACCCGTCCCAGGCACCGAACTCCATCTCGGCGAAACCGGGCTCCTCGCCGACCGGACGGCCCAGCATCCCGGCGATCACCTCGGCGGTCTCCCGGGTCCGGCGCACCGGCGAGGTGAGCACGGCGTCGACCCGCTCCGCGAGGGGGGCGAGCCAGTCGGCGGTGGCGCGGGCCTGCGCCCGGCCCTCCTCGCTCAGCCCAGGGTTGTCGCCGCCCAGACCGCCCGAGAACCGTTTCGCCGACGTGTGCGCGGTGACGCCGTGGCGCACCAGCACCAGCGTGGTCGGCGCCGCGGTCGGCGGTCCCCATCCCCTCGACGGGGTGGCCACCGGGCCCGGTGCCGGGTCCTCGATCTCCTCGATCAGGGACGGGTCGTCATCAGCAGCTCCCGGCGTGGTGACCCCGTTGCGCTTCCCGTCCATCGCCTCGTTGGCGAGCCGGTCGGCGTGCGCGTTCTGCGCGCGCGGCACCCAGGTGTACGTCGTCCCGAACGGCGCCAGGCTGGCGGCTTCCGCCGCCAGTGGTTTCATGTCCGGGTGCTTGATCTTCCAGCGTCCGGACATCTGCTCGACGACGAGCTTGGAGTCCAGCCGTACCTCGATCTCGGCGTGTGGGGCGAACTCCGCGGCCAGCCTCAGGCCGCCGATCAGGCCGCTGTATTCCGCGACGTTGTTGGTCGCGAAGCCGATCGTCGAGCCGTCCTCGGCGATCACCTCACCGGTCTCGGCGTCCTTGAGCACCGCGCCGTACGCCGCCGGCCCGGGGTTGCCGCGGGAGCCGCCGTCGACCTCGATGACCACCTTGCGGTGGCGGAACGGGTCGCTCACAGGCCCGATTCTGCGGTGCGCACGAGGATCCGCTGGCACTCCTCGCAGCGCACGACCTCGTCCTGGGGCAGCGCCCGGATCTCGCCGATCTCGTGCGCGTCGAGGGTGAGCCGGCAGCCCCCGCACTGACGGGCCCGGAGCTCGGCGGCGCCCACTCCGCCCTTGGACTCGCGCAGCTTGTCGTAGAGCGCGAGGAGGTCGGCCGGCAGCCCCTCGGCGGCGGGCCGCCGCTGCGCGTCCAGGCCGGCGAGCTCGGCGTCGAGAGCCGCCAGCTTCTCGTCCCGGGCGCCGGCCAGCACGGCGAGCCGCTCGTCGGCGGCGGTGACCTGGGCGGTGAACGAGTCGAGGTCCTTCTGGGCGTCCTCGAGCCGCGCCATCACCTCGAGCTCCTCGTCCTCGAGCGCGGTGATCCGCCGCTGCAGCGACTCCAGCTCGCCCTGCATCCGCTCGAGGTCCTTGGGGTTGGTGATCAGCCCCTGGTCCATCCGATCGCGGTCGCGGGTCCGGCGGGCCTTCACCTGCTCGACATCGGCGTCGACCTTCAGCTGCTCGGCGGTCAGGTCGTCGACCAGGATCTGCGCGTCCCGGCGCTGGGCATCGAACCCGGCCCGCGACTCCTGGAGGGCCGCGATCTCGGCCAGCTCGGGCAGGCTGCGTCGCTGGTGTCGCAGCACGTCGGCCCGGGCGTCGATCGCCTGCAGGTCGAGAAGGGCCAGCTGGGCGGCGGGATCGGCTTTCAGTGGGAGGCTCCTTGCCATGGGTCTGTGACGACGGTGCTCACTCGGGTGCCCACCGTATCGCCCAGCGCAGCCCGCACCTTCGTCTCCACGACCGGCAGCCAGGTCCACTCGGCGGCCCAGTGGGCGACGTCGACCAGCGCCGGCCCGCCATGCTCCAGGAACTCGCTCGCCGGGTGGTGCCGCAGGTCGCTGGTGACATAGACGTCCGCGTCGGTGGCGAGCACCGCGTCGAGCATGAAGTCGCCCGCCCCGCCGCAGACCGCGACCCGGCCCACCGGCCGCTCGGGGTCGCCGCCGACGCGCACTCCCCCGGCCGTCCGGGGCAGGCGGTCGGCCACCAGGCCGGCGAACTCGCCGAGCGTCGTCGGGTCGACGTCCCCGATCCGTCCGGACCCCGTCTCGCCGCTGGTCGCGGGAGCGAGCTCCACGACGTCGTACGCCGGCTCCTCGTAGGGATGGACCGCAAGCATCGCCGTCACGACGGCCGCGCGGAGCGGGCGGGCCAGCACGACCTCGACCCGGACCTCGTCGACCACCTCCAGTCGGCCCACCTCGCCGACGGCCGGGGCCGCCCCCGCGCGGGGACGGAAACGGCCCTCGCCGGGGCCGCTGAACGACGCCGAGTCGTAGTCACCGATCACACCTGCCCCGGCCGCGGCCAGCGCCTCGCGCACCCGCTCGGCATCGGCCGCGGGCACATAGACCGTGAGCTTGTCGACCGGCGCCGGGTCCCGGGGCAGGACCGGCGCCAGGTTGCGCAGGCCGAGGGTCGTGGCCAGCGCCTCGCTCACCCCACCCACCGCCTGGTCGGCGTTGGTGTGCGCGGTCAGCAGCGCACAGCCGGCGTCGAGCAGCACCCCGAGCGTCCGGGCCTTCGGGGTCGTCCTGGCGATGCCGTGCACCGGCTTGAGGAACAGCGGGTGGTGGACGACCAGCAGGTCCGCCCCCCACGTGGCGGCCTCCTCGGCGACAGCGGGCGCCGGGTCGACGGCGAACAGCACCTTGTGGACCGGCTGGTCCGGGTCACCCGCCACCAGCCCGACGGCGTCCCACGAGTCGGCCGTGCCGGGCGGGTACCAGCCGTGCAGCAGGTCGACGACGTCGCTCAGCGTGGCCACGCACGGAGGGTAACCGTCAGTTGACCTGCCGGTCCCGGCCCTCCCAGTACGGCGCACGCAGCTTGAACTTCTGCAGCTTGCCGGTCGCGGTCCGGGCCAGCACCTCGCGGAACTCGATCGAGGTCGGGGCCTTGTAGCCGGCCGCCTTCTCCTTGCACCAGGCGATCAGCTCGGCCTCGGTGACCTCCGCGCCCTCGGCCAGCACGACCAGCGCCTTGATCGTCTCGCCCCACTTCTCGCTGGGGACACCGATCACCGCGACCTCGGCGACCGCGGGATGGGAGAACAGCACGTCCTCGACCTCGATCGAGGAGACGTTCTCACCGCCGGTGATGATCACGTCCTTCTTGCGGTCCATGATCGACAGGTAGCCGTCGTCTCCGATGACCCCACCGTCCCCGGTGTGGAACCAGCCACCCTCCAGCGCCCGCTCGGTCTCCTCGGGCTGCTCCCAGTAGCCCTCGAGGACGACGTTGGACCGGGCCAGGACTTCCCCGCCCGTCTCAGCGCTGTCGCCGTCGCCGGGCTCAGAGATCTTGAGCGTGACGCCGATGGCCGGCGCGCCGGCGCGCACCAGCTTGGCGGCACGTTCCTCGGCCGGCAGGTCGTCCCACTCCTGACGGGTGCGGTTGACCGTGAGCAAAGGTGAGGTCTCGGTGAGGCCGTAGATCTGGATGAACTCCCAGCCGAGCTCCTCCTGCACCCGCACGACCGTCTTCGTCGGCGGCGGCGCTCCGGCCATGATGATCCGCACCCGGTCGCGTCCCGGGATCTCGCCCTCCCACGTCTGGGCCGCCTCAAGGACGGCTGCGGCGACGGCTGGCGCGGCGCACATGACCGTGACTCCGTGCTGCTCGACCCGGCGCAGGATCTCCGCACCGTCGACCTTGCGCAGGATGACGTGGGGTACGCCGAGCCCGGTCATCGCGAACGGCATGCCCCACCCGTTGGCGTGGAACTGCGGGAGCGTGTGCAGGTAGACGTCGCGGTCGGTCACCCCGGCGTGGAGGGCGAAGGTCACCGCGTTGGTCCAGATGTTGCGGTGCGTGATCTGCACGCCCTTGGGCCGAGCCGTGGTCCCGGAGGTGTAGTTGATGGTGGCGGTGGCCGTCTCGTCGGGCTCCCACGGCTGTGGTTCGACGCCCTCCTCGGCGAACAGCTCGTCGTCGTCGCCCAGCACGAACCTGTGCTCGGCCTCGACCCCGGAGAGCGATTCGTCGAGCTCGGGGTCGACGTACAGCACTCGCGCGCCGGAGTGCTCGACGATGTAGCGCACCTCGTCCGGCCGCAGCCGGAAGTTCACCGGCACCAGAACCCGGCCGGAGCCGCAGACGCCGAAGAACGAGGTGAGGAGCCGGGCGCTGTTGTGGCTCACGACCGCCACCCGGTCGCCGACCCCGATGCCGCGCTGGTCGAGCCGGGCCGCCTGGCGACGGGCGAGAGCGCCCAGCTCGGCGTAGGTCACCTCGCCGAACGAGGAGGCGGGCTGGTCGGGCTCGTCGACGACCCCCACGCGGTCGCCGTAGACCTGCACGGCGCGGTCGAGGAAGTCAGTGACGCTGAAGGGGACGTGCATGCCACCCGACCCTAGTTCGCCGAGGTTGTCGACAGGTTGCACCAGACCTGATCCGGTGAGAGACCTCTCATGGCGCTCTCACTCGCGCCCCACCATCGGGCAAGATCATGGGTGTCATGCCATCCCGCCTGCCCGCACTCTGGAAGATCTTCCTCGCCCTGGCACTCCTGCTGCCGATGGGCGCGTTCGTGGCGGGGTCGCTGGTCGCCTCCGCCGCGGACGAGCCGCGCGAGCGGGAGACGATCATCATCCAGAAGACCAGCTCCTCCGGCTCCCCCTCCGAGGGGTCGACGCCGTCCTCGTCACCCTCGGCCTCCCCGACCGATGACCCCACTGACGACCAGAGCGACGACAGCGACGGCCGGGAGGACGACTCGGACGACATCGAGACCGTGATCCCCACTCCCGACGACGTCGATGACGACCGGGACGACGAGGGGCACGGTGGCTCGGGCTCGTCCGGGGGCGGCGGCGATGACGACGACCGCGACGACGACCACGGCGGTGGCGACGACGACTGACGCATCGGCGCGCGAGGACGCCCGACCGAGCCGGCCGGGCGTCTCCGTCCGCACCAGGATCACCGCGACCACGGCGCTGCTCGTCGCGCTGGCCCTCACCGGGGCCGGCACGATCGTCTTCCTCATCGAGTCCCAGCGCATCGAGGAACAGGTCGCCGACACCGTCGACCAGGAGTTCCGCGAGCTCGCGACGTTCCAGTCCGACGACGCCACGGGCGGCCGGCTCAACACCGTGGGTGAGCTGCTCGAGGGCTTCCTGCTCACCCAGGTGCCCAGCGAGCACGAGACGCTGGTCGCCTGGTTCGACGGAGACGTCCGACAGACCTCCGCCGACCCCGGCATCGACGCCGGGACCCCGCAGTTCCGGGAGGCTGCGGCGTCCATCGCGACCACCAACGGCACCACGTCGATCGTGCAGGACGAGGACGAGCTGCTGCTGAACGCCCAGACCGTGCAGTTCGCCGACGGCGACGTCGGCGCCCTGATCGTGGTGACCTACCTGACCGACACCCGAGCCGGTCTCCAGGACACCATCCGGACCTACGCGATCGTGGCCCTGCTGTCCCTCATCCTGATCACGGCGCTCGCCTGGTCGCAGGCCGGCCGCCTGCTCGCGCCGCTGCGCACCCTGCGCGAGACCGCCGACGAGGTGTCGGACTCCGACCTGTCACGCCGGCTACCGGTGTCCGGCAACGACGACATCACGGCGCTCACCCACACCGTCAACGGGATGCTCGACCGGCTCGAGTCGGCGTTCGTGGGGCAGCGCCAGTTCCTCGACGACGCCGGCCACGAGCTCAAGACCCCGCTCACGGTGCTGCGCGGTCATCTCGAGCTCCTCGACGTCGGCAGCCCGGAGGAGATCGCGGAGACCCGGGAGCTCCTGCTCGACGAGGTCGACCGGATGGCCCGGCTGGTCGGCGACCTCATCCTGCTCGCCAAGAGCGACCGGCCAGACTTCGTCACCCGGCGGCCGGTCGACCTCACCGGCCTGACCGTGGACGTTCTTGCGAAGGCCCGGGCGCTGGGCGACCGGCGCTGGTCCCTCGACGAGACCGCGAGCGTGACCGCGGACGTCGACGAGCAGCGCCTCACCCAGGCCCTCCTCCAGCTGTGCGACAACGCCGTGAAGCACACAGAGCCCGGCGACGAGATCGCGCTCGGCTCGTCCTACGACGCCGGCGTCGCCCGCCTCTGGGTCCGGGACTCCGGCCCGGGCGTTCCCTCACGTGACAAGGAGCAGATCTTCGAGCGGTTCGGTCGCAGCATCGTCCCGGAGCACGACGAGGGCTTCGGCCTCGGCTTGTCGATCGTCCGGGCGATCGCCCTGGCCCACCAGGGCACGGTCACGGTGTCAGATGCCCGGCCCACTGGCGCCGTGTTCACCCTGGTCATCCCGATCGACCCGACTCCGGATCCAGAGCTAGCCGACGATCTCGACACCGCGGTCGACACCGCGGTCGTCGCCCAGGTGGAGGACCAGACCGAGGAGCTGCCCATATGGCACGGGTCCTGATCGTCGAGGACGAGGAGCGGATCGCCTCCTTCGTCTCCAAGGGCCTGCGCGCCGACGGTCACCTCACGACCGTGGTCGCCGACGGCCGGGAGGGGTTGGACCACGCGATGTCGGGCGAGTTCGACCTGATGGTGCTCGACATCGGGCTGCCCAGCCTCGACGGGTTCGACGTCCTCGACCAGCTCCGCTCGCAGGGTTCCAAGCTGCCCGTCATCGTGCTGACCGCCCGCGACTCGGTGACCGACACGGTCAGTGCCCTCGAGGGTGGCGCGGACGACTACATGGCCAAGCCCTTCCGGTTCGCCGAGCTGCTCGCGCGGGTCCATCTGCGGCTGCGCCAGCGCAGCGACACGAGTGACGGGCGAGGTGACGTCCTCGAGGCCGGCGGCGTGAGCCTCGACCTCCGCACCCGCCGGGCGAGGGTGGGCAGCAAGGAGGTGGAGCTGTCGGCCCGGGAGTTCCGGCTCGCCGAGGTCCTGATGACCAACTCCGGCCAGGTGCTCTCCCGTGAGCAGCTGCTCGACCAGGTCTGGGGCTTCGACTTCGACCCCGGGTCCAATGTGGTCGACGTCTACGTGGGCTACCTGCGCAAGAAGTTCGGTGCCGAGGCCATCGCCACGGTGCGGGGCATGGGCTACCGGTTCGCCGGCTGACCCATTCGGGATTCAGATCTCGAGCCGCATCACCCAGCGCCACTTGGCGATCCGCCGGTCCCGGACGAAGCCAAAGTCGGCGTAGAGCTCCTCAGGCCCGGTGTGCAGGTAGGAGCCGCGCTGCTCCGGGCGATCGACGGTCTGCTCCGGGTAGGCCTCCACGACACCACCGCCGGCGGCCCGGATCTCCTCCAAGGCACCGGCGACCGCAGCGCGAGCGACACCCCGGCCGCGGTGCTTGCTGCCCGTGAAGATGCAGCCGATCCGCCAGCGCGGCAGCTCGACCAGTCCCTGCTCGTACTTCGCGGCGTTCTTGATGTTGGGCAGCTCGGCCGGTGAGCCGTACTGGCACCACCCCACGCAGGCGCTGCCGTCGTAGACCAGCACCTGGTGCACCGTCCGACGCTCGATGTGGCCACGCTTTGCCTCGCGGTTGCCCTCGGCGGTGCGCCCCGCGCCGACGCCCTCGGGGTGGAAGCCCATGCACCAGCACCCTCCCCAGACGCCGTTGTTGGCCTCGACGAGCGCCGCGAAGTCGTCCCAGGTGTCAGTGGTGAGCAGCCGGGTCGTGTAGGTCTCCGTCTCCACGAGGGGGAAGGTAGCCGCCACGACGGACAACCCGCGTCCTTGACGGTGCAGAGGGCGATCACGCCGTCAGGAGCCCGATGCGGTGTGAATCGGTAGGTCGCCCCTGGCCCGTGTGGTCCGGGCCCTCTCGGCGTCGCCGGTCACTTGGCTGGGTTGGTTCAGGTCCTCGGCTTGATCTTCCATTTCCAGACGGCC
Source organism: Nocardioides dilutus (assembly GCF_054779555.1). Classification (NCBI taxonomy): domain Bacteria; kingdom Bacillati; phylum Actinomycetota; class Actinomycetes; order Propionibacteriales; family Nocardioidaceae; genus Nocardioides; species Nocardioides dilutus. The sequence continues at coordinate 74,817 of NZ_BAAGYA010000003.1, read as the reverse complement.
GGGGTCGGGTCGAGGTTGCCGGCGGCGTCGATGGCCCGCACCTGGAACTTGTGCTTGCCCACCTTGAGGTTCTGGTACTTGGTGGGCGACTTGCACTTCTTCCACTTCTTCTTGTCCAGCTTGCACTTGAACGTCGAGCCCGGCTCGTTGGACTTGAAGACGAACTTCGCCGTGTGGCTGCGGGTCTTCTTCTTGGGGTGCTTGGTGATGGTCGTTCGCGGGGCGGTGGTGTCGGCCGACAGCCCGGTCAACGCGGTCAGCGTGGTCCGGTTCCCGGTCCCGGTCAGCTCCCCATAATTGTTGCGCCCGGTGCCGTAGACCACCCCGTCGTCCCCGACCACCAACGAGTGGTACCAGCTGGCCGCGGCCGTGACGCCGCGGACCCCGGCCGGCAGGCCGGTCAACGCGGTCAGCGTGGCCCGGTTCCCGGTCCCGGTCAGCTGTCCATAGTCGCTGCTCCCGGTGCCGTAGACCACCCCGTCGTCCCCGACCACCAACGAGTGCATCCAGCCTGCCGCAGCCGTGACGCCGCGGACCCCGGCCGGCAGGCCGGGCTGTTCCCGGACATCACCGCTCCGACCTCCAAGCGCCCCGCCCACACGGAGCACACACCCCAACCTCACCCGGCCGATGCCACAAGCGTCAGAGCCAGAAGTCCCCCAGACCACCGGCACACGTCACCAACCAGGCGCAGCACAGCGCGACCGCCGGCCAACTCCCGGCGGGGACCCTCGCAACAGGTCAGCGGGGGGCGACCCCCGGTGGGTCTCGGGGCTGGTGACCCGGCCGGAGGCCGTCGTACTCCGTGACCGCCTCGCTCGGAGACGCACGGATCTGCCGCGTTGGGGGCTGTTGGCCGAGGGCGGACGCGGCGCGTCCTTACGCTGATCACGTGGATCTCTGGCCGTATCCCCGTGTCGAGTGCCGACAGCACGGCTGGCAGGACACGGTTCTATCGACCAGGTACGACCGCCGGGCCAAGCCACGGGACGTGCCCGACCTGTTCCTGTGTCGCTTGTGTCAGAAGGTCGGTGTGCCTCCTGCAGCCAGCAACTCGATCAAGGTCGGTCCGGAGTCGCAGCCAGTGGACTGACCGCTCATGCCACCGAGCGGCCGTCCGGTCATGCGGCGACTAGCGCGCTCCTGCCGATGTGCGGACGTTGCATAGGTCCAAGGGGCATAGTGCTCTCGTGGTCCGGCGCGAGGATTTCCTAGGCGAACTGGCTGCCGCTGTGCCTGAGTCGGGGGACGTGGTCGCAGAACACTTGGCCGACAACGACGAGCTGCTACTGCACGTGCTGATGGGCGACCTGTTGCGCATGACCGTGAACGCCCATGCCGCCGGTGAGGTGGCTGTTACGGACCGCGTCCTTGCATTCATCGACCGGTGCCTTCGCGAAGGTGACGACTACGTCATCAACGCCGTCGCCGTGTCATTCGTCGAGGACTTCGGTGTCTATCCCGGCGAGTCGGATGCGCTCTTGGAGCGGTGGCCACCTGCCCTCCGAGCCGAACTGGGACGCTGAAAGGCATCCGCTTCTAGCGCGTAGCGTGAACGCTTCTGGAGCTCCGCGGCCATCCGCTTCTGCCGCCGATCGGTCGTGCCGAGTTGAGGTCGCCGCAGTTTCATCAAGGGAGGTCGCTCAACCCGCACTCCCCGAGGTGAACTCGGCATGGGAACTGCAGGTTCGCCTGGATCCCTTGATGAACCGACGGGGAGCCGGACCCTGTCGCGCGCCGGGTTCAGTGGAGGCTCTGAACTGACGCGGCGACGGTAGTCGGCGCAGGGTTGTGCCGGTAGTGGTCGTTCTCGAACTCGACGGGTGGGACGAGCCCCGATCTCGCCGTGGAGCCGTCGATGGTTGAACCAGTCGAAGCCTCCATCAGACCCGGCGCGCGACATAGCTCTGACGCGCCATCGCGACCTCCTTGAGTCAAGGAAGTGTTGCGACGACCCGTTGAGAGCACCGGCATGAGAGTGCGCATCGCTGGCGAGCCGCGTCGGGTCTTTCCGCCGCCTGCTGGACACAGGATTCTCCGATGAGCGAACTCGTTGCCGCCCCGCGTTTCGGACAGCCAGCGTGGGATCGTGGAGACGATGAGGCGACACCAGCGCGTCACAGCCAGCGGGGTGCGCTGGCCGCAGAGCGAGCGGCTGCGCCGACGTCAGCGGTGGTACTTCGCCCTGATGGGCGTTTGTCTGGTGCTGATTCTGCTGGCCTGGAACCTGGTCCGGTTGTGGTCGACGACGGCAGCCGTGGTCATGTCAGTCGTCGCTGCCGTGCTCCCACCGATAGCCGTGGTCATCGCCAACTGGGGCGAGGACCACTGACGACGCGCGCGCCGGTAGTCATCTGCCCGGCGCCGACCCAGGCGACTCCGCCGGTGCGTCGGAATCTCGACGCCCGCGACGTGCGCTGCGGCGTCCGGATCTAGCGCGATCCGCTCGCCACCAAGGTGCCCCATTGCGCCGCCTGTCGGCGCTCGAACGGCACTCACATGCCGATGTGCGCTCGCATGGAATCTCGAGAACATCCGAAGGGTCGGTGAGTTCGGGGAGTACTCTGCCCACACAATCGGTGCACCCGACCCGCACCGCAACCGAGAAGGTCTCACATGCCGCGCTCCGCAAGCCGTCGCCTGACCTTGACCCTGTCGGTGTTCATCCTCGGCTGCGCAGCCATCGTCGGCGCTACCGCCACCGCCAGCTCCGCGCCGACGAGTCCGGGCCTCCTGCCCGATCTGCAGACGGTGGTGCCGCTGCACCTCCAGATCCAGAACCAGAAGCAGCGCGAGATCCTGCGGTTCTCGAACGGGATCGCGAACACCGGCGACGGACCCTGGGCGCTGCGGCCCGAGCACGTCGGCGGAGTGACCAACGCGATCCAGGAGATCCGCGACGCCGACGGCAACGTGGTGAGCGAGCATCTGGTCAGCACGTTCGAGTTTCACCCGGCGCACAACCACTGGCACATCGGCGACATCGCGCAGTTCGAGGTTCGCCGGGGCAGCCCCACCGGGCCGGTCGCCTCCAACGCGTCGATCAAGGTCACGTTCTGCCTCATCGACTGGTACAAGCTGGAAGACAACGCGCCCAACAAGGAGAAGGAGTTCTGGGACTGCGCGAACTCCTACCAAGGCATCTCGGCCGGCTGGGTTGACCAGTACCACCAAGCGACCGAGGGCCAGCAGCTCGACCTCACCAACGCGCCGAACGCCGACGACTACTACCTCGTCAGCACCTCAAACTACGCCGGCAAGTTCCTCGAGGAGACCACGGCGAACAACACGGCGTGGGTGAAGTTCCGCCTCTATCGGGACAGCAAGGGCAACCGCAAGGTGGAGGTCCTCGGCAACTCGCCGTGCGCCACCCCGGGTCTCTGCGGAGTCGGCGCACCCAACCGCTAAGCCGGACCCGCCCGCGCGCGATTTGGGCACTTCAAAAGGGCTTGCCAGAGACGCCGACGGTGTCACGAGCTTCGTCTGGGCAGCGCCCTAGGACTGTTCCTCAGGCCTTCTCGCAGGCGATCTTGTCGCCGTCCGTGTCACGCCATCTCCTCCGACTCCATGGCCCAACGGGGTCGTTCTGGACTGGCCCGGTCAGCCGAAGGCGATGACACCGCGGCAGGTCTGACCGGCATGCTTGGCCTTGAAGACGACCCGGTCGGTGCCGGACTTGTCCGCGATCCTGCGCTGGACCGAGAACGACCCACTCGGACCGCCGGTGGTGGCATTGCCCTTGGCGACGACCACACCGTTGTCCTTGATCTTCCAGGCCCAGGCCTGGCCGGACTTGTTGCTGTCGACCTCGCCCTCGACCTCGAGCTTGCTGTTGTCGGTCTTGACCTTGAGCTTCCAGTCGGCGGATCCCGAGCAGCTGCCGGTCTTGATGACGCGGTCGTCGTCGCCACCGCTGGCTGACGCCGGCGCGGCGGTGAGGGCGAGCGAGGCGGTGAGCAGGGATGCGGCGGCGAGGGAGATGGGGCGAGTGGCGTTCATGATGATGCTCCTCTTGGGTGGGCTCAGTGGGACGACGGTGATCGGGCGGTGGAGAACCCGCCGAAGCGGGCTTTGGGCTGGCGAGCCATGACGGGCTCGAGCGCCTCGGCGAGCTCGTGCGGAAGCGGACGGTCGGCGGGGTCGGGCTCGAGGGCGGCGGAGACGATCTTCTGCACCTCGTGAGGTGTGTCCTCGGGCATCTCGTAAGGCGGGTCGACGAGCTGTGGGTAGCGGAGCTCGGGATCACCCGAGTCCCGCTCCCCCGCGTCGAAGGGCCGGTAGCCGGCGACCGCCTCGAACAGCGTCGCGCCGAGCCCCCAGACGTCGCTCTCGGGACCGGGGCGCCCGCGGCGGCCCGGAGCGCACTGCTCGGGCGCCATGAAGGCATCGGTGCCGATCTCGCTGGTGAGGGACGCGGCGTCGGCGGCCGGGCGGGCCACCGACAGGTCGATGAGCCTCGCCGGGGCGCCCATGATGATGTTGCTGGGCTTGATGTCCAGATGGGTCCAGCCCAGCCGGCGCAGGTAGTGCAGCGCCCCGGCGATCTCGATCGCCAGCGGCAGGTACTGCTGCTCGGGGAGCCGCCCGTGGCGCCGGAGCAGGGACGACAGGCGGGGCCCGTCGATCTGCTCCAGCACCACGTGCGGGCGGGGGCCCTCCACGTCGTGTCGCAGCCCGCGGACCACGACCGGGTGGTTGACGGTCGTCAACGCGTGCACCTCGCGGCGCAGCCCACGCAGGGTCGACTCGTCGGTCACCTGGTCGGGCCGCACCACCTTGACGACGACGGGACCGTAGGTGATCTCGTCGAACGCCAGGTAGGCCTCGTACGCCGTGCCGCCCCCGAGCCGCTTCGCGACGATCAGGTCCGAGGTGATCTCGTCACCCGGCACGAAGCTCCAGCTGCTCCCACTCATGTCAGGTCCGTTCAGCCGCGGGTGTTGTGGCGGGTGCCGTCGTTGGTGTGACCGCGGGAGTGGTCGACGTTGTTCTTGCCCGGCCCGTCGTTGGTCAGGTCCTTGACCTTCTTGACCCGGCTGTGGTCGGTGTTGTTGCCGTTGGTCCTCGTGCCGGTGTTGGTGTTGGTGTCGTCGGGACCGGTGTTGTTGCCCGTGTTGGTGCTGGTGTTGTCGGAGCCGGTGCTGGTCATGCTGGTCGCCGTGTCACCGTTGGTGTTGGTGTTGCCGCTGGTCGAGTCGTCGTCGTTGCCGTCGTCGTCGCCACCGTCCTTGGTGGTCACGATCTGACCCGAGTCGTCGTCGCGCTTGAAGGCGACGTCGCTGGCCTCGTCGGCCATCGCCGGGGCGGTGAAACCGATCACGCCGGCGGCCGTCGCACCGACCAGTGCCATGGTGCTGAGTCGCAGTGCCTTGTGCATCGGGGTGTCCTCTCGTTGGTGGTTGACGAGTGAACGATCCCCTGCAGCTGTGAGCCGGCCATGAGTCCCCGATGAGACCCCTCTCATCGTGGCCCGCTGCCCCCGTGACGCGGTCCCAGCGGTCCTAGCGCCGCCAGGCGCGCAACCTCGAGGCCGGCCCCTCGGTCGAGACCGGCGACTCCGACTGCTCCCACACCCGGCGCCACTGCGCGACGGGCGGACCCGACGGGTCAGGGGTCTCGCCCGCGGCGGCGCGCTGCCGCGACTCCCACCAAGTGGTCCGGTCCTCGTCGAGCAACGAGGCGACGGCGTCCTTGATCCGGGGCGCGAACTCGCGCACCCCCTCACCGGGGCGGGCGTGCAACGGCTCGCCGAACCGAATCGTGAGCTGGCGGCGGCCCTTGCTGGGCCAGTTCTGGCCACGCGGCATCGCGGCGAAGGTGCCGCGGTGCGCGACCGGGACGACGGGCACGTCGTGCTCGAGGGCCAGGAAGGCCGCGCCCATCCGGAAGTTGCCCATCCAGCCGTCCTGCGACCGGGTGCCCTCCGGGAAGATCACCAGGCTCCACCCGTCGGCCAGCACCTCGCCGGGCGTGGTCGCCATCGTGCCGCCACGGCGGTCGATGGGGAACGTGTTGAAGACCAGCGACGAGCCGACGGCGCGCCACCACGTGTCGAAGAAGTAGTCGGCCGCCGCCGCCACCGCCGTACGCCGCCGCCACTCGTCAGGGAGCGACAGCAACACCAGCGGGGTGTCGAGGTGGGAGGCGTGGTTGGCCGCGAAGATGACCGGTCCCTCGACGCGCTCGAGCACGTCGAGCCCCTGGACGTCGGTGCGGACCTGCGAGCGGAACAGCGGCTCGAGCCCGCCCTTCTGGGCCACCTCGCGCGCGACCACCGCCGGCTTGCGCCGCGACCAGTCGCTGCGGAACACGGTCGACTTGGACGGCAGGACGTAGGGCTCCGCCGAGCGCGGCACCTGGCCGCGCCGGCCCCAGCGCCAGCCCCGGGCGACCTGCTTGACGTCGGAGACGCCGCCCTTGATGAAGCTCACTGTGGTTCAGTCCCAGCATCGGCTTGCGAGGTTTCGAGACGCCTCGCTCGTGCCTCGCTCGGCTCCTCAACCACCGGGAGGCGAGTCACCGGACGTCCGCGAGCAGGTGGGGCGGGTTGTGCAGGTAGGTGATCGACGGCGACGTACCGACCGTGCCCGACGCCATCTCCAGGGCGTCCTGCAGGGTGCTGGCCGCCCGGAAGCCGAGCCGGGCCGCGACCTTGCGGTCACCGCCCACCCAGATCACCTCGTCGACGTGGTCCATCGCGTGCGCCGCCCAGTACCACATGTAGAACGGGTGGACGCCGTGGTAGGCGTGCGAGGTCCGGTAGAGGTGGATGTACCACGGGTCCTGGGCGAACTGCTGCTCGTACTTCTCCCCCACCACAGCCGGGTCGGTCGACTCCGCGAGGACCTCCTCGTAGAAGTCGACGTAGGACGGGTGGTGCAGCTGGTTGAACCCCTCGTTGAGCGGGTGGTAGAGGATCACCGCGCCGCCCTTCCGGACCACGGGCTGGCCGCGGTAGGAGTTGAAGTAGTAGCCCAGGCCCATGCAGGTCGCGAGGATCGGGTTCATCGACGAGTTGACGTTGTAGGGGCCGAGGTAGGGCACGCCCATGACGAGCACGTCGGACTGCCCCTGCACCTCCACGAGGTGCTGGGCGTGCACCTTCTCCAGCGTCCGCTCGTGCACCGCCTCGACCTCGCCGGCGTTGACGCCGGTCAGTCCGTAGACCGAGCGCAGGTCGTGGAACATCTTGTGCTTGAGCTTCGGCGGGGCGACCGACAGCCCGCGGCGCATGCCGAGCATGGTGGCCTGGTCGCGGACCGACCACTCCCACTCGCGCTTCTGCAGGAAGTCGTAGGGCTTGGGGAAGACGTCGTTGTTGAGCGTCGTCTCGATCTGGAAGACCCGCACGTGGTCCTTGATGACCCGGCCCATCCGCCAGGCGGAGTGGTGCATGGCGGAGTGCTTGTGGTCCATGAAGGACCGCGAGTGCACCATCGTCTTGGCGTTGTGGTGGTGTCGCAGGGACTTGTACGACGCCAGCCCGATGCCCACCGACTTGTGGCCGCCGTCCATCGCGACCAGGTTGACGTTGACATAGACCAGCAGGTCGGACTCGGCGGCCCGCTTGCTGATCTCGATGTCCTCGCCCTTGTCGGTCGTGCCGAGGTGGGTGAGGTTGTCGCGGTCCTCGGCGTCGAAGTTGTAGAGCAGCCCCTGGGGGTAGAACGACCGGAACACCCGCTCGCCGACGATGTGCTTGAGCTCGGCGGCGGTCATCCGGCGGTGCAGCGCGTTGGCGGCGATCAGCTCGACGTCGTCGACGCCGGCCTCGGCGGCCATCGTCAGCACCTGCTCGATGATCCGGCCGCGGATGTCCGGCGCCTTCATCGTCGGCAGCGGCAGCGACAGGTCGTCGAAGGCGATGGTCAGCCGCATGCCGGGCTTGAGCAGCTCGGGCAGCGGCTCGGAGTCGACCGGGTTGAGCAGCGCCTCGCGGATCGCCTCCTCCACGTCGGGGACGGCGGGCAGCGACTCGGGCGGGTAGACCACCCGGGTGCCCAGCGGGAACTTGTCCTCCAGACGGAACCCGAGCCCCTCGTGCACGACGAGCGGCGGCGTCCGGTCGTCGACCTCGAGAACGAAACCCGGCCTACTCATGGGGGCGACTCACTGTGAACTCCTGGGATCGAAAGCGACCTTGACGGTACCGAGCCCACCGGCGGAGTGCGCGTGGTCGAGCGCCTCCCGCCAGCGGTGCAGGGGATAGCTGGCGACGGACTTGGCGATGCGGCTGACGGTGTCGTGGCCGACCAGCTCCAGCGCCTGGGGGAACGCGTCGCCCGACGAAGCGTAGGTGCCGACGAGCTCGAGCTCGCGGAACCAGGCTGCGGACAGGTCGGCAGGGGCCGGCATCCCGGACATGACGACCCGGCCACCGGCGCGGGTGGCGTGCAGCGCGGTCTCCAGCGACTGCTTGCTCCCCACCGCGTCGACCGCGACGTCGACCCCGCCGAGGAGGTAGGGCGTGGAGAACTCCGGCTTGAGCTGGAAGGCGCCCGTGGAGCGGCGCACCCGGCGCAGCACCTCACCGGGCGCGACGACCTCGGTGGCCCCGAGCTCGAGCGCCAGCTCCCGCTGGTGACCGTGCTTCGCGACCACGATGATCTCGCCGGCCGGGGTCAGCTCGCGCAGCGCGAGCGTGGCGAACAGGCCGACCGACCCGGCTCCACTGACCAGCACCCGGTCGTTGGACCGTACGCCGGCGCGCAGGGCGGTGTGCACGGCGCAGGCGACCGGCTCGACCAGCAGGGCCTGCTCGTCGGAGTAGCCCTCGGGCACGGCGTACATCTGGCTGCGGTGGGCCGCGAGCTGCTGCCCCCAGCCGCCGCCGGTGTCCTTGCAGAACCCGGTCTGCAGGCCCGGTGACAGGTGGCCGACGGTGACCCGGCTGCACCGGTTGGTCGCCCCGACCGCGCAGTTCTCGCACGGCTCGACGCCGCGGACCGCGCAGGTGAGCACCGGGTCGAGCACGACCCGGGTGCCGGCAGGGAGGTCCTCGCAGTCATCGAGCAGCTCGCCGACGACCTCGTGGCCCGGGACGAATGGCAACGAGACCACGGCCGAGAAGTAGAGGCTGGTCTTGCCGGAGAGCGCGCCGAGGTCGGAGCCGCAGATACCGGAGAGCCGGGTGCGCACCCGGGCCCAGCCCGGCCGGTCGGCCTTGGGCGGGTCGATCGTGACCAGGCGCAGCGGCGCGGCGTAGCCGGACAGCAGCCCGGGCATCCGCGACCCCATCGCCTTGCCGGCCACCGTGCGCGGCAGCGAGCGGAACATCTCGAGGGCGAGCATCATCTGGTCATCGCCTCGCCGGGTCCAGGCCGCGGGTCGCGCCGGTGGGACTGGCCCAGTCGGCGACGTCCCAGTGCGAGCGGCGGGCGTGGCGGTAGAGCGGGATGTCCGGGCGGACGGCGACCGCGTTGCCGACCGCCTCGAGCAGCGGCAGGTCGGAGTGGGAGTCTGCGTAACCGTAGGACGCCGACATGTCGATGCCGTGCTCGGCGGCGTAGGACCTCATCCAGGCCGCTCGCGACTCCCCGACCAGGGGTGAGGAGGCGAGGTGGCCGGTGCAGATGCCCCGGGAGTCGACGGCGAGGTCGGCGGCCTCGATGTGGTCGAAGAGCGGCAGCAGCGGCCGGGTCAACGGTCGGATCGCGCCGGTGATCAACACCGTGTGGTGACCGGCGGCGCGGTGCTCGCGGATCCGGCGTACGGCGTCGGGCGACAGCCGAGACAGCACGTGGTCGGTGAGGAAGTCGTCGGCCACTGCGTTGAGGTCGTCGAGCCGCGCCCCCTGGTATTCGCGGTAGATCCCGCGCAGGAAGTCGCTGCGGGAGCGGCGCTCGGCCTGCACCAGGCTCGGCACCTTGGACGCGATCCGGCTCAGCTCGGCCAGCCGCTCGTGGCCGTCCAGCTCGCGCAGCCGCACCCAGAGGTAGGTCTCGATGACGTTGGACGACAGGAGCGTCCCGTCCATGTCGAAGAACGCCGCGATGCCGGGCGCCTCGCCACCAACCTTGCGCAACGCGTTGTTCGCCGGCTTCCTGCGGAGCGCCCGGAGCTCGTCGAGGCGACGGACGGGTGCGGTGACGGCGGGGCAGTGCACCTCGATGAAGTAGTGCTCCCAGTCGATGACCGAGGTGTCGAAGGCGAACGTGGCGCGGTCGGTCTCGGACAGCGAGTCGTAGAGTGCCATCGTCTGCTTGTCGGAGAACCGCAGCTCCGCGGTGGCGTACTCCATGTAGAGGTCGAGGTAGCGCCTCAGGAACTCCAGGCGCCGGCCCTGCTGGTGCAGCTTGCGGGCCAGGTCACGGGCCCGGTCGCTGCGCGGCGCGTGGCCGATCGCGTAGTCGGCGATCTTCCAGGCCTTCTCGCTCGTCGAGAGCAGCCGCTCGACCGAGCGCGCACCCGGGAACCGCCACTCCGGCAGCCGCGCGGCGCCCCGGTCGCCCGCGGTGAACGGGTGCCGCTCGAAGTAGGTGCGCACCGAGCTGTAGAGCGTGTTGAAGGTCAACGGGTTGCGGTCGCCGCTGGAGACGTGGAAGTAGCCGACGTCGCCGGCCACAGGCGGGTGCGCCAACACTCCGACGATCGCGGCCACGACGTGGTCGACCGGCACGATGTCGACGATGGTGTCGGGCGATGCGGGGAACTCCGGGAGCTCGCCGCGGCCGTAGGCCAGGATCAGCGGCTCGGCCATCTTGAAGCCCTCGATCCAGCCCACGTGCGGCTTCTCGAGCGCCGACTCGATGATGCTGGGGCGGACGATCGAGGCCGTGCGCGGGCCGATGCCGTCGTCCCCGGCGCCGGCCGCCCAGCGCTCGACGACCCGCTCGCCCATCGCCTTGGTGAACGTGTAGCAGTCGGTCCAGCCCAGGCTCCGGGCCCGCTCGGTGCCGATCCGCACCAGCTCGTCCTTGACCCACTGCTTGCGGGCGGCCTCGGTGGCGCGGGCGGCGGTCAGGAGCCCGGCCCGGCTGTGCTCCTTCTCGGCCTTCTTGCGTTCCTTCGTGAGCAGGTCGGCGCCCCGGGAGCGGTGCTCGACGGCCTGTCGCTGGCCGAGCCCCCAGGCCAGCTCGGTCTCCAGGTCGACGTCGTGGTCGACCGGAGCCTCGGGGATGCTGCCGCGCCGCCGGCCGGCGACGTACGCCGTGGAGATGTGGACGTAGTGGATGTCCGTGCCCGACGCCTCGCGCGCCTCGTCGATGCGGGCGAGCAGGTCGCGGACGCCGATCACGTTGGTCGTGAAGCCCTCGTCGACCGGCGGGTCGAACGACACGTCGCCGGCGCAGTGGACGACGGCGTCGATGTCGGTGGGGAGCGCGGGCACGTCGGCGAGGTCTCCCTCGACAACCGCCACCCGGGCCGCCATCAGCGCCTCGACACCGCTGGCCCCCTCCACGAGGTCGGCGAAGATCGGCTTCTCCAGCAGCTTCGCGGTCCGGTCGGCGCCGCTGGTCGAGCCCTTGGGCCGGACCAGCACGCTGGTGCGCAGGTCCGGCACCTCGCTGAGGATCAGGTGGAGGAGCGCCTCGCCGACGAAGCCGGTGACCCCGGTGAGCAGGACGTGCTGTCCTGCCAAGCGCGCTGCGATCGACCCCTCCGTCACGCCCGCGATCGTGCCATGCGGCCCGGGGTCACGGCCATCGGGGTCAGGCCCCTGTCCGGTGCTTGGTCGCCTCCCGCCGCGACAGACCCGACAGCCGGTCGCCGAGCCGGTCGACCTCGGCCCAGACCCACTCCGGGTCGGTCCGGGCGTAGTCGCGCAGCGCCCAGCCGATGCCCTTGCGGAGCCAGAACGACGGGTCGCCCAGGTTGGCCTCGACGACCCGGCGGAGCAGGTCGGTGTCGGTGTGCGCGCCACGGCCGACCTGGCAGATCACGGCCGCCCGCCGCAGCCACACGTCGGCGTCGACCGACCAGCCCGCGATCACGGGCGTGACCGCCTCCCCGTGGCCGGCGAGCGTGTCGCGCACCAGGTGGGTGGCGGTCTCGTCGACGACGTCCCACCACGCCCCGGTGACGACCAGGTGCCGCCACAGCGGCAGCGAGTCCGGGTCGAGCCAGGCCCGGGCCCGCCGGTGGCGGGCGACCGCCAGCGCGGCGTACCACTCCTCGCGATGGGTGGCCTCGTCCCACAGCGCCCGGACCGCGGCCTCCCAGGTGGCCCGCGACGGCGGCTCGTAGACCGCGAGCAGCGGCCGGAGCAGGGCGCGCAGCTGCGGTGATGTGAGCCCGCGGTAGGGCATCGCGGACTTCATGTAGCGCTGCTGGCCCTCAGCACGCACCGGGTCGCCCGCGCCGGCCAGCGCGGCCCGGATCTCGTCCGCGAGGTCCGGGCCCAGGTGTGCGGGAGATGTCGCCACCTCCCGCACACTATTCAGGCCTCCCCCGGCACTCCCCGTGCGGGCCGACCCCCTGAAGGGCCACAACCGCCTCTCGGCTTACGTCGGGTCGACAGGACGGTTCCCCGACCGCCGTGGTCGTACACGGTGTGCAGGCGTGAACCGGACATGCCCCTCTCTGGGAGGGCGAAGGGGACGATGCTGGTGGGCGCAGAGGGGATCGAACCCCCGACCACCTCCTTGTAAGGGAGGTGCTCTACCGCTGAGCTATACGCCCGCTCGCGCGCCGACACGACGCCGCGCACACGATACGGGGCAGGCCCGGGACGGCTGCCACGGTGCTCAGAAACGACGTGCTCAGAAATGAGTTGAGCCGCTGGCGTCTCGGGTCACCAGCGGCTCAACTCGGCATACCGTAGCCAAGGTCAGGAGGCCCGACAAACCGAAACGCGAGAACTTTTCGCAATGGTCCAGACCAGGTTACGCGGGGCGTCTCACGACTGTTGCCGGAGCGTGGATCAGGCGTAGATCAGGCGTACTTCTGGAGCTGCCGAACGTGCTCGTCGAGGTCGCGGGCGGGGCCGTCGCTGTGCACCGCCCAGCGCACGACACCCGCCGGGTCGACGACGAAGGACGAACGCCGCGGGCACCCCTTGTCCTCGTTGAACACGCCGTAGGCGCGGCTCACCTCGCCGTGCGGCCAGAAGTCGGACAGCAGCGGGAAGTTGAGGCCGTCGGCGTCGGCGAAGGCGCGCAGGGAGTAGACCGGGTCGCACGAGACCGCGAGCACCTCGGAGCCGAACGTCATCAGCTCGGCCAGCCGGTCGCGGAGCCCGGCCATCTCGCCTGTGCAGACACCCGAGAACGCGTAGGGGTAGAAGACGATCGCCACCGCCTTCTCGCCGCGGTAGGACGACAGGCTGACGTCCTGCCCGAACTGGTCGCGGAGCGTGAAGTCCGGGGCGGGCGAGCCGACCTCGAGTCCGGTCACTCGCCTTCGTCCTCGTCGCCATGGTCCGGGTCGTGCTCTGCCAGCTCGCGCTTGAGGACCTTGCCCGTCGCGTTGCGCGGCAGCTCGTCCAGGACGACGATCTCGCGCGGCACCTTGAACCGGGCCAGGTTGTCCTTCACGTGGGCCTTGAGGTCGTCCCCCGAGACGTCCATCCCGTCGCGGAGCACCACGAAGGCGCGCAGCCGCTTGCCGAAGTCGTCGTCGTCGACGCCGATCGCCGCGACCTCGACGACCGCCTCGTGGCGGGCCAGACAGTCCTCGACCTCCTTGGGGAAGACGTTCTCGCCACCGGACACGATCATCTCGTCGTCGCGGCCCTCGACGTAGAGCAGGCCGTCCTCGTCGAACCGACCCACGTCGCCGGACGACATCAGGCCGTCGATCATCTGCTTGTTGCCGCCGCCGGTGTAGCCCTCGAACAGCAGGCTGTTGCCGACGAAGATCCGTCCGGACTCGCCCTGGGGCAGCTCCCGGTCGGACTTCTCGTCGTAGATCTTCACGACCGTGGCCCACGGCGGCTTCCCGGCCGTGGTGGGCGACTTGCGCATGTCGGCGGGCGTGGCGATCGAGGCGTAGGCGACCTCGGTTGAGCCGTAGGTGTTGTAGAGGTTGTCGCCGAAATGGTCCATCCAGGAGATCGCGAGGTCACCGGGCAGCGCGGACCCGGAGGCGGCGACCACCTCGACGGTGTCGAGGGAGTACTTGTCCAGGGTCTCGTCCGGCAGGGCCAGGATGCGTTGCAGCATCACCGGGATGACCACCATTCCGGAGCACTTGTGCTCGTCGACCGCCGCGAGGGCGGCCTCCGGCTCGAACCTGCGGCGCAGCACCATCGTGTGGCCCAGCAGCAGCGACAGCATCATGTGCGCGAAGCCCCAGGTGTGGAACAAGGGTGCGGCGATGTGCACGGTCCAGCCCTGGCGCAGTGGCATCCGGGACAGCAGCGAGATGGCCGCGTCTATGCCCGCCTCGTTGCGCGGTGCGCCCTTCGGCGTCCCGGTGGTGCCCGAGGTCAGGATGATGATCCGGGTGTGGTGGTCGGGCGGCTCGAGTGGCGAGTCGTCCAGCTCGCCCTCGATCAGGGCGTCGAGGGAGTCGTCGGACTGCTCCTCGGCGTAGGAGAGCACCCGCTTGTCGACAGGTGCCTTCGCGAGCATGCCCGAGAACTCCTCGTCGTGGATCACGACGGCGGGGTCCTCGCGCTCGAGCACGTCGACCAGCTGGGGACCGGAGAACGCGGTGTTGAGATAGATCAGGTCGGCGCCGATCTTGGCCGCTGCGACCGTGGCCTCGACGAAGCCGCGGTGGTTGCGCGCCATCAGCGCGATCGAGTCGCCCTCGTCGACGCCCTGCTTGCGCAGGGCGCGGGCCAGCGCGTTGGTGCGCCGGTCGACCTCGCCGAAGGTCAGGTCGCCACGCTCGTCGATGACCCACACCTTGTTGGGCAGGAGGGTCGCCATCGCCAGGAAGCCGCCGGCCGGGCCGGTGCCGTACCTCTTGAGCAGCGCGCCCGCCTTCGCCAGCGCCACCGGGGAGTAGGGCCGGATGATCCCCGAGCCGGCCAGGACCTTGAGTCCGTATCCGGCGGAGGAGGCGCGGGTCGTCAGCTTGTCGAGAGGGGAGGGCAGCAGCACGGTGTGAAGGATGCCACGCCGTCGTGGCGCGGTCAGGAGACGGTCAGGAGACGGTCTTGGGGGCGATCAGCCTGGTCGCCGACCAGTCCTTGCACACCGACGCCGTCGTGGTCTGGGCCAGGCCGGCGATGGGCGCAGCCTCGGCGATGTCGGCCGGGTCGACCGCGTTGGGCCGGCCCACCTTCGGGGTGAGCAGCCAGATGGAGCCGCCGCCGACCAGGTCGGTCAGCGCCTCGACCAGGCCGTCGACGAGATCGCCGTCCTCGTCGCGCCACCAGAGCAGCACGGCGTCCACGACGTTGCCGTAGTCGGCGTCGACCATGTCCGCGTCGATGGCGTCCTCGATCGTGATCCGCAGCTCGTCGTCGGTGTCGTTGTCCCAGCCCAGCTCCTGGACGACCATGCCCGCCGTGAGTCCCAGGCGATCGGCCGCGTTCGCCGCGGCGCCCGTCTGGCTCACTGCGGTTCCTCCATCTCGGTCGCACGCCCGTGGACCGGGCGGATCTGGGCGATAGTCCATCGGAAGTCAACCCCGCATGCAAGCCAGCACCCCGGGATGGACCTACTTGTCGGTAGGTCGTCGCGCTTCGAATCCAGTGACAGGATGGCCGGGTGAGCGATCCTTCCACCCCTGCTTCCCCCGCTGCTCCTCCCGTCCACACCGGCTCGACCCCGACTGTGATCCACGAGGGGCTCCCGACCCAGCTGCCCGACATCGACCCCGACGAGACCACCGACTGGCTCGACTCGTTCAACCAGCTGGTCGACGAGCGCGGTCGCGACCGGGCGCGCTACGTCATGCTCCGGCTGCTGCAGAAGGCGCGGGAGATGAACGTCGGCGTCCCAGCCTTGCGCAGCACCGACTACATCAACACGATCCCACCCGAGCGGGAGCCGTGGTTCCCCGGCGACGAGGAGATCGAGCGGCGGATCCGCGCCTTCATCCGGTGGAACGCCGCGGTGATGGTCTCCGACGCCAACCGGCCGGGCCTCGAGGTGGGCGGCCACATCGCGACCTACCAGTCCGCCGCCAGCCTCTACGAGGTCGGCTTCAACCACTTCTTCCGCGGCAAGGACCACCCCGGCGGCGGCGACCAGATCTACATCCAGGGCCACGGCTCCCCCGGCATCTACGCCCGCGCGTTCCTGGAGGGCCGGCTGTCCGAGGAGCAGCTCCTGCGCTTCCGCCAGGAGGTCCAGCACGGTGTCGGCAAGGGCCTGTCGTCCTACCCCCACCCGCGGCTCATGCCGGAGTTCTGGGAGTTTCCGACGGTCTCGATGGGGCTCACCGGCATCAACTCGATCTACCAGGCGCGCTTCAACCGCTACCTGCACAACCGTGGCATCAAGGACACCTCGCAGCAGACCGTGTGGGCCTTCCTCGGTGACGGTGAGATGGCCGAGCCCGAGTCGCTCGGTGCGATCCGGGTCGCCGCGCGCGAAGAGCTCGACAACCTGACCTGGATCATCAACTGCAACCTGCAGCAGCTCGACGGGCCGGTCACCGGCAACGGCAAGATCATCCAGGAGCTCGAGGCCAACTTCCGCGGCGCCGGCTGGAACGTGATCAAGGTGATCTGGGGCCGGGAGTGGGACGAGCTGCTGGCCCGCGACGTCGACGGCGTACTGGTCAACCAGATGAACAAGACCCCGGACGGCGCCTTCCAGAACTTCTCGGTCGAGGACGGCGCCTACAACCGCGAGCACTTCTTCGGGCCCGACCCGCGGCTGCGCAAGATGGTCGAGCACATGACCGACCGGCAGATCGAGAAGCTGCCACGCGGCGGCCACGACTACCGCAAGGTCTACGCCGCCTTCGACGCCGCCTCGAAGCACAGCGGCCAGCCGACGGTGATCCTGGCGCACACCATCAAGGGCTGGACGATCGAGGCCCTCGAGGGCCGCAACGCCACCCACCAGATGAAGAAGCTCAAGAAGGACGACCTCAAGAAGTTCCGCGACCGGCTCCGGCTGCCGATGAGCGACCGGGACATCGACGAGACCTACGACGCCACCGGCACCGCGCCGTTCTTCCACCCGGGCGCCGACTCCCCCGAGATCGAGTACATGATGGAGCGGCGTCGCGAGCTCGGTGGCTCGGTGCCCAGGCGCGTGCTCCGCGCCAAGCCGCTCAACCTGCCCGGCGCGTCGATGTACGACGAGCTCAAGCAGGGATCGGGGAAGAACAAGGTCGCCACCACCATGGCGACGGTCCGCCTCCTGAAGGACTGGATGAAGGACCCCGAGATCGGCCAGCGGATCGTGCCGATCGCCCCTGACGAGTACCGCACCTTCGGCATGGACTCGATGTTCCCGAGCGCCAAGGTCTACAACCCCGCCGGCCAGCTCTACCAGGCCGTCGACCGCAAGCTGCTGCTCTCCTACAAGGAGTCCGCCCAGGGCCAGCTGCTCCACGAGGGCATCTCCGAGGCGGGTGCGATGGCCTCGGCGACGGCCGCCGGCTCGGCGTACAGCACGCACGGCGAGCACATGATCCCGTTCTACATCTTCTACTCGATGTTCGGCTTCCAGCGGACCGGCGACTCGATCTGGGCGATGGCCGACCAGCTGGCCCGCGGCTTCCTCGTCGGCGCCACCGCGGGACGCACGACGCTGACCGGCGAGGGACTCCAGCACGCCGACGGGCACTCGCCCTTGCTGGCCGCCACCAACCCGGCGGTCGTGCACTACGACCCGGCGTTCGCCTACGAGGTCGCCCACATCATGGAGTCCGGCCTGGCCCGGATGTATGGCGAGACAGAGGCGCACCCGCACGGCGAGGACGTCATCTTCTACATGACGGTCTACAACGAGCCGGTCGCCCAGCCGAAGGAACCCGAAGGCGTCGACGTCGAGGGGATCCTCAAGGGTCTCCACAAGGTCGGCTCCGCCGAAGGCGATGGCCCGCGGGTGACCCTGCTGGCCTCCGGCGTGGGCTACCCCTGGATCGAGGACGCCGCCCGCATGCTCCGCGAGGACTGGGGCGTCGGCGCGGACCTGTGGTCGGTCACCTCGTGGAACGAGCTGGCCCGCAACGCCACCGCGGCCGAGGAGTGGAACCTCCTGCACCCGGGCGAGAGCCCGCGCACGGCGTACGTCGCCGACCGCCTGGCCGGCTCCCCCGGCCCGGTCGTCGCCGTGTCGGACTACATGCGCGCGGTGCCGCTCCAGATCGCCCGCTGGGTGCCCGGTGACTACCGGGTCCTCGGCGCCGACGGCTTCGGCTTCGCCGACACCCGCCCCGCGGCCCGGCGGTTCTTCCACATCGACGCCGAGTCAGTCGTGGTCCAGGCGCTCCAGGCGCTCGCCGACGCCGGCGAGATCGACCGGAGCCAGGTCGAGAAGGCGTTCGCGACCTACCGCATCGACGACCCGACCGCCGTCGCCGGTGTCCAGCAGGAGGGTGGGGACGCCTAAGCCAGCAGCTGCTGGGTGAGCGTCTCGAGCAGCCAGTCCCGGTAGGCCTTCGGCGTCCAGCCGGCCTCGAGGACCAGGCCGCGATAGACGTCGTGGCCGAAGAGCACGACGACGACGTCCGTCGCGGCCTCCGGGTCCAGCCCGGGCCGCAGGCCACCCAGCTCGGCCACCCGCCCCACCATGGCCGCCTGCCCTGCGCGACGGCGCGTCGTGAGCTCGCTCCAGTACGCCTCCACCGTGGCGTCAGACCCTGACGCCGCGGCCAGAGCTGGCCACAGCCGTGCCACCCGGTCGTAGATCTCGGTCCCGTGCCGGACTGCCAGAGCCAGGACCGCCTCGGGGGTGGCGGCGCCGAGCATCTCCGGCAGCCAGGGCGGCGGCCCTGAAGGAGCAGGAGCGTCAGCGCCGCTCGCGGTGGCCTGGGTGACCTCGCACAGCAGCCTGGCCTTGGTGTGGAAGCGGTAGTAGACGGTCTGGACCGACACCTCTGCGCTGGCGGCGATCTGCTCCATGGTCGTGTCGGCGTACCCCTGCTCGACGAACAGCTCGCGGGCGGCGGCGATCATCCGGCTGCGGTTCGCCCGGGCACCCGCGGAGCCGGTCGGCCGGCCGTTGACGGGCGTGGTCATGGTCGGATATTACTAGTGGTATCTCTAAAGGCATCTCTAAACTCTGGGAGCGTCATGACCGTGATCCGGAACAGCGTGACGCTGCGTTGCACCCCCGAGCAGGCATTCGACTACCTCTCGAACCTCGAGAACGAGCTCGAGTGGAACCCCAAGGTCGAACGGATGGCGAAGCTGACCGACGGGCCCGTCGGGCTCGGCACTCGCTTCGACGCCAAGTGGAAGAGCTCCCCCGCCCTCGTGGTCGAGATCGTCGCCTTCGACCGCCCGCGGTCATGGACGGCCCACAACGCTGGTCCGATCGAGGTGACGTTCGGCGGCGAGCTCGAGCCGGTGCCGGCAGGCACCCGGCTCGCGGTGACCTTCGACGCGCGGCCGCACGGATGGTTCCGGCTGGTCTTCCCGATCTTCTTGCTGGTCATCCGGCGCGAGGAGCGCGCCAACATGGCCCACATCCGCCGCGCGGTCGAGCGGCGGTACGCGAGCGCCTAAGCGCTGGCGTCCCGCACGGCCCGCAGCGGGCTGAGCGTCGTCGGGCGCCCGTTCTTGAGCAGGGCGCGGAAGCGGGCCCGGGAGTACGTCGCCGGCTCGGTCGAACGGATGAACTCATGGACGAGCTTGGCGAACCGCTGCGGGTGGTCCTTGTGGGGGAAGTGCCCGGCGTTGGGGATGACCTCGACCCGGGACTTGGGCGCCAGGGCGGCGGCGTTGGAGGCGTGCCGCACCGGGATGACCCGGTCGTCGCGCCCCCAGATCACCGCCATCGGCATCTCCTCGGTCAGGTAAGCCCGGTCGGCCATGCTGACGATCTGGCCCTTCCAGTCCACGACCGCGCTCACGACGTGGCGGATCGCGGCCCGGGCATGCGGGTCGCGTAGGGAGTCGTAGATCTCGGCGACCTCGTCGAGGTCGCGGGTGGCCTTGAACCTGGTGCGGGACAGCGCCTTGAGGCCGGCCTTGCCAACGTGCCGGATCCCCGGCAGCGTGAGGATGCCCATCGCCTGGTGGAAGCCCGGCGTCGTGACGGCCCGGATCGAAGGACTGACCTCGGGGCCGAGGCCGCCCGAGGCAACCAGGATCAGCCGCTCGGTGCGCTCGGGGAACTGGTAGGCGAACTGCATCGCGACGCCGCCGCCGAAGCTGTGACCCAGGACGGTCACCTTGTCGATCCCCAGCACGGTGAGCAGGTCGCGCATCCCGTTGGCGTAGCCGCCGACGCTGTAGTCGGCGCGCGGCTTGGCCGAGAGCCCGTGGCCGAGCAGATCGGGGGCGATCACCGTGTAGCGGCGCGCCAGCGTGTCGATGACCGGCTCCCACGTGGTGTGGTCGCAGCCGAGGCCGTGGAGCAGCAGGAGGGCGGGACCCGAGCCGACCTTGACGTAGGCCCGGCGGTGCCCGTGAAGGGTGACGAACTGGACCTCGTGCTCGAGCGGATGCTGCGCCGTCATGTGCTCTCCACTCCCCGTGTCGCTCTCTCGGTCGTTAAGGATCCAACCACAACGGAGAGCCCAACGGCAGACCAACAGGATACGAATTCATAGCGAATCCCCTTGTTTCTAGCCGGATTCGGCCACCGGTACCCAGTGACACGCCGAGTATGCCGTCACGCGTCTCGACCCGACTGACGGCCCAGGACGAGCGCGATCTCCAGGGTGAAGGCGTCTCGGGGGTCTCCTGGGGTCAGCCCCGTCACGTCGGCGACCTGCCTCAACCTGTAACGCACGGTGTTGGGGTGACAGAAGAGCACTCGTGCGGTCCCCTCGATCGACGACCCCGCCCGCAACCACGCCGTCAGCGTGTCGGTCAGCGCCCCTCTGGCATGGACCAGCGGCAGGTAGATCTCCTCCACGAGGTGCCGCCGGGCGTGGCCGTCACCGGCCAGGGCGCGTTCGGGCAGCAACTCGTCGCTGAGCACGGGTCGCGGCGCGTCGGGCCAGCCGGTCGCGGCGCGGTGCCCGGACACCGCGGCCCGGGCGGAGAGGGAGGCACTGCCGAGGTCGTCGGTCACCGGTCCGACCACGACGGGGCCTTCTCCGAAGAGGCCGAGCACGGCGGTGGCAGCCGCTCGGCTGTCCTGGACCCCGCCCAGGATCACCACCAACCGCTCGCCCTGCACGGCGCACAGCGCGTCGAGGCCGGCAGTCTGGGCGACCCGGCGCACCTCGTCGAAGAGGTCGGTGCCGCCGCCGCGGGACGGCGCATCGCCGAGTACGACGGCGACGCCCCCGCGGCCTGCCCAGCCCAGCGCGCTCGCCCGGGAGAGCACGGTCTCGTCCGCCTCGGCACGGAGGACGGCATCCACGACCAGCGCCTCCAGCCGGGCGTCCCACGCGCCGCGCGCCTCGGCGGCGCGGGCGTAGACCTCCGCCGTCGCGAAGGCGACCTCGCGTGCGTAGCGGGCCACCGCGGTGCGGACCTCGGGCAGGTCGGCGGGGTCGAGCAGGGCGTCGATGTTGCTCTCCACCACCTCGATGGAGAGCTTCACCAGGTCGACGGTCTGTTGCAGCGTGATGACCCCGGCCAGGGCCCGGGGAGCCGCACCGAAGACCTCCGAGGTCAGGGCCTGGCCCTCCACGCTGAGCGAGCCCGCGCCCCCGCGGAACCAGTCGACGAACGAGCGCACGCCCGCCTGCACGATCAGTCCGACCCAGGACCGGTCCTCGGCGCTGAGCTCCTTGAACCACGGCAGGTCCGCGTCCATCCGGGCCATCGCCGCCGTGCTCAGGGCCCCGGTCGACCGGCGCAGCGCGTCGGCAGCGCTGCGGGGCTTGTGCGGTGGCTTGTGCGGTGGCTTCTGGGGCGACTTCCTGGCGCGGGCGGGCACCATGTCATCCTGACACGTTTTTGTAGGAACCCTCCAAAGAACTGGCGGTCAGGTTCGTGGGCGCCGGAGCAGAGTCGGGCGCCGGCTTTGGGCAGAGTGGGACGGGTGCTGGTCATCGTCGCGCCCGGTCAGGGTGCTCAGTCTCCCGGCTTCCTCGCCCCCTGGCTCGAGGACGACACGTTCCGTGCGCGGTTCGAGTGGCTGTCCACCGTCGCCGGGATCGACCTCATCCACTACGGCACCGAGGCCGACGCCGACGCGATCCGGGCCACCGAGATCGCGCAGCCTCTGCTCGTCGCCACCGGCCTGGTCGCCGCGCTCGGGATCTTCCCCCACCCCACCGACGCCTTCGGCAAGGTCAGCGCCGTCGCCGGTCACAGCGTGGGCGAGCTGACTGCCGCCGCGGGCGCCCGCGTGATCACCGCCGAACAGGCGATGGTGCTGGTGCGCGAGCGCGGCAAGGCGATGGCGGGCGCGGCCGCGGCCACCCCGACCGGGATGACCGCCGTGCTCGGTGGCGACCGCGACGAGGTGCTCGCCGCGATCGACAAGCACGGCCTGACCGCCGCCAACGACAACGGCCCGGGTCAGATCGTCGCGGCGGGCACGATGGAGCAGCTCGCGGCGTTCGCGGAGGAGCCACCGGAGAAGGCCCGGCTGATGCCGCTGAGTGTCGCGGGCGCATTCCACACCGAGCACATGGCCCCTGCCGTGGGGCACCTTGCCTCGCTGGCCCGCTCGGTGTCGGTGCACGACCCGCGCACCAAGGTGATCTCCAACCGCGACGGCCGCGTGGTGCACAGCGGTGTCGACGTGCTCAAGAGGATCGTCGGCCAGATCGCGAGCCCGGTCCGCTGGGACCTGTGCATGGACACCATGCTCGACCTGGGCGTGACTGGCTTCCTGGAGATGCCGCCCGCGGGCACACTGACCGGGATCGCCAAGCGCGCGATGAAGGGCGTCGAGACCTTCGCCCTCAAGACGCCCGACCAGCTCGACGACGCCCGCGCCTTCTGTGACAAGCACGGGGAGTTCTCCGAGATGGAGAGCTCACCCACCTGGCGGATGGTCGTCGCCCCGTCCAAGGGCACCTTCCACATGTCCGGGGAGGCCGCCGACGCCTCCGTGCTCGCCGCCGGCGCCCCGATCGGCGACGTCGCCAGCACGCGCGACCGGGTCAGCGTCACCGCGGACCATGGCGGCCAGGTGGTCGAGTGGCTCGTCGAGGACGGCGACCTGGTCTCCCCCGGCCAACCCCTGGTCCGGCTCCACCCCGAGGGCGGTACGCACTGATGGCGACCCTGAGCACCTCCACCGGCGCCCCGCACGCCGCGATCCTCGGCATCGGCGCCTACCGCCCGTCGCGAGTGATCCCCAACTCCGAGGTCATCGAGGCGATCGACTCCAGCGACGAGTGGATCCAGCAGCGCTCCGGCATCAAGCAGCGGCGCTGGGCCACGCCCGAGGAGACCGTGCAGATGATGAGCGTCGCGGCGGCACGCAGCGCGCTCGCCCACGCCGGGGTCGACGCCCGCCAGATCGACGCGGTCGTGGTAGCCACGGTCTCGCACCTCCTGCAGACGCCGGCCGTCGCGACCGCCGTCGCCCACGAGATCGGGACCGACCAGGCCGCCGCGTTCGACATCTCGGCGGCCTGCGCCGGCTTCTGCCACGGCGTGGCGCTGGCCAGCGACATGGTCCGCGCGGGCAGCGCCGGCCACGTCCTGGTGATCGGCGTCGAGCGCCTCTCCGACCTCACCGACGTCGGCGACCGCGGCACCGCCTTCATCTTCGCCGACGGCGCGGGGGCCGCGGTCGTCGGACCGAGCGACACCCCCGGCATCGGCCCGGTGGTGTGGGGCTCGGACGGCGAGCAGTTCGACCTGATCCGGCAGAAGGAGGACTGGCGCGACGTGCTCGCCTCCGACAAGCCCGAGATGCCGCACCTGACCATGCAGGGCAACCCGGTGTTCCGCTGGGCGTCGTTCGCGATGGCCAAGATCGGGCAGCAGGCCCTCGACCGCGCCGGTGTCACCGCGGACGAGCTGGACTGCTTCGTCCCCCACCAGGCCAACATGCGGATCATCGACGCGATGGCCCGCGCCATGAAGCTGCCCGAAACGGTCAAGATCGCCCGCGACATCGCCGAGCAGGGCAACACCTCGGCGGCCTCCATCCCGCTCGCCCTAGACCGGATGATCGAGGAGGGCGACGCCAAGTCCGGCGACACCGCGCTCCTGATCGCCTTCGGCGCCGGCCTGGCGTACGCCGCCCAGGTCGTCGTCGTCCCCTGAGCTCCACCTCACGGTCAGCAACCGCTGCACCAACCGCTGCACCAACTGAAAGGGAAACAACTGTGGCAACCACCGAGGAGATCCGCGCCGACCTCGCCGAGATCGTCAACGAGGTCGCCGGCATCGACGCCGACGACGTCCAGCTCGACAAGTCCTTCGTCGACGACCTCGACGTGGACTCGCTGTCGATGGTCGAGGTCGTCGTGGCCGCCGAGGAGAAGTTCGGCGTCTCGATCCCCGACGACGAGGTCAAGAACCTCAAGACCGTCGGCGACGCCGTCGCGTTCATCGAGCGCGCCCAGGGCTGACACCCACGCCCGTCACCCGCACCACAGCAAGGAAGGCACCACCATGACCCGCACCCGTGTCGTCGTCACCGGACTGGGCACCACCAGCCCGGTGGGCGGTGATGTCCCCTCGACCTGGGACGCCCTCGTCAACGGTCGCTCCGGCGTCCGCCACCTGGATGACGAGTGGGCCGAGGAGATGCCGGTCAAGATCGCCGGCCGGATCGCGGTGGAGCCCACCGAGGTGCTTGAGCGGGTCAAGGCCCGCCGCCTGGACCGCTCCTCCCAGTTCGCCATGGTCGCGGCCATGGAAGCCTGGGCGGACGCGGGCCTCGCGGCGGTCCAGGAGCAGCTCGAGAGCGAGCGGGTCGGTGTGGCGATGGCCTCCGGCATCGGTGGCGTCACCACGCTCCTCGACAACTACGACACGCTCAAGGAGAAGGGGCCGCGTCGGGTCTCCCCGCTCGCCGTCCCGATGCTGATGCCCAACGCGCCCGCCGCGCAGATCAGCCTCTACGTCGGGGCGCGGGCCGCGGTCAACACCCCGGTCTCGGCGTGCGCCTCCGGCAACGAGGCCATCGCCCTGGCCGTCGACCAGATCCGGCTCGGCCGGGCCGACGTCGTGCTGGCCGGCGGCACCGAGGCGGCCATCCACCCGCTGCCGATGGCGGCGTTCGCCAACATGATGGCGCTGTCCAAGACCGCCAGTGGTCCGGAGGGCGGCGACCCCACGACCGTCTCCCGGCCGTGGGACACCGCCCGCGACGGGTTCGTGCTCGGCGAGGGCGCCGGCGTGCTCGTCCTCGAGTCCGAGGAGCACGCGCGGGCCCGCGGCGCGAAGATCTACGCCGAGGTGCTGGGCGCCGGCATCACCGCCGACTCCCACGACATCGCCCAACCCGACCCGGCCGGGCGCGGAGGCTCGCGGGCGATCCTGCGGGCGCTGGCCGAGTCCGAGATCGGCCCGGACGCCATCCACCACGTCAACGCCCACGCGACATCGACCCCCCAGGGCGACATCGCCGAAGGCCTGATGCTGCACGCCACGCTGGGTCAACACGTGGGCCAGGTCGTGGTCACCAGCACCAAGTCGATGACCGGTCACCTGCTCGGTGGAGCGGGCGCCCTCGAGGCGATCGCCACCGTGCTCGCGCTGCACCACCGCGTGGTGCCACCGACGATCAACCTCGACGACCAGGACCCCCAGGTCGACCTGGACATCGCCACCAAGGCCCGCGACCTGCCGCTCGGTGACATCGCTGCGCTCAACAACTCCTTCGGGTTCGGTGGCGCCAACGTCGCCGTCGCCTTCGGGAGCCGCTGAGATGACGGCCACGCAGGAGGCACCGGCGGCCAAGCCCGCCAAGCTCCCGCGCGAGCAGGACCCCCGCAACCCCGTCCACCGACTGACCGCGCTCGTCGACGAGGGCACCCTCGAGCTGATCACCCCTGATGACGACTCGGGGATGCTCGCCGCGGTGGGCAAGATCGACGGCTCGCCCGTGGTGGCGTTCTGCTCCGACGCGACCGTCATGGGCGGCGCGATGGGTGACGTGGGCTGCCGGGTCGTGGTCGACGCCTACCACCGCGCGATGACCGACGGTGTCCCGATCATCGGGCTCTGGCACTCCGGTGGTGCGCGCCTCGCGGAGGGCGTGCTGTCGCTGCACGCGGTCGGCCGGATCTTCCAGGCCATGACCCAGGCCTCCGGCCAGATCCCGCAGATCTCCGTCGTGCTCGGCCCGGCCGCCGGTGGCGCGGCGTACGGTCCGGCGCTGACCGACATCGTGATCCTGGGCCCCGAGGGACGGATCTTCGTCACCGGCCCGGACGTCGTGCGGTCGGTCACCGGCGAGGACGTCGACATGCTGCGCCTCGGGGGGCCGGAGCCCCACGGCCGGCGTTCCGGCGTCGTGCACATCCTCACCGAGTCCGAGCGCGAGGCTCTCGACCGGGCGCGGACCGTCGCCTCGCTCCTCGGCGCCCAGGGCAGCCTCCGGGTCGAGGACGTCACCGACGTCGACCTCGGAGCGATCCTGCCCGAGTCCAAGAAGCGGGCCTACGACGTGCACCCGCTCGTCGAGGCGGTGCTCGACGAGGGCACGATGCAGGAGATCCACGCCAAGTGGGCGCCCAACATCGTCACCGCTCTCGGCCGGTTCGGCGGGCGCAGCGTCGGTGTGGTCGCCAACAACCCGCTCCGTCTCGGCGGCTGCCTGGACTCCCTGTCGGCGGAGAAGGCCTCGCGCTTCGTGCGCATGTGCGACGCGTTCGGCGTCCCGCTGATCGTGCTCGTGGACGTGCCCGGCTACCTCCCCGGCGTCGGCCAGGAGTGGGACGGCGTGGTGCGCCGCGGTGCCAAGCTGCTGCACGCCTTCGGCGAGTGCGTGGTCCCGCGGATCACGCTCGTGACCCGCAAGACCTACGGCGGCGCCTACATCGCCATGAACGCGCGCTCGCTCGGCGCCACCAGGGTGTTCGCCTGGCCAGGGGCCGAGGTGGCCGTCATGGGCGCCGTCGCCGCGGTGCGCATCCTGCACCGGCGCAAGCTCTCCGACGTCTCCCCCGAGATCCGGCCGCAGGTCGAGATCGAGCTGGCCGCTGAGCACGAGCGACTCGCCGGTGGCGTCGAGAGGGCGGTCGAGATCGGCGTGGTCGACGAGATCGTCGAGCCGACCGCGACCCGCTCGGCCATCGCCCGCGCCATGGACGCCGAGATCCAGACCGTCGGCGTGCGCAAGGGCCACCACGGCAACATCCCGCTCTGACCCCTCTGAACGCGCCTGCCGCTGCGGTCACGCTGGCGTAACCGGGGTAGGACCCTCTCGTTGACCAAGGAGACGCCGGTCACAGGAGGATTCGATGCTGCATCTGGCACGCGCGCTGGCACTGGCGCTGGTCTCGAGCTTGCTGGTGCTCGGGTTCGGCGTCGTCTCGCCCGCCGGTGCCAGCGAGGCCACGCCCGAGACACATCCGGAGTGGGGCGCTACCTTCGCCAAGAACGGCCGCCTGCGGCGCGGCTGCCGCACCTACCACTACGGCTACAAGATCACGCCGCCTAAGGGCGACTGGCAGTTCGAGACGTTCATCGTCGGCCCGGGCGGCGTCGCGCTCGCGTCCAACACCTTCCAGATCAACATGGACGTGCTGGCAGACGACAAGGTCCCCTATCGCATCTGCAAGCCCTCGACCCGGGCCGGTGTCTTCAAGATCCGGGCCAAGCTGTCCTCGATGGACGGCGACGAGCTGACCGAGGGCTGGCTGCCCGTCACCCGGTTCCGCCTGCGCAACCCGCGCTGATCGCCCACAAACGTCACGGTCATCACACCCGGCGACCAGTGACCATGTCTACCCGCGGCTCGTTGCACCTTCCAGGAGGGTCCGATGAGCGAGGGAGATGTCGTGCGACGAACAGGTGTGGTGCTGATCCTGGCCCTGGCGATGGCGCTGGTGCTGGGCGTGGCCCCCATGGGCGCCGCGCAGGCCGTTGACGTCAAGCCGGAGTGGGGCTCGGTGAGCGCCCAGGACGGTGTCCTCAAGCGCGGCTGCCGCAGCTATGCGTACCAATACGCGATCACCCCGCCGAGCGACGGCTACTGGGATCTCAGCGTGCGAGTCGTGGGTCCCGCCGGCCGCACCCTGTTCTTCAGCTATCAGCACGGAGAGAGCCCGCACTCGGCCACCGCGACTTACCGACTCTGCCGGTCCGAGACGCGGCCCGGCCGCTACAAGCTCAAGGCTCTGGTCACCGTGCAGGACAACGACGAGCAGGTGCAAGGGCGCCTCCCGACCGTCAGGTTCACGCTGCGCAAACCCGGCTGACCCGCCTGCTGACTCCTCAGACGACTTGGTGCAGCCAACGGACCGGGGCGCCCTCGCCGGCGTGCCGGAACGTCTCGAGCTCGTCGTCCCAAGGCTTGCCGAGGAGCTTGTCGATCTCGCCGAGGAGCGTCGTGTCGCCGAGGGCGGCCTTGACGACCGCGGCCTTGAGCCGGTCCTCGGGGATCAGGATGTCGCCGTGCAGGCCGGTCACGGCGTGGAAGACCCCAAGCGTCGGGGTGTAGGAGAAGCGAGTGCCCTCGCTGCCGGGCGTCGGGTCCTCGGTGACCTCGAAGCGCAGGTGGTTCCAGCCGCGCAGAGCCGAGGCGATGGCGGCCGCCGTCCCGGGCTGGCCGGTCCACGACAGCTCCATCCGGTAGCTGCCGGCCTGGGCAGCCTGCGGGATCCACTGGGCGTGCACGGGCGCGTCGAGCACACCGCCCACGGCCCACTCGACGTGCGGGCACAGCGCGGAAGGCGCCGAGTGGATGAAGAGCACGCCACGCGTGCTGCGCTCGGCCGCTCGGACGTCGCCAGTCAGTCGTTTCGCGGTCACGTCGGTCTCCTTCACCTCAAGGTCGCGGAAGTGCGCCTTCCCCAGCGACTTCGACCTTCGGGTGACGGGTCTCTAATGACACGCCTGTAGTTGTGTTCCCCATTGTGACCCATGGGGCGGGTGTGCACCAGTGTTCGGGCCGATCCGCTCCGGACCGAGCGCCTCAGCGATGTTTGGCGGCGCGTGACTGGGTGCGCCGCGGCCCGAGCTCCATGAGGCTCGAGATGACGTCGTGGGCGATGCCCAGCCCACCGAGGTGGCTCTCCCCGTCGATCGTGGTGAGCGTCCCGTCGGGCAACCGCTCGACCAGGTGCACACCGTGGCGGAACGGGACGATGTGGTCGTCGTCGCCGTGCCACCAGCGCACTGGCACCGTGACCTCCGCGGCGCTGAACCCCCAGTCACGGGTGAACAGCAGCAGGTCGTTGATCGGCGCCGAGGTCTGGAAGCGGCTGCCGTTGAGCAGGTCGTCGAGGAACATCGCCTTGAACTCCGGACGGGCCAGGAGGTTCTTGTCACCGGTCGGCTGGAACGCCGCATACAGGTCCAGACCGGTGCCGGCGAAGGGCTTCACCAGCCGGATCGCCTGGGTGAGGGCCACGCCGAGCGGGACGCGGGCCACCCGGAGGAACGGGGACAGGTGGACGGCGAGCTGGATGATGCCGCCCTCGGCGGCGTCCGGGCCGACCGTCGGCACCACGCCGCCCAGCACACCGACGCCATGGACCCGGTGGGGCAGGCGCGCGCCCGCGGCCAGGACGTAGGGCCCACCGCCCGAGAGCCCGATCAGCCGGCAGGTGTCGACCGCGAGGGCGTCCAGCATCAGCTCGAGGTCGCCGGTCCAGTCGGCGATGTTGGTGTAGAGGTGCGGCGTCGAGGAGCCGATGCCCGGACGGTCGACGCCGATCAGGCGCACGTCGTTGGCCTGGGCGAAGGCCCGGGCCTCGAGGGGGATCTGCCTGCGAGCTCCGGGCGTGCCGTGCATCCACACGATCGCGGCCCCCCGGGGTGAGCCGTACTCGGCGAAGCTCAGTCGACGTCCGTCGCGGACGGCGACGGTGCCTTCGAGGGCGGGACGCTCGACATTCCTCACGAGCGGAGTGTCCCAGTTTCAGGCCTGTCTGACAGCAGCCACGTCGACGATGTTGCGAGGATCACCCACGGCTCCCAGGAGCCTGCCGTCGCCGACCACCCGCGGACCGTCGATCACGTCCACCACCACGCAGGTGACGTTGTCGCGGCCACCTGCGGTCAGCGCGCTCGCCGTCAGCTCCGCCGCGGCCCGCTCGGGGTCCTGCACGCGCAGCACCGCGGCGATCCGGGAGTCGTCGACCAGGTCGGTCAGGCCGTCGCTGCAGATCATCAAGCGGTCCCCGATGCGCACGTCGAGCCGGGTGAGGTCGAGATCCGACCCTTCGGGGTCGCCGTCGAGGGAACGGAGTACGACGTTGCGCCACGGGTGTGTGGCACGCGCCTGCTCGGCGAGCCGCCCCGACTCCACGAGGTGCTGCACGTAGGTGTGGTCCGTGGTGATCTGGCGCAGCTCCCCGCCCCGCAGCAGGTAGGCGCGGGAGTCGCCGACATGGCCGAGCACGACGCTGCGGCCGTCGCTCACCAGCACGGTGAGCGTCGTGGCCATGCCGAGCCGGTTGAGGTCGCGCTGCACCCCGAGCCGGACGTTGTCCCGCGCGGCGACGAACGCCTCGGTGACGACGCTCGCGGCGTCGACGCCGGGACGCTGCAGGACCGTCGCCGCGACGGCGTACGCCGCGGTGGCCGACGCGACCTCGCCGGCGGCCGCTCCGCCGACGCCGTCGGCGACGAGGGCGACGTAGGGGGCCACGAAGCCGGAGTCCTCGTTGGATGCCCGGACCAGGCCGACGTCGCTGACGCCGGCGCCGGAGAACCTCAGCATGCGGTGCTTCCCATCTGCCACCTCCTAGACCCGAGACCGGCAGGTGCTGGAAGTAGACCCTCACGACGCCGACGCGTCAAGACGGCACGCTCCGAGACCGCGCGCCACTACCGTTGCGGACATGACGTCGGACACAGCCGACGCCCACGGGGACGCGGGCGGCTCGGACCCCCTCCAGGTGCGCCGCCGCTCGCGCTGGTGGGTGTGGCTGGTGTGGCTGGTGTGCTTCGCGGTGTTCGTCGCGGTCGTGCGCTATGTCACCACCCACCCGGAGGAGCTGCCGACGAGCGACCGGTTGGTCACCGCCTCGACCCCGGTGGGCCGGCCGGTCTACCTGGGCATGTTCCAGGCGAACGCCGACTTCGGGCGCACTCTGGACATCAGCGGCATCAAGGTGTTCGCGGTCTCGACGGTCCCGGTGACGATCACCCCGCGCCTGTGCCGGGGAGGGGCGCTGGGCGTCACCAGCGACGCCGCCCTGTTCTGCGCCGAGCTGGTCGACACCGAGGGCGCGTCGATGACGGCCGGTGACCAGGTGATGCTCGAGGTGACCGCCGATGAGCCCGGGGTGGTCACCATCGAGCGGATCCGGGTGGCCTACCGCGACCGGCTGCAGTGCGCCACGCAGTTCGCCGGCTCCCCCGCCGTGGTGACGATCGTCAGCCGTTGATCCGCTTCTCCAGGGCCTCGGCGCGGTCGGAGGCATCGGTGAGCTGCTCGCCGTCGATGGCGTCGGTGCGGTGGAACCACGCGAGCGCGTCGGCCTCCCGACCTGCCGACTCGAGGATGTCCGCGTAGGCGTAGCGCAGCCTGACGACCCAGGGCTCGCGCGACTTGGACGTCAGGGGGGCGAGCTCCAGCGTGCGCAGGGCAGCGTCCAGCTGCCCCATGTCACGGCGCGCACCGGCCTCGACGATCGTCATCTCGGCCTTGGCCGCCGCCGGGAAGCCGGCCACCGAGGGGCTCTTCGCGAGCTTGATCGCCTGTTCGGGCTGGCCGAGCGCGCGATGACAGTCGGCCATCATCGGCAGGTAGGCCGTGGCGCCGTTCATCCGCTTCGCCGCGCGCAGGTCGGCCAGCGCCTCGGCGTAGTGGCCGGACGCGTACGCCGCCTCGCCGGCGGCCTCGCGCACGACCGCGAGCCGCGGAGCGCGGGCCCGGGCGGCCAGCGTGTGCCGGTAGGCGGTCTCCGGGTCCTCGTCGATCAGCAGGCCCGCGGCCGCCAGGTGGCGGGCCACGCGTGAGGCGAGCTTCTCAGGGAGACCCTTGAGCTGGGACGACACCGAACGGTCCAGCTCGGCGCCGGTGATGTCCTCGGGCAGGTCCGGGCCGTCGTACTCCTGCTGGTCCTTGGTGCGCGGGCCTTGGTCGTCGCGGGACCGTTTCCAGTCGCTGGAGCGAGCCGGGCGGTCACCGCGCTCGGGGCGGTCGTTGCGCCGGGGACCGGACGACCGACCGCCGTCGCGAGCGGGCTTGCCGGTCGACTGGCCGGTCGGCTTCCCACCGGAGCGCGCCGACGGCTTGCCACCGGAACGAACGGGCGGCTTGCCACCGCCGCGGGGGGCGGAGCCCTTCGGGCCGCCACGCTGACCACCCTGGGCAGGTCGGGACGGGCGACGGTTCTCAGGCACCCCGCAACTCTAGGGCTCCCGGACAATGCCTCTGGCATCGGCGACCCGGCGACAGCCGGCCAGGCGGAAGGCCTCGACCGTCTCCTCGAGGAGGTCGCCGTGCATCCGGGCCACTCCGCCCACACCCTCCACGAGCGCGTAGAGCGGCAGCCGGCCGAGGAAGACCGCGTCCGCGCCGAGGGCCAGAGCGGTGAGCACGTCGAGCCCGCTGCGGATCCCGCCGTCGACGTAGACCTGCGCCGAGCCTTCGATCGCGGCGACGACCGCCGGCAGGCACGACGCCGTGCTGGCCGCCCGCTCGAGCTGACGGCCGCCGTGGTTGGAGACCCAGACCCCGGCAGCGCCGGCCTGGACGCAGCGGCGAGCGTCGTCGGCGCGCAGGACGCCCTTCACGACGACCGGCAGGCCGGTCTGCTCTGCCAGCCACACGACGTCGTGCGGTCCGAGGTCGAGCGCCTTCTCGGCCCTCGGCGCCTCCTCGTAGCCCGGGTCGAAGTTGACCCGGAGCAGCTCAGGGTCGACGACGTCCCAGACGACCTGGTCGCCGGCGGCGTACTTCGTCGCGACGACCGGGGTGTCCACCGTGAGGACGATCGCCTCGGCACCCGCGTCGACCGCGCGTGTAAGCAGCGGCTCGGCGAGGGTCCGGTCCGCCGGCAGGTAGGCCTGCAGCCACCACCGGACTCCCGTCGAGGCGATGTCGGCGAACGTCGTCCCGGCGTTGCTGGACACGACCAGGACCGAGCCGGCGGCCGCGGTCGCCTGGGCCATCGCCAGCTCGCCGTCGGGGTGAACAGCCCGCTGCTGTGTGGTCGGCGCGATGCCCCAGGGCACCCGAGCCGGCGTGCCGAGCATCGGCACCGAGAGGTCGACATCGGTCACGTCCCGGAGGACGTGCGGCAGGAACCGTCGCTCGGACCAGCCCCACGGCGCCTCCAGGGTGCTGACGGAGTCGCGCGCTCCCTGGGCGAGGTACTCGAAGACCGGCGCCGGCAGCGCCGCCCGCGCGTGGTCTTCTCGCTCGGACAGCCAGGTCACCGGGGCCCGCTCATGGGGCGGCGACTCCGGCGAAGCTCTTCTTGCCCCGTCGCAGCACCAGAACCTCGCCGCCGAGGAAGTCGTCGGCCAACGGTACGTAGTCGGGGTCGTCCACTCGCTCGTTGTTGAGGTAGGCGCCGCCCTCGGCGACGGTGCGCCTCGCCTCGCTGCGGCTCTGCACCAGGCCGGCCTCGACGAACAGGTCGGTGACGGTCTTGCCCTCGGCTCCGGTCACGAGCGGGCGGGCGGTGGCGAGCGCCTGGCGCAGCACCTCGGGGTCCGCCTCGGCCAGCGAGCCGCCGCTGAACAGCGCCTCGGACGCCTCCTCGATGCGCCGCGTCGCCTCCGCGCCGTGCACCAGCGTCGTGACCTGTCCGGCAAGGGTGCGCTGGCCGCGGCGGAGGAACGGCTTCTCGGCGTGCTCGGCCTCGAGCGCCTCGATCTCCTCGCGGCTGAGGAAGGTGAAGATCCGCAGCAGCTCCCCGACCTGCTCGTCCTCGACATTGAGCCAAAACTGGTAGAAGGCGTAGGGCGACATCATCTCGGGGTCCAGCCAGAGCGCCCCGCCCTCGGTCTTGCCGTACTTCGTGCCGTCGGCCTTGGTCACGAGCGGGGTGGCGAAGGCGTGGGCGTGCCCGCCGTCGGCCCTGCGGATCAGCTCGACACCGCCGGTGAGGTTGCCCCACTGGTCGGAGCCTCCGAACTGCAGGGTGACGCCGTGGTCGCGGAAGAGCGTCAGGTAGTCCATCGACTGGAGCAGGACATAGCTGAACTCGGTGTAGCTGATGCCGCTCTCGAGACGGGTGCGCACGACATCGCGGGCCAGCATCCGGTTGACCGGGAAGTGCTTGCCGATGTCCCTGAGGAAGTCGATGGCCGAGAGGGCGGAGGTCCAGTCGTAGTTGTTGACGATCGTCGCCGCGTTGGCGCCGTCGAAGGAGACGAACGGCTCGACCTGCCGCCGGACCCGCTCGGTCCAGTCCTTGACCGTCGCGGCGTCGTTGAGGGTCCGTTCGCTGGAGTCCTTGGGGTCGCCGATCATCCCGGTGGCGCCGCCGACCAGGACGTACGGCGTGTGGCCGGCCTTCTGCAGGCGGATCGCCGTGACCAGCTGGACCAGGTTGCCCATGTGGAGGCTGGGGGCCGTGGGGTCGAACCCGACGTAGAACCGCACGCTGTCCGCCGTGAGCGCCTCGCGCAATGCGTCGAGGTCGGTCGAGTGGGCGACCAGACCTCGCCAGACGAGGTCGTCGAGCAGGTGGGGGTCGATCGGGGCGGGCACGGGCTAAGCCTGCCCCATGGCGTGACCAGGGTCCCACCCGGTTACCGGGTCTGTGCGCCTAGGCTCGACCGTTGGCGTCTAGGCAAGGAGAGGGCTCAGTTGATCGCGGGCAGGTACACGCTCGACCGGGAGATCGGTCGTGGCGGCATGGGTGCGGTGTGGAGCGGCACCGACCTGACCCTCGGCCGGACCGTGGCGCTCAAGCGGATCGGCACCGCACCCGGTGGCGGCACCCCGGACGTCCAGCGCGCCGAGCGGGAGGCCCGGTTGGCCGCCCGGCTCAACCACCCGCACGTCGTCGCCGTCTTCGACCTCGTCGACGAGCCGGAGTCCGGCGAGCAGTGGATGGTCATGGAGCACGTCGAGGGCACCAACCTCGCCGACATCGTCCGGTCGAACGGCGCGCTCACCCCAGACGCGATCGCCCCGATCCTCGCGCAGGTCGCCGATGCGCTGGCGGCTGCGCACACCGCCGGGATCGTCCACCGCGACGTCAAGCCCTCCAATATCCTGGTCACCCCCGACGGCAACGTGAAGCTGACCGACTTCGGCATCGCCCGCACCGAGGCCGACGCTGCGCTGACCCAGACCGGGCTGGTCACCGGCTCCCCCGCCTACCTCGCCCCGGAGGTCGCCAGCGGCCAGCTGGCGACCGAGGCCAGCGACGTGTGGTCGCTGGGCGCGACTCTGTGCCACGCGCTGACCGGCAAGCCGCCCTACGAGGTCGGCGACAACGTGATGGGCGCGCTCTACCGGATCGTCAACGACGACCCGCCCCGGCCGGCCAACGCCGGCTGGCTGGCCCCCTTGTTGGTCAAGTCCCTGGTCAAGAACCCGGCCGAGAGATGGAGCGCCGCCCAGGTTCGCGACTTCCTCGCCGCCGGTCCACCCATGGCCGCGTACGACGCCCGACCGGACGACCCGCCGGTCACCAGGACCACGGTGCTCGAGCCGGTGGCGGCCGGGCTCGTGACCCAGTCAGTCGCTCAGCCGAGGGCTCAACCGGCGGCTACACCGGTCGGCCGACGTACTCCGCGACCGCTCATCGTGGCCGCGGTCCTCGTGGTGCTCGTGCTCACCGCGGTGGCCTTCGTCATCGGCCTGACCTCCGACGACCCGGAGTCCAACTCGGCCGATCCGGGTCCGTCGCCCTCCGCCGCGAGCGACAAGCCGGTCACGGCCTCCAAGGCCGACATGGAGGCGTTCATCGACGACTACCTCGACCTCGTGGTCAGTGACCCGGAGGCGGCGTTCGAGATGCTGACTCCGCGGTTCCAGGAGGCAAGCGACGGGATCGAGGGCTATCGAGGGTTCTGGGACACCGTGGTCAGCACGAAGCTCATCTCGGTCGATGCCGACCCGGAGGCGATGGTCGTGGACTACCGCTACACCTACATCGTCCGCGGCGAGGGCCCGCGGACCGAGGACGTCTCGCTTCAGCTCGAGCAGACCGACGACGGCGGTTACCTGATCGACGGCGAGGCCTGAGGCTCCCGATCAGGCTTCCTGTACGCCGGAGCGGACCGATGGCATATTCGGGGGCATCCGGTCGCGGCGGGTCGCGACCGACGTAGGGAGGGGTCACCAGCATGGGAATCCGTCACGCCGTCAAGAACCTGTCCGGGCCGAGCGTCGTCGCCGGCCTCGTGCTCGGTCTCGCCTGCGCGGGCGGCGGCGCCATCGCCGCCGGCCAGATCACCGGCGCGCAGATCAAGGACAGGACCATCACGCACCGCGACGTCGCGAGCGACACGCTCAAGAGCCGCACTGTCAAGAACGAGTCGCTCAGGGGCAAGGACATCAAGGACGGCAGCCTGTCCAACCAGGACATCGACGTGTTCTACGCGGTGCTCACTGACGAAGGTGTCGTGGTCCGCCAGAGCGGGGGTGTCACCGGGCTGCGCCTCACGGGCGAGGGGCCGGGGCGCTACGCCGTCGACTTCAACGTCGACGTCACCGCCTGCGCCTACGTGGCCGCCGTCGGGAACGCGACCTTCGGAGCGGCGGAAGGACAGGCCGGCACCGGTCTCCTCAGCGGGACCGTCGACACGGTCCGGGTCAACACGACGACCAGCGACGGCACCACGGCCAACAAGCCGTTCCACCTCATCGTCGTCTGCTGACGCAGAGGACCTGTCACTGAGCGGGGCTGTTGCCGTTCCCGCTCCCCTGGCCGCCGCCCTGGCCGTTGGGGTTGCCGTTGGGGCTGCCGTCGGCCTGGCCGTTCGGGTTGCTGTTGTCGTCGCCCTGGCCGCTGCCGGTCCCCGTGCCCGTGCCGGTGCTGGGCGCATTGCCCTGGCCGTTGCCAGTACCGGTCCCGTTGCCGGCCCCGTTGCCCTGGCCGTTCTCGGCCCCGTTGCCCTGGCCGCCGCCGGTCCCGTTGCCCTGGCCCTGGTTGCCCTGGCCCTGGTTGCCCTGGTTGCCCTGGCCCTGCCCCTGGTTGCCCTGGCCCTGGTTGCCCTGGCCCTGGTTGCCCTGGCCCTGGTTGCCCTGGCCCTGGTTGCCCTGGCCCTGGTTGCCCTGGCCCTGGTTGCCCTGGCCCTGGTTGCCGTTGCCTTGGCCGTTTCCGTTGCCTTGGCCGTTGCCCGGCGGCTGGACGCTCTCGTCCATGGCGTCCATGCCGGACTCGGCCGGCTCCGGGACGGGAGCCTGGGAGGGGGCGTCGGAGGGGACCGCGGGCGTCGGCGCGGAGTCCCACGGTGCGGCGACGAGGCCGGCCCCGTAGGCCACTCCGATCCCGCCCAGGCCCACCACCGCGGAAGCGCTGAAGACAGCGGCCGCCAGCCGAGGACGCCTGGTCGGCCGGACCCTGCCGGTCGCGTTGGCGTTGATCCTGGCGATCCTGGCGAGCTGGCCGATGAGCTCCTCGTCGACCGTGGGATCACCAAGGTCCGCGCGCAGAGCGCGCGTGACATCTTCACGCGTTCGGGTGAACCTCACGCAGTTAGTATGTCGCGACGTCGATGCTTCGTTACGCTCTTTGCTCAGGGGCAGGGCGTTCGGGCGCCAGCGCCACCATCGGGTGGACTACGGAGATCGACATGGCGCGAGACGAGCGAGATCCGCTCGTCTCCGCGGCGCGCAGTGGTGACCCGGCCGCCTGGCGAGAGCTCTATCTGCTGCACAACCGGCGCCTCACCATCTGGCTCCGATCGCTCTCACTTCCAGACGCCGCCTCGTCCGCCGAGGACATCGCCGCCGAGGCGTGGCTGACGGCAGCGGCCAAGATCCAGGCCTTCAAGGGCGACGACGACGACTTCCCGGGCTGGTTGTTCACGATCGCCCGCAACCACGCCTCCAACAGCCGTCGTACGGCGCTGCGCCGACGCACCGACCCGGTGTCGATCCAGGAGTCCCCGGAGTCGACCTGGGGAGTGGCGACCTCCGACGTCGGTCCGGTCGACGACCTGGAGACGACCCGTCAGCTGCTCCAGTACCTCTCGCCCCGGGAGGCCGAGGTGGTCGCCTGCATCGACATCGTCGGCCTGGACGTGGCCACGACAGCGGCCGCTCTCGGCATGATGCCCACAGCCGTGCGGGTCGCCAGGCACCGCGCGCTGGGCCGGCTGCGTCGCCTCATGGACCAGGGCGAGGCGACAACCCGTGGGACCGCCTCTGGGACCTCGAACGCGATGAAGCCTACGCGCGGTAGCGCTCCCACCCGGCCCACGTCCGCAGCACCACGACCAGGACGCTGAGCAGAACGGCGGCGAGCACGACAGGGGCCAGGACCAGTGCTGGCCCCCGCACACCGAACGGGCTGGCCGAGCCGGCAACGGCCAGATAGCCGGCCGCCGTAACGGCCACCGACGCGACGATGCCGCCGGCGAGGGCGACCTGGGCCCCGATCCTGCGCCACCGAGCCACGCTGCTGCGACCTCGCAGGGTCCTGGGCAGCTCGGCCAGCGGCATCCAGAACGCCAGGACGATGTAGAACAGGCCGCCGAGGCCGGTCCCGGGGAGTCCGGCGTTGTTCATCAGTGACCCTTCTCGTAGACGAGCAGCGGACGGCGCAGGACCAGCTCGGTGACGATGGCCTCGAGCATGAAGAAGCCGTTGACTGTCCGCAGGACGAAGAAGCTCGGCAGGGAGACCAGCGCGCGTCCGACCTCGCCCCGCCGCCACGCGGCCACCAGCACGGGCACGATGACCGCCGGCACGTCGACCACATAGGCGAGCAGGATCCACGGGGCACTGAGGACGACCGCCAGGACCGGGAGCACGAACAGGTAGATGACCGAGGCGACCACGGCGTCGAAGAACGCCACGCCGACCACGGTGCTGAGGAAGCGGAGCGGCAGGATGCCCTTCCAGTGCAACCGGACGTTCTGGACGAACCCGTGCGACCAGCGCTTCAGCTGTTTGCTCATGAAGTCGAAGTCGTGGGGCTCGATGGGGTAGCAGAGCGCCTCAGGCACGAACTGCACCTTGTGTCCGGCCTGGTAGAAGGTCCAGGTCAGGTCCATGTCCTCCGCGCGGGTGCGCTCGGACCAGCCTCCGGCCTCGCGGAGCGGGTCGGTGCGGTAGGCCGAGAAGCAGCCCGACGAGATGAGCGGCTTGCCGTAGTAGTCCTGGGTCGGCTTGTAGAACGTGAACGACAGCAGGTACTCGATGTAGCGACCCCGCTCCCACACCGACCTGACGTATCGCGGCACCACGAAGCCGCAGGTCGCCGCCAGCTGAGGGTCGAGGTGCAGCGGATCCAACAGTCGTTCGATGGCGTCCGGGGCGAGCGTCGTGTCGGCGTCGATGGCCATGCAGTAGGGGGTGTCGACGTACTCGAGAGCGACGTTCTGCGCCCCGGCCTTGGAGCCGGTGTTGGACGGCGGGGTGATGACCTGGGCGCCCGCCTGCCGAGCCTCCAGTGCGGTGTCGTCGGTGGAGCCGTCGTCGACCACGATGACTCGAGCCGGCGCCGTCGTCTGCCCCAGCACGCTCCGCACGGTGTCGCCGACGGACCCGGCCTCGTTGTAGGCAGGGATGATCACGGTCAGCTGGTCGGCCGGCCGAAGGGCCTGGTGACGTCCCTCGGCGCGTTCGGACGTGCGCGAGTCGAGCCCGCCGAGAAGGGTCACCGTTTCTCCTGTCGCCAGGTCGCCTGAGCGTTACGTCGAGCACCACTCGGTGCGACCCTGGATCCGGAGTGATTCACCGGAACCAGACCGATCCGCAGGGGCACTCGAAGCGCGACACCGGGCCCACGAGCTCGTCGTACTCGACATCGTCGAGTCGCCACAGGTGCTCGTGGGTGCTCGTGGGCTCGGTGAGCGCGGTTGTCATCGCGCTCAGATGTCCGTGCGACGTTCGGTCACGGCGTGCCGGCCGTCACTGCCCTGGCTCGTCTCGACAGTCCGCATCCCGCGGGCCCTGCTCGCGGTGACCGCGGTGAGGATGAGGCTCAGGAGGCCGACGAGGGCCAGGATCCAGCCGACCATGGTGAGGTCGACGCCGTTGATCTGGTCGGTGACGGCCAGGGCCAGGATGAGGCCGACCGCCAGCAGGAATGCTCCGAGGCCGTAGCCCATGAGGTGCTCCTTGTTCGTAGGGACGTGGTTCGCAGGGATGTGCGAGCCGGAGGGGTAGGTCCCCTGGCTCGCGGCCCGACAAACGGGTTCGGGCGTCCCGTCTGAGGGTGAAGAAGCCCACGTGCGCGGGACGTAACGGAACGGGCCACCGGCGACAGGTTGGAAGGGCCTCCAGACAGACGGCCCTTGCACAGTCCTAGCGCGTGGACTCCACCTGAGGGCTCCTGGGCCCGTTCCCGACCGCACGGGTGACCAGGTGTACCGCCCCGGCGACGAGCAGGGCGAGGGCGAACACGGCGAGGGCGGTCAGCGGGTCGCTCATGGCGCTCGGCTCGACCAGCACCGTGATCGCCAGCGCCAGCATCATGGTGCCGCCGACCAGCTTGAGCAGACGGCCGTGCCGCTCCTGCATCTTCGCGACGCGCATCGTCGCCACCGCGAGCCCGAACACGACCAGCTCGTCGACCAGGAACGGCAGCATGTAGAGCGCGAACAGGAACGCCGCCTCCGCGAACCCGACCCCCTGTGCCTCCAGCAGCCCGGTCCACAGCACCGGGAAGCCGGCGGTGCACGGCGTCTCCAGCAGGGACACCCCCACGGCCAGCACCACGGTCGCTGCGAGCGCGGGCACCAGCTCTTCCCGCCCGGCTGCCGCGCGCATCCGTCGATAGATCCCCGGCTTCGACGAGTCCGGGATCGTGAACGACAGCCCCTTCTTGAAGGCGAAGTAGTCCTTGAGGCTCACCACCGCGAAGACGCCGGCCACCACGGCAACCACCACCTGGATCGCGCCGAGGTGACCGAGGACGCCCATCGCGGAGTAGATGCCGGCCATGTAGACGGCGTACATCGCGGCAGTGACCACCAAGAAGGTGCCGCCGATCGCGGCCACCCTGCGCCTGCTCCCGGTGCGCACGACGATCGCCAGCAGCACCGAGATGACCCAGAGCGAGCAGGGATTGACGCCGTCGACGAAGCCGATGACCAGGGTCGAGAACACCAGGGAGTCGCTGCTGACCTCGACATCACCGAGCAGCGGCACGTCGACCCGCGAGGTCGCACCCCCGGCGCCTGCGTCCGTCGCCGGTGCCGAGCCGTCGACCACCGCCTCGACCTCGTCGCGAACGGCTTCGGACCAGCCGATCCAGTGGCGGTCGCCGATGATCGTCACCGGGACCCCCGTCGCCTCGAACCCCATCCCGGCGGCGGTCTCCTCGAGCAGCACCCGGTTGCGCTCGTCGTGCCAGACCTCGTAGGAGCGCACCGTCAGCTGCGGGTAGTCCTCCACCGCGTCGGCCAGCCACTCCTTCTCCTTTGCGCAGTGGGGGCAGCCGTCGCCCCAGAACAGCGTGAGCACGACCTCGTCGTCGGCGTTGGCGACCGCGGTATCCGCCGTGGAGGCGAGTGCAGCGCCGGGACCGAGCCAGAGAGGGGTGGCGCCGACAAGCAGCGCCAGGGCGCGCAGGAGCCTTCCCATGATTCGAGGTTAGGTGGGGTCAGACACCGCGTCCGTCCAACCGGGGTCTGTTCGGTCACACCCGCCTCTCCCCGGCGGCGCCCGCCCGCTCGGGCGTCGCTCAGCGTGGCACCGGGGCGCGCTGGTCGACGTCGGCATCCTGGTCGAGCACCCTTGCCTCGTCAATCTCGGCGACGTAGAGCCGGAGTCTGGCTCCGCCGGTGGTGTGCTCGCGCATGAACTCGGTGAGTCCCTGTGCCAATGAGTGCCGGTTCAGGAACTGCAGGACCTGGTCAGTGACCCACACGTCGATCGACCGGCCGGCGGCCGCGACTCCCACCCCGGATGCGCTCGACGCATCTCCAGGATCCGTGCTTCCACGACCCCGGACATCTGGTGCGGACACGACACCGGCCGACTCGACCGCCGTTCCAGACCCGCCAGGCCCTCGTCCTCGTAGCGACGCAGCCACGCATGGACCGACTGCCGCGAGACACCCCAACGCTGCGCGACCTCGCTGACCGACGCACCATCGGCCAGCACCGCCAGCACCGCTTGGTACTTCTGTTCCTGCACGCTGAGCTCCCTGATCATGAGGGAGTGTCAAGGAGGAACCGGAGCCACCGTCAAGCAACTACCGAAGCCGTGTAAAGCACGAACCCGAGCCACTCCGTCAAGGAGGACCCGGGCTCACACAAGCTCGTTGTGGGGCGGGTGGGGCTCGAACCCACGACCCAAGGATTATGAGTCCTCTGCTCTGACCGACTGAGCTACCGCCCCAGCGCGGAAGCCTAGTCCCGGGTCACGGAGCATGCGGACTCAGCCGTCGGCGACGCCCGCCAACCAGTACGCCGCGGCGTCGCCCCACTCGG
Organism: Nocardioides dilutus; assembly: GCF_054779555.1. Taxonomy (NCBI): domain Bacteria; kingdom Bacillati; phylum Actinomycetota; class Actinomycetes; order Propionibacteriales; family Nocardioidaceae; genus Nocardioides; species Nocardioides dilutus. The sequence continues at coordinate 32,285 of NZ_BAAGYA010000003.1, read as the reverse complement.
CGAGCTCGTCGTCGGTCATGCCCGCGAAGCAGCGGAGCCACGACTCGGCGCGGGCGAGGCGCGCCAGTCGGAGGGCTGCGGGCAGCGCGGCGCGGAGCTCGGCGAGTGGCGCCAGGTCGCTCCACACCTCGAGGGCCGGTTCGGCGATCGCCAGGACCCGCGGGTGGCCGACCGGGAGCGAGAGGTGCTGCGCGACGCCGCCGAGGGGCACCATGAGCGCACCGAGCGGCTCGCACAGCAACGCGTCACCGAAGTCGAAGAACCGCAGCTGACCGTCGACATCGAAGACGTTGTAGGTGTGCAGGTCGTTGTGGTTCAGCGTGAGAGGCAGGCCGAGGGCCGCGACCTGGTCGGCCGCCGCGGTGACCGAGGGCAGCGCCGCCTCGAGCGCCTCGGCGCGACCGGCCTCGAAGCAGCGAGGGTCACCCGCTGGCAGCGAGCCGAAGTCGGCGAGCCGCTGCTGGACGTAGGGCACGGCATCAGACGGGGCCAGCCGCTCGACGCCAGCCTCGGCCAGACGGGTGGCGTGTGGCGCGAGCGCGCGTTGCAGCTGCGCCGCCGCGACGAGCATCCGGCCGACCGTCGGCACCAGGTGCTCCTCCCCTCGCTCGGCCAGCCCCTCCCCCAGCACCGTGCCCTGGTCCGGCGTGAGCAGCAGGTCGCGAGCGCCGTCGGCCGCCGCGACCGGCACGACGTACGCCGGCGCGAGCTCGCCCAGGAGCACGAGCAGCCGTGCCTCGAACGCCTGCAGTGGCGTGTTCTGCTTCGCGAAGAACGTCCCCGACGGCGCCTGCACGCGCCAGACGGTCGACCAGGACCGGTCCCGGACCGGCTCCAGCACCAGCGGCTCCCCGACCGCGGACCCCACCCACCCGGCCAGCTCGGCGCGGAACGCCGGCGAGGCCCAGCGTGCGCTGGTGGACGGCAGGCGCAGGGCGAAGTCGGCGTACACGCCGACCATCCTGTCCTCAGGTCGTCCGGACGTGAATGATGCGGGACGCCAGTGTCGGGGGGTGTTACACAAGCGTCCCGCATCGGGGGGTGTCACCGCCGCGGGGCCTGCCCGATCGGCTCTCTCCGATCTGAACACACGCCCGATCACGTGACCAGCCGCGACACGCGAGTGTGACCAGTTGGGGACTCGGGTGCTGGCCCAGATGGGCTATGCCCGATAGTCCGAACGGACTATGGACAACCCTGGGGTGCATGCAGTATGTGGAACGATGGCTCCCCCGGTTGGATTCGAACCAACGACCCTTCGATTAACAGTCGAATGCTCTGCCAGTTGAGCTACGGGGGATCGGCGGTGAACCTTAGCAAGGAGCGACTCCGGGCCTGAAATCCGCCGGATGGGGCAGTTGCGGGGGCTGACCGACGTCGCCCCGGTCAGAGCCCGACGTCCTCCCGCGCGCTCGCCAGCGCGGTGTCCGCGGCGTGCGCGACCAGGGGGTCACCCGGGTCGATGCCCTCGTCGTACTCGAACAGCCAGGTGACCTCCCGCCCTCCCGACGGCGCCCGCCGAGCGATCACGCGCACCCCGCGGGAGCCCTCGACCGCCACGTGCCGCTGCAGCACGACGGTGGCGGTGACCCGTTCGCGCACCAGCTCGAGCAGCCGGCCGGGGTCGGCGATGGCGAGGAGGTACTCCGGTCGACGCTCGCCCCACGTGCCGACCTCGCGGACCCGGAGGACCTCCCCCTCGTTGTCCCAGTCGGCCGACTCGACCTGCTCCCAGGGCACCCGGACATGACCGACGCTGGTCGGGACGTAGAGGGCGTCGCGGGTGCCGACCACCAGGCCGGTCTCGCTCACGGCGCGGGCCAGCTCGGACTCCCCCGCCACGAGCTCGATCGACGGCCGGCGCCTCGGCATCCTCACCGGGACATCACTCGGGACATCACTCGGAGCCGACGATCCGGTCGCGCAGCGCCCGGCGGTGCGCCTCGAGTGCAGCGAGCTCACCGAACATCCGGTTGTAGGTCTCGGCCTCCTCGACCGGGTTGGTGCGCTGCAGCTTGGACTTCACCGCGGCGATCCGGCGCAGGGCGGTGAGCTCGAGGAGCCGCACGACGTGCTGGATGACGTAGGCCGCGTCGGGGGCCTTGTCGGTGAGGAGCGGCTCCACCGAGAGCGCACTGACCGCAGAGACGAGGGCCGGGTCGTTGCGCTGCTGGGCGGCGTCGCGCAGCCGGGCCGACCAGCCGTGGTCCGAGGCGCCCGCCAGCGGTCCACCGGCCGCGGAGACCAGCTCCCACACCGCCCGGTAGGTCGGGTGCATGAAGTCCTCGGGCCCGACCTCACTGGTGGTCCGGCCGATGACCATCGGGTGTTGCACCACGAGCTTGAGGGTCTCGCGCTCCATCGCGAAGCGAGGATCGCGCAGGTCCGGAAGCTGGCGGCGAGGTGGCCCGGAGGTATCAGGTGCCGGCGGTGACGTGGTCGTCGACGACGGTCGCGACCGGTTGCCGGCGCGCCGGACTTCCGACCGGGCCTCCTCGACGTCGACCCCGACCATCCCCGCGATCTCGCGGGCGAAGGCGTCGACCTTGGACTTGTCACGGATGCTCGACACCAGCCGGGCGCTCTCGCGCAGCGCGTCGACGCGCCCGTCGGCCCGGTCGAGGTCGTACTTCGACACGACGTTGGCCAGCACGAACCGGTAGAGCGGCACCCGGCGCGCGATCAGCTCGCGCACCGCCGCGTCGCCGTGCTTGATGCGCAGGTCGCACGGGTCGAGCCCGTCGGGCTCGACGGCGACATAGGTCTGGGACACGAAGTTCTGGTCACCGGCGAACGCTTTGAGTGCGGCCGCCTGGCCGGCTGCGTCGCCGTCGAAGGTGAAGATGACCTCGCCGCGGAACTCCTCGTGGTCGGCCATGTGCCGACGCAGGATCTTGGCGTGCTCGTCGCCGAACGCCGTCCCGCATGAGGCGACCGCGGTGCCGACGCCGGCGAGGTGGCAGGCCATCACGTCGGTGTAGCCCTCGACCACGACCGCCTGGGACATCAGCCCCATCTGCTTGCGGGCCAGGTCGATGCCGTAGAGCACCTTGCTCTTCTTGTAGAGCGTCGTCTCAGGGGTGTTGAGGTACTTCGCCTCGATCCGGTCGTCCTCGAAGATCCGGCGCGCCCCGAAGCCGATCGTCTCTCCCGAGGTCTCCCGGATCGGCCACAGCAACCGGCCGCGGAACCGGTCGTACCCTGAGCCTCCGCGCTGGCTCTGCGCGACGAGCCCGGCGGCGATGCACTCCTCCTCGGAGAAGCCGCGCTGTCGCAAGTGCTTCAGCAGGTCCTCGCCGCCGCGGGGGGCGAAGCCGAGGCCGAACCGCTCGGCAGTCTCGCCGTCGAAACCGCGCTCGGTGAGGAACTGCCGGGCCTGTGCCGCTGCGGGGGTCATGAGCTGCTCGGCGTAGAACTGCTGGGCCACCCGGTTGGCCTCGATCAGCTTGCCGCGCTGCGGACCGCGCGGCCGGTCGTCGCGGACGTCGCCCTCCTCGCGCTTGAGCTCGACGCCGTACTTGTCCGCGAGCCGCTCCACCGATTCGACGAAGCTCAGCCCGTCGATCTTCTGCAGGAAGGAGATGACGTCTCCGCCTTCCTGGCAGCCGAAGCAATGGAACGACCCCCGAGAGGGGTTGACGTTGAACGACGGCGTCTTCTCGTCGTGGAACGGGCAGAGACCCTTCTGCGAGCCGCCGCCGGCGTTGCGGAGCGTGACGTACTGACCGACGACGTCGTCGATCAGGGCCTTCTCACGGACCTCGGCGATGCTCTCGTCGCGGATCCGGCCTGCCATGTGGTGATCCTAGGCCGCGCCCTAGTAGGGGCCACTCATGATGTTCACAGGCGCCTCGCCACGGGCGAACCGGAGGAGCTGGTCGCGGACCAGCCGGTAGGCGCGCGGCCACATCGCGCTGCTCGCTCCGCCGACGTGCGGGGAGATCAGCAGGCCGGGCGCGGTCCACAGCGAGCTGTCCTCGGGCAGCGGCTCCGGGTCGACCACATCGACGGCGGCGGTGATCCGGCCCGACCGGAGCGCGGCGACGAGGTCGGCCTCGACCACGACCGGGCCGCGGGCGACGTTGACCAGGAGGGCGCCGTCCTTCATCCGGGCGAGGAACTCGGCGTCCACCAGGCCTCGCGTCTCGTCGGTCAGGGGTACGACCAGGACCACGACGTCGGCATCGGGCAGCAGGTCGGGCAGCTCGGCGATCGCGTGGACCCCCGCGCGGGCGGTCCGGGCGACCCGGACGACCTCGGTCTCGAACGGAGCGAGCCGGCGCTCGATGGCCTCGCCCACCGCACCGTGGCCGACGAGCAGCACCTGCTTGTCGGCCAGAGCCGGCCGCCACTCCGGCCGCCACTCACGCGCGTCCTGGCGACGTACGAAGCCCGGTATGCCGCGCAGCGACGACAGGATCAGGGTCAGCGCCAGCTCGGCGGTCGACGCGTCGTGGATCCCCCGGCCGTTGCACAGCAGCACGCCGTCCGGCACGTGGGGCCGGATGTTGTCGACACCCGCGGTGAGCGTCTGCACCACCCGCAGCGACGTCATCCGGGGCAGCACCTCGCTGATCCGGCTGTCGACCAGGTAGGGCGGGACGTAGACCTCGACCTCCGTGACGCTCGCCGGGACGTGGCGGGTGGGGTCGACCACCTCGTAGCGCAGACCCTCCGGCGGACCCTGGGCGCCGTCGAGCGCGAGCTCGGCGGGGTCGAACGGCAGCCAGACCAGCGGCGCGCTCACGAGGAGGGCCCGCAGAGCCGGTCGTGCCACGACAGCGCACTGACGTCGGTGAGCGAGGCGACCTGGTCGATGACCACTCGCAGCCGCGCCGCGTCGTCGGACGCCTCGCGCCAGTCGCTGCGCAGGGACGGTTCGAGGGCGTCCTCACCACGGTCGAGCAGGACGGCCACGAGCTCCGTGATGAGCTCGCGCTGGCGCACCATGAGGTCGATGCGGTCCTGGGCCTTCATGACGTAGTGCGCGGCGATCCCCTTGAGCACCGCGATCTCCAGGCGGGTGCGTTCGGGCACGACCAGGTCGGCCCGGTAGCGGATGAACGGGCCCGGGTCGGCGGCGAACGTGGCGGCCTGGACGGCGCCGCAGAAGCGCCCGATGAGGTCACTGGTGAGGTTCTTGAGTGCGGCCAGCGCACCGCGGCTGCCGTCGTAGGCCCTGGTCGGCCAGCTGCCCTGGGTCTGCAGCCCGGCCAGGACGTCCTCCAGGTCGTCGTCCGAGACGGTCGGCAGATACCACTCGCGGACCGTGGCCCACACCGCCGGCCGGTCCAGCCTGGTCAGCTCGACCTTGCCGGCGACGATCCCGTCCTCGACGTCGTGGACCGAGTAGGCGACGTCGTCGGCGAGATCCATCACCTGTGCCTCGAGGCACTGGTGGCCCGGCGGTGAGCCGGCGCGGAGCCAGTCGAAGACGGGCAGGTCGTCCTCATAGACCCCGAACTTGGTGTTGGCGGGGTCGGGGTCGCGACGCCACGGATACTTGGTGCAGGCGTCGAGGGTGGCACGCGTCAGGTTGAGGCCCACCGAGCGCCCGTCTGCGTCGACCGTCTTGGCCTCGAGCCGGGTCAGCAGCCGCAGCGTCTGCGCGTTGCCCTCGAACCCGCCGCAGGGTTCGCTCAGCTCGGCCAGTGCCCGCTCGCCGTTGTGGCCGAACGGCGGGTGGCCGAGGTCGTGGGCCAGCGCGGCGGTCTCGGCGATGTCCGGCTGGCTGCCCAGCGCCCGGGAGAGATCCCTGGCCACCTGGGCCACCTCCAGGCTGTGCGTCAGCCGGTTGCGAACGAAGTCGTCGGTCTCCGGCCCCACCACCTGCGTCTTCGCCGCCAGTCGCCGGAACGCCGCGCAGTGGACGAGCCTGGCCCGGTCGCGCTCGAACGCCGTCCGCTCGGGGGCCTCCACGCGCTTGGGGGGCTCGGCGACGAGTCGCTCCCGCGCATCCGCGTCGTAGAGGTCCTCGGGATTCATCGACGCCACCCTAGGGCGACCCGGCGGGCCCCGCCTCAGCCCGACGCGGGCGGGAAGCCGCCGAGGCGCACCAGGTTGCCGTGCAGGTCGATGACGTGGAACTCCACGCCTCCCCAGGGCTCGGACCTCGGCGGCGTGAGCCGAGCGGGCTCCGGGATCGCGACCTCGGCCCACCGGTCATGGCACGCCACCGCCTCGTCCGGGCTGCCGAACCGGATGTAGCAGGCGACGTCGTTGGTCCAGCGGTCGACGCTCGTGTCGAGCCAGAAGTGCAGCTCGATCCCCAGCTCCCGATGACGAAGGATCAGGTAGTCCGGCCACCGGCCCGTCTCGACGAAGCCGAGGCCGGTCCAGAAGGAGGCCGTCAGGTCGAAGTCCGCACTCGGCAGGATCGGGATGGTCACGGCTGGCATGGGACCAGTCTGGCCCGCGTGGACCGGTTTGGCTTTCGTTCTCGGCTGGGTGCCGGGTGCGCCGAGTCGGCGCTTCTGCCGGTGTGGCGCTTCGCGCGTGGTGCAGTACCGCCGACTCGGCGACAACACGTTCCCGTGCGGTGTTCCTCGTCAGCCCTTCGGGCTTCCTCAGAACACCGACACGTGAACGTGGTCGTAGTGGTTGGCGGTCGCTGAACCGCGGTTGGACATCCCGCGCCAGCCCTCGCCGCCGCGCTCGACCGACCAGATGCGCTGGGAGTAGATGACGTAGGAGACGCCGAGCGCCACGTAGTTCTCGCGGACGAAGTTGGCGACCTCCCAGCCCCGGGCGCCGCTCACCATGATGTCGATGGCGCGGCCGGAGCCGTGGTCGCCGCCGCCACCACGGAGGGTGCCGTAGCTGGTGATCTCGGGGAAGTTGGCGCAGACGGCGCGGTGGATCGCCACGATCGACGAGCTCACCCCGCTGTCGATGGAGGAGCCGTTGGTGCACTCGCCACCGAGCGTCGGGGGCTTCTCGTCGGAGAAGTAGCCGGAGGTCACCCAGCGCGACTTGCCACCGAGGACGATCTCGCTGCGGCCCCACATCTCACGGCCGGTCACGAGGACCTTCTTGCCGGCGTCGAGCTCACCGAGCTTCTCGGCCTTGTCGCCGGGTTGGTCCCAGATGTTCAGCTCGTCGGTGGTCCACAGCCGTGTGTCGGCGTTCTTGATCGCGGTCCGGATCGCGGCCTTCGACATGGCGTTGGGGATCTTGACCGGGGCCGCGTCGAGGGCGGCGCCCCGCGAGGTCGACCGGGTCACGGGCTGGTCGGCACGGTCGACGACCAGGCCGGTGGTCGCGGCGCTCGCGATGACGGTGCTGGACACGGGGTCACTGGCCAGCACGCCGAGGCCGACCGTCGAGACGGTCGCCATCAAGGCGAGGGGCGCCACGATCGTGATGGCACGGGGCTTGCGGCGGGCATTGGTTTCCCGCTTGTGGCTGTGGGCCACAGCGCTGATCCTTTGCTGTTGCTGACATGACATGCGCTTGCTGTAGCAAGCGCCGGCGGTCGACTCTGGCACAGGCAACGACGCCGCCACCAATCCCGATACGGTATTTGGGACGTGTCGCTGCTCACCCGCCGGTGACCTCGGTCGCCTCCTCGGACATGTGCACCTCGGACCCGTCGGTGTCCAGGAGCCAACCTTCTGGCAGCGCGACCTTGTCGCGGGGAGAGCCCTGGCGGCCACGTGGCGAGCCCAGCTCGCTCGTCGGGAAGGGTTCGCGGGGGTCGAGCCGGGCCAGCAACGTGTCCAGCTCGGCCAGCGTCGAGATGAGCGCCAGCGACCGGCGCAGCTCGCCGCCCGCGGCGAAGCCCTTGAGATACCACGAGACGTGCTTGCGGAACTCCTTGCAGCCACGCTCCTGCCCGAGGTGCTGTGCCAGCAGCTCGGCGTGCCGGCGCATCATCGCGGCCACCTCGCCGAGGCTGGGCAGCGTGGCGACCTGCTCGCCCGCGAACGCCGCGGCCAGGTCGCGGAACAGCCACGGTCGCCCGAGGCAGCCGCGTCCGACGACGACGCCCGCGGCGCCGGTCTCCGCCACCATCCGCAAGGCGTCCGCGGCCTCCCAGATGTCGCCGTTGCCGAGCACCGGGATGTCGACGTGCTCGACGAGCGTGCCGATCGCGTCCCAGTCGGCACGGCCGGAGTAGGACTGCGCAACCGTCCGCCCGTGCAGCGCAATCGCTGCGCAACCCGCCTCCTGCGCGATCCGGCCGGCGTCGAGGTAGGTCAGGTGGTCGTCGTCGATGCCCTTGCGGGTCTTCATAGTCACCGGCACGTCGTACGGCGTCGCGGTCGCGACCGCGGACTCCAGGATCCGGCCCAGCAGCCCGCGCTTCCAGGGCAGCGCTCCCCCACCGCCCTTGCGGGTGACCTTGGGGACCGGGCAACCGAAGTTGAGGTCGATGTGCCGGACGCCGAACTCCCCGCACAGGATCTCGGTCGCCTTGCCGACGTAGACGGGGTCGGTGCCGTAGAGCTGCACCGACCGCACCGTCTCGAGCTCGTCGAAGACCAGCATTCCGAGGGTCACGGCGTCCCTCTCGACGATGCCGCGGCTGGTGATCATCTCGCAGACGTAGAGACCGGCCCCCTGTTCGGCGCAGAGCCGGCGGTAGGCCGCGTTGGTGATGCCCGCCATCGGCGCCAGGACGACGGGGGTCGCGACGTGCAGCGACCCCAGGGTCAGGCCGGGGTGCTCGGCGAGTGTGGTGGACATCCCGCCATTCTCGCCGACGACACTAGTTCTTCCGATTCTTGCCTTTGCCCTTGTCGTCCTTCGGGGGCTTGGGCTTCTTGACCTCGCCGGTCCAGGTGATCGGGATGTCGGCCTCGGTCGGGCGGAAGCTCGCCGCGACCAGGTCACCCTTGTTGGGCACGAGGTAGACCAGGCACAGGTCCGCGGTCGCGCCCGGCGGGAACGGCGCCGGGAACGCGTCGGGGTTGCACGGCTTGAACTTGCTTCCGAACAGGGTCGACTCGACCAGGGTGTCGGTGGCGTCCAGGACGTAGAGCGGCTGAAGACGCAGCTCGCCGAGGTCGGTCTCGCCGCGGTTGGCGACGGTCGCCCGCACGAAGTACGGCTTCTTCGTCCTTGTCTCGTCGGACAGGTCCCAGCCGACGAACGACTCCGCGAACGAGGTCTTCTCCAGCCTGGTGACGGTGATGTCGAGCACGCCGACCACACCCTGGCGGATCTCGTAGGCGACGGTCGCGGTCTCGCCGACCTCCAGGCTCGAACCCTGGTCGGTCAGCTCCACCCCCTCCGGGACCAGCAACGAGTCATCGGGGCCGGCCGAGTCCGAGCCAGAAGCGCTCGACGACCCGCTCGACGTCGCGTCCTCGTCCGGATCCCCGGAGTCGTCAGAGCAGCCCACCAGCGCCACGGCGAGCACCACGCAGGCCAAGGCGCGCGACAGTCGTCCGGTCACCCGGCCAGTGTGCACCGGCGGTGTATTCAGGCGCCGATGAAACGCTCGGCGAAGTAGGAGCTGATTCCCGCGAGCGGGACCCGCTCCTGCTGCATGGTGTCGCGCTCCCGCACGGTCACCGCGTCGTCCTCGAGCGTCTCGAAGTCGACCGTCACGCAGTAGGGCGTCCCGATCTCGTCCTGGCGGCGGTAGCGCCGGCCGATGGCGCCGGAGTCGTCGAAGTCGACGTTCCAGGCCTTGCGCAGGTCGTCGGCCAGGGCCTTGGCCTTCGGAGAGAGGTCCGCGTTGCGGCTCAGCGGCAGCACGGCGACCTTGACCGGCGCCAGCCTCGGGTCGAGGCGCAGCACGACGCGAGTGTCCACGCCGCCCTTGGTGTTGGGTGCCTGGTCCTCGCTGTAGGCGTCGACCAGGAACGTCATCAGGCTGCGCGAGAGCCCGGCGGCGGGTTCGATGACGTAGGGCGTGTAGCGCTCGTTGGCGGCCTGGTCGAAGTAGGAGAGGTCCTGGCCGGAGTGCTTCGAGTGTGTCGTGAGGTCGAAGTCGGTGCGGTTGGCGATGCCCTCGAGCTCGCCCCACTCCGAGCCCTGGAACCGGAAGCGGTACTCGATGTCGACCGTGCGGGTCGAGTAGTGGCTGAGCTTCTCCTGCGGGTGCTCGTAGTGGCGCAGGTTGTCGGGGTCGATCCCCAGGTCGACGTACCAGTTCGTGCGCTCGTCGATCCAGTACTGGTGCCACTCCTTGTCCTCGCCGGGCTTGACGAAGTACTCCATCTCCATCTGCTCGAACTCACGGGTGCGGAAGATGAAGTTGCCGGGGGTGATCTCGTTGCGGAAGCTCTTGCCGATCTGGGCGATGCCGAAGGGCGGCTTGGCGCGGGAGCTGGTCACGACGTTGGCGAAGTTGACGAAGATGCCCTGGGCGGTCTCGGGACGCAGGTAGTGCAGCCCGGTCTCGTCCTCCACCGGGCCGAGGTGGGTCTTGAGCAGGCCCGAGAACTGCCGCGGCTCGGTCCAGGCCCCGCGGGTGCCGCAGTTGGGGCAGGCCAGGGTCGCCAGGTCGACAGCGTCCGGGTCGTCGAGCCCCTTCTTCTCCGCGGCCTCCTCCTGGAGGTGGTCGGCACGGAACCGCTTGTGGCAGGACTGGCACTCGGTGAGTGGGTCCATGAAGGTGTCGACGTGCCCGCTGGCCTCCCAGACCTGGCGCGGCAGGATGATGGACGAGTCCAGCCCGACCATGTCGTCGCGCTGCTGCACCATCGCCTTCCACCACTGGCGCTTGATGTTCTCCTTGAGCTCGACCCCGAGGGGGCCGTAGTCCCACGCCGAGCGGGTCCCGCCGTAGATCTCGCCGCACGGGTAGACGAATCCCCGCCGCTTGGCGAGGGAGACGACGAGGTCGACGGCAGAGGGCGGGGCTTTCGGCATTCGCTCAGGTTATCGAGCGTGTCGACTGCGTATTGAGGACGGTCCCCGGCTCGACGACCTCGTAGGCGCTGGGCTCGTCGAGGGCCCGGCTCAGGAGCGGCACGGCGCGCAGCTTGACGTCGTAGGCGGAGAGGGCACGTCGGTAGGCGCCCACGTGCTCCCACCGGGTCGTCAGGACCCACAGCTCCGGGTCGTCGACGTTGCGGCCGATCGTGCCGCTGAGGTGTCCAGGGCGCTCGGCGAGCGCGTCCAGGGCGCCCTGGAGCTCGGCGCGGAAGAGCTCGCCCTGCTCGACCGGGACCCGGAAGCGACTGACAACGAGCACTCGTGGACGCTACCGCGCCCACGAGTTGACAATGATTCTCAACCGACTTGATAATCGTTCTCATGCGCTCCGTCGTCGTCCCGGTCCTCACCGCTCTCGTCCTCGCCGGCTCGTCCACCCTCCTTGCCGGGTGTTCGGCCTTCTCCGGGGACGACGAGGCCGCGGACGACGGCGGGGTGCGCGTGGCCACCGGGTTCTACCCCCTGCAGTACGTCGCCGAGCGGGTCGGCGGCGACCTCGTGACGGTCGACAACCTCACGGTGCCGGGCAAGGAGCCGCACGACCTCGAGCTGACCATCCAGGAGACCGCCACCGTCGCGGAGTCCGACCTCGTGGTCTTCGAGCACGGCTTCCAGCCGGCCGTCGACGAAGCCGTCGAGACCAGCGCCGAAGGGGCGGTGCTCGACGCCTCCGAGGCCGTCGACCTGCGGCCGGCCGACGGCGAGGACGGGCACGAAGGTGAGGAGGAGGAGGAGGACGACCACGGCGACCTCGACCCGCACTTCTGGCAGGACCCCGCGCTCGTGGCGGACCTCGGCGACGCCCTTGCTGACGAGCTGGCCGAGCTCGACCCCGACAACGCAGACACCTTCGAAGCCAACGCCGCCGACCTGCGCGCGGACCTGGAGAGCCTCGACCAGGACTACGCCGCCGGGCTGGAGGGCTGTGACCGGGACACGGTGGTGGTCAGCCACGACGCCTTCGGCTACCTCGAGAAGTACGGCCTGCACTTCGAGGCGATCGCAGGTCTCTCCCCCGACGCCGAGCCGACCCCGGCCGACCTGGCTCGTCTGCAGCAGCTCATCGAGGACGACGGCATCACCACTGTTTTCGGGGAGCGGCTCGCTCCCCCGGCCCTGGTGGATACCCTGGCGCGCGACACGGGCGTGACGACAGCCGTGCTCGACCCCATCGAGGGACTCACGGACGAGACCGAGGGCGAGGACTACCTGACCCTGATGACCCAGAACCTCGACGCCCTCCGCAAAGCCAACGGCTGTCCATGACCGACCCGGTCGTCCTGACCAACGGCGCCGTCGCCATCGACGGTCGCCCGGTACTGCGCGGGATCGACCTGACCGTGCGGACCGGCGACTTCCTCGCGCTGATGGGGGCCAACGGCTCCGGCAAGTCCACGCTCGTCCGGGCTCTCACCGGGCTGCTGCCTCTCACCGCGGGCACGCTGGAGCTCTTCGGGACCCCGATCCACGACTTCGGGGACTGGTCCCGGATCGGCTACGTCCCACAGCGCGCCGGCGCCGGTTCGGGCGTCCCGGCCTCGGTCTGGGAGATCGTCGCCGCGGGGCGCCTCGGCCAGCGTCGGCTCTTCCGACCCCTGGCCCGCGCAGACCGTCTCGCGATCGACGAGGCGCTGGAGGTCGTCGGTCTCGCACACCGGGCACGGGACGGGATCTCCCGGCTCTCCGGTGGCCAGCAGCAGCGGGTCCTGATCGCCCGGGCGCTGGCAGGTGAGCCCGAGATGCTGCTGCTCGACGAGCCCACCGCGGGCGTCGACATCACCAACCAGCGCGCGCTCGCGGCCACGCTGCACGAGCTGAGGTCGCGCGGCTCGACGATCGTCCTGGTCGCCCACGAGCTCGGCCCGCTGGCGCCACTCGTCTCGCGGGCTGTGGTGATGCGCGACGGGCGGATAGTCCGGGACGGCCCGCCGCTCGCTGACCACGGCCTGGAGCACGCCCACCACCACGACCCGCTCCACGAGCACGACCACGGCCACACCGTACGACTGACCAGCCCGATCGAGGGGGGCCTGTCGTGAGTCTCGCCGAGGTGTTCTCGTACGAGTTCATGCAGCGTGCGCTGATCGCCGCGGTGTTCATCGGCCTGGCCGCCCCGGCCGTCGGCACCTACCTCGTCCAGCGACGGTTGGCCCTCATGGGCGACGGCATCGGCCATGTCGCGGTCACCGGCGTCGCGCTCGGTCTCCTCACCAGGACGTCGCCGACCTGGACGGCGGTCGTGGTGGCGGTCCTCGGCGCCGTGCTCATCGAGGTCATCCGTGAGCGCGGGTACGCGCACGGCGACGTCGCCCTCGCCCTCCTGTTCTACGGCGGCCTGGCCGGCGGCCTCTTCCTCACCGGGCTCGCCGGCACCGGCGCAGCCAAGCTCCAGGGGTTCCTCTTCGGCTCGATCACCACGATGAACGACACCGACGTGATCGTGACGATGTCGTTAGCGGCGGTCGTGGTCGTGACCTGCGTCGGTTTGTCGCCGCAGCTGTTCGCCGTCGCCCAGGACCAGGACTTCGCCCGCGTCGCCGGGCTGCGGGTCCGTTTCTACAACGTGCTGGTCGCCGTCCTCGCCGCGGTGAGCGTCACCGTCGCCATGCGCAGCGTCGGGCTGCTGCTCGTCTCGGCCCTGATGGTCGTGCCCGTCGCGACCGCACAGCAGCTGACCCAATCGTTCCGCACCACGCTGACCTCGGCGATGGGACTCGGCGTTGCCGCCTCCCTCGGCGGCCTCCTGGTGGCGGGCCTCGCACCGGCCAGCGCCAACGTCCAGCCCGGTCCGACCATCGTGCTGCTGGCGCTCGCCGGCTTCGCGGTGACCTGGCCGGTCGGCGCGTGGCTGCGCGGTCGCCAGCGCCTGACCGCGCCCTTCCCGGCCGAGGACGTGCCTCCGCTCGACCACGTCGACACCGAGGCGCACCCCCACGAGCACGGCCCCGACTGCGGCCACGTCGCGGTCAGGCACGGCGACCACGTCGACTACGTCCATGACGGCCACCGGCACGCCGCCCACGGAGAGCACTATGACGAGCATTGACCCCGGTCCGGCAGGCCTGCGCCCCACCCGCCAGCGCCTCGCTGTCGCCGAGGTGCTGGCCTCGTTCGACGACTTCCGGTCGGCGCAGGACATCCACGAGCTGCTCGCCCAGCGCGGCGACGGTGTCGGCCTCGCGACCGTCTACCGGACGCTCCAGAAGCTCGCCGAGGCCGGCGAGGTCGACATGCTCCGCACCGAGGACGGCGAGGCGATCTACCGGCGCTGCTCGGACTCGCACCACCACCACCTGGTGTGCCGTGACTGCGGCCGGACCGTGGAGGTCGAGGGGCCGGCGGTGGAGCGCTGGACCAGGTCGATCGCGGCGGAGCACGGCTATGCGCAGGTCAGCCACACGCTGGAGATCTTCGGCACCTGCCCCGACTGCTCCTGAGCCTTACCCGGATCCGCGTCAACCCGTCCGAAGTCGTTCGATCTCGGCGAGCAGCTCGACGTCCTCGCTGCCCGGACCGAGGTCGTCGGCCATCACCAGGTCCAGCGGCAGCCACACCCGGAACGTGCTCCCCAGCTCGCTGCTCTCCACGTCGATCCGGCCGCCGTGGGCCTCGACGATCTTCTTGGTGATCGACAGCCCGAGTCCGACACCCTGGATCGAGCGCTCCTCGGCATCCCGGGTCCGGAAGAAGCGCGTGAACAGCCGGTCGCGGTCGGCAGGGGCGATGCCGATGCCGGTGTCCTGCACCGCGAGCTCGATGTGGTCGTCGTGTCCGGCGAGGGTCACGGACACGCGGCCCCCGGCCGGCGTGTACTTCACCGCGTTGCTCAGCAGGTTGTCGACGACCTGCGCGAACCGCTGGGCGTCGACCATGATCCGCAGGTAGGACGGCATCTCCACGACGAGGGACAGGTCCTTGTCCTCCGCGGCAGGCCGGGCGGACTCGACCGAGGCACGGACGATCTCGCAGACGTTGCTGGGCGTCCGCTGCAGATCCAGCGGGCGACCGTCGTGCTGCGCCGACGACAGCAGGTCGGTGACCAGCCGGTGGAGGCGCTCGGTGTTGCGCGCCACCACCTTGAGGTAGTGGACGTCGTCCGGGTGCAGCCGGTCCTGCTCGTCGAGCAGGAGGCTGACGTAGCCGTGGATGGAGGTCAGCGGAGTGCGGAACTCGTGGGACACCATCGCCACGAAGTCGTCCTTGACGTCCATCGACCGCAGGAAGTCCGTCACGTCCTTGTAGGCCAGCGCGGCCCCCACGAAGTTGCCGGCGTCGTCACGCACCGACCGGGCCGAGACCGAGCACGCGCGCCGGGTCAGCGGGTCCGAGCCCACCCACATGCGGATGTCGTCGTACTCCTCGCCGTGGGCCGCGCGCAGGCTGGGCATCTCGTGCCGGGCGAGGCGTCGCACCCCGTCCTCGGCGAAGACCTCCCCGAGCTGCCCCGCCCTGCCGGCATGGCCGTCCGGGAACGCGAGGTCGAGGAAGTCCTGGTGGCGACGGTTGGTGGCGAGGTAGTTGCCGTCCTTGTCCAGGAGCACGAGGCCGACGTCCACGGACTCGAAGATCGCGTTGGCGAAGGCGCGGGTCTGGCCGAGCTGCTCGAGTGCGGCCGCGAGCTCAGCGGACCGGCGGTCCGCCTCCGTCTTGTGGCCCGACGAGTCTCGTCCCAACGCGCGAACGCGGTCCCACCACGTTGCTCCCATCAACCCTCCCTGCAACCCCCCGGTCGGCCTTGGCCGAACGCTGACCAGCATGGCACGGTGCACACAGGCGCGAAGGCATTTCGGCGGCGCCCGGGGCTAGGCCCAGCTCAGATTTGGGCACCGCCGTAGCGCCGGTCGCGCCGGGCATACGTCTCGATCGCGGCCCACAGGTCTCGGCGGTCCACGTCCGGCCAGAGCACGTCGGTGAACACCAGCTCGCTGTAGGCGGCCTGCCAGAGCATGAAGTTGGACAAGCGCTGCTCCCCCGACGTACGCCAGACCAGGTCGGCGTCGGACTGCTCGGGGACGTAGAGGTGCCGGGCGAAGGTCCGCTCGTCGATCTTGTCCGGGTTGAGCCGACCGGCCGCCACCTCTCGGGCGATCGACCGGGCGGTGTCGGCGAGCTCCGCCCGGCCGCCGTAGTTGACGCACATGGTCAGGGTGAGCACCGCGTTGTGGCGGGTGAGCTCCTCGGCGGCCTGCAGCTCCTTGATCACCGAGCGCCACAACCGAGGAGCCCGCCCGGCCCAACGCACCTTGACGCCGAGCTCGTGCATCTCGTCCCTGCGGCGCCGGATCACGTCGCGGTTGAAGCCCATGAGGAACCGGACCTCGTCGGGTGACCGGGTCCAGTTCTCGGTCGAGAACGCGTAGGCCGAGACCGCCTTGACCCCGATCTCGATCGCGCCCTCGACCACGTCGAAGAGCGAGCTCTCGCCCTGCTCGTGCCCCTTGGTCCGCGGCAGCCCGCGCTGCTTGGCCCACCGCCCGTTGCCGTCCATCACGATCGCGACGTGCCGGGGCACGAGCTCCTTCGGGATCGCCGGCGGGGTGGCCCCGGAGGGGTGCGGAGCCGGTGCCCTCACCTGGCGCTTCATCGGCGCTTCATGAGCGCTCGACGTGCGCCAGCGACCGGAGACCGCGCTCGAGGTGCCACTGCAGGTAGGCCGCGACCAGCCCGCTCGCCTCCGTGAGCCGGCGTGGGGTGGCCGCCTCGACGACCGGCCAGTCACCGGCGAGCAGGGCGCCGAGGAGCGTCACCGTCTCGGGCGCAGGGCTTGCCGACCCGGGCACCCGGCAGGTCGGGCAGAGCACCCCGCCCATGGACGGGTTGAACCAGCGGTGCGGCCCTTCCAGTCCACAGTGGGCGCAGTGCTCGAACGACGGGGCGTAGCCCGCGACGGACAGGGCCCGCAGGAGATAGGAGTCCAGCACCTGGGCCGGACGGCGCTCGCCGGCCGCCATCGCGCGCAGGCCGCCCACGAGCAGCAGGAACTGCTGGACCGACGGCTGCTTCTCCTCCGAGGCGAGCCGTTCGGCGGTCTCGAGCATCACCGTCCCGGCGGTGTAGCGCTCGTAGTCGTTGCCCAGCGTCCCGGAGAACGAGCTCAGCGTCTCGGCCTGGGTCACGGTGTCCAGGTTGCGCCCCTCGGCGAGCATCAGGTCCACGTGGGTGAACGGCTCGAGCCGGGAACCGAAGCGCGAGGTGGTGCGGCGTACCCCCTTGGCGACCGCGCGCACCCGCCCGTGCTCGCGGGTCAGCAGGGTGACGATCCGGTCGGCCTCTGCGAGCTTGTGGGTGCGCAGCACGACCGCCTCGTCTCGATAGAGAGGCACTCTGGAGATTCTGCTACGTCAGTGGGTGCCGACGCTGGTCACGCGCCGGAACGGCGGCGGCCGCTCTTCTGGTTCGGTTTCTGATTCGACTTCTGGTCCGCCCAGCAGCGCAGCGCGAAACCGGCGGCGATCCGGTTGAGCCGGTCGGGGGCGAAGCGCCACTCGAGGATGTTCCGAGCCTTGACGAACGTGGCGTTGGGGAGCTCCTCGGCCAGCATCGCGGCGTCGGCGGCCGGGTGGATGGGGTCCGCGGGGTGTCCCACCACCAAGGCGGGTGCGGTGATCGCCCGCCGTCGCTTGGACGACGGCGCGACCCGACCGAAGAAGAGACCGTGGACGACCGAAGCCATCGCGTCGGGGCGCTGGTCGAGGGTGTCGAGCACGATGCCCGTCCAGAACGGCACGATGCCGCGGGGGATCGGCCGGGTGAGCAGCCGGACCGCTGAGACGGTGAAGGGCAGGAACCGCGCGGTGAACAGCAGCGGTCCGAAGGCGAGGATGCCTGCCTCCAGCGCATTGTCGAGCACCGGCATCTCCACGATCAGTCCGCGGACCCGGTCGGGAGCGATGTCGGCGACCTCGAGACTGACGTTGGCTCCCAGCGAGGTGCCACCCACCACCGCCTGCTCGGCGCCCAGGTGGTCGAGCAGCGCGACCACCTGCTCCGCGAACGCAGTCATCGAGTAGACGAGCGGGTCGGCCGGACGGTCGGACCGGCCGTGCCCGAGCAGGTCGAGAGTGACCACGTGCAGCCCCTCGGCGGCCAGCGCCCGGGCCAGTGGCTGTTGCATGCGGCGTGGCATGAGCTGACCGTGGAGCAGCACGACCCAAGACTCCCCGCCGCCGTACTCGGTGTACTCCAGACGGTCGCGGCCTTCCTCGGTATCGAGGAAGAACTGCCCGATGCGCTCGGAGACCAACATGGCCTCACGATACTACTGGCGGGTAACCGGACGCCCGCCCGCGGAGAGAATTCGTCGCACCAGTGTGACGGAAGTGCCTCCGCCCACCCCCAGCCTGCCCGACACTGGGGTACGTGGCCTCCCCCGACCCCAGGAGGAGCTGGGCACTCTCCCTCACCCTGCTCCTCGGTGCCTACGCCGCCGGCGTGGGCGCCGTGCTGTTCGCTCCCGCGGAATCGCCCGTCGCCACGTTCTGGCCGGCCGCGGCCTTCACCGTCTCGCTGCTCGCACTCGCACCCCGGCGACACTGGTTCGTCCTGGTGCCTGCGGTGTTCCTCGTCAGCGTGGCCACGAACCTCACCGGAGGGCGCGCGCTCGAGGTGAGCCTCGGCTTCGGCCTGGCCAACACCACCGAGGCGGTCGTCGCGGGCCTGATCCTCACCGCCGGGCTGAGGCGAGCACCACGCCTGGTGGGCCAGGACGACGTGCTCCGACTGCTCATCACCGCCGCGGCAGCTGCCGCCGTGATCGGGCTGATCGCCGCGACGGTTGTTGACCTGGCCGGCACCGGTGCCTTCCTGCCGACGCTGCGGTCCACGGCGGCTTCGCACGCGGCGGCCCTGGTCACGTTGCTGCCGGTGACGCTGCTGATCGGACAGCCGTTCAGCCGATGGTCGGTAGAGCACCTGGCTCAGCTCCTGGCGCTGGTCGCCCTGACGCTGGCGATCTTCTGGCCGACCGGGACGCTGATCATCGCCCTGCCACCACTGGTGGCGCTCACCTGGGGCGCGCTGAGGCTGGGCATCCGGGTGCTGTCGCTCGAGCTCGCGAGCTTCGCGATCATCGTCTCGCTGCTCACCGCCGACGGTCGTGGCCCGTTCGCGTCCGCAACCTCCGGTGGCTCCTACGACGTCCTCGCCGCCGGAGCCGCGGCCCAGCTCTTCCTCCTCTGCACGGCGGTGATCACCCTCCCCCTGGCCGTGACCGCTCTGCAGTCGCAGCTGCTGCTCAGCCGGGTGCGCGCCGACGAGCAGCTCTTCCGCCGCAACTTCACCGAGTCACTCGTCGGGATGGTCTTCCTGGCCGTCGAGGAGGTCCCCGCCGAGGACCCGGCCGACGACGGCGAGAATGGGCTCGACATCCGCATCGTCGACCTCAACGACACCGCGATCCACATCCTGGGCGGCGATCGCGAACACCTCGTCGACGCCTCCCTCCTCGACCTGGTCGACTTCGACGAGGACTTCGCCGAGGCGCTCGCGGACACCATCGCGGGCCGCAGCGACGGCTGGCAGGCAGAAGTCGCCCTACGCGGGAGCCGTGCCGGGCACGTGACGCTGGCGCTCTCCCGGCTCTCCGAGGACTCCGACGAGCCGCTGCTCGCGGCGCAGCTTCTCGACGTCACCTCGGAGCACGAGGCCCGGCGCTCCCTGGAGATCGCCGAGCGGCTCACCAGCACCACGCTGGACACGACAGCCTGCATCATCATGATGACCGACCTGGACGGCACGGTCGTCCGCGTCAACCAGGCGACGAGCGAGATCACCGGCTACCCCGCCAGCCACCTCATCGGGCGACCGGTGTGGGAGCTGGGGCTGGTACCGGCCGATGCCGACGACATCGAGGCCCTGCTCATGTGGCCCAACCGGTCCGGCGTGCCGGTCGCCCGCGAGTCGGACGCCCTGACCAGGTCCGGCGAGAAGCTGCGGATCGTCTGGAACACCAACATCGTCCACGACGAGCACGGGAAGGCGGCGTTCGCCGTGATGACCGGCATCGACGTCACCGCGGAGCGCGCAACGGCGGGCCTGGTCAACCACCTGATGGAGGCCTCGTTCACCACCGCCCTGGTCGGTGTCGACACCGGGGGGCGGATCAGCGTGGTCAACTCCGGTACCGAGCACCTGCTCGGCTACGACCGGCACGAGCTGGTCGGAACGCCGTTCGTGGACCTGCTCAAGTCGAGCGAGCTGCTCGAGCGCACCGGCGCGGACAGTCCCGAGGAGGCGTTCGCGATCCTGGTGCGCGGGCTCGGCCACGACGGGGAGACCAAGGCGCGGGACTGGACCTGGGTCAACAAGGACGGCGCCGACCAGCTCGTCTCGATGACCTTGAGCGTCTCCGAGGACGACATCGCGGCGCGCAGCGGCTATCTCTGCGTCGCCCGCGACATCACCGAGCAGCGACACAGCCAGGAGATGCTGGTCGCCGCCCTGGAGAAGGAGCGGACCGCGGTCGAGCGCCTGCGTGCGCTGGACCAGGCCAAGAACGAGTTCGTGTCCACGGTGTCGCACGAGCTGCGGACGCCGGTGACCAGCATCGTCGGCTACGTCGAGATGCTGCGCGACGGCGAGGTGGCCGAGCCGCTGCCCGGTCAGGTGCCGCTGCTGGACACGATCGACCGCAACGGCAAGCGCCTGATCTCGATGATCAACGACCTGCTGATGTTGAGCGGGCTCGACTCGGACAATGTGCAGTGGAGGCACGACCCGGTCGACCTCGTGGAGACACTGCGCCCGGTCGAGGACGCCGTGCGCCCGCTGCTCAAGGGTCGCCGGCTCGCGCTCAACATCCAGTCACCGGGCCGCCCGATCAGGGTCACCGGCGACCGCACCCAGCTGGAGCGGGTGATGATCAACCTGCTCAGCAATGCCGTGAAGTTCACCGAGGACGACGGGGAGGTGGAGCTCCTGCTGACCGCGGAGAACGGTGAGGCGGTGCTGAAGGTCAGCGACACCGGCATCGGCATCCCCGTCGACGAGCAGCACGACCTCTTCCAGCGCTTCTTCCGGGCCTCGACCGCGCAGCACCGGCAGATCCAGGGCACCGGCCTCGGCCTGTCGATCGTCGCCGCGATCGTCCAGGGTCACGGCGGCCGGATCGAGGTCGACTCCGCCCACCTGCAGGGCTCGACCTTCACCGTGCGGATCCCGCTGGCGAGGTCGGAGCGGCTCACCCACTCGGCGTAGCTGGGCCTACGTCCCGCTAGCCCTGTTGACCGCCGAGATGACCGCCTTGAGCGACGCCGTGACGATGTTGGCGTCGATGCCCACGCCCCAGTAGACGGTGTCGTGCACCAGGCACTCGACGTACGCCGCCGCGAGGGCGTCGCCGCCCGAGCTGAGCGCGTGCTCGGCGTAGTCGAGGACCCGCACGTCGAAGTTGTGCTCGAGCCCGTTGATCGCCGTGACGAACGCCGCGATCGGGCCGTTGCCCTCGCCGTGCAGGGTCCGGACCTCACCGTCGACATAGACGTTGACGTCGAGGGCGTCCTTCTCCCCCGCGGCCGACGAGGTGTGCACCGAGTTGAGCCGGAGCGGGGTCTCGCGGTCGAGGTACTCGGCCCTGAAGACGCCCCAGATCTCGTCGGCGGTCATCTCGCCGCCCTCGGCGTCGGTGCGCTCCTGGATGACCCGGCTGAACTCGATCTGGGCCCGGCGCGGCAGGTCGAGCTTGTGCTCGGCCTTGAGCAGGTAGGCGACACCGCCCTTGCCGGACTGGCTGTTGACCCGGATGACGGCCTCGTACGAGCGGCCGACGTCCTTGGGGTCGATCGGCAGGTAGGGCGCCTCCCACGGCATCTCCGAGACGGGGATGCCCTGCTCTGCGGCCCGCCGGTCGAGGTCCTCCAGGCCCTTCTTGATCGCGTCCTGGTGGGAGCCGGAGAACGCTGTGTAGACCAGGTCGCCGGCGTAGGGGTGGCGGGGGTGGACGGGCAGCTGGGTGCAGTACTCGACGGTGCGGCGTACCTCGTCGATGTCGGAGATGTCGACCTGCGGGTCGATGCCCTGGCTGAACAGGTTCATCGCCAGGGTGACCAGGCAGACGTTGCCGGTGCGCTCGCCGTGGCCGAACAGGCAACCCTCGACGCGGTCCGCTCCGGCCATCATCGCGAGCTCGGTCGCGGCGACGGCGGTCCCGCGGTCGTTGTGCGGGTGGAGGCTGATCACCGTGTTGGCGCGCCGGGTGAGCTGGCGCCCGAACCACTCGATCTGGTCGGCGTAGACGTTGGGCGTCGCGACCTCGACGGTGGCGGGCAGGTTGAGGATGATCTCGCGGCCGTCCTCGGGCTGCCAGACGTCGGAGACCGCCTCGCACACCTCGAGCGAGAACGGCAGCTCGGTCGAGGTGAAGATCTCGGGGCTGTATTCGTAGCCGATCACTGTGGGGTCGAGATAGCTCTCGATGTTCTTCAGCACGATCTCGGTGCCGCGGGTCGCGATGTCCTTGATCTCGTCGTTGCTGGCCCGGAAGACCACGCGCCTGAACAGCGGGGCGAGCGCGTTGTAGAGGTGGATGTTGGCCCGGCGTACGCCGACCAGGGACTGCACGCTGCGCTCGATCAGGTCCTCACGGGCCTGGGTCAGCACCGAGATCGTGACGTCGTCGGGGATCCGGTCGCTCTCGACGAGCTGACGGACGAAGGCGAAGTCGGTCTCGCTGGCGGCCGGGAAGCCGACCTCGATCTCCTTGTAGCCCATCTTGACCAGGAGGTCGAACATCGTCATCTTGCGGGCCGGGCTCATCGGGTCGATGAGCGCCTGGTTGCCGTCGCGCAGGTCGGTGGAGAGCCAGCGCGGGGCCTGCGTGATGACCTTGTCGGGCCAGGTGCGGTCGGGCAGGTCGATCGGCGGGAACGGCGCGTAGCGCCCGAACGGCATCGGGCTGGGCTGCTGGGGCGGGATCCTCATGAATGCGGTGTCCTCTGTGAGTTGCCCGGGACGGGCTGTCGAGAAGGCCGGTCGCGCACACTCACTCCGCAGCGAGGGGGTCCGGCTCTGGCTCAGACCTCGCTGCGGCGGCGAAGGAGGAGGAACTCGCGCATCATGGCGGCACCACCTTAGCCCACCGGAACCCCGAGAGGTCCACGGTCCGTCCCATGAGCATGCTGCTGCGCGCCGCCGTCGTCTCGCTCGCCTTCGTGTTCGCCCTGGTGATCGCCGGCTGCGGGGAAGAGCCAGGCCCCTCGGTCGCCGAGGACCCGGCCACCGCCCAGATCGACTCCGCGGATTCCGACGCGCCCTTCGTGGAGAGGGACGGCGAGATCCAGGTGAGCTGCGGCGGAGGTGACGGTTGGTCACCGTCGATCATGACGTCCGGCATCGAGAGCCCCTTCTCGCAATCGGAGATGATCGAGATCTTCAGGGAGCTGCTGGCGAACCCGAAGTACGCGGGAGAGCTGGAGCTGTCGTCCCTGACGAAGGGCGCCGAGCACACGCCGTGGCGTCTCCTGGAGATCGACGGCGATGTCTACACGCTGGGCCTCGACACCTGGACCGAGCACGGACCGGTCGACGGAGCGTTCGTGATGGGGATCGAGCGTCGAGGCGACGGATGGGTGTGGACCGGCGGCGGCAACTGCCACCTCGCTGCCGTACTCCGTCCCGGGCAGACCTGGGTCGAGCTGCACGGAGCAGGCGTCGATCGCACGTCGACCGAGCCGATGCTCGACCTGAACGAGCGAACCTGCACCAGCGCACGCGACCCGTCGCCGTTCCTGCACGACCCGTACGTGGTGGAGACCGACGAGTCGGTCACCGTCTACTGGACCTCGACGCCTCCCCAGGGGGGCCAGACCTGTCCGGGCAACCCGACTGTCAGCCGGCCACTGCCCCTCCAGGAGCCGCTGGGCGACCGCGAGCTGCTCGACGGCTCGACCTACCCGCCGTCGCCCGTCGGGTG
This sequence comes from Nocardioides dilutus, assembly GCF_054779555.1. Classification (NCBI taxonomy): domain Bacteria; kingdom Bacillati; phylum Actinomycetota; class Actinomycetes; order Propionibacteriales; family Nocardioidaceae; genus Nocardioides; species Nocardioides dilutus. Next base: position 8,488 of record NZ_BAAGYA010000003.1, on the reverse strand, counting down.
AGACAGTGACGTCGTGAAGACCCGGATCCAGTGCCCCTGCGGCGAGACGATCGTCGGCAAGGACGAGGACGAGCTCGTCGAGCTCACCAACGCACACCTCACCGAGCAGCACGACGGCCGGACCTACGACCGCGACATGATCCTGATGATGGCCACCTAGGCCTAGGGGACCAGCCCCTCCAGGATGTCCCCGACCGGCCGGGCCACCGCGCTGCGATGGCCGGTGCCGGCCCAGAGGTTGACGTGCTCGGGATCGCCGGCGGCGGCCGCAGCGCGGCGGATCGGGGCCGTCAGATGGTGCAGCGCCGGGTAGCCCAGCGGCGCCAGCCCGTCGTACGCCGCCACGAACGCGTTGCGCAGAGCGCCGGCCGGACGGCCGCTGAACGCCGCGGTGGTGACCGGAACCCCCCGGTCGGGGCCGCCGAGGCCGGCGCGGTGGGCGGCGTTGGTGCCGGCCTCAGGCGCGAGCAGCAGCAGGGAGCCGACCGCCACCGCCTCGGCACCCGCAGCCAGTGCCGCGCGGACATCATGGGGGCCGGCGATCCCGCCCGCGGCCAGCAGCGGCAGGTCGACCGCTGCCCGGACCGCCGTGACCAGCGCCGGAAGTCCGAGCCGCGCCGGCGGTGCGGCCGGCGTCAGGGTGCCCCAGTGACCCCCCGCGTCCGGTGACTGGACCACGAGCGCGTCGAGGCCGGCGGCAGCGGCCTGCCCGGCCTCGTCCGGCGAGGTGACCGTCTGGACGAGCAGGCTCCCGGCCCGGTGGAGCCGGTCGAGTTCCGAGCGACCTGGGATGCCGAAGGTGAACGACACCACCGGCGGCCCGACCGTCGCCAGGAGGTCGACCTTGGCGTGCCAGGCGTCGTCGTCCTCGATCGGCGAGCTCGGGAGGTCGACGGCGTACTGCTCCGCGAGTGGCAACAGCCGGTCGCGGTAGGCACGGTAGGCGTCGGGATCGACCGGCACAGGGTTGGGCGCGAACAGGTTGACGCCGTAGGCGGCGGTGTCCGCGCGCACCTCGTCGATGAGGGTCGCCAGGTCCTCGGCAGCCCGGTAGCCGCCGGCGAGGAACCCGCCGGAGCCCACCCCGGCGGCGGCCCGCACGAGCGCCGGCGTCGTCGGCCCGCCCGCCATGGGCGCGGCCAGCACCGGGGCCCGGCAGCCGAGCCGTTCCAGGACGCGACCCTCCACGACTCCTAGCCTGACAGGCATGGCACAGCTGCTCGTCGTCCACCACTCCCCCACGAACAGCGTCCGGGCGTTGACCGACGCGGTCGTGGCGGGCGCCCACGACGACGCGATCGAGGGCGTCGACGTCGTCGTGCGCCCGGCCCTCGAGGCGTCCGCGGCGGACGTGCTCGCGGCCGACGGGTTCCTGCTCGGGACGACCGCCAACTTCGGTTACATGAGCGGCGCTCTCAAGCACTTCTTCGACTCCGTCTTCCTCGAGGCCGGCGGAGCGTTGAGCGACGACGGCTCGGCCGCAGGCGGCAGCGGCGGGCGTCGGCCGTTCGGGCTGTGGGTGCACGGCCGGTACGACACGGCGGGGGCGGTCCGCTCGGTGGAGTCGATCGTCCGGGCGCTCCCCTGGACGCAGGCGGCCCCCGTGCTCGAGGTGCTGGGTGAGGTGACCGAGGAGCACCGGGCCGCGGCGTACGAGCTCGGCGCAACGGTCGCCGCGCTCCTGACCGACTGACCCGAAGCGACTCCGGGTCATCTCGACCGGGTCCGGTCGGCTCCGGTACGCCGGTAGGCTCGCCAACGCTCGACGGGTCCGGAGAGGGGAGGGTGACGTGCGCGCTCGCGGCGTACGCCTCGCGTCCCTCGTCACCGTCGTCCTCATCACCCTGGCGGGGTGCGGGGAGGACCCCGGCGGCGACGCCGACCCGGGACAGGTCGACACGATGGAGCCGCCGGAGCTCGGGGTCTGCCGGGTGCTCACGCCCGAGGACGTCCACCAGCGCAGCAACGCCACCAAGACCGTCGACTGCGAGGAACGGCACACCGCGGAGACGTTCGCGGTCGGGGACCTGCCGGCCGACCTGCACGACGTCGACTACGACTCCGCCGAGCTCGGAGCCTTCGCGTACGAGACGTGCGGCGAGCAGTTCGAGACGTTCCTCGGTGCCGACGAGAGCCTGGTGATGCGCACGGTCGTGAGCTGGGCGTGGTTCCGCCCCTCGGAGAAGGCCTGGGACAAGGGCGCCCGCTGGTACCGCTGTGACGTCGTCGGGGGTGGCGAGCAGAGCAAGCGGTTCGTCGAGCTGCCCAGGACGGCGCGCGGACTGCTGGAGGGCAAGCCGAAGGACAAGTGGCTGGTCTGCGTCAACGGCGACTCGGTGCAGTCGGCCCCCAAGATCCCCTGCACCGAACCGCACATCTGGCGCGCCGTCACCACGATCAAGCTCGGCCAGCCCGAGGACCCCTACCCCGGAGACCGCCTCGTCGAGGTGACCACGCGTGACTACTGCTCGGACTCGGTGGGGGCGTGGCTCGGCTACCCGCCCGAGTACGACTTCGGCTACACGTGGTTCCACGAGGCCGAGTGGAAGGCCGGCAACCGCCGTTCGGTCTGCTGGGCGAAGACCTCGGCGTGAGCCGGACCCTCGTCCTGATCCTCCTCGCCGCCTTCGGCGTGACGGGCTGCTCGGGCAACGACGCCCCGAAGGCCGCCACGACACCGTCGGCCACCCCGACGACACCGGCTCCACCCATCGCCGCACCCCCGCCACCCCGGCCGAAACGGCTGGAGTGCCGCCGGCTCAGCTTCGACGAGGCGCTCGCCCCGACCGACAGCGACCGGATCGTCAGCTGCAAGGCCCCGCACACCGGCCAGACCTACGCCGTGGGCCAGCTCCGCACGGTGGTCGCGGGCCACCTCGTCGCGGTGGACTCCGACCGCGTCCAGGACCAGGTCGCGAAGGCCTGCCCGCGCAGGCTGGCGGCGTTCCTGGGCACGACGGACGCGGCACTGCGCCTGACCATGCTGCGAGCGGTCTGGTTCACACCGAGCCTCGAGCAGTCGGACGCCGGGGCCAACTGGTATCGCTGTGACGTCGTCGCCGTGGCCGGGGACGACCAGCTGGCCCGGGTCCGCGGTTCGCTGGAGAACGCCCTGGCGGACCCTGCGGGCCTGGATACCTACGGCATGTGCGGGACGGCCGCCCCAGACGACCCGGACTTCGAGCGGGTCCTGTGCCGGGAGGACCACAGCTGGCGGGCGATCCGCGCGGTCGACCTGCCCGGCAAGGCCTACCCGGGGGAGAAGCGGGTCCGCGCGGCCGGGCAGGAGCCGTGTGAGGACGCCGGGCGAGAGGTGGCGCAGGACGCGCTCGACTACGAGTGGGGCTACGAGTGGCCCACGGCCGAGCAGTGGGCGGCCGGCCAGGACTACGGCCGCTGCTGGGCACCCGACACCCCGGCAGCGGACGACACCGCTGACGACAGCGCCGACGACGCCGATGCCGCGTGACCGTCTTCGTCACCGCCTCGGTGTGCGTGCTGCGTGACGGGGCGCTGCTCACCGTTCGCAAGCGCGGGACGAGCCGGTTCATGCTGCCCGGCGGCAAGCTCGAGCCCGGCGAGACCCCGGTCGAGTGCGCGGTGCGCGAGGCCGCCGAGGAGATCGGGCTGAGGCTGGCGGCGAACGAGCTCGTCGAGCTGGGGGACTGGACCTCCGTCGCCGCCAACGAGCCGGACGCCCTGGTCAGGTCGACGGTCTTCCGCGCGCCCACCGGTCAGCCCGATCCCGCGCCCCTCGGGGAGATCGAGGAGCTGCGCTGGCACCCCCTGGGCCAGCGGTCCCCCGACCTCGCCCCGCTGCTGCTCGACCACGTCCTTCCCGCGCTCGAGACCCCGGATAGCCTCGCGACGTGAGCTGGACGGAGAAGGACCTGCTCGACCTGTCCGGCAAGACCGTGGTGGTGACGGGCGCCAACTCGGGGATCGGGTTCCACACCGCCGAGCAGCTCGCCGCCCACGGCGCCCGGGTCGTGCTGGCCTGCCGCAGCACCGCTGCCGGGGCGGAGGCGGCGGCGCGGATCTCCGGGTCTACGCAGGTCGCCGAGCTCGACCTGGCCTCCCTGGCGTCGGTGCGACGGTTCGCCGAGTCCGTCGAGGGGCCCGTCGACCTGCTCATCAACAACGCGGGCGTGATGGCACCGCCGCGCTACCGCGAGACCGAGGACGGCTTCGAGCTGCAGTACGGCACCAACCACCTCGGCCACGTGGCGCTCACGGCGCGGTTGCTGCCGAGGTTGCTCGAGGCACCGGCGCCGCGGGTCGTCGCCGTCACATCCATCGCGCACCACGCCGGCAACGAGTCGGTCCTCGAGGCCAACCCTCGGCAGGGCTACAACCCGCAGGCCTCCTACGGCAACACCAAGCTCGCCAACCTCCTGTTCGCGCGCGAGCTCCAGCGCCGGGCGACCGCGGCGGGCTCCCGGCTCACCGCGACTGCCGCCCATCCCGGCGTCGCCGCCACCGGTCTGATCAGCAGCCGGGACGGGCTGGGCGCGATCGCACCGATCCGCTGGACCGCCCCCATCTGGACCAGGATCATCCTCCAGTCCGCCCTGGCCGGCGCCCGGCCGGTCATGTACGCCGCCACCGAGGCCGAGCCCGGTTCCTACACCGGCTCGACCGGGATGCGTGAGTGGCGCGGACCGGTCGGTCCGGCGAGGCTCAGCCGCTACGCACAGGACGACGCCCTCGCGGCGCGGCTGTGGGACAAGAGCCTCGACGAGGCGGGCGTCAGCCTCGATCTCTGAACAGCTCGGCCGCCATCAGCTCCATGAGCTTGTGCAGAGCCTTGACCGGTCGCACCATCACCGCGAACTCGGTGATCCGGCCGTCCTCGCCCCAGGTGATCATGTCGATGCCGTCGACGCTGATCCTCTTACCGTTGGGCCCGTCGAGCTCGGCTGCGAACTGGAGAACGGCCGAGTCGTCGGCGTACCACTCGCGGCGGTAGCTCAGCGTCGGCCCGAGCACGACCATAGCGGCGCTGAGGTAGGCCGTGGTGACCTGCTTGCCCTCCTGCGGGGTGTGCACCGCGGGCGAACGGAACACGCAGTCGTCGGCGAGCAGCGCGTCTAGCAGCGTGGGGTCCGCAGCCTCCACGACCCGGTGCCAGGCAGCGATCGTCTCGGGCATGTCTCGGGTGTCGGTGGTCATCAGAACCCCAGCTTCCTGAGCTGGCGCGGGTCCCGCTGCCAGTCCTTGGCGATCTTGACGTGCAGGTCGAGGTAGACCGGGGTGCCGAGCAGCGCCTCGATCTGGGCGCGGGCGCGGGTGCCGACGTCGCGCAGCCGCGATCCCTTGTGGCCGATGATGATGCCCTTCTGGGAGTCGCGCTCGAGGTAGAGGTTGGCGTGGATGTCGAGCAGCGGCCTGTCGGCCGGCCGTCCCTCGCGCGGGCGCATCTCCTCGACGACGACCGCGATCGAGTGCGGCAGCTCGTCACGGACGCCTTCGAGGGCTGCCTCCCGGATGAGCTCGGCGACCAGCGTCTCCTCCGGGGAGTCGGTCAGGTCACCCTCGGGGTAGAGCGGCGGTCCTTCGGGCAGCAGTCGGACCAGCAGGTCCGCGAGGAGCTGCACCTGGTCACCGCTGACCGCGGACACCGGCACGATCTCCGCCCAGTCGGTGTGGGTCTCGGTGCCCAGCGCGGCGATGTCCAGCAGGTGGGCGCCGATCCGCTCGGGGGCGGCGAGGTCGGTCTTGGTGGCCACGGCGACCTTGGTCGTCCGGCGCACCTTGGCCAGCTCACTGACGATGAACCGGTCACCGGGACCGATCTTCTCGTTGGCCGGGAAACAGACCGCGACGACGTCGACCTCGGCCCAGGTCGTGCGGACCAGGTCGTTGAGCCGCTCCCCCAGCAGCGTCCGCGGCCGGTGCAGACCGGGGGTGTCCACCAGGACCAGCTGCGCGTCGGGGCGGTGCACGATCCCGCGGATGACGGTGCGGGTGGTCTGCGGCTTGTCGGAGGTGATCGCGACCTTGGAGCCGACGAGCGCGTTGGTGAGCGTCGACTTGCCCGCGTTGGGGCGGCCCACGAAGGACGCGAAGCCGGAACGGTGGGCCTCGCTCATGCCTGCGCCTCGTCGAACTCGGCCCAGATCTGCGCGTCCGACAATCCTCGCGCCTTGCCGGAACGGTAGATCGGACCCGGGTCGACGGCGCGGGGCTGCCGCTGGGCGGCGCTTCGCCAGTAGCCCATCACGTCGTACGCCGGCGCCGCCAGCTTCCGCTCGCGCATCAGGTGCTTGCGGATCGCCCGCATGTCGGCGGACTCCCCCGCCATCCAGAAGTAGCCCGGGGTGCCCGGCCAGCCGAGCCCGGACACGACGTCGGCGAGCGCCGCCCCTTCGTCGAGCCAGGTCACCTCAGCGCGACCGGGTAGGTAGCCCTCGTGCAGCTCGGCGTCGGGGACCTGCGCCCAGATGCGGGTCGGCAGGTCGACGGTCTCGGCGATCCTCGCGATTGCCGGGAGCGCGGTCAGGTCGCCGACGAGCATCAGCCACTCGGCGTCGTCTGGCAGCTCGAAGGACCCCTTCGGCTCGGTGACCACGACCCGGTCGCCGAGGCAGTCGCCGGACGCCCACTCGGTGACCAGCCCGACATCGTGCACGACCACGTCGACGACGAGCTCGCGCCCGTCGTACGAGCGCACCGTGTAGTAGCGCACCTGGAATTGTCCGGGCACGACCAGTCCGACCCACTCGTCCGGCACCCCGGTCGAGACCAATCCGTCGATCTCGAGCGTCAGCCGGACCAGGTGCGGCGAGAGCTGCTCGCGGCGCAGCACCTGCGCGTCGTACTGCCGGGCCCTCGTGCTCACCGCTCAACCGTAGTCAGGGAGGCGATCCCCCACACATTGGCAGGGGCGCCGGCCACTTCGTGTCCACAGCCCGCCCGTTGTGCGCGTTCTCCACAGGGGTGTCGGCGGGTGTCCGTGGTGGCGGGTGTGCTGGAGCCATGACGGCCGTGACCCAGCACCCGCACCGTGTGATCGCGGCGCTGGCGGCTGCGCGCGGCGCGCTGGCCGAGGTGCACGACGCCCCGGTCTGGTCGATGGCCGGACCGGAGGTCAACCTGGCACTGGCGGAGGCGGACGCGCTGGAGGCGCAGGCCGCCGCGTTGCGGTCGCGGGTGCTGCTGCGGGCCAAGACCCTGGATCTGGCCGGCGACATCGGCGCTCGCTCGGTCGCGGCGTGGGACGCCCGGACCAGCCGGGTCAACTGGCGAACCGGGCACCGGCGTGCCTACCTGGCCGAGGGCCTCGAGGCACACCCGCTGACTGACAAGGCGTTGAGCGACGGCGCGCTGCAGGTCGAGCAGGCCGAGGCGATCCTCCACAGCCTCGACAAGCTGCCCGCCGACCTCGACCCCGAGCTCACGACGAAGGCCGAATCGTTCCTGATCGAGCACGCGGCGGAGCACGACGCCAAGGCACTGACCGCTCTGGGTCAAGCAGTCCTCGAGTACGTCGCACCCGAGGTGGCGGACGCCCATCTCGCCAAGCAGCTGGCCAGGTCGGCCGCCGAGGACGAGGAGGCGAACCGGCTGTACGTCTGGGACACCCCGGACGGCCGGGTCCGCGGCAAGTTCGACCTCGACGGCTACTCCGGCGCCTGCTTCAAGAAGGCGATGTTCGCGCTCTCCGCGCCGAAGCACCGCGCCGCCAAGGGGCCGCTGGGCGAGCGCAAGCCGACCGCGGAACGGCTTGGCGAGGCGTTCGCCGAGTACGTCCGTCGCTACCCCACCGACAAGCTCCCCGACGCCGGCGGTCTCAACGCCACCGTCGTGGTCCTCATGCCCTACGAGACGCTGATGGGTGGCCTCAAGGCCGCCAAGCTCGACACCGGCGAGCTCATGTCACCCGGCACCGCCCGCCGCATCGCGTGCGGGGCCGGCATCATCCCCGCTGTCCTGGGCGGCAAGAGCGAGGTCCTCGACCTCGGCAGGTCGAAGCGCCTGCACTCGAAGGCGCAACGCATCGTGGCCACCATCGAGCAGGGCGGCTGTGTCGCCGAGGGGCACGACTGCCCGCCCGCGTACACACAGATGCACCACCCGGACGAGTGGTCGAAGGGAGGTGAGACCAATCGCGACGGCTGGATGCTCTGCCCACCAGCCCACCGCCTCGTCCACGATCCCCGCTACACACACCATCGCCTGCCCAACGGCAGGGTCCGCTTCACCCGTCGCACTTAGGCCGACGAAGTCGCCGCGCGACAACTGGACGGTCGATCCGCGGCAGGAGCGGACGGCCGCTCCGTTGATGAGCGGACGGCCGCTCCGCGGCAGGAGCGTGCGTCTCCGAGCGCACGCTATGCGGTGCGGGCTCAGGCGGTTAACGCAACACCTCGGCTAGTGCTTGTGATGGTGTCTTGAAACCGAGGGTCTGTCGAGGACGGTCGTTGAGCTCGAGTGCGATGGCATCGAGGTCGTCTTGGGTCAGCGTCCGGAAGTCGAGCCGTCGTGG